>DASXFY010000100.1:0-3486 GCA_036489335.1 Steroidobacteraceae bacterium
GTCGGCGGCGGCATCGCAGCCATCGATGCCCTCTGGCGGCACACGGGCTGGCGCGAGCCCTGGCTCGGAGTCGCGGTGATCGGCACGGTTGCTGCCGTGATCGGGATCATCGGCCTGCCGTTATCGCTGTTACGCACCTTCCGCATCGAGGCTGCCTTCGGCTTCAACCGCATGACTCCCATGATCTTCCTGGCCGATCTGTGCAAGGGAATCGCCCTCGCGGCGCTGATCGGCGGCCCGCTGGTTCTGGCCGTCCTGGTGCTGATGGATGACGCCGGCCGCTGGTGGTGGCTGGCGGCATTCGGTTGCTGGCTGGTCGTCACGCTGTTCATCACCTGGGCCTGGCCGGCGTTCATTGCGCCGCTCTTCAACAAGTTCTCACCGCTCGAGGACGCTTCGCTCAAAGGCCGCATCGAAGCACTTCTCGAGCGTTGCGGCTTCCGCTTGAGCGGTGTTTTCGTGGTCGACGGCTCCCGCCGGTCCGCCCACGGCAATGCCTACTTCACCGGCATCGGCCGGCACAAGCGCATCGTGTTCTTCGATACTCTGCTCAAGCAACTGGGCTCGCTCGAGATCGAGGCCGTGCTCGCCCACGAGCTCGGCCACTTCCGCCTGCGGCACGTCCGCCAACGACTGATCGTTTCCTTCGTCACCATGTTGGTCGGATTCGCGCTCCTCGGCTGGCTGGCCGGGAAGGCCGGCTTCTATCGGGCGCTGGGAGTGCCGACTCCGTCGGCCCACGCCGCACTGATCCTGTTCGCGCTGGCGGTTCCGGTCGCGCTCTTCTTCACCACTCCGCTCAGCTCACTCTGGTCCCGCCGTCACGAGTTCGCTGCCGACCACTTCGCCTCCCAACACGCGAGCGCGCAGGAGCTGGCCTCGGCTCTCGTCAAGCTCTATCGCGAGAACGCGAGCACTCTCACGCCCGATCCGCTCTACACGGCCTTCTACTACTCGCACCCACCCGCGCTCGCGCGCATTGCGCGGCTGACCGCGCCCGCCTGACCGCCGCCGTCGCGACTCACCGCGATCGCGGCGGATACGGCGTTCCATCTCTGTGAAGGAAGTCGCGCGCCCCCGCGCGAATCGCCAGATCGATGTCAGGATAGTCGACCGAGTCGCCTTCGGGATTGCGGCTGCCGATCTCCAGCAGGACCACGTCGGCGTTCGTGCGGTTCTGCAGATGATGCCCGTCGGCGTCGCCGGCCTTGAATCCGGCACAATCGCCCGCCCGCAGCACTTCCTCACCGGCGTCCGTGACGAGGACGACTTCGCCCTCGAGGATATACACGAACTCGTCCTCAGCAGCGTGCCAGTGGCGCTGGCTGGACCAGACGCCGGGCGGTAGCCGCAGCAGATTGACGCCGAACTGGGTCAGCCCTGCCGCATTCCCGAGACGGAAGCGCATGCGCTGCCGGCAAGGCTCATCGTAAGGGGTGGGATAGCCGCTGCCGACCGCCGTTTTCCCTGCCGCAATATCTATTTTCTTCATCTTCCGCCTCCGCCAGAATGCCCGGGTCGCTTAGTCCCATTTTACCTCTGCCGAGGTCCGGATCGATGAGCAGCTCCAAGGTCAGTTTCCTCTTCGACCTCGATGGCACCCTGGTCGACAGTGTTTACCAGCACGTCCTTGCCTGGCAGGAAGCCCTGCACGCGGCCGGCATAGAGCTGTCGGTATGGCGCATCCACCGCAAGATCGGAATGAGCGGCGGTCTCTTCACGGAGATGCTGCTGCGGGAGACGCCGATCGAGATCACTCCGACCCTCCTCGAGACGCTGCAGCGCCAACACGCGGAAGCCTACGCGCGCCTCGCCCGCTGGGTGCGGCCGTTGCCCGGCGCGATAGCACTGCTGCAGTATCTGACCGAGACCCGCATCCCCTGGGCCATCGCCACCAGCGCCCGCATGGGCTCGGCGAAGTACAATCTGGAGGCGTTGCACGTCGATCCCGCACAGGTGCCGGTGATCACCCGCGACGATGTCCGCTACGCCAAGCCCGATCCCGATCTTTTCCTGGCGGCCGCCGCGCGGGTCGGCGCCGACATCCAGTCAGCCGTCATTGTCGGTGACAGCATCTGGGACATGCTCGCGGCGCGACGCGCCCGCGGCCTGGGGGTGGGCCTTCTGTCGGGCGGCTATGGCCAGGACGAGCTCGAGCGCTCCGGCGCCATACGCGTCTACGAAGACCCGGCCGATCTGCTGCGGCATATCGATGAGATCGGCGGCCGGGTGTAACGTGGAGGAATAGACATGAAGCTTTACTTCAATCCCGCCTCACCCTACGTCCGCAAAGTGTGCGTTGCGGCGCACGAGCTCGGGCTCAGCGGCAAGATCGAGCACAGCAGCATCGCTCTGACCCCGGTGAGCCCGCACGACGGAGTGCGCGCCAGCAACCCGATCGGCAAGATCCCGACGCTCGTTCTCGACGACGGCACGGCGCTCTACGATTAGCCGGTGATCTGTGAATACCTCGATGCGCTCGCAGGCGGCAATCGTATCTTTCCCGCCGCCGGAGCGGCGCGCTGGACAGCCCTCCGCCGCCAGGCGATCGCGGACGGCATCATGGACGCCGCAGTACTAACTCGGTATGAGGACGCGGTCCGCCCGAAAGAGCTGCGCTGGCAGAACTGGGTCGACGGTCAGTTGCTGAAGATTCGCACCGCCCTCGATGCACTGGAGCGCGAGAATCTCGAGGGCGCATTCGACATCGGCGCCATCTCGATCGCCTGCGCGCTCGGTTATCTCGACTATCGCTATGCGAGCGAGGGCTGGCGCACGAACCGCCCCCAGCTGACGGCCTGGGCCGCCGCCGTCGGCAAGCGGCCATCGCTGCATACCACGATTCCAGGGGCGTCATAGACGCCTCCCTGTGCTGCCTGCTGTCAGGCCGCGGCGGCGTGCCCTGACGCTTGCTGCCCGTCCAACTCCCGGAGCAGCTCAATGATCAGCTTCGCGAGCTCACCGGCCATCACCGCGAAGTCGAGGTCGAACTGCTCGGCCGGATCGATCTCCTCCTCGTCGCCGCGCTCGCGGGTGACCTCGAGGAACTCGACACGTTTGATCTGCAGCTTTTCCGTCAGGACGAAAGAGATCCGTCCGTTCCACGTGAGCCCGAGCTGAGTGGGACGCTTGCCGCCTGCGACATAGGCGCGAATCTCCTTCCCATCGAGGGGGTGCCGCCGGTAGCGCACGATGGACTTGGCCGGCTCGCCCGACTGCAGCTCCAGGTCCTGCTCGATGGAGAACGGTCCCGAGGCATCGGACTGCATCAGCCAGGCGGCCATGGTCGCGCTCGGCGCGCGCTGCGTGTCGACCTTCTGCACGGCGAGACTGCCCAGCGTGTCGCGCAGCGTTTCGATCAGCTCCTCCGCTCTACGATCGCTGGCGGAGTCGACCACCAGCCAGCCGCCGCGCGGATCGATCCACGCACGAGTGATACGACGCCTGCTCAGGGCGCGTGCGCGCAGCTCATCCAACACCTGCATC
>DASXFY010000068.1:0-49777 GCA_036489335.1 Steroidobacteraceae bacterium
CGCCGCACGGCTCGCGATGCGCGGCGACGGCTCGCACAAGGTCACGCTCGATCACGTCATCGCCACCATGCGCCAGACCGGCGCCGACATGTCGACCATCTACAAGGAAACCTCGCAGGGTGGCCTGGCTGTCAACGTGACGGAGTGCTGATACCGCTCGGTCGGCACCCATGGCTGCGACTAAGCCTCCCACTTCGTCCAAGAAGCGGACATCCCGCTTACTACCAGGGACTTCGCGCGCTCGCCCGTTTTTACCCACGCGATACCGAGTCATCGCCGCGGCCAGGGTTGTGCTTGAGCGGGAGGGCATTCAGCGGCTTACCGTGCGCAGAGTCGCGGCAAGCGCGGGACTATCGAACATGGCCCTGTACCGGCACTTCGCCGACAAGGATGCGTTGCTTTGCGCGCTGGCAGAAGATGGTCTCACCGCGTGGGGAGAGATTGCGCTCTCGCTTCCCGGCCGCGAGCCTACAGAATGGCTTGAAGCACTCGGTGAGGCGTTCTTGCAGTTTGCGCTCATGCAGGCGCACCGCTTCGACGTCACTTTTCCATCGATGATGATGGTCCCCATTGACCAGGCGAAATCAGTCGAGCGGCTCGTTGATCGGCCGGTGCTCGAAATCGCGTTCGCCGTGTCGGCTCTATGCCAAGGGCTCCTGTCGATGTACCGAGCCGGAAGATTCTCAAGCGAAAAGCAGTTCAAGGCGCTCTATCGCTCAGCGGTACGCCGTCACCTCGACTCCTACGCCCGAGATCTGCCTTGGACCGGCCACGCTCCGAGCCACGCATAGACTGGAGGACTACTCACACCATACTTCGCCGTGGCGCAAAACTGGGCGACTGCACCCAGGGGTCGTGGGCAGCGGATCGCCTGGCCTCCATAAGCCCATGTGCCGCAAGACAGCCGGCATCTCAGAATCGATCACCGCCAGGTGATTTCCGTCTCCATAGTGAGTCGCACTCCTATATTGCAGGACGCTTCGAGAATATCCATATTTCCGATTGCCAGCATAGACATAGATCCAGTACCCGAAAGGCGCTGAGGCGGTCGGATCGGCAACAATGACGTCACCGCGCAGCGGGCCTTTCTCGATGAATCTGGTTTCCTGGTTATTATTGCTGCTGGTAGCGTTGGAAAAGACGGATTCGAATTTATTTGTCAGTATGTCATAGGCGAATAGCTCGGTATAAATGAGATGTCTTCCGTCGCCTCCAGGCGTTGAGCCAGTCTTTATCAGCAGAAGCGGACGTGTGTTGTCTGCGCCCGCAAAAACCACCTTGGCCGCGTAGAGCTTGATCGGCCCCAAAAACCCCGCTGAGTCGCTATCTTGTGTCGCATATGTGCAATGCGCCGTCAGGTTCTCAACAAAGCACTGCGCGAGTGCACCGCCATCAACCGGCTGTGCGTCTGCCCCGTCAAAATGTGACCCGGGCAATATTGCTGCCACAAAAGTCCATTGCATTGGCGTCTCGAACGGTCGGGTCAGCTCCAGGTTGGCAATGACATCAGCGCTCCGTCCTCTCAATTTTGGCAGCGAGAAAACTACGCTCTGCGCGACGTACCTGGAGGGAATCCGCCCCGATGATTCCCCTGACGCTACGGCCCTCAGCCGCGCACCGTACGCCGCTCTGAGGCAATCATCCAGCTTGCCAAAATCATTGATACTTGGAAGACATTGCGCGTCGCGACGGGCGATCCATCGCCGTTCGGCGGATGCCAGCTCCAGCCTGTTCGTGCCATACCTTACCATTGCTTCCTTGTATTTCGACGACAGTTCGACGTCCATGTCGGCGACCGCCTTGTCACTACAAATCGCGTGCTCTATGGGCCGCGATGCGTTCTTACAATCAAAGCTTTGCGCCAGCACCTTTGTCGTCATAGCGCAGAATGCCGCACCGAGGGTTATACATCGGATGGTATTACGCACTCGGGACTCGACACGCTGGGCAACGCGAGACATAGCCAATCTCCTTTCACCTCAGAAATCGCCATGGCCAACTTTGCTGAGACTCTGGGCTGGCAATATGGAATAGCGAGGGCAGAAAAGTGGCAATGGCGTGGCGAGGCGAGGCGAGGCGAAGCGGGATCGGCGGTGTCTGGTATATTCGGGTTTATCCTTCGCAACACAACGCACCGTTCGCCGATCGCTAACGGGCGTGCAGGTGTGCCGCTCGGGAAGCGCGACTACGAGGGCCGACTGCGCACTCGGACCGCCTGAATCACCCGCAGAAATGTATCCTAAGTCTTTGATATATCTAATTGCATTTGTGTTTGCGACCAGTTATAATAGATTCACTATAAACGTCGGCCCACCCGATGCGACCCGACTTAGAAACAGTGAACGCATTGCGCGGTGACGTCGCGCTTCAGATTGCGCGCTACACGAAGCGGCTCGGCATCAGTCAGGTAGCTGCCGCAGAACAGCTGAATTTGCCGCAGCCTACTCTCAGCAAGATCGTCAATGGACATACCTCCGACCTTTCGCTCGAGCTGCTGCTACGAATTGCAGTGCGCGCTGGATTGCGCATTACGCTCCAGACCGGACTCATCCCGCAGGAAGCCGGAGCTTTCGTCTCTGCTGGCCGGCCTTCCTGGTCACGGGCGTTCCCATCGAAAATCGCCGCCGATACTCGCGCCTCGCTGAAGGAGTCCCTCCGGGAGCTGACTCCCGCGCAGAGGCTCGAGGCTTTTCTCGAACACAATCAGCTGGCGAGTGAGTTGCGTGAGACGGGTCGTGCCGCTCAAGCGCCGCCCCTGCCTCATGGGTCGCTCAGGCGGTGAGAACGAGTAAAGGCGGCCAATCCGCCCTCCTGCTCCTCGATGTGGTGGAGATTCTGCGAGGCGAGAAGGTCGACTACGCGGTCATCGGCGCCTTCGCTCTCACAGTACTTGGAGTAGTACGGGCGACCACGGATGTGGATGCCTTACTCTTCATGAAGCCCGGTCGCCTGGCGAAGCTCGAAGGGCCATTCAAACGAGCGGGCTTCGACACGGAGCTTCGTACCGCAGCGGCAGACGACCCCGTCTCGGGAATCCTCGTCCTGAATGATGATTTTGGCAATCGCGTGGAGCTCTTAGGCGGTATTCGCAACATGGATCCGGAGATCTTCTCCCGTGCTCTGGAGGTCGAGTTCCGCAACGAGAAGCTCCGCATCGTCGGACGCGAGGATTTCATCGCGATGAAGTGTTTTGCAGCCAGCCCGCAGGACCTCATCGACGCCCGGTCGGCCTACCAAGCGGCTCCAGGTCCCATTGACCTGGATCTGCTGCGCCTCGTGACCCGCCGATTCGGGCGCGAAGCCGCGGACAGACTGGAAGAGATCCTAGCTGCCTGACTCTAGGAATCCGATCGCCCATCGCGCTTGGTTTTGGCGGCACTCATTGCCACACCAATGGCGATACCTACACTAACGCCGATACCAACCCCAATTGCGAGGTTGTGGCTCGCGGCTCCGATGGCCGCTCCGAACGCTATTCCCAGCGCAATGCCGAGACCAACAAATTTTCCGTCCATCGCCTCCTCCCATGCTTACCGTGAGCATAGGCCGGATGCAGCCTGGCTTCAACGTGCTGAAGACGAGAGCGCAAGCCCAATGGCGATCCGCGCGTCGCCGACATTAACAATATTTTAGGAGCTTGACTTACGGGGGCTCAGTGATAAGTTGCTGCAACAGATACACCTGGGATGGAAGCCATGCGGCGGTTGTTCTGTTGGCAAATCTCAGCCTTGATGCTGCTGGCTGGAATGGCGGCGGCTGCTCAAGTCCCCAGCCCGGGGCAGAATGTTCAGCCTTCGGACAACCCATCGACCCTGAATCCGGGAGTAACAGTCAGTGGAAAACGACTGCATTCCGAGCCGCCACTGCCAACGCTTTCACCGGACGAATTCATGAACTGCGAGCGGGAGCTTGGGGTCAGCACACATGCCCCTGCTCCCTGGCAAGTGGAGCAGTGCCAGTCCGAAATAGATCTGGAAAAGAATACCGTGCTCGGGGCCTGCTACGATCTCACCGGCAAGACAGCACCGCGCAGAATCATTCAGGCATGCACGGAGGCGCTGGACCACGACGTTCTCGAGGTCCCGCAGCGATCCTTTCTCTTTGTAGGCCGTGCGGATGCGTATTTCGCTTTGGGTGACAAGCAGCGTGCGCTCGATGATTACAACGCGGCCATCAAAATGGCTCACCTTCTCCCGGCCAACGAGCGTTTCCTGCTGTATACGCCCCGCGCGGACGAGTATTTCGCTCTCGGGGACAAGAGTCGCGCGCTCGACGATTACAATGTGGCAATCCAATCGGCGCCTCACAATGCCGCGCTGTACTACAACCGGGGACTGGTCTTCATCGCGCAAGGCATTGACGGCGCGGCACTGCAAGACTTCGACACTGCCCTGGAGCTCAACTCCAAGTTTGTACCCGCGCTTCGACGACGCGCCAAGATCTACGCGGCCCGAGGTAATCTCGCGGGCGCACTCGCAGACTATTCGCAGGCCATCCAGCTACAGCCCAAAACCGCTGCGTTATGGAGCGATCGAGGTCAGGTCGACTTGGGTCGACAGGAGTACGGAAGTGCCATGGAAGACGAAAGTCGCGCGATCCAGCTGGATTCAAAGCTGGCTTCGGCTTATTACCTGCGCAGCGTGGCCCTTGCAGATTCTGGTGACCGCGCAAAGGCCGTCACGAATCTTCGCACGGCAGTCAGCCTCGACCCCTCGCTGACTACTTACGTCAAGATCAAAGGCAAGACGGTTGTACTCGAGCTGCCGCCGCCCTTATGAAGGGTCAGTGACCGCTAATGGCTAAACGTACGGCAGGGATCGTGCGAGTCGGTGCCCGTTTGATGGCGCTGATCTTTCTGGTACCTGGCATCGCTATCGCATCTTCGTCACTCATTCCCAACACACCCGCGGGAAATGCGCTCCGTTCGTGGCTTTCCGCATTCAATAGCGGCGACAGCGCCCGCATCGAATCTTTCGATCAGACTCATGCTCCTTGGCTGACACTCGGCGGAATGATGCAGCGTCGCGCGCATACCGGCGGCTATGATTTGCAGAGTGTCGAAAGAGACGGTGACTTCTGGATCGTCTTTCGCGCCCGGGAGAGAAGGAGCTCCGCAGAGGTCATCGGCAGCATGGTGGTCAGGTCGTACGAGCCCGATCGCATTACCTTGCTGTCGTTTGTGCCGGCCGGCGCCCATTCAACAGAAGTCAATCTGGATGAGGCAGAACGCGCCCGTGTAATCGACGGCGCGGCGAAACTGCTCGATCAGTATTACCTCTACCCGGATGTGGCGAGAAAGGTGTCCGTGAAACTCAAGGCGCTGCAAGCGCACGGCGAGTACCGGGGCATTACCGATGGTGAGGTCTTTGCGATCCGGGTGGGCGATGACCTGGTCGCGCTGAGCGGCGACAAGCATATTGGGGTGGACTTCTTCGACAAGGCTCCGCCCGGCCCTCTGCTGCGCCCAGATCCGCACTGGCTGGCTGACAGCAACTGCGGATTCGAGACAGCCGATCATTTCCCTCCCAATATCGGATACCTGAAGCTCACTGCTTTCGCCGATCCCGAGTATTGCACCCGAACGGCGATTGCCGCGATGGGCTTTCTCGCCGATAGCGATGCGCTCATCGTCGATCTACGGGACAACCACGGCGGAGTGCCGCGAATGGCAGCCCTGATCGCAAGCTATTTCTTCAATAAACCCACTCATCTCGACGACATCGACTATCCGACCAGGCACTACGCCGAGCACTTGTGGACTCTGCCGAACCTGCCGGGAAAGAAATTCACGGGCAAGCCGGTCTTCGTGCTCACCCCCAGCAGTACGTTCTCCGCCGCGGAAGAACTAGCCTACGATCTGAAAACCTTCAAGCGCGCGATCATCGTTGGCGAGACGACGGGCGGTGGCGCCCACGCGACGATGCCCCGCAGGATCGACGATCACTTCTTCATTCGCGTTCCTTTCGCGCGCTTCGTCAACGCGATCACCAGGACGGACTGGGAGGGCACGGGGGTCGCGCCAGACGTAAAGGTCTCAGCGGCCAAAGCGCTCGCTGTTGCGCAGAAACTCGCCGCGGAAGCGATCGGCAAGCATCGTCATCCCTAGAGGGGCGGCGGCTGAGTCTAAGGCCAGACTTACGGCCGCCCGCTCTTCAGCTTCGCGAGCGTGCGCTTGAGCGCCTCGAGCTTCTTCCCCGCCTCGGCAAGCTTGCCGGCCGCCGTGAGCTCCTGGTAGTCCGCGAAATCCTGCGCGGCCGAGTCGATCAGAGCATTCATCCCGGCCTGCGGACCCTGCGGCTCGACACCGCTGGCTTCGGGCTGAGCCGGAGCCGGAGCCGGGGCCGGGGCCGGGCTCGACACCTGTTGCGCGCTCAGCGTCGACGGTGCGCCGTTGAACAGCGCCGCCATGGCCGTCTCGAACGTCGGACCGTACGCAAACCGGTCTTGCAGCGCGAGCACCACGAGGCGCAGCTCCGGCATCGGACTGTTCGCTGCCTGCAGATAGATCGGCTGGGCATAAAGCAGCGCCTTGCCGACCGGAATCACGAGGAGGCTGCCGCGGCGCACGTGCGAGCCTTGCTGATTCCAGAGTGTCAGCTGCCCCGATATCGAAGCGTTCTGATCGATGCGCGCCTCGACCTGCAAGGGGCCGTCGACCAGCTTCGACTTCGGAAAGTTATAGACCACCGCCTCGCCGTAATGGGCGCCATCGCTGCGGCCGCCGATCCAGCCGATGAGATTGTTGCGGTTGGCGGGAGTGAACGGCAGGATGTCGATGAATTCCGTCGATTGCTCACCGGGCAGCGTCATGAGGACGTAGTTCGCCTCCGAGTCCTCCGGGCCCTCCCCCTGAGAACGAACCTCCGTCGCGACTTCCCAGAGGTCCTCGCGGTTATAGAACACTTCCGGGTCGGTCATGTGATATAGCCCGTACACATCGGCCTGCGCGGTGAGCAGCAACTCGGGGTAGCGCACATGGGCGCGCAAATCCGCCGGCATGGCCGATTCGTCCCGGAACAGCGCCGGGAACAGATTGCGGTAGGCCCCGAGAACGGGGTCGCTCGAATCGAACACGTAGAACGTCGTCGCCCCTGTGTAGGCGTCGACGACAATCTTCACGCTGTTGCGGATGTAGTTGAAAGGTTCATCGCCGAGCAGGTAACGGCGCGAATAGGGATAGGTATCGGAGGTCGTGTAGGCGTCGATGATCCAGTAGAGCTTGCCGTCGCTCGCCACCACGATGTAAGGATCCGGATCGAACGTGAGGAACGGGGCGAGCGCCTGCACCCGCGCCAGAATGTTGCGGCGCATCAGCAGGCGACTGTCGTCGGTCACATCGTCGCTGAAGGGAAGCTTGGCCAGATCGCCGCGATCGTACGCAATGATCGTGCGGCGCAGCAGCCCGCCGAGGCGGATGCCACCGCTGCCCTGATAAGAGGCCAGGTTGTTCTGCTCACCCTGCGGGTAGTTGAACTCTCTCTGGCGGGTCTTCACGTAGACATCGGTATCGGTGAGCTGGCCGAAGTAGATCTCCGGACGGGTAACCGCCAGGCCCGGGAGAGAGCTCTCGACCGGCATGTTCTTCAGAACGAGCTGCGGCAGGCCCTCCGGCGTGAAGCCATTGACGGAGGTCATCGCGACGCCATACCCGTGGGTGTAGATAAGCTTCTCGTTGATCCAGGTCTGGCTGCTCACCGGGAGCTTGTCCACGTTGAGCTCGCGCGCCGCGAGCATCATCTCCCGCAGGCGCCCGTCCAGCTGGTAGCGGTCGATGTCGATCTCGGGGAAATCGTAGTAAGTGCGGATCTCCTGGATCTGCCGCAGCCCATCCTGCAGCGCCCGCCAGTCCCACAGGCGGATGTTGTCGAGCGTCGTTTGATTCTGCGACGGATCGACCGCTGCGATTCCGACATCCGCCGGGAAAGGATGGACCTGGATCCGGTCCAGGTCATAGGCCCGGCGTGTGAGAGCGATATTGTGCGCAATGTACGGCCGCTCACGGTTGAGCTGGTTCGGCCTGACGATCAGAGTGCTCACGTACCACGCCACGAGCTGAACGGCTATGTAGCACACGATGGCGGGCACCACCGAGCCAGCGATCCACGGGAAGCGCGGCATGCGCACCGCCGCCGTCAAGGCAATGGCGGCGCCCACGACCAGCGCCCCACACACCACCAGCAGACCAGCGAGCGTGATGTGGGCCTGCGTGTAGTCCACTCCCGAAAAGATCGTGTGATCGTCGAACAGCCGATCGAAGCGCCCGAAGTACACCTGCGCCGCGATGGTGAGCAGGAGTGCCGCGACCGCGATTGCAAGCCCTCGCCAGGGCCGTTCCAGGCTCGCGAGGATGCGCTGGCGGGTGAGCGCGC
This sequence comes from Steroidobacteraceae bacterium, assembly GCA_036489335.1. Lineage (GTDB taxonomy): Bacteria > Pseudomonadota > Gammaproteobacteria > Steroidobacterales > Steroidobacteraceae > 13-2-20CM-66-19. The sequence continues at coordinate 8,370 of DASXFY010000068.1, forward strand.
GCGCTGTGGCCGTGAGGCCGACGAACACGGCAGCGACAGCGCAGACGATCGCCGCGAGCGTCGTGAGCCATCCCGTCACCAGCTCCCACGCGGGAAGCTGGAACAGGTAAAACCCCAAGGGCTTGCCGAAAATCGGATCGGGGGTGGCGGTGTGCGGGGCGTACCACCAGAGCACCAGAGTCGTCCAGCTCCCGGACAGTGACGCGCCGACCTCGGCCGCGATCACCAGGGAAAGGATGAGCGCCCCCAGATTCACCAGCGTTCCGAGAGGCAGGTCGACCCGCTGTCGGTTGAGCAGGATTTTCGCGGCCAGCAGCTCGTCGAAGTCCTCGGGTCGAAGAGCCCAATACGCCCCATAGAGCACGATGAAACTGGCGATGCTGAAAGCGCAGAAGACCGAGATCTCCAGGCCCAGGCGCGTCCAGAACACCGATGCATAGCCGAGCGCGCCGAACCAGAGGGAGTCGACGTAGTACGACACAGTGGTGGAGCAGAGATAGGCCACCACGACGATCGCCACGATCGTGAGGATCAGCACCCGCCGGCTGCCCGACCGCAGACGCGGTGGCCTGGGACCGTAAGGCTGGCCTACCCGCTCGAACGGATTGCGTCTCATGTTTTGCCCCGGTGCAAGCGACTCGGCGCCACAGAACCCGACAAGGATAACAGCCTCGGCCGGCCGCCGAGCGACAGAGCCCGGACTCAGCGCACGGCGAGCCGCCAGAGCGATGTCACTTCGGCGGCGCGCGCTGCGTGCAGCGGGTCGGTTTCGTCGGACACCCGGGGATGTCTCGGGCTCACATCCCTTCGATCCACGACCTTCAGCCCCGCCGCATCCAGCGCAGCGAGCAGCTCCGACCTCGGTCGCAGGCCCAGGCGCTCCGCGAAGTCCGAAAGCACCAGCCAGCCCTCTCCCCCAGGCTCCAGGTGCGCCGGCAGCGTGCGCAGGAACTCCCGTAGCATGCGACTCTCGGGGTCATAGATTGCGTGCTCGATGGGAGAGCTCGGCCGCGCGGGAATCCAGGGCGGGTTGCATACGATGAGCGCGGCCCGACCTTCGGGAAAGAGATCCGCTTGGACCAATTCCACTTGCTCTGTCAACCCGAGACGGTCGAGGTTCGCACGAGCGCAGACCATCGCGCGGGGATCCTGGTCGGTGGCGACCACACGCCTGACGCCGCGCCGTGCGAGCACGACGGCCAGCACTCCCGTCCCGGTGCCGATGTCGAAGGCCAAGCTGGATGAGGACAGCAAGGCCGGCAGTGGAACCGTGGCGACCAAATCGACGTATTCACTGCGAATCGGCGCAAACACCCCATAATGCGGATGAATTCGGCCGCCGATCGCCGCGATTTCAATTCCCCTGGTGCGCCACTCGTGCGCGCCGATGAGGCCGAGCAAAGATCGCAGCGTAATGACCGAGGGTCGTTCGCCTAGACCGTAGACCTCCTCGCAGGCCTGTCGTATGTCGGGCGCCCGTGGCAACGGAATGCCGTAGTCCGCATCGAGCGGTACCAGCAGCATGCCCAATGTGCGCGCCCGCTGGGAACGCGCTTGGCGATAGAGATGGAAGGCATCGGCGGGCAATGTGGAAATCGGGGATGCAGCCCGGTTTTTCGGCTTGCGGGGCCGCCGGTCGGCGCGACGCGCCATTGCAAGCAGCATCTGGCGCGCGTTCTGGAAGTCGCCGCGCCACAGCAGCGCCGTGCCTTGGCACGCGAGACCATACGCATCATCAGCAGTGATGTGCTCATCGGCGATGACCACTCGCGTAGGCGGCGCCGCGTCGCTCTCAGAACGCCAGCGTGCGGAGCGCGCCTCGCCGTCCTCTGTCCAATGAACGAGCGGATCACTGGCGTGCGGGAGGATCATCCGCCGCTCATCGCCCCGTCATCGCTGACCGCAATCTCCGCTTCATCGATGAAGATCGCCGGCTCCTGCCAGGGATGATTGGGTCGAAGACCCGTCGCCAGGAGCCGCGCCAGCAGGCTCGGGTCTCGCGCGATCGCGAATTCCACCCTTCCGGTTGGAACTCGCTCGACCGTTCCGACCTGTCCGCTCGTTGGCTTTGCTCCCGGGAGAGGCCGGAACTGTTCGACACCGACAGCGGACCACCACGCGGCCTGGTCGTATTTTCCGTACTGCAGCGCCGCCTGTGAGCCGATGCCTTGCAGAAGGGCCTCGAGATGTTCAGGTGGAACAAACGTGGTGACCCGATAGATCTTTCGCAAATTCATGCGCACCCCGCGTGACTACTTTGCCGCAGCCCAATAGTTTACCATCCGGATAAGTTACAGCCGAGGAGTTCCCGTGCCCAACATCGACCGCCGCACCGCCGCGCTGCTCACCATTTTCGGCCGTTACTGGCGACGACTGCGGCTCGCGCGGCTCCGCCGTCGGCGCGGGCGCATGTCGGCAAATCGCAGATTCCGCCGGGTTGGATCGGCCACGACGTGATCGTCCAGCTCATCTACCCGAACATGACCGCGCTCGACCTCGTCGGGCCGCACTATATGCTCTCTTTGCTCATGGGAGCGAAAGTGCATCTGGTGGCCAAGACGGCCGAGCCGGTAACGAGCGACCTGGGGCTGACCATCACACCCACGACGACTTTCGAGCATTGCCCACGGAATTTGACAGTGCTCTTCGCACCAGGCGGCACCGGCGCACTGTCTGCGGCGGCCGATCGTCAGACACGCGCATTCATCGCTGACCGAGGCTCACGGGCCAAATACGTGACCTCGGTTTGCACCGGATCGCTGATCCTGGCTGCGGCGGGGCTGCTCAAAGGTTATCGCGCCACTTCACACTGGGCGGCACGTGACCTCCTCGCCGATTTCGGCGCCATCCCGACCGACCAGCGTGTGGTGCAGGACCGCAATCGCATCACCGGCGCGGGCGTGACTTCCGGACTCGACTTCGGCTTGACCATGGTGAGCACGCTGCGGGACCCGTTCTACGCCGAGTGTGCCCAGCTCCTGGCCGAGTATGACCCGCATCCGCCATTCAACTCCGGGTCGATACATACGGCGCCATCGAAGGTGCGCGAGACCATGACGCCGATGTTTGCCGACCTCAGAGCACAGACCCGCGAGCTTGCCCGAAGCCTGCGCACGTGAGGAGAGTGTCACCCGTATGTGAGGTCCGTGCTCTGCCCGACCTCGATGATATATCCGTCAGGGTCGCGAATGTAGCAGCGCGTCTCGCCGTACTTGGGGATCGGCGCCGTGATGAACTCCGCGCCTCGACTCTTCCATAGCTCATAGCACGCCTTGATATCGGCAACACGGAAATTCATGAAGCTGTTGATGTGAGTCGGATCGGGGACGCTGAGCGTTACCGTCGGCTTATCGGGAGTCGGGCCGCCTCCGACGTTGAGAATCATCCAGATATTCGCAAGCTGAAGGTACCCGGGCGCGTTGCCGTCACCGAGGCTCAGAATGCGAGCGCCGAACACCTTTTCGTAGTAGCGAGCCGATCGCTCGATGTCGGTGACGGTGAGAAAGTGAGCGATACTGATCCCCTCTCGTGGGGGCATCTCATAGCTTTTCTGCTCGATTTGTACGCTGCTCATGACGACTCCTACGGGCGAAAGCGACTGATGCATAATTAGCGTCCGTTGTCGCCCCTTTTTGATCGCATGTAAAGCCCCATGATTCAAACTACGCGCCTGGATCTGTTCGCTGGAGTCCCGGTCGCCGATTATGGGGCGGCGTTGAAATGGTACGAACTGTTGCTGGGTTTCCCTCCGGCTTTCTTTCCGCACGATACAGAAGCCGTGTGGGAAGTCGCGGAACATCGTTATCTGTATATCGTGCAACAGCCGGAAGATGCCGGACACGAGAGTCACGCTCTTCCTTGCCGACCTCGAAACGCTCGTGAGGCAGATCGCTGAGCGGGGACTCGAGCCGGCGGGACGGGAAAGCTATCCGAACGGCGTCCAGAAGATCACCTACCGCGACGCCGATGGAAACGAGGTCTCATTGGGCGGCGCCAGCGCTCCACGGAAGTAGATTCAGGGTCCCCCCATGCGGGGTCCGATTTCGATATCGGCTGGCAGCTCAGTGCAATCATGCATATGCCCTCGGTGCAATAATCTGATTGCACCGGGGGCACGGCACATTTCAAAAAAAGCCCTATCGCACTGGGGTTCTCCGCCGCGAGGGTCCCTGTACACGCTGGGCCTCAGGCAGCTTTCTCGAAGTCCCCGAGCTGCGCCTCCAGCGCGCGCTTGAAGGCAGGCCGCCCGGTGCACCGCTCGACGTACGCGGCAAGGCGCGCATCGCGTGAAACGATGTCCGTATTCTTGAGGATTCGCAGCACCGTCGACATCACGAGGTCGCCTGCCGTGAACTGCTCACCATCGAGGAAGGGCTTGTCTCCCAGCGACTTGGAGAGTGCGGACAGGCGGCGCTGTACGAATTCCACGGCGCCCGGCCGGCGCAGCTTTGCCCACTGCTCGTTGGCGTAAAAGACATCTATCAGCGCGACGTTCATCACGAAGGGTTCGACGGAATTGAGCGCCGCGACGAGCCACTGTATCGCGCGCGCCCGCGCGCCCGCGTCCCTGGGCAGGAGCGTCTCGCTACGCTCCCCGATGTGCAGCACGATGGCTCCGGACTCGAAGAGCACGAGGTCGTCCTCCTCCAGAATCGGCACCTGCCCGAAGGGCTGCAGCGCGCGATATTCCGGCTTGTCCTGATCGCCCTGCTGCAGCAGTCGCGTCTTGTAGGGCAAGCCGGCCTCCTCGAGCGCCCAGCGGGCGCGCAGATCGCGCACCTGCCCCTTGGCAAATTCCGGAACCCACTTGAAGGCGGAAATCGTGATCACTTTGGCCTCCCCACTTCGATGGACCCCGGGGCGAACGGCATACACTTAACCCCATTTGCGACCCTGCGGCGATTAATGCACATGGATGCCACAGCGTCTTCCATTCTGCCCGAACTGAGCACGATCTCACTGAATACACGGCCCCGCACCCCCGAGGCGGCCGAATCCGATCAGCAGCTCATGGAACGGTTCCGCGCCGGCGATGCGACGGCATTCGATGAGCTGTATCGCCGCCTCCGCGGTCCGCTGCGCCGCTTCGTAACGAAACTCTCCTCGGGACACGATGAGGCGGATGAGATCGTCCAGGAGGTTTGGCTCGCCGTCATCCGCGGCGCGCGAACTTACCGACCCGCCGCGAAGTTCACGACATACCTATTCTCCATTGCGTATCGCCGGCTGCAGGATCACTGGCGGTCGCATGACCGACGGGCCCACGCACCCCTGGATGAGATAGCAGACGATCAGGCGACGCTACCGGAGGATTGGGCGGCGCGTGCGGAATTACGCAGCGCCCTGCTGGCTGCGATCGATCAGTTGCCGCCGCCGCAGCGAGCCGTCTTTCTATTGAAAGTAGAAGCCGATTTGAGCCTCGAAGAGATCGCCGCTGCGACGGAAGCGAGTGTCGAGGCCACCAAGAGCCGCCTGCGCTACGCGGTAGCGCGTCTGCGGGCGCAGCTGGCCACCTGGGATCGCCAAGAGACGAGGTCGATATGAGCGACCATGACATCGAGAGGCTTTGCGCCGGTTATCGAAAATGCGTGGAGGACCCGCCGTACGATGCGGTTGATGCGGCCGTGCTACACGCCGCGCTTCGTCAGGCGCGCCGTCCGAAAATGCGGCGCCTGACTTACGGTATTGCGGCCACGTTACTTGTGGCGCTCGGGTTGGCGGCCGATGTGAGAACACTGGTCGTCCGGCATCAGCCCGTCGACGTAGCGACGACCAAAGTCCACGAGGCCCCCTCCATTGACTATCTCTCGAACGCCATGCTGACCTCGGGCTCCGCCAGGGCACACGACCTGTGGCAGACCTCCGCCTCCTTGGCAACGCAGCCCGGCCCGACTTGCGCAATGGCGGCGGCGGACGACCTCAACGCCCCTGGCGCACTCGACCTCCTCAGAGTCAGCAAGCCGGGTGACTATGTCAGGATCATGCGCATCATCGCCGGCGTGACGCGGCACCCCGAACTGGATGTGGCCCGTTGGATCAGTGCAACCTTCCACGCGGGAAACGTGAGCTATCTGCCCCTTTGGCAGACCAGTCTTCCGCCCAAACGCCGGTTGAGCTTCTGTCTCGCGGGCACCGGCTATAGCGTCGTCCTCACGATCACGCGGGATGGAGCACGCGTGTCGCCCACGCTTTCGGCGGCGCATCCGCCGTAGTCTGGAACGCCCTTTGCTCCCGCTGGCCGGGCCTCGCGCAACCAAATAGTTGCATTTAAGAGGAAAGGGCTCATAATGCGAATACGCAACCATTGGGTTGCATGCAGGAGAGCGCATATGAGCCCGTCCGCCGATACCGATCGCATCGAGCGCAGCGTCGTAGTCAAAGCAACGCGCGCGCGCGTATGGCGCGCCATCTCCAATGCCGAGGAATTCGGCACCTGGTTCGGCGTCAATCTCAAGGGCCACGCCTTTTCGCCCGGCCAGCTCATCCGCGGACCAATCACGATCGCCGGCTACGAGCACATCATCTGGGAAGCCAGGATCGAGCGCATCGAGCCGCCGAATCTGCTCTCCTTCCGCTGGCACCCCTATGCAATCGATTCCATGGACTACACCAAGGAAGAGCCGACCCTGGTGACATTCTCGCTGGCGGACGCTGCGGCCGACGAGACCCTGCTGACGGTGGTGGAATCGGGCTTCGACAAACTACCGCCACAGCGGCGCCTGGAAGCGTTCAGGATGAATGGCCGTGGGTGGACAACTCAGATGGACAACATCGCGCGCCATGTCGCCGGCTAAGCCCCAGACTGTGGCGCGCGTCTTCGCGGCACTCGGCGAGCCCACCCGGCTGAAGCTCGTGGCCGTGTTGTGTGCGGGTGGAGCTTTCTCCATCGCACAGCTCACCGCGAATACCAACATCAGCCGTCAGGCGGTGACGAAACACCTGCATGTGCTGGCGGATGCAGGTGTCGCACGCGGTGAGAAGTCCGGCCGCGAGCGGCTCTGGCAGCTCGACCCGGCGCGGATCGAGGAGGCGAAGCGGACGCTGGAGGTGATCGGCCGGCAGTGGGAGGCCGCCCTCGGCAGGCTCAAGTCCTTCGTGGAAGCGACCTGACAGCGCGCGGATTCTATTGGAGCCCGCGGCAGCGGATGTAGAGGTGCAGGTACTTGCGGCGGACGTAGTTCGATTCCACGAGCGCGAATACCAGCCCGCGCCAGCCGTCGAGAAAGCCGAGCCTGAGCACATAACCGCGAAAGAACCGCCACTGCGGGTTGAAGAGCACCTTGCCGAAGCCGCACCGCTTACCGCCCGCGTAGAGTGCCTGGCCCATGAGCTCGGCATAGCGCTGCATCCTGTTGTGATGCTCCGCCAGGCTACGGTAGGGGTAATGCTCGAGATGTCCCTGCAGCCGCCCCACCCGCCCATCGACGTGGGTGTTCTCATGGATCTCGCGGCCGATCCAGCCACCGCGGCGGCGGTCGAACAGCCGGATCAGGCGGTCCGGATAGGCGTTGCCGTGCCGGAGGAAGCGGCCAAAGTATTCGGTGATGCGCGGCACCAACCAGCCCGCGTGCCCCTCGAAGCCGCCCGCGCGCAGACGCTCGATCTCCTGCCGCAGCTCATCGGTCACCCGCTCGTCAGCATCGAGGCAGAGCACCCATTCGTTGTCGGCCGAATCCACCGCGAACTCCTTCTGCGAGCGGTAGCCCGGCCAGTCGCGCTCGATGACGCGCGCGCCGAGCGCGACAGCCCGCTCCCGCGTCGCATCGGTCGAGTGGGAATCCACGACGATCACTTCATCGCAGAAGCTGACCGAGCGCACGCATGCCTCGATGCGGTCGGCCTCGTTGTAGGTGATGATGCACGCCGAGAGTCCGCTACGACTCGCCACCGTCTATCGCCCCCGTGTATCCTAAGTTCCACCCTTATGCGCTACTCGAGGAGTATACGTGACTGAAGATATGCAATCCGAGCTGGAACGCCTGCGAGCCGAGAATGAGCGCTTGAAGAAAGCGGGTCGCGGCAAGCTGGCAATGAAGGTGAGCGAGAAAGGTGCCCTGTCGGTGTACGGCATGGGCCGCTTCCCGGTGACACTCTACAAGGAACAGTGGCTGCGCCTGCTCACCATGGCCGACGAGATCAAGACCTTCATCGAAGCCAACGACGCGAGCCTCAAGTCGAAGGAATAGCGCTCATCGCGGCTCGCGCCGGTGGAAATTCCGCCAGAGCTCGAGACCATCGAGCGATCCTGACTTGATATCGGCTATCAGCCGCCGCGTCCATTCGAGCTCCGCCGCCTCGAGCGCCCAGCGATACTCGCTCTCGATGGTGAAGAGGCGCGGAAAGCTGCGCTTGGCGAACAGCTCGCGCAACGATTGCGCCTGCGCTGCCTGCAGCTCCAAAGCCTGACAACGCTGCTCGAGCAACGCCAGGACGTCCTCCGGCGGCAGCACCGGCAGCAGCGAGAGCCCCGCCTCGAAGCGGGTGTATTCCTTGGCCGGACGGCTGAGCAACTCACTCAGCCAATCGATGAGCTCCAGACGCCCTGCGTCCGTGATCCGGTAGACGGTGCGTTCCGGTCGGTTGCCTGCACGCTCCGTATCCTGCTCGGCGATCAGCTCATGCTTCTTCAGCGACTCCACTACCGCGTACAGTGAGCCGTAATTGAGCTTGATGCTCGCGTCCTTGTGCCGCTCGCGCATGGTGCTCGCCATCTCGTACGGGTGCATGGGCCGCTCGTAGAGACAGGCGAGCACAGCGAGCGCCAGAGGGTTCGAGACCTTGCGCTTGCTCACGCGGCGGCCGACTCCCTCATGCTTTCCCGCGTTCGACACAACACGCGGGCCAGGACCTCAGCCAGCACCTCGCTGGGCGAATTCGCAGCGCCGGGGGAGCGCCACGCAATGAACCCGTCGGGACGCAGCAGCACCGCTCCGGAGTCGCTGACTCCAAACCTGGCCGGCCAGTGCTTCGCGACGTCTATCAGGTCGGCACCGACCCGATACACCGTGAGCGGAGCCGACGATGACCACCCGATCGCCATGCCTGCCCGCGCCCAGCCGCTCGCGCCCGGACCACAGAGAAGCACGAAATCGCGCCCTATCAGATCGAGAGAGGAGAGCCGCGTTCCGCGGTGCTCGAATACCACGTGCGGCGCACGCGTACCGGGTCTGCCGCTCGGCGCGGACGGGCTCTCGGCAGGCGCGCCATCGTCCGGAGCCTCCGCGAGAATGGCGGCTGATCGGTACCGGTAGCCGAACGCGACGCTCATGTAGTCGGGTACGGGGCCTGAAGATTCCAACACGTGGCGCGCCACCTCCGCGCGATCCGGGCGCAGGCGCTCGACGTAGTTGGCGAGCTGGCGGGCAACAGTCATTTCCGCGACAGGCTTGCGCTCAGCGGCATAAGTATCGAGCAGCGCGGGCCCGGCATCGCCATGCAACACCATGGCGAGCTTCCAGGCAATGTCGTAGCCGTCCTGCATCGCAGTCTGTCCGCCGAGGCCGCCGGTCGGCGGCATCGTATGGGCCGCATCGCCGATCATGAATACGCGGCCGCGGGCGACCTCGTCCGCCACCTGCGAGGCGAGCTCGAATGTCTGCACCTCCAGCACCTTGGCCTCGAATTCCGGCACACCGAGCACATCGCGCACAATGCGCAGCGCCCGCGTTTCATCGAAATCGCGCGGCGACTCGCGGCTCGGGTCGTACTCCATCCCCACGACCGCCATGCGCGGCTCGTCGGCATTGACGAACACCCCGGTGAAACGTGGATTCTGCAGATAGTAGAGCGCGAACCGCCCCTCCCCGATGAGAGCCTCGATGTTGCCCTCGAACACGACGGCCACGTTGTGCGACAGAGTGCCGTAGCCATGCGTGCCGATCCCGAGGCCGGTGCGAACCCCGCTGCGATGACCGTCGGCGGCGATGAGATATTGCGCCCGCACGAGCTGCTCCTCGCCACTCGTCAAATCACGCACTCGCGCGCTGACACCCTGCGCGTCCTGCTCCACCGAGACGACCTCCGTCGAGTAACGCAGCTCCGCCCCCAGGCTCTCCGCGTGGCGCCGGAGGATCGGCTCGACGCGATTCTGGCCCGCCATGCTGGGACGAGCGGGACTCAGCGCGCTCAGGTCGAATTCGCCACCCGCACGCGCCGCACCGCGGGGCATCAGCGTCTGAAGCTGACGCCCCGTCACCGTTTCCGCAATGTGGATCGTGAAATCCTCGAACGAGTGACCTCCCGCCGCGACGAGGTCCGGCTCGAGTCCCGCCACCCGCAGCAGCTCCATGCTGCGCAGGTTCACACCGCGGGCACGCGGGTTTTGCAGGGGTCCGGCGTGGCGCTCCGCCAGAAGCACCGGTACGCCACGCCAGGAAAGCATCACCGCCGCGGTAAGGCCCGAAAGGCCGCTGCCGACGATGAGAACGGGAACCTCACGGGTCTTCATGGGACGACTCCATTCAGAATGACCCACTCAGAGTATTCTGTTCAGAGTATTTATGCAATACCCTCCAGCTCCTGGACCAGTACCCGCATGTTTTCCGAGTAGTCCACCGCCACTGCCACGAGGTGCATCCCGCCCGCGGCGAAGGCAGCCTGCAGCGCCGGCGCGAGACCATCGGCGCTCTCCACGCGCGTCCCTTTCATCCCGTAGGCCCTGGCGTACGTGACGAAGTCGGGGTTGCCGAAGGTCATGCCGAAATCGGCAAAGCCGTCCGCGGCTTGTTTCCAGCGGATCATGCCGTAGGCGTTGTCCTGCAGGATGAGGACGACGAGATTCAACTTGAGACGCACCGCCGTCTCGAGCTCCTGCGAGCTCATCATGAACCCGCCGTCACCGCACACGGCAAGCACGCGCCGGTCGGGGTGGAGCATCGATGCCATCATCGCCGAAGGCAGCCCCGCCCCCATCGTGGCGAGCGCGTTGTCCAGAAGGAGCGTGTTGGCAACACGCGTGCGGTAATTGCGCGCGAACCAGATTTTGTACATCCCGTTGTCGAGGCACACGATGCCATCCTCCGGCATCACCTGGCGGACATCGTGCACGATGCGCTGCGGGGTGAGCGGAAAACGGCCTTCGATGGCCCGCTCACCGATATGCGCCAGGATGTGCTCGCGCAGCGGCAGCAGCGCGCCGGCCCGCGGCAGCTTGCCCTCCAGCCGGTCCGCGAGCAGCGCCAGACTCGGCCCGATGTCGCCGATGAGCTCCGCGTGCGGGAAGTAGACCTCCTCGACCGTCGCCGGCAAATACCCCACGTGCAGTACGGTGGGTCCGCCCGGACCCATGAGGAACGGCGGCTTCTCGACAGTGTCGTGGCCGATCGAGACGATGAGATCGGCCCGGTCGATCGCCTGGTGGATGTAGTCGCGAGCGGAAAGCGCCGCGGTGCCCATGTAGAGCCCGGAGCCGCCCGCGACCGAGCCCTTGCCCATCTGAGTGTTGAAGAACGGGATCTGCACCCGCCTGACGAAAGCCGACAGCTCGTCGGCCAGACGGGGGCGGCTGGCGGCCGCTCCCAGCATCACGAGCGGGTATTGCGCTGCACGGATGAGCTCCGCCGCGCTATCGAGCGCTGCCGGATGAGCGACCGGCAGCCTCGTCGGATGCGGCGGCACGAGCGGAACGTCGGGCGCATCTTCCGCGGCGATGTCCTCCGGCAGCTCGAGGTGAACGGGCCCCGGACGCTCCTGATGGGCGACCCGGAACGCTTCGCGCACCATCGAAGGGATGGTCGCAGTGCCGATGATCCGCTGCGCCATCTTGGTGAGCGGCATCATGGTCGCGACGATGTCGACGATCTGGAATCGCGCCTGTTTGCGGCTCAGGATGCCTTTCTGGCCCGTGATCATGACCATCGGCATGGCGCCGAGCTGCGCGTATGCGGCACCTGTCGTCAGGTTCAGCGCACCCGGGCCGAGCGTCGCGAGGCACACGCCCGCCTCACCAGTCAGGCGGCCGTGCGTAGCCGCCATGAACGCCGCCGCCTGCTCGTGCCGTGTCAACACCAACTCGATGCTCGAGCGGCGCAACGCCTCGACGACATCGAGGTTCTCCTCCCCCGGAACGCCGAAGATCCGCTTCACGCCCTCGCTCTCCAGAGCGGCTACCAGGAGCTGCGCACCGTTCATGGCTTTCTACCTCAATTCTTGGCGAACAACCGGTCGGCGACGAAAGGGTTGGTTCTGCGCTCGGCGCCGAAGGTCGACATCGGCCCATGCCCCGGCACGAACCGCACGTCGTCGCCGAGCGGAAAGAGCCGCTCACGGATCGATCTGATCAGTGCCTCGTGGTTGCCGCGTGGAAAATCGGTGCGGCCGATCGAGCCGGCGAAGAGCACATCGCCCACCCAGGCGCAGCGCTCCCGCGGATGAAAGAAGACCACATGCCCGGGTGTGTGTCCCGGGCAATGCAGCACTTCGAGTGTCTGGCCGCCTACCGTGACCCGATCGCCCTGCTCGAGCCACCGGTCGGGTGCGAACGAGCGCGTCGGTGGAAAGCCGAACTGGGCGGCGGCCGCGGGCAATGCCTCGATCCAGAACTGATCCTCGCGCTGTGGACCTTCGATCGGCAGCTTGCGGATCCGCGCCAGCTCCGCGGTCGCCGCGCAATGATCGAGATGCGCGTGAGTGAGGAGGATTTTCTCGAGCGTCAACTCTCGCTGGTCGGCCTCCGCGAGTACACGCTCGATCTCGCCTCCCGGATCGACCACGGCACCCCGCCGGCTGTCCACGTCCCAGATGAGCGAGCAATTCTGTTGGAACGGCGTGACGGGGATGATGAGCGCGCGCATCAGGCCGGCACGATCCCCCAGCAGAAGGGATCCTCGGGATCGAGGCGCAGGACGGACTCCGCGGTCACGTGTGCCGTCCCCGTGATGGTCGGCACGATCTCTCCCTTTGCGCGATCGTGCCAGCGATACCGCCCGGCGAAGATGCTACCGATCAGGCTCTCCTGCACCCAGGGCGCACCCTCCTCGAGCTTGCCGTCGGCCGCCAGACACGCGAGTTTGGCGCTGGTGCCGGTACCGCAAGGGGAGCGGTCATACGCCCCGCCCGGGCAGAGCACGAAATTGCGGCTGCTCGCCGCCGCCTGCGACGGCGGCCCGAAGAACTCGACGTGGTCGACTTCGGGGAAACCCTGCTCGTTGACCGCGCGGCGCAGTCGTGCGGCGAGGCTGGTGAGGCCCTCGAGATTGCTGAAAGCGAGCGGCGCCGCGGGCGTTTCCGCGAGAAAAAACCAGTTGCCGCCCCAGGCGACATCACCACGGATTTCGCCGCCGCCCGCAAGCGAGACACTGGCCTGGCGCGCTTTGCGAAAGCTCGTGACGTTGGTCACATCGACCCGCCCGTCATCGTACAGGTGTGCGTCCACCGGCCCGACCGGGGTATCGATACGGATGGGCCCCGGCTGGCAGCGGCCCGCGGCGGCGAGCGAGGCCACCAGGCCGATCGTGCCGTGGCCGCACATGCCGAGATAGCCCACGTTGTTGAAGAAGATGACACCGACCTGACAGTCCTGCCGGTGTGGGCGGCAGAGCAGCGCTCCTACCACCGTGTCGGAGCCGCGCGGCTCGTTGACGATCGCGCGCCTATAATGATCGTACTGCTCGCGGAAGCGCCGCAGCCGCTCCTCGAGCGGCCCGTCGCCGAGCTCCGGCCCGCCCTCGATGACCAGGCGGGTTGGCTCGCCGGCGGTATGCGAATCGATGACTCGAATGATATCGGGGTGTGCGGCGGGCATCCCCCTATGCTAGCGCACCCGCATTCCGAGGCACCTCAATTCGCGCTAATGATCGTAATCCGCTTCGGAATAGCGGCTCGGCGCCGCGCCGCCCATATCATCCTCGACGTCGAGGTAGGCTGCCGTCACCGGCTGCAGATCGTGTCTGGCTGCATCGCTGTCCGAGTGCTGGACATCGTCCCGAAGCGTGTGATAGCTGCGTGAAAGGTCGTCGAAAGACGCCCTGACGTCATGCTTGTCGGCGCCCGGGTCTTCGACCGCACGGCGGAACTCATGCGCCCGATCGGCGAAGTCGCGCGCGTCCTCGGTGTAGTCCGTATTCTCATCGTAGCCACGTGGTGCACCCTGCGCGTCCTCTGCAAACGCCTGCGCGTTGTGGTCCAGCCTGTCGGCGGAGTGATCGAGGCCGCCGTGGGGTGTCGTGGCGCAACCAGCAAGTGACACCGTCATGAGGGTGGCTGTGAGCCACCCGGCACGTCCCACAGTTATCATAAGCTTCTCCTCGGCCCTTCGGGCCGTGACATCACCTGTCGAGGCAACGTCCGGCTGGGCCACGAGGTTCCCTGTCGGCGCGGTTCCCGGTCAGTGGCCGGCAAGCGGGCGCTGTGGCGGTTCCGCTTCCTCGGTGACGGCCAAGTCGAGGTAACTGCCGCGCAGCAGGCTCAGCCTCACGGGTGTGTGTGCCGCCGCGATCGACTCGGCGCTCACGGCCCTGCCCGATCCGTAGTCGATCTCCCGGTCGGGACGCTTGCTGACTCGCAACACCATCACCAGCCGGGCGCCCGATTCGACCCGCACGGCCGTCACCCGCCGGCTGGTGAAGGATAGCCATTCCGCCGCGTTGGGCGTGAGCAGCCGGCGCCGGCCCGGATCGCGCAGGTAGCTGGCACGAAACTCCTCCGCGGGGGCGAAGAGGTGGAAGTAGTTGCCATCCGGCAGCAACTCATACAGCGCGACGGTGAGGTCCAGGTCGCGCCTGTTGGTACTGACGAGCAGCTTGCCGGCGAAACGGCCGGCGATCTCGAGACCCCCGGGTAGCGGGCCGCTCACGAAGGCGAAGCCGTTGTCCACCGGCACACTGGCCGTCATGAGGCTCGGCGACTCGAGCCCGTTGTCGTCCTTGCGGCGCGCCAGATTGGCCGTCAGGTGGACAGCCGCGTGGCTCACCGGCTCGCGCGGAGTCAGGCTGCCCGAGCCGGCGTGCGGCTCGGTGGCGAGGTAGAGCCGCACCCGATCCTTGGCAAGATCATCCACACTGCCGGCATGCTCCCAGACATTTCCTCCCATGACCTGGAAGTTGACGCGATCGGTCAGCAGTGCCGGCTTCGGGTCGTTGAGAAAGAGGTATGCGAACCATTGCAGCTCGATGGTGCGCAGGTCGATCACCGCCGCGGGGTCGGTGCGGTAATCGCGCAGGACCTCCTCGGCCCTGCCGCCGCGAATCTCCGCTTCGTCGTAGGGTCCCGCAAGCAGCATTTGGGCAGCATGCGGGTCGTGCGCGTAGTGTTGCAGGAAGTAGTACAGGGCTCCGGCCTCGCCCGGCGAGTAGTAGCCAGTCATCGACAACACGGGAATATCCACGCGCGCAAGCTCCTGCGGCGAGGGCGCGAGGCGCCGCCAGTAATCGTCATAGGCAGGATGCTGCAGCCAGCGCCCGAAGATCGCGCTCGGCTGGCCGGCAACGCGCGGCAGGTCGCGATACGGCTTGCCACCGGCATACCATTTCGCATCGAGCGCATCGCACCAGTCCTGGCTGCCGGCCGCAGGCGTGGTCGCGGCAACCGTTCCGGGCGCGGCCTGAGGTAACACGGCCGGACTGGCATCGGCCGCAGCGTCGCTCTCTTCACGTTCCGTCTCGATGCGCTGCAACCAGCAATAGGCGCCGTTCAGCCCGATGCCACCGTCCATGGGAAAATTGATACCGGGCGCCATCGCATCCGAAGTCGCAATCGCCTTCAACTGCGGCGGCAGGCGCTTCGTCACCGCCCAGGCGACGAAGCCGCTGTAGCCGTTGCCATACATTCCGAGCTGCGCGTCGCTCCAGGGTTGTTTGGCGATCCAGTCGATCACGGCGCGGGCGCGATCTCCCTCGCCCTCGAACGGAATCACCTGCCATGCGTGACGTCCGGCGCGTACGCGGGGTGTGAATGCGACCATGCCCGCGAAGCCATACGCCGCCGCTTCGATCGCATCATCGTAGCCACCCGGAGCGATGCGATATTGCAGCAGCGTCGTCAGCAGGTTGGCCGCGCTGCGGGGCCTGACGAGGAGCGCAAGCACCTTGCCGTGGCCCGGAGTGTCGACCTCCACATCGTCCTGGATGTTGTAACGCCGGTCTTCATCGAGGGAGATGAGGCCGGGCGCGATGGGGCCGAAGCTGCGGTAGGCCTCGAAGGCGAGATACTGCCAGATGAGGCCGAATGCCTCGCGTTGGCTGATCCGCTCGCGGCCGCGCAGGCGGTCGAAGCTCGCCTGCAGCGCCTGCGCGTAGATCGCGGGCGGCGCCTCCAGCCACGTTTCGACCCGGTAGCCGTCGAGGTTGTCGAAACTCGGGATCGTCTCCCAGAAGGCGAGATCGAACGCCTGCGCGAAGGGCAGCCGGTACTGGGCCTGCAGCGACATCGCGTGCGCGTATAGATCGTAAACCAGCGCCGGATCGGCCGGCGGGCGGTGCGCAGTGCCGCCACGAAGCTGCTGCAGATCGAGGCGCACCGAGTACGCCTCGTCGAAGTTGCCGGCGACCAGCTGCAGGGCCGACATGTTGGCGAGATACTGCTCGCGATTGTCGCTGAAGTACCCCGGGATGATGCGCGATGCAAGGTCGCGCATCACGGCCGGAGTCGTCGGATCGTCGACCGAGGCCGGCGCGTGGAATGGCAGGCTCTGCGCCGCCGCCAGTCGCGGCAGCAGCACGAGCGCGAGGACGATGCCAAGTGCGCTACGCATCCCGCGAGCCCACGACTGCACGCCGCGCCGCCGCGCAGGAAATGAAGGCGGCGTAGCTCCACGCGAGATGCTTGGCCGAAGTCTGCTCACCGGTGCGCTGATCGAACTGCTCTGACATGTCGCCGCTTTCGGGGGTGAAGGCGCGAACCGTCTCGAGGTATCGGTCGCCCCGCGCAAGCAGCGCCTCGCGTCCGCCATTGCCCCGGGCGGCACGAAAACAGAGCTCTGCAGCCGCCAGCGTCGAGAAGTAGTAGGCGCCGCCGGAATAATACCGGTCGCCACGGTAGCGCCCAAGTGCCGGGCCGCGTGCCGCCGGCCGCTGGTGGTTGATCGGATAGTCCGCCTCGAACACACTGTCGAGCACGCCGAGCGTTGCATGAATTCGCGGATCGCGTACGGAGTGCGTCGCGGCATCGTCCGCCGCCTGCAGTGCCGCGAGAATGACGGCGATATCGAGCTCCTTGGCAGACGTCTCACCAGAATCGAGCGTCCGTGAGCGGTAGTAGCCACGCTCCCCCAGCCAGTAACCATCCAGCGTGCCGCGGATCGCCTGACTCGCCGCCCTACACCTTCCCGCCTCCGCCCGCTCTCCCTGCGCCTCGAGCCAGTCGGCGCCGTCATCGAGCGCCTGCGCGCTCACGCGCAGCGTGAAGTAATGCATTCCGCGCTCCTCCTCCCAGATATCGAAGCAGGATTCCTGACAGTGCGCACGCGTGAAGCGCAGATCGGCGCGCAACAGCCGCGCGCATTCGGCCTGCAGCTCGGCATCGAGAGACACAGCGCGCAACCAGCGCAGAACCGCGAGCGCGCGCAATGCCGGGCCGTCGTTCTGCGGCCGGCCCCAGTTGGAAATATCGAGAGTACCGTCAGGATTGACACGCGTTTCGGCTAAGACGGCATCACCGTGAACGCGCTCGAGCTCCGTGTCAGGGCGCAGAAACTGCACGAAACCGGCCGCCACCCGCGGCCGCCATTCACTCGCGGCGGCCGCGAGCTCGCGGCCGTCGAGCCGCGCGAGCGTGCCGCTGAAGCGCACGAACTGGCCGAAGAGCCGAGGCGCCTCGGCGCCCACCTGCCCCGCGGCATGCACCAACCGCAGGGAGTCGATCACGATGGCCGAGTCGCGATACCAGTGAAAGAAGTAATCCGGGTCGGGATCGTAGGAGGCTGGAACCGGTGAGGCGACCACCGCGCCCGGGGCCGGACGGATTGTCTGATCGAACCCGGGGCGCGTCTTGACGATGCCAAGCGGCGAGATGCTGCGCAGCATCTGCCGTGCGGCGTTGGCGTACTGCCGATCGATCCAGTCTGCCAGCATCTCCACGAGGCCCTCAGCCCTTGAGATGCGGGCTCGAGAAGCCCAGCCGCCGCAGGCCGGTCCGGACCTCCGGCGCGCTCATGAAGAGTTTCCACAGCAGTCCGGTGCGGAAATTCTCGATCATGAGGATGATGGGCCCCTGATCGATCGCCAGGTGCGTGTCGGCATACCAGTCGCGCTGCGGACAGAACGCATCGACGAACCCGTGACGCCGCCAGATTTTCTCGCCGAACGAGCCGAGGAAATGTCGCAGCGCCTTCATCGCCTCCGCGGGAGCATAGGGGAAGCTCGCCAGCGCCGCGGTCGGCGCGATCGTGCCGTTGTCGTTGTCGGGCGAATGCACGGCGTAACCGTCGGGATCGTCACTCGCCGTCAAACCCCAACAGTGCTCGCCGTACGCGCGATGATGGTGGGGGTTGGCCACGCAGTGCGCATGATTGATGCGCACGTGCCGCTGGTTCTGCTCCCAGTAATTCGCGTAGCGGTCCTCGAGACCCCGCGGATCGAGGCCGCAGAAGGAGTAGTGCGCGAAGAAAAGCGGGCCGCCGAAAGCCGGCCCGAGCGGCAGCTCGACACCCGCCCACTGCCTGCCGTTGAGGAAATCCCGCCCGCTGGCGAAGCCACGATGATAGATGTGGCCGTCAATGGGATGACGCGGCGCGCCGGCGGCGAGCACGTAGGTGATCAGGCATTCGTTCCAGCCGCGGATCTCCTGCTCGATGGCCCAGCCGTTGTTGGGACTCCAGTGCCAGTAGAGCACGCCGTGGGCGCCGCGCGCGTACCAGTCCCACTCGACATCCTCCCACAACCACATCATCAGGTTCCGCACCCGGGCTTCCGCGGGAGAGTCACGATCGAAGTATTGCCGGGCCGTGAGCAGCCCCATGCACAGGAGGGACGTCTCCACGAGATCGCCACCGTCGTCCTTGCGTGAGAAGGGAAGCGTCGCTCCACTGCGGCCGTCGAAGAAGTGCGGCAGCGCGCCGTGATAACAGGTGGCACGCACGAGGACATCCAGCATGGCGCTCAGCCGCTCGAGCCCCTGCTCGCGCGTGATCCAGTCGCGCTCGATGGCGACCACCAGCGTCATGAGCGCGAAACCCGAGCCCCCTGTGGTGACGAGATCGCTCCCCTGCCCCTTGCCCGCCGGTCGCCGGTCGGGCGCGAGCCCGCTCAGCGGGTGGCCCGCCTCCCAGAAGAAGCGGAAAGTCTGCCGCTGCACGTGCTCGAGCAGCTCGTCATCGCTCAGCGTGGCGAGCCGGGCGGGACTCATTTCCTCGAATCGGGCGGTATCGGACACGGAACTCAACTCCTTCCTTCACGCAGTTTGGAAGTCTTGCCGCGCGCACCCGACGGATCGGCGGCGCGTCCCGCCTTGACCAGATGCACGACGCGGGCGAAGAGCGGATCGCGCGCCTGCGCGCCGCCGATGTGAATGACGCCGGTGCGCGCAAGCTCGTCGCCGAAGATCTCGACGACCCGTTCGAGCGTATCGCCGTCGAGCGAGCCGAACACATCGTCGATGAGGACCCATGCGGGCGCCTGCAGCAGTATCCGGGCGAAGGCGAGCGCGAGCTGCTCATCGCCGCTGAGCTCACGGTCCCAACGCCGCACGACATCGAGGAGCGGCACCAGCCGGTCGAGCCCGAGCCGTTGCAGCGCCTGCAAGCAGGAATCGGCGGCGAACCCCTCTGGCTTCAGCGGGTAGGCCAGCACTTCGCGCAGCGAGCCCTGCGGCAGATAGGGCGTGCCGCGTGGGAAATACAGAATCTGCTCGCCCGCCGGCATGACGATGCGCCCGGAGCCGAGCGGCCAGAGCCCTGCGAGGGCGCGAAACAACAGTGTCTTGTTGGTTCCCGGCTCGCCCACGATCAGCAGCCGCTCGCCGGCGCGCACCTCCACCGCCCGCTCGCGCAGCAGGTCCCTGCCCGAGGGCGATGTGACCTCGAGATCCTCGATGGCGATCCGTCCGGCGATGCCCTCCGTGTAGGTGATATGGCTCTCGACCTCGTGTTTGACGTCGGTGGTGACGACGGCGCGGCGGAAGTTGGCCACCCTGAGGAGCGTCGCCCGCCAGTCGGCGATATTGGGAAAGTTGTCGACGAACCAGCGCAGCGATGCCTGTGCCGTGGTGAAGGCGGCTGCCGCCTGCATCAGGCCGCCGAAGGAGAGCCGGCCGGAGAAGTAGAGCGGCGCCGCCACGAGCAGCGGAGCCACCAGGAGCACCCAGCCGAAGCCGGCGGTGATCCAGGTGAGGTTGGTGAGCCCCGTGACCAGGCGCTGGGTAGCCTTGAGCACCCCCTGCAGGCTGGCCTCGAGCCGCCGCCGCTCGCCCTCCTCGCCCGCCGCGAGCGTGATGCCATCCAGGTGCTCATTCACCCGCACCAGCGCAAAGCGCAGGTCTCCTTCGCGCGCGTAGCGCTCGGCGTTGCGTCCGATGAGACTGCCGCCGACCCAATAGGAGAGCAACGAGCCCAGTGCCGCATAGATGAAGGCGGCCCACACCATGTAGCCGGGCACCTCGAAGTCATGCCGGCCGAGGGTGAGCACGAAACCGCGTGACAGGACCCACAGGACGCCAACGAAAGCGACGAGCGTCACCGATGCCTGAATGAGGCCGCTGCCGAGGTCGCCGGACAGCTCGCAGAGATGGCGCGCGTCATCGTGCATCCGCTGATCGGGGTTGACTCCCATCGGCCCGGCATTGGCGAGCCAGAAGGCGCGCCGCGGGCTCATCCAGTCGCGGATGAGATCGCCGGTGAGCCCCTCACGCAGCTTGACCTTCAACGTCTCGACCAGCCACCGCTGCGCCACGTTGAGCACCAGGAGGCAGCCCACGATGATGAAGAACACCCCGAGCTGGTAGACGAAGTCCCTGACATCCCGGCGTGTCAGCGCATCGTAGAACGGCTGGTTCCAGCGGTTGAGCCATACCTGTCCATAGGCGGTAGCCACGATCACCGCGAACACCCCCGCAATGAGCGCGACCAGCGACCTGGCGATCGGGGAGGCCAGCAGCGCCCGGACTATCATGCCGACCTGCGGCACGAGACCCGAGTGCTCGGCCTCGGTCTCCGGCGGATGGCTGTCGCTGCTGTCGTCGGGGCGTTCTATCATCGTACTCGTCATGAAACCGCAAGACACACGGCGCATCGAGACGCTCATCGGCCGGATGACCCTGACCGAGAAGCTGGGCCAGCTCACCATGATGGCCGCCAGCCACACCGTGACCGGACCGGTGATCGCCGGTCATTCCACCGACGATATCCGCTCCGGCAGGATAGGCAATCTGCTCAATCTTATCGGGGCAGCCGCCGCGCGCGAAATGCAGCGCATCGCAATCGAGGAATCCCGCCTGGGTGTTCCGCTTCTCATCGGGCTCGACGTCATCCATGGCCATCGCACGATTTTCCCCCCGCCCCTGGCGGAAGTCGCCCTTTTCGACCCCGAAGCCTGGACCCTGACGGCGCGGGAAGCGGCCAAGGAGGCTGCCGCAGACGGCATCAACCTGACCTTCGCCCCGATGCTGGATGTGTCCCGCGAGCCCCGCTGGGGACGCACCATCGAAGGTCCCGGAGAGTCACCCTGGGTGGGGCGGCTGCTCGCCGAGGCCAAGGTACGCGGCTTCCAAGGGGCCGACCTCGCCTCACCCGACGCGATCGCGGCCGTGGCAAAGCACTACTGTGCCTATGGGGCGGTGACGGCCGGCCGCGAGTACGCCTCCGTGGACATCTCTGACCGGACGGTTCTCGAAGTTCATGAGCCGCCCTTCGCGGCTGCCGTCAGCTCCGGCGTCGCTGCCGTGATGCCTGCATTCACCGACCTCGCTGGTATCCCCATGACCGCTCATGTCGGCATGCTGCGCGGTCGCCTCCGCCAGACGCTCGGCTTCGACGGCGTCCTGATCAGTGACTACAACGCCATCGCCGAATTGATCCAACATGGTGTCGCCGCCGACCTGGTCGAGGCTGCGGCCCTGGCGCTCAAGGCGGGCGTCGACATCGACATGGTTTCGGGAGCTTATCTGCAGGGATTGCCACCCGCTCTGGAGCGCGGCCTCGTGACTCACGCGCAGATCGACGAGTCGGTGCACAGAGTGTTGGCGCTCAAGTCCCGACTGGGTCTCTTCGAGGATCCCTACCGACGCGGCGCAACCGCGGAAAGCGCCACGGCGTTGGCGGAACGACGCCGGCTCGCCCGCGAGATCGGTGCGCGCTCCCTGGTGTTGCTGAGCAATCGCGCCGAGACACTGCCACTCGCTGCCAGCCTGCGCTGCCTGGCGCTCATCGGGCCTCTGGCCAACGCGCCGGCGGAGATGTGTGGCCCCTGGTGGTGCGCGGCACAGCCCGAGACCCACGTCGGCGTACTCGCCGGGATACGCGCGGCGCTGCCGCAGACCCGGGTCGTGCACGCGAGTGGTGTCGATATCGCTGGCGATGACGAGAGCGGCATCGCGGCCGCGCTGCAGCTGAGCGACAGCGCCGATGCGGTACTGCTCTGCCTGGGGGAGGCGACCGCCATGAGCGGCGAGGCGGCGTCGCGCGCGCATCCCGGGCTACCCGGCCGTCAGCGGCAGTTGGCGGAAGCCGTATTGCAGCGGGCCGCCTCGAGGGGGATCCCCGTCATCGCCATTCTCTTCTCTGGGCGGCCACTGATGATTCCGTGGCTCGCCGACAGGGCGGGCGCACTCCTCGCCGCGTGGTTCCCCGGCTGTGAGGGCGGCCACGCGATCGCGGACGTCCTGACAGGGCGCACCGCACCCAGCGGACGCACTCCGATCACATGGCCACGCGCAGTGGGTCAGATACCGCTCTACTTCGGGCAGCGCAATGGCGGCCGGCCCACCGAGCCGGTGGGCCCGTTCTCGAGCAGATACATCGACGAGTCCCACGAGCCGCTCTTCCCTTTCGGACACGGCCTGACGTACGGCCGCTGCAGCCTCAGTGAGTTGCGAGTGACTCCTCAAGCCGCCGACACATCCACCACCGTGGAGATACGCATCGACGTGGAGAATCAGGGCACCCGCAGGGCCGAAGAGACCGTGTTTCTATTCACACGACGCCTGAAGTCGAGCGTCGCGCCCCCACTGCTGGAGCTGCACGGTGTCGGCAAGGTCACGCTCGAGCCGGGCGCGCGCGAAACACTGTTGCTGCAGCTGCCGGTCGGGGAGCTGCGCTCGCTGGATCTTGATCTGGAGGCCACCCTCGAGCCCGGGGTCATCGAGATCCTGGTCGGGCAGAGCGCGGATCGCGCCTCACTCCTCAGTGCCCGGTTGCAGATACTCGCGTAAGTCGCTGAGCTACCTGCTCCGCCACCAGCTCCGGTGCCTGGTCGCTCGCCGTGATTGCGCAGCTTGCGGCCCGGCGTGGCACGTAGAGTCGCGGCTCCGTCACCTTGAAGAGGCCAACGGTCGTGGCATCGGTGGCCGCACCGAGATGCATGAGTCCGGAGTCCGCGCAGACGAAAGCATCGGCTGCCTCGAGCACCGCGGCCACCTGACGGACGTGACGCGAGTAATAGGCAGGCAGCTCCGGCAGCGCCGCCACTCCGTTCGGTGGGCGGATCTCGATGACGCGCGCGGACGGCGCCAGGGGATGGAAGCTCGCGATCATGCGGCGCCACCAGCCGGTATCGAATTGCTTGGCGCCCGTGGCATGGGCAGCCACGGCCACTACCGGACCTGAGCCGCCCTCGCCGAGGACGCGCGCGAGCTCATTCCTGCCGGCCACGCGCTCGGCCTCGGTGAGGCGGATGCCGAGCTTGGGAGCTGGCGCGCGCGCGGCTTCCTCATCGAATCCAAGAAGCCCGCGGCGCAGCAGATACACCGGGTAGTCCCCCATGTGGGGCGGCGCGCCGGCGAACGGGACGCTGATATCGATTCCGTCGGCTTCGCCGGCAATGGCAAAGCCGAGCTTGAGGTGTGCCGGCAGATGTCGCGTGAGGAAGCGAGCGGTCCAGGACCTGGGGCAGGGATCGATCAGGATGTCGTAATGGGCACGGCGCACGCCCAGCAGTGTCAGCAGGAGCCGCAGCGGGTGACGGACGCCGCGAAACGGCATCTGATGTACGCGCCTGACCGACGGAAATTCCCGGAATACCTCCTGCGCGGAAGGGCATGCAGTCAGGATCTCCACCCGCGCGGACGGCAGCGTCGCCTCGATCTCTTCGACGAGCGGCGTCATCAGCAGCGTGTTGCCGAGGCGAGTATTGGGGCGGCAGATGAGAATCGTCGCGCCCGCATAGCGCTGCGCCGGGGAGCCCGCGGCGCTCGCGGGCGCGGATGGGAGCTCGGCCGGCAGCATGAATGAATTATGGCATGGCCCGGCGCCTCGGTGGCCCGCTAGACTGTCGCGAGGAACAGTGGCCATGGGTGACCGGCTTGCATCCTTCGGAACTGGGCGCATCGGCCGCCGTCTTCCTGTCGCAGATCGTGGTCCTCCTGATCGCCGGAAGGTTGCTGGGAGAGCTGCTCTCGCGCTGGGGGCAGCCGCCGGTCATGGGACAGTTGCTGGCCGGCATCGTGCTCGGCCCCTCGGTTCTCGGTTATCTCTCCCCCGCGGCGGAGATCGCGCTCTTTCCGCATGCGCCACCGCAGCGGGCGATGCTCGAGGCGGTAGCGCAGCTCGGTGTCCTGCTCCTTCTGCTGCTCACCGGCATGGAGACGGACCTCTCGGTCATGCGCAACTCCGGGCGCGCCGCACTCAACGTATCGCTGGCCGGCATCGCCCTGCCTTTTCTCTTGGGTGTGCTGGCCATCGAGCTGTTGCCGGCCCCGATGCTGGTCAGGCCGCACCAGCGGCTGCTGCTCGCGCTCTTCATTGGTACGGCTCTCGCGGTATCGTCGGTGAAGATCGTCGCCGCGCTGGTGCGCGAGCTCGGATTCATCCGCCGCACCGTCGGCCAGATCATCCTCGCCGCCGCCATCATGGACGATGCGATCGGCTGGATATTCGTCTCGGTGCTCCTCGGGCTGGCGCAACACGGCAGCGTCGACATCGGCGGTGTCGCGCGCAGCGTTCTCGGCACCCTCGCGTTTCTGGCATTCAGCATCACTGTGGGCCGACGACTCGTCTTCCAAGTGATCCGCTGGACCAACGATCACTTCGTGAGCGAGCTGCCGGTCATCACCGTCATCCTGGTCATCATGGGAGCGATGGCGCTGGCGACGGACGCGATCGGCGTGCAGACCGTGCTCGGCGCTTTCGTCGCCGGCATTCTGATCGGCGAGTCCCCCATCCTGACGCGGCACATCGAAGAGCAGTTGCGCGGCCTCATCGTGGCGCTCTTCATGCCGGTGTTCTTCGGACTGGCGGGCCTCGCCACCAACATCGCCGCCCTCGGGCATTCCAACATGCTGCTGCTGACAGCCGGGCTCATCGTCGTGGCGAGCGTCGGCAAGTTCTCCGGCGCATTCCTCGGCGGCCGTTTCGCCGGCCTCACGGGCGCGGAGTCGCTCGCGGTCGGGTGCGGCATGAACGCCCGCGGCTCCACGGAGGTGATCATCGCCTCCATCGGGCTCTCCATGGGGCTCATCGACGAGAGCTTCTTCACCGCCATCGTGGTCATGGCCCTGGTGACGACTCTCGCCATGCCGCCGATGCTGCGCTGGGCGCTGCGCCGCCTGCCGATGAGAGCCGAGGAGGCGGTGCGCCTCGAGCGCGAGGCACTGGAGGCGCGTGGCTTTCTCTCGGGTGTCGAGCGGCTGCTGCTCGCCGCGGACTCGAGCCCGAGCGGTCAGCTCGCCTCGCGCCTCGCGGGCCTCATCGCCGGCGTGCGCCAGATCCCGGCGACCGCGCTGCATTTCGAGCGGGGGTCCACCGAAGGCGCGGCGGCCGAGTACACGACAGCCGTCATCCGCGAGGCGGCCGAGTCCGGCGGCGCCGAGAACGGCGGCTCGGAGCGGCTCGATCTGACGTTGAGGGTCGAAGAGCCGCAGCCCGGCGGCGACGCGATCCGATCCGAGGACCGCAAGGGATACGGCCTCCTCCTCATCGGCCGGGAGCCGGCCGCCCGCGGCGCGACGTTCAATCGCGCGGTGGCGCAGACCGCGGCTGGATTCTCGGGGCCTTATGCGGTGGTGCTTGCGCGGCGCGAGCACCGCTCGGGCAAGGTGCGGGCACCGCTCAACATCCTGGTGCCAGTGTCAGGAACGAGCGTCTCGCGCCGCGGCGCGGAGCTTGCCGTGGCGCTGGCGCGCGGCTCGCACGGCTCGGTCACGGCCCTGCACATCGAGGGACGCGGGCCCGTGCGGCGGCCATTGCACAGACGTTTCGGCGCGCTGTTCGGTAGGCAGGATGAGATCGAAGAGGAAGCGTCGGACAACCCCATCACCAGCGAGATCGTACAACTCGCCCGCGCTTACTCTGTCAATGTCCGATCCACCGTGCGCAGCCACCGTGATCCCGACACTGCGATACTGCGTGAGATCGGCGCAGGCCGGCATGATGTGCTGGTCATGGGTGTCAGCCCGCGGCCCGGCGATCCGCTCAATTTCGGCGACGTGGCTTCCGTTCTGCTCGAGCGTGCGGAGTGCTCCCTCGTCTTCCTCGCGGCAGAGCCCTTCGTGAAGCCCGACGTGCCTCCGGGCCCAAAGAGAGCTGCTACGGACGCCAATCGAGCAGATCCGCGATCCGCTCCACGGTGACATCCGCGGCGGGATAGGCGGCAAGCTCCTTCGCGTCGCAGGCATAGTGACCCTGCCGCGGGAAGATCGTGGTGAGGGATTCACCCCACTCGCCTTTCATGGCCGTCAGGATACGCAGCTTGTCATCCACCATCACGTAATGGGATGCGGGATAGCGCCGCTTCACGGAGTCGAGCATTCGCTCCTTGTGCAGATAAATGAGCACCCGGCCTTCGACGGCATCCCACAGTCCGGAGCGGCGCACCTTGCGCGGTTGAAAGACCACGTCTCCATCCGACAGGATGACGGTCGGGCCGAAGCCGCGGCAGTGCGCCAACACTTCCAACGCGTCGGGGTACAACCGGTTGGCAAACGGGTAGTCGATCAGAAAGGACGAGATCAGCAGGACCTGCTGCTCGTCCAGATTCTCCAGCCGGTAGCGCTGCAGCGCGCCGAGATAATCCGCGTATCCGAGCTCGGCGCGCAGCGCCTCGAAGATGGCCCAGTAACGGTCACGACGCTCGCGGCCGAACTCCCTCTCGAGATGCGCGCTGAGGTCAGCCTGTACGGCATCGTTGTCGAGCAGCGTGTTATCGACGTCGAAAAGGAATACGGGCGGCGCAGACTCCGGCATGTCCTCACGCTATCACGTCCGTAGCCGGCGCGTCCTGCGCCGGCTACGACTGCTCTCTCCGATTACCTGGCCGATTACTTGACGCTGTAGCCACGCGCGTCGAGGCAAGCGGTGATGGCGCGCTTGTAGCTATCAGGCGTTGCCGTGGCCGCCTGCTGGCTATTGGCCGTATTGGTCGGATCGTACCCGGTCTGGCTGACGGCCCACTGGTGACACTGGTAGCGATCGTTCGCCGTCTGCTGGTCGCTCTGACCGTTCTTCGGGTAGACGAAGAGGCTCATGTCGCCCTGACCGGCGGCCGCGCCCGGCTGCCCGCCTGCCGGCGGGGGCTCAGCGCCCTGGGCCACGCCGCCCGTGACCGGCGGCGGATCCGTCACGACGTACGAGTCGTAGTCAGGATTCCACGCGTAGTACACGCCCTGCCCGTAGTAGTACGGCACGCCGCCCCACCAGTAGGTGGTGTAGCCCAGGGGAATCACTCCCAGGAACCAGGGGAAGTCCCAGCCCAGGTGGACATGCGGCCAGAAGGCGCCGTGCCAGTAACCGCCTCCCCAGGTATGCGGCACCCAGTGAGCGCCCCAGGGACGTACCCAGGCGCCGCCAACGCGGGGCCCGCCGCCCCAGCGCGGGTGCATGCCGGCCCAATGCTGAGGGACGGCGTAACGGCCATGAGGCGAGCCAAAGCCATGAGCGGCGAAATGTCCGCCACCCCCGTGCGCCCCGTGAAAGCCGTGGTCCTGCCCCAGCGCCGGCGCCATCGCCAAAAGAAGCGAAGCCGCGAGCGCCACCGCACCGCTGATGCAATTCCTGATTCGTACCATGGGTTTCATGCCTGTCTGTTGATCGATTGATCCGCGCCTTTACCATACCGTACAACGCGCGACCTGAAGGTGCGCTGACCGGCGAATCCGAGCTATAGCCGGGGCTGAGTCGCTCTGGCGCCCCTCAGGCGCGTCGCACCAGGAGCTTGACCCCCTCCAGGGCACCCAGCAGTGCCACCGCTGCTGCGACGCAGAGGAGCACCTGATGCGCCTGGAGCGACCCCAGATGCAGAAACCCTCTGATAACCGGGACGCGGAGCATCGCGACGAGCGCGCCAGCCGCCGCGGCCACGCTGAGCCACAGGGACGGGTTCGGGCGCGCCAGGCCGACGAGCGGCGAGGCACTGAAACTGCGGTTGGCGAAGATCAGGGCGTAGTTGGCGCACACCAGGGTGAGGAAGCCCATCGAGCGGACCGTCTCGGCAGGCAGGGACTGGCGCATGGCGTAGAGGAATATGCCGCATACCGCGAGGATCGCGAGCGCCCCCTGCAGGAACCCCGTGACCAGCAGCGGCCGCGACAGCAGCGCGCCGTCGGGAGCGCGCGGCGGGCGGATCATGACGTCCCGCTCGTCGCGTTCCGCCTCGAGCACGACCGAGCAGAGCGGATCGATGATCAGCTCGAGGATCGCGATCAGCATCGGCGTCAACACCAGCGGCTGGCCCAGGGCGATCGGCACCAGCGCCAGGCCCGCGATCGGCAGATGGATCGCGAGGATGTAGCTCACCGCCTTCAGCAGGTTGTCGTAGATGCGTCGCCCGAGCCGCACGGCGCGCACGATGGAGTTGAAATCGTCATCGAGCAGGACGAGCGAGGAAGCTTCGCGCGCCACATCTGTCCCACGCTGGCCCATCGCGATGCCAATGTGAGCCGATCTCAACGCAGGCGCATCGTTCACGCCGTCGCCCGTCATGGCGACGACCTCGCCACTAGCCTTCAGCGCCGAGACGATGCGCAGCTTCTGTTGCGGCGTGATGCGCGCGAAGACCGACACCGCCGGCGCGCGCGCGAGCAGCTCCCGCTCGTCGAGCCGTGCCAGCTCCGGGCCTGTCATGACCTGCCCGTGCTCGATGCCGGCCTGCGCCGCGATCGCGCGCGCCGTCTCCGGATGGTCGCCCGTGATCATCACCACTCGAATCCCCGCGGAGCGGCATTCGCCCACGGCTTCGCGGATGCCCTCGCGCAAAGGGTCCACGAACCCGATCAGGCCCGCGAGCTCGAGAGGCATATCGACTGCACGCTCCGGCGCAGCCGCCGCGAGCCGTGCCGATGCGACGGCGAGCACCCGCATCCCGCGGCGCGCCAGCTCCTCCACCCTGACACGCAGCACCTGCCGCGAGGCGGCATCGAGGTGACAAAGCGTGGCGATCGCCTCCGGTGCTCCCTTAGCGGCGCCCACCTGCGCACCATCCGGCAGACGCCAGACCTGCACGAGCGCGGGCAGCTCCGGCAACCACGGATAGCCGCGGACCAGCTCCGCCGCCGGTGTCTCATCGCCGATTTCGCCGAGCAACCGCACCAACGCGCGGTCCATGGGATCGACCGCTTCGGGCCGGCTCGCCAACACTGCGCTCGCAAGCAGCGCCCGCAGGTTGGGATGCAGCGTGCGCGCCTGCGCGGAGTCAGCCACCGCCGCCGTGCATTGCGCATCCCGCTCCAGCCAGCCGACCGACATGAGGTTGCGGGTGAGCGTTCCCGTTTTGTCGGTGCAGAGCACGGTCGCGGCGCCCAGTGTCTCGATGGCCGCGGGCCGGCGTGTCAACACCCGGGAGCGTGACAGCCGCCAGGCACCCATCACCATGAATACGGTGAGCACCAGAGGGAACTCCTCCGGCAGCATCGACATACCGAGCGCGATGCCGCCCAGCAGGCCCTGCAGCCACGCCCCCCGCAACAACCCGTACAGCAGCACCGCGACCGCGCTCAGCGACAAGCCGACGATGGCGAAGCCGGTCACGAAGCCGCGCGTCTGGACCTGCAGGCGCGGCGGCTCCGGCGTGATCCGGGTGACGCTGTGGCCGATCTTGCCTATCTCGCTGTGCGGTCCCGTTGCGGTGACCACCGCGAGGCCGCCACCCGTGACGATGAGCGTGCCCGAGAAGACCAGAGGAAGGTCATCGCCTCCCGGGGCCGCCTCATCCGCCGGCGATTGGGTGATTGCGGCCGCTGGCGCAGCGCGCTTGCGCACGGGGACGGACTCTCCCGTGAGCAGACTCTCATCGGCCTGGACATCATCTCCGGAAACCAACAGGGCATCCGCGGGAACGCGGTCGCCTTCTGCGAGCACCAGCAGATCGCCGCGCACGACTTCCCTGCCCGGGATACGGAGCTGCTCGCCATCGCGAATGACGAGCGCGCGCGGGCTCGTCAGGTCGCGCAGCGCCTCGAGCACCCGCTCGCTCCTGCCCTCCTGAATGATGGCGATCGCCACCGAGAAGCAGGCGAAGGCGAACAGCACCAGCGCCTCGCCGCGGCTGCCGAGAAAGAGGTACAACACGCCCGCGCCGAGCAACAGGGCGAACATCGGCTCCCGCACCACCTCCATGATGATGCGCAGCGCCGTGCGGCGCTCGAGCTCGGGTAGCGCGTTCGGACCTTCGGTGCGCAGACGCGCCGCCGCTTCCTGGACGCCCAGGCCACGGCGCATTTGCGAGCGGGTATCGGATTCGGGCATCGCTCTATCGTACAGGCCCGCCGCGGGCGTCGCTGCGCCACGACACTGTGACGCGCGGCTCACGCTTACAGGGGTTAACTTTCGGTAATGATCGTAGTCGCTCCCGTTCCTGCGACGTTGTTAACGCCCGAGAGCCCGCAAATCGGGCGCAATGCAACCCCGTCAATGGTGCCAAGAGGAGCCTCTCTCATGTCGAAATCCATCCGCACTGTCTTCACCGCCATCGCCGCCACTGTCTCGCTGGCCTGCCTTGCGGCGCCGGCCTTTGCGGACACGCCGTGGCAGGCCAACCATCCCCGGCGAGTACAGGTCAACAGCCGTCTGGCCAATCAGCATGCGCGCATTCACCAGCAGGTGAAGTCAGGGCAGATCAGCCATGCGAAGGCTGCGCGCCTGCATGCCGCCGATCATCGCATCCGCGCGCAGGAGCGGCGCATGGCCTCGCGGCATGACAGCCATCTCACCCGGCACGAGCATGCGAGGCTCAATCGGGAAGAGAATCGCGTCAGCCGCCGCATCGGTCACTGATCTTCGCCGCAGCCGAAAGGAGCCTCCTCAGCGCCGGCGGCGGGAGATGACCAGCACCGCGATCAGCACCACGCCGATGTTGAGCACCCACCAGGCAAACATGCCATGTCCCTGGAGGATGTCGAGGGCGCTGCGGTGCTGCTGCACGGTCACCGTGCCGGTGAGAAGCTCGCGGATGCCATCGTGCGCAACCACGACGTCGAGCGAGTGAGCGCCCGCGCTCTGGTTGCGGGTCGAGACGAGCCAGCTGCCATCCGATTGCGCGGTGACCGGTGCAGCGTGTCCGTCGAGGGTCACGCTTACATTCCCCGGGCCTGCTATCGGCCGGTGGTCGGAGACGCGCGCGATCTGCAGGCTGAGAGCATGGTCGGCGGGAGACGCCGTCATTGTGAGTAGCGCTGAGCGCGCCACGATCGTCGCTGTCATCGCCTAATCCTGCAGGCCGAGGAAGCTCTCGAGAGCCTCCATACCCGTGAGGAATCCACGCAGCTGCTCCTTGGTCAGGCAGGCGAGCAGCTGCCGCTCGCGCTCGAGAACGAGCGGCACCAGCTCCGCGTACATGCGCCGGCCCATTTTGGTGAGGCGCACTTCCCGCTCACGCCGGTCGGCTGCGCTCGAGGCACGCTCGATGAGGTCGCGCTCCTCCAGATGGGCGATGGCGCGGCTCACCCGCGTCTTGTGCATCCGAGTGCTCTCTGCGATGTGCTGAGCGGTGCAGCCATGCTGCGAGCCGACGGTGGCCATGACACGCCACTCCGGGATATCGAGGCCGAAGCGCTCGCGGTAGATGTCGGAGAGATGATTGCTGACGCCGACCGCGAGGCGGTTGAGGCGATAGGGCACGAAACCCGCGAGCTCGAGCCCCAGCTCTCTGGGCGCCCGGACACTCACCCCCTGACCCCCGCAATGGTTGCGCACGCAACTAATTGTGTCATCATAAGAGGCAGAGCATACCGGGAGTAAGCGATGAGCACCGCGATTGCTGACCACGGCGCGCCGCCGGCGCCCTTGAAATACCTGCCGGGATTCGGCAACCACTTCGCCACCGAGGCGGTGCCCGGCGCCCTGCCCGAGGGCCGCAACTCGCCGCAGCACTGCCCGCATGGGCTCTATGCCGAGCAGTTCTCCGGCACCGCCTTCACCGCGCCGCGCTCGGCCAACCGCCACAGCTGGCTCTATCGCATCCGTCCGGCCGCGGTGCTCGCCAGTCCCTTTCAGCCGCTGTCGCAGCGGCAACTCGCAGGAAGCTTCGAGGCGCTGGCGGTCGCGCCAAATCCGCTGCGCTGGAGCCCGCCGCCCATTCCGCGGGAGCCAGCCGACTTCATCGATGGACTGCTGACGCTCGGCGGCACCGGCTCGCCGGATGCCCACGCAGGGTGCGGGATTCATTGGTATCTCGCCAACCGCTCGATGCGCAGCCGGTTCTTCTACGACGCCGATGGTGAGCTTCTCATCGTGCCGCAGCTTGGGCGGCTGCGCGTCGCTACCGAGCTCGGTATCCTGGAAGTCGAGCCGCAGGAAGTGCTGTTGATTCCGCGCGGGCTGCGTTTCAGGGTCGAGCTGCCTGATGGCGAGGCACGCGGTTACGTCTGCGAGAGCTTCGGGGCGCCGATGCGACTGCCCGACCTCGGTCCCATCGGCTCGAACGGCCTCGCCAACCCGCGCGATTTTCAGACACCGGTCGCCTGGTACGAGGATCGCGACGGAGACATGGAGCTGGTGGCGAAGCTCGGCGGACAGCTCTGGACGGCGAGACTCGATCACTCGCCGCTCGATGTCGTCGCCTGGCATGGCAACAACGCGCCGTGCAAGTACGACCTGCGCCGCTTCAACACCATCGGCTCCGTGAGCTACGATCATCCGGATCCTTCGATCTTTCTCGTGCTGCAGTCGATCAGCGATACCCCGGGTGTCGACACGTTGGATTTCGTGATCTTCCCGCCGCGCTGGCTGGCGATGGAGGACACCTTCCGGCCGCCCTGGTTTCACCGCAACGTCGCCAGCGAGTTCATGGGGCTGATCCACGGCGTTTACGACGCCAAGGCCGGCGGCTTCGAGCCCGGTGGCGCATCGCTCCACAACTGCATGACCGGCCATGGGCCGGACGCCGAGACCTTCGAGCGCGCCCTGCTTGCCGACACCACCCGCCCGCAGCACATCAGCGATACGATGGCCTTCATGTTCGAGACCCGCTCCGTGATCCGGCCCACGCGCCACGCCCTCGAGCTGCCGCAACTGCAGTCCGATTACGCGCAGTGTTGGCGCGGTATCCCGAAACGCTTCAAGGAGCCCCACGGATGACCGTCGCCCTCGACCCGACTCATGATGCGCAGCTGCGCAGCTGGGTGCAGTCCGCCAACCTGCCCGGCTGCGACTTCCCCATCCAGAACCTGCCGTTCGCCGTCTTCCGCCGCCTGGGGGGCCGGGAGAACTTCCGCTGCGGCGTCGCCATCGGCGACTGCGTGCTCGACCTCGGCGCGCTCGATATGTTGACTCCGTTCGAAGGGCTCGGCGCCGAGGCGCTCGCGGCCTGCGCGGAGCCGGCGTTGAATCGCCTGATGGCCCTCGGCAGCGAGGCGCGGGTTGCGCTGCGCCGCGGCCTCTCGGAATGTCTGCGCGCGGGCGCGCCGCGCGCCGCGGAGCTCGCCACCGCGCTCATCCCGCAGAGCGAGGTGGAATTCACCTTGCCGGCGAGAATCGGCAACTACACCGACTTCTACACCTCGATTCACCACGCCACCGCGGTCGGGCGGCTCTTCCGGCCCGACCAGCCGCTGCTGCCCAACTACAAGTGGGTGCCCATCGCCTATCACGGCCGCGCCTCCTCGCTCGGCGTCTCGGGCCAGGAGGTGCGGCGCCCGCGCGGCCAGGTCATGCCGCGCGGCGCCGAGCGGCCGCAGCTCGCTGCGAGCACGCGCCTCGACTTCGAGCTCGAGGTCGGTGTGCTCATCGGATCCGGGAACCGCCTCGGCTCCCCGATTCCAATCGCGCAGGCCGAGGAGCACGTTTTCGGTCTCTGTCTCCTCAACGACTGGTCCGCACGCGACCTGCAGGCCTGGGAATATCAGCCGCTCGGCCCGTTCCTCGCCAAGAGCTTCGCCACCACGATCTCGCCCTGGGTGGTCACCCTGGAGGCGCTCGCCCCTTACCGGCTGCCGTGGAGTCGGGTGGACGGGGATCCGCAGCCCCTGCCCTATCTCGATTGCGCGCCGCTGCGCGCCGCCGGAGCGCTCGACATGCATCTCGAGGTGGCGCTCGCGACCGCCGCCATGCGCGCCGCCGGCGCCGCGCCGCAATCCCTGGCCCAAACCAACTTCCGCCACAGCTACTGGTCGGTCGCGCAGATGGTGGCGCACCACAGCGTGAACGGCTGCAACCTCGAGCCTGGAGATCTGCTCGGCAGCGGTACCCAATCGGGCCCGACACCGGAGGAGGCCGGCTCGCTCCTCGAGCTGACCGAGGGCGGCAAGCGCGCGCTCCGGCTCGTAAGCGGCGAGACGCGCACGTTCCTCGAGGATGGCGATTGCGTACAACTCAGGGGCTGGTGCGAGCGTCCGGGTTGCGCGCGGATCGGCTTCGGGCAAGCGAGTGGCGTGATCCTGCCCGCCGCCGACTGAGCTTCCGCTACAGGTTCGGGTTAATGAATCAGCCGGCTGCAGAGATCGAGCAGCGGGCCCGGGAGGATGCCGAGCGCCAGCACCGCGGCGGCATTGACGCCGATCACGAAGCGCGGGCCGAGCGGCCGCAACGTCGCCGGCAGGCTGTCGGGCGCCGCATCGAAGTACATGAGCTTGACGACGCGCAAATAGTAGAACGCGCCCACCACCGACATCACGAGCGCGACGACGACGAGTCCGAGATGATTCGTCTCCCAGAGCGCCTGAATGATCCTGAGCTTCGCCCAGAAGCCGACCATGGGCGGCACGCCGGCGAAGGAGAACATGAGCACCATCATCACCAGTGCGAGCAGCGGGTCGCGCTGATAGAGCCCCTTGTAATGATCGAGCTTGTCCGCCTCGAATCCCTTGCGGCTCGCCAGCAGAATGACGCCGAAAGCGCCGAGCGCCACGAGCACGTACACCAGCATGTAATAGAGGGCCGCGGTGTAGCCGCTGGGCGTACCGGCGACGAAGCCGAGCACGATGAAGCCGACGTGGCCGATCGTGGAGTACGCGAGCATGCGTTTCAGATTCGACTGCACGATCGCGACCACGTTGCCAACAATGAGCGTCAATACCGCGAGCGGTGTCAGCATCAAAGTCCAATCTGCCGCGGTGCCGGCGAGACCGTGCGCCAGCAGGCGCAGAATCAGTGCGAAGTACGCGATCTTGGGGGCGGTGCCGATGAAAAGAGTGACGCTGGTCGGCGCGCCTTCATACACGTCCGGCAACCACATGTGAAACGGCACGGCGCCGAACTTGAAGGCGACGGCCACCACGATGAAGGTGAGGCCGAGGATGACTCCAAAACTCCCTGGAGTCGTCAGCTTTGTCGCGATGACCTCGAGGTCGAGTGTTCCCGTGAGACCGTAGATGATCGACATGCCGTAAAGCAGCGTGCCGGAGGCGATTGCGCCCAGCACGAAGTACTTCATGGCTGCCTCCGCGGCGACGCCCGAGTCACGGTCGAACGCCACCATGGCATAGACCGACAGCGCGAGCAGCTCTACCCCGATATAGACGGTGAGCAGACTATTGGCCGAAACGAGCACGAAGATGCCGAGGAGCGCCGTGAGAGCGAGAACGTAGTATTCGCCGCGCAGGATGTCGCGATTCTCGAGATACATGCGCGAGTAGAGCAGCGCCACCGCGACGAAGAGGAACCCGGCAAGCTTCAGCACGAAAGCCAGCGGATCGGTCACGTACATGCCGTCGAAGATCACTTCGTGATGGCCAATGTCGGCATAGCGCACCGTGAGAGCCGCTCCGATCACGAGGATGAGAAGCGTCAGCGTAGAGGTTGCTCCAGGACGCTTGACGCCCACGAAGGCCTCGAAGAGCAACACGACGCAAATCGCGAAGGCCAGGTAGATCTCCGGGATCGCGGGGGTCATGGCGTGCCAGGCAGTCATCATTCTTGCGGTCCTAAGGGCGGATCACACCGGGATCTTGGTGGCGATGGCCTGGGTGACGAGGTGATGGATCGAGGGCTCCATGATCTTCAGCAGCGGTTCCGGCCAGATGCCGATCGCCAGCACCAGGACGGCGAGCATGCCCAGTACGACGAACTCCCGGCCGTTGAGATCGGTGAGGTGCGCGACGTGGTCATTGGCCACCGGTCCGAAGAGCACCCGCTTGACCAGCCACAGCGTGTAGCAGGCACCGAGGATCAACGTCACCGCGGCAAGGGCCGAGTACCAGAAGCTCGCCTTGAAGGTCGCCAGGATTACCAGGAATTCGCCGACGAAGCCCGAGGTGCCCGGCAGGCCCGTGTTGGCGAGCGCGAACATCACCATGAAGGCGCCAAAGATCGGCATGGTGTTGATGACTCCGCCGTAGGCGGAGATCTCGCGGCTGTGCACCCGGTCGTAAAGCACGCCGACGCAGAGGAAGAGTGCTCCGGAGATGAGGCCGTGCGACACCATCTGCACCATCGCGCCATCCAAGCCCATCGCGGCCCCCTGTACATGACCGGTCGTGCGTACGATCTCGTACACCACGAAGGCGCCGAGCGTCACGAATCCCATGTGCGCGATCGACGAATAGGCGATGAGCTTCTTCATGTCCGCCTGCACGATGGCGACGAAGCCGATGTAGATCACGGCAATCAGCGACAGCGTGATGACGAAGAAATTGAGCTCGCGGCACGCATCCGGCGTGATCGGCAGACTGAAGCGCAGAAAGCCGTAGCCGCCCATCTTCAACATGATCGCGGCGAGGATCACCGAGCCTCCGGTCGGTGCCTCCACGTGCGCGTCGGGCAACCACGTGTGCACGGGCCACATTGGCACCTTCACGGCGAAGGCGAGCATGAAGGCGGCGAAGATCCAGCGCTGCTCCACCAGGGTCAGCGGCAGCGCCTGGAAGCTCGCGATCGCGTAGTTGCCGGCCTTCACGTACATGAAGATGAGTGCCGCCAGCATGAAGACCGAGCCGAGGAACGTATAGAGAAAGAACTTGATGGTCGCGTATACCCGCCGGGGGCCGCCCCAGATGCCGATGATGAGGAACATCGGGATCAGCATCGCTTCCCAGAAGAAGTAGAAGAGCAGCGCGTCCGTGGCGGAGAACACGCCGATCATCAGCCCCTCCATGATCAGGAAGGCTGCGAAGTACTGCGGCGCCCGCGTCTTGATCACCGTCCAGGCGGCGATGATCACGGGTATCGTCATGAGCGCGGTGAGCACTACGAGCGGCAGCGAGATGCCATCCACGCCTAGCGCATAGAAGGCGTTGAACCGCGGAATCCACGCCGCCTTCTCCACGAACTGATAGGCCGCGGTCTGAGTGTCGAAACGCGCGAGCAGCGGGAACGACAGGACCAGGGTCGCGATCGAGGCGGCGAGCGACAGCCACCGTCCGGCGACGACACGGCCCTCGCCCAGGAGAATAACGACAACGCCGGCGGCGATCGGCAGCCAGATCAGGATGGAGAGCAGATGTGCTTGCATTCTTGGGCTTTCTTCAGGCGCGGGCGAGGAACCAGCCGAGCAGCGCCGCCAGTCCGATCACGATCCAGAAGGCATACGAGTACAGGTAACCGTTCTGCACGCGTCTCACGACGCCGCCAAACCAGCCGACAGTCGCTGCCGAGCCATTGACCAGTACCCCGTCGATGATGGCCTGGTCGCCGGCCTTCCACAGGCCAAAGCCGATGCCGCGAGCGAGCGGCGCGATCACCCTCTCGTTGATCCAGTCGAAGTAGTATTTCTCCACCAGCAGCGTGCGCAGCCAGCCGAACGTGCGCGCCGCCTGGGTCGCGAGCGCCGGCCGGCGCAGGAAGCAGAGCCACGCCGTGATGAAACCCGCCACCATCAGCCAGAACGGCCACCCGAGGAAGCCACGCAGGCCGAACTGTGCCGGTCCGTGAAATTCCCGCGCCATGTCGCCGATGATGTCGTTCGCCGGCAGCACGAAAATGGAATGGCCGAAGTAGCCACCGAAGAGCACCTGCCCGACGGTGAAATAGCCGATGAGGAGTGAGGGAATAGCGAGCGCGATCAACGGCACCGTCACCACCCAGGGGCTCTCGTGCGGCTGCGCGGAATGGTGCCCGTGCGCCGCGCTCTCGTGATCATGGGCCGTCTCCACGTGACGGAAGCGCTCCTCGCCATGAAAGGTCATGAAGAGCAGGCGGAAGGTGTAGAGCGAGGTGACATAGGCGCCGAGCAGCACGCACCAGTAGGCGTAGCTGCTGCCGAAGCGGTGCGAGGCGCCAACCGCCTCGATGATGGTGTCCTTCGAGTAGAAGCCGGAGAAGAACGGCGCGGCGACGAGCGCCAGTCCGCCGATCCAGCAGGTGACGGCCGTGATCGGCATGTACTTGCCGAGGCCGCCCATCTTGCGCATGTCCTGCTCGTGATGCATGCCGATGATGACCGAGCCCGCCGCGAGGAAGAGCAAAGCCTTGAAAAAGGCATGGGTCATCAGGTGGAAGATCGCGGCGCTGTAGGCGGACACCCCCAGTGCCACCGTCATGTATCCGAGCTGCGAGAGCGTCGAATAGGCGATCACACGCTTGATGTCGTTGTTGACGACGCCAAGGAGTCCCATGAAGAACGCCGTCGTGGCGCCGATGATGAGCACGAAAGACAAGGCCGCTTCCGAGTACTCGAAGATCGGCGACATGCGGGCCACCATGAAGATGCCCGCGGTCACCATGGTTGCGGCATGGATCAGCGCCGAAATGGGCGTCGGGCCTTCCATGGAGTCGGGCAACCACACGTGCAATGGCACCTGCGCCGACTTGCCCATCGCGCCGATGAAAAGACAGATGCAGATGAGGGTGAGCGCATTCACGCTGGTCGCCGCGGTGAGCGGGATCATCGCGTGGGTGAGGTGCGGCGCCGCGGCGAAGGCCGCTCCATAGGAGAGCGAGCCGGTATATGAAAACACGGCCGCGATCCCGATGACGAAGCCGAAATCGCCCACCCGATTGACGATGAAGGCCTTGAGATTGGCGAACACGGCGCTCGGCCGGGTGTACCAGAAGCCGATGAGCAGGTACGACACTGTGCCGACCGCCTCCCAGCCGAAGAAGAGCTGCATGAAGTTGTTCGCCATCACGAGCATCAGCATCGAGAAGGTAAACAGCGAGATGTAGCTGAAGAAGCGGGTGTAGCCGGGGTCGTCGCTCATGTAGCCGACGGTGTAGACGTGCACGCAGAGCGAAACGAAGGTGACCACCACCATCATCAGCGCGGTCAGTCGGTCAATCAGGAACCCCACATCGATGTGCACACCATCACTGAGCCCCCAGGTGTACACGGGTCCGTTGAAGGTCGGTACGCCATCCGCGCAGAGCTGCTTGAGCACGTATATCGACAGCGCACAGGAGATGGCGACACCGAGGATGGTTATGGTGTGCGCGCCCGCGCGTCCGATGATGCGCCCGCCGAGGCCTGCGATCACGGCG
This sequence comes from Steroidobacteraceae bacterium, assembly GCA_036489335.1. Lineage (GTDB taxonomy): Bacteria > Pseudomonadota > Gammaproteobacteria > Steroidobacterales > Steroidobacteraceae > 13-2-20CM-66-19. The sequence goes on from DASXFY010000068.1 coordinate 48,229, forward strand.
GCCACGAGCGGCAGCAGGGGGATGGCAATGAGCAGGTGCAGATTCATGCGCCGTCAGCCTCGCAGGGTATTCAGGTCTTCGACATTGATGCTGCGCCGCTCGCGGAACAGCACGACCAGGATGGCGAGCCCGATCGCCGATTCCGCCGCCGCCACCGTGAGCACGAAGAAGACGAACACCTGGCCGTTGATGTCGCCGGTCACCCGCGAGAAGGCGATGAAATTGAAGTTGGCGGCCAGCAGCAGCAGCTCGACGCACATGAGGAGCAGGATGACGTTCTTGCGGTTGAGGAAGATGCCGGCCACGGCCAGGGCGAACAACACCCCCGAGAGAGTGAGAAGCTCCGCCAGGGTGATCGCGTGCGGGATCATGTGCGCTTCTCCGCCTCGACCTTGACGATCCGAACACGATCCGCCGCACGCACCGACACTTGGCGCGAGATGTCCTGCGCCTTAAGGCCCTGCCGGCGCCGCATGGTGAGCGCGATGGCCGCCACGATCGCCACCAGCAGCAGCATCGCGGCGAGCTCGAACGGATAGGCATAGCGCGTATAGATGACCTGGCCGAGCTCGAGCGTATTGCTGTAGGTCTCCGGTTCCGCAATGGCGCTGCGGCCAACATTCAGGCCGGTGGGCCCGTGCGACCAGACGACACCGACGATCTCGGCGATCACCGCGCATGCGGTGAGCCAGCCGAGCCAGGCGAAGCGCGTGAAGCCGCGGCGCAATTCCGCAAGGTTGATATCGAGCATCATCACCACGAAGAGGAACAGCACCATCACCGCGCCCACATAGACGAGCACCAGCACGATGGCGAGGAACTCCGCCCCGGTGAGCAGCCAGATCACCGCGGAATTGCAGAAGCAGAGCACGAGAAAGAGCGCCGAGTACACCGGGTTGCGCGCGACGATGAGTCCGAGCGCGGCAGCAACCAGCAGCGTGGCGAAGATCAGGAAGAGGATCTGGACTAGCATGGTTTGAGCCTCGCGCACCCTCAGCGGTACGGCGCATCCGCCCCCTTGTCGGCGGCGATCATGGCCTCGTAGCGATCCCCGACCGCGAGCAGCTTGTCCTTGCTCATGATGTTCTCGCCGCGGTGCTCCATGTGGTACTCATGGATGCGGGTGAGCACGATGGCGTCCACCGGGCAGGCCTCTTCGCAGAAGCCGCAGTAGATGCACTTGAAGAGATCGATGTCGTAGCGGGTCGTGCGCCGGGTGCCGTCCTGCGCCACATCCGAGTCGATCGTGATGCACACCGCCGGGCAGACGGCCTCGCAGAGCTTGCAGGCGATGCAGCGCTCCTGGCCGTTGGCATAGCGGCGCAGCGCGTGCAGACCGCGGAAGCGCGGCGACTGCGGAGTCTTCTCCTCCGGGTAGTTGAGCGTGTACTTGCGCGTGAACAAGGTGCGCGCCGTGACCGAGAGTCCCTTGATGAGCTCCGGCATGAGGAATGTCTTCAGCGGATTGGCCATCGCACTTGCCTCCTTCAGTGGTACCAGGGCCGCGCCCAGGGGCCGATGTGATAAGCCGCGAGCACCATCTCCACTC
>DASXFY010000103.1:0-27138 GCA_036489335.1 Steroidobacteraceae bacterium
TTGATGGAGTTGCGCCGATAGTTCTCCGCACTGGAGTTGCGCAGAAACCTGACGCCCCACCCCGCCAGGTGCGGCAGCGTCTTCACGTGCAGCTTCAGCGGCGAGTCGGAGCGGCCGATCGACCCGAGCAACGTGCGCCAACTTCCCGGCGCGTTCCAGGGCTCCGGCATGCTGGGTGTCAGCAGTGAGCCGTTGGCGAAGCTCGTCTCCTGCCCCGGGCCATCCTGACGATCGAGGACGGTGACCTCCCAACCGCGGCGCGAGAGAAAGTACGCGGACGTAACGCCGAGGAGGCCGCTGCCGATGATGAGCGCTTTCACGGGTACCAGGATTCGATTGTGGGGTGGCGCAGCCTACCTCGGCAGGCGCCCCCGAGCCAAGAGCTAGCGTCCGCTACAGACGGTGCCAATAAGCGTTTCCCACGCAAGGCACCTGCCCGATCTTGGCCGCAATCAGCGACAGATGCCGTTCCGTGAGCCCCGTGACATCGATCCGGATGTACAAGGTGCCCGTCGTGCCGAGCTCCGCTACTACGCGGCGCGGCACAACGTTGAGGGTCTGGAATGAAGTCAGGACGCGAGCAAGCGCGCCCGGATCAGCGTCAGCGTTGACACGCAGGCAGAGCGCTTGCGTAGCGGTCTCTTCCAATACAGCTTCTTGTAAGTTCACGGCAACGGATCCTCATCGCATTTTCACCTCGATCGAGCGCACGGCAGCCCCGGCTTTCAGTGAAAGCCGGGTGCGTAATCGACCCGATCCGACGGATGAGGCAAACCATATGTTTTTCAGTATGGCGCAAAATTGCCTGAATACGCAATCAAATCGCCTTGCGCCGCCTTTCCGGGCGGCTCATGCTGCACCGCTCCCGGGATACAAGCGCCAGTTGCAACTGCTATTACTGGAGGAAATATGGACGATGTACTGCGGCGGCTCGGCTCGGTCGAGACCGATATATCCGCTATCAAAGAGGATCTGGCGGGCATCAAAGCGGTGATACCGCATCTGGCGACCAGAGCCGACGTAAGCGATGTGAAGGCCTCGATCATTCAGTGGATAGTCGCCACGACGATTGCCGCTTCCGGGCTTGCGTTCGCCATCGCGAAATTCGTTCACTAGATCTTCGGCCGGAAGATCCGACCTGCCAGCCGCTGACTACACCCAACCCCCGTCCACGATGTAGTGCTGACTCGTGATGGCGCTCGCCTCCTCCGAGGCGAGGAACACGATGACCTTCGCGACCTCAGCCGGCTCGAGCTTGCGCTTCAGGCACTGGCGGGCCACGATCTCGGCCTCGCCTTCCGGCGTCACCCATTTCTCCAACTGCCGCTTGGTCATGATCCAGCCGGGCGCCACTGCGTTGACGCGGATGCCATAAGCGCCAAAGTCGCGCGCCAGGGAGCGCGTCAGACCCAACACTGCCGACTTCGACGCGGTGTAGCCCGCCATCCCGCCCTGGCCGATGATCCAGGAGATCGACCCCAGGTTGATGATCGCGCCCTTGCCGAGCGCCTTCATGCCGGGGATCACCGCCTGCGCACAGAAGAACTGATGTTTGAGATTGACCGCGATGCGACTGTCCCACATCGCCTCGGTTACCTCCTCGGTGGCGTGGCGCTCATCGTGCGCGGCGTTGTTCACCAGTACCTGGATGGGTCCGAGCAGCTTGGCTGTAGCCGCCACGGAGCGCTGCAGCGCCGGGATGTCGGTGAGGTCGCAGGGCTCGAAGTGCACCGGCGTGCCGGCGGACTCGAGGTCGCGCGCGAGCGCGCGCGAGGGTTCCACCGCGATGTCGATGAAGGCAACCTTGGCCTGTTGCGCCGCGAACTGGCGCACGATCGCCTCGCCGATGCCCGAGCCACCGCCGGTGACCAGGACCACCTGGCCCTTCAAGTCAGGATAGATCGCCGCCATCTGCCGTTACTCTCAATTTGACTTCCACCGGATGCAGCCCGGGCGCCGGCGCCTCGAAGCTGAAGAGATCACCCGCAAGAGGCTGCGCCGCGCGCTGCTCCCGCGTCAGCCCCTTCCATGCGGTGGTGACGTAAGCCGTGCGCAGGTCCGGACCGCCGAAGGCGATTTTCGTGACGTTGGCGCACGGCAGACGCACGGTCGCGAGTATCTCACCTTCGGGCGAGTAGCGGCGCACCGCCGCAGCGCCCCACAGGGCGATCCACACGCAGCCTTCCTGGTCCACGGTGGTGCCATCAGGATGGCCCGCGCCCTCCTCGATCCGTACGAAAATGCGTTTGCGCGTGAGCGTATGCGGGTCCGGCCTGTCGAAAGCGTAGACCGTCCGCCTGGTCGTGTCGGTGTGATAGAAGACGCGCCCATCGGGGCTGAACGCGGGGCCATTCCCGATGACGAATCCCTCATCGAGACGCACACACTGCCCGTCTGTATCCAGACGGTAAAGGGCGCCTGTCGGCTCGACTTCCGGATCATGCATCGAAACGAACCATAGCTCCCCTTCAGGGCTCACGGAACCGTCATTCATGCGGTTCTCGGGCCGATCCGGCTCCACCGCGAGCAGGTGCACGAACTCGGAGGTTGCCGGATCGAATCGCTGCAGCCCGCTCTTGAGTCCCACGATGAAGCCGCCGCCGCGCAGCGGCGCCAGGAATCCCGGCTGCTCCGGCGCCGGCCAAAAGCGATGCTCGCGCCGGCCCGGATGCCAGCGGTGCGTGCGCCGCCCCTTGATGTCGACGAACCACAGCGCCGACTCGCGCTCCACCCACACCGGGCCCTCGCCGAGCTCCGCGCCCAGCGGGCAAACATGCTTCACATCCATCAAGGCATCCACTTCAGATGTCGGAGTTGACCACGCTCAGCGTGACGCGCGCATCGAAGCGCTCTCCCGGTGTGAGCAGCTTCTGACCGGTCATCGCCGGCGGCGCGGAGCGGTTGATCGCGTTCGGCATGTGGCTCACCGGCTCGACGCAGAAGAAGTCCTTGTCCGGGGGACTGTAGATGTGGAGCCAGCGCAGCGCGCGGCTCGCCGTGAGCGCGAGGCGCAGCCGCTCCTCGGGCAAGAGGATCTCCGCCACGCCCGGCCAGCCGGTATGGCAGTGATCGACCAGCTCCGGGCGGCCCACCTCATCTCCGCGGCCCCACTGTGCGAACCGCGTCCCGTGCGCCAAGCGCACCGGCAGGCATTCCTCGTCCGTGAGCCAGACACCCTCGACGCGCGCCTTGAGCTGCGCGCCCTGCCCCTTGTGGAAGTACGGATGCCAGCCGAGGCCCGCGGGCATGGGCGTGGAATCGAGGTTCTCCACCGAGAGCGCGAGATCGAGACTCTCCGCGCGCAGTGTGAGGGTTTGCGTGGCGGCGTAATGCCAGGGCCAACTGTCGGCGGAATGCTCGAAGGAGAGCACGGCGCTGTCCTTTGCCGCCGATTCGACACGCCACGGCTGCTTCCATCCGTGGCCATGGAGGGGATGCGCCTGGTCGCGCGCGTTGCGCTCGATCCTGACATCGCGCTCCCCCACCCGAAAGCGTCCGTCCGCGATCCGATTGGCGAACGGCACGAGTACGAACGCCGCCGTCTCGAATGGATCGCTCGCCCCGCCGGGCGTCGGCCGCAGCACATCACGCCCCTGATAACGAAGCGTTGCGACCGCGGCCCCGAGATTGGGAAGCAGCTCGAGCGTCAAATCGCCGTCGGCGAGCGAGAGGGATTCGTGCTGCATCCCCTATCGCCAGAGCTCCTGGATGGACTCGAGCGGACGGCCCTTGGTCTCCGGCACGAAGCGGATGACGAACAGCGCCGCGAGCACCGCGCAGGCGCCATACACCCAGTAGGCGAAGCCATGATTGAAATGCGCGTTCAGGGCGCTGCTGTTGTCCATCACCGGGAATGTCGTCGACACGATGAAGTTCATGATCCACTGCGCCGCGACAGCGATCGACATCGCCTTGCCGCGGATGGAGTTGGGGAAGATCTCCGACAGCATCACCCACACCACCGGGCCCCAGGAGAATGAGAACCCCAGGATGTAGACGACGACCGCCCCCAGGGCGATGTAAGAAGAGCCCGCGGAGCTGGCATCGCCGACCGTCGCCGCCACCAGGTGCCGGTCGAAGAGGAAGCCGAGGAAGATCATGGCCACCGCCATGATCAACGCGCCGGCGATGAGCAGCGGCTTGCGCCCGATCTTGTCCACCGTGAAAGTGGCGATCAGCGTGAAGACGGTCATGGTCACGCCGCCGTACATCGCCGAATCCCACAGCGCCTGGGTGGTCGTGGCGCCCATGTTCTCGAACATGTGCGGCGCGTAGTAGAGGACGGCGTTGATGCCGACGACCTGTTGGAAGATCGACAGCAGGATGCCGACGAAGAGCACCAGCCAGCCGAAGCTGAGGAGCGGGCGCGTGTGCTCGACCAGGGTCGCCTTGATCTGCTGCAGCGTCGACTGCGCCTCTGCCTCGCCCACCAGCCGCTTGAGCAGCGCCAGCGCATCGCTGTCGCGATCCTTCAACACGAGGAAGCGCGGCGTCTCCGGCACGAGCAGCATGAAGATGATGAGCAGCGCCGCGGGGATCGCCGCCGAAGCGAGCATGTGACGCCACGCCGTCGTCATCAGGTATTCGCGCGAGTGGCCCGCCTGGATCGCCCAGTTGACGAAGTAGACCAGCGTGATGCCAACCACGATCGCGATCTGCTGGAAGGTCACCAACATGCCGCGCGAGGCCGGCGGCGCCACTTCCGCGATGTACATCGGCGCCAGCATGGAGGCCATGCCGATGGCCATGCCGGCGATCAGGCGATAGCAGACGAAGGCCGGCAGCGCGTGATAGCCGATGCCGCCGAAGATGCTCCAGAAGAATTCCGGGTAGGCGGCGCCGAGGGAGGAGAGGAAGAAGAGCACTCCGGCGATGATGAGGCCGCCCTTGCGCCCGATTCTCGTCGACATCGGGCCGGCGATACCGGCGCCGATGACGCAGCCGAGCAGCGCCATCGAGATCGCGAGTCCCGAGAGGATGTTCGCCTGGCTCTCGGCCAGATGCCGCGGCAGCACGAAGTTATGGGTGATCGCATCGGTCACGCCGGAGATCACCGCCGTGTCGTAGCCGAACAGCAGTCCGCCCAAAGTTGCCGCGACCGTGAGCGCCGCCACGAGTCCCGGATTGCCCTTATTCATCAGTACCCCCTCAGCTCTCACGTTGAGTCGTCGCCAGTCCGCGGCCACGAAATTCGTGGGCGGGCCCCATTCTCGCATCTACCCGGGCTCGGCATCGTTGTTAACGCTAACATGCGCCCTCGACCCCCGCCTGTCAAGGGTGCGGCGGTGCGCCTGCCGTCGGCGCCGCGGCCGATTGGCGCGAGATGAGGGCATGCGGAATGAGCTTGTGCTGCCGCTCGGTGCTGCGCCGGTTGCCGCGGACCGCGGTGACCAACATCTCGATGGCCTCGGCCGCCATGCGGGCGATCGGCTGTTGAATGGTCGTGAGCTCCGGCCAGATGGTCGAGGCGATGAGCGTGTCGTCGAAGCCGACGACCGTTAGATCGCGCGGCACGTCGAGCCCGCGTCGGTGCGCCTCGGCGATGACGGCTGCCGCCATGTCGTCGTTGCTCGCGAAGATGGCGGTCGGCGCCGGATCGGTGGCGAGCAGCTTGCGCGCCGCATCCAATCCCGAGCGGAAGCTGAAGAATCCCTGCTCCATGCGCGGCGCCGGCCGCGCGCGCCTCGTGCCCGCGGCCTCCTGCAGCGCCGCCGTGAACCCGAGCCAGCGCTCCTCGCTCGCGCTCTGGTTGGGATGGCCCTTGATGAAGGCGAGGCGCTCGTGGCCCAGGCTGATGAGGTAGCGCGTCATCTCGAGCGCCGCCGAGTAGTCATCGATGCGCACGCACATGGTGTCGGCCGGTGGGCGCCCCGCGGCGACCGTCACCACGGGCAGGCGCGCCGCGGACAGCTCCGTGCGCACGGCGGATGATTCGCACAGCGGCGGCGGCAGTACGACACCTACGACTGCCCCGGAAAGCAGCCGCCGCACCGCCCTGCGGGAGGCGACCGGGGTCGGCTCGCATTTCTCCAGGACGAGCTGCACGCCGAGCCGGGTCGCCGACTCCAGCGCGCCAACCAGGAACTCGCTCAGGTAGGCCGAGCTCGGATTGCCATAGAGCAGTCCCAGCCGCTCGCCGCGCTCGCTCGCGAGGTTGCGCGCTGCCAGGTTCGGCGAGTAACCGAGCTCCCTGACGGCCCGCTGCACGGCGTTGCGCGTCGTACTGCTAACGTACTTACTGCCGTTGACGACACGAGAGACGGTCATCGGCGACACGCCGGCGTGGCGCGCGACATCCTTGATGGTCACGTCGGCGCGAGGCCGGCGCCGGGCTCTGCGCGCCGGCTTGCTCATCGGACCCCGAATGCCCGGAAAGAGTGCGGCGGCAACTGCACCACGAAGCTCGTCTCGCCCTCCTCTCCTGGCGCCGGTCCGGGAACAGCCTCGGGTGCGGGCAGCACGCTCTGGCCGGACGCGAGATCCACCAGGCTGCTCGCCGGGCCCTTGACGAAGATGCGCACCGTGGCCGGGCTTGCGCGATACGACTCCACGACCAGGGTGTGGTTGTCGTAGGCGAAGAGGCTGACGAGCGCCGGGGCGTCGATGCGCAGGGAAAAGTGCGCGGTCAGCCATCCGCGCAGGTCATCGAGCACCGGTTGCGGCAACTCATAGAGCTGCCCCATGTTGGCCGGCACGTCGAGCACGTAGAGCTCCCCGGGGCCGTATTGGGTCGCGAGCAGGATCGGCACGGCGTTGGACGAAGCCTCGCCGCGGATCAGGGGCCACGTGTCGTTGGTATAGAAATGGATCTGCGGGAAGATCACCGATGGGTTCCTGCGCCCAGGGACGTCGAGATCGCCGCCGCCATGAGGCCCGAAGGTGCCGTAGTAATGGCGCGCCGCGATGGGCAGGCCGCTGTAGCTGATCTCGGCCACGCTTTCGATGCCCTTGTGCTGCAGCGCCTGCAGCAGGCCGGAGGTGATGATGACATCCCCGCCCGCCTGCAGATTGCCCTCGATCTCCTTGACCAGGTTGGGATCGAGCGCGGCGTTCTCGGTCAGCAGGGTGACCGGCGCGCCCGTGGGGAAGTGCGGCGTCAGGTCGATGGGAATGCCGATGTTGCCGAGATAGTTCTGCAGGAAGTCCTCGTCCGAAGAGGACTGGTAGGGCTTGTAGCTCTCGATGCCGATCGGCGCGCCCAGCTTGCCGACGATGCCATCGACCTGGCTCAGCGAATAACCGGCGACACTCGCCCATCCAGGTACCGCCTCGCTCCCGGCCGGGGCCTGGAAGGACTGCGCCATGGCCTCCCAGTCGAAGCTGGTGTGATCACCGGCCCACGGCCGCTCGCCGGCGATGGCCGGCGCGGGCGAGGCGAGCTGCGTCCAGCTGAAGAGTGTGATTTCCGGCGACTTGGCGAACATCGTGTCCCAGAGCTGCTCGGCATACCGGTCGGCGTACCGTGTCTCGAAGGTATCCACCCAGCCGCCGCGGTTGCCGCCATTCGGGCGGATGTTGCTGTAGTAGCGGTAGATGAGATAGCTCTCGTACTGCTGCAGCAGCTGGTAGGTCGCGACCGGATCGCGGGTCTCCGTGCCGGTGTAGATGTAGTCGAACATCTGCGCCTCGCGATCGAGGTCGAAGCCGAGGCCCTGGAAGTGCTCGTACCAGTTCGGATACTTGATGATCACCTTGACGTGCGGGTTGGCGCCGCGGGCGGTCGCCAGGATGAGGTGCTGCGCCACCCAGCGCATCTTGTTCAGCCGGTACTGGGTCCAGGAGAGGGAGCCCTTGGCGCGGATGTCGGCATCGCTGCGGGTGTTGTAGAAAGTGAAGTCATCGAGGATCACGGTGTCGAAGTGGCGGGCTGCCATCCGCACGGCGCGCTCCGCCGTGGCGACATCCTTCGGGTTCTCATAGTCGAAGGATTGGAACGGGCCACCCTGATCCTCGGCCGTCAGCGTGAGGCCACCATCGACGGTGATGCCATGCGACCTGAAGAAGCGCGCGATCCGATCGAGCGCGGCCGGATCCGCGAACACTCCGCTGCGATAGTCCTCGAGATACACCTTGTTGAAATGGACCTGGCTCCAGATGCGGTCGAACTGCTGCTGCAGCACCTTCGGGTCGGCGAGCTGGTTGGTGGAGAACACCGGGACATAAATGGCGACGCTGAAGTTCCTGTAGGGCCGCTGCTGCGGCGCGGCGAGCGCCGCGCCAGCCGCGAGCATGAAACCCGCGGCGGCAATCGCGCGGCAAAGTGCCAGCGGATGGAAACGGCACTTTCGTCTCTGCTGCATGTTTGGATCTCCCCCGAGCCAGGTCCGATGACCGATGATAGACAGCGCTGTCCAGTCGGCCATGGTAACGTTCCCAGGCAGCGCGTTCCAGGACTATTGAGCGACGGGCACTGATAACGCTATCATCCGTAGCCGGGGCCGTGCGCCCGAGGGCTTCTCCGTGCCGAATCCGATCTCGCGAACCAGCGCTCTCGCCATCGCGATCGCATGCCTGCTGGTGGCGCACATCGCGCGCGCGGAAGACGGCTATCGTCTCTGGCTGCGCTACGCTCCGGTGGCAGGAGAGTCCCTCGCGCGCTACCACGCTGCCGCGACCGAGCTCGTTGGCACGGATCCCTCCCCTACTCTCACCGCCGCCCGCACCGAACTGCAGCGCGGCCTGACGGGCCTCCTGGGCGCGGCGCCGCGGCCGTCGGATGAAGTGACACGCGACGGCGCGATCGTCTTCGGAACTCCCGATTCGTCCGCTCTAGTGAGGAGCCTGTCCCTCGACCTGGGACACGTGGGCGCCGAAGGCTATCTCATCCGTACGGTCACCACTCATGGCTACCGGGCCATCGTGATCGCCGCGAATTCGGACACCGGCGTGCTCTACGGCGCGTTCGGGTTCCTGCGGCTGCTGCAGACCCGCGCGCCCATCGATCATCTCGACATCGCCAGCAGCCCGAAGATCAGCCGCCGGGTGCTCGATCACTGGGACAACCTCAACGGCACGGTGGAGCGCGGCTACGCGGGCGACTCCCTCTGGAAGTGGGAGAGCCTGCCGGAGCAGCTCTCGCCGCGCTACACCGATTACGCGCGCGCCTGCGCCTCGATCGGCATCAACGGCGCGGTGCTCAACAATGTCAACGCCACACCCTTCATCCTGACACCGCTCTACCTTCGCAAGGTCGCGGCGCTCGCCGGTGTGCTGCGCCCCTATGGCATCAGGGTGTATCTCTCGGTGCCATTCAGCGAGCCGATGACACTCGGCAAGCTCAGATCCGCCGATCCGCTAGACCCACGGGTGCGGGCGTGGTGGGCGGCCAAGGTCGCCGAGATCTATCGCGACATCCCGGACTTCGGTGGCTTCCTGATGAAAGCCAACTCGGAGGGTCAGCCGGGACCCCAGGACTACGGACGCACACAGGCGCAGGGAGCCGACCTGCTCGCGCACGCGCTCGCCCCACACGGCGGCATCGTCATGTGGCGCGCCTTCGTCTATACGACGGGCAGCCATTCGGAGGATCGCGCGAAACAGGCGTACAACACCTTCAAACCGCTCGACGGCAAGTTCGCGGACAACGTGCTGGTGCAGGTGAAGAATGGCCCGATCGACTTCCAGCCGCGCGAGCCCTTCCACCCGCTCTTCGGCGCGCTGCCGCACACCAACCTGATGCTCGAGCTGCAGGTCAGCAAGGAGTACCTCGGGCAGCGCACGAGCATCGTCTACCTCGGTCCCCTCTTCGAGGAGGCGCTGCGCGCTGACACCTGGGCCAGGGGCGCGGGCTCAACGGTGGCGCGGGTGACCGATGGCGGCCTCTACGGGGAGCGGCTGACCGCGATCGCCGGCGTCGCCAACACCGGCTCGGAGCGCAATTGGTGCGGCTCCATCTTCAACCAGGCCAACTGGTATGCGTTCGGCCGGCTGGCCTGGGATCCCGATCTCTCGGCGCGGCGGATCGCCGTGGAGTGGGTCAGGATGACCTTCACCCCCTCACCGCGCTTCGTCGCGCCGGTGGTGGCGCTGATGATGGGATCACGCGAAGCGGCGGTCGACTACATGACACCGCTCGGGCTGGCGAGCCAGATGGCCGCCGGCACCCACTTTGGCCCGGGGCCCTGGGTCGCGCCCGCGAAAGGGATGCCGCCCGACTGGAGCAGCACTTACTACAGCCGTGCCGACGCGTCAGGCATCGGCTTCGATCGGACGGCGAGCGGCAGCGATGCGGTCTCACAATACTCGCCACACGTGGCCGCGCAGTTGCGCAACCCCGCGACCTGCCCCGACGACCTCCTCCTCTGGTTCCATCACCTGTCGTGGGATTACCGCATGCGCTCCGGTCGCACGCTGTGGCAAACTCTGGTGATGCATTACGATCGGGGCGCGAGCTGGGTCTCTCAGGCGCGCGCAACCTGGAGCACGCTGGCGCCGTATGTCGACAATCAGCGCTATCGTCTGACGGCGGACTTCCTCGCGATCCAACAGAAGGATGCGCAGTGGTGGCGAGACTCGAGCATCGCCTATTTCCAGTCCATTTCCCATCGCCCGCTGCCCGCGGGCGTCGCGCCGCCGCCCGACACGCTGGCCCACTATGAGGCCTTTTGCGTTCCTTACGTCGAAGGCTCTCCCGGGCCTGAGCCTTCCTGTCCGCCCGCCGACGTCACGGTCCCCCGATGAGACGGCGCCAGCCGCTCACCAATCCCACATGGAGCCGTCCTCCAGGCGGGCGATCGGCAACTGCTTCGGGCTGTAGGGAAAGCGCTCCGCGAGCTTCTCGTCGAGGGTGACGCCGTGTCCCGGGCTCTCGCCGCAATGCAGGCGCCCGTCGCGAAAGACATAGTCGTGTGGGAAGACCTCGTCCGTCGGCTCGGAGTGGCGCATGTATTCCTGGATACCGAAGTTGGGCACCCAGGTATCGAAGTGCAGCGCCGCGCCCATCGTGACCGGCGACAGGTCCGTCGCGCCATGAAAGCCCGTGCGCACCTGATGCATCGCGGCCAGGTCCGCAATCCGGCGCACGTGCGTGATGCCGCCCGCATGCACGATGGTCGCGCGGATGAAGTCGATCAGCCGGCCTTCGATGAGGCGCTTGCAGTCCCAGATGGAGTTGAATACCTCGCCCACCGCGAGCGGCGTCACCGAGTGACGGCGGATCAGCTCGAAGCCGTCCGGATTGTCGGCAGGCGTCGCATCCTCCAGCCAGAAGAGCCTGTAGGGCTCGAGGTCGCGCGCCAGACGGGCGGCCTCCACGGGAGTCAGCCGGTGATGCACGTCGTGCAGCAGCTCGACCTTGCCGCCATGGTCGGCGCGCAGCCGCTCGAAGAGCTTCGGCACGATCTCGAGATAACCCGGCGTCGACCATTCCGTCTCCAGCGGCAACTCGCTCTCCGCTGGCTCGTAGGCGTCCTTCAGTCGCGACACGCCGTACGGCTTCTTGACGCCCGGAACGCCGCACTGGGCGCGCACTGCGCGATAGCCCATGGAGATGTATCGCGCCACCTCCGCGCTCGCCTCCTCTATGTCCCGGCCGTTGGCATGCCCATACACCAGCACCCCATCGCGAGAGCGTCCGCCCAGCAGGCGATGAATCGGCATTCCGGCCATCTTGCCGAGGATGTCCCAGAGCGCCACGTCCACGGCGGCGATGGCCGTCATGGTCACAGGTCCGCGCCGCCAGTAGGCGCCGCGATAGAAAAATTGCCAGGTATCCTCGATCCGCCCGGCATCGCGGCCGATGAGGTTGGGGATCACGTGATGCTCGAGATAGGCCGCCACGGCCAGCTCCCGGCCGTTGAGCGTCGCATCGCCGATGCCGACGACGCCCGCGCGCGTCTCGATCCTCAAGGTGACGAAATTGCGCCCCGGACAGGTGACGATGACTCGCGCAGCGATGATTTCCCGCTCACGCGCCGGGGCGCCGCTGAGATCCGCATTCATGAACGAGACTCTACAACGATTCGTTTATGATATCGCTATCATCGCGGCCTGAATGACGGCCCGAGGGGGGAAGATCTTGTCGCATCGCAGCCCGTCACGCTCCGCCCGGCGCCGGCCGCGCGCGCTCGCACTCGCCGCCGCTATAGCACTCGGCGGCACATTGGGTCTCGCCAGCCTCGGCGCGGCCGCAGCCGGCCAGCCGCTCTACAAAGACCCGCATGCCACCGTCGATGCGCGCGTCAGCGACCTCCTCTCCCGCATGACCCTGCAGGAGAAGATCGCGCAGATCTCCTGCATCTGGCAGCGCAAGGGCGAGGTGGAGGATGCCAACGGCAACTTCGATCCCGCCAAGGCGAGCCGCGTATTCCCATACGGCATCGGCCAGGTCGCCAGGCCCAGCGACCGGGTGCCCGTGGAGGCCAACGATCCGCTGCAGAACGTCTTTCGCGACGTGCCGCAGACAGTGGCCTTCACCAACGCCGTGCAACACTACTCGGTGGAGGACACTCGCCTCGGGATCCCGACACTTTTTCACGGGGAAGGCCTGCACGGCTATATGGCGCGGAACTCCACCAGCTTCCCCCAGGCCATCGCGCTCGGCGGCACCTGGGACCCGGCCCTCATCACGCGTGTCTACACTGTGGTCGCGCGCGAGGCACGAGCACGCGGGGTACAGCTTCTCCTGACCCCCGTCATCAACCTGGGCCGCGACCCGCGCTGGGGTCGCATCGAGGAGACCTTCGGCGAGGATCCCTACATGGCCAGCCGGATGGGAGTCGCGGAGGTGCGCGGCCTGCAGGGCGATACGCTGCCTCTTGGTCCCGGCCGTGTCTTCGCGACGCTGAAGCACATGGCGGGCTACGAGGTGCCGGAGGCCGGCACGAACGTAGGTCCGGCGGAGATCACTCGACGCACGCTGCTGCAGATGTATCTGCAGCCGTTTCATGCCGCCATCCAGCAGGCGAACGCCCAGGTGGTGATGCCCTCGTACAACGAGATCGGCGGCATTCCCTCCAGCGCCAACCGCTGGATGCTGACCGACGTGCTGCGCAATCAGTGGGGATTCAAGGGCGTGGCGCTGAGTGACTATGAAGCCATCGAGCAGCTCATGTCGCTGCACCACGTGGCCGGCAACCTGACCGATGCGGCGGCTCGCGCGCTGCGCGCCGGCGTGGACGATGACACGCCGGACGGTGAGGCTTTCGCCAAGCTGCCCCAGGCGCTCGCCGAGGGGAAAGTCACGCAGGCGCAGATCGACACAGCCGTGGGCCGCTTCCTCAGGCTCAAGTTCCTGGCGGGCCTCTTCGAGCATCCCTATGCCGATGCGAAATACGCGGAGAAGATCACGGATGACGCCGAGGCGCGCGCGCTGGCGGTGAAGGCCGCGCAGGAGAGCATCGTTCTTCTGAAGAACGACGGCACCTTGCCCTTCGACAGCCACCACATCGGCACGCTGGCCGTGATCGGCCCGAATGCCGGTGTCTCGCGGCTCGGCGGCTATTCAGAGGTACCGGGCCACTCGGTCAGCATCCTGCAGGGCATCCGCGATCTCGTGGGTCAGAGCGCCCATGTGGTCTCTGCACCAGGGGTCAAGCTGCTCGCGAGCGGCGATCAGTACACGGATCAGGTGGTGCTGCCCACGGCGGCGGCGAACCAGGAGCTCATCCGGCAGGCCGTGCGTGTCGCCAGGACCGCCGATGAGATCGTGCTCGCCATCGGCACCCGCGGCGCGCTCTGCCGCGAGGGCTGGGCGGACAATCATCTGGGCGACCGTGACAGCCTGCAGCTCATCGACCAGCAACAGGAGCTCGCCGACGCGATGTTCGCGCTCGGCAAGCCCGTCGTCGTGGTGCTGATCAACGGCTGTCCGCTCGCGGTGGACGAGATCGCGCACAAGGCCAACGCGCTCATCGAGGGCTGGTACCTCGGTCAGGAAGGCGGCACCGCCATGGCCGATGTCCTTTTCGGCAGGAGCGATCCAGGCGGCAAGCTCACCGTCACGATCCCTCGCTCCGTCGGCTTCGTGCCTTACAACTACGATGAGAAGCCCAGCGCCCATCGTGGCTATCAGTTCGCCGACAACTCGCCTCTCTTCCCTTTTGGCTACGGCCTTTCCTACACCACTTTCGACGTCGGGCCGCCAGTGCTTTCGGCGAGCAGCATTCCTGCGAGCGGCACGGTGACCGTCAGCGTGAACGTGCGCAATACCGGGAAGGTGGCGGGTGATGAAGTCGTGCAGCTCTACCTGCACGAGCTCGTCACCTCGGTGACGCAGCCGACCAAGGTGCTGCGCGGATTCCAGCGGGTCTCGCTGGCGCCGGGTGCCTCGACGCAAGTGAGTTTCCAGCTCGGCTGGGATGACTTCGCCATCTGGGACGAGAGCCTGCGGCAGGTGGTGGAGCCGGGCACGTTCCAGGTCATGGCGGGCCCGGACTCCGTCAATCTCAAGACCGCGACTTTCGAGGTCCGTAGGACTCCGCCACCGCCCACGCCGCCGCGCTGAGCGCGGTCGAAATGAAGAGATTCACCCAGTTCATGCGGTCGTGGGGCAGCGTGATGACGGCGCTCAGCCAGCAGATGATGGTGAAGAGGCTTTCCATGATCGCTTCCAGCGTCGCCGCCAGTCGCGGCACGACGCCGAAGGCGATCGCGAGCCCCGCCGCGATATGCCCGGCGCCGCCGAGGGCGGTCAGCGGCTCGCGCAGCGGCATCCAGGCGGGTATCAGGGTCGCCGCCCCCTGCAGATAAAAGAAGTGCGACAGCCCGATCGGCACCAGGGCCAGTCCGAAGAGGACCCGCGCCGCCCGAATGCTCGCATCCTGACGCCGGGCGAGCGCGCAGTAGATGAGCCAGCCGCCGGCGACCAGCGTCGAATCCTCACCAGCTCCCAGCCAGCTCCCCTCGATGAGGGGATGCGCCACGACGCGTGGAACCTGCAGCGCCACGACCCACAGGGCGACGAACGCGGTCAGGATCAGCGCCGACGGCTTGGCGGTCGGGGCAAGCAGCATGCCGATGCCGGGAAGCAGCAGCAGCAGCGCGGAAAGGCACGCCAGAGTCTCGCGCGCGGGTATGCCGTGCGGCACCGGCTGCTGGTTGAGGAGGAAGTCGCGCGCCACGAGGCAGATCGCCCCGATGACGGCGAAACTCACGGCGAAGAAGAGATGTCCGACACCGATCCTGCGCAGATACACGACGCCCCCCAACACATCGGCCAGCTCGCATCGTAGGCGAATGGCGCCGAATGTATTGGGCCATTAACGGTTGCGGATGGACCATTATCGTCCCGCCGTCGCTGCTTTCAGCCCACGCAGGATGGTCCCGAGCTGCGCTACGCCACGCTTCGACGCCGCGATGTCTGTGTCGGCCGCGCCAAGCACGAGGGCCGGCGGCATCGTCCGCTCGACGGTGAGCTGCGACAACGGCACCGCCACGATGCCGCGCTCCACCGCCAGACGGCTGGCCTCGAGCTCCGGGATGCCGTCGGCGAGCCAGCCCACCGTCTGCAGTCCGGCCGTGACCGGCGCGAGCCGCAACACGTCCGCGAGCTCGTCCTGGGCGAGCCTGACGAGCGCATCGTGCCGCCTCGTGTAGAGGTCGCGCATGCGGCGCATGTGCTGCTCCATGTGGCCCGCGGCGATGAATTCCGCCAGCACCGCCTGATCCAACACCGCGGGGAAACGCTGCAGCACCGAGCGCGCCGACTCGACGGCGGCGAGCAGCGCCGGCGGCACGATGAGGAAGCCGAGCCGCAGCGACGGGAAGAGCAGCTTGCTGAAGCTGTTGGAATAGATGACACAGCCGTTGCGATCGAGGCCGCGCAGCGCCGCCAGCGGCCGGCCGCTGAATCCCAGTTGGCTGTCGTAATCGTCCTCGAAGACCCAGGCGCCGACGGCACGCGACCACTCGAGCAGCGCCAGGCGCCGTTGCAGCGACAGCGTCACGCCGAGCGGAAAATGACACGCCGGGGTGACACAGGCGAGCTTCGCGAGCCGCGCCCGGCGCCGGCCGGCCTCGCAATCGATGCCGCTCTCGTCGACCGGCACGCCGATCACCTCCGCTCCCAGCGCGCGCAGCAGCGCCGGAATGGCGGTATAACAGGGATCCTCCACCCAGACACGATCCCCCGGATCCAGCACCAGCCGCGCGATGAGATCGAGCGAGGCCTGCGTGCCCGAGGTGACGACGACCTCGTCCGGGGTACACAACACGCCCCTCGTCAGTCCGACGTATTGCGCGATGGCCGCCCGCAATGGCGGGAACCCGAGCGTGTCGCCGTGAGCGAGGAGGCGCGGAACGCCACTGCGCAGGCAGCGCGCGCTGATCCGGCTCCACGTCTTAATGGGAAACGCCTCGAGCGCCGCCATGTCGAGCCGGAAAGTGTGCGTGCCGGGCGGCAGCTTGAGCGGAAACGGATGGCTGACGAGCTGTCGCCCGCGCAGCGAGAGCGATGGCGTCGCGACGGCGGCTCGCGACCGCGCTCGAGCCGCCGCGGTTGCCGATGGGGACAGAACCGACACATTGCGCACGAAAGAGCCGCTGCCGACGCTGCCCTCTATATATCCTTCGGCGGTGAGGTGCTCGAAGGCCGCGACCACGGTGCCGCGCGCCACGCGATGCTGCCGGGCAATTCCACGGGTGGAGGGCAGCCGCGTGCCGGGCGCGAGCCTGCCTTCGAGGATGGCCAGCCGGATCTCATCGTAGAGCCAGCGCAGCAGGGTGGCGCCGGCGGCGCGAGGCCGGAACGTAAGGGTCACGGGCGCTGCAGTCTTCGACACGGCGATCCCAGTGGCGGCGCGAGGGAGTCGTAGTGGCCCAGCCGACACGCGGGCAAGTGCCCGTTGCGCCGGTCCATATACGGCCGGCCGCCAGCCTAGCACAATTGACACCCACGATCTGATACCGCTACCATCGCGGCCGCACAGTCCCTGGATTGGAGCGCCGCGCTGTACCTGGGCATCGACATCGGCACCTCGAGTGTCAAGGCCGTGCTCCTGACGGAGCAAGGCACCGTCTCGGCCTCCGCCGCCGCTTCACTCGAGGTCAGCCGCCCCGCGCCCGGGTTCTCGGAGCAGTTGCCCGAGGACTGGTGGCAGGCGACGGTGCGCGCTGTGAGCGCACTCTCCGGCGCCGACCGCGCCAGGGTGCGCGCCGTCGGACTCTCGGGCCAGATGCACGGTGCGACGCTCCTCGACTCGCAGAACCGTCCGTTGCGGCCGGCCATACTCTGGAACGACGGCCGCTCCGCCGAGGAGTGCCTCGAGCTCGAGCGCCGGGAGCCCGCCTCCCGCGCCATCACTGGCAACATCATGATGCCCGGGTTCACCGCGCCGAAGCTCCTCTGGGTGGCGCGCCACGAGCCTGACATCTTCCGCCGCACCGCCTGCGTGCTGTTGCCGAAGGATTACGTGCGCCTGCGCCTGACCGGAGAGAAGGTCAGTGAGATGTCGGATGCCTCCGGCACCGGCTGGCTGAATGTCGGCCGGCGCGAATGGTCGGATGCGATGCTCGCGGCAACGGATCTCAGTCGCGCGCACATGCCGGCGCTGGTCGAAGGCTCCAGTCCTTCCGGAGCTCTCACCGCAAATGCCGCCGCGGAGCTGGGACTCACGAGAGGAGTCGTCGTCGCGGGTGGTGGCGGAGATAACGCCGCAAGCGCCGTTGGGCTTGGCGTTGTACGCCCGGGCCAGGGATTCCTGTCACTCGGGACATCGGGCGTACTCTTCGTAGTGACGGATCGTTTCCGTCCGAATCCTGAGCGGGCGGCGCACGCTTTCTGCCACTGTCTGCCTGGCCGTTGGCACCAGATGTCAGTCATGCTCAGCGCCGCCAGCACACTCGACTGGGTGGCGCAACTCGTCGGCAGCCGCGACCTGCCGCAGCTCGTTGCCCAGGCCGAAGCTCATGGCTTGAGCCGCCATTCGGTGCTCTTCCTGCCCTACCTCACGGGAGAGCGCACGCCGCACAACGACCCCAGCGCCAGGGGCGTGTTCTTCGGCCTGCGGCCCGACACGACCGCGGCGGAGCTCACCGGCGCGGTGCTCGAGGGCGTCGCGTTCGCATTCGCCGACGGCCTCGATGTCCTCACGGAGAAAAGCGAGCAGGCGGGCCAAGAGGTGAACGATATCAGCGTCACCGGCGGCGGCGCGCGCCTGCCGTATTGGGGCCGGTTGATCGCAGCGGCCCTGCGCCGGCCGCTCACCTATCGCGCGGGGGGCGAGGTCGGGGCGGCGTTGGGGGCGGCACGTCTTGCGCGCCTGGCCGCCGGTCAAGGTGAGAGCGGGAGCGGTGAGGAGGAAGTGTGCACGGCGCCGGCCGTCGAGCGGGTGGTCCAACCTGACACCGCGCTCGCGGCGCTGCTCGCCAGCCGCCGCCGCACGTTCCAGCGTCTCTATCGGGATCTTAAAAATACATTCGTGGAGTTTTCCTCATGACTTTGTTTTCCAGCATCGAGCCGGTTCGCTTCGAGGGTCCGGAGACGGCGAGCGAATTCGCCTACCGGGTCTACGACAAAGACCGCAAGGTCCTCGGCAAGCGCATGGAGGATTGGCTGCGGTGCGCCGTCTGCTACTGGCACTCCTTCAACTGGCCCGGCCAGGACATCTTCGGCGGCGGCACCCTGCCCCGTCCGTGGCTCGCCCCGAAGATCACGCAGGAAATGGCGGACGAGAAGCTCGAGGCCGCCTTCGATTTCTTCAAGCGCCTCGGCGTTCCCTACTTCACCTTCCACGACGTCGATGCGATGGCGACGGCCGCCACGCCGAAGGAGCACGACCGCAACCTCAAGGCCATCGTCGACAGGATGCAGCGCAAGATGGAGTCGACCGGGATGAAGCTCCTCTGGGGCACGGCCAACCTCTTCAGCCATCCGCGCTACGCCGGCGGCGCCGCCACCAGCCCCGATCCGGAGGTCTATGCGTGGGCGGCCGCGCAGGTGCGCTTCTGCCTCGAAGCGACCCACCGTCTGGGCGGGGAGAACTACGTGCTCTGGGGCGGCCGCGAGGGATATGACTCCCTCCTCAACACTGACCTCAAGCGCGAGCTCGATCACTACGGCCGCTTCCTCTCCATGGTCGTGGAGCACAAGCATCGCATCGGCTTCAAGGGCACCATCCTGATCGAGCCCAAGCCGTTCGAGCCCACCAAGCACCAGTACGATCGCGATGTCGCTGCCGTCTTCGCCTTCCTGCAGAAGTACGGCCTGACGAAGGAGGTCCGGGTCAACATCGAGGTCAACCACGCGACGCTCGCAGGGCTCGACTTCGAGCACGAGGTGACCGCGGCGCACGCCTACGGCATCTTCGGCTCGATCGACATCAACCGCGGCGACCCGCGCAACGGCTGGGACACCGACCAGTTTCCCAACAACGCGCAGGAGCTGGTGCCAGCCTTCATCCCGCTGCTCGAAGACAAGGGCTTCGGCAGCGGCGGCTTCAACTTCGACGCCAAGCTGCGCCGCCAGTCGGTGGATCCCAGCGACCTCTACCTCGCGCACATCGGCGGCATCGACACCCTTGCGCGCGCCCTCCTGGCCGCCGCCGACATCGTCACCGAGCGCAAGCTCGAGCGGCTCCGGCAGGAGCGCTATCAGCGTTGGGACAGCGATCTCGGCGCGCGCATCGAGAGCGGTGCGATCGATCTCGCGACCCTGGCCGACCTGGCGGTCGAGAAGGGCTTCGATCCGACGCCGAAGTCAGGCCGTCAGGAGCTGGCCGAGAGCATCATCGCGCGGCACTGCAAGTACTGACGATTCAGCCGGCGAGCGGCGGCGACAACTCCGCCTGCAGCGGCAGCGTCAGCCGCGCGTTCGCCAGCTCGAAGCGCAGCTCCTTGCGGGCGTAGTCGATCGACACGCGCCGGAATCGGCGCAGGCAGTCCATGCCGAAGAGCAGCGCCGGCTGCCCGCCGAGGCCCCAGATGTCGAACACTTCCAGCGGCGCCACGACCAGCTGTGTGTAGGTCAGATTGAGCTCGCCGAGGACGATATGGTCGACATCGACCGCCAGGCCGGAGACGGTGCCGCCCGTCACGCCGGAGAGCTCCACCTCGCCGCCGACCATGTGTTGGATCGCGGAACGCTGCTGCAACGCCGCATAGAGCGCCGGGTTCATCACCGAAACCTCGGCGCCGGTATCGACGAAGGCATCCGCGCGCACACCGTTGACCATGCAGTTGGAAGCGCGCAGCCGCCCGGAGCTGCCTAGCGTACGCACGATGGTCTCATCCGAGCGCTCCCACAGGGCGGCGAAGAAGCCCTGCCGCTTCGTCACGGTGAGTGTCTCGGCCGCGAAGTCGAGCACCACGCGATGCTGGTCGAGCACATCGAGCCCGAGATAGCCATCGACGCCCAACATGGTGCGCGGCAGCACCGGCACCTCGAGGTTCGAACAGACGAGGCTCCCCATCCTCAGGCTCGCGACCTCGACCAGGAACCCCGAATGGCGCCCGGCGATGCCCTCGACCATCACCGGCCGGCGTTGCGGCAGGGCGAGTCGCGTCGCGATCTCCGTGGCGAGCAGCGTCGTCTCGGCGCCCGTGTCGACGAGGACTCGATAAGGACCCGCGCCGTTGATATAGACAACGGTGGTCAGGCGGTTGTCGGTCACACCCGCGGAGCGCACCAGGCCGGAGCCGGACCCCGCGGCACTGTCCTTGGCCGCATCGCCCGGTGCTTTCCGGGTACTGAGGTCCGGAGGGGGCTCGACGGCGCGCGGGATCGCGCGGACAAGTGCCGGCGCAGCGGCAGCCAGCGTGACGCCCTGGGCCACGAAACGCCGCCGCGACCAGGAAGCGCGCGAGCGGCTGGAATTGATGCTGCTCCCTTCCATGGCAGTCGTTTGGGGCGTCCTTTGGTAGCTACCCTGCCCGCCAGCATGCTCCTTTGCCGCCCCGCTGTCACACACCCCGCAACATGTGCATGACGCGAGCGCGAATCCGCGCGTAGTTGTCCGGCTTCAATGGCCCCAGGAGGCCATGCCGGTCCGGCGGCAGGTGGGCGAGCGGATGCCCATGGGTGCGGAAGACATAATGGTCGAAGAACGCCTTCCACGCCCGACGCTCGGCCGGGGGGCGTTCGGCGATGGCAATCATGGCGAGCAGCATGCTGGTGTACGGTGCGTCCGGCCCTGGACTGAATGCGTCCCACCAGTAGTTGAGGAGGCCGTTGAGCGGCGCCAACGACTCCACCTTGTGCCACCAGAGCTTGGGCAGGTAGAGGGCGTCTCCCGCCTCGAGCTCCACCCTGAGTGCCTGGTCACGGACTTCCTCGAATAGAGGAAACTCCCCGTCCTGCGGGCCGTCCGCGGAGGCAGCGAGACTGACCGGGGCACCTGCCATCGTGTTGTCGATGGGACCCACGTAGAGCTTGCCGATCAGCTCCGGCGCGAAGAGCGTGAACCGGCGCCGGCCCGCGATCACACAGGCGAGATTGTCGAACGTGTCGTGATGACAGGAGACGTTCGAGCGCGTGCCCAGCCAGATGCGCGGGCTGACGCCCGGGGCGAGAAGCGGCATTGCGTTGGCGGCCATGAAGCCCGGCAACGCATTGCCGGTCGGCACCGAGCCGACATAGATCGATGGCGCATCGGGGCGCTGCGCCGACTCCACCATCATTTGCAGCGCCTCGAGCAGCTTCATCATGCGCCGCTCGAAGTTGAAGCCCTTGAGCTCGGGCGTGTAGTAGTACTTGCCGTCGATCGCCGGGTTGCCGAGATACGCCTCCACCCGGCCGCCGACATCGAACGCAGCCAGATAATCCTTCAGGCGTGCCGGCGAGCCGCACGCCGCCTGCACCACCGGCCAGTCGGCGACCAGGCCGCGGATGACGACCGGCTGACATCCGCCGACCACTTCGCTGCGGAAGTGCGCGGCCGTGAGGTCCCGGCCGGCGATCTCTTTGGGCGAGAGAGTCATGGGGTCGACCGCGGAGATCGCCGGCGGGAGGTTCAGCCCAGAGCCGACGGCCGCACGCCCGCCAGACTCTCGGTGGCTTGCAATATGCGGCCGTTCTTCTTGCGTGCGAGCACTGGAAACTGCTTGAGCGAGGCGATCATGTAGTGGATGAGGCGCATGTAGCCGCGCCGGAAGAGCTCCACCACCGCCGCATCGGGCAGGGTTCTCAAGGTCTCCTGATTGATGGTGTAGAGCCCATCGCAGTTGACGATCCGGCCGTCGTCGAATTCCGCCTCCAGGTCCACCGGCTCGATGAGCTTCAGCTCGAGGAGACGGTTGATGAAGTGCCGCGTCACCTGGATTCCGGGCTCGAGGTCCTGGAAGGCCCAGATGATGCGCTGCAGGTAGCGAGACGGTTGACCGTGCTCGGTGAAAAGCTCCACCCCGTCCGCGACCCCGACGCGCGGGTGATCGAGATCGATGGCGACCTCGGGCCCTTGCGCATAGAACGGCACGCGCTGCAGGCCGAGCGGCCGGTAGAACTGCAGGTCGCGCCACTCCTCGAGAAAGAGGTTCTCGCCCTGATCGAACCCCAGCATGGCGCCGCAATAGAGCTCGCCGGTGTTGCGGTCCTTCGAGAAGAGGATCGGGTAATGGACCACGAGCTGCGGGAACTCGTTGACGATCACGTGCGTGAAGTGCTGATTGTCGCCGTAGGCCGCCGCGGCGCGCGCGTCGACCTTGAGCGACTTGTGGGTCTCTTTGTTCAGTGGAACGATGCGAGTCATCTGCGGATCAACCCTGAGCACCTTTGCCGGACCTCAAACGGGCTGCAGTCCGTACTCGTAGATCTTGTTCAGCAGCTCGCGGTTCTTCGGCAGCCGCGCGCGCATCTCGCCCGTCACCCGCTCATTCTCCCTGAGAAAGCGCGCAGCGGCCACTGCGGTATCGGCGGTGTCCTCGGGCGCGACCTGCGTCTCGAAGCCCATGCCGTAGAGCACGTATTGATAGCTCGCCGCGGGAAAGACCTCTTCCAGGCGATCGAGCTCATCGAAGAACCACGGCGACTGGTATTGCCATAACGTGAGCAGGTCCCGCAGCCGCTCCGGCACGGTCGCCGGATCGACGTTATCGCGCCAGAAGGCGCTATCGGTGCGTTTCGTGAGGACGTAGTGCAGCTTGAGGAAGTCGACGATCCGGCCGAAGCGGTACATCGTCACTTCATTGAAGCGCTTGGCGACGATGTCCATCACCTCGCGGCACGCCGGCATCTGCTCGGCAAGGAGCTTGGCGGAAAGCTCGACCAGCACGATGGCCGAGGACTCGAGCGGCTCGAGGAAGCCGCTCGCGAGCCCGACCGCGACGCAGTTCCTCTTCCAGAAGATCTCGCGATGGCCGGCGCGGATCGGAACCTTGCGCACCGGCAGGTCCTTGTGCCGCGGCCCGATGTACTGAAGCAGCGTCTGCCGCGCCGCCTCCTCACTCTGGTGGCGGCTCGAGTACACATAGCCGACACCGCGGCGCGTCGGCAGGCAGATGTCCCAGGTCCACCCCGCCTCCTGTGCGGTCGAGATGGTCTGCGAGGCCATCGGCGCATCGGGCGTATCGAACGGCACCTGCACGGCAAGGGCGGTGTCGCAGAAGAGCACATCGCTGCACGACTTGAAGGCGACGCCAAGGGTCTTGCCGAGGAGCAGCGCCGAGAAGCCGCTGCAGTCGATGAAAAGATCCCCCAGGATCTCCCCGGCCTGCTTGGTCAGCACGCTCTCGATATCGCCGGACTCGTGTTGATTGACCTGCACGACATCGGCGAGAACGTGGCGAACGCCGAGTTTCTCGGTGCAATGCTTCGCCAGGAAGGGGGCGAACTTGCCGGCATCCAGGTGATAGGAATAGTTGGCGAGCGCCCGATACTCTCCGTGGGTGATGGTCTTCGGTGCCAGCCCTTCATCGCACAGCCGTCCCTGCGGCGTCACGAAATCGCAGAAGCTTCGCCCGCCGCCCTCGCGCACCCAGTGCGGCACGAGGTTCACCTGCGAGAAGCCCTGCGGAACCATCAGCGGATGATAGTAGGCGTCATCCTCCGCCCCGGTGGTCCAGCCGGTGAACTTTCCTCCCTGCTTGAAGGCGGCATCGCACTCGCGAAAGAGCGCGGTCTCCGACACGCCCATCCTTTCCAGGGATGAGCGCATCGTCGGCCAAGTCCCTTCCCCGACGCCGATGATCTTGATGTCAGGGGACTCGATCAGCGTCACAGACAGTCCGCCCGCCTTCATCCTGGCCTGATGGCGAGCGGCGATGATGCCTGCGGTGAGCCAGCCGGCGGTTCCTCCGCCGACGATGACGACCGCCTTTACCGGTTGTGTCACCTTAGAACTTGAGGCGCATCCCGAGCGAGAAGTCGCGCCCGTAGTTGATCAGGTTCAGGGTCTGGTTGGTGAACCGTCCATAGCTGTGGTAGATGGCGTCCGTCAGGTTGGTCGCCTGGAAGTACGTGCTCACGTTGCTGTTGATGTCGTACTGCGCGCTCAGATCCAGCTCCGTCGCAGCCGCCAGGTACACCGGCTCGTTGCCGAACGCGGCACCGCCCTGCTCCTGGCCCAGATTGATCAGCTGCGTACCCTGCCACTGTATCGCCAACCGGGCCTGGAAGCCATGCGCCTGGTAGAAGCCGATGAAGTTGGCCGAATTGCCCAGACCCGTCACCGCGAACTGGTTCGAGGTCAGGCTGTAGTTGTCGAAGCCGCTGTCGGTGTGCACGTAGGTGCCGTTGATCTGCAGTCCGAAGCCCCAAAGCAGCATCTGCTGCCAGGTGACCTCGACACCGTTGACCTTGGCAGTGCCCGCATTGGTGATGGTGCTCTCGGCGAACACCGCCGGCTTGCCGCAGTTGGCATCGCTGAAGGTGGCGGTGCCGGAGTAGGAGCACGGTGCCGGATCGTTGATGCCCGGAACCGTGACATCCACCACGCTCGAGGTCGGGAAGTTCTTCACGTTCTTGAAGAACGCCTCACCCGATACATAGTCATTCGGAGCGTAGTACCACTCCGCGCCGAGCAGCACGTTGGTCGACTGGTAGGGCATCAGGTCCGGGTTGTTGCCCGTGGCGCCCAGGGCGTTGACCCGTCCATTATAGGTCGTGTTCGGAATGAGCGAGCCGTTGGGCGGCGCGGACTCCGTCCGCGACACGTCGAACCTCAGCTTGAGGTTCTGCGTGACCATCAAGTTCAGGTCCAGGGCCGGCAGGAAGTAGCTGTAGTCCTTGTGAACCACCGTCCAGATGGGGTTGGGGCTGGTATCGAACACGTACGCCGTCGGGTCGCCCGCGCCTTCCCACTTCATGCCAATCAGCGGTGCCGACAGGCCCGCGATCTCCTCGTCGGTCTTCTGATAGCGCAGGCCGAGCCTCGCATTCAGCGCCATGTCGCCGATCGGGACTTGCTGCGTCACGACGAAGAACGGCGAGTAGTTGGTGCGGTCGACGTGCTGCTGCGATCCCGGCTGGAACGCCTGCGGGTCGCCGTCGGCGGCACCCGACCAGACGGGATATCCGCCCGCCGGGGTCCAGCCTGAATCGGCCGGCTTGGTGAGCAGATAGTTCAATACCGCGTACGGGTTGTACTGCAGCAGGCTGCCCGGCAGATTCCCCTGGCCGGCATAGCCCGGCATCCAGGAGCCGGTGCTGACCGTGGAGAAGAGCGACGGCGGCAGAGCCACACCTTGCGCCTGCGTGCCGGCTGGGGGGTTGGGATTCGAAGCCGGGCCGTAGCCGCCCCAGATCTGCCAGTAGTTGTTCTGGAAGGTGCTCCACTGCGAGGAGTTCCACAGGTCATCCAGGTACTGGAAACCGACATTGATCTTGGTGTTGTCGTGGTGCCAGGTGGCGTCGACCTTCGCCTCGTTGATCTTGTCCGAGTTCTGCTGGGTCTGGATCGGCAGCACGTGCGAGCCGATGATGAACGGGTTGAGGCCGTTGGCGTTGGTGGAGATGGCCGCGCCGGAGCCTCCGGCCCCCGTGTTCGGGCCGACCGCGCTCCAGTAGGGCAGTACGTTGCTGTTGTTGTTGAGGACCAGGCCGCCGGTGTACTCATTGACGGCGTCGCCGTAGCCGGTATCGGCATCGATATCCGTATAGCCGCCGTTCGGGTTGTACAGCGACTGCGACTGGTCGAGGTCCAGCTCAGCGTCCCAATCGTCGTTGACGCTCCACAGGACGTTGAGGCCCGGCGTGTTCGTGGTGATGTACTGGTCGGCAATGAAAGAGTTGAAGTCCGTCGGCCCCGTGTTCATGAAGTTGACGATGGTGCCGTTGTTGTCCAGCGTCGCGTCCGGGAACCCGCCGAACCAGGTGCTGCGCTGATAGCGCTGATCGTACTCGTCATCGGATGAGTAGTTGTCATCCAACGTCACCAGCACGTTCTCCATCGGACGCCATTGGACTGACGCGCGCGCGTCCTTGCGTCGGGAATCGATGTACTCGAGGTACATCGCCATGTCCTGTGGGTACCAGATCGGGACCTTGCTGTTCGGCGCCACGTAGTTGGGATTGATTTTGGATTGCGCCGCGTCGATCGCCGCCTGGGCCGCCCCTGTATTCGGGCAGCCCGTGCTGCCGAACGCCGTGGTGTAATTGGCGGCGAGCGAGGAACAGGCAAATCCGGTGTTGCCCTTCCAGCCGACGATGTCCTGGTGCTGGTTCTTGTACTTGTCGTCCTCGTAGTCCGCATCGATCAAGAGGCCGAACTTGCCGTCGGCCGAGGTATCGCTCCACAGGAAGCCGAAGTTGGGCGAGCCCTGGCCGGCGTTGGAGTTCATGTCCTCCTGGTAGTAGCCCGAAATGTGCAGGCCCTGATTGTCGAACGGGTTCGGGAACTTGACGTTCGTCGTCGAGGCGATGTTGCCCGAGGACAGGCTCATGTCCGGGGTCTTCATCACGTCGATCTCACCGACGTAGATGGAGCTGAAGTCCGAGAAGTTGAACGTCTGGCCGTTGCCCGAGGCGATCTGCCGGCCCTCGACCAGCACTTCGTTGAAGGAGCCGCCGAAGCCGTCGACGTTGAGGCCCTGCACGCGGCCGGTGGCCGTCGGGGCGCCCGCCGCGCTCGCATAGTTCAAGCTGCCGCGATTGACGGTGACACCCGGCAGGCGGGCGATCGATTCGCCGATGTCGCTGTCCGGGAATTCACCGATCTGCTCCGCCGACATCGCATCGACGACGCCGAGGGATTCCTTCTTGATCTGCAGGCCTCTCTCCAGCGATCCGCGGATGCCGGTGACGACGATCTCCTGCAGTTGATTGGCGGTCTG
>DASXFY010000016.1:0-17416 GCA_036489335.1 Steroidobacteraceae bacterium
GCATCGCACCGAAGCCACCGGCGCTACCCACCGCCGCCTGGATCAATCCACCAAAAAAGGAGACGACACCACCCTCCATACCCCCCACTTGCTCGCTAATCTCATGACACCAGGTGTCTCAAACTCATTGACATGTTCCGCCCGCGGTATGGAGTCTCCCCTGTGGATAGCGGCGCACCGCCTCCCACCACTCGGGATGCTGGAACTCGAAGTCAAGCAGCAGAAAGCGGCGTGCGGCCGCGCGACTGCGGCTTTCGGGAGTCGTCTGCCGTAATGCCTCCCGCAGTGCGGTCACGAGTGCAAAGGCGGGAAAGGCCGCCGCGCGCGCTTGGTGGACGACGAGATCGAGGCATTGCCGATTGACCTCGAGAACGAGGGCATGGGGGAAGGACTCCTGGCCGGCCTGACTCGCTCGATGTCCCGCAAGGCCTGATCACCAGACAATGCTGCATGTGAGGGCTTCTTCGGTCGTCTAAAGAATGAGCTGTTCTACCCAGGGAGCTGGCAGACCACGACCATCGGGCAGTTCATCGCTGAGGTTGACTCATACATTCGTTGGTACAACGGACAGCGGATCAAAATCTCCCTAGGTTCACGCAGCCCCATGGAGTACCGCGCGAACCTCGGATATGCAACCTAAACCAGTCCAAGGTTCTGTCCGCACCCCCAGATGGTCAGTCTTGGACGCCGGTTGACAGCGCATCACCATTCTGCTGTCTCGCACGGCCGAAAGCACGGATCAAGGTCAAGTCGCGCCAGTATACGATCGGGGCGGGGTAAACTTGCTGTCAACGTGATTCCGAGGGGTCCCGAAAATGAAAGGAGCAGGTGAAGGACCCCGGGGCTAGAAGAGGCCCCCATTCTCATTACGCGATCATATCCCGGAACGGTTGCGGTCGCGTCTAGACATCTAGCAGTCTCCCGACAAGGAACAATGCTCGTTGGATCTGTCGACTCTCGTATATGCCGGTGCGGCTTAGCGGGCAACGTGTCAGGGAGAGCGTCCTTTTTCCAGGAATGTCTCAAGCGAATGAGCGGTTGCACGTCCAAATCGCTCTGCGAACCGACGTAGAAGCATCAGGTCGAGTGAGCCAGCCGCAACCTCGATGGCATTGGCGGCATCCGCAATATCCTGTGGTCCGCCGGCGTACACCTTCATCGCAATGAAGTCCTCGCAACTGACCACTCGCAAGGGTCTCACCCTCGAATGCAACCTCAATCGCCCTGGTGAAGGCGGCGTCTTCGAGTCCCCGCAGGCCAACGAGCAGGTCGACGCGATTTCCGAACTCGTCCCTCAGCTCCAACAGCGAACCGATGGGGTCATCTGCATCACCGCTCCGGAGCTCCGTCTGAAATCCAGCCGTTTGGAAGGTGCGCTCGAGGTCTGGCAGGGCGGAAAGCGGCAGGGAGAGCACGGCGTCTGCGTCCAGGCTGGCGCGCACGACGCCATGAACAGAAGCTGCCATCGCGCCGATGAGGGCATATCCGACGGCTTGGCCCCGTAACACCGCGACGGCATCGAGCATCAATAGCGCCGATTCGCGGGGACCATTGGTTCTCACGGCCTCAGCTGCCGTTCGCCGGCACGACCCTGCCCGGCGCGATTAAGGGCCATCATCAGCTGGCAATGCCGCAGGAACGCGTGCAGCCGCTCCTCAGGCGTGAGCCGCAGGGTGGCCGCAATCAGCGCTCGTCGGGAATCTCGGGCAACCTTTGAGTCCATGGTTGCATTCTATATGGCGCTCCCTACGGGATTCGAACCCGTGTTACAGCCTTGAGAGGGCTCGTCCATGGCTATCCACCGCTGATGCGGGGATGCGGTGATGGATCGCGACTGCCACGGCGATCTCAGCCAAGGAGTCCTCGAGCAAGTTTTGCGTTCCAGTACTCCAAGTATTTCTCGTAGGCATGCGCGGACGTGAGGAAGCTGACGTGGTCCGGGAATCGGATCCGATGCGCTGAAATCGTGCTCGATAGCATTCGTCGAGCTCTCGCCACCCGGTGATGTCCGTCGATCAGGCTGAAGCGCGCTGGTGCGATCTCAGCCAAGAGGACCGGTCGAGATAGGTCGGCCGCTTGAACAGCGACGTCATCCAGCCGTTCGCCGTTCGCCGTTCCCGTAATCCGGGATCTCGGACAGTTCGAGGATCTCGGTTGGGAAACGTGCCGGGTGGGCAGAAATGAATGCGAGGAGGCGGGAGATGTTGAACTCGAAGATGCCGTTGGGGTAGAGCTCGTCGCCCGGCTCGGTGGCGCAGGGTTGAAAACGCGGATCGCGCCGAAGCGGGAGCTGCGTCTCCGTTGATCTAGACCTGGGATTCCCCATCGTCTGTTCCCCAGAAGCTGCCGGACCAGATAAAGCAAATCATGCAGCGACGCGTGAGTTCGATCCAGCGCGAGTTCGATATGCCGTCCCAGCGCATCGGTCGGGGGAGGAGATATCTAAGCGCGGCCACGGCCGTCCGTACCCAGCCAATTCACTACTGCTACGGAACTGCTACGGAGCGCGGCCGTGAAAGGCGGAACTATGTGAGGGATTATCTAAGTATTTGATTTTATGGCTCCCCGGGTTGGACTCGAACCAACGACCAACGGATTAACAGTCCGACGCTCTACCAACTGAGCTACCGGGGAACCGCGCGAAGGGATCGCGAAGGGCGCGAATTCTGAGGCGAGGGCCTGGAATTAGTCAAGGAACCCGGCGGCGAGGGCGGAGCAGGGTGCCGTACGCGATGAGATTGATCGTGAGCAGAAGCGCCGCCAGCACCCACTGATCGGGCCGAGTGAGCCATGACGGATAGAGGATCGGAAGCAGGTAGTGCTCGAGAAAGCCGCCCTGGTATCCGGCCTCGCCGGCGAGATGGCGCCAGTGATTCTCGAGCGGCGTGAGCGGACAGATCTGTCCCGAGGTCTCCACCCAGAATCCCCAGGCGAGCGCCGGCAGGTGTGCAAAGATCGCGCGGCGCCACTTCCAGGTGAGAAAGCCGCCGAAGATGGCGAACGCCGCGAAGGCCAGGTGCAGGACGACCAGCAGATCCGCCAGGGTCCTCCAGATCATTGCGTCTCGAACGGCCTCAGGCGCTCTTTGCGACCGCGCCCCCGCTGGCCAGCACACGCCCGATGCGCTCCATCGCCTTCTCGAGCGTCTGCAGGCTACAGGCGAAGGAGATGCGGATGTGGCCCGGGGCACCGAAGCCGGCACCAGGAACGACTGCAACGCCGCCTTCGTTGAGCAGCAGCTCCGCGAACTCACCGTCCGTCGTGCATCCGAGCGCTGCCATCGCCTTGGTGATATCGGCGAAGGCATAGAAGGTGCCGGCGCCCTGCAGGCAGCTCACCCCGGGCAGGGCATTGAGCGCGCTTACCACGAAGTCGTGCCGCTGCTTGAACGCCTCATTCATCTTGCCTACGCAGGCCTGGTCACCCGCCAGGGCGGCGGTTGCAGCCTTCTGCGAGATACTCGAAGCATTCGAAGTCGACTGCCCCTGGATCGTGGCCATGGCGGTGATGAGCTCCTTGGGCCCGCCGCAGTAGCCGATGCGCCAGCCTGTCATGGCGTAGGCCTTCGATACGCCATTGATGGTCACGGTGCGCGGGTAGAGTTCCGGCACGGCGGTGACCAGGCTGCAAAAGGGCTCCGCGCCCCAATAAATCTTCTCGTACATGTCGTCGGTGCCGATGACGATGCGCGGGTGCTCGAGGAGCACCTCGCCCAGGGCGCGCAGCTCAGCGCGCGTGTAGGCCGCGCCAGTCGGATTGCACGGGCTGTTCAGCAGCAGCAGGCGCGTTTTCGGCGTGATGGCTGCGGCGAGCTGGCGAGCGGTGATCTTGTAGCCCTGTGCAGCGCCCGCGAACGGCATGACCGGCTGCCCGTCGGCGAGCAGTACCATGTCCGGGTAGGAGACCCAGTAGGGCGCCGGGATGATGGCCTCGTCGTCCTTGTCGAGGACCGCCATGCAGAGATTGAAGATCGTCTGCTTGGCGCCCGAGGACACCAGGATCTGCGGACGCTCGTACTGGATGCCATTGTCGCGGGCGAACTTCGCGATGACGGCGTCCTTGAGCTCATTGATGCCTTCGACGTTCGTGTAGCGCGTGAACCCGCCGCGGATGGCGTCGACGCCCGCCTGCGCAATCGGTACCGGCGTGTCGAAGTCCGGCTCGCCTGCTCCGAGGCCGATGACATCCTTGCCCTCCGCCTTGAGGCGAGCAGCGCGGGCAGTGACAGCAAGCGTCGGCGAAGGCTTAACGCGCTGGACGCGTCGTGAGACGGATAGGGTCACGTGGATACCTGTGGTTCACCGAAGGGGAGCGGGCGCCACTATATTAAGGGATCGGGGCGGTCCCCACCATTCCAGTAACGCGTCGTGGAGGCGCAAAACGGCAGGAGCGGCATGGAACAGAATCCGTTCAAACTCGAGGCGGAGTTCGAGCCCGCGGGCGATCAGCCCCAGGCGATCGCGAAGCTCGTCGATGGGCTGCGCGACGGGTTGAGCGCGCAGACCCTGCTCGGCGTCACCGGCAGCGGCAAAACTTACGTCGTCAGCCAGGTGATCCAGCAGATGCAGCGTCCCGCTCTGGTACTGGCGCACAACAAAACGCTCGCGGCGCAGCTCTACGGTGAGTTCCGCGGTTTCTTTCCGCAGAATTCCGTGGAGTACTTCGTCTCCTACTACGACTACTACCAGCCGGAAGCGTATGTGCCATCTTCCGATACTTACATCGAGAAGGACGCCTCCATCAACGAGCACATCGAGCAGATGCGCCTCTCCGCGACCAAGGCGCTGCTCGAGCGGTCGGACTCGATCATCGTCGCCACCGTCTCCTCGATCTACGGTCTCGGCGATCCGAAGGCTTATCTGTCGATGATCCTGCACCTGGATCGGGGCGACCGCACCGATCAGCGCAAGCTCCTGCGCCGGCTCGCGGACATGCAGTACACGCGCAACGACATGGACCTGACACAGGGCACCTATCGGGTGCGCGGCGACGTCATCGACATCTTCCCGGCGGAATCGGAGCGCGAGGCGGTCAGGGTCGAGCTCTTCGACGACATCATCGACTCGATCGCGCTCTTCGACCCGCTGACCGGCGCGGTCTCGCGCAAGGTGCCGCGATTCACTGTATATCCGGGCACGCACTACGTGACACCGCGCGAGCGCCTGATCGGCGCGGTGGATGAGATCCGCGAAGAGCTGCGTGAGCGCCTCGCGCAGCTGCGCGAGGCCGGCAAGCTCCTCGAGGCGCAGCGGCTCGAGCAGCGCACGCTGTTCGACATGGAGATGATGAAGGAAGTCGGCTACTGCGCCGGCATCGAGAACTACTCGCGCTATCTTTCCGGCCGCTCGGCCGGCGAGCCGCCGCCGTGCCTCTTCGACTACCTGCCGCGCAACGCGCTCCTGGTCATCGACGAGAGTCACCAGACGATCCCGCAGCTCGGCGCCATGTACCGCGGCGACCGCTCGCGCAAGGAGGTGCTGGTGGAGTACGGCTTTCGCATGCCCTCGGCGCTGGACAACCGGCCGCTCAAGTTCGAGGAATGGGAGCGGATGGCGCCGCAGATGGTCTTCGTCTCGGCGACTCCGGGCCGTTACGAGGCGCAACATGCCGCTCAGACCGTCGAGCTCCTCGTGCGCCCGACGGGACTCGTGGACCCGCAGGTCGAGGTGCGCCCGGTCAGCACGCAGGTGGACGATGTGCTGTCGGAGATCCGCAAGGCTGTCGAAGTGAACGAGCGGGTCCTCATCACCACTCTCACCAAGCGGATGGCCGAGGACCTGACCGACTATCTGCACGAGCACGGCGCGCGAGTGCGCTACCTGCACGCCGACATCGAGACGGTCGAGCGCACCGAGATCATTCGCGACCTGCGCCTGGGCAAGTTCGACGTTCTGGTCGGCATCAACCTGCTGCGCGAGGGCCTCGACATGCCGGAGGTCTCGCTGGTCGCCATTCTCGATGCGGACAAGGAGGGGTTCCTGCGCTCCGACAACTCGCTCATCCAGACCATCGGCCGCGCCGCGCGCAATCTCAACGGCCGCGCCATCCTCTACGCCGACAAGGTCACCGGCTCCATGCAGCGCGCGATGGATGAAACCGACCGCCGCCGCCGCAGGCAGCTCGAATACAACGCCGCCCACTCCATCACCCCGCGTGGCATCCACAAGGCGGTCGCCGACATCATGGAAGGCGCGCGTGCCGGCGCTTCCCAGGGGGCGCGGGGAAAGCGCCGTGACGGCAAGCGCGGCGAGCCGGCCGCGGACCTGAAGCCCGAGACACTGGCGCGACAGATGAAGAAGCTCGAGGCGGAGATGCACAAGCGCGCCCGCAATCTCGAGTTCGAGGAGGCCGCGCGCCTGCGCGATGAGCTCGAGCGCCTGAGGCAACTGGAACTTGGCATTGCCTGACCTGTTAACCCAGCGGAATACCAGCACGACATGAACGGCTCACGCCAAGCGACCGCCAGCGGTACCGTGCTACTCACGGTGATCGTGGTCGTGGCCGTCCTGCGGCTGGCGCAGGATCTCTTCGTGCCTCTGGCGCTGGCCATCCTGCTCACCTTCCTGCTGGCGCCCATCGTGGCGCGCCTGCGCCGCTGGCACATCAAGCGGCTGATCGCGGTCATCGTGTCCATCGTGCTGGCGCTCGGCATGATTGGAGGAGTCGCCGCTGTCATCTTCGGTCAGCTCTCCGACCTCGCCCATCAACTGCCGCAGTACGAGCTGGCCCTGCGCCAGCACATCATGCATCTGCGTGGCTTCATGCGCGGCGGCATCACGGACAGCCTCAATGGCTTCGAGCGCCTGACCAGTCAGATCCAGAGCCTGAGCCCGCTCTCGCGGATGCCCGCGGGTGTGCAGAAGGTGCAGATCGTGCAGGCGCCCGCCAACATGTTGGAGATCAGCAGGGAGCTGGTCGGCCCGCTGGTGAAGCCTCTGGGCTGGGGGCTCGCGGTGATGGTGCTGGTCGCCTTCATGCTGCTGCGGCTCCCCGATCTGCGCGAGCGCGTCATCCGCCTCCTCGGTCCCCGCAATCTGCAGGCGACCACGGCGGCGCTCGATGATGCCGCGGGGCGGGTGAGCCGATATCTTCTGACGCAGCTCCTCATCAACTCGTTGACGGGACTCTGGGTGGGTGTCGGGCTCGCCTTGCTCGGTGTGCCGAACCCCGGCCTCTGGGGCGCGCTTACTCTCGTGCTTCGGTTCATCCCGTACGTCGGCATCTGGGCGGCGGGTGCGATGCCGCTCGCGCTGACCTTTGCGACCTTCGACGATTTGATGCACCCGGCAATCGCCTTCGGCATCTACGGCAGCATCGAGCTCTTCAACTACGCGGTCATCGAGCCGTGGCTCTATTCCTCGAGGACTGGAGTCTCGCCGGTGGGCCTGCTGCTCGCAGCCGCCTTCTGGACCTGGCTCTGGGGATTTGCGGGCCTGCTGCTGTCGGTGCCGATCACCGTCTGTCTGGTCGTCATGGGCAAGTACGTCCCGCAGCTCGAATTCCTCGAGGTGTTGCTCGGCGATGAGCCGGCTCTCGAGCCTTATGAGCGCCTCTATCAACGCCTCCTCACCAGCAATCGTGACGAGGTGGATGTGGTCCTCGAGCGGACGCTGCGCGAGCATTCGCTCCGGGAGGTGTGCGACATGGCCATCGTGCCGGCACTACGGCTGCTCGAGGGGGATTTCGCCCGTGGCGCTCTCAAGCCCGCCCGGCGCCGCCGGCTGCTCGACCAGATCCAGCAGTGGGTCGACGAGCTCCTGGAGGGACTGCAGCGCACCGATGGGCGCGGTGCCATGTCGTGGCAGTCGCCGTCGGTACTCTGCTTTCCGGCGGAGGGCCAAGGGGACGTCATCATCGCCAAGCTTCTCACCGCGGTGCTGATCAACCGGGGAATCGTCGCGCGCGTCGCTCCGCTCGATCGGCTGGAGGAGGAGATCGCCACGAGCGCGCAGACTCTCGAGGCGGTGGTCGTCTCCGCGATGCCGCCGGAGGCAGTCCCGCCCGCACGTGGCGTGGTCAAGCGGATCCGCGCCCGGGCGGAGGCCGTGCCGATCATCGTCGGCCTCTGGGGCCTAGACCAGGAAGTTGATCGGGCTGGGCAGAGACTCGGCGCCGTTGGGGTGAGCTTGCTCGAGACGCACGTAGCAGCCTGCGTCGAGCGGATCGAGGGGCTGCGGCATACGCCTGAGCCGAGCCTGGCGGAAGCACCCCCGAAGCTGGTTCACGGGTCCTGATCCCTTAGATATACTGAGCGGCTCAAGCATAGGCGCGTAGCTCAGTGGTAGAGCACCACCTTGACATGGTGGTGGTCGGTGGTTCGATCCCACTCGCGCCTACCATAGAATCGATGTGGCGCTTCCTCACCCAGAAGTGGCGCTTCCTCACCCAGAAGAGTATGGGAGCGCTTTGTTCAGTGGTTGAGAGAGCCCTTGCCATGCCAGTCGTGACTCTGCCTGATGGCAGTCAACGCCACTTCGACCGTCCGGTGACGGTCGATGAGGTAGCGGCCGACATTGGCGCCGGACTGCGCAAGGCCGCGCTCGCGGGGCGGGTGAACGGCAAGCTCGTCGACACCTCGTATGTCATCTCAAGCGACGCCAACGTCGCCATCGTCACCGACAAGGATCCGGCCGGCCTCGAGGTCATCCGCCACTCGACCGCGCACCTGCTCGCGCAGGCGGTGAAGCAGCTCTTTCCCGAGGCGCAGGTCACCATCGGCCCCGTGATCGACGATGGGTTCTACTACGATTTCGCCTTGAAGCGGCCGTTCACGACCGAGGATCTGGGCGCCATCGAGGCGCGGATGACGGAGCTCTCCAAGGCCGATCAGCCGGTCAGCCGCCGCGTCATGCGGCGCGACGAGGCG
Source organism: Steroidobacteraceae bacterium (assembly GCA_036489335.1). Lineage (GTDB taxonomy): Bacteria > Pseudomonadota > Gammaproteobacteria > Steroidobacterales > Steroidobacteraceae > 13-2-20CM-66-19. The sequence continues at coordinate 8,867 of DASXFY010000016.1, forward strand.
GTAGCGTTCTTCAAGAGCCTCGGCGAGCACTACAAGGCAGAGATCATTGCCAGCATCCCGGCGGGGGAGGACATCAGCCTCTACGGCCAGGGCGACTGGGTAGACCTCTGCCGCGGGCCGCACGTGCCTTCGACCGGCAAGCTCAAGGCTTTCAAGCTGACCAAAGTGGCCGGCGCCTACTGGCGCGGCGATTCGCGCAACGAGATGCTGCAGCGCATCTACGGCACCGCGTGGCCGGACAAGAAGCAGCTCGATGAGTACCTGCATCGCCTCGAGGAGGCGGAGAAGCGCGACCATCGGCGCATCGGTAAAGAGCTCGACTATTTCCACCTGCAGGAGGAGGCGCCGGGAGCCGTCTTTTGGCACCCGAAGGGCTGGACCGTCTTCCAGGCGCTGATCGCCTACATGCGTGAGCGTCAGGCACAGGCCGGCTACCAGGAGGTCAGCGCGCCGGAACTGATGGACGTCACTCTCTGGGAGCAGTCGGGGCACCGGGAGAAGTTCGGCGAGAACATGTTTCTCACCGAGACGCCCGATCACCGGCTCTATGCCATCAAGCCGATGAACTGCCCGGGTCACGTGCAGATCTTCAAGCATGGGCTCACCAGTTACCGCGAGCTGCCCGTACGCCTGGCGGAATTCGGCAAGGTGCACCGCTACGAGCCGTCGGGGGCGCTTCAGGGCCTGATGCGGGTGCGCGCCTTTACCCAGGATGATGGCCACGTCTTCTGCACCGAAGACCAGATCACCCAGGAATCGGTCGCCATCACCCGGCTCATCCTCGATATTTATCGCGACTTCGGCTTCGAAGACGTGCGTATCAAGTTCGCCGACCGGCCGCCGAAGCGAGTCGGCAGCGATGAGGTCTGGGATCGCGCCGAGGAGGCGCTGAAGGTGGCCTGCGGTGCGGCCGGAATCGATTTCACCTTGAATCCGGGCGAGGGCGCCTTCTACGGTCCCAAGCTCGAGTTCGTCCTGCGGGATGCCATCGGCCGCGATTGGCAGTGCGGTACCCTGCAGGTGGACTTCAATATGCCCGGACGGCTCGGGGCGTACTACATCGACGAGCAGAGCCACAAGCGCACGCCCGTAATGCTCCATCGAGCGATGTTCGGCTCGCTCGAGCGCTTTTTCGCCATTCTCCTCGAGCATCACGCGGGCCGGCTGCCGGCCTGGCTCGCGCCCGTGCACGCGGTGATCCTGAGCATCACGGACCGCCAGGACGAGTATGTTCGCTCGATTACGGAATTCCTGAAAAATCAGGGTGTTCGGGTCGCATCCGACTTGCGGAACGAGAAGGTGGGCTTTAAGATTCGCGAGCACACGCTGCAGCGTGTTCCGTACCTATTGGTCGCGGGCGATAAGGAGGTCGCCGCACATCTATTATCAGTGCGCACCCGAAGCGGCAAGGACCTGGGCACGATGACCCCGGAGGCATTCGCTGAACGCCTCCGCATCGAGCTCTCGAGCCGCGGGCGCCGTACGTTGGAGGATTGACGCATCGCCAGTGCAACAAAGCGGGTCCGGCGTAACGAGGACATCGTCGCGCCGCAACTGCGAGTGATCGCGGCCGACGGGTCGCAAGCCGGAGTGATGTCCCGCTCCGAGGCGCTGCAAATGGCAGCCTCTTCGGAACTCGATCTGGTGGAGGTATCGCCGACGGCGGAGCCGCCGGTGGTGCGCATCATGGATTACGGGAAATTCCTGTTCGAGCAGAACAAGAAGGCCCACTCCGCGAAGCGCAAGCAGAAGCAGATTCAGGTCAAGGAAGTGAAGTTTCGCCCCGGAACGGGAGAGGGGGATTACCAGATCAAGCTGCGTAATCTCGTCCGCTTCCTGACCGAGGGTGACAAGGCCAAGGTGACATTGCGTTTCCGCGGCCGTGAGATGGTGCACCAGGACATCGGTCGCAAGCTCTTGGAGCGGGTCTCGACCGATCTCGCTGCCCACAGCGTGATCGAGCAGAATCCGCTCATGGAGGGCAAGCAGATGATCATGGTCTTTGCACCAAAAAAGAAGTAACGCCTCCAGGTAGTCGATCTGCCTGGGGTCGTTCGCCCGTAGCGGGTGTCTCATGGAGACGCCTTGCGACCGGGGCTAGAGCAACAAGTTGAGGAGTTTCAGTCGATGCCCAAGTTGAAAACCAACCGGGCCGCGGCCAAGCGCTTTCGCAAGACGGCGAAGGGCTTCAAGCGGTACGCGTCCAAACGCCGCCACAACCTCGGTCACAAGGACCGCAAGGTGAAGCGCCACGCCCGTTCGGGCGGATCGAGCCTCGTGAACGAGACGGATACCGGCCGTCTCGAGCAGCTGCTCCCGTACCACAAGTAACGCGCGCACACGAGGTAATCCAACATGGCAAGAGTCAAGCGTGGCGTCACGGCCGGACGCCGTCACAAGAAAGTTCTCGGCAAGGCGAAGGGCTATTACAACGCCCGGCGCAAGGTCTATCGCGCAGCGAAGCAGGCCGTCATCAAGGCCGGTCAGTACGCATACCGCGATCGGCGCCAGAAGAAGCGTGAGTTCCGCGCGCTCTGGATCGCGCGCATCAATGCTGCAGCGCGCATCTACGGGCTGTCCTACAGCCGCATCATCAATGGCCTGGGCAAGGCCGGCGTCGAGATCGACCGCAAGGTGTTGGCGGACATCGCTGTCCACGACACCGCGGCGTTCGCCGCCATCGCGCAGCAGGCCAAGACCGCACTCGGCATCGCCTGACCCCGGGCGGGCCTTGCGTCATGCAGGACCTGACCTCCCTGGTCACCGAGGCGCTGGGCGAGGTGGCCGGATGTGCGGACCTCGCCGCGCTCGATGATGCGCGGGTGCGCTGGCTCGGGAAGAAGGGCGTCCTCACCGAGCAGTTGAAGTCCCTTGGCGGCCTCCCGGCCGCCGAGCGACCCGCGGCCGGGCAAAGGATCAACGAGGCGAAGGAGCGCGTGCAGGCCGCCATCGAGGCACGCCGCGAGGCGCTCACACGGGCGGAGGTCGAGCGTCAGCTCAACGCCGGCCGCATCGATGTCACGTTGCCGGGACGAGGCGAGCAGCGTGGAGGCCTGCACCCCGTCACCCTCGCACGGCTTCGCATAGAGGAGATCTGTCGCCGCGCCGGCTTCGAGGTCGCCACGGGTCCGGAGATCGAGGACGATTTCCACAACTTCGAGGCGCTCAACTTCGCGCCCAATCACCCCGCGCGGGCGATGCACGACACGTTCTACTTCCCGGATGGAAGGCTGCTGCGCACGCACACCTCGCCCGTGCAGATCCGGGCACTGCTTGCCAAAGGCGCGCCGATCGCCATCGTGGCGCCGGGCCGGGTGTACCGCTGCGATTCCGACATGACGCATTCGCCAATGTTTCACCAGCTCGAGGGATTGAAGGTCGGCGAGAACATCAGCTTTGCCAACATGAAAGCGGCGCTGCACGGCTTTCTGCAGGCGTTCTTCGAGCGCGACCTCGCCATGCGGCTGCGGCCTTCCTACTTCCCCTTCACGGAGCCGTCGGCCGAAGTCGATATGTCTTGCGTGTTCTGCGAAGGCAAAGGCTGTCGAACCTGCAAATACACCGGTTGGCTCGAGATCTCGGGCTGCGGCATGGTGCATCCCAACGTTCTCAGGGCGAGCGGCATCGACGCGGAGCGCTACACTGGCTATGCCTGGGGCATGGGTATCGATCGCCTGGCGATGCTGCGCTACGGCGTGAATGATCTCAGGCACTTTTTCGAGAATGATCTGCGCTTCCTCGAGCAGTTCAGGGCGCTCTGAGCATGCGTATTCCATATTCATGGCTGGGCGAGTGGGTGCGCGTGCCCTGGAGTCCGCAGGAGCTGGGCTCGCGGCTCACGATGGCGGGTCTGGAGCTCGATGCGCTGGAGCCCGCTGCGCCGGCCTTCACCGGCGTGGTGATCGCCGAGATCCTGAGCGCGGAGAAACACCCACAAGCCGACAAGCTGCGCGTCTGTAGCGTCTCGACCGGGCAGGGCGCGCCGCTGCAGATCGTCTGCGGCGCGGCCAATGCGCGCGCGGGACTGAAGAGCGCTCTGGCGGTGGTGGGAGCCAAGCTGCCTGGGGACCTCGGGATCAAGGCGGCGAAGCTGCGGGGCGTGGAGTCGGCGGGAATGTTGTGCTCCACGAAGGAGCTGGGCCTGGCGGATGCCTCGAGCGGTATCGTGGAGCTGCCCTCCGATGCCCCCGTGGGCAAGGATCTGCGCGACTACCTCGCTCTGGATGAGATGATTCTGGAGCTCAATATCACTCCCAACCGCGGCGATGCGATGTCGGTCATCGGTGTCGCGCGCGAGGTGGCGGCGCTGTCTGGTGGGCAAGTGAACGCACCGGCCTTGCCGACGGCGCAGGCACCGGGGCCTGCTGCTGAGCGCGACACCCTTGGCGTGCACCTGGACGCGCCGGCGGGTTGTCCGAAGTTCGTTGGCCGCATCGTGCGCAGCGTCGATAACAAGAGCGCCACTCCGGTCTGGATGCGGGAGCGCCTGCGGCGTGCCGGTGTGCGCTCCATCAGCCCAGTGGTGGACGTCACCAACTATGTGATGCTGGAGCTGGGTCAGCCGATGCATGCCTATGACCTGGCGAAGCTGAGCGGCGAGATCCATGCCCGCTTGGCTCGTGCGGGCGAAAGCATCACGCTGCTCGATGGGAAGATGGTAGAGGTTCAGCCCGACGTTCTCCTCATCACGGACGGCGCCGGCCCGATCGGCATCGCGGGCATCATGGGCGGGCAGCGCACCTCCGTGAGTGCTGACACGACTGACGTCTTTTTCGAGGCCGCGTACTTCGCGCCTGATGCTGTCATCGGGCGCGCAATGCGCTGGAGCTTGACGACGGATGCCAGTCAGCGCTTCGAGCGTGGCGTCGATCCGTCGCAGCAGGAGCACGCAGTGGAGCGTGCGACCGCACTGCTCTTGTCCATGGCGGGCGGCCAGGCAGGAGCGATTTCAGTGCAGCGCTCCGACGAGCATTTGCCGGCGCGGCCGGCGGTTGCCCTGCGTCGCAGGCAGTTGGCGCGCCTTTTGGGCATAGGGTTCGAGGATGCTCGTGTGCGCGCGAGCCTGGAGGGTCTGCAGATGAGCGTTCAGCCGACGGAAGAGGGCTGGCGTGTGACGCCTCCGCCCCATCGGTTCGACATCGCGATCGAGGCGGACCTGATCGAGGAAGTCGGACGCATTGTCGGGTTCGAGGCGATTCCGGAAGCGGATGCAGAGGTGCCGCAGCACTTCGGGAGTTTGCCGAGCGCGCAGGCACCGGAGTGGGCGGTGCTCGAGGAACTGGCGCTGCGTGGCTATTACGAGGCGATCACTTACGCGTTCGTCGATCCTCAGTTGCAGGCGCGGCTATTTCCGGATGTCCCGGCCAGCGCGCTTGCCAACCCGATCGCAAGCGACCTCTCGGTCATGCGTGTGTCGCTCTGGCCGGGCCTCCTGAAAGCGGCGCTGGACAATCAGCGGCGGCAGCAGGATCGCATCCGCCTCTTCGAGCACGGCGCACGCTTCCTGGCGACCGAGGGGAAGGGGCTGGATGCGACGCGTGAGATCGAGACGCTGGCGGGCATTGCCTGTGGGCATCGGTTGCCGGAACAATGGGGTCTGCCGCCGGACATGCGTGAGCCAGTGGATTTCTTCGATGTGAAGGCGGATGTCGAGGCGCTGCTGGCCGCTACGGGCGCCCAGGCGGCATTCACCTTCGAGCCGCAGGCGCTCTCGTGCCTGCATCCCGGCAGGGCGGCGCGGCTGCTGCGCAGGGGAGTGCCGGTCGGCTGGCTGGGGGAGCTGCACCCGTCGCTGGTGAAGGCGCTCGAGTTTACATATGCGCCAGTGCTCTTCGAGCTGGACATCGAGGCCGCCCTGGCCGTCGATAGGCCCGCTTATCACGAATTTTCGCGTTTTCCACAGGTCCGCCGCGACCTCGCGGTGGTACTGGATGAATCCGTGGCTTTAAGTAGCCTCACTGAGCGTGTAACCTTCACGGCTTCAGGCCTTTTGCGTGATCTCCGAGTTTTCGACGTGTATCGCGGCTCAGGCGTAGAAGCAGGTCGAAAAAGCGTCGCTTTGGGCTTGATTTTTCAGGACATTTCTCGCACTCTTACCGAGGACGATGTAGCCAGCACCATGGCGGCGATCGTCGCGGATTTGCGCGTGAGCTTGAACGCAAAAATACGAGAATAAGAGATGGCCCTGACCAAAGCGGAGATGGCGGAAGCACTCTTCAACCAGCTCGGGCTCAATAAACGGGAGGCACGGGAGCTGGTGGATCTGTTCTTCGAGGAAGTGCGGGCGGCGTTGTCGAGGGGCGAGCAAGTGAAGCTCTCCGGGTTCGGCAATTTCGATCTGCGCGACAAGAACAAACGTCCCGGCAGGAATCCAAAGACCGGCGAGGAGATACCGATCACCGCCCGCCGGGTGGTGACTTTCCGTCCGGGACAAAAATTAAAGGCGCGCGTCGAAGCCTATGTTGGAGCCAAAGAATAATTCGCAGTTGCCGGCGATCCCCGGCAAACGCTACTTCACCATCGGAGAAGTCAGCGAGCTCTGCGGCGTGAAGCCGCACGTGTTGCGCTACTGGGAGCAGGAATTCCCGCAGTTGAAGCCGGTAAAGCGGCGCGGCAACCGCCGCTACTATCAGCGCCAGGACGTCATAGTCATCCGCCAGATCCGCAGCCTCCTCTACGATCAGGGATTCACGATCGGCGGTGCGCGCAACAAGCTGACGGGCGAGGAAGCGCGCACGGACGTGTCGCAGAGCCAGCAGATCGTCAAGCAGGTGAGGCTCGAGCTCGAGGAGCTGCTGAAGGTGCTGCGGCGATAGGCGGCGATTCGGCGTATTATTGTCTTTCGCGCGAGAGATCCCCGCTCGCGTTCTTGGCAGGCTCGAGAATAAATCCGTCGGAGCGTGGCGCAGTCTGGTAGCGCACTTGCATGGGGTGCAAGGGGTCCCGAGTTCAAATCTCGGCGCTCCGACCACTTAAAACGATCGCCACGAAACTGAGTGTGTCCGCCCTGGTGTCCACTTTCAGTTTTGAGCCCTCCCGATAGCCAACCTCAGCGGCGTGTGAGCGCCGCCCGGTCCGTGTTTTGCCACGGCCGAGCGGCTCACCACGCAACACGACTGAGGTGTTTACATGGCTACCGTAGATCGTACCGCGCCCTCCGAGGCGTTCCGTCTGACTCTCGTTTCCGTCCCGCCCGACCAGGAGGTCCAGGCCATCAAGTTCATCAGTGAAATGTGCGGATACCGTCTCGAGCGTGCGCTCGAGCTGGTCGACGATCTGCCCGCCGTCGTCAAGGAGTTCGCCACCGAGGACGATGCGGCCGCGACGCACCGCCTGCTCGCCAAGATCAGCGCTCACTGCACACTGCATCATCTGGTCAATGGCGAGGTCGTCGGCGAGGATGTCCAACCGGCCGCCGAGCCGCCGAGCCGCCGTCCGCCCGCCGCTACCGTCCCAGGACGTCCTCGAGCACCGCCTCGAGGAGCAGCGCCGGGTGCTATGGCGTGCCGCGGGCGTGGTGAAAGCCGTCGTCCGCGCGATAGAGGCAGCACGAAGCCCGATCGATGGGACAGTGGACGGGGGCGATGCCACGGACGCCAGACTCGCGCTCGAGCTGGCCTACGATGCCATCAATGAGGCCACAGGATCACTGGAGGCTGATGTCCTGCTCGCTGCGGAGGAGCCCATCGAGGCCGCAGTTGCAGGAGGGCGAAGTCATGAGCGCCGACAACGTGACGCCGATCCCGCCGCCAAGGGATGAGAGGTAACCACCAGCAAGCGCCGCCCGCCCCGGATATCAGCCGGAGCGGACGGCTCACCACAACCGAACGAGTGAGGTTCGATCATGGCTACCGATTATTTTACGATGACCGTCGACGGCCGTCGCTTCGACGCGCCGACCATCCCCATCCTCGCCCAGGCGTTCGCCGCGTGGCGTGATACCGCGGGCGTCGGCGCGAGCGACATCGGCTCGCGGTTCCCCGTCTACCGGGATGGCGCTCAGGTCGGGGAGCTGAGCTACAACGGCAGATTCTGGCCGGCCTCGCCCGAGGGCGGGGTGATGACCACTGACGGTCATGTCCGGGCCCTTCTCGACGGCCGGATCCCGGTGAGGGTGCTGGCGCAGGCCCTTGCCAGCGGGGGCCTCACGCTGCGGCAAGCGAGGCGCTGGTCGTCGAGGCCGCCCGCCATGGCGAGCGATGGACGGTGCTCGCTGAGGTCGTGCCGTGAGCGCGCGGGAGGTCGTGCTCGCCATCGCGGCGGCACTCCTTGCAGCGGCTATCATGGCCGTGATGGCCGGGTAAATCCAACTAGAAAAGGACCACGAGAGCCCCGGCCTTGCGCCGGGGTTTTTGTTTGTGGCCGAAGCGCGAAGACAGGTATGGCGCTAGACTCCTCCGCGGGCGACTCATCACGGTTGCACGATAGACGGAGGAACATCATGGTCACGCACGATCAAGAATTGCTCGCACAGCTCGCGGCGCAGATAGCCGCCGGAGTGATTGCCCGCACCGGCGGAATCGGGGAAGCGCCGAAAGAGCCAAACGTGGT
>DASXFY010000033.1:0-21801 GCA_036489335.1 Steroidobacteraceae bacterium
CATCCGCGGGCGCGCCGACGCGCCGGGGCGTAGCCGCCACACCCAGAGCTGGCTCCCCGTGCTCGACCAGCGCGAGGCGGCCGGCCATGCCGTGAACGGCGCCACGCTGATCCTGTCGATGCTCGATGTCGGCGTCTACAGCGGCGACCGGCGCTATTTCGACGCCGCCCACGCGATATGGACCGGCGCAGTCACCAACAAGCTGTACGTCTCCGGCGGCATCGGGCAGACCGGCAATGAAGGCTTCGGCCGGCCGCATGTGCTGCCCAATGTGTCGTCCTACACCGAAACTTGCGCGACCCTGATGTTCCAGAACCTCAACCATCGCTGGTTCATGGCGACCGGCGACGCGCGCTACATCGACCTGCTCGAGCGTGGCATGTACAACAACATGCTCGACGGCGTATCCCATTCCGGCGACCACTTCTTCTACGTCAATCGCCTCGCCAGCGCCGGCGACGGACGCGACGAGCGCTGGCAGCACGCCTCGCTTGAATGCTGCCCGCCCAACCTGGTGCGCTTCCTCGCCTCGATGCCGGGGATGATCTACGCACAGGACCAGGCCGGCGCGATCTACGTCAATCTCTACGTCTCGAGCGAGGCCAGCTTCGCCGTGGGCGCCGGCACGCTGCATCTGGCTGTGGACAGCCAGATGCCCTGGCGCGGCCGCACGCAGATCAAAGTCGGCACCGCCGCACCGCTGAAGACGGCTATACGCTTGCGCATCCCCGGCTGGGCGCGCGACCAACCGGCGCCGGGCGGCCTCTATCGCTACATGGATCGGGCGGGCCCGGTGACGATCACCGTGAACGGAGCAGCGGTATCCGCGCAACCGGATCGACAGGGTTACGTGGCCATCGACCGCGCATGGCGCAACGGCGACACGGTGGTGATCGACCTGCCGATGGCGCCACGCCGCATCGTCGCTGACGAGCGTGTGCGCGAGACGTCGCGGCGCGTGGCCATCTCGCTCGGGCCGATCGTCTATTGCGCGGAATGGCCGGAGGCGCCTGGCCGCAAGGCGCTCGACCTGGTGGTGGCGCCCGACGCGCCGCTGACCCCACGTTTCGACACCGGGTTCATGGACAGCGCGATGCTGATCGATACCGTGGCGCACCACGCTGCCGATTCGACCGCGAAGGCCACCAGGCTTACCCTGATTCCCTACCACCTCTGGGCCAATCGCGGCGCGGGCGAGATGACCACATGGCTGCTAGCAGCGGACTACGAGGTGGGCGACGTCGGCCCGTCGGGCGGCCTGATCTTCTACAAGAACCCGGAGGCCGTGCGCGACGGCTGGCGCTATCTGGAGGCGATGCCGTTCGACCAGAGCCAGAGCGCGAAATGGGGTTGCTTCCGCCACGACGTCGCGGGCGCGAAGGGCACGGCGATCGGCACCGGAAAGCGCAACACTGCCGAGATGCTGCAGGGGTGCTCCGAGCCGGCCAGTGCCGCCCGCCTTTGCGCCACACTCAGCTTCAACGGCGTGAGCGACTGGTTCCTGCCGTCGCACGACGAATTGAAGGAGATGTACAAGGCGCTGAAGGCGACCGGCATCGGCGATTTCCGCGACGCCGGGATGTACGACAACTGCGAATACTGGACCTCGACGCAAAACGATACGGACATGGCCTCCCACATCGATTTCGCCGACGCCGGCCGGGATCACGGCGACGACAAGGACTTCCCGCGCCGCGTCCGGGCCATCCGGTCGTTCTGACGACTGGTTTGCAATGCACAATCGGAGAGACGTGAGAATCAGTGAAGGACAGCTACCACAGATAACTATGGCCGAGGGCCAAGCCCAGTATCGGCTCGTGGTCCGCTTTACCAAGACCAAGCGGAAAGTGTTCTTTGTCCGCATGCACGATTTCATCGAGGCCTCGAAGCCTCTTAGGCCACTGTTGGAAAAAAGGGTCTTTTTGAACACTAAGCTCGTCGAGGGCGGTCATGGCGTTGTTTGGCCGAATGGTATCGACCTGGGCGCTGATACGGTTTGGGAACTTGCGCTTGAGCAGAACGGTCGGGCCGATGCCGTTGAATTCATTCGGTGGCGCTGGCGGAATCAGCTCAGCTTGTCTGCCGCAGCTGATGCGCTCGGTATCTCTCGCCGACAGGTGGCTTACTATGCAAGTGGCGTGCATGAGGTGCCGCGCCAAACTCTGCTGGCCTGTAAAGGATGGGAAGCTGAGCGACAACATGCTGCAGCCTGAGACGGAAGGTGCCTTGCCATCAAGACCGCAACCCCGGCCACCGATATTGGTGTCAGCTAATATCCGGCGTCTGACTAGCTACACTCAGAGACATGATCATGGCGAAATTCGATCTCACCCCACCCAGTTCAGCTCAACGCGAGGCAATAATTGCGGGCCTCACCGGGGAGGAGCGCGACGTGCTGCTCGAGCACGGCACAGAGGCCGCCTTCTGCGGTGTGTTTCTGGACAACCACAAGAATGGTATCTACACGTGCCGCTTTTGTGGCTTGCCTCTCTTCCGGTCGAGTGCGAAATTCGACTCCGGTACGGGTTGGCCCAGTTTTTTCGAACCCTATGACGAAGCCCATATTCGGCGGGTGCGCGACGCGAGCTATGGCATGGTCCGCGTGGAGGAGGTCTGCGCGCGCTGCGGCAGCCATCTCGGGCACGTTTTCCCGGACGGCCCGCCGCCGACGGGTGAGCGTCATTGCCTCAACTCCGTATCATTGTCGTTTACGGAGCAAGGAGAGGCACTGCCGGACATACTCCGGCGTGGGCCGCCAGAAGGCGGAGTGCCCGAGTAAGCCTGCGCCTGCCGCATCTTCGACAGATGCAGTGTGTCAGGAATACTGTTACTTCCTTCCCACGTAGGCACCCCAGAGCCACTCTGACAGAAAGGATAGCGCCGCCAGGGCGAGTGCGCCATTAACCGCCTCGCCAAGTGCGTTCGGATTGGATATGACTCCAAAGCCCACGAGTCCTGCCGCCATCGCACCAAGCCACAGGAGCGGGCCGGATATGAAACAGTGGCGACGGCGACAGCGTAGCGCATTGAGTAGGCACCCCGTTCCCATCCACGCTAATGCCAGAGCCCATATCAGAGCGGTCCGCGCGAGCGGTAGACGCCAAAAGTTCGTGGATACCCCGAGGGCGATTGGCAGGACCCACCAAAAAATGATGCCAATCGGCTGCCGCAACCAGTCCCGGGGTTTGGGAGGACCCGGGGATGTACAGCTTGCGATTTCGCTCATTTCCAGATCAACCGCAACAGCCGCGATTGCCCACGGTGCGCGTGAACTGAACAGGTGGACAAGGCACTGAGCCGTAAGAGCAGAACACGCAGCAGTCGCCCGGTTTGGGCTTCAACATGGAGCCGCACGCGGTGCACTCGAAGAAATAGATGCAGGCGTCGACCGGCATGATCTCCGTGTGCCGTGCGCTACAGATTGGGCAGGTCAGTTCCGAGCTTATGACTGCTATACCCGAAGATCCTGCCGAAGTCATTGTGAGACGGTCGTCGGGCCAATCCCAGCCACCATGGCGCGCACTCGGGCAGCGAAGGTACGTGCATCGAGATGCGGGAACCGTGGCGTGTGCAGCAATCCACCCAGCTGATGCATGAGGAATGCGGGTGCGGGTGGTGCTGTGGCACTCCAAACCGCATCGGGTCGGTAGATGAGATAGGTATCCCAAGCGTATACCCACTCGTGGCCATTCCAGTAATGGAGCACGTGCGACATCTGTCGACCAAAATCGCCTGTTGGATTCCAGTAGAGCCGTGCTGCCGGCGATCTCAGGAGCGCTGCCGCCGCGGGAACGTCTTTGGCCTGACCGCCAATGACAGGCTCGAACACGACGTACACCTTTACCGGCGCGCCGGCACCGAGTTTGGCGAGGAGGTCGTCACCCATATCCGCCATCCCGCGCAGGCACTCCGGGCAGATGGGGTCCACGAGGAATACGAGCCTCACGTCGCCGTGGTCGCGGTTGAAGTCTTCGCGCAGTGGCCCGTCGGCGGGCCCGAGAACCGTGTAGTGAACTTCGGCGGCATTGGCTTCTTGGCTATGACCGCAACCTGCGAAGCTCAGTGCCACCATGACTGCGAGGACGGCACGCAGAATCCTGGACGTTTGCATCGAGGCCTCCATCACCAGAGCCACGCCAGCTGCGGAAGGTAGGAAGCGATGTCGAAGCCGATGACGATCAATGCCCCGATCCATACAGCAATGCGCAAGCCCTTACGATCTTCTACCGGACACGTCCCGCCCTCCACGCCGGATCGCGTGCGATAGGCGTACCAGAATCCCAGCCCGACGAGCACGAGCGTCACCGCCACCACGGGCGACTGCAGTCCGGCCAACCTGGCGAGCATCACCGCCCCGCCCACGCCGAGTAGACCCACGGCCCAAGGCGCAACGCAGCACGCACCAAAGGCGAGCGCCAAGGCGCTCAGGGCAACGGCGCCACCGGTCGTGCCGAGAATTTTGGGTTTGTCACTCATCTGGATAGAGCCGAGAGCCGTACCGGTGTCTGTCGCGATTTCTACGAACGCGGTAATCTTAGGGCCGTAGTCAACTACGGAGTCAATATATGGCTGCACGGTGCACGATCGGTGCTCTTGCCCGAGACGCCGGGGTCAATGTGGAAACCATCCGCTATTACCAGCGGCGCGGCCTCGTCCCCGAGCCTGCGAAGCCTCTGGGTGGTATCCGAAATTACGCACCAGAACATGCGCAACGCCTCCGTTTCATCAGGCGGGCACAGCAGCTGGGTTTCAGTCTGGAGGAGGTCGGGGATTTGCTATCTCTGGAGGATGGTCTGCACTGCCACGAAGTGGAAGAGATCGCCGGCCAGAAGCTGGCAACAGTACGCGAACGGATCGCGCAACTTAAGACGATCGAGAGCGCGTTGGCCACGCTGGTCAGAAAGTGCCGCAGCAATAAGGGAAGAGTCCGCTGTCCGCTCATTGCCGCGCTGGAAAGTGCCACGGCCTGATCACGGTTTCGCGATCGAGCCGAATACTGCAATTTCTGCCTATGGTGAATCTTCGAATATTGCGATGCGACGACCCGCTGGCCCTCGAGTTGACAGCGATCCTGAAACAGGGCGATATCGACCGGTTGTCTCGGCTGCTTGCGGACGATCGCGGCCTCGCGTGCTGCGTGGTCGAGGATGCGAAGGGAGGAGGAAGATCGCCGCTGCACCTTTTCGCCGATTGGCCAGGTCATAACCCAAATCCCGTCCCTTCATGCATGGTGCCGACCTGCAGTGGCGTGCGCCCTGGACCGGGCAGACGTCGCTCGAAATTACAGAGCGGTCGGGCCACAGCGATGTTGCAGCATGGCTGATCCGCAATGGTGCGAAGGGGTAGACCCCGCGGTTCACGCCGCCTCGGCTTTACGGGCCGCCGCGAAGACGTCGCGTGCAGGCGTCGTACCCGCTACGTGCTCCGTACCCTCGACTCCAAGGTCCATCCATCCTGCATTCACAGCCTCAAACATTTCTTCGGCAGGCCCGGTGCGCCCCTTCGGGATGCCGAATTGCTCGAACGCTTTCGCCCACTCTGCACGCGGGACTGCAAAGGCTTTCACGTCGAGATTCAGGACTTCACCCAATTGCTCTGCGACTTCATCCGCGGTGACCATCGAACCAAGCTCGACGACGCGCTGCCCTGACCACGCTGGCCCGGTCAAAAGGCCTGCGACCTCCGCGCCGATGTCGTTCGTCGCGACCATGGTGGATTTCCGGTTTGTCGGATTGTAGTAGACCGGTAGCGTTCCGCTCTGGGCGACCTGCAAGCCATAGAGGAAGTTTTCGAAGAAACCACCAGCGCGCACGAATGCGATCGGCGATACCAGCTCGCGAAATCGTTGCTCCAGAAGCGACAAGGCTGTGATCATCCCGAGGCCGCTGGTCCTGTTCGCACCCATCGACGAAAGGGCTACTACCCGCGGCGGCGCTGCCTTGGTGAGCGCCTCGACATAGTTCGCAAGCACGCCCTTGGCTTCCTTGTAATCGGGTGAGGGAGCCCAAACAGCCGGCAACATGACAAAGGCGCCTTCGACACCTTTGAGCGCCCGCTCGATGGCTGCCGAATCATTCCAATCACCGGCAACCAGCTCCACGCCCTGGTTCGCCCAGCTTGAGGCCTTCTCGCGATTGCGAACCAGCGCGCGCACTTCCTTACCGCGCGCTAACAGATGTCCTGCCGTTGCGCTGCCCACTTTTCCCGTGATTCCCATTACCAAAAACATGCGGTTTCTCCTGATCTTGAAGGGCAGAGCACTGCCCGGTTGGTTAACGGATGAGCGGCAGAATGTCCCGGATGCGAGGATCGCGCGCGTAGAGGCCGCCCCATGTCATCGCGCCCAAGAGCAGGGAGATGATTTCCGGCGGCGATCCCAACTCACCAATGCGCACATGGGCACAGATGGCACCTCCCAGGAAGCCCGTCACCAGGATCGCGCCGAGGACGGCGGTGGTCGGGATGGCGTAAAGGATGGCGCAGGTGACTATGATCGGGCCCACGACACGGGTGAGGTCCATCGCAAACCCGGTTTCCTGCAACATGCTCGCGATCTGTGCCGGCGCGAAAAGCTGAATAGTGCCGTCTACCAGCAGAGCGATAACGACAAACGCACTCATTATTCGGCCGGCCCACAGTGCGCGATGCAGGGTCATGGTTTCAGGCACCTGATGCAGGTTCATGGTTTCGGGCACTTCTCTTTCTCCAATGGGGGATCCGATATTCGGAGATTACTGTGTCTCTTGGGTATGATAATCACCGCTGAAATGAACTCACTGTTCATCCTGCGATGAACAATGCCGAGGCACGAAAATGCAGAATCTCGAACTCATCCTCATTTTCATAACGGTGGCGGAAATGGGGAGCTTCACCCACGCAGCCGAGAGCTTGGGCATTCAGAAGGGAAGGGCCTCAACCGCAGTCCGGAAGCTGGAAGAAGACGTCGGTGCCAGGCTTCTGCACCGGACGACGCGCAGCGTGCAGCTGACGGAAGACGGACGGGCATTTCATGCGCGTGCCCGCGATCTGCTCGCGGACGTTGATGAACTCCACTCGATGTTCGCCGGCGATCGAGTGGCACTTCGCGGGCGTCTACGCGTCGATCTCCCGACCGCGGTGGCACGGACAACGATCGTGCCGGCGTTGCCGGATTTCATGGCGACTCATCCAGAGTTGGAGTTGGAGGTGTCGAGTACTGATCGCCAGGTCGATCTGGTTCAGGAAGGGTTTGACTGCGTTTTGCGACTTGGCCCCATCAGAGACGAGACGCTGATTGCCCGCCCGCTGGGCAAGTTACGCATGGTCAACGCCGCCAGTCCTGCCTACCTGGCGCGCTGTGGTATCCCGCGGTCTATAGAAGACCTGCAGCATCAGAAACATCGGGCAATTCACTTTTCGCCGATGCTGGGCGCAAGAGCCTATAGGTGGGAATATCCGGACGGCGACAGCTACGCGACCCTTCAGTTGCCGGGTGCTCTACACGTCTATAGTGCGCAGACCTACGAAGCCGCTGCCATCGCCGGCCTTGGCCTGATTCAGGCCCCACTTCTTGGCATTGGCCGATACCTGGAAAGTGGAACACTGGTAGAAATTCTGCCTGACTTTCGTCGCCGGTCGCTTGCCGTGGCCCTCGTCGTAGCACATCGGAGCAATTTGTCGCGCCGAGTGCGCGCATTCATGAAATGGATCGAAGATTTGCTCGCGCCCCACCTGGAATAGCGAGAGAGGCTTCGTTCCGCCGTCCCTACGCGACCACCACCAACCGATCCGCTATAAATGCGCGAGCACCGTCACGCCGGTCTCGGTATGGCCGAAGGGGACCGCGGCCACCTCGTCTCCCACGCGATGAAACTCGATATCGATGCGGGCCGTACCTACCGGCAGGGCACGCACTCGAAGCGACTCTATGCCTTCCGGCAGCAGCGGATGATCGACGTGGACTTCCCTACAGCCGCCATCGATCCGGATGCCCAGCGTGGCCTGCAAGAGCATGAACATCGAGCCGCTGGCCCACGCCTGCGGTAAGCAGGCTACGGGATAGGGGACAGGGTTTGCCGCGCCGTCTCGTGCGAAGCCGCAATACAGCTCCGGCAAACGCATCGAAAACTGATTGGCGGCTTCGAACACATCGGCGAGAACCTTCACGGCATCTGCCCGACCGCCATACCGTGCAATGCCGGCTGCACAAATGGCAGTGTCGTGGGGCCATACCGAGCCGTTGTGATACGACATGGGGTTGTAGCGAGCTTCTCCTTCGCGCAGCGTTCGAATTCCCCAACCGCTGCAGAACGGCTCCGATAAGAGTTGCGAGCGGACCGCCGCCGCGCGCTCGGCGGAAGGTATGCCGCAAAAAAGCAGGTGCCCCGCGTTGGAGGCGCGTACACGACACGGTGCGCCGTCCCCGTCAAGGGCGATGGCGTAGAAGTCCATTTCCGGAATCCAGAACTGTGCCTCGATCGCGGTACGAAGGCGGTGGGCCCGCGAGGCCCACTCGGAAGAGCGCTCGTGATCGCCACGCGTCGCCGCCAGTTTGCCGATTGCCTCCAGTGCCGTGCAGGCGTAGCCCTGTACCTCAACAACCGCAATGGGTCCCTGCGGCAGGCGTCCGTCGGCGTGGAAGATGGAGTCCGCGCTGTCCTTCCATCCTTGGTTGGCGAGCCCAGACTTCTCTCCGCGCGTATAGTCCAGAAAACCGGTCGTGCTGCGGTCCAGACGCTTCTCGATCCAACCGATCGCGGCGAGCAGGTTGGGCCAGATCTCATCAACCAGCCGCCGGTCGCCGGTACGCTCTTCATAGGCGCCCGCCAAAATCACGAAAAGCGGCGTTGTGTCGACGCCTCCGTAATAGCGGCCGAACGGAATCTCCCGCAGAGCGGCCATTTCTCCGCGGCGCATCTCGTGCACGATCTTGCCTGGCTCGGCATCACGGAAGGTGGAAGTTTCCGTTGCCTGCGTCGATGCCAGGAAGCGAAGCACTCCAGCCGCCAGGGATGGATCGAGCCACAGTGTCTGGAGCGCTGTGATGATGGCGTCCCGTCCAAACTGTGTCGAGAACCAAGGAATGCCTGCATACGGGTAGGGGCCGGTAGCCAGCGGCGTCGTGAGCAGCGCCAAATCTGACCGAGCTTTATCTACCCATTGGTTGAACAGCCGGCCGGAGGTCTGCAGAGAGCCAGCTGCCCGCACGCACTGTTCGGCGGCATGCGTGGCCAGTCGGTGCGCTCGCTCGTAACGCTCGGCCGAAGGACACTCTTCTTTTCCGCTGCCGATTTCCACATGCAGACCGGTCGCGGCGTCGGGCTCGAGGTCGACCCGAAACTCGGCAATCTCGCATGACAGCGACACGGGTAGCTGTGAGAACTGCAGATGCGTGGTCCGTACGACATCGTCGAGACCGCGATAGGCCAGTCTCACACACTGCCGGGACAACTCCGCCGGCAACGTGCGGCCGCGAGCTGCTCTCGCGTGACCCTGGACCTCAAAAATGTCGACGAAATCCGCTGCGAAAGTGAAGCGAATGGCGACCTCCGCGGGCTGGTCACTGAAATTCGTCAGGGCTAGACGCTCGTAGAGGCGTCCGCCCCAAAGCAGCCGCCGCCTCTCGATATGAATCACGCCCTGGGGAATGACGCGTTCGCCAAGCGCGGGCAGCGGGCGATTGGTCAGATGGGCGGTAAAGGTCGTATTGTCCGGTGAAACGGCTGCGCCCAACAGGGAAACAGGTCGGTTCGCGATCGACAGCTCAAATCGCGACAGCACGCGCGTATCGTTCGTGAAGAGCCCGTCTTCGCGATCGTGCACGTCTCCCAGGGCATCGGCAAGCAGGAAAGTATCACCATCCTTGAGTGTGAAGCGAGGCAGTAAACCGCGACGGGGTCCCGAATCCTCGGACGCATTCATGAAGCCAGTCTGACGTACTTTCGCGTCGACTGCCTGATTCGTTCATAGACTTGAACGTAGCCTTCGGCCATCGTGCGCGCAGCAAAGCGTCGCTCGAAGACGGCACGGATGCGTTGGCGGCTGAGTTCGCCAGCTTCCCGGATGGCTACCAAGGCCTGCTCCTCGGAGTCCACGATGAAGCCAGTGACGCCGGGCTCCACGATCTCCGGAACCGAGCCGCATTTCCACGCGATCACGGGCGTGCCGCAGGCCATCGACTCGATCATGACCAAACCGAACGGCTCCGGCCAGCAGATCGGAAACAGCAAGGCGCTCGCGTTGCCCAGGAACTCCGACTTGTCCGCATCCCCGATCTCCCCCACGAATTCGACCAAGGGGTCATCGAGCAGTGGCTTCACGACGGACTCGAAGTATGCCGCATCTGCTTGATCCACCTTGGCCGCGATCCTGAGCGGAATGCCGGCTTGGTGTGCGATCCGGATCGCCACATCGGCGCGCTTTTCAGGGGAGATACGCCCGAGGAAAGCGAGATAGGAACCCTTCGGGCTCACTGGCGGACGGTAAATCTCAGGGGCGACGCCGTGTTTCACGGTCGCGAGCCAATTGGCGTTGGGGACTGTGGCGCGTTGCGAGTCCGAGATCGACACCAGGCCAAAAGAAGGCCATCGCTGCAGTGCCCTCTGCACGTCGGTGATGTCCAGCCGCCCATGCAGCGTCGTCACCGTTCGGTGAGCCTGGGCTTCGAATAGCGGGAAATGCAACAGGTCCGTGTGGAAGTGCAGCACGTCAAACTCCGCCGCCAACCTCCGCACTTCATGCAGCATCGTCAGGTGTGCCCCGGCTTCGGACTTCAAAGGATTCGGGTCCAGCCGCAGCGCCCTGTCTCGAGCAGGAATCAGCCGCGCTTTGGTACGCGCACCGGCGGCGGCGAAGAGTGCGACGTCATGACCGAGATCGCAGAGCGAGTCGCAAAGGTTTGCAACGACCCGTTCCGTACCGCCGTAAAGCCTGGGCGGTATGTCCTCGTAGAGTGGCGCGATTTGTGCGATTTTCATGAAGATCTTCTGAGTGGGGCGGGGCCTTGCCCCAGGCGAGCCGCCGTGCGTCTTGAGCGTGCCCCCGGGCAGTATCGAGGAAGGCAGCCGTAGTGTTGGTTACCGAGCGCAACCAGTGCCCGTGAAATGGAGAGCCGTAATCGGCGCGCTGCGGTCCGGCAGCCCTGGGGCGCGGTCTAGAGTCTGCGCGCGGCGACGCGCCCGCGCGAGCGGATACTATGCCGATCGAGTGTCGGAATTCGCTGACACGGAACTCTATGGAGCCGTGCCATGTTGCGCATCGCCGCTCATTTCGGCAGCCGGCCGATCCGAGTCATCACGGCGGAAGACCACTATCGCTAATTCGATGCAGGTGCTCGTGCGCGAGAGCGCCCACTACGTCCAATTCGATCAGCCGAAGATCGTAATCGATGCCATCCTGAGCGAGCTGCCCAGGCGATAGAGGACACGCTCGGCGAGGACGTCAGGCCGATCGGTCTCTGTCTTCGCTCTGAGGTCCGGGTCCCGGGATGGTCACTCTGACCTCAGGCCGGCTGGTCGGCTGGTCTTTTGTATCGGCGGTTGAGCGAGCTCCCGCTGAGGTCTAACGCAGCGCCGGGTCAGCTCACCAGCCGCTCTGCGAAACGCATCCATGCCGGCGTCGAGGCGAATCGCACGACCAGGAACAGCGAAAGGAGGAGCAATGGTGCCCCCCAGCCGAACACCGGATGCAGGCGACGGTTGCGCACCGTATCGATGATGGCCGGAACGAATAGAACTACTCCGTATGCCAGCCAGAAGTAGTTAAAGCTCGGGAAAGGCAATCGCCCAATCGCGACCGATGTCAGGCTGAGTGTCGCCAGCAGCATGAGGCGCTTGTGCACGTCGCCGCGCCGGTAACGCATCGCGATCGCGGCCGCGACCATTCCAGCAAAGACGAGCAAGGTAAAAGGATCTGCCGCGAGCAACATCAGAAAGAACGGCGCATCCTGGCTATGGCATGCACTTCGCGTGCGGCGGCGACTACAACCACTACGATGCCCAGCACAACCATCACTACGACGAGCGCGGCGCCGATCACACCGAGCCTGCGGTGCAAGTCCGCACGATGCCCTGCGATCAGGGAAGTTTGCGCCAAAAACACCACGAACCAGGTAGTCATCACTGCGCCGTGAAGCTGCACCAGCCACGGCAGGGCCGGAGCATCGAACAGGAACTTCAGGAAATACGTGTGCGCAAATCCGGCAAACACGATGACGAGCGCGCAGATCGCCGCGACAACGAAGAAACGCCGGTCGGGAGAGCGATCGAGCGCATACGGGACGGCACTCGGCGAGTCGGTCATGGCATGTCCTCGTGCGGCGACTTGTGGGGGAGTCACAGTCTGGTGTTGGCTATGTAGGTCAATACATCGGCAGCCGCCAACGGGAGGCCCGCCCAAATCCAGACGGGATGCAGTCGGCGAAGCCGGATCGTGTCGACCGCAGCGCAGGCCCCCAGGCAGGCGAGCATCAGGAGTAAAACTACGAGATCGTTGCCGCCGGGAACTTCACTGACTGTCTCGATGAGGCGACCGAAAGCCGGTCCCAGGAGACTCAGGGTGGCCAGCAACATCAAGCGCTTATGGTAGTCGGCGCGGGAGCGCACCATCACGGCCGACGCGGCCAGGGCTACGAACAGCAAAAGATTGACACCGTCGAATGCGACCAGCCGGAGATAGAAGGGCGCGCCGTGAGTGCCATGAGCCTGGCGCGCTGCGGCGTTCAGCAGGACCGGGATGGCGGTCGTCGGCATGGCGACGATCAATGCGGCGCCGAGCGCGCCCAATCTGCGATGCAGATCGGTGCGTCGGTGCGCGATCAATTGCGTCTGGATGAGGAAGAGGGCGATCCATGACACCATGACCAGGCCATGCGCCTGCACGAACAGAGTGAGATGAGGATCGTGGTGGAGCAGACGTCGGGTATAGGTCGGTACGAACCCGGCGATGATGATGGCGGTCACGGCGATCGCCGTGATCCCGTAGTACTGATGCTGCGAGCCTATGCGCTGTGCTGGGATGAACATGCGGCTCTGGACGGGTCAGTGGTCGGCGGGTGGTCCGGAGAGGCCCATTATGCGATAAGCGTGCGAACGATACTGGCCCAAATCGCCGTACCGGTCATTGCACCCGCTCCGGCATCGACGGCGATCAGGAATGCGCTGCCGGCGACCAATGCAGGATGTAGGCGGCGAGTGCGCATCGTGTCGCCCGCGATGAACGCGAGCAAAAGAAGATTCCGCAGCGTCGCGATGCTCACAGTCAGCTGCAGGAAGAAAATCAGGCGAGCGAAAACCGCAACGAGCGGCGGCATGTTCGAGAGCAGCATCAGTCGCTTGTGAACGTCCGGGCGCCGGCGCAACGCCAGCCCGCTCCCCGCAAGCAGCGCAAAAGCTGCGAGGCTGCTCAGGGCGGCTGCCAGGAATTGCGACGGCGGGAGTCCGGCCGGCAGGTGATCGCCGCCCAGCCGGGCGGCGATGATCGAGGTGGGGACACCGAGGCCCACGACCAGGACGGCGACGGCCATGCCGATCACCCCGAGGCGGCGATGCCACAGCGGTCGGCGACACGCGATGAGCGTCACCTGGGTGAGGAACAGCCCCACCCACGCGAACATGACGAGGCCATGCAGCTGTACCAAGACCGTGAAGTGGCTCGGGTGGATGAGGTCCCGATACTCGAAACCGAACGCCCACAACACGAGGAACGTCAGGACGACGGCCGCCGCCACGAAATAGCGGTGCTCATCCGTGCGCTTCGAAATGACGGGACTCGCCGGCGCTGCCGCTGTCAGGAAGTCCATGACGCGTGGGTGCTCCGAGCAAGCCTCCTTACATGCGCTTGCAGACCTCGTGCTCCACCTTGATCCACTTGCCGTTCTTGTCGTGCATATAGCCTGTATGCGACACCACGACTGTGCCTTCGCGCATGAACACGTCGCGGAACAGCTCGTGGTTGCCGCTAGCCAGATCGACGTTCTCGAACGTCATGACATTGCCCTGCCAGCCGCTGCTGGTACCCGCGCCGTAGCTCTCGCCGACGTTGTCGAGGACGACATCTACGAAGTGCCCGGCCTTTGAGTCGTACCTGAAGTACTGGACGACGTGGTACGGGCTCGAGTTCGAAGACGTGGTCTCCTCGTCATACCGGACCACGATCCAATGATCGCCGAGCAACTTCTCACTGTGGTATTTGGCGCTCGTCGCGCGCGGCGACTTCGCCAGCAGGAAATGGCCCGTGCAAGTCCCGTCACCGAGGAAGCCGCTCAGCTCATCCTGCTGCGAAGGCATCGGGTTCTGCGCGCCGGCCGGGGCGACGCAGAGCAGGGACGATGCGCACGCGAGCGCGGCGAAGAGGGTAGAGGGGGTCGGTTTCATGCGCAGGGTCTCCGAGGGACTAACAAGGGACTACCTGGAAGAGAACCGGAAATCCGGTCCAAACCCGCCACCCGATCGGCGCTACAATTGGCAACATGAGCGGGGGCGCTGCTGGCGAGGGTGAGCATGCCGGTAGTGAGGCGCTGGCGGACTGTGGCGCTTCGCCGGACGTGCGGCGCACGGCCGCCGAGCTCGTTGCCCCTTTCTATCGCCAGGTCAAGCACTTGGCACGGCGGGAGCGCAGCCGCCTCGCGCCGGTGACGCTGCAGACGACCGAGCTCGCCCATGAGGCTTATCTGCGTATGCGCGGCTCGGGTGGCTATGCCGACGAGTCGCACTTCCTGAGGGCGGCCGCTCTGGCCATGCGCCACGCACTCATCAACCATGCTGCGGAGCGCCTCGCCGAAAAGCGCGGGGGTGGCGCTCGCCACGTGACGCTCTCTGAGGCCGTCGATTTGGCCATCGAGACTGACGAGGGGCTGCTTTCTCTGAACGAGGCCCTGCAGCGCCTGGCGCGCGCCACACCTCGTCTGGCCGACATCGTGGAATGCCGCTTTTTTGCCGGATACGGCGAAGAGGACACCGCTGCGGCCCTCGGCGTTTCGCTGCGTACGGTGCAGCGCGACTGGTTGAAGGCACGCGCCTGGTTATTCCGGGAATTGAGCCGGCCGGTCTAGGTACCCATGGCCAGCAGGGCGCGCCGCGCGCGCTGCGTCTGCGGGTGATTTGCCCCGAGTTGCGTCTCGAGGGTGCCGGCAGCCTGTTGGAGCAGGGCCCGGGCGCCCCCATCCCCCGAGGCGGCGAGCGCCTCGCCCAGCCGCTCCCGTGCTTCCGCCAGATCCCAGCTTTCCGATCCGTTTTTCTCGCGCAGGAGGACCGCCTCCTCCAATGGCGCGCGTGCCTCCTTGGGTTGGCCTCGAGTCAGCTCCGCTTCCCCCAGTGCGACCAGCGCCTGGGTCAGATTTGCTTCCGCCTGCGGGCCGAGTTGCCGCAAGGCCGCTACGACTTGCAGCAACTGGGCTCGGGCCGCATCCGCGTGCCCCTGGGCCAGGTCGACCCGTGCCATTGCCAGGGCCGCACGCTGGGTCAGCATGTCCGATGGGCCATATTGTTTCAGCGCGGCACTGTGATCGTCTTCCAGCGTCGCACGCGCCTGGGCCGCATCGCCTGCCGCAAGCTCTGCTTCACCGAGGAACAAGCGGTTCTGCAACGCCAACGGGCTGCCTGTACCCGCATAGCGCTCACCGAGCGCCGCGGCTTCCCGCAAAGTGGCGACCGCCTCCGGCCCGCGACCGGTGATCGTAAGCAGCTTGCCGTAGTAGCCCATTGCTGCGGCGACTGCAGCGGAGTCGCCCGCAAGGGCGCGCTCGTGCTGGAAGGCGCTTCTCAGCAGCGGCTCGGCGGCACGCAGATCCCCCGTGCGCAGCTCCAGGGTACCCGTGTTGCCGAGCACGATCTGCGCATCGAGACCCCTGCCCAGACCCAATGCCTGGTAGATCGCGCTCGTCTCGCGATAGGCGGCGAGCGCTTCCTGGAGCCGGTTCGCGGCGGCCAGCGTGATCGCGAGGGAGTTGTAGAGGACGGCCGTTTCCCGATGGACGCGGCCGGACATGGCGATCCTTTCCCGAATCGCCTCCTGCTCGGTCGCAATGGCGCCGCCGAGATCGCCGCGGCTGCGCTGCAATCGCGAGCGGATACCGAGGCCTTCGAGTCTCTCTTCCTCATATCGATTGGGCGTCTGCGCCCAGTACGCCTGCGCTTGATCGAGCAGGGTGCTCGCACGAGCGACATTGCCGCGCAACATCTCGAGGTTGGCCAGCTTCTGGCGTGCGTCGGCGACCGATGCGGCATCAGCGTCCGCTCCTGCTTGCGCGAGGTAGCCCTCCAGCAGGGCCGCACCTCCTTGGGCGTCTTCCAGCGCGTCGTATAGATCCGCGAGTGTGATGACCAACGGTCCCACGACCTTCGGCCGCTCACGATAGGCGCTCAGCAGATGCTGTGCGCTGGCATCGAGCATCGCCTTCGCATCGAGCTGATGGTCGCCGCTCTCTGCGAGCACCTTGCGGAACATCCCTGTCAGCTCATAGCGCAGCGCCTCTTCGCGCGCGAGGTCGCGGCGCGCAGTGTCGCGTTGGATATCGGCCCGGTGCGCCTGCCAGGCCGCGGCGCCCAGCCCGCCCGCGAGCGAGACGAACACCGCCGCGACGGCTGCGAGCGACCATCGGTGGCGGCGCAGGAAGTGGCCAACGCGATACATTCGCGCGCCTTCACGCGCAGCGACCGGTTCGCCACGCAGTACACGCGAGATGTCGAGCTTGAATGCATCTACCGTGGCATAGCGCTGAGCGGGCTCTTTGCGCAGCGCTTTGGCCACTACGGCATCGAGATCGCCGCGCAGGGCGCTGGAAGGAAAAGGGGCCTCGGTGTGGGCGCCGGCAACTGTGCTCAGCGTTGGCACCGGCCTATCAAGAACGGCGCGCATCGCCTGAGCGAGGGAAGAGCCGGTTTCCGGCCAGGGCCGGCAGCCGGCGAGGAGCTCGAATAGCAATAAACCGAGCGCGTAGACGTCGGCAGCCGTGGTGATCGGGCCGCCGGCGATCTGCTCGGGTGCGGAGTAGGCTGGTGTCAGGAGTACCGATGCGGTTTGAGTGAGCACCGGGGCGTCCTGATCGAGCAGCTTGGCAATCCCGAAGTCGAGCAGCCTGACGCGACCGTCGGCATCGACCAGGATGTTGGCAGGCTTGAGGTCCCGATGCACCACCAGATGCCGATGTGCGTAAGCGACCGCGTCGCAAACCTGCTCGAACAAACATAGGCGTTCGACCAGCGTTGCGCGGGCTTGCAGACAATGAGCGGTAATCGGCGCGCCTGCCACGAATTCCATCGCCATCCATGGCCGACCGTCGTCCGCGACGCCGCCGTCGAGCAGCCGCGAGATACCGGGATGCTCCAGGCGCGCCAGGATGCGACGTTCGCCGTGGAAGCGCTCGTTTTGGGCGACCGCACCGACGTGTAAGAGCTTGATAGCGGCACGCTGTTCAAAGTTGCCGTCGCGACGCTGCGCCTCGAAGACCTCACCCATGCCACCGCTACCGATCCGCCCCAGCAACTGCCATGGGCCGAGCCGTAGTGCACTTGGCGTGACTTCGGGCGGTGCCTCCTCCAGGGTCGGCCGGGCGGGCTTCGCCAGGAAGCCCCCCATCGCCGCGGCAGATCGCAGCAAACTCTCGAGCTCGGCTCGCAGCCCCGGCTGGTCACGATAGTCGTTGCGCAGCGCGTGCTTGCGCTGCTCGGACGGGAGGTCGAGCAGGCGGTCCAACTCAGAATCGAGCTGGGCCGATTGTCCCTCGTTAGATTCTTGCACCGCTGCGCTCTCGTAATCTTAAGGTCGCCGCCCCAAACGAGCCCTTCGAGGGGGCTTCAGTTTCCGGACAATACTTTTTGAAACTGCGCGCTCTGCAACATGGAGCTCACAGTGTTGACGATCGCGTTGGAGAGAGCCTCGTAGTAATCCTCGAGCTTGTAAGACCGTCCGAATCGCTTCGCTTCGCCGGAGGCGGTACCGCTCCAAAGCACCTTTCCATCTCGACCCACTACCGTCATGTGGACGGCTACCTCGGACCGGTAGAGCGAAGTCTCTCTCACGTAGAATTGGGTGACCTCGCCTTTGATCGTCACCGCGCCGCCGCTGTCGACCGTCTTCAGACCGGCACTCTGAAAGAGCTGACGCATGTGCGTACTCACGAACGCCCCGACGTCGTCCGTCGTCGTTACGGGCTTGGGTGTTTGATCCTCACGATTTTCCCCGATTGCCTGCTTGTCGGCGCGCACGTCCCGGAAAACCTCGAACTGCACGGCTGCCTGCGACATCTCCATGGCGCCCAGCCGCAGGCCCGTAGTCGGTCGCCATTGCAGCGGAACCTTGAGGAGCAAAGCGGCATGGGTCTGCACTGCGAAAGTGGCCGTAATCACAAGAAGAAGGATTCGAGCGCGCATGGCGGGGCGATCTCCAATTACCGGTGGAGGCGGGTGGGATGATACGACGCCCAGCCGGCTTGCCGCCTCACACCGCAAATCTGAACGCATCACCGTCGCGGACGACGTGACCGGCGGTGGGAGCGGCGAAATGGGTGCCGATGACGAGGATCGGCTGGTCGGCCCATTCGGCGAAGAGGCGCGAGCGGGTGAGCGCGGCGACTTTTCGGTCGTCATCGCCAAACGCCCAGTCGGGGTGTGCCAGCTGGCAGGGGTGGTGGGTCATGTCGCCCGTAATCACCGCCCGTTCACCCTCCGACTCTATCATCACGCTGACGTGACCCGGCGTGTGACCGATGGAAGGTACGAGCCGGATCTCCGGCGAGATCGGGTGGTCCAGCTCCACCAGCTGGACGAGGCCGGCCTCGAAGACCGGCTTGACGCTATCGCCGAGCATCGCCTGCTGCTCCTCGTCATTGGAGGCGCACCAGAAGTCGTACTCGCGCCGACTGATGAGGTAGCGCGCTTTCGGGAAGGTTGGCACCCACTTGCCGTTCTCGAGCATCGTGTTCCAGCCGACGTGGTCTACGTGCAGATGCGTGCATACCACGGCATCTACTCCGTCGCGCGACCAGCCCGTCTCGCCAAGATGCCGCAGGAACGGGGTCGCCAACGGCAGGCCGCCGGTGATCTCGCGCGGTCGGTCGTTCCCGACGCAGGTGTCGACCACCAACCTCAGCCCCGGCGCCTCGACCAGCAGTGCGTGAACACTGAGATTCAGGGTGGTGTCGTCCTCGCTGACGAAGTGCGGATAGAGCCACGCGGACTTGCGCAGCTCCTCAGCCGTGGCCTGGGGTATGAGCCGGGCCGGCACCGGCAGATGCATCTCGACGATGCGCGTGATCTTCACCCCGCCCACTTGCCAGCTCAGCATCGCGTATCCAGTAACGACTGTTGGTAAACAGGTGTGCTCAGTACCCAGGTGCAATTTACGCTTCAGGTGGGGTTGCCGGCCAGACCCGCGGCTGTGGAGCAGCCACACGCCGATGGTCCAGAGTCTCATGGTGCTCCTCGGCTCGGCCGTTTCGCCTGAGGCAACGCAGCTGGACCGGAGGATTGGCCGCGGTTGACTGCCGAGGCTTAGCGTAAGTCTTTGATTATACAATAATTATAAATCTAATCAGAATTCCCCATGCAATATGCCTTCCATCTTCGACGCCTGCACTTCACAAAGACGCCAGAACACGATTGAACTTCTGATGCGATCTCTATAGGATTCCGGCCCCTTCTGCCCTCGAGTCCCGGATTTTGCCAGCGCCAGGCATGGGATCGAGGAGGGCGCTGCTCTCTTCAGCGCAGATCATTTTGAATGCATGAGTCGGGCCGGCACGCCTGCCCGATCTCCCGACAGTGTTAACCGAAAATTCGTAACGGAACCTTGCCATGGCCCGCACAACCGCGCTTTCTGATATCCGCAACATCGGCATCATCGCCCACGTCGATGCCGGCAAAACGACGACGACTGAGCGCATCCTGTATTACACCGGGCGCAAGCACACGATCATCGACATCCATGACACCAAGGATCTGAAGACGTCGACGACGACAGACTATCTTGAGCAGGAGCAGAAGCGCGGCATTACGATTCAGAGCGCTGCGGTCTCCTGCATCTGGCGCGATAAGAAGATCAACCTGATCGACACCCCGGGGCACGTCGACTTCACCATCGAGGTGAATCGCTCGCTGCGTGTGCTGGACGGCGCCGTGGTGGTGTTCGATGGCGTTGCCGGTGTAGAGCCGCAGTCTGAAACAAACTGGCGTCTCGCGGACAACTATGGCGTGCCGCGCGTTTGCTACGTCAACAAAATGGACCGCAGCGGCGCCAGCTTCACCCGCTGTGTCGACATGATCAGAAAGCGCCTCGGCGCGCGCCCGCTGCCGATACAGATCCCGATCGGCTCCGAAGACCACTTCAAGGGCATGATCGACCTCGTCGAGATGAAGGCGCTGGTGTGGGAGTCGGACGACAAAGATGCCGAGTGGCAAAGCCTCGAGGTGACGCCGGACCTCGCCGACAAGCTCGACATCCACGTGCCGACGGATCGCAAGATTCTCGAGGATGTGGAGAAGTACCGTACGGAGCTCGTCGACACCTGTCTGGAGATGGACGATGACGCCATGCACAAGTACCTCGAGGAAGGTCATGCGCCGTCGGCGGACGTGCTGCGCAAATGTTTGCGCAAGGGCACTGTGACGGGCGCGTTCAACCCCGTGCTGTGCGGGTCTTCATACAAGAACAAGGGTGTACAGCAGGTGCTGGATGCCGTTGTCGACTACATGCCGGCCCCCACGGACGTCGCGGCCATCAAGACGCTCGACGAGGATGGCAACGTCACCGGCGAGCGAAGGTGCTCGGATGACGAGCCGTTCAGCGGCTTGGCGTTCAAGGTAATCAATGATGCGTACGGTGCCCTGACGTTCGTGCGCGTTTATTCGGGCGTGCTCACCAAGGGCGCCTCCATACAGAACACCACGCGCGGCAAGCGCGAGAAGATCGGCCGCATGGTCGAGATGTTCGCCAAGGAAGCGAATCCGATCGACGAGGCGCGCGCCGGCGACATCATCGCGCTCGTCTCCATGCAGGAAACCGAAACCGGCGACACACTGTGTGATTCCGCCAATCCTGTGATTCTCGAGCGCATGCGCTTCCCGGACCCTGTGATCAGCGTGTCCGTGAAACCGAAGCTCAAGGCCGAGCAGGAGAAGTTCAGCGCCGCGCTCGTGAAGATGGTTCGTGCCGACCCCTCGCTCCACCTGGAGACGGATCGCGAAACAGGCCAGACGATTCTGCGCGGCATGGGCGAGCTGCACCTCGATGTGACGCTCGATCGCATGCGCACGGAATTCAACGTCGAGGGCATCATGGGCGAGCCGCAGGTCGCCTATCGCGAGACCATTACGCGCAAGATCGACGAGCAGTACGTACACAAGAAGCAGACCGGCGGCTCCGGTCAGTTCGCCGAAGTGTGGATCACCTTCGAGCCGCTGGAGCGCAGCAAGGGCTTCGAATTCGTCGATGCGACCTCGGGCGGCTCCGTGCCGCGCGAGTACGTGCCGTCGGTGGAGAAGGGGCTCAAGGTCCAGAAGGAAGACGGCGTGCTGGCGCACTTCCCGACCGTGGACTTCCGCGCCACGCTGACGGACGGCAGCTACCATGATGTCGACTCGAACGCGTTGACGTTCGAAATCGCGGCCAAGGCATGCTTCCGCGAAGCCATGCGCAAGGCTTCCCCCATCCTGCTCGAACCGGTGATGAAGGTCGAGACGGTGACGCCGGGCGACTACCTGGGCGACGTCATCGGTGATATGAACCGGCGTCGCGGCGTGATTCACGACCAGCTGGAACGCGGCACGAACATCGCTGTCGTGGCCATGGTGCCGCTGTCGGAAATGTTCGGATACATCGGCCAGCTGC
>DASXFY010000037.1:0-6945 GCA_036489335.1 Steroidobacteraceae bacterium
GCTCTTTGGTTCTCACGCTGCGCTACCCAAGGGGCAGGGAAGACGCCGCGCCAGCGGACGGTGACTCTTAACGATCCGGCCCGTCGCACGCACGGATCGCGATCCTGTGAACGCGTCCCCCGATTCAGTCGCACAGGCACGCGCTGGTCGGAGGTCAACCGCGATTAGGCGGCTAAGGCGTAGTTGTGGTCGTTAGCAACTATAAGTTTGCAGAGTGATTTACGAGGGCACTGCACCTCGGTACGCCCCTGAAGGTTCGCAACCCACGTCGAAACCGGTCGCCCCCAAGGTCGGCATAGCATACCTGAAGACCGGCGCCCCGGCCCGGAAAGTTCCCGCCGGGGCCGCGCTCGCGCTCGCCGTCTGTCGGTGACTTGCGCCAGTTCCCAGCGCGCGCGCTTTGGAGTAAGGTCGCGCGCCTTTCATGCGCCGCAGCGAGCATTGGGGCGCCCGGTCGGGTCCGTTTCATCGGGAGTCGCACACAATGATTAACAAGACTATTGCGCTCGTAGGCGTCGCGCTAATGGTTCACGGTTTGGCCCAGGCCGCGGATGCAGGACCCGCGGGCTCGGATTCGTCATGCGCGTGTGCAGCCGCCGCAGCGCCGACTGCTGCCGGCACCTGGGCAGCAGCGGCACAGCTCGGGCTCATCGTGACCAGCGGCAATACGACCACGAAGAGCGGCAACGCCAGTTTCAACGCAGCTCACGTGATGGGTCGCTGGACGATGAGCACCGGGCTCGCGGCTCTATATGCCAGCAGCGGCGACTACAGCACACAGCAGGATACGACGGCCAACCTGCAGGCGGACCTGGCGCTGAGCAAACATATCTTCTGGTTCTCGACCGCCCGCTGGGATCGCAATCTCTTTACCGGCTTCGCTTACCAGGACAGTGTCGCGACCGGCGCTGGCTACAACTTCGTCGAAACGAGCGCCACGCAGTTCTCAGGCGAGCTCGGCGTGGGCTATCGCATCGAGAGCCCGGAAATCCTGACCACAGGCCCTGTCGGCAACGTCATCGAACGCGAGCACGTGCCCGGGAGCCTGCAGCGCGATGCGGTGTTGCAGGGGGGCTTGAATTACTCGCACGCGATCACCAGCCTGACCAAGATAACGAACACGCTGCTGGTCCAGTATGGCAGCAGCGATACCTCGACCACCGATAGCCTGGCGCTCACCGTCCAGGTCGATTCCTCGCTGTCCCTGGCCGTGGGCATGCAGCTCGTGAACAACACCAGCCCGCCGCCCGGCAGCGCCAAACACACCGACACGGTAATGACGGTCAATCTCGTCTATGCGCTCAAGAATCCGAACCTTTCGCCGACCGCGACGGCGCCGGTGAACGTGAGCGGATTCAACCTGCCATAGTTGATTTGGCGCAACTCGCTCGCGGCGAGTTGCGCTGCTAGCCGCGTTTGAGGATGCGGGCTTTGTCGCGCTGCCAGTCGCGATCCTTCTCCACGGCGCGCTTGTCGTGCTGTTTCTTGCCCTTGGCGAGTCCGACCTCGAGCTTCGCGCGCCCTTCCTTCCAATAGAGCTGGAGCGGCACCAACGTGTATCCCTTGCGCTCGACCGCGCCGACGAGCCCGCTGAGCTGGTTATGGTGCAGGAGGAGCTTGCGCGTGCGCACCGGATCGGCGACCACGTGGCTGGAGGTGGAGGGCAGCGGCGAGATGTGTGCGCCGATCAGGAATGCCTCGCCGGCACGCAGGTAGACGTAGGCCTCCTTGAGCTGGGCGCGGCCGGCCCGCATCGCCTTGACTTCCCAGCCCTGCAGCACGAGCCCGGCCTCGTAGCGCTCTTCGATGAAGTAATCGAAGCGTGCCTTGCGGTTCTCGGCTATGAGTCGGGGGGCGGTTGCGGCCTTGGGCTGCATGGACAGGGATGACGGTGTCGGTCGGGGCTGGGGGGCGCCATTGTATGGGGAAGCTTGTCGCCGGGGCGGTGATATTGGGACAATCGCAGCCATGCGAGAGGTCAAGCGCTCGGCGCTCGTCGCCCAGCCGTCGAGTCGCCTGTTCGCGCTCATCAATGATATCGAGAGCTACCCGCGCTTCGTGCCGTGGTGCACCCACGCGCGCGTGGAGTCTCGAACGGAGCGCGAGATCGTGGCGACGATCGGCGTCAAGAAGGGGCCGCTGCACGGTGAGTTCACCACCCGCAACGAGCTCGAGCCCGACAAACAAATTCTGATGCACCTAGTGAGCGGTCCATTCAAGGCCCTCGAGGGTCAGTGGCTGCTCACTCCCATCGGTGTCGACGGCTGCCGCGTCGAGCTGACCATGCGCTTCGCTTTCAAGAACACCCTGGCGACCATGATGTTCGAGCAGAAGTTCGCCGAGACCGTCGGCTCGCTGATGGATGCATTCGTGGCCCGCAGCCGTGGCTGACAAACATTGTGTGGTTGCCTATGCCGACGCCACGCGTCAATACCTCTGGCCGGTGGCCTTGCCGGCTGAAGCCAGCATCGCCGCGGCGATCGAAGCCGCCCGCCGCCAGGCGCCCGATGTCGCTGTGCCTTGGGATAGCGCTCCCGTCGGCATCTTCGGCGAGCCGCGGACCCGCGCCGATCTTCCCGCCGACGGCGACCGGATCGAGCTATACCGCCCGTTACCTGACGACCCCAAGGAGCGCCGCCGTACCCGATCCTTGCGCCGCCAAGCTAGAAAATACTGAACTTCGTAATCGGTGCTTGGCGGCCCGGATCGTTCGGACGGCCCTTGGGCACGTTGTGGAGCGCAAGGCGCTGCACTTTGTCGCCGGTGAAGTAGACGATCACCCGGCTCTCGACCGGCCGGCGGACGTAGCCGCGCTTGAAGTAATAGATGTAGTCCCAGCGCTCGTTGTTAAAGACATCCTCGACCATCGGCGTACCGAGGATGTAGCGCACCTGACTGCGGGTCATGCCCACCTTCAACTGGCTCACGGCCTTGCCGTCGAGATAGTTGCCCTGCTGAATGTCCATCCGGTATACACAGCCCGTCAGGCAGACGCAGGCGGCAAGGGCGGCCAGGCCAAGCAGGCGAGGGCGGGCCATTAGGGAGGTCAAGAGTTCACGTCGCATGAAGGTCCGTCGGAAGGGAAAATGCGTAATAATGGGGGCCGATGATACCTGATCGCGAATACACCGCGCCCGATCCCGTGCGCGGCGCGGCTACTCGGCCCATCCCGGGCTTCGCTCGCGGGAGATGACGCGTGGAAGGCAAGGACCTTCGTAAAGCGGGCCTGAAGGTGACGCTGCCTCGCCTGAAGATCCTCGAGATTCTCGAGGGCAGTGCGACGCGGCACATGTCAGCCGAGGACATTTACCGCACCCTGCTGGAGTCCAACGAGGACATAGGGCTCGCCACCGTCTACCGGGTGCTCACGCAGTTCGAGGCCGCGGGCCTCGTGACCCGCCATCACTTCGAGGATGGCATGGCGGTGTTCGAGCTCAATCAGGGCACGCATCACGATCATATCGTCTGCCTGGACTGCGGCCGCGTCGAAGAGTTCATGGACGCCGGCATAGAAGAGCGGCAGACCGCCGTGGCGCAGCGCCTGGGCTTCACGATCCGCGATCACTCTCTCATCCTCTACGGCAACTGCCGCAAGACCCACTGTCCCTACCGGCGCGCGCCCAAGCGCTTGCCCGCCACCTGAAGCATTTCGCGCGCGTGCTCGCGCGCTTTCGCGGTGACATCCACACCGCCGAGCATGCGGGCGAGCTCCTCTATCCGGTCGTCGCCGGTGAGCGTCGTCAAGGATGTGCGGGTGGTCTTGCCATCCGTGAGCTTCGTGACGCGCAGGTGATGATGGCCCTGCGATGCGACCTGCGGCAGGTGCGTCACGCACAACACCTGGCCTCGCTCGCCGAGGGCTCGCAGCTCGCGGCCGACGATCTCCGCCACCGCGCCGCCGATGCCGGAATCGACCTCATCGAACACCATGCTGCGCGTTTCCTGCGTGCTGCTGGCGACCTGCACCGCAAGTGAGAGACGCGACAGCTCGCCGCCGGATGCGATCTTCGCGAGCGCGCGTGGAGGCTGACCGGGGTTGGTACTGACCCGCAGCTCGACATCGTCGATTCCGTGTTGCGCCGGCTCCGCGGTCCGGCTCTGCGCCACGTCGACCTCGAGTCGGCCACCCGTCATCCCGAGGGTTTGCATGCGCGCGGTGATGTCCTTGGCGAGCGAAGTCGCCACGCCCGCCCTCTTTGCGGAGAGCTTCTGCGCCTGCTCGCGGTAGCGGTCCAGAGCCGTTGTCAGCTCTTTGCGCAGCACCGCCAGATCGACTTCCGCCCGTTCCAGACTCTCGAGCTCGGCGCTGAGCTGTGCGGCGCGCGGCGGCAGCTCGAGCGGCGTCACCCGATGTTTCCGCGCCAGCTCCTCTATGGCGGCCAGGCGCCGCTCCACGTCCTGTTGGCGCTGTGTATCGAGGTCCAGGGTCTCGCCATAGCGCTCGAGCTCTCTTGCCGCCTCGCGGATCTGCACCGCCGCGTCCTCCGCGAGAGCAACTACCGGCGCGAGCTTCGGGTCGAGCGCCGCACCGGCGCGCAATGATTGCAACGCGCGGCCGACATGGACATGCGCGTTGCTGTCCTCGGCCTGATAAAGCGCGGCGAGAGCCATTTGCGCGGCTTCCGCCAGGCGTCCCCGATTCATGAGCCGCGCGCGCTCCTCCGTCAACCGCGCCACTTCACCTTCCTCCAGCCTGAGCGCCTGCAGCTCGCCCGCCTGGTACTTGAGCAGTTCGAGCTTCGCCTCGCGATCGCGCGCGCGGCTATCGAGCTCGAGGGTGCGCTCGAGCATCTCGCGCCAGACGCGATAGGCGATTCCAACCTGGCCGGCCAGCGGCTCGAGCCGACCGTAAGCGTCGAGCAGTTCCCGCTGTGCCGCCGCGCGCGTGAGCGACTGGAATTCGTGCTGGCCGTGGATATCGATGAGGATGCTGCCGGCCTCGCGCAGGAGCAGAACCGGAACGGACTGTCCGTTGACGTATGCGCGGGAGCGGCCGTCCGCCGAGAGGACCCGGCGCACCATGAGCTCATCGCCGCTGTCGATCGACTGTTCCTTCAGCCAATGCATCAGTCCCGGCGGCGCCTTGGTCAGGTCGAACGTCGCGACGATCTCGGCCCGCTCCGCCCCGTGACGGATCATCTCGGGTCCGCCGCGACCGCCGGCGAGGAGTTGCAGAGCATCGACGAGGATCGATTTGCCCGCGCCGGTCTCGCCGGTGAGCACTGTGAGCCCGGGGTAAAGCTCGAGCTCGATGGCCTCGATGATGGCGAAGTCGCGGATTTGCAGGCGCATGAGCATGGCTGTGGCTCAACGCTCCCCGTTGCCGCGGCCCCAGTGGAGCTTCGAGCGCAGCAGGCGGTAGTAGTCGTGCCCCGCAGGATGCAGCAGGGTGATCCGCTCGCCGGCGGGCTTTACCTCCAGCCGGTCTCCGGGCGCGATCTCACCGAGAATGGCGCCGTCGCAGGTGACCTGCGCGCGGGTATCGGGCCGCGGCAGCAGCTCAATTTCGATCAGCGCGCGGGCGGACACGACTATCGGGCGATCCGAGAGGGTATGAGGACAGATCGGCGCCATGACGAGCGCATCGAGGTGTGGCTCGATGATCGGACCGCCGCAGGACAGGGCGTAGGCCGTGGAGCCGGTCGCGCTCGCGACGACTATGCCGTCGCCGGCATGGGTGTTGACGTATCGCCCGCCGACGCGAGTCTCGAAATCCAGCATCCGTCCGGTCACCGTCTTCTGCAGCACGACGTCGTTGAGCGCGATCGCTTCCGCGGTCGCGCCGCCGGCCTGGCGCAGGCAGGCGGCGAGCAGCGGGCGTTCGTCGGCCTCGAGCCGGCCCTCGAGCGCGGCATCGACACAGCCGAGCATGTCGTGGGGCATCACGTCGGTCAGGAACCCCAGCCGTCCGCGATTGATGCCGAGCAGGGGTACGCCATGGCGCGCGACGAGTCCGGCTGCGTAGAGCAACGTACCATCGCCCCCGATGGCGATCATGAGATCGGTGCGGCCGCCGAGCTCTCCCTCCGGAACCGGCTGCAGTGCCGTCCCGGCGCCGGCGATGAACTCAGCGGCGGCTGCCGTCTCGCTGACGAGCACCTTCACTTGCCGGGTCGCCAGATGCGCCAGCAAAGCGTGCGCGGACTCCGCGACGCGCGAGTCGGTGAATTTGCCGACCAGCGCGCACGTGCGGACGGGGAGGGCCATTCGCGGGATCCTAGCAGGACGGGAATGGGCTTGCTTGACGGTCGCCTCGGCCGTCTATAGTTTGAGGTGTAGGGTTCTAGACTTATGACAGCAGAAGGCCGCGAAGAGCAGCTCAACGAGCGGGCGCAACACCTGCTGCGGGCGCTCATCGAAAGCTACATCCGCGACGGCCAGCCCGTCGGCTCCCGCTCTCTCTCGCGGGACTCGGGCCTGCAGCTTTCCTCGGCGACCATCCGTAACGTGATGGCCGATCTCGAGGAGCTGGGCTTCGTCGCATCGCCGCACACCTCGGCCGGACGCATCCCGACCGACAAGGGGTACCGGTTCTTCGTCGACACCCTGTTGCAGGTGCAGCCGGTGGAGGAGGCCGCCGCGGCGGAGATCCGCCGGCAGCTCGGCAATCGCCAGCTGGAGCCTGCGCGCGAAAGCTCCAAGGACCTCATCGCCACCGTGTCGCAACTGCTTTCCAGCGTGACGCGCCTCGCCGGAGTGGTGACGCTGCCGCGCGCCGCGGAGGCTTCCATCACGCAGATGGAGTTCGTCACGCTTTCCGAGAATCGCGTCCTCGTCGTGCTGGTGTATGGCGAGCGTGAGGTACAGAACCGCATCATCCAGCTCGAGCGCTATTACTCTCCCGATGAGCTCAAGCGCGCCTCCAACTTCCTCAACGAGCAGTTCCGCGGCCGCTCGCTGGCACAGGTGCGCCAGGAGATCCTGCGCCAGCTCAGCGAGACCCGC
>DASXFY010000059.1:0-2324 GCA_036489335.1 Steroidobacteraceae bacterium
GTAGTCGTTCAGATCATCTCGGCGCTCTGCATCCTCGTTCTGGTGATGCTGCAGCGCGGCAAGGGCGCTGAGGCCGGTGCAGGTTTCGGCGCGGGCGCTTCCGGCACCGTATTCGGCGCGCGTGGCGCGACCACCGCCCTGTCCCGGGCAACGGCGATCTTCGCCGCGATCTTCATGATCAACAGCCTGGTGCTGACATACCTCAGCACGCGCCCGCAGCAGCAGGCCAAGACGATTCTGGACATCGCCGGCCAGACTCAAGCGCCGGCGCCAGCGGTGACGCGCCAGTCCAACTCGCCGCCGCCTCACGGCGCGCCAGCGGCACCGGGCGGCTCTGCGCCGCCGCCGCCCCAGCCGCAGAAGTGATTGACGATTGCCGACGTGGTGGAATTGGTAGACACACTAGCTTGAGGGGCTAGCGCCGCAAGGTGTGGGAGTTCGAATCTCCCCGTCGGCACCAAAACGTTTCGAGCACTGCTACAATGGGCGGCTTCCAGCGGTAGCACGCCGCGACAAGTCGCGCGCGTCCCATTATGGCAGCCTATTGTTTCGGACGAGACGCATGCTGACCAATTATCTGCCGATACTCATCTTCCTCGTCATCGCGACCGGCCTCGCGCTGTTGCTCCTCGTTCTCGGCACCGCTATCGGCCGGTTCTTCTCCCGCAACCCGCACGATCGCGACAAGCTTTCTCCGTATGAGTGTGGCTTCGAGGCGTTCGAGGACAGCCGCATGAAGTTCGACGTGCGCTACTACCTGGTCGCCATCCTCTTCATCGTCTTCGACCTCGAGATCGCCTTCCTCTTTCCGTGGGCGGTGGCGCTCGGCAGGATCGGTATCGCGGGCCTCGTCGCGATGGGCATATTCCTCGCCATCCTGGTGGTCGGATTCATCTACGAATGGAAGAAAGGGGCGCTGGAGTGGGACTAGATCCGGAGGGCGCGGAAGGCTTCGCGCAGCGCGGTTTTCTCACCACGCAGGTCGACAATCTCCTCAACTGGGCGCGTACCGGCTCGCTCTGGCCGATGACTTTCGGTCTGGCCTGCTGCGCCGTCGAGATGATGCACGCCGGCGCCTCGCGCTACGACCTCGACCGCTTCGGCGTGGTGTTTCGTCCGAGCCCGCGCCAGTCCGACGTGATGATCGTCGCCGGCACCCTGGTGAACAAGATGGCTCCGGCCTTGCGCAAGGTGTACGACCAGATGGCGGAGCCGCGCTGGGTGATCTCCATGGGCTCGTGCGCCAACGGCGGCGGCTACTATCATTATTCCTACTCGGTGGTGCGCGGCTGCGACCGGATCGTGCCGGTGGATGTTTATGTCCCAGGCTGCCCGCCCACGGCTGAGGCGCTGGTGTACGGCATCATCCAGCTGCAGAAGAAGATTGCGCGCACCAGCACGATCGCCAGGTAGCAACCCGAGCGGACATCGAGAATGGCAGAACAGACCCCCCCGCCGCACGAGCAAGCCGCGGACGGCGCGAGCCCGATTGCCTCCAGGCTGTCAGGCAGCATCGCGACGCTGTTACAGGACGCGGTACAACGCTTGCCTTCACTGCCGGGCGACCTCGCATACGAGGTGAAGCCTGAGGCGCTCCTCACCACCTGCCGCACCTTGCGCGATGCGCCGGAGCTCAGATTCGAGATGCTGATGGATCTCGCCGGCGTCGATTATCTCCATCACGGGCGCGACGAGTGGCAGACGAGCAGCGCGACCCGGTCCGGTTTCAGCCGCGGCAGAGTCGCGCGTGCGACCGCGCCGGACCCCGACATGCCAGGCCGCTTCGCGGTCGTCTATCAGCTCCTTTCGATAACGCACAACACGCGACTGCGGTTGCGGGTGAAGTGTCCGGATACGCAGGAGCCGACGGTCGACTCGCTGGCGGAGGTGTGGGCCTGCGCCAACTGGTTCGAGCGCGAGGCTTTCGACCTCTTCGGCATCCTCTTCCGCGGCCATCCGGATCTGCGCCGCCTGCTCACCGACTACGGCTTCATCGGCCACCCGTTCCGCAAGGACTTTCCGCTCATCGGCAATGTCGAAGTGCAGTACGACCCGGAAAAGAAGCGCGTCGTCTATCAGCCCGTGAGCATCGTGCCGCGGGTGCTGGTGCCGAAGGTGATCCGTCACGATCACCGCTACGAGCCGGCCCTCAAAGATCCGGAGGCACCGCGCTGATGGCCGAGATCCGCAACTACACGATGAACTTCGGCCCGCAGCACCCGGCGGCTCACGGCGTGCTGCGCCTGGTGCTGGAGATGGACGGCGAGGTCATCCAGAAGGCCGATCCGCACATCGGCCTGCTGCACCGGGGGACCGAGAAGCTC
>DASXFY010000069.1:0-74856 GCA_036489335.1 Steroidobacteraceae bacterium
ACATAGGCGAGCGGTGTCGCGAAATAACTCGCGAGCTCGCGGCGCAGGATGATGCCCACGTTGCGCATGGCGCCCCCGGTGTGAGTCGTTAGGTGGTGATGGAGCGGAAGACTTCGTCGAGCCGTCCGGATTCGAGATGCAGCTCTTTGAGCGCGAGCCCCTTGCTGCTCGCCAGCTCGGAGATGGCTGCCAGTATCGCGGCCCCCGAGCGCGGCAACGCGGTGAGGCGTACGTCGCGCTCGCTGACCTCGACGTCGGCCACCGAAGGCAGCGCGGCGACTGCAGCGCGGGCGGCAGCCAGTTGTTCCGGCCGCTCGAGCTGCAGCGACACCGCATTGTAGTAGCGCGACCGGGCCGCAAGTTTCAGCGGCGTGTCGTCGGCCACGATGCGGCCGCGCGCGATGATGATCGCACGATTACAGACGGCGTCGACCTCTTCCAGAATGTGCGTCGAGATGACGATGATCTTGTCGCGGGCCATTTCGTTGATCAATGTGCGGACCTCGAACTTCTGATTGGGATCGAGGCCATCGGTGGGCTCATCCAGAATGAGCACCGGAGGGTCGTGGATGATGGCTTGTGCCAGGCCCACTCTGCGGCGGAAACCCTTCGACAGCGTCTCGATCGTCTGCTCGAGCACCGAGGCGAGCTGCAGCCGCTCGATGACGTAATCGAGCCGGGCGCGTCGCTGCGAGCTGTCGAGGCGCCGCAGGTCGGCGATGAATTCCAGGAAGCGGCGCACGCGCATCTCGCCATAACTCGGTGCGCCCTCCGGCAGGTAGCCGAGCTGCTCCTTGGCGGCGAGCGGCTCGGTCACGACGTCGTGGCCACAGATGCTGGCCTTGCCCGCCGTCGGCGTGACGAAGCCCGCGAGCATGCGCATGGTCGTCGTCTTGCCCGCCCCGTTGGGTCCGAGAAATCCGAGCACCTCGCCCGGACGGACCTCGAAAGTGACGTCCTCCACGGCCGTCACCGCTTCATAGCGCTTGCTCAAGTGCTCGGTCTTTATCATGGGATCGGCTACCTCCGAGGTTGCGGTAGATGCAAGCAATCGTAAAAAGTTCCGTTCATGTTGGCCACCAGCCGCCGCGGCCGGGCCGCAGGCGCCAATAGAGCAGCATCAGCGCGCCGCCGAGCATTCCGCCGAGGTGCGCGAAGTGCCCGACGTTCGCCTGCCTGCCGGTGACGCCGAAGAAGAGCTCGAGCACCGCGTAGCCTGCGACGAAGAGCCAGGCGGGCACGGGGATGACGAAGTACAGCAGAAGCTTGACGCGTGGGAAGAGCACCCCGAATGCCAGCAGGATACCGAAGATGCCGCCCGAGGCGCCAATCGCATCCGCGCCGGCATGGAAGGCATAGTCGACAGCGAGCTGCGCCGCGGCTGCTGCAACGACGCACACGAAGTAGTACGCAATGAACCGCCGCGCGCCCCAGTGCTCCTCCAGCATAGGGCCGAACATGTAGAGCGCGAACATGTTGAAGATGATGTGCCAGATGTCGGTCGGGTCGTGGAGGAAGGCATATGTCACGAGCTGCCAGGGGTGGAACGGAGCCGGCGCCGGCGCCGCGATCGGCCAGAGCGCGAAATGCACCTCCATGGGTACCGGTGCCATCCTCTCCAGAAGATAGACCAGGATGTTGACGAGGACGATGGCCCGTACGGCCGGTGTGAGCTTGGGGAACATCCGCGCAGTCTACGCGCCAATCCGGCTAACGCGAGGGGGCAAGTTGGTTGCCGAGGCGCTCGGCCGCCGCCCGCAGCAGCGGCAGATCCTTGTCGATGAGTTCCCGTCGCGTGACTCGCGAAGCCTGAGCGCTCACGTTCATGGCCGCCACTGTGGTGCCGACCACGTTCCGTACCGGCACGGCGATCGCGCGCAGGCCGATCTCCAGCTCCTGGTCGTTCACCGCGAAGCCCTCGGCGCGCGCTTCGGCCAGGATCTCCTCGATGCGCCGGCGCGAGGTCACGGTGAAGCGGGTGTGGGCCACGAGCTCGAATTTCGCCAGCTCCTGCGCTGCCTGCTCCGGCGGCATTCCGGCGAGGAGTGCGCGTCCGAGCGCCGTGCAGTAGGCGGGCAAGCGACTGCCGACGCCGAGCGTCACGGCCATGATGCGGCGCGTGGCCGCACGCGCCACATACACCACGGCGCCGTCGTCCAGTACGGCAACCGAAGTGGCTTCACCAAGCTGCGCGCTCAGCTCCTCCAGCACCGGCTGGGCGGCGATCGGGATCGGGGCGGTGGAGAGGTATGCATAGCCCAGATTGAGAATTCTCGGCTGCAGGGCATAGGTGCGGCCATCCGTCGCCGCGTAGCCCAGTTCCCGCAGGGTGTAGAGACACCTACGCACGACTGCACGTGTGAGCCCGGTGGCGCGGCTGACGTCGGCGATGGTGAGGCGCCGGTCGACGCCGGCAAACGCGCGAATGACCCGCAATCCACGGGCGAGCGAGGTCATGAAATCCGGATCACCACCCCGGTAGAGAGCGTCGTCCCCGTCAGCCGTGGCGGCCTCGTGCGGAGCGATAAACGCACCCGAGCTTTTGGGAGGCGCCTTGGAATGCAACACTTGCTGCGTGCGCGATACGTGGCTGGCGGTACGATAATCGTACCTGCTGCCCGGCGGTGTGTCATCTGGCAGCGCTCGCGGCGCCGCGACGTGTGAAAATGCTTCCCCAATCGGACGGAACGCGAAAGCTATGAAGATTGCGGTTCTCTTTGGCGGCACCAGCGAGGAGCGGGACGTGTCGATCGCAAGCGCGGCGCAGATCATTCCGGCGCTGCGCGGCCTCGGACATGAGGTGCTGGCGGTCGACACCGCGACCGGCCGGCTCTCGGGTCCCGCGGAGCAGCGGCTGCTCACGAGCGGCGTCGGACCGCAGCCGCCGTCAGGCTCGGCGTTGGCGGGCATGAGGCAGGGCGCGCCCACGCTGGCGGCGGAGACAGCCGACATGCGCGACGTGGACGTGGTGTTCCTCGCGTTGCACGGCGGCACGGGCGAGGACGGCCACATTCAAGCCGTGCTCGATCTGGCGGGCCTTCCCTACACGGGCAGCAATCACACCGCGAGCGCGACCGCGATGGACAAGGACCTCTCCAAGCGGCTGTTCCGCGCCGCGGATGTGCCGACCGCGGATTGGCGGATGGTGCCTGTCACCGCGGCGGAGATCGCCGCCGCAATCGGCTGGCCCGTCATCGTGAAACCCAACAAGCAGGGCTCGACCGTCGGGCTGAGTGTGGTGCGCGGCCCGGATGCGTTTCCAGTCGCCATCGCACTCGCACAGCGTTATGACGACGAGGTGATGGTGGAACGCTTCATCCCGGGCCGCGAGCTGACAGTCGGCGTGCTGGAGGGGAGTGCGCTGCCCGTCGGTGAGATCATCGTGCCGGGAGAGGTCTTCGACTATCAGGCGAAGTACCAGGCGGGCGGTGCACGCGAAGTTTTTCCCGCGGACCTCGCGCCCGACATCGCGGCGCGTGTGCAGGCGCTCGCGGTGCGCGCGCACGCCGCTTTGAAGCTGGGCTCCTACAGCCGCATCGACTTTCGGATGGATCCCACCGGTGGCATCTGGTGTCTCGAAGCCAACTCGCTTCCGGGCATGACGGCCGCGAGCCTGTTGCCGCAGGCGGCGCGCGCCGCGGGCATCGGTTTCTCCGCTCTGGTCGAGCGCATCTGCAAGGCGGGATTGCGCAAGCGCGGCGGTTGACGGCGCAGCCGTTACCGCGAATCATGCCGGGCGAGGTGCCAGGAGCCGATTCTTGCGTGCTCGGCACGGCTGCCGTAAGGAAAATCATGACAACACGAAGACTGCGCTGCCTGGCGCTCGCCTCGCTCGGCTGCACGCTGGCAAGCTGTGCAGTGGGCCCGAACTTCGTCAAGCCGAAGCCGAACGTACCGCCGACATGGTCGTCGACAGCTGCCGC
This sequence comes from Steroidobacteraceae bacterium, assembly GCA_036489335.1. Classification (GTDB taxonomy): domain Bacteria; phylum Pseudomonadota; class Gammaproteobacteria; order Steroidobacterales; family Steroidobacteraceae; genus 13-2-20CM-66-19. The sequence goes on from DASXFY010000069.1 coordinate 3,924, forward strand.
CGCCGGCACCCCAGGCGCCGCGCACGTGACTTCGCAGAGCGCACAGACAGTCGCCTGGTGGTCGAGCTTCAACGATTCGACGCTGACCACGCTGGTGCAGCGGTCGGCGTCGCAGAATCTGGATGTCAAGGAGGCGGTGCTGCGCATCGAAGAAGCGCAGGCGGAAACGGCCGTCGTGGCGGGCGGACTCTGGCCCGACGTATCGGCCAACGCTTCGTGGTCGCGTCAGCGGCTCAGCACCAACACGCCGAACGGCGCCATCTTCGGTCTCCATTTTCCGGGCCTGCCGCCGACCCTGGTCAATCCCTACAACCAGTACCAGGTCGGCCTCGGCGCCTCCTGGACGCTCGATCTCTTTGGAACCGAGCGCCGCTCCCTCGAGGCCGCCAACGCCCAGACACAGGCAGCGGTCGAAGGAGTGCATGCGGCGCTGCTGTCGATGGTGAGCGACGTCGCGGCGACCTACATCGACCTGCGCGGCGCGCAGCTGCACCGCTCGATCCTGGAGCGCAGCCTGGCGACGCAGCGCGATCTCCTGCAGCTCACGCGTGATCGGCGTAACGCGGGTCTCACTTCAGACCTCGACGTGCAGAACGCCAAGGCGGAGGTTGGTACGACACAGGCCGAAGTGCCGCTCGCCGATCGGGAGATCACCGTCGACATCAATGAGCTGAGCGAGCTCATGGCGAGCCCACCCGAGGCGCTGCGGGCCGAGCTCGGCCGGGCACAGCCGGTACCCCCCGCGCCGCCCGTGGTGCCGATCGGGCTGCCCTCGGATCTGGCGCGTCGCCGGCCGGATGTCCGCCAGGCGGAAGCCAACCTGCACGCCGCCACGGCGGAGATCGGTATTGCGATCGCCAACTACTTTCCGCAGCTGACGCTGACCGCCGGCGGCGGCTTTCAGTCGGAAGGGCTGTCGCAGCTCCTGCAGACCGCGAGTCATTTCGGCTCGTTCGGGCCAGCCATTCAGCTGCCGATCTTCGAAGGCGGCCGGCTGCATGCGCAGGTCCAGCTGCAGAAGGTCAAGGAGAAGGAAGCGGCTGTCGCGTATGCGCGGACGGTGCTCACGGCCTTGCATCAGGTTGAGGATGCATTGGCGGCCTACGGCGCCGACCAGGCGCGGCTCGCGTCACTGCAGGTGGCGGTGACAGCGAGTCGCAGCGCCCGAATGCTCGCGCGTCAGCGCTATCAAAGCGGAGTGGCGAGCTTCATCGACGTTCTCGACGCGGAGCGCACTGAAGAGGAGAACGAGTTGTCGCTCGCGGATGCCACCACGACCGTGTCGGCGGATCTGGTACAGCTGTATCGCGCGCTCGGCGGCGGTTGGCAAAGCGGCGGCTGAGCCGCGCGCTGTTCCAACCGCGTGACACTGCTGCGGCGCGCGGCTCGCGCGCGGTGACTCACCGGGCAGCGCCCGGTATAAGGTGCGCCCACCAGCGGTAATTCAGGGGAGCGCCACCATGGCCGGGCAGCCTTTCGAAGTCATCAGTCAGCATCGCTGCTTCGGCGGCACGGTCGGCTTCTATCGCCACGAGGCGACGAGCACCGCGTGCAGCATGCGTTTCGCGGTTTTTACACCCGCGCAGGCGAAATCGGCGCCGGTGCCGGTGCTCTATTACCTGGCCGGCCTCACGTGCACCGAAGAGACCTTCATGATCAAGGCGGGCGCGCAGCGCGTCGCGGCCGAGCTTGGTCTGATGCTGGTCGCGCCTGACACCAGTCCGCGCGGCGTCAAGCTGCCGGGTGACAGCGACTCGTGGGACTTCGGCTTGGGCGCAGGCTTCTATGTGGACGCGACGGCGGAGCCGTGGTCACGGCACTACCGCATGTATACCTATGTCACGCAGGAGCTGCGCACGCTGATCGAGGGACACTTCCCGGTGCAGGCGGATCGCACGGGAATCTTTGGCCACTCCATGGGCGGCCACGGCGCGCTCACCATCGCGCTGCGCAACCCCGGACGGTATCGCTCGGTCTCAGCCTTCGCGCCCATCAGTGCCCCGCGCCGCTGTCCTTGGGGACAGAAGGCCTTCGGCGGCTACCTGGGGGCCGATCAGGGGCAATGGGCGGCTCACGATGCAACGGAGTTGGCGGCCAGGCTGACGGACGGGCCAGAGCGGCCCCCCATCCTCGTGGATCAGGGTCTGGCGGATCAGTTCCTGGAGTCGCAGCTGCATCCCCACCTCCTGGAGGAGGCGGCCCGGAAGTCGGGACTCAGGCTCACCCTGCGGCGGCACGAGGGGTACGACCACGGCTATTACTTCATCTCCAGCTTCATGGAGGACCATCTGCGGCATCACGCCCGTCACCTCGGAGTGTGACGGGGTTCTCATTGGCGCCCGCCGCGCCCAGGCCGCGTCCCGGAAATCGAACACTTGCGCCGGCCCTGGGGGGTGCGTCCGGGCGGGGGAGGAGATGATAGGGGTGCCGGACGTATACTCGGAGCATGGAAACACTGTCTCCCCAGCACCGTGAGGCCATTCGCCGGATCGTCGGGGACCTGAGGGGGCGGCCGGGGCCTCTGGTAGAGGTGCTGCACGCCGTACAGGCGCAGCTCGGCTACGTGCCGCCGGCGGCCGTGCCGCTCGTCGCCTCGGAGCTCAACCTCTCGCGTGCGGAAGTCCACGGCGTCGTCTCCTTCTATCACTTCTTTCGCAGCACGCCGCCGGGTGCGCACACCGTGAGCGTGTGCCGGGCGGAGTCCTGTCAGGCCGTGGGCGGGGAGGCGCTGGCGGCGCACGCGCGGCAGCGCCTGGGAGTAGACTTCCACCAGACGACGCCCGACGGGCGCTTCTCGCTGGAGCCGGTCTACTGCCTGGGCAATTGCGCCTGCTCGCCCGCGGTGATGATCGATGGCCGGCTGCATGGCAGGGTGAGTCCCGAGCGTTTCGACGCGCTGCTCGCGGACGCCGACCGCAAGAGGTGACTGCTCCCGCATGACTCCTACCGTGTATGTGCCCCGCGATGCCGGCGCCCTCTCGCTCGGCGCAGGAGAGGTCGCTCACGCGATCGCGCGCGAGGCCGCGGCGCGCGGACTCGAGCTGCAGCTCATCCGCAACGGCTCGCGCGGAGCTTACTGGCTGGAGCCGCTGGTGGAGGTGGCGACGGCGCATGGGCGCATGGCCTATGGCCCGGTCGACGCCGGCGATGTCCCCGGGCTATTCGATGCCGACTTCCTGAGCGGCGGCGCACACCGCTTGTCGCTGGGACGCACCGATGCGATTCCGTGGCTCGCGAGCCAACAGCGGCTGACCTTTGCGCGAGTTGGCATCGTCGACCCGGCGAGTGTCGCGGATTATGTGGTCCATGGCGGCTACCAGGGACTGCGTAGCGCGCTGGCGCTCAGCCCGCAAGCGGTCGTGGAAACGATCCTTGGCTCCGGACTGCGCGGCCGCGGGGGCGCCGCGTTCCCGACCGGCATCAAGTGGAAGACGGTGCTGGAGCAGCCCGCCGGCCAGAAGTACATCACCTGCAATGCCGACGAAGGTGACTCAGGCACGTTCTCGGATCGGATGCTGATGGAGGGTGATCCGCTCAGCCTCATCGAGGGCATGACGATCGCGGGTCTGGCCATCGGCGCCAGCCAGGGCTACATCTACCTGCGGGCGGAATACCCGCATGCGCACCGCTCGTTGCTGCAGGCCATCGCGGCCGCGTACCAGGCGCGCTACCTCGGCACCGATGTGATGGGCAGCGGCAGAAGCTTCGATCTCGAGGTCAGGCTCGGGGCCGGCGCCTATATCTGCGGCGAGGAGACTTCGATGCTCGAGAGCCTGGAGGGCAAGCGCGGCGAGGTGCGGGTGCGGCCGCCGCTGCCGGCCATCAAGGGGCTCTTCGGTCGCCCGACCATCGTCAACAATGTGATCACGCTCGCGAGTGTGCCGACCATTCTTCAGCGCGGCGCGCAGTACTACTCGGGCTTCGGGATGGGTAAGTCGCGGGGCACGCTGCCTATCCAACTGGCGGGCAACATCAAGCGCGGCGGCCTGGTCGAGCGGGCGTTCGGGCTCACGCTGCGCGAGCTGCTCTACGAGTATGGCGGCGGCTCGGCATCCGGCCGCCCCCTGCGGGCCGTGCAGGTCGGCGGACCACTCGGCGCTTATATCCCGGCCGCGCAATTCGACACGCTGGTCGATTACGAGGCGCTCGGCGCCATCGGCGCTCTGCTCGGCCACGGTGGCATCGTCGCCTTCGACGACACCGTCGACATGGCGCGGATGGCGCGTTATGCGATGGAATTCTGCGCGCTCGAATCCTGCGGCAAGTGCACACCCTGCCGCATCGGCTCGACGCGCGGCATGGAAGTCATCGACCGGATCATCGAGGGGCAGGACGCCGATGGCAACGTGCGCAGGCTCGAGGAGCTCTGTGAGCTCATGGTTCAGGGGTCATTGTGCGGCCTCGGGGGCATGGCCCCGTTCCCCGTGCAGAGCGCGTTGCGGCATTTCAGGGAAGACTTTCGCGTACGGAGTTAAATCATGTTTGCGATCGACTACGAGGATTTGGGCACGCCGGCGCCGGTCGAGGCGGGTGCGGCGGTCACGGTGGAGATCGACGGCAAGTCCGTCACGGTCCCGGCCGGCACTTCGGTCATGCGCGCCGCGGCGCTCGCGGGCACGCAGGTGCCGAAACTGTGCGCCACCGACACGCTGAAGGCTTTCGGCTCCTGCCGCATGTGCCTGGTGGAGATCGAGGGGCGCAAGGGCTATCCGGCCTCCTGCACCACCACGGTGGCGCCCGCGATGAAAATCCGCACCCAGTCGGACAAGCTCACGGCGCTGCGTCGTGGAGTGTTGGATCTATACCTGTCCGAGCATCCGCTCGATGCCTCTGGCGCGCGAACCGAGCTGCGCGACGTGGCCGCCACGGTCGGACAGACTCGCACCTCCTACGGCGCGCGGCCCGCGCGCGCTGCCCTGCCGCGCGATGAGAGCAACCCCTACTTCACCTTCGATCCCGAGCAGTGCATCGTTTGCTCGCGCTGTGTGCGTGCCTGCGATGAGGTGCAAGGTACCCTGGCGCTGACGGTCCAGGGACGCGGCCTCGAATCGAGGATCGTGGCGAGCCAGGATGAGCCGTTCCTGGAGTCCGAGTGCGTCTCCTGCGGTGCCTGTGTCGAGGCCTGTCCGACGACCGCTCTCATGGAGAAGTCGGTCATCCGCCTCGGCCAGCCGGAACGCGCTGTCACCACGACGTGCGCGTACTGCGGAGTGGGCTGCAGCTTCGATGCGGAAGTTCGCGGCAGAGACGCCGCGACCGAAGTCGTGCGCATGGCGCCGAATCGCGACGGCGACGCGAATCATGGCCATGCGTGCGTAAAGGGCCGCTTTGCCTACGGCTACGCAACGCACAAGGATCGCATTCTCAAGCCGATGATCCGCAAGACCCTGCGCGATGACTGGCGCGAGGTCTCCTGGGAGGAGGCGATCGCTTACGGGGCAAGCGAGCTGCGGCGCATCCAGGCCAAGTATGGCCGTGACTCCATCGGCGGTATCACCTCCTCACGCTGCACCAACGAGGAGACCTTCCTGGTGCAGAAGATGGTGCGCGCGGCCTTCGGCAACAACAATGTCGATACCTGCGCGCGAGTGTGCCATTCCCCGACTGGCTACGGCTTGAAGAGCACGATCGGAGAGTCGGCCGGTACGCAGGCGTTCACCTCAGTGGACAAGGCTGACGTGATCATGGTCGTCGGCGCCAACCCTACCGAAGGGCATCCAGTGTTCGGGTCGCAGATGAAGCAGCGCCTGCGGCAAGGGGCGAAGCTCATCGTTCTCGACCCGCGCGCTACCGGCCTGGTGCGCAGCCCCCACATCGCGGCGGACGTCCACTTGCCCGTGACCCCAGGAACCAACGTCGCCGTCCTCAACTCGATCGCCCACGTCATCGTGACGGAGGGCCTGACCAAGGACGGCTACGTTGCCGAACGGTGCGAGCCGGAATCGTATGAGCTGTGGAAGCAGCTGGTCGCGGCGGAACGCAACTCACCGGAAGCGATGGAAGCCGTGACCGGGGTTCCCGCAGACCTCATGCGCCGCGCGGCGCGGCTCTATGCGCTCGGCCCGAACAGCGCGATCTATTACGGGTTGGGCGTGACCGAGCACAGCCAGGGGTCGACTGCCGTCATGGCGCTCGCCAACCTCGCCATGGTCACCGGCAACCTCGGCCGGGAGGGCGTCGGCGTCAATCCGCTGCGCGGCCAGAACAACGTCCAGGGCTCCTGCGACATGGGCTCCTTCCCGCACGAGTTCAGCGCTTATCGGCACGTATCGGACCCGGTCGTGCGCGGCCTGTTCGAGCAGGCCTGGCGTGTCACGCTGCAGCCGGAGCCGGGCCTCAGGATCACGAACATGTTCGAGGCGGCGCTGGACGGCACCTTCCGCGCCATGTACGTGCAGGGCGAGGACTTCGTCCAGTCGGACCCCAACACGCATCACGTCACGCGCGCCATGGAATCGCTGGAGTGCCTGATCATCCAGGACCTGTTCATCAACGAGACGGCGAAGTTCGCCCATGTCTTCCTGCCGGGATCCTCGTTCCTGGAGAAGGACGGCACCTTTACCAACGCCGAGCGGCGCGTTTCGCGGGTGCGCAAGGTCATGCCGCCCAAGGCGGGCTACGAGGACTGGCAGATCACCATGATGCTGTCGGAGGCGCTCGGTTATCCGATGACCTACCGGCATCCTGCCGAAATCATGGAAGAAATCGCGCGCTTGACGCCGACCTTCGCCGGCATCAGCTATGAGAAGCTCGACCGCCTGGGCAGCATCCAGTGGCCCTGCAACGATGCGGCGCCCGAGGGTACGCCGACCATGCACGTGCACCAGTTCGTGCGTGGCAAGGGCAAGTTCTGCCTCACCGAATACGTTCCGACCAGCGAGCGCTCCACCAGCCGGTTCCCGCTGATCCTGACCACCGGCCGGGTGCTGACCCAGTACAACGTTGGCGCCCAGACGCGGCGCACCGACAACGTCGTGTGGCACAAGGAGGACCTGCTGGAGATCCATCCGCACGATGCGGAGGTCCGCGGCATCTGCGACGGCGACTGGGTCGGGCTCACCAGCCGGGCGGGCGAGACGGTGCTGCGCGCAAAGGTGTCGGAGCGGATCGCCGCCGGCGTCGTCTACACCACCTTCCACTTCCCGGAGACCAACGCCAACGTGGTCACCACGGAGAATTCCGACTGGGCCACCAACTGCCCGGAGTACAAGGTGACGGCTGTCGAGGTCGTGCTGGTCAATCAGAAGGATGCCTGGCGCAAGCGCACAGCGGAGGAGCGGGCCCTGCCGAGGCCGGCGCGCAGGCGGTCGCGCGATCCGGCCCCGGCCTGAGCCGGCGCGCCGAGGCAGAGCGCGCGTGTCGATCGCGGAAACCGCGACTCCGCCGCCAGGTGTTGGCGAACCCGTCGGTCGCGAAAGCGTGGAGATCGACGTCGAGCGCTGGCGTCGCGGTACGCTGACGCGGGAGCGCGACCTCGTCGCGGAGGAGATGCCGGTCGCATTGGTCTATCACGGCGTGCCGCACGTTGTAATGCTGGCTACACCGGCGGACCTCGAGGACTACGCGGTCGGTTTCACGCTGAGCGAGGGTCTGGTGGCGCACGCGGAAGAGATCCGCGGCGTCGAGGTGGTTCGTGGGGAGGAGTCCGCCGAGGTCAGAATTTCGGTCGCCTGGGAGCGCTTCTCCGCGCTGCTCGATCGCCGGCGCAATCTGACAGGACGCAGTGGCTGCGGGCTCTGCGGCCAGGAAACCGTCGAGCAGGCGGTTCGCGCCGTGAAGCCGGTCGGACCCGGGCCGCGGTTGAGCGCGACTGAGCTCCATGAAGCCATCACGCAGTTGGCCGGCCTGCAGCCGCTCAATGCCCGCACCGGCAGCGTGCACGCGGCGGCCTGGGTCGTGCCGGGGAAGGGGATTCAGGTGGTACGGGAGGATGTTGGTCGCCACAACGCCCTCGACAAGACGATCGGCGCCCTGGTGCGCTCCGGGCTGGATCCGGCGAGCGGCGCCATCCTCCTCACCAGTAGAGCCAGCTTCGAGATGGTGCAGAAGAGCGCGGCGGTGGGCGTGGCTTTTGTCGCGGCTTTCTCCGCGCCTACCGCCTTCGCGGTGCGTCTCGCGGAGCGCGCCGGGCTTACCCTGGTGGCGTTTGCCCGCGAGCACCAGCACGTCGTGTATGCCCATCCGTGGCGCCTGGAATCGCAATGAACATCGACCTTCTCATCAAAATGGTCAACGAGATCAGCGCCTACTTCGCCTCGGAACCGGATACGGACCAGGCCGCGAAGGACGTCGCGGGCCATCTCAGACGCTACTGGGAGCCGCGTATGCGGCGCCAGATTATTACTTATTGCGACCAGCGGCAGGGCGCGGGCCTCACCGACCTGGCGTTGCGCGGGGTGCGGTTGCTTGCCGCTGCCGAGCCGGCCCCGGCGTCGGCCCCGCCGTCCTGATATTATTGGGGTCTCCATGCGACCCCTTCTCAAAACCGCCCGGACCCCATGACTGACCGGCCGCGCAAGGCGCTGATCTGCGGATCGGCGGCTTTCGACACCATAATGCTGTTCGAGGGCCGTTTCCGCGAGCACATACTCCCGGAACAGCTCCACATCCTCAATGTGTCGTTCCTCGTGCCGCAGCTGCGGCGGGAATTCGGCGGCTGCGCCGGCAACATCGCCTACAACGCGCGTCTGCTCGGCGATCCGGCCGTCCCAATGGCCACCGTGGGACGGGACTTCGCCTCCTATCGGGAGTGGATGCAGCGCAATGGGCTGCCGCTCGAGCACATCAGGGTGGTCGATTCGGAGCTGACCGCGCAGGCCTTCATCACGACCGACGGCGACGATAACCAGATCACCGCCTTTCACCCGGGTGCCATGCAGCATTCACACGTGAATAAGGTGACCCAGGCGGGTGACATCGGTATCGGGATCTTGGCTCCAGACGGGCGTCAGGGCATGGTCGAGCATGCGGAACAGTTCTCCAGCCTGGGCATTCCTTTCATCTTCGACCCCGGGCAGGGATTGCCGATGTTCGACGCGGCGGATCTCGATCGCTTCGTCGAGCAGGCGGACTGGGTGGCGGTCAACGACTACGAGTGGCAGCTGCTGCAGCAAAAGACGGGCTGGACCGTGCGAGACCTGACGCAGCGCGTGAAAGCGCTCATTGTCACGCGCGGGCACAAGGGGTCGATCATCTACACACAGGACGGGCAGATCGATATTCCCTGCGCGCAAGCCGCCGCCGTGGTCGATCCCACGGGTTGCGGCGACGCCTACCGCGCTGGCCTGCTGCACGGCTTCCTGCACAACCTCGACTATGAGACCACCGGCCGGATAGCGGCGGTCATGGGCGCGCTTAAAATCGAATCGCGCGGCACCCAGAACCACCGTGCGACGCTCGCGCAGCTCGAGCAGCGCCTGGCCGAAAGCTTCGGTGATGCCGCCGCCGCCAAGGCCGCGCTGTCCGCCCGCACGTAAAACCAATCCAACCAGGAAACGAGTAAATGGCCAACGACTACCTCTTTACCTCCGAATCGGTCTCCGAAGGGCACCCCGATAAGGTGGCCGATCAAATCTCGGACGCCGTGCTGGATGCCATCCTGAAGGAGGACCTCCGCGGTCGAGTGGCCTGTGAGACGCTGGTCAAGACTGGTGTGGTCATCGTGGCTGGCGAAGTGACGACAACCGCCTGGGTTGACGTCGAGGCGCTCGTCCGCAAGACGGTGCTCGACATCGGTTACGACTCCTCCGAGATGGGCTTCGACGGCGCGAGCTGCGGAGTACTCAACATAATCGGCAAGCAGTCCCCGGATATCGCGCAGGGCGTGGACCGCAAGGACGAACGCAAGCAGGGCGCCGGCGACCAGGGCCTGATGTTCGGCTACGCCACCAACGAAACCGACGTGCTCATGCCGGCGCCCATCACGCTGGCTCACCGCCTGGTCAAGCGCCAGGCCCAAGTGCGCAAGTCGGGCAAGCTTTCCTGGCTGCGCCCGGACGCCAAGAGTCAGGTCACCCTGCGGTACGAGGACGATCGTCCGGTGGGTATCGAGGCGGTGGTGCTCTCGACCCAGCATAGCCCCGACGTGTCGACCAAAGTCCTGCGCGAGGCGGTGATGGAGGAGATCCTGAAGCCTGTTCTGCCCGCCAAATGGGTCGACAAGCGCACCAAGTACCATATCAACCCGACCGGACGCTTCGTCGTCGGCGGCCCGGTCGGTGATTGCGGCCTGACAGGCCGCAAGATCATCGTCGACACCTACGGCGGCTACGCGCGGCACGGCGGCGGAGCCTTCTCCGGCAAGGACCCCTCCAAGGTGGATCGGTCCGCGGCTTACGCCGCGCGCTATGTGGCGAAGAACATCGTCGCGGCGGGTCTCGCGGAGCGCTGTGAAGTGCAGCTCTCGTATGCCATCGGCGTCGCCGAGCCGACCTCCATCATGGTGGAGGCCTTCGGCACGAGCCGCCTGTCCCGCGAGCAGCTGACGCAGATCGTGCGCAAGAACTTCGACCTGACGCCATTCGGGCTGCGCGAAATGCTCGATCTGGCGCGCCCGATCTATCAGAAGACCGCCTCCTACGGCCACTTCGGCCGCACGGAGCCGGAGTTCACCTGGGAGCGTACCGACCGCGCGGCTGCGCTCACCGCCGAGGCAAAAGGCGCCAAGGCGGCCTGATCACCGGCCGGTACCGCTGCAGTTTTGCAGCGGTACCGGCGTCTCTGAGGAGCGTTGCGACAGCTGGACTGGACGCACGGGTCATCCGTGCCGCCACCCACTGCCAGGCTCAGAGGCGCGTGCATTCACACGGCGCTCACTCAAGTCATTGGAGTACCAGACCATGAACGCCACACTCAAGTCCACCGCCACCCCTGGTGGTTCCAAGGCAGACAGCAAGGTCGCAGACCTCGCTCTCGCCGACTGGGGCCGCAAGGAAATTCTCATCGCCGAGACGGAGATGCCCGGCCTGATGGCCATTCGCGACGAGTATGCCGCGTCGCAGCCGCTGGCCGGCGCGCGTATCACCGGCTCCCTGCACATGACCATCCAGACCGCCGTGCTCATCGAGACGCTGCAGGCGTTGGGGGCGCGCGTACGCTGGGCATCCTGCAATATCTTCTCGACTCAGGACCACGCGGCCGCGGCGATCGCCGCTGCCGGCACGCCGGTCTTCGCCTGGAAGGGCGAATCGCTGACCGACTACTGGGACTACACGCACCGTATCTTCGAGTGGCCGGACGGTGGCTACACCAACATGATTCTCGACGACGGCGGCGATGCGACGCTGCTTATGCATCTCGGCGTCCGGGCGGAGAGCGATCCGGCGGCGATCGCCAAGCCCACGAGCGAGGAGGAGGAGGCGCTCTACGCGGCCATCCGGGCCAAGCTCAAAGCTGATCCCAAGTGGTACTCGACGCGCATCGGCCATATCAAGGGGGTGACCGAAGAGACGACCACCGGCGTCAAGCGCCTGTACCAGATGGCCAAGGAGGGCAGCCTCGCCTTCCCCGCGATCAACGTCAACGACTCGGTCACCAAGAGCAAGTTCGACAATCTCTATGGCTGCCGCGAGTCGCTCGTCGACGGCATCAAGCGCGCCACCGACGTGATGGTGGCGGGCAAGATCGCGGTGGTGTGCGGCTACGGGGACGTGGGCAAGGGCTGCGCACAGGCCCTGAGCGCGCTTTCCGCCCAGGTCTGGGTGACCGAGATCGACCCGATCTGCGCGCTGCAGGCGGCGATGGAGGGTTACCGCGTGGTGACCATGGACTACGCGGCTGACAAGGCCGACATGTTCGTGACGGCCACGGGCAATTTCCACGTCATCACCCATGCGCATATGCACCGCATGAAGAACAACGCGATCGTGTGCAACATCGGCCACTTCGACAACGAGATCGACGTCGCGAGCCTGAAGCGCTACACCTGGGAGAACATCAAGCCGCAGGTCGATCACGTCATCTTCGCCGACGGCCGCCGGATCATCCTGCTCGCCGAGGGGCGGCTGGTGAACCTCGGCTGTGCAACCGGTCATCCGAGCTATGTGATGAGCTCGAGTTTCGCCAACCAGACCCTGGCGCAGATCGAGCTTTACGGCAACCCGGGCAAATATCCCGTCGGCGTGTATGTATTGCCGAAGCAACTGGACGAGAAGGTCGCCCGGCTGCAGCTCACGAAGTTCGACGCCGAGCTCACGACCCTCACCGAGGCGCAGTCCCGCTACATCGGTGTCGACGAAGCCGGTCCCTACAAGTCTGATCAATATCGTTACTGACGGCGGGAGGGGGGCAGGCCGACCGGTGAGCATCATCTGAAGGTCGGAGGCCGGAAGTGTTTTCAGCTGACGCCATTCGGCGACAGCGTTGTCCGCGCGGCGCCTGCTCACCCGCCGCCGGATACCCCAGGTCAGGGTTTTGTCGGCATCACCCTCAGCGAACTGTAAGCGATTGCGCCCGTCAGGGCGCCGTCCTCGGGCGGTCGTCCGCGCGACAGCGGGCCGCCAGGGCTGGAGTGTTGCAAAAGTTACTGCGGGCGAACCGGTCAAACCTCCGACTGCCGGTGCGGTCCGGGCAAACGGCGGCGCAAGACTCGAGCCGAAGCGCTGGCTCAATCTCCCCCCTCTCCAACTGACCCGACCCTACAACATGTCGATTCGTCGCAGGCGATGATGTTGGGCGCGCCTTTTTACGCAAAAGCGTGTATGATTCGGCCCGACCCTACAGTTGGGTGTTTTTTTGGAGTATCGAGTAATGGCGAAACGTCCCCCGAACGACGGCGCGTCCTGGAGCGCCAGTGAGCTGAAGACCCTGAAGTCGCTCGCGAAAGCGGGAACCCCGACCAGCGAAGTGGCGAAGAAGCTCGGGCGTACCGCGGCGGCCGTTCAGCAGAAGGCCATGCGGGCTGGAATTTCCTTCCGGGCCGCCAAGAGAGCCGGCGCCCGCAAGAAGAAGTAAGCGCCGCACGCAGTACAGACGGGGGACCGCCGCCAGGCGGACCCCCGTCTTCATTTTGCCCGCTAATGGAACAGCCCGCCCTTGCCACGGCCGCCCCGAGTTTGTCAAACTCCCACCGCTGTTCCGTGTGGGCTCGGTAGCGACAACGAAATGGGGGGCGACATGCGGCGAATCATTGGCTTTTCCTGTCTGGCGCTGATGGCACTGGCTCTGGCCGGCTGTGATGTACAGGTGCAGGACCAGACTCCGGGCACGTTCACGGCCAACCAGGACATCGGCATGTACCCGCTCACGGTCAAGGTGACGAGCGGCGCCCTGGTGAGCACGCCGGTATATGTGTTTGTGCTCACCGGCGATGGCCAGCAGGTGCCGCTGTCGGCCGGCCCCAACGGGACTTACGGGACGATGTATCCCGTCAAGTGCAAGCAGACCTTTCCGCTGCAGTACCTCGCGGTCTGGCGGGTGCAGGGTGTGGTAACCAAGCACCAGCTCTTCCCGCCACAGCCGCGGGAGATTCAGCTCACGCCGCCACCGCTCACCCAGCAGGCGAACGTCGACACCTCCGGAACGCCGGACAAGAAGACGCACGCCTGGCAGGGGGCGGTGCAGTACAACATCATCACTGCCCCGGACGCGCATATCACCGGCGCGCAAGTGCAGCCTGTGAGTCAGGACCCGGCGGACGTGAAGGCGGCCCAGGCCGTCAGCGTGGTGAGCACCTTGCCGATCGACGCTTCCTGCGGCACGCCCACTGCCGTGACGCTTGCAACGAAGGCGCAGACCACGCACGTCAACCTGGTCATCACTACTGACCTGCCGGGCGTACCGCAGGCGACGACGCGCGTGGATTTCGCGCCACAGCAGCAATAGCCGCCCGAGCTAGCGCAATCGGGCGCGCAGACGCGCGATCTCGGTGGCACTGAGCCCAATGCCGCCGAGATAGGCGGCTATGCCGCCAGAGCGGTCCAGGTACGCCAGCATGTTGTGCACGGCCGACTCCGGGCAGCGCACTGCCTCGATGATCGCCGCGGGATCTCCGTCGGGGTATCGACTCAGGTACGCGTCCCGCAGATTGTCCGTGCTCGCCGCATAGTCGGCAGCGATCGCCGCCGGAACGACCTGCGCAAGGGTGAGCATGAGCGCGGCAATGACTCCGGTGCGGTCCTTGCCCGCCACGCAGTGGAAAAGGAGCGGGCCGGGGCCCGCCGCCGCGACTGCGGTTAACGCCTGCTTGAGCCGCGGCTGCAAGCGCTCGAGGACGGTGCACTTCCACTGCTCCTTGGCGCAATGACCCCCGAGCGCGCCCCAGTCCGCCGGCGTGTCGGCAAGCAGCGAGACCGATACATAGCGCACGCGGGGCAGCAGCCGTGCCACCGGGCTGGGCGCCGTGGCGATCTCCTCCGGCCAGCGCAGGTCGAGCACCGTCTCGATGCAGTAGTCGGCCAGGGCCTCGAGCCCTTCGGGTGAGAGTTGCGCGAGGTCGTCGGCGCGCAGCAGCGATCGGCGCCTGGTGACGGCGCCGTCCGTGGTCGGATAGCCGCCGAGATCGCGGGCATTGAGTAGCGAGGGAAACATCCGGGCAGTGTAGCCGACAGCCGTCCGGCGGGGCTGCCTGCGGTCATGGGTGGCAGCGAGGGGATGGTAGAGTAAGGTGCATATGCCGCCCACGCTCATCGTATTCGACCTCGATGGCACACTGATCGACAGTGCGCCGGACTTGGCGGTGGCCATCAACAGCATGCTGGCGGACTTCGGCCGCGAGCCCCTTCCGGTCGGCGAGGTGCGGCGGATGGTGGGGGATGGCGTCGCGATGCTGGTCGGGCGCGCGCTGGCGGCGAGGGAATGCGAGTTGGCCGACCCCGACGAAGCCCAGCACAGGTTCATGCGGCATTACGAGTCCAGTGCGACCTCTCTGACCACCGTTTTCCCGGGGGCGGCTCAGGCGCTGCAGGCGCTGCGGTCAGCCGGCATCCCGCTAGCGGTATGCACCAACAAGCCGGCGCGCATCACGGCCGATATTCTCGCCAGCCTCGGGCTCGCCGAATACTTTGCGCGCGTGGTCGGCGGCGACTCACTGCCTTTCCGCAAGCCCGATCCGCGAATGTTGCTCACCCTGCTGGAGGCGTTCGCTGTCGGGCCGGATAGCGCGCTCCTGATAGGCGACAGCGAGGTCGATGCGGCAACGGCACAGGCGGCGGCCGTGCCGTTCGTGCTGATGAAACATGGTTACCGCCGCGGGCCGGTGACGGCGATTCCCTGCCGCGCCGCGCTGGAGAATCTCGCCGAGTTGCCGGCGCTGGTCGGCGTGCCGCTGCGCTGATCCCGCGCCCGAGATCGACTCGAGACACCTGCCGGTGTATGGTGGTAGCGCTACCTTATCTGATGTGACCGCAATCGGGCAGCCCGTGGAGAGAAGAATGATGCTACGCAGACAGTGGCTGATCGCCGCTGCGCTCCTCATCCTCGCTGCAGTGACGGGCACCTCGCGGCCTTGCCAGGCCGCACCGCCGCCGTTCCACAGCTTCAAGGTGACGGTCTACATACCGGTGCAGGCGGTGAAGCGCATGGCCGGGGATCCGGCCTGGATGCGCTCTAGCTGGCGCACGATCAGCGGCCGGCTGCATGTTGACCAGGTATTTATCGAGGATTATCGCTCCGGGGTCAGCGCCGACGATGCGGCCATCGCGCAGGTGAAGCAGTTCTTCGTTTCCCAGGGTGTTGCCGTTGCCGGCGGCATGGCGATGCTGAATGCCGGACGCAGTGCGCAGTTCCAGACCCTCGACTATACGGTGCCCGCGGATCGCAAGCTGGCAAGCCGCATGTCAGCTCTGCTGGCGCGGCACTTCGATACCTTCGTGCTCGACGACCTCTACTTCTTCAACACCAAGAGCGATTCCGACATTGCCGCCAAAGGCAAGCGGAGCTGGGCGCAATTTCGCATGCAAACCATGGACGAGGTCTCGCGCGATCTCATCCTCGCGCCCGCCAAGGCCGCGAACGCCAACGTCAAGGTCATCATCAAGTTCCCGAACTTCTATCCTTCCTTCCAGGAAATGGGCTTCGACCTGAAGAATGAGCCGCGGATCTTCCCGGAGATCTGGGCGGGCGATGAGACGCGGTATGCCACCACCACCGACCAGCAATTGCGTCCCTACGAGAGCTACGAGATCTTCCGCTACTTCGCCAACATCGCTCCCGGGCGCAACGGCGGCGGCTGGGTCGATCCCATCGCGATGCAGTACCTCGACCGCTACGCGGGCCAGCTCTGGGATACGATCCTCGCCAAGGCGCCCGCAATCAACCTCTTCCAGTACACGGACCTGCTGACCATCGCTGATCCGCGCAACCGTGACGCCTGGGAGCGGCTGCCGACGACCTTCAACTACTTCGACATGGCGCGCCAGTGCTGCGGCAGCTTTGCCGGTGCGCCCGGTGCGAGCTATCCGCTGGTTGCGGACGCGGTCGAGTATGCGCTGCGCAAAGTGGATGCTGTCGCCGGCTCACTCGGCCAGCCGGTGGGCCTCGCGACCTATCGGCCCTACGATGCGACGGGCGAGGACTTCCTGCCGGAGACCGCGGGAATGGTCGGCGTTCCGGTTGAGATGTACCCCCGGTGGCCGCACGCCAGCACGGTCTTCCTGACGCAGGCGGCAGCCGCGGATTCCAACATCGGCGCGGAGATCGAGCAGCATCTGCGCCGTGGCGGCAATGTCATCATCACCTCGGGGCTCCTGCGCGCAATCCAGGACAAGGGCTTCGACCAGGTCACCGACATGCGCGTCACTCACGAGGTGGCGGCGACAACCGAATATGTGGAGGGATTCGGTTTTGGCGCGGGGACGGTGCTCGGTCGTTCGAAGCCGATTCTCTTCCCGCTCATCCACTTCTACACCAACGAGGAGTGGGCGGTGCTGCGCGGGATCTCGGATGAGGCCGGGGTGCCACTGCTGCTGATGGATCACTATGGCAAGGGTGAGCTGTATGTCCTCGCCGTGCCGGAAGAGATGAACGGCCTCTATTCGCTGCCGGCTCCGGTGCTGAACGCGCTGCGCCGCTACCTGGCAGCGGATCTGCCCGTCAGGCTCGAGGGACCGTCGCAGGTCGGCCTGTTCGAGTACGGCAACGGCGCTTTCGTGGTGGAGTCCTATCTCGATCACCCGGTTGCCGTTCGAGTCATCGGCAGCTTCTCGCATCTGACCAACCTGACGACCGGAACAGGTGCGGACGGGGACCCTGTGCCCTCACTTCCGAGCTTCCTCGCGCCGCCCTCGGCGACGGCCGCCCGGCAGCAGTACGGATATGAGCTGCGGATCGAGCCGCACAGCATGCTGGCGTTGCGCGCGGGTCGCTGACGATGTCAGTGTGAACTGAGTCACGGATTGATGGCTCCGTGCCGCCCGCCGTCCCGCGAACGGGCGCGCACTCGCGGCGGTGCTGCGCATGCTCGCCCGAGTCTGTAGTAGGCTCGCGACACATTGCGGGGGCTGTGCGCAACGATGGTAAGTGCGGCGGAAGAGGGCTTCGCGAGTCCGGGAAGGGAGACCCAGGCGGACTCCGGAGCGCCTTTGCCCCGCGCGCTCCTGCCTGACACGATATGCCCCGAGGCCGCGCTCGCCAAGGTCAATCGCGAGCTGAGGCTGTTGATCGACTGCAAGCGCTCACTGGCGCACGCGCAGGACGAATCGCAACTGCTCACCGAAATCTGCCGGATCCTCGTCGGTCCGGGGGGCTACCGCCTCGCCTGGTTCGGCTTTGCCGACGCGGAACCGGAGTGTGGCGTACGCGTCGTGGCGCGGGCCGGTCACGACAGCGGTTATCTCGAGCGGCTGCGAGTCAGCTGGAGCGACGACGAGACGGGTCACGGACCCACGGGCCGCGCCATCCGCGAGCGCAGGGCGCAGATCTGCCGGCACATCGATACCGATCCCGACTTCTCACCTTGGCGCGAGGCGGCGCATCGCCAAGGGTACGGCTCCTCAGTGGCCCTGCCGCTCCTCCTAGAGGGGCAGTGCACCGGCGCTCTTTGCATCTATGCCGGCCGCCCCGATGCGTTCGATCGGGCCGAGCTGGCGCTCCTCACGGAGCTCGCGGCCGACCTGGCTTTCGGCCTGAATGCACTGCGGGCACGTGCGGAGCTGCAGCGGCAACGCCAGCAGCTGCAGCGTCTGGCGCGGATCGTAGGCGTGCACAGCGCGATCAACTCCGCGGTGATCCGCACCCGCAACCGCGATGAGCTGCTGCAGGAGGCGTGTCGGCTCTCGGCCGAACTCGGTGGTTTCTTCGGCGCGGTAGTGTGGGTCGTTGACGGCACCGGCCGCTGGGCGTGGCTGAAATACCGCGCCGGGGCGGAGGTGCGCGACAGTGAGACGTTGCAACGGCTCAAAATCGGTGACGGCACCGGCCCCGACCCCAGCCTCTCGGGCCGCGCACTGCGCACCGGAAGCGTGATGGTATGCAGGGATATCGCCAGCGACGGCGGACCGGTCGCCGGACGCGAGCGGCTGCTCGCACGCGGCATCCGCTCCCTGATTGCGCTGCCGCTGATCGTCGCAGAAAAGCGCATCGCCGTGTTGACGCTGACCGCGCGAGAGGCCATCCCTGCCGAGGACGGCGAGCTGCCGCAACTGTTGGAGAACATCGCGGCGAGCCTGTCTTTCGCCCTGCATTCGCTCGAGAACGCCGATGCCGCGCAATATCTCGCCAGCTTCGATCCACTCACCGGGCTGGCCAAAAGAGCGCTCTTCTGCGAGCGGCTCGACAAACAGCTGCGGTCGCCGGGCGATGCGGCGGCGGTGCGTGCCGCGGTCATCGCCTTCGACGTACGGGGGCTCGGCAGTATCAACACTCTTTACGGGCAACGCGTCGGCGATCTGCTCCTGCAGAAGCTGGTCGAGCGCCTGAAGCGACACGCCGGCGGCGACGAGCGCATCGGCTACCTGGGTGCGGGCACGTTCGTGCTGCTCGAGCGGCTGGCGGATCCAGTCACCGAGACTCCGCAGCTCGCGCTCGATGCGGCTCTGCTCGAACAGCCGTTCGAGCTCGAGGGCCGGCAGATCCGGCTGTCGGTGAGCTGCGGCGCGGCGGAGCATTCGCTCGAAGTCGCGAGCGCGGCGATCCTGGTGCAGCGCGCGGAAGCGGCGCTGAAGCGCGCCAAGGAGACGGGCGAGCATTACCTCGACTATCGGCCGGAGATGAGCCGCGAGACGGTGCGGCGAGTGGTGCTCGAGCACAGGCTGCGGACGGCGCTCGAGGAGCAGCAGTTCGTGCTGCACTATCAACCGCAGATCGATCTGGACACCGGTCGGATCGACGCCGCGGAGGCTCTGCTGCGCTGGCGCGACCCCAGTCTCGGCCTGGTGCTGCCCGGTCGGTTCCTGACGGTTCTCGAGTCCACGGGCATGATCGTGCCGCTGGGCAACTGGGCGCTCCTCAAGGCGGTGGAGGATCTGGAGAGCTGGCGTCAGGCGGGCTGCGGGCCGATGCGTGTCGGCGTCAACGTGTCAGCGCAGCAGCTCAAGCAGCGGGAGTTCCTGCACGGCCTGTTGGGGTTGGCCGAGCGGCTCGCCCCGTTCGCGGGTTTCGGGCTGGACATCGAGATCACCGAGACGACGCTGCTGCAGGACCTCGAGGGTACGAGCGAGAAGCTGCGCGAGCTGCGCAAGGCCGGCATCCGCGTCGCTCTCGATGATTTCGGCACGGGCTACTCCTCCCTCGGCCTGCTGTCGAAGCTGCCCGTCGACGTGTTGAAGATCGATCGCTCGTTCGTGCGCGGGCTGCCGGAGGATGCCGCCAGCGTGACGCTGGTGGCGAGCATCGTCGAGCTGGCCTCGGCCTTCGATCTCATCACCGTGGCGGAGGGCGTCGAGACCGCGGCGCAACTCGCGGCGCTGCGGGGACTGCGTTGCAGCCATTCGCAGGGCTTTCTGCACAGCGCCGCCGTGCCCACGCGCGAGTTCGCACAGATCCTCGCCCGCGCCGATGGCGCACGGTCGGCCAGGGTCGCGGGGTTTTGAGCTACAATTTCAACATGTTGCCGGGGACGCAGGGCTAAGCCTCGGCTGCCGCGGCCTCGCTGGCAGCCGCGCTGCCGCGCGTGGCGAGCCAGGAACCGAGGAGGATGAGGCCGAACCCGATCACTCCCCACGTGCCCAGGCGCTCATCGAGCAGCGCCATTCCGAGGAGCGTGGCGACGGCAGGATTGATGTAGGTGATGATCGCCGCCCGCGACGCGCCGGCATTCTTCACCAGATAGAACATCATCAGCATGGAAAGCGCGGTGCAGACCAGGCCCAGTATCGCGACGGACGATAGTGCCAGGGCGCTCGGCATGCGCTGCGGCAGGGAGAGCATGGCCGGAACGAGCAGCAGCAGGCTCGAGATCGCAAGACTGCCGGCGATGGGGCCAATCGAATCGATGGCGTGCAGGTACCGCTGGATGGTGAGCGCCCCGGTCGCGTAGCAAACGGTCGAGATCACGACACAGCCGACCCCGGCCCATGCCAGCGTTCCCGAAAGAGTGCCCAATCCGACCAGTGCCACGACGCCCGCGAGACCGACCAGGAGGCCGACCAGACGCGTGGTCCCGAGCCGCTCATGGACGCCGAAGAAGCGGGAAATGAGAGCGATGATGAGCGGCACTGTCGCAATGAGGATCGCGGTGACCGCGGACGGAATCCAACGCTCACCCATTGAGATCAGGCAGAAGGGTATGGTGAATTCCACCAGCGCGAAGGCGAGGACCGCGGCCTTGTGAGTGGCGAGCGCGCGCAGCGCGCCGCGGTGCCACGCGATCGGCAGCAGGATGAGCGCCGCGAGGGTGATCCGCCCCCAGGCCACATCGAACGGGGAGATCTCCTGGACCGCGATCTTGATGAAGAAATACGGCAGGCCCCAGGTGATTCCGAGGCCTGCGAAGGCCAACCAGGCTCGCGCGCTCACGTCTGTCAGAACCCCTGGCCGGAAGCCCGGCCGCTGATCGAGGCCGCGTAGGTTACGACAGGTGAGGAAGCTTCGCCTCCCTCGGGAGTATCATGACCGCCCGCCACGCCACCTGGAGACGACGCCATGTCCGCCAGCCCCGCGAGTGCCGCCGATAAGCGCCGCCGGTTCCACGAGCTGCATCGCAGCGGCTGCTTCGTCATACCGAATCCCTGGGACGTCGGCAGCGCACGCTACCTGCAGACCCTGGGTTTCAAGGCGCTGGCGACGACCAGCTCGGGATTTGCCTGGTCGATGGGATTTGCCGACGGCGGCATGGCGCGCGATGCGGTTCTGGCACATCTAGAGGCGCTGGTCGCGGCGACGGATGTGCCGATCAATGCCGATTTCGAGAGTGGCTACGCGCGTGATCCCGATGGCGTCGCGCAAAGCGTGCGCCTGGCCATCGAGACGGGTGTGGCGGGACTTTCTATCGAGGATTCGACCGGTGATGCCGCCAGGCCGCTCTACGATATCGACGACGCAGTCGCGCGAATTCGCGCGGCGCGCAAAGCAATCGATGGGGCCGGAGGCGATACCTTGTTGGTGGGGCGCGCGGAATGCTTCCTATGGGGGCGGCCGGATATCGACGAGACCATCGCACGGCTGCAAGCTTATGCCGGCGCGGGCGCCGATTGCCTTTACGCGCCGGGTATCCGCTCGCCCGAGCACATTCGCCGCGTGGTCGCGGGCGTCGCGCCGAAGCCCGTCAATCTTCTCGTGGGTTCCGCGGGCGCGCTTCCGGTGGCGGAGATCGCTGCGCTCGGCGTGCGCCGCATCAGCGTGGGTGGCGCACTCGCGGGCGCTGCGTGGAGCGGATTCATGCGGGCGGCAAAAATCCTGGCGGAGCAAGGCCGCTTCGATGGCTTTGCGGACTCAGTGTCCCATGATGCTCTGCAGTCGGTGATGAGCGTGCCGGCGGGCAATTAGCGATTCGCGACCGCCAGGGCTCGCCGCTATACTCCGCGACTTTTCACGCGCGGCGCGCAGGACTTCGCGCAAGGATTCAATCGCTCGCCATGTGGTTCAAGAATCTGACCGTCTATCGTCTGCCCGGTGAATGGAGCTGGTCCGCGGCCGGCCTCGAGGAGGCACTGGTGCGCCGTCCGCTGCAGCCTTGCAGTCCGTTCGAGATGCGGAGCATGGGCTGGGTGCCGGCGGCTACCGGCGACCGTCTTCTGCATACGCTCGGCGAGCATCACTTGCTCGCGCTCGGCGTCGATCAGAAGCTCCTGCCCGCCTCGATCGTGCGGCAGGAAGCGCAGCAGCGCGCGCGCGTGCAGGCCGACACTCAGGGCTTCCCGGTCGGGCGCCGGCAGATGCGCGCGCTGAAGATGCAGGTGTTGGAAGAGCTGCGCGCCCGCGCACTGAGCAGGCGGCGAATCACTCGCGCCTGGATCGATCCACGCGGCGGTTGGCTGGTGGTTGACTCTGCCAGCGATCGTAGAGCCGAGGAGCTCGTTGAGACGCTGCGTGACACGCTGGGCAGTCTCGCTGTGCAGAAGGTCGATACGGAGCGGTCGCCGAGCGCGTGCATGACAGCGTGGCTGATGCAGTCCGACGCGTCGGGAGCGTTCTCCATCGAGCAGGATCTCGAGCTGGTTTCGGGAGAGCCCGCCAAATCCTTCGTGCGCTATCGGCGGCATCCGCTCGATGGCAAGGAAGTTCGCGACTATGTAGCGGCCGGCAAGCGCCCGACGCAGCTCGGGCTGACGTGGAACGGCAGGGTCTCCTTCGTTCTCACCGAGAAGATGCAGATCAAGCGCGTCGAGTTCCTCGAGATCGTCCGCGAGAGTGGCGACGAGGACGAGATCGATCCGGCCGAGCAGTTCGACCTCGATTTCGCCGTGATGGCCGGCGAGCTCGCGAAGCTGCTCGTCGAGCTCATTCGGGAGCTGGATGGCCGGCAGATATCGGGCCGCGCCGCCGCGGCCTGAATCCTCACGGAGCGGCCGGTGCCGTGGCCGCCAGCGACGGCCGCTTGCCGATGACCTCGGCCCAGGCTGCGAGCCGTGGTCTGCCGGTGCGCCAAGCCTCGCTCGCATAGCGAAAATCAAGATACCCCAGTGCGCAGGCGATCGACAGCGCCCCGATGTCGAAAGTGCCGGCGAGATCTTCCCGCTCCAGCGCATCGAGCGCGGTGCGGACCTTGAGGAGCTGGCCATCGGCCCAGTTCTGCCAGCGCAACTCCTTCGGGCGGACCGTGTCCTCATACCGTGTCAGTACGGCGGCATCCATGATGCCGTCCGCGATGGCTTGACGGCGCAGTGCCTTCCAACGCGCGGCACCGGCGCTGGGAAAAATACGATTGCCGCCGGCGAGAGTATCCAGGTATTCGCAGATCACCGGCGAATCGTAAAGAGCCGTACCGTCGTCGAGAATGAGCGCCGGGATCTTGCCTATCGGGTTACTGGTGCGCAGCCTCTCGTGCGGGCTCACCGGCGACAGAACGATGCTGATCGGCTCGATCCTGTCGCTGAGGCCGAGCTCGTGCGCCGTGACGCTGACTTTGCGGACATAAGGGGAGGCGGGATTGAAATAGAGTTGCAAGTCGATTCTCCCGGGTCAGGCGCGGCCGCCGATCTCGTCTATGTGCCGCAAAAGGTCGGCGGGGTCCTCGTACACGCGCACGGCGCCGGAGCGCTCGAGCTCGTCCTGGCCGTAACCGCCCGACAGAACTCCGACGCCGAGCCCGCGTGCCCGCCGGGCAGCGAGCATATCCCAGATGCTGTCGCCGACGATGACGGCTGACTGGATGTCGACACCGAGCCGCGCGGCCGCTGCGAGGAAGAGGTCGGGATCGGGCTTGGCGTGCCGGACATCGTCGCGGGTGATTACCGGCACCTGCGCGGGATCGACGCGCAACGCATCGAGGTTGTACTTCGCCGAGCCCATGCGGCCGCTGGTCGCGATGGCCCAGGGGATATCGGCTTCGGTCAGGTAGCGCAGCAACTCCATCGCGCCGGGCAGCGGCCGCACCCAGCGGGCGAGCCGCGCGTAGGCCTGCGCATGTTGGCGCTGCAGGGTATCGAGAAGACCCGGCGTGATCTCGAGGGGTGTCTCACGCAGCAGCATCTCCGTGAAGAGTCCGCCGCTCATCCCTACCTTGCGGTGGATGCGCCACACCGAGAGCTCGATGCCGGCGGTATGCAGCGCCTCCTGCCAGGCCTGCACATGCTGATAAACGCTGTCCACGAGAGTACCGTCGAGGTCGAAGAGAAAACTGACGCTGGAGCTGCTCATCGATCTGGACCTCGGCAGATGTAAACTTCGGGGATCGACCCTGCGCATTTTGTCGGAGGCGGAAGATGAAGAAAATAGATATCTCGGCGCTCAAAGCGGTGCTCGGCAGCGGCTATCCCGAGCCTTACGATGAGCCATGCCGGCAGCGCCAGCGCCACCGCCTCGGCGACGCGGCCGGGCTGACCCAGTTCGGCGTCAATCTGTTGCGTCTGCCACCCGGCGTTTGGTCAAGCCAGCGCCACTGGCATACGGCGGAGGACGAGTTCGTGTACATCCTCGAGGGCGAGGTCGTGCTCGTCACCGATGCTGGCGAGGAGGTGCTGCGGGCGGGCGATTGCGCCGGGTTCAAGGCCGGGGAAGCCAACGGGCATCAGCTGCAGAACCGCAGCGCCGGTGACGTCGCGTTGCTGGAGATCGGCTCCCGCAATCAAGAGAACGATGGTGTCGATTATCCCGACATCGATCTCGAGATCCGGGCGGGAGCCCGCGGCTTTCTGCACAAAGACGGCACGCCGTATCCGCCGCGATCGCGGTGACCCGCGGGGCGCCGCTCAGTAAGTGAACGCCCGCAGATCCGGGTCGACCCACGCCCGGCGTGCGATCGCCGAGAAGAGCCGCTCCCGCGACCAGTAGGCAAGCGGCCAATCGGAGCGGCCGTGGGGACTGGCGAGCAGTTCGGCCAGCGCAATATGCAGCGCCATGCCTGGCCGGTCCGCGAGCCAGGAGCGCGCCAGCCGCAGCGAGGCCAGGGTGATCGTCTCGTGATATCCGGTCGTGTCGGTATTGGCCACGCCGGTCGACTCGTTGTAGGCGCGAATGAGCGGTGGCATAGCGTGAAGAGCGGCATCGCCGCGGTGGCGCAGCAGCCAAGGCGCCGCCGCAAAGTGCGCGGCGTGCGTCCAGCCGGATTTTGGCAAAGTGCGGTCGATCAGCCCGCGAGCAATGCGCTCGATATCGTCGTCGGTACCGGGATATGACATGTCACGGTGCGGACGGCGAGGCGCCCGTGAGCCGGACAATGCGCTCGAGCGCCGGCGGATGCGAATAGTAAAAGGCGGTATAGAGCGGATCGGGTGTGAGCGTGCTTGCGTTGTCGCGATAGAGCTTGACGAGTGCCGAGGCGAGCTCCTGCGCGCTGGCATGTTGCGCGGCGAAGCGGTCGGCGGCGAACTCGTGCCGGCGTGACCAGAGCGAGCTGACAGGCGTGGTGAAGAAGAGCGCCACCGGGACCGCGAGCGCAAAGAGGATCAATGCGGCGTGGGCTGACGGAGCGGGCACTCCGAGCGCCCGATAAAAGTCCGGCTTGCCGGTGAGCCAGCCGAGGACCGCAAAGCCGATCAGCATGGTGACGAAGGATACGAGCAGCCGCTGGCGGACATGGTGGAGGCGGAAGTGTCCGAGCTCGTGCGCGAGCACCGCCTCGATCTCGGTCGCAGCGAGCTGCTGCAGCAGCGTATCGAAGAATACGATGCGCTTCTGCCGGCCGATGCCGGTGAAGTAGGCATTGCCATGGGCGGACCGACGTGAGCCGTCGACGACGAAGACTCCGTTGGAGCGAAAGCCGCAACGGGCGACGAGCGCCTCGATGCGGCCCTTGAGCTCAGCGTCCGCGAGCGGCGAGAACTTGTTGAAAAGGGGCGCAATGAAGGCCGGCCAGGCCCAAGTGATGAGCAGCGTGACCGCGAGCCAACAGCCGAATGCCGCCAGCCACCACCAGCGGCCGGCGCGATCCATCAGTACCAGGACCGCCAGAACGAGCGGTCCGCCGATCAGCACGCCGAGCACGATCCCCTTGCCGAGATCGGCCAGGAAGATCATGGGCGTCGTGCGGTTGAAACCGAAGCGAGCCTCGGTCCGGAAGGTGCGCAGCAGCGACAGGGGCAGTCCGATGATGCCTACCACGGCGGCAACGGTGCCAATGACGGCGATCCCCAGCCACGGCTCTCGCCAGCCCGTATGGCGCCAGAGAGCGTCGATGGCGGCGATGCCGCCGCCAACGGTGAGGGCCAGTGTGACGGCCGCGTCGATCACGGCCCCCACCATCCCGAGCCTGGATTTCGCGATCGTGTAGTCCGCTGCTTTGCGGTGATCCTCCGCGGAAAGCCTGCCTTCGAAAGGCTCCGGTATGCGGTCACGGTGCGCCGCGACGGCGGCCACCTGACGTGCTGCCAGCCAGAGCTCCACTGCTGTGACGACGACGACGGCGGCGATGAACAATCCAGTCGGCCAATACATCATGGTGAGCGTAACGATAGTGACGGGAACTTTGCGCCTTCCCCGGGGACCGAGCCGCGCTGGGTGACGATGACCGCGGCCGCTCTGTTCGCGTAGGCCGCGGCTTCCACTCGGCCGTACCCGGAGATTCTTGCCGCGATGTAACCGGCGAGATGCGAATCTCCCGCGCCCGCGGTGTCACCGATGATCTTTACCGGCTCGGCCGGTACGTGCTGCCATTGCCGCGCGGAGCCGACCCAGCAACCCTCGGAACCGCCGCGGATCAGGTATTCGGCCGCCATACCACTGACGCGCCCGATGATCTGCGCGGTGTCGGCGGCGCCCCAGAGAGTCTTCTCGTCCTCGCCACCGGTGGCGATCACCGATGCCAACTGCTCGAACCTGCCGATCCTCTCCCGAGCCTGAGCCTTGCTGACCCACAGGCGCCTGCGGAAGTTGCAATCGAAAACAACACGGCAGTCATCGCGGCGCCCGGCGACCCAACGGCAGAGGTGCTCGAAGCTGGTGTCGGAACAGAGGGCCAGGGTGATCCCGGTGACGAGAAGTAGCTGTATATCGCCGAGAAGATCCTCGAGGTGGCGAAGGCTGGTGGACTGCAGGAAGGTGCGTGCGGCCGACTGCGCCCGCCAGTACGAGAAGCCGGGATCGCCGGCCGGATCCAGCGGCAATCCGTAGATGCCGGGCTCGCCTGCGAGAGACGGCTCGATGACCTGAATTCCTTGCCGCGTCAGCCGTTGCCGCAGCCAGGTGGAATAGCTGCTGTCACCCAGTGCGGTGACGATGGAGATTTCCTTCGCGCCCACACCCAGTATTCTGGAAAGGCAGATCATGGAGTTGGCAACGTCGCCACCGAAGGCGAGGCGCACCGCGCCATGGTCCGCCGGTTGCAGCTCCAACAGCGGCTCGCCCAGCGCCGCGATGCGCCGGGTCTGCGTCCACTGCCATGCGGCGCCAGCGGGTGTTGCCATGCCGCAAGCCTACACGACCGCCCTCGAGCGCGCGAGGCTGCGCGCGCTGGCAGCCCTGGCTCGAGGCCCCCTTGCAATTCGGTCAGAAATGTCCGAGACTTGGCGCCGTGAAAGGGAGCGAATTCATCCGCAAGGCGCAGGCCCTTGCGAAGGCACGAGGCCTCGGCAGCCGGGTGGACGAAAAGCGCGGCAAAGGCAGTCACGTCACGCTCTATTTGGGCGGTCGGATGACAATAGTGCGTAACTTGAAGGACGAGTTGAAAACTGGAACGCTGCATGCCATGTGCAAGCAGCTCGGGATCCGGAGGGGTGACCTATGAGATTATTTACCTACGCGGTGAGGTTGACGCCGGACAAGGACGATGGTGGATACGTGGTGACCTTCCGAGATCTCCCTGAGGCGATTACCCAGGGCGAGACGATTGATGACGCGCTTACCGAGGCAGCGGATTGCCTCGAGGAGGCTATCGCCGGCCGAATTGACGATGGACGTGAGATCCCTTCGCCGTCATCAGCTAAACGCGGGGAACGGATTGTGAGCGTGCCTGCGTCCATGGCGCTCAAAGCTGCCGTGTACCTCGCCGTGCGGGAGGCCGGTATCAGCAATTCCGAACTCGCGCGGCGTATGCAGCTCGACGAGAAAGAGGCGCGTCGCATCCTCGACCCCCATCACCCGACCAAGCTTCCCAAGATCGAAGCGGCGTTGGCGGTGCTCGGGCGGCACGTGGAATTGTCTCTCGCCTGAGCCTCGCTCACCGCGGCAACGAATAGGCGATCACGTAATCACCCCTCGTGCTGCTGTCTTTGTATCCCCCGGCGGCGATCACGACATACTGGCGGCCCCCGATGCTGTAGGTCATCGGCGTGGCCTGGCCGCCGGCAGGCAACCTGGCCTGCCACAGGACCTTGCCGGTCTCGATGTCGATGGCCCTGAAGTCATCGTCGAGCGTCGCGGCGATGAAGGCGAGGCCGCTTCGGGTCACGATCGGACCACCCAGGCCGGGCATTCCGAGATTGAGATGTATGAATGGCGTGTCGCCGAGCGGAACCTGCCACTTGATGGTCCCATGCACCATATCTACGGCGGTGAGCGTCCCCCACGGCGGTTTCACGCACGGGATGCTGAGCGAGGACATGAATGTGCGGCGGCGCATGGCGTAGGGAGTCCCGCGTTGCTGGCCAAACTCCCAGCCGCGGTACGCGGGATCGGCCATTTCCGCATCGACTTCCTGACGTGGGACGAGGGCGACGAGGAATGGAACGTTCATCGTGTTGACGACGGCGAGCTGCCGCTGCGGATCGAAGGCAATGCCGCCCCAGTTGGCACCGCCCGCATTCCCCGGAAATTGGATCGACTCCCGGGTGGATGGCGGCGCAAAGATGCCTTCCGAGCGATCGGCCGCGATGAGTTTGCGGCAGGCGCGAGTGTCGAACCAGGCGATCCCCCAGGCATCCGCGGCCGTCACGGGTTGCTGGCGGACCAGCGGCGGCGGGGCTACCGGATAGGGTTGAGTGGGCGACGGTGTCTCGCCGGGCACCGTATCCTGCGGCACCGGCTTTTCCACGATCGGGAAAATGGGCGCGCCGGTTTCCCGGTTGAGCGTATAGAGGAAGCCCGTCTTGGTCGCCTGAATGACCGCGGGCACCTGCCTGCCATCGTGACTGAGTTCAGCGACCGTCGGCTGCGAAGCCACATCGTAATCCCACAGGTCGTGATGAACGAGCTGGCGGCCCCAGACGAGCTTGCCGGTGTCGGCATCGAGTGCGACGACCGAGTCCGCCCAGCGATCATCGCCAGGACGCTCACCGCCGAAGAAGTCAGGACTCGCGGAGCCGGTGGGTACGAAGACCAGATGTCGAGCGATGTCGACTGACAGAGGTGCCCATGCGTTGGCAGCGCCGGTGAGCTGCGCACCCCGCTCGCTCCATTCCTTGTACGCCGGATTGGAGGGATCGCGAGGTACGGGATCCCAGCTCCAGAGCAGCCCTCCGGTTACCGCATCGAAGGCCCGAACCGTGCCGAGCTCGACGGCGACCGCCCGGTTGTCGCCGACCGAGGAGCCGATGATGACCTTTCCGTCCAGAATCGCCGGTGGCGAGGTGAGCAGATAGTTCCGCCAACCGGTACCCGCTTTCTCGGCAAAGCGGACGCCCTGAAGGAGATCGACCGCGCCGCGCTCGCCGAAATCCTCGCAGGGCTTGCCCGTCATGGCATCCAGAGCGAGCAGCCTGCCATCGAGCGTAGCGGCGTAAATACGGGCCGCGCATTCGGCACCGGGAGGCTTGCTCGGGTCAACCCAGAGGGATACGCCCCGAGACACACCGTCGGAGTAGTGCAGGTCGTCGTCGTTGCGGCTGTCGTGCCGCCAGCGAAGCGCTCCGGTTGCCGCATCGACTGCTACCACATTGGTGCTCGGGGTCGTGAAGTAGAGAGTGCTCCGATAAAGGATGGGCGTCGCCTCGAATGCCGAGCGCTGCCAGTCCATGACCCCTTTCCCCCGCTCGCCGGTGCGGAATGTCCAGGCAACCTGCAGCCGGCCGACGTTCGTTGGGGAGATCTGGCTCAGCGGCGAGTAGCGCATTCCGCCCGGATCACCACCGTACGCTGGCCAGTCTCCGTCCGCCGGATTTAGCGCGGCCGCCCGGGGCGTCACTGCGCTTCGCGAGGAGCAGGCCGCAAGCGCCAGGGTCACCATTACGGCGGCGGCCAGAAGGAACGAAGTTCTTCTCATGAGGCAGTCACTCCCCGCGGTCTTTTCGCGATCAGGAACCGAACTTAGGGACTGCCCGCCGCATCGGGCAAGAGGCGAGGTGACAAGCGGCGCTGTCCAGGGGCAAGCGGCCGCCCGACGGGGACCAATTCAGCGCAGAAGGTGCTGCAAGCGCTCGCGATAGCGGCGGCTGAGGTTCACGCACGTGCCGTCGTGCAGGACGAGACGGTAGTCGCCATGGTCCCAGGGCTGGATTTCGCGAATGCGGTCGACGTTGACCAGATGCCCGCGGTGTACCCGGACGAAACGCCGGCCATCGAGCTTCCTCTCCAGAGCCGCAAGCGACTCGCGCCGGGGATAAGCGATGCCCTGGGCGTACACATTGACGTAGTTGCCGTCCGCCTCAACGCGGTCGACATCGGCGACCGCGATGATGAATTCGCGGTTCAGCTTGCGTACGACGAGGCGCTCGAGCGGCGAATCGTCGGCGCTGGACTCACTCGCTTCGGCATCGTTTGCCGCCGGCTCTTGCGGGAGAGGCGCGGCGGGAGACTCACGAGAGTCCTGCCACAGGCCGTACAGCCGAAATGCAACGATGCAGACGACGAGCAGCCAGTACGCGACGAAGTCCTTGCGATACTCGTACACCCAATTGGGCCACCAGGCCCCGAACCGATAATGCTCACCCATCCACAGGTAGACGAGATCGCGCAGCCCGACCATGCCGGCGACATGGACCAGCGAGAACGGCAAGGTTGCCAGCAGGTGCGCCGGAATGCTGCGCAGCCAGCCACCGTGGACCAGTGGGAACTGCTGGAGCCACCAGCCGATCACCGGTACCAGCAGCCAGATGCAGACGACACTCGAGAGTTCCCAGGTGATCGGCTCCCACGCCGCGAGGTGCCCGCCGCCACGGCCCCAGTCGCTGATCTCGGTAAAGACGTTGGAGGTCGCGCTGGCCGCGAGCAGCACGGCGAGAAAGGCCATCTGCCAGCGGAAAACCTTGCGGGCAGTGGCGGGTTTG
Organism: Steroidobacteraceae bacterium; assembly: GCA_036489335.1. Lineage (GTDB taxonomy): Bacteria > Pseudomonadota > Gammaproteobacteria > Steroidobacterales > Steroidobacteraceae > 13-2-20CM-66-19. Next base: position 35,033 of record DASXFY010000069.1, read on the forward strand.
AGGAGGGGGTCGTTATCCATGGCAGTGACGGCGGGGGTCTCGGGCACATTATCCCGTGGTGGCATCCGGCGGAACAATCCGAGTCCTTTGCGGCGGCGAGAGGGTCCATCCGCGGACCCAACGTTGCAGTTCGACGTTGAACCTGCACAAGAAAGCCGTCCCCCGGCTTCAGCGTTGCCGGAACGTTTCATGGACAGCAGGTCGTCGCAGCCGGATATCCCGGTCCCATCGCCGGAAAACGTGTCCGCCGCTCGGGCTGCCGGCCTGCGCTATGTGAATGACCACGCGGCCGGCATCAGCCGCAAGGGCCCGGCGGGACGCTTCTTCTATCGCGATACCCACGGCAAGGCGGTCAGGGATGCCGCGGAGCTGACGCGGATCAGGGCGCTCGCGGTGCCGCCGGCATGGACCGACGTCTGGATCTGTCCGCTCGCGAATGGGCACCTTCAGGCTACCGGGCGGGACGCCAGGCGGCGCAAGCAGTATCGCTATCACACCCGCTGGCGGCGCACCCGGGATGAGACCAAGTACGAGCACATGCGCGAGTTCGGTCAGGCGCTGCCGGCGATTCGGCGCCGCGTCGCAGCGGACCTCGGGTTGCCGGAGCTGCCGCGCGAGAAGGTCCTTGCCGCGGTGGTTCGCCTGATGGAAGACACGCTCGCGCGCGTGGGCAATCCCGAGTACGCCGCGCAGAACAACACCTTCGGACTGACCACGCTGCGCAATCGTCATGTGCGGATCAGCCATGGCCGGATCGAGCTCGACTTTCGCGCCAAGCACGGCATCCGCCATGTCAGTCAGGTGAGCGATCGCAAGCTCGCGCGGGTGGTGAAGAACTGCCGCGACCTGCCGGGCTCGGAGCTCTTCCAATACATCGATGAGGGCGGGGAGCGGCAGTGCATCGATTCGGCGGACGTCAACGACTACCTGCGGGAAATCTCGGGGTGCGACATCACTGCCAAGGATTTCCGCACCTGGGCCGCGACCAACCTCGCGGTCCTCGCGCTCGCGGCCCAGGATCAGGCCCCGCCGACCAAGAAAGCGCAGCTCGCGGCCATCAGACAGGTCGCGAAGCGACTGGGCAACACGCCGGCCATCTGCCGCAAGTGCTACATCCATCCCGCGGTGCTCGACGGCTATCTCAACGGTGATCTGCGCAGGACGCTCGCCGCGCTGGGCAGGGAGGAGGAGCCGCCGGAGATGTGGCGCATCGAGCGGATGGTGATGCGTTTTCTCGCCGCGCAGCAGAAATGAGCAGTCAACGCGCCGGCACGGCGTCGAAGGCGACGGTCAGACGGGACTGGGGACTCTCAAAGGGAACGGTGCCGTGCCAGAAATACGACGGAAAGAGCACGAGCATGCCGGGCGTCGGGCGGACCGAGTACTCGGGCTCGAGCGCCGGAGTCGTCAGGATGCCCGGCCTGCCGAAGCTGAGTATCCCCTCATCGGTGCGGCCTTCAGCCATGACGTCCGGCAACCCGACGTAAAAGGCGGACGAGATCCAGCCGCGCGGGTGCACGTGGCTCGTGTGGAAACCGCGATTGCGAAGGCGCACGGACCAGCTGCCGTTGAATTGCCAGCGGCCGCCGTTGCGGCGGTGCAGGGGGTCCGCGCCCTGGCCGATGTGCTCGAGATAGCGTGTTATCGGTGCGGCGAAGGCCTGGAAGAGCCCACGCACCGCGGCATCGGTGTTGCGCGTCAGATCCTGAGTAGTCTCTGTGCCATGGCGCAGCGACTGGAAGAGAAGGGCGTGGCCTTTGGGATCGTGCAGGCGGTTGAGGCTGGTCGTCAGGTCGGTGAGGAAGCTCGCCAGATCCCGCCAGGGTGGCGGCGGCTCGATGGGTAGAGCCAGGACGAGATTGCGGTAGTCGCAGAGTTGCGCGTAGCGCTCATCGCCCAGCAGCCGCAACGCCGTCGTTTGTAGTGCGATCAGATACTGATCGTCCGGCGTCTGCGGCAGCAGAGCTTCGCATTCCCGCAGCGCCGCCTTAGCATCGCCAACACCGAGCTGCGCGGCCGCGAGCAGGCTGCGCGGCGCGCCACTGTTGGGCATCGCGCGCAGCGCCCGCTGGGCGAGCGAGAGCGCCTTGGCGGGATCGAAGTCGAGTGCCGCGAGTCCCGCGCGTACGAGCAGCACCGGCGGGGCTCCGGGGTGCTCGACTCTAGGCGCGAGGGTGTCGTAGGCGGCGTGCGCATCGCCGGCGCCCTGCAGGATGGCGGCCTTGGTTGCCCGCAGCGCATCGTCATTGGCGAACGTCCGCAGTGCCTGATCGAGCACTTCGGTCGCCTGGGCCAGATCGCCGGTACGGATCCAGACGAGTTGTGCAAGGCTGCTGTGCGCCTCGGGGAGCCGCGGCTCGAGCCGCAGGCAGTCACGCAAAGCGGTCTCGGCCCGCTCGTTGGCGCCTTCCGCCATGAGGCTCCTGGCGTAAGTCAGGCAGAGCGTTGCAGTCCGGAAGCCCCGCGCCAGCGTCCGGTGCGCGATCTGCGCGGCCTCGGTATGACGGCCGGCGGCGTGGAGGGCCATGGCCAGGCCCTGGACAGGCGCGAGGTTGTCCGTCGCCGCCGCGGCGAGATTGCCATAGACGGAAATGGCTTCCGTCTGCCGGCCGAGCGCGACGAGTGCCGCCACATGCTGCGTGACGAGCTCGGCATCGACTCTGCCTTGCACGCAGAACGGCGCGGCGACGGCAAGTGCCTGAGCATGCCGGGCAGTGTTGTTGTAGTAGTGCGCGAGCACTGATGCCGCGCGAGCGTCCGGCGGCGTTGCTGTGGCCGCTCGTTGCAGGAATGCCTCCGCCTCAGTCCCTCTACCGCTTGCGAGCAGAAACTCGCCGAGCGTGGTCAGCGTAGGGGTCCATTTCGGATCGACCTCCAGGGCCCGTCGCAGCAGAGTTTCCGCGGCCGCGGGATCGCCGAGGGCGAGCTTGGCTCCGCCAAGCAGGCGCTGCGCCTCGGCGAAGGTGGGATTGGACGCGACGATGGCTTCCAGCCGATCGTGTGCCACGCGAAACTGGCCGGCCTGAAGCTGCGCACTGATGGCGCGCATCGCTTCGAGGACTGGAGCGGGAACGGACACTCGACATGCACCCCGGATTGCAGGAACCAGCGCGCGATTCTCGCACGGCCCGGGCCGGTGCGCAGCCCGCGGCCGCTTCCCTTGAAAAGGTGCGGCGGCTCTCCGGGGGAAGAGCGCCGCCGCCGTCGCGTTACCAGTAGTACTTCAGCGTCACGTTGACCTCGCGGCCTTCGATCGAGCGGCCGAAGCCGGTGTTGTTGGTGATCGTGTTGCCGCCGAACCGGGCATTACCCTCGGTCAAGCCGAGCTGGTTGGTGAGGTTGGAGCCGAGCACGCGCAGCTCCCAGTGCTCCCCGTACATGGCATCGACGCCGAAGGCCAGGTCGTAATAGGAGGGCAGCTCCGTCAGATTCGTGTTGTCCTGGAAGCGCTTGCCGATGTTCTCGTAGGTGATCTGCTCGGTCACCGAGCCCCAGTCGAAGGACTGGGTGTCGCTCGGGGTCAGCCTGATCTGATACTTCGGCAGTCGCGCCAGCTGGTTGCCGTTGGACGAGCCGCAGACCGGCTGCTGGGTGACGATGCTGGTGTAGATGTAGCAGCCCACGAAGCCATTGTAGGTCGCGCGCTCGTAGAGGCCATTGAGCTCGATCTTGAACGTGCTCAGCGGTTGGATATCGCTGCTCGCGAAGGGCGTTACGCTGCCGATGAGTCGTACGCCCGTGGAGGTCGATCCATAGACCGAGGCCGGGCCGATCGGCTGATCCTGCAGGTTGGTCGGCTGGTAGGCGATTCCCTTGAAGGTCTTGCGATAAACCGATGCATCGATGTACATCCACTGGTTCTGGATCTTGAAGCCGCCCTCGTAGTTGCGCACGGTTTGCAGCGGGGTTCTGTTCGGGCAGCCGTTCGAGCCGTTGCTGACGTTGCAGCGGACATCGTCCATGTTCTCGAACAGTACGCCATTGTTGACGCGCACATAGGCGCTCATATGGTCGTTGAACTCGTAGTTCGCGCCCACGGAGAACGTCGGCATGGTGTTATTTTCATGCCCGTGCGAGAAGGTACCGTTGGGCAAGGTGACCTTGTTATCCCAGAGATCGTACTGCGTCCCCAGCATGACGTTCGAGGTGTTGCTCGTTTCCTGAGCCAGGTTGATGTGCTCGACGCGCAGCCCGGCATCGAACAACCAGCGATCGAGCTTCCACGAGTCGGAGATATAGGGGGCGAGATTGGTGGCGCTGCCGTTCTGCAGGATGTAGTAGCCGCCGTTGGCGGTCCATATGCCCTGCGGGCTGGTCACCTGGTAGAGATTGCCGCCGGAGGTGGCCGACAGGATGATCGGCGAGGCGTTCGGCTGATTGGTCATCAGCACGTTGGAGCTCAACGACCAGTTGTCGTTCATGGTGTAGTGCGCCGCGTAGAGACCGAAGGTCGCGGTGTTGCCGAAGCCAAGGTCCTTGTTCACACGAAACTCATCGATGAGGCTCGTGATCTTCTTCTGTACCTCCCAGACCTGCTCCGTGACCACGCTTTGGTCGAGGCCCACCGCCTGGCCGTTGGCAAAGTTCGCCTGCACCATGCCCGGGGTGATGAAGGAAGGCAGGGTGGTCGAGCTCGAGGGGGAGGCAAGCGAGTCGATGAATGACCCCAGCGTCTGCGGATTGCCGTTGTTGACCAGCGCGTTGGTGGGAACGAGGCCGCCGTCAAATATGACGTCGTTGCTGATCGACCAGCCGCCGTCGAATTTCTCCTTGAGCTGCGAACCGACATAGCTCAGCTGGGCGCCACGACCGTTGGTGATGTCGTCGTTCTCGAAGCAGTTGCAGGCCGGATCCGGTACCTGGAAGTTCGTGAGCTGCTTGCTGTTGTACGTGGAGTTGAGCTGATTGAACCCGGGATACGGGCTGACCGAGCCGTCGTTGTTTTGGCTATAAGGGAAGTCGGCGACCCACAAATCGTGGGCGTGCAGGGTTCTGGCCCAGAAGACGAGCGACCCGTTGTCGAAATCATGCTTCAGCGTGGCCGTCAGCTGCTGCTCCTGGTAAGCGGTGTACTGCGGATCGCGAATACCGTTGGATTGCCAGTAATAGCCGCCGATGCTGCCGTACCAGCCGTTGGCGACCTTGCCGCTCACGAACGCGTCTATACGCTCCGATCCCTCGGAGCCGTAAGTGGCTCCGATCGACCCTTCCGGCGTATCGGAGCCGGTCCTCAGGATGAAGTTCTCCGTCGCGCCCGGCTGGCCTGGGCCGAAGATTGTGCCGGAGCCGCCCTGGACGATCTCGACGCGGTCGATCGTGTCATCCAGGCGCATCAGCGAGGTGTTATCCATGAAGGATAGAAAGGGTGAGCCGTAGAGGGGCAAACCCTCCAGCATGGTCGTGGAATAAGGAGAATCGCCGCCGCCCAGGGGAAAGCCGGCCACATCGACGTTGACGCCGGTGGGTCCTCCGGATGCTTCCGGCCAGACGCCGGGCGCGAGCTTGAAGACCGCGGCGACGCTGCTGGGGTCGGACATTGCGATCTGCTGCTGCGAGGCCGCTACGATGTTGTAGCTAGCGTCCAGCTTTCTAACCTGGGTCGCCGTGGCAGTGACGACTACGGTCTGCAGGCTCTGGATATTCTGCGAGTTGGGAAGCACCAGGGGCGCGTTCTGCGCCGGCGGCGCGGCCGCCGCATTCTGCGCATGAGCACTTCCGGTGACAGCAAGGCCGCCAGCGCCGAGAATGCCGGCGACGACGACTGCTACGCTGTTCGGCCCGGTGTGGATGGAACCGATGGCCCGTTGCCGGGCCTGATGCGCCGCGAGGGGCGCCTTGGCTTTGACTCTCATGCGAATTCCCCCAATGGAAAGTGCCGCCCCCATGAGGCGGCGAGACCGATGAAGTGATGACGCTCGTCCGAATACCACCGTTGTGTGATCGCAACAGTCGCGGCCTGCGACCTGAGCGAGGCCTGGACGGTACGACTTTCCGACACGAGAGGTGCGGCGCGAGCGGTCATCCTGAAAGTAGACGTTCGAGCGCACGAAGTCCGCTATTCCCGCTGCGCAGAAAATTTCTGCGTACCCGCCGGCGAGCGCGGCCGCCACAAAAGCGGTGACAGGCGTGACGTCGGCGGGTGAACAGGCTATAAGTCGCTGATTCGCCACAAGTGGAAGGACTCCGGCCCATGGTGCATTCACGAGCTTCGCTGATCGTGCGGTCGGCCGCGGCCGCCGGCATGCTTCTTTGCCTGCTGCCGGCGCCGGCGAGTGCGCGCAACGCGCAGCCGCAGCTCACCTTCCAGGTGCGCGAAGGCAGGATCCTCAACTCCTTCCTGCGGCAGGGGCAGGTGGCAGCGCACCTGCTGCTGCGCTCGGGCCCGGTGCCGCGCATTCTCATTGCATTCCCGGCAGGTAACAGCGGCGTCGGCCTCTGGTTCGCGCACGCAGCGGGCAACGCGCAATGGAAGCTCAAGGGCGGGCTGCGCGCCGTCGATGCGCGCGACCGCAAGGGAAGGGCGCTCCATGGCATCGCGGCCGATGTGGCCATCGCCGACCGCGAGCTCGACATGCATCAGGCGGTGCTCTCCAGCGTCCGCGTGCTGCGCGACTACCAATCACTCGGCACTCTTCCAACGGGAATTGCCGTAGCGCCTGCTGAGGCCGGTCGCAGCGCCTCCTGGTCCCGCGACCGGCTCGACGGCGTGGTGAGCTATCGCCTCACCATCGAAGTCCTGGACGGCCGCCTGCGCGGCAGGCGCATCTTCGCGGGAGCGGATGGCGTGATTGGCCTGAGAATCACGGGTCTCTCGGGCGAGACACCGCTCGTACCGCTCGCCGGCCACGATCTGCTGCGCAATCCGTCCGCTGGAGAGCTCGCCGCCCGGCAGACGCTGACCTTCCTCGCCTATCGCGAGAAGCTGCTCGCCGGGTCCTGGCGCTTCGATACCTATTTTGGCCGCGACACCCTGATGAGCATCCGGCTATTGATGCCGGTGCTGAGTGCGAGTGCCGTCGAGGCCGCGCTCGACTCCGTTCTCGGGCGACTGTCGTCGCAGGGAGAAGTCGCGCACGAGGAGGACATTGGCGAGCAGGCCGTGCTCGATCACCTCAAGGCCGACGGCGCGCGCTCAGCGGCGCCGGTATACGACTACAAGATGATTGACGAGGACTACCTGCTCGCGCCGGTCGCGGCCGCCTGGTTGCTTGAGACCGGCGCCGATGCGCGCTCGGCCGCATTTCTTGCCGCTTCCGTGGGCGGGCCGCTCGAGCGGCGCGGTACCCGCGGCGCCGCGCTCGTGCAGAACCTGCGGTACGTAGTACAGAGCGGACAGGCGTTCGCGGAAACGCCCGCTGTCACCCACCTCATCGGCCTCAAGCCAGGCGAGACCGTCGGCGACTGGCGCGACAGCGGGACCGGCCTCGGTGGCGGCCACTATCCCTACGATGTCAATGGCGTGTTGGTTCCGGCGGCGCTCGATGCGGTGGCCCGGCTCACGGCCAGCGGGCTGCTGGGGCGGTATCTGAGCGCCTCTGACCGCGCTCTCTTTGCCGGCGCCGCGCAGATGGCGAAGGTGTGGCGTGAGCGGGCACCGCCCCTCTTCGAGGTGAGCTTGAGCCATTCGATCGTGGCCAATGCCGTGGAGATCTATGCCGACTCGCAGGGCGTGCCGGCGGAGGTGGCTCTGAATGCATTGGGACAGGGGAGGCTGCGCTTTCACGCGTTGTCGCTGTCGGCGGCCGGTGAGCCGATTCCGGTGATGCAGTCGGATGAGGGTTTCTTGCTCCTCTTCGCCGACCCCGAGCCCCGTGCCCTGGACCGCATCGTCTCGGCAGTGATGCGCCCCTTTCCCGCCGGACTCATGACGGGCGCCGGCATGGTCGTCGCCAACCCCGTGTTCTGCGGTCCGGCGCTGCAGAACCAGTTCAGCCGCAACGCCTACCACGGCACCGTCGTCTGGTCGTGGCAACAGGCGCTGTTCGCGGCCGGGCTTGCACGTCAGCTCGAGAGACATGATCTCCCCGCCGCCGTGCGCGCCGACCTCACCAAGGCGCAGCGCGTCTTGTGGTCCGCGATCGAGGTTACCCGCTCCATGCAGAACGCGGAGCTTTGGTCGTGGTCGTACGGCGCCGGCCACTATCAGATGCGGCCGTTCGGCTCGGCGACGGCGGATGCTGACGAGTCGAATGCCGCACAGCTCTGGAGCACGGTCTACCTGGCCGTGACGCCAAACGGCGTGGCGCGATAACTGTCGCTACTGCGGCTCCTGCCGCTCGCCGGGCGCGCTCGAGATGACTTCCCGCAGCGCATCGAGATCGACGGGCTTGACGAGATGCCGATGGAACCCGGCTTCCTTCGCGCGCTGCCGATCCGCTTCCTGACCCCAACCGGTCACCGCCACGATCTGCATGGCCGAAGCCCAGGGCCGGCCCGCGAGTCGGCGCGCCGTCTCATAGCCATCGAGCCGCGGCATGCCGAGATCGAGCAACACGACCTCGGGACGGAAGAGCTCCGCTTCCTCCAACGCTTCGATGCCATCGTGCACGACGCGCGTGTCGTGGCCCATGGACTGCAGTAGAATGCTGAGGCTGACTGCCGCATCATGATTGTCGTCCGCAATCAACACGCGGCGGCTGACCGAGGGATCGAAGTCCGTGTCCGGGGCGGGCACCCGCTTGGTGGGCGTAGCCACAGTCGTGGGCAGATGGATCACGAATTCGGTCCCCTTGCCGCGGCCCGCGCTCCTGACGTCGATGCGTCCCTGGTGCAGCTCGATGAGCCTCTTGGCGAGGGTGAGGCCGATTCCGAGCCCGCCGTCGGTGCGCTCGAATGACCGGTCGAGCTGGGCAAACGGCTCGAAGATGTGCTCGAGCATTTCCGCCGGAATACCCATGCCGTTGTCGCGAATATTGACGATCGCCTGGCGGTTGTCCGTGCGCAGGCCGATCTCGATCCGCCCTCCCGGCGACGTGTACTTGACAGCGTTGTGCAGGATGTTGGCGACGATCTGGGCCAGACGGGTGCGGTCGCCATTCACGTACACCGGAACGCCCGAGGCAGCGAACGTGACCTGGTGTCGCAGAGTCTCCGCGGATTGCCGATAGGTCTCGATCACGCCCCGCAGCAGCTCGGTCAGCTCGATCGGCTCCGGCTGTAGGCGTATGCGGCCGCTGGTGATGCGCGACATGTCGAGAAGGTCACCGACCAGATGCGTCATGTGCCGCGCCTGGCGCTCGAGAATCGCGGTTGCCGCGCGCAGCTCGGGCGCAAGGCTTTTCGCCTGCTTGAGCAGCTCCGCCGCGGCGCAGATGGGCGCCAGCGGATTCCTGAGCTCGTGAGCGAGCGTGGCGAGGAATTCGTCCTTCTGTCGGTCGGCCTCGCGCAGCAGGCGCTCGCTTCGCCGACGCTCGGTGATGTCGCGCGCGATCTTGGACGCGCCGATGATCGTGCCTTCCTCGTCTCTGATGGGTGAGATGGTGAGCGAGATCTCGATGCGACGCCCGTCCTTGGCGAGGCGTATGGTCTCGAAGTGATCCACCGGCTCGCCGCGCCGCAGACGCGCAAGGATCTCCGCCTCCTCGGTGTGAAGCTCGACGGGGATGATGGTGGTGATCGGCTTGCCGATGATCTCGGCGGGCTCGTAGCCGAACAGACGCACCGCCGCCGGATTCCACGAAGTCACTATGCCGTCGATGGTCTTGCTGACTACCGCATCGTCCGAGGAATCGATGATGGCGGCGAGCCAGCCGCGCGTGTGCTCCGCGCGCCTGCGCTCCGTAACATCGCGGAACACCACTATGATGCCGATGAGCTCCCCGGTGGAGAGCCGCACGGGAGCGCCGCTGTCGTCGATGGGAACGCGCTGCCCGTCCCGGGTGATCAGAACGGTGTGGTTGGCGAGGCCAACGATGCCGCCGGTTTCCAGTACCTTGGCGACCGGGTGCTCGATTGGAGCTCCGGTATGCTCATTGACGATGTGAAAAACGTTTTCGAAGAGCTGGCCTTTGGCATCCGCCGCGGACCAGCCCGTCATCCGCTCGGCCACCGGGTTGAGGAACGTCACGCGCCCGTCGACGTCGGTCACAATGACTGCATCGCCGATGGATTTCAGCGTGACTTCGAACGTCTCTGTCTCCCGCCGGAGGTGATATCCGTTTTCTGCGCCGCGATCAGTCATTCTCAGGAGTTCGTCCTAGCGGGGGTGACCGGCAACCAATCAGATGACGCAACCATCGTGCCTGACCGCGATCCAGCCCGCGGTCGCTCTCGTCGTCCCGCCGCGAAAATCCCCCAGTCTGTCGACAGCCCGACCTCGCATCTCGGCTTCCGCTGTATCATCCGCGAGCCGCGCGTTAATGAGTGACCGCGAGCGCGCCAGTCGCGCCAGTCCACCTATAGTCAATCCTCAGCGAGGAGAATGATATGAGCGGCGCCGATCGTGATCCTTGCGGGATGAATTCTTCCGGTCCGACGCGACGCGAGTTCGTCGCAAGCTCCGCGACCCTCGGGCTCGCCGCCGCCACGGGCGTCGCGCTCGGGGCGGAGCGCGATGTCATCGAGAAGGACGTCGAGGTGAAAACCGCCGATGGGATATGCGATGCGGCATTCCTCCATCCGGCGGCGGGGACGCACCCCGGGGTCCTCATCTGGACCGATATCTTCGGCTTGCGCCCGGCGTTTCGCGCCCTGGGCAGGCGACTCGCGGCGCAAGGCTACGCGGTGTTGGTGCCCAATCCCTTCTACCGTACCGCGCGGTCGCCCGTGATCGTCGATGCCTCGAAGTTCGACTTCGACAACCCCGCGGAACGGACCAAGGCCGAGCAATGGACGGCCTCATTGCGTGTACCCGGAGCGATCGAGAGGGATGCCGAGGCGCATATCACTTTCCTCGATGCACAGCCGCAGGTGGATCGGACGCGCAAACTCGGCACTCAGGGCTATTGCATGGGCGGCCCCCTCGTCTTCAAGACCGCCGCGCGGGTCCCAGGGAGGATCGGCGCCGCCGCGACCTTCCACGGGGGAGGGCTCGTGACCGACAAGCCCGACAGTCCCCATCTGCTCGCTCCCCGCATCAAGGCGCGCATGTATCTCGCGATCGCCGCCAGCGATGACTCCAAGCAGCCCGATGCGAAGGACAAGCTGCGCGAGGCTTTCGCGGCCGCTCATGTGCCTGCGGAGGTCACGGTCTACCCGGGCACCATTCATGGCTGGTGCGTGCCCGACATGCCGCGTCACGACGGCAAGCCCATCTACAACAAGCCCGACGCCGAGCGTGCCTGGGGAAAGTTGCTGGATCTGTATCGCGCCGTTCTGGCGTGACCCCGCTACTGTTTTCGCGGCTCGCGGAGGAGGGCCTTGCTTTTCCATGCACCCCTATGTAGACTTACAACTATGGGTAAGCGGGAAAGTGGTGTGCGGATCTCCCTGCAGACATTGCGGGCGCTGGAGGCCTTCCTCGAGAATCCCTCCGACGAGCTGTCAGGGGCGGACGTGCAGAAGCGCAGTGGGCTCGCTTCCGGCACGCTGTATCCAATCCTTCTGCGGCTGGAGTCCGCCGGCTGGTTCGTCAGCCGTTGGGAGGTCATCGATCCCGTCAGCGCCGGCCGGCCTCGCCGGCGGCTCTATCGGCTGACACCCAGCGGCCTCGCGCGTTCGAGCGAGATCTTCGCGAGCTTCGGTAGAGGAGTTCCGGCATGAGCGGTCGATCTTCGTCGCTGGCGTGCTATCTCGTGGGTCGTGCGGCACGTAAGGCTCCGCCCGGACTGGCGGCGCGGCTGGAGGAGGAGTGGCAGGCCGACCTCATGGCCCGGCGGGGAGCACTCTCCCGCATTTGTTTCGGGCTGGGCTGTTGCTGGGCGACACGGATCATTGCCCGGGAGTTCGGCGCGGCGGCTGCCGCCGCCGGCAGCTCGACCTCCGGCCAGCGCCTGTTGGTTGGCTACGGTGGTCATGACCTCTCGGGCTTCTCGCGCCGCACGACCGCCATCATCGCCATCGCTTGCCTGCACCTCGGGATCTTCTATCTGTATCTGACCGGGTTCACCCGAACGAGCGTGGTGAAACCGGCCGACCCCATAACCGGCAAATTCATTACCGAGCAGCACAACCCCGATCGACCGACACCGCTTCGGCCGACGCAGATTATGCCCACAACCTTCGATGACGTTCCCCTGCCGGACCTGACATTCAAAATTCCCGCGGCGGCCACGGCCATCACCGTCATTCGAACGCCTCAGCCCGTTGGGCCCGCGCAGCTTCCTCCGCAGCCGGTCAACCGTGTGCTGGGCGGACCGGGGGCTGCCTTCCCCGACACGGATGACTACTATCCTCCTGACGTGCGGCGTGAGGATGAAATGGGTACCGCGGCTGTCAGCGTCTGTGTCGACCCCCGAGGCAGACTCACCGCGGCTCCGACCATCGTCACATCGTCAGGCATCGGGCAGCTCGACGCCGGTGCGCTGCGGCTGGCGAGAGCCGGTTCCGGCCACTACCGGCCGACGACCGAGAATGGTCGCCCGGTCAGCTCCTGCTATGCATTCCGCGTCAAGTTCCAGCTCGCGGACCCATAGCGGCTCAGGGCGATCGGTGTAAGAGCTCTTTATCGAAGAACGCTGCGGTCGCCTCGTCGGCCTCCACCCAGGAGTGGTACCGCAGGAAGCCGTGGATCTCATTGGGGATCACGATTTCCTGATACGGCACGTGCTGTACCTGCAGGCGACGCACCAGATCGATCATCTGATGGAAGTGCACGTTGCGGTCGTCATCGCCCTGGATCAGGAGGACGGGCGACTTCCAGGTGCCGATGGCCGAATCCGGCGAGGACAGCCAGAAGATCTTCTTCAGAGCGGCCATGTCCGGCATCTGGTAGCGATCGAGCGTCGTGCCGGCCCAGTCGCCGACGAACATCGACCAATCGTGCACGCCATGCAGGTCGACACCCGCTTTGAAGATGTCGGAATTGCGAGCCAGCGCCAGCGCCGTCAGGTACCCGCCGTACGAGCCTCCCCAGATGCCGATGCGCTGCGGATCGACTCCGGGATCGTGCTGCAGCCAGTGTGCGCCGGCCACCACGTCCTGATACTCCGCGGCACCGGTGGGTCCCCAGTGTGCGGGGTAGTGGAAGTCGTGCCCGTAGCCGATGCCGAGCCGATAGTTCACCGATAGCACCACGAATCCATGAGCCGCCAGGTACTGGTTCACGGCGTAGGAGTTACTGTAGTAATCCATGTAGTGCCATGTCAGGAGCATCTGCCGTGGCGGGCCGCCATGGACGAAGATGATGCCGGGCTTGCGCGCCATGCCGCCCGGGGCGGCGAAGACCTGTCCCTCAACGGCCAATCCATCCGCGGCACGGAACACGACCGCCTTCGGCACGACGAGGCTCTTCGTGGGAAACTCAGCGGGCAACGCGTCGCCGCCCGCGCTCTGCCAACTTGCTCCTGCAATCGGGCCCCACATCAGTGCGGGCGGTTGCCGCGGCCCGGCATCGATGAAGGCCAGCTCACCTTTCCCTGTCGTGACAGGGCTCCAGGCGCTATGGCTTCCGGACGTGACGGTGACAGGTGTGCCGCCGTCGACGGAGACACGATAGAGATGGCGGCGGTCCTCATCGCCCGATGTGGAACCGGTGTTGGCGCTATAGATGAGATGACGGCTGTCCGGTGTCATGGCGACGTCCTCGACCATGAACTCACCGGGTGTCAGCAATCTGGGCGCGCCTCCCGCGGCGGATACCGTGTAGAGATGCCGCCAGTTGTCGCTCTCCGCAATGAAGGCCAAACGCCCGCCGGCGGCCCAGCGTAAATCCGAGCCCCCGTCCGGATACGAGCCGCGCAGGGTGTTCGGACTCTGCCAGACGCTCGTCCCGGCATTTCGCGCCACGTCCGCAACCCAGATGGACCACTGAACCGGATGCCACTCGAGGACGGATTGAGGCGGGCCGCCGGCGCCGGGTGTGCGGACGAAGGCAACTCGCACGCTGTCCGGCGACCAGCGCGGCTCCAGGTCTTTCGAGGTCGACGGCAGCAGGTACTCGATGGGCGAGCTGGCATCGCGATAAACGCCGATGAAGCTGTGATCGCCCCGGTCGGAGACGAAGGCGAGCGACTTGCCGTCCGGCGACCAGCGCAGGTCCGAATCCTTACCGAGATCGAAGAACAGGCGCTGGGCCTTGCCGCTGCCGTCGATCGGCGTCTGCCAAACGCTTTCTTCGGGCATGTGAATGAAGGCGACGCGGCGGCTGTCCGGCGACAACGCGGGAGCGTCGCCATCACCGAGCAAGCGCGGCGCGCCGCCGCTCAACGGCACTGCCCAAACCTGCATCTGCGGTTGCTGCGGGCTCGTTGCCGGATCGGGCTCCCCCGCCGCCGGCCAATTGGCGTCGTGATCGCCGCCGCGCACGTAGACGAGGTAGGTGCCGTCATTCGAAAGCTCGAGCAGAGAGATCTCCTGCCCGACGTCGCCGCTGTAATTCGTCACCTGGCGCGCCCTGTAGCCGGGACCCTGCGCCACCCAGATGTTGCGCACCCCGCGCTCATCCGAAACCCAGGCAAAGGCGCTGCCCGATCGCAGTGACATCAGGCCGGAGGGGTAGGGATAGGCGAGCACCTGGGTCATGGTGAATTGCCCGGCCTGCGCGGCGCGGCAGGGAGAGCCGGCGGACACTGCTCCGAGGAGCAGTAGCGAGATCAAGAGCATCGATGCGCGATGTAACACGGCATGGGCTATGGTCATGGTTGCTGCGCCGAGGTTAAAGTCGACATTCTAAAGTATCCTGGAATGCGCACATGACAGAAACGGTCCGCGATGACTCAGCGCGCCAGCGCTATGAGCTCGATGTGGCAGACACGGTGGCGTTCATCGACTATCTGCGCGAGGGCCGCAACGTGATCATGACGCATGCCGAGGTCCCTCTGGCGCTGCGCGGCGACGGTGTCGGCTCGGCGCTGGTCAAGGGCGCTTTGGCGCTGGTGCGCGAGCGTGGCGACAAGGTCGTGCCGCTCTGCCCGTTCGTCGCCCGATATATGCAACGACACCCGGAGACTCGCGATCTGCTTGCGAGCGGCGGCCGCTCCGAGGCGCCGCCTTGACACGCGGAATTACTAAGACAATACTTCGTTTGGAAAGGTAGCGCTACCAACGAGATCCTTGCCGCGAGGGTAGACCAATGTCCGAGCCGAGCCGGCTGACGGTGCTCAGCGCCTGGGTGCTCATGTTGTGCGCTGCCATCGCTCTTGCGCCGGCCGCCGCCGCGAGCCGTGCGCCGGTCGCGATCGTGGTGAATGCCGATGCGCCCGGGCCGAAGATCGACCGTCACATCTTCGGTCAGTTCGCGGAGCACCTCGGCCGCGGCATCTACGGCGGTGTCTGGGTCGGATCGGACTCTCC
Source organism: Steroidobacteraceae bacterium (assembly GCA_036489335.1). Classification (GTDB taxonomy): domain Bacteria; phylum Pseudomonadota; class Gammaproteobacteria; order Steroidobacterales; family Steroidobacteraceae; genus 13-2-20CM-66-19. The sequence continues at coordinate 50,423 of DASXFY010000069.1, forward strand.
CATTCCCAACACGGACGGGTACCGCAACGACGTGCTCGCTGCACTCGAGGCACTTCATGTTCCCGTGATCCGTTGGCCAGGAGGATGCTTCGCCGACGACTATCACTGGCGTGACGGCATCGGCGCGCGCACGCAGCGTCCAGCGCGGATCAACACGCACTGGGGCGGCGTCATGGAGCCGAATTCCTTCGGCACTCACGAATTCCTCGCCTTTGCCGGCATGATCGGCGCGGATCCCTACGTAACCGGAAATGTAGGCTCGGGCACCCCGCAGGAGATGGCGGACTGGGTCGAATACATCACCTCCGGCTCGCGCGGCACGCTCGCGCAGCAGCGGCGCGCGAACGGGCGGAACGAGCCCTGGAGCCTGCCTTTCTTCGGTATCGGCAACGAAGCGTGGGGTTGTGGTGGCAACATGAGGCCGGAGTACTACGCCGATCTCTTCCGCCGCTATGCCACCTTCGTCAGGGACCACGCTCCCGAGGGGATTACGGTCGTGGCCAGCGGCGCGCACGACGACGACTATCACTGGACGGATGTGATGATGGCGCGCGCGGGCGACCTCATGGACGCGCTGTCACTTCACTACTACACGATTCCGACCGGCAATTGGAAGCACAAGGGGGCCGCGTACGGGTTTGCCGAAGACCAGTGGGCATCGACGTTGCAGGCCGCATCGCGGATCGATGCGCTCATCGCGCAGCACTCGGCCATCATGGACAAATACGATCCGCAGAAGCGGGTGGCGCTGTTCGTCGACGAGTGGGGCGCCTGGTATGACCCGGAGACGGGCACGAACCCCGGGTTCCTGTACCAGCAGAACTCGCTGCGTGACGCCCTGGTCGCGGCAATCTCGCTGAACATCTTCGCGCGTCATGCCGATCGTGTCCGCATGGCCAACATTGCGCAGATGATCAACGTTCTCCAGGCCATGATCCTCACTCGCGGCAACAGGATGATCCTCACGCCGACCTACCATGTCTTCCGCATGTACGTGCCATTTCAGGGAGCAACGTACCTGCCCGTCAGGATCGACACGCCGTCTTACCGATACGGCACGATCGTGTTGCCGGCTGTCGATGCGATGGCGGCGCGAGACGCGTCCGGTACGATCCACCTGGCGCTCGTGAATCTGGATCCGCGACGTGGCGCGCTGGTGTCGGCGCAGATCGAAGGTGTGGCAATGCATTCCGCCAGCGGGCAGCTGCTCACCGCTGCCACCATGGACGCCCATAACACGTTCGAACATCCAGACTCAATTGCTCCGGTTCCGTTCCAGGCTGTGCGCAAAGACGGTCAACTGGTATTCAGGCTGCCGCCGAAGTCCGTCGCCGTCGTGGCCGTGCACTGAGAGCTGGCTCACGGAATGCGGCCGCTTCCCGTGATTGCGGTCGAGGCCAACCGATATCGGATCGGGAATCCTGGGGCTCTTGACGCGTGGGTCGGGGTAACCCGATGACTGAATACATGATTCTCGCAGCCAGCATCGTGCTTGGGGCGGCCGCCGGGGTCGCCGCCTACCTCTTTGCCCACAGCCGCCGCGGCCGTGCGCAGCCGCGGACGAGCGGCGACGGGGCGATGCTCAGAACGCTCATCGACAATCTGCCGGACCTGATCTACGTGAAGGATGTCGACGGGCGCTTCCTGCTCGCCAACCTGGCGGTCGCGCGCGTCATGGGCGCGGCCGACCCGAGCGAGCTGCTCGGCAAGAACGACTTCGACTTCCACGCCGCCGAGTTGGCGACTCTTTACCATGAAGACGAGCAGGCGGTGATCCGCTCCGGTAAGCCACTGCTCGCGCGCGAGGAGGAATGTCGCGACCGGGCGGGCAATCTCCTGCACCTCGAGACCACCAAGGTGCCCTTGCGGGATGCGAACGGCCGGGTGACCGGCCTGGTAGGAATAGGACGCGACATCACTCAGCGGGTCGCGGAGGCGCGGGCGCTGGATGGCGCGGTGCGCGAATCGCGGGAAATCATCCAGGCGGTGCTCACCGGCGCCAGCGATCGGCGCATTGCCATGCACGGCAAGAGCGGCAACCTGCTTCTTCTGGCGCAGAGCATCAATGAGCTGATCGACAGCGTCTCCAGCACCGTGGCCGAAACTGTCCGGGTCGTGGGTCTTGCCGTGGAGGGTGATCTGACATCGAGGATGAGCGTCGATGACAGGTCCGGAGACTTCAAGGCGCTCGCGGTCTCGGTCAATTCCATGGTCCAGGCCATGCGGGACGTCGTTGCCGGCCTGACCCGGACCTGTCGCGCGGTGCAGTCCGGGGCCGAGGAGATCTCACGCGGCAACCTCGATTTGAGCAAGCGGACCGAAGAGCAGGCCTCGAGTCTCATGGAGACGACCTCCTCGATGGAGCAGATGACCTCCAGAGTCAGGAGCAACGCGGAGAGCGCGGTTCAGGCGAACCAGCTGGCGATGGCGGCGCGCGAGCACGCCGAGCGCGGCGGCAGCGTCGTTGGGTCCGCCGTGGCGGCGATGAGTGAGATCAGCGCCGCCAGCCGCAAGATCGCGGAGATCATCGGTGTGATCGATGAGATCGCCTTCCAGACGAATCTGCTGGCACTCAATGCGGCGGTGGAGGCGGCACGTGCCGGCGAGCAGGGGAGGGGCTTCGCGGTAGTCGCATCCGAGGTGCGCAATCTCGCCTCGAGGAGCGCCGGCGCCGCCAAGGAGATCAAGGCACTCATCCAGGACTCGGTGCGCAAGGTCCATGAGGGGACCAAGCTGGTCGACGAATCCGGCAAGGTGCTCGGCGAGATCGTGACGCGGGTGAAGAAGGTGACCGACGTCATGGCGGAGATTGCCGACTCGAGCCGCGAGCAGGCTTCGGGAATCGAGCAGGTGAACAGAGCCGTGTCTTCGATGGATTCGAGCACACAGCAGAATGCGGCGTTGGTCGAAGAGGCCACGGCTGCCGCTCGCGCGCTAAGCGAGCAGGCAACCGGCCTGATGAACCTGATGGACCGTTATCGCCTCGGTCGGCCCGCCGCCGCTGCGGCCGGCGCTCAGGCTGTGGTCGCCCGCGCTCGCTCGCTGGCCTGAGTCACCGACCCGGGCACGTCGCCGGACCGGCGCCTGGCCGAGGCGGCTGGAATGAGAAGCGCACGCTCCAGATGTTGGCTTTGCCATCGTCCCAGGTGCCACTCGGGGGTTTGGTGGCCGCGTGGCCGGAATGGCGGCTGGCGAAATACAAGCGCGTTCCATCCGGGCTCAAGCGGGCCTCGACTTCGGAGATGGCGGCATCCGACCAGCCGGGGAAACGCAGCGGACAGACTACGGGATGGCGCGACAACGGTGAGCGGACGATGAAGAGATGCTCCGGACCCGGATCCCCCTCGCGGCCCGGGGTGTCACGATCGGAGCTGAAGATCAGAAAGCGCTCATTGGGATCGAGCGCCGGATCGACATCGTTGACGGCGCCGGTGCTGAAGGCGAGCGGCCGCACCGATCCGTACTCGGTGTGTCCGTCGGACCTCGCCAGGAAGATGCGAAACCGACCGGACGCGACGTCGGTCCGCATGAAAGCGAGATCACCATCCACTGCGATGGACGGTGTCCAGACCGATGGGCCTGCATTGACCGAGTCCGGCAGCCGAGTCAATTTCCCTGCGGCCACACCCAAGAGCTCGACGCGCCACAGCGCACCACCAACCTGGTCCTGCCTGTAATAGTGGGCCATCAGCGGCCCCGTCGCACCCGGCGCCGGCCTGTCCGATGCGAACACCAGGTAGCGGCCGTTCGGCGCTGCGGCCGCCTCCAGATCGTTCCATTGTCCGGAGAACGATGCAATGGCGGGCGGTGACCAGGACGTGCCACGGTAGCTCGACTGCATGATCGACCATCTGCCGTTCACGCGTCGGCTGAAGTAGAGCTGCCTGCCACCGCCCAAGAACGCGGGCGCGATGTCAGGCGCGCCGGTGGAGATCACGCCGGCGGCAAAAACACGCGGCTGCACCGCGGCGGTCTCGGTAGCCGACAGAACGGAAGCCGCGACGACGGCCGCGAGCAGAACAGTCTCCTAGCGGCTGAGCAGCGCGGTGATCCGATCGAGCTGTGCGCGGTAGCCGTCGAGCACCTTGGCGGTGATCGGGGCGTACCGATTCGCAAGGCTCCAGTCGCGCGCTTCCAGGGATTCGCGTACGGCGGGAATCGTCTTCGGCGCATAGCCGGTCAGGTTGCCCGGCGCCTGCAGCATGTTCTTGTACCAGGGACGTCCCGGCAGGCCCGCATCATCGAGCAGGTGCTGCTCAATGTTGGCCATGAGCTGATTGATCTCGCGCAGCTGGCTGGCGGGAATGGATAGCCCCGCGGCGGCGCGCGCATCGTAAGCAGTCTCATATGCCTGGGCGCTTTGCTGTAGTTGTTTTGCCGCCTGATCGAGCGGTGTCAGGTCGATGTCGGGAACATCCGACAGGCGCTCCGGCGGCGCCACCGGCCGCGTCGGGTCGGCCGTGAGCCGATAAGCGTCGCCGTCGAGCAGCTTGTGCTGCGCCACCGCCGCCTTGCGCTCGTCGGCCACCAGCATATGCAGCTCGCGCACATAGCGATTCAGGGTGGCGCTGAAGTCCGTGAAGCGCATGGGCAGCACTTCCGCATCGGCGGTGCGCAGCGCGATGTGGCCGGCCACTTGCGCGAGTGCGACCTCGTACTCGAAAGTCGGGTCACCGAAGCGGATGAAGTGGTCGAACGAGTCGTAGCGCGAATGATAGATGCCGGCGTCGTCGTCCTCGCCGCCAAATTCGACATTGAGCGAGGCGATGCCGAGATGATCGAGGAATGAGCCGTAGTCCGATCCCGAGCCCAGCGGTCCGAGCGGGATGTCGCCGCCGCCCGCGGCCAGTCTGGCGCGCTCCTTCGCCATCGGATCGGCATTCGGCTCGGTTGCCCGGACCTCGATGTTCGCCCGCTCGCGCTGCTGTACGCTCACTTTCATTTCAGGGTCGGTCACGCCGGCTGCGACCTGGTTGACCATGTGCTGCAGTGAATGGCTGCCATCGACAGACAGAAATCCGCGCGCGTTGGTGTCCGAGTTGATATAGACCACCGCCTTCTGCTGCAGCTCCTTGGCATGCGTCTCCGCCCATTCGGTGGAGCCGAGAAGCGCCGGCTCCTCTCCATCCCAACTCGCGTACACGAGGGTCCGCTTGGGACGCCAGCCCTGCTGGTGCAGGGCGCCGAGCGCCTTCACCTCGCCCATCAGGGCGATGGTACCGGCGAGCGGATCCCAGGCGCCGAACACCCAGCCATCATGGTGATTGCCCCGCAGCACCCATTGATTGCTGTCGGTGGAGCCTTTCAGCACCGCGATCACGTCATAGATCGGCTTGAAGGTCCAGTTGGACTTGACCACCAGATGCACCTGCGTCGGCCCGGCGCCGATGTGGTAAGCCATCGGCAGCGCGCCGCGCCAGCTTGCCGGCGCGAGCGGCCCGCCGAGGGCTTGCAGCAACGGTGTCGCATCGGCATAGGAGATCGGCAGCACCGGGATCTTGAGAATCGTCTTGGCATCCTTGATCGCCAGATGCTTCGCCCCCGGCACGGAGCCGTATCCCGGTGTCGTCGGATCGCCCGGATACCACTCCATGTTCATCACGGACCCGCGCTGCACTCCTTCCGGGGGCCGCCAGCCGCCCTTCGGATACGTGTCACCGTTGAAGTAGCCGTCATTCTGCGGGTCGGAATAGATCAGGCAGCCCACCGCACCGTGCTCGTAGGCGAGCTCCGGCTTCAGGCCGCGCCAGCCCGCGCCATAACGCACGATCACGATCTTGCCCTTGACGCTGATGCCATAGCGCGCCAGCTCCTTGTAGTCATCGGGCATTCCGTAGTTGACGTATACCAAAGGCGCGGTCACATCGCCGTCGGCGCCGTAGGCGTTATATGGCGGCAATGCGCCGCCGAGCGCCGATGTGCGATCGCCTGGCACCGGCGGCTCATGCAGTGCCGCCTTGAACACCGTCGGAGCGGTCATCTCGACCAACTCCTCTTTCGGCGTCGGATAGAGTACGTCGAAGGTCTCGATACGCGCGTCCCAGCCCCACTTCTTGAACTGCGCGAGCATGAATTCGGCGTTTGCCTTGTCGTGCGGCGAGCCTACCTGGTTGGGCTGGGATGACAGTCTCTGCAGCCAATCGCGCATCTCGCCGGCGCTGAGTTGGGCGTCGAAACGTTGCTCCAGATCGCGCTCCTGTGCGGCGCCGGCCGACGTGAAGCCGAGCATGTCGGACCCCGTCGGAGTCGTCTCGGGCTCCGGCATGGCCGCGCCCGCGACCAGACAGGTGAATGACAGGCACGTCAGGCCCAGCCAGATTTTGCGCGTGACAGCGGACATCAGCACACCTCTCGGAGCAACGATCGCGCTAGTTTACTGGGTGACCGCTCCGTGCCATCGCAGCGACGGCTCGGGTCGTCGCAAAATGGCCGGAGATTACATCAGTGGACGTAGGAGCCCGCGTTCACATCGATCGTGCAGCCGGTCGCATGATCGGCGAGACCGCTCGCGAGAAATACGACGAAAGGCGCGATATCGTCGGCTTCCGTCAGCCGCCGCAGCGCAATGTCACCGGCAACGTATTCCTCTCCGTACTCATCGAGGAAGTCCTGCGCCATCTCGGTTCTCGTGAACCCGGGCGCCACGTTGAAGGCGAGGATGCCGGCCTTGCCGAATCCCCTGGCGATGGAGCGTGTCAGGGCGACCAGCCCCGCCTTGGAGGCGGCATACGCAAAGTAGGGCGGCTGATCGCCGCGGAAGGCGGCGCGCGATGAGATGTTGATGATGCGGCCGCCGCCTTTCTCCATGAAGTGCGCGATCGCGAGTCTGCAGAGAATGGACGGTGCGCGCAGGTTGACCGCCATCGTGGTTTCCCAGCCCTGCAGCCATTCCTCGGTGGCGCTCTCCAGCGGCGATGAGATGGCGACGCCCGCATTGTTGACGAGCGTATCCACACGTCCGAAGCGTGCGACCACCGATTTCCAGAGCGAAGCACAGTCTTCGGTCCTGGACAGATCGGCCTGGAACACTTCCGCGGAGGTGCCGATCTGCTCGGCCTGCGCGTCCGCCCGGTCGCGCCGATCGCGGTAATGAATCGCGACCTTCGCGCCCGACATGCCCATTGCGCGCGCAATTGCCGCGCCTATTCCCCGACTGGCGCCTGTGATCAGCACACTGGTATTGCTAAGGTCGACTTGCATCGGTACGACTCACGCTACCGGCTGAGAAGCGCCGTGAGCTGCTCGAGTTGCGCGCGATAGTCGTCGAGCACCTTGGCGGTGACCTGGGCGTATTGCCCGACTCGACCCCAGTCGCGCCCCTCGAGGGCTTCGCGCACGGCCGGGACCGTCTTCGGGTCATAGCCGGTCAGCTCGCCCGGGGCCTGCATCATGTTCCGGTACCAGGGGCGTCCCGGCAGGCCCGCTTCATCGAGCAGGCGCTGCTCCATCGTGCCCATCAGTGTGTTGATCTTGCGTAACTGCCGCGGGGAGATCGCCAGCCCGGTGGCCACACGCGTCGCGTAAGCCGTCTCATAGGCTGCGGCACTTTGCTGCAACCTCCTTGCGGCCTGGTCGAGTGGCGCGAGGTCGATGCTCGGAACATCCGACAGGCGCTCGGGTGCTACCGGCGGCCGAGCAGGGTCGGCCGCCAGCCGGTAGGCGTCCGCATCGAACAGGTTATGCTGCTGCGCCGTCATCTTGCGCTCGGCGGCTACTTCCGCGTGCAGCTCCTTGATGTAGCGGTTCAGGGTGGCACTGAAATCGCTGAAGCGCATGGGCAGCACCTGTGCGTCGGCGGTGCGCATCACGATGTGCCCGGCTACCTCGGCGAGCGCGACCTCGTACTCGAAAGTCGGATCGCCGAAGCGGATGAAATGGTCGAAGGAGTCGTAGCGTGAGTGGTAGATGCCGGCGTCATCGCCCTCACCCCCGAACTCGACGTGGAGTGTGGCGATGCCGAGGTGGTCGATGAACGGGCTGAAGTCCGAGCCCGAGCCGAGGGCACCCATCGGCACGTCACCGCCCTGCGCCGCGATCCGGGCCAGCTCCTTGGCCATCGGCTCGGCGTCCGGCTCCGCGCCGGTAATCTCCATGGACGCCCGCTCGCGTCGTTGCAGACTGACTCGGGTCTCCGGGTCGGTAACTCCGGCGGCGACCTCATTGACGAGATGTTGCATGGAATGGCTGCCACCGACGGAAAGGAAGCCGCGCGAATTAGTGTCGGAGTTGACGTACAGAACCGCCTTCTGCTGCAGCTCCCTGGCATGGGTTTCCACCCATTCGGTGGAGCCGAGAAGCATCGGCTCCTCTCCGTCCCAACTGGCGTAGACGATGGTGCGTCCCGGACGCCAACCCTGCCGGTGCAGAGCACCGAGCGCCTTGGCCTCACCCATGAGCGCGACTGTGCCGGCGAGGGGATCCCACGCCCCGAACACCCAGCCATCGTGATGATTGCCCCGGACCACCCATTGGTCCCGATCCGTTGCGCCACTGAGGACCGCGATCACGTCGTAGATCGGCTTGAAGGTCCAGTCGGACTTCACCGCCAGATGCACTTCCGCGGGCCCCGCACCGATGTGGTAGGCGATCGGCAATGCCCCGCGCCAACTCGGCGGCGCGAGCGGTCCGCCGAGCGCCCTGAGCAGCGGCGTCGCATCGGCATATGAAATCGGCAACACCGGAATCTTGAGGATCGTCGCGGCGTCCTTGATGGGAAGGTGCTTCGCGCCGGGCACGGAGCCGTAGCCCGGAGTCGTTGGATCACCGGGATAGAGCTCCATGTTCATGACCGACCCACGTTGCACTCCCTCCGGCGGACGCCAACCGCCCTTGGGATAGGTGTCGCCGTTGAAATAGCCGTCATCGCGAGGGTCCGAATAGATCAGGCACCCCACTGCGCCGTGCTCGTAGGCGAGCTGGGGCTTCAGGCCCCGCCAACCCTTGCCGTAGCGCGCGATCACGATCTTGCCCTTCACGCTGACACCGTATCGCGCCAGCTCCTTGTAGTCGGCGGGCATGCCGTAGTTGACGTACACCAGGGGTGCGGTTACATCGCCGTCCGCGCCGTAGACGTTGTACGGTGGCAACGCACCACCAAGGGCTGAAGTACGGTCACCAGCCACGGCCGGCTCACGCAGCTTCGCCTTGAAATTGGTGGGCGCGAGCATCTCGAGCAGCTCGTGCTCCGGCGTCGGATCCAACACATCGAAGACTTCGATGCGCGCATTCCAGCCCCATTTCCTGAACTGCGCCAGCAGGAACTCCGCATTGGCTTTGTCGTGCGCCGAGCCGACCTGGTTGGGCTCCGACGACAGCTGCTGCAGCCAGGCGCGCATCTCGCGAGCGCTGAGCTGCGCGTCGAAACGCTGCTCGAGATCGCGCTCCTGTGTCGCACCATCCGCCGTGAAGCCCAGCATGTCCGACCCGGCAGTCGCCGTGCCGGCCTGCGGCGCTGCTGCGCCCGCGACACAGGTCAGCGACAGGCAAGTCAACGCCACCCCGAATTTGCGCGCGCACGCCAGCGACATGGCCACACCCCCCACACACCCAGCTGCAGTACAGTTTACGTCGTCGATGTGCTCTGCACCGTCATCACCGCCGCGCGGGCCTCACTCGCCTGTCGGCCCGTCGCAAATGGCTATGGAAATGGAGCGCCGCGATATCCGATAATCACCGGCCTCACGATGAGGAGAGACTTCCCATGCTGCGACGTCCTCTGGGCAAGACCGGAACCACTGTCTCCGCCATCGGCCTCGGCTGCATGGGCATGTCGGAATTTTACGGGCCCGGCAACGATCAGCAGTCGCTCGAGACACTGGCGACCGCGCTCGAGCAGGGCATCGACTTTCTGGACACGGCGGACATGTACGGTCTGGGGCACAACGAGGAGCTGCTCGGGCGTTTCCTCAAGGGCCGGCGGGAGCGGGTGGTGCTCGCGACCAAGTTCGGCATCGTCCGCGACCCAAACGTGCCGGCGGCGCGCCGCATCGACACGTCGCCGCAATATGTCCGCCAGGCCTGCGATGCTTCGCTGCGCCGCTTGGCGATCGACACGATCGACCTCTATTACGTACATCGCCGCGAGCAGGCCGTTCCCGTGGAGGACACCGTCGGCGCGATGGCGGAGCTGGTGAAGGCGGGCAAAGTGCGTTATCTCGGTCTGTCCGAAGTGGCGCCGTCGACCCTGCGGTGCGCCCATGCGGTACATCCCATCACGGCGATCCAGTCGGAATACTCGCTGTGGTCCCGGGAGCCGGAGCGCGAAATGCTGGCGACCTGCCGTGAGCTGGGCGTGACCTTCGTCGCCTACAGCCCGCTCGGCCGCGCGATGCTCACCGGCACGGTGAAGAACGAGGAAGCGCTCGCACCCGGCGATTTCCGCCGCGGCAATCCGCGCTTTCAGGGTGATGCGCTGCAGACGAATCTCCATCTCGTCCGGGGTCTCGCCGAGTTCGCGCAGCAGCGTGGCGCGACCGGTGGGCAGATCGCTCTCGCATGGATCCTTGCCAAACACGCCGATATGGTGCCGATACCGGGCACCAAGCGGCCGCGCTACGTCATCGAGAATGCCGCCGCGGCGGGCATCGGGCTCAGTGCCGGGGAAATCACCGCGCTCGATCGGCTGTTCGACCCCGCCGCCGTTGCCGGCGAGCGTTACGCTCCCGGTGGCATGGCCACCGTGGAGAGCGCCTGAGCGGCGCCGGGCGGCAGCGTCATGCTTCATTTGTACGTGCTCTACGCGTGCGTGCATTTCTCCGGCAAGCACGCCCCCCAGGCCGGCAAGACTCAGTGCGTGGAGTCGCAGGTATTCTTCAATGTCGGGCAATGCAGGGGCCAGCTTCCAAAGGGCCGGCACGTGACGCAGAAGACCGAATACGGTCTGAGCTGGCGCGAGTGCGATGAGACGAAAGCCGACTCGTGGATATTCGGCGATGCGAGCGGCTCGGGGAACCAGTCATACAGAGCGATAGCCGCTACATCCGATGCGAGCGCGCTCGCCGCATTGTTGGCGCCGTTGACCCCGCAGGCGCGCGCGACGCTCGCGCCGGGCGATTTCACAGGGAGATTTGCCAGGTCATTTCAAGGTCCGGGCCGCCTGTCGTTCTTCATCATCGGAACCGGCGCGAGCGTGCTTGCCCTAGCCGTGACCAACCTGGATGACTTCCAATTCGCCGACATGGCGACCGATGTCTCGTCATCCATGGCGTCGATGACGGGTGATGAGGACCTGGACTTCGCGGCCATCGCGGAAAATGCCGGCGTGCAGCTGAGTTATCACACCGAGATGTCGCAGCGCGCCAAGCCGCCGCCGGGAGGCGTTCAGCCCGCGCCCTAGTGCTCGGCCGACGCCGGCGCGGCGCGCGTTGCACCCGTGCCCGAATGCACGACGCTGTCGAGCATGGTATGCGCTCCGTTCCAGATGATCTGCGTGCCTATGGCCAGCAGGATGAAGGCTGTCAGCCGGATCATGATGTTGGTCCCGGTCCTGCCGAGTCGCCGCACCAGCCGGTCCGCGTAGCGATAGCAGAGGTAAATCGCCACGACGGTGATCAGGACTCCCACCACGTGCGCGACGGTCGTGGTCAACAGCGCCCGCAGATTTCGCGGTGGATTGGCGCCCAGGGTAATCGCGACCGAGATCGATCCGGGACCCACGGTGAGCGGCATGGTGAGCGGATAGAAAGCGCGTGAGGTGAGGCTGTCCGCGGTGGCAGGAGCGTTCGCTGCGGAAACCTCCGGAGCAGTCGGGCCATTGAGCAGTGACCAGGCGAGCGCACATACCACGACGCCACCCGCCACCTGCACGGCCGGAACCGACACGCCGAAGAAGTCGAGGACATAGGCGCCGATCAGGATGGACCCCAGCAGCAGCGCGAAGCTGTTGAGCGCAACGAGCTTCGCCGTGCGTGCACGCTCCTCCGGCGAGAGCCCGGAGGTCATCGCGAGATAGATCGGGGCGCCGGCGAACGGGTCGATGATCGGCAGCAGGGCGGCTACCGCGATGAACACGATGCCGGCGAAGTAGTGGATGCGTTCCAGGAGCATGAGTAGACCCTAGTTGACCTTGGGCGCCGCGGCGGCCAGCGGCATCAAGAGAGCGCTGGCGCGGCTTCCGTCGTGGAACAGCGTGATGTGTGCCACGCGCGCGTTCTTCGGATCCTCATACCCGATACGTCCACCGGTGTTGTAGTTCTTCTGGTAGTCGGGTGAATTGAGCGGCATGAGAACCAATCGAATGCGTGCGCCGGCCGGAATGCGCCACGCCATCCAGTTGAAGGTGAACGGAATCGTGACCACCTGGCCCGGCCGCAACAGCTCCTGTTTGAAGAAGCCGTCGCGGAAGCGCGCGCGGCGGATATCCTGTCCGAGAGTCACCGCGGTGCCATCCGGGGCAACCATCTGCACCTGCGCCCAGAGGTCGAAATCAGGGGCATCCGCCTGGACGATCAGCTCGAGGCGCATCTGCCCGGCGACCTCCACGCTCTGTGGCAGCGGCGCCGAATGAAATACCAGGGCCTCTTTCTCATAGGCGCGGAACTGGCTGAGCAGGTCTTCGTCGGCCTCGTACTGCGCAACCGCGAGCTCGGGCAGCGTGCGCGGATCGTCGACGATCGTGGCTGGCGGCTCCGTGCCCGGCTTCGACCGCGAAAGCGCGCCGGAATGGAAGAGATCCCCGGGCGTGCCGGCCGGATCTTCGAGATAGAGCGCGAGGCTCTCACCGGATGAGGCGCCGTCCAGCGAAGGAGCATGGCGCCACTCGTCGGCACCCATCATGTAGTAGGTCACATGATCGCGCAGCAGCGCGGGCCGCGGACCGCGGCCGAGCACCCAGTCGTACCAGTCGGCATGGAGCGCGTTCATGTCGAGCACGGCGGAATCCGGGATGGTGAGACCCTCGATGACCTTCTGCGGATGCTGCGTGCCCAAATGGTCCCAGGGTCCGATGACGAGCAGGATGTTGGCAGCCTCCTGCCGCGAGGCGTAGCGGAGGAATCGCCGGTAGTAATGCAGCGCGCCCGGCTGGTCGTCATCGAAAAAGCCCGTGGCTGTGAGCACCGGGAATCGCATCCGCGCGAATTCGGCGGGCTTCGGCTCGGCGGCGAGGTTGTAGGCCTGGTCGCCGACGTGATCGAGCCACATCTTCATGAATGAGAGCCGCTTACCCCGGGCGTCCTCCATCCACCAGTCGTCCTGGGCGATGCCGATGTCTTCATCCAGGGTGCCAAACGGTGCCTGCCGGGCGTAATGCTCCAGCATTTTTTTCTGCCAGTAGTCGCTGCGGATGTAGTCATCGTTGAGCGTGCGTCCGGAGACGTATCCCATGATTACGGCGGACCACGCCTGCGGAATGCCGTTTGTGTTCGGTATGTCCCAGCCGGGATAGATCGGCACGTAAGGTGCGATGCCCGACAGATGAGGTGGAAGTTGCGATGCCGTGTGCCATTGGGTCATGCCCACGAACGAGCCGCCGTACATGAACACGTGCCCGTCGCTCCAGGGCTGTCGGGCGATCCATTCCACTGCGTCGTGCCCGTCGCGGCTCACCTGCAGGCCCACATCATCGCTCTTTACGCCCCCGGAACGGCCGCGCCCGCGCACTTCCACCTGCACGAACACGTAGCCGCGTTGCACGAAGGTCTTGAAGTCCTGACCGCGGCCGCCGTCGATGTCGTACTGCGTCAGCTCCAGGACCGCCGGCGCCTTGCTTTCGAGATGCGAGGGCTTGAAGATCCAGGCTTCCAGCTTCACGCCGTCCCGCAACGGGATCAAGCGGCTCATCTCGATGTCGTACCCCGGCCCGACCTGCGTCTGCGCGGGCGATGTCGCGGCCGCGCCCGCGCCCCATGCGAACGGCGCCAGAGCCAGAGCGAGCGCCAGGGCTGATGCACGATTCATGGAGACCCCCTTTTAAACCGATCGAGCGATGCGGAACTCTAATACTCAGAACGATGGGAGTGAACTATGGTGAAGCAGTGACGCCGACGCGACGCCTTTGCAAGCTTGCGCTGGCCGGTCTTCTCATGATAATCGCGGGGGCGCTGCATCAGGCACCAGCCGCCCCGGCCAGGGCCGCCCCACCAGCCATTCCCGATCTCACTCCCTGGATGCAGAAGAAGGACGCCAGGCCGAGCGATATCGCATGGCAGCACGCCGCACACTTCTCCATCGCCTACGAAATCAATCCGGGGCACAACACTCCGGCGCCGGTGGCGACCCAGGTCGATGCAGGATACACCGCGGACGCTCTCTGGTTGCGGTACACCGCACAGGATCCGCATCCCGGCGATATCGGCCTGCGCTACCGCGAGCACGATGACATGGCCGGCTTCGCCGACGATTTCGTCGGCGTGATGCTCAGTCCATTCAATGACGACCAATGGGCCTATGAGTTCTTCTGCACGGCCGGCAGCACCGAGTGGGACGCGTTTCGACAGCAGAATAACGAATACTCATCGTGGGACGCGGTATGGACTTGCAACGCTTCGCGTACCGCCACCGGCTATCAGGTGGTCATGAAAATACCCTTTGCAGCCTTCAAGTTCCCGCATAGCCCCACTCCACAGCGATGGGGATTCATATTCTTCCGCAACTGGCCGCGCAAGATCCGGTATCAGCTCTTCAGCCAGCCTTTGAATTACAACAGCAACTGCACGCTCTGCAGCATGGCACCCCTGAAGACCGCGACGCCCATCAAGACGAGCGCGGGCGATTTCCAGCTGATCCCTTCGGTCACGGTAATCCGCACCGACTCCAAGCGAGGCGCGAGCGGCGGTCTGCAGCAGGGGTCGCCGGATCTGCAGGCCAGTCTCGACGCGCGCTGGGTCCTGCGTCCCGACCTCGAATGGTCCGCCACCATCAATCCCAATTTCTCCCAGGTGGCGCCCGATGTGCTGCAGCTCAGCGCCAACCGGCAGTTCGCGGTCCTGTACCAGGAGAATCGTCCCTTCTTCGAGCAGGGAACCCAGGTCTTCAATACCCCGAGCCTGCGCTACAGCACGGATACCTTCAATCCGTCGGGATCGCTGATCGATACTCTCAACATCACCGACCCGCGCTTCGCGACCAAGCTGGTCGGTCAGGTGGGGCCCGATGAGATGGGGGCGCTGGCCACCGAGGATACCTCCACGAGCATCCTGCTCCCGGGACCGCAGACCTCGGCGACACGATCGTTCGATTTCAACACCCAGGACGAGCTGCTGCGCTATCGATACGACGTGGGCGCTTCCGCCTTCGGGGTGTACGCATCCAATCGCGACGGTGGCGGCTATCATAACGGCCTCTACGCGGCCGACGGCGACTGGCAGATCGACCCGAGCGATACCGTGACCGCGGTCGTGGGCTCCTCGAGCACCGACTATCCGCAAGCGGTTGCGAGCGCCTTCGGGACTTCTCCCGGGTCCGTATCGGGCGATCTTTGGAGCCTCGACCTCGACCGCACCCGACGCAACTACAACGTCGACCTCAACTTGAGTCATGTCGCCGAGGGGTTCCGCGCCGACCTCGGGTACCTGCCGCAGGTGGGATACGATCAGGGTGCGCTCCTGGGTGAATACGACTTCTACGCGCCGAACGATACTCGCTGGTGGGAGAGTTTCGGCTTCGGCACCGTTTCGAACTGGACCCGCGCAACCGAGGGTGGCGCCGACCTCGATCGCAAGATTAAGCTCTACAGTGTGCTGCATGCCAGCTACCAGGCACAGGTCTACTTTTACGCAACCCACGATGAGCAGTATTACCTGGGCAGGACTTTCACCCTGCATCAGTATGAAATGGACACCACCATCCAGCCGGTGAGCTGGCTGAACGGGGAGGTCGACGTAGTCGGCGGTGACGGCATCGATTACACCGGCGTTCGTGAGGCCGGGCTGTTGTCAGTCAATACCACGCTCTACATCCAGCCTGGCCGACATCTCAAGATCAGCATAGTGGACGATTACGAGCAGCTGAATCTTGCGGGTGCGCGGCTCTTCACGGCGAATGTCTACGATCTGCGATTCGCCTGGTACTTCACTTCGCGCGTGTTCGCTGACGTCATCGGACAGGGACAGGACGTGCGTAACAACACCGCGCTTTACGCGCCCGGGACCGCTCATCGCACCGGCACGCTGGCTACCCAGTGGCTGCTGGGCTATCAGATCAACCCCTGGACGGTCTTCTACCTGGGCAGCTCCGAGGGATATCAGGAATCTGACGACGGCCAGCTCGTCCCCGAGCAGCGCACGTATTTCGTCAAGGGGAGCTACTACTTCCAGCCTTGAGCGGCCCGGACCTGGCTGCCGCCCCGGTGTATCCTCTGCCCCTGCCGGAGCGCTGATGAGCGCAGAGGTGAGAAGATGCCTGTCGACGCCGCGTGGTACTTTGATCCCCTTTCACCGTACGTCTACCTGCAGCTGCCTGACCTGGAGCGGCTGCCGCCGGAAGTCCGCCTGCGGCCCGTGCCTGTGCTGCTGGCGGCGCTGCTCAAACATTGGGGGACGAAGGGCCCGGCGGAGCTTCCGTCAAAACGCCTTCATACTTACCGCCAATGTGTCTGGCTGGCACGATCGCGCGGGCTCCCCTTTCGGATGCCGCCGCGACACCCGTTCAATCCACTTGGGGCATTGCGACTCCTGTGCGCGTTGGGGCCGAGCCTGGAGCAGGCACGAATTGCCTCCCGGTTCGTTTTCCAGGACGGTGGTGATCCGTCGACGGAGGAGGGCCTGAGGGAGCTCGGCAGACGTCTCCAGGTAGAGAAGGTGGAAGCGCTCGCCGCCGCCCCCTCGGCCAAGGACAGGTTACGAGCCAATACGGATGAAGCCATCGCGCACCGAGTATGGGGCGTTCCGACCCTGCGCTTCGGTGAGGAGCTGTTCTGGGGCGCGGACAGCTTTCCGATGGTGCTCGACTATCTGGCGGATCCCGATTTCTTCGCGACACCCGAAATGAATCGGCTCGCGACCCTGCCGATCGGCGCTGCGCGCGCGTAGAAGCGGGTCCTGCGCCGGCCGCCGGCGTGCTGAAGGCGTGCCTTTCAAGGTATTCTGTCCTGTCCATGCATGCACGTAGACGGGGGGTGGCAGATGGCGGGACCGGCGAAACTCAGGCGCGATGGGGGCGCAATCGGCCTCATGTACGCCAGTCTCGGCAGCATCATCGGCTCCGGCTGGCTGTTTGGAGCGCTGCACGCCGCCGTGCTGGCGGGGCCTTGGAGCATCTTCTCGTGGATGATCGGCGCGGCCGCCATCCTGCTGCTCGCCTTCGTGTTTGCCGAGTTGGCGACCATGTTCCCGAATTCAGGGGCGATGGTGCACATGACGCATGTGAGTCATGGCGACCTGGCCGGCAGGATCTGGAGCTGGATCCTGTTTCTCGCCTTCGTGTTGGTGCCTCCCATCGAAGTGACCGGGGTCCTCACCTACACCAACGCGTATCTACCCGGGTTGATTTATCCCACGACCGGATTATTGACCGAAGTTGGCATGGTCTGGGCTGTGCTGCTTCTTGCGGTGGTCGTCATCGTCAATTTCCTGGCGGTGCGCTGGGTTCTCGCCATCAACAGCGTAGCCACCTGGTGGAAGCTGGTCATACCGGTTGCAACGATCTTCGTCCTGATGGCCTATTCGTTTCATCCGGCCAACATGACGGCGCATGCTGCCAGCGTACCTGTGAGCGGCATCTTCACGGCGGTGGCCACGGCCGGCATCGTATTCAGTTTTCTCGGTTTCCAGCAGGCCATTTCGCTTGCGGGAGAGACGCGCAATCCCAGCCGCAACATACCGCTGGCTCTCATCGGCTCGGTGCTGGTCGGCATGCTCATCTATGTGGGTCTGCAGTTTGCCTTCATCACGGCCCTCGATCCGCGGGACATCAGCGGCGGCTGGGAGCACCTGCGCTTCACCGGCATGTTCGGGCCGCTTGCCGCCATCGCCATAGGCGTCGGTGCTTTCTGGTGGGCCGTCGTGCTGTACGCCGACGCCTTCGTCTCACCCCTCGGCACGGCCTTCATCTATGTCACTGCCAGTCCACGCATCATCATGGCGGCCGGAGAGATGGGCAGCGCGCCGGAGTACGTGGTGCGGCTGAATCGCAACGGCGTGCCCTGGGTCGGACTCGTCGTCACCTATGTCGTCGGTGTGGTGTTCTTCTTTCCGTTTCCGTCATGGCAGAAGCTGGTATCTGCCGACTCGCTCATCATGGTGCTGGCGTATGCCATGGCGCCCGTGACCCTGCTGCATCTGCGCACGACTCTGCCACAGGCGAAGCGCCCATTCCGCCTGCGCGGGGCAGGGCTGCTCGCGCCCGTTACCTTCGTCACGTCCAACTGGATCATCTTTTGGACGGGCTACGAGGTCGTTGAATGGATGTTGGGTGCGGTGCTCGCCTACGCGATCGTGTATCTCGCGTGGTATTTCCTCCTGGGCCGCCGGCCGGGACGGGAGCTGGGATGGCGACAGGCCTGGTGGATCGCGCCTTATCTGGCGGGCATCTGGATCGTGAGCTACTTCGGTCCGGCAAGCATGGGGGGGCAGGGAAAGCTCGGCTTCTTCACCGGGATGTGGATTCTCGCGGCCTTCAGCCTCGTCATTCTATGGCTGGCGCTCAGGGCCGGGGTGAGGGCGGCAGCGGCACAGGAATGCGCCGACCGCGTGAAATCGCTGGCATCGAGCGGCGTCGATCCGCTGTTCGGCACCGAAGAGGCGCAGAGCGCCTGAATGAGAACTCTCGCTGAGCTCGCCCGCTCGCTCGAAGCTGGTGCGACCACCAGTCGCCGGCTGGTGGACGAGTGTCTGGCCAGGATCGCCGACGTCAAGGGAGAGGGGCAGCGTACGTTCCTCAAGGTGCATACGGAGCCGGCGCTCGCCGCCGCGGATTATTACGACCGTCTGCGCACCAATGGTGTGACGCTCAGTCCCTGGGCGGGCATTCCCGTGTCGATCAAGGACCTGTTCGACATTGCGGGCGATGTCACCACGGCCGGTTCCAAGGTGTTACGCGGGGAGCCGCCGGCCAGGGCTGACTGCGGCGCTGTGGCGCGTCTGCGCGCGGCAGGGTTCATCCCCATCGGGCGCACGAACATGACGGAGTTCGCCTACTCGGGGCTGGGCCTGAACCCGCACTATGGCACGCCGCTCAATCCCTTCGACAGGCAGCATGGGCGAGCACCGGGCGGCTCATCATCGGGTGCGGCAGTTTCGATCGCCGAGCAGATGTCATATGGGGCGTTGGGAACCGATACCCGCGGCTCGTGCAGAATACCCGCGGCGTTTTGCGGCATCGTGGGCTTCAAGCCCACGGCTCGGAGAGTCCCCGTTTCCGGGGTATTTCCGCTTTCCCAGACTCTGGACTCCGTCGGACCGTTGGCTGCGAGCGTCGCCTGCTGTGCAGCGCTCGACGCGGTGCTCGCCGATGAGCCGGTCGCGTCGCTCGATGCAACGGGATTACGCGGCCGCCGATTCGCAGTTGCGACGCGCCATACGCTCGATCACCTCGATCCGAATGTGGCGAGCAGATTCGAGCTTGCGATCCGTGGATTGAGCGCTGCCGGGGCGCAGGTCAGCGAGATCCCGCTGGCGGAGCTCGATGAGCTGTCGGCCATCGACAGCAAGGGCAGCTTCTCCGGACCGGAGGCTTACGCTCTGCACCGTGAGCGCCTCGAGAGCCACGGAGCCCTTTACGATCCTCGTGTGCGCGTCCGCATGCAGCGTGGCCGGGAGCAAAGTGCCGCGGACTATCTCGACCTGATACCTGCACGGGCCGACCTGCAGCGCCGCATCGACAAGGCGCTTGCGGGATTCGATGCGCTCGTTCTACCGACGGCGCCGATCATTGCACCGCTGCTGCAGGACCTGGAGTCAGACGAGGCGTACCTTCGGGCCAATCAGCTGGTGTTGCGCAATACGTCGGTGGCCAACTTTCTGGACCGCTGTGCCATCTCGATACCCTGCCACGAGGCCGGCGCCGCGCCGGTCGGCCTGATGCTCATGGGTCCGCAGGGTGGCGATCGTCGAATGCTGGAAATTGCCGCTGCCATCGAACCGCTGGTGTCTCCAGGACCAAAACAATGAAACGACTCGATCGACCCCTGTCGCGGTCCATTCTGATCACAGCGCTGCTGCTGTTGGCTACCCCGTTTTGCCTGGCGCAGCGGGTCGAAGTGACGATCCCGGCGGCGAAGCCGCTCACCGGGCATCTGATCCTCGTTTTTGCGAAAACCGGGCAGTCGGAGCCGCGCTTCCAACTGTCGGAGAACTACCTTTCCGCGCAGGGCTTCGGTGTGGACGTGGAGGGTCTGAAGCCGGGAGCGCCGATCGTGGTGGACGCGACGACGTTTGGCAATCCAAGGCCGTCGCTGCGCGATCTGGATGCGGGCGATTACTACGTACAGGCCGTCTTCAACGTCTACGAGCCGTTTCATCTGCAGAGCGGCAAGACCGTATGGCTGGCGCCGGATAAAGGCGAGGGGCAGCACTGGAACGAGAAGCCGGGAAATCCTTATGACCGGCCGGTGAAGATTCACTTCGATCCGAAGGCGGCCGAGACGATCAGGCTGACGCTCGATCAGACGATCCCGCCGATTGCAGGAACCAACGCTGATCCGGAGATTCTGGCCAGACAAGCGCCGGCCGCCAGGTGGCTCAAATACATGCGCTTCCGCAGCCCGGCATTGAGCCGGTTCTGGGGGCGCGATGTGTATCTGGGTGCCTGGATTCTGCTGCCGGATGGGTTCGAGCAGCATCCGGACGCACACTTTCCGCTGGTGGTTTACCAGGATCACTTTCATCCGGGGTTCGGGCCGGAGCCGTTCGTGACCTCCCGGCCCGATCCGAAGTCGGCGAAGTACCGGCGGCAGATGTACGGCTACAAATTCTTCCAGGATTGGACTTCGGGGCGGCTGCCGCGCGCGATCATGGTGTATGTGCAGAATGCCAATCCTTATTACGACGACTCGTATGATGTGAATTCGGCGAACGTGGGGCCGTACGGAACCGCGATCAACGAAGAGCTGCTGCCGGCGATCGAGAAGAAGTACCGGGCGATTCCGCAGGGATGGGCGCACGCGACGTTTGGAGGCTCCACGGGCGGATGGGAGGCCTTCGCTACGCAGGTCTTCTACCCTGACGAATACAACGGCGCGTGGGTGGCATGTCCGGACCCGGTGAATTTTCACGCATATCAGAACGTGGATCTCTACCAGGACACGAATGCGTTCGAGCGATCGGCGGACTTCGCCAGGATTCCGATCGCCGCGGACCGCAAGCCGGACGGGACGATCATCGCGGACATGCGCGGTGAGTACGGCTACGAGTATGTGCTCGGGACACACGGGCGCTCGACGGACCAATGGGAGATCTGGCAGGCCGTATTCTCGCCGGCGGGGCCGGATGGATACCCGGCGCAGGTCATCGATCCGATGACGGGAGCGATCAACCGGAACGTCGTGGCGTACTGGCGCGGGCACTACGACCTTGCGGCGATCCTGCGGCGGGACTGGCCGACGTTGGGGCCGAAGCTCGAAGGCAAGCTGCACTTCGCGGCGGGGGAGGGAGACACCTACTTCCTCAACAACGCAGTGCATCTGTTGCAGCAGCAACTGGAGGCGACGCGAAGTCCGCACTCCGACGCGACGTTTCAGTATGGGCCCGGAATGCCCCATTGCTACACGGGCGGACCGGCAGAGAACACCATGGAGGAGAACAACGGCACCTGGACGCAGCGCGTGCTCCCGGAGATGGTGATGCACATGATCGCGACAGCGCCAAAGGGGGCCGATACCACCTCGTGGCGGTACTGAGCCAGTCAGATATGATCTTGATGCCCTATGAAGATCATCGCCGTTACGAATATAAAGGGTGGGGTGGGCAAGACCACCACCGCGGTCAATCTGGCTTATCTGTGCGCGGCGGGCGGGTTGCGTACGCTGTTGTGGGATCTGGATCCGCAGGGCGGCGCGACTTACATACTTGGGATCGATCCCGATCAGCATGAATTCGCCTCGGCCAAGAAATTGCTCGCCGGCAAGTATGAGGTGCCCGAGCTCATCGTCGCGACCGGATACCCGAATCTCGATCTTCTGCCGGCGAATCTTTCCTATCGCAAATTCGACATTCATCTCAACGCCCACAAAAACCCTACCGAGCGGCTGCTGAAGATAAGCCGCTCGCTGCGCGAGGCCTACGACGTACTGTTCCTGGACTGCCCGCCGGGCATCTCGCTGCTGTCCGAGAACGTGCTGCACGCCGCGGATGTGGTGATGGTCCCGCTGGTGCCTTCACCGCTATCGCTCCGCATGTTGGTTCAATTGCGGGATTTCATCGACGATCAGGGATGGCAGGATCTGCTGCTGTTGCCTTTCTTCTCGATGGTCGACGTTCGTAGATCCCTGCACCGTGAGCTGATCACGACCACGCGCACGGACTTCCCCGCCGTTCTCAGTACGGAGGTGCCTTACTGGAGCGAAATCGAGCGCATGAGCCTGCGCCGCGCGCCGCTGCCTGCGTTCTCACCGAACGGCATGGCAACGCCGATCTATGTCGCACTATGGCGCGAGATCTCGGAGCGAATGGGGAATCCGAGCGGGGGCTAACGCGCCGCCGGCTCGCCCGCGATGAGCGCGCGCCAATTGATGATCGAATTCCACAGCATCCGCTGATCGCCGCGATTCAAGTCGCGGTGCATCGGATTGAAGTTGAACGCGACGACTCGGCCGTGACCGACCGGGAGATCGAAGATTGCGGGGCGGCCGACGATGTTGTCGATGCCCCAGGCTTGCCCGCTCACGACGAACGGCTCGTTCGGCGGTCCACCCCAGGCGAGCACAATGTGGCTCGTGTCGATAGGGCCGTCGAGACACGTCGTGCAGTACGCCATCCGCAGCCAGCGGCGGGGCATCGCGTAGAGCGCGTAGTTCTGGCGAAAAACGTAGGTCGAGCGCGGGTAGCCATAAGCGATCGGATTATCCGGTTGCAGGAAGGTCACGCGTACATGTGCGCCAGGGGTGCGTGCCTCGGAGGACTGCGCCGCCGCCGCCGCCGCTGCACCGCCGCCTTGCGAGCTTCGCGGTACGCCGCCCGAGTCCCGTCTTACACCACGGACGATCCCGGCTTCGAGCGGCAGCATCGAGGCGTTGCCCAGCGTCACGAGCTCACCGCCCGCCTCGATGAAGCGTTGCAGTTGGCCGAGTCCCTCCCAACCGATGCCGCCTGTGATGTCGTCCGATTCGGCGGGCGTGCCGAGCGCCGGTGTCGCCCGTGTCTTCTTGAATGGCATTGGGCCCCACGCCTTCGGAATGCCCTGGATTTGCGCCTCGAGCTCCAGGTCCACGTGGCCGTAGATGAGCACGTCAAAGCGGCCGCGGAGTCGCCCCGCGCGAATGTCCTCGTCGCGGACGTACGTATACGGAATGTGGCGCTGGTCGAGCGAATAGCGGACCCAGCCGATCGAGTCCGTATCCGCCCAGGGTACCCAGAGTCCGAGCCGCGCTACGGGCGCATCGTGCATCGGGACGCCCGGCATTCGCGTGGTGCTCGTGAAATCGAGGTCGAGGCGGCGCGCCACCGCCGCGAGCGCTGGTGCGAGGCCACGCTTCGCGTGCAGGATCCAGGAGCCCTCGGGGTAGCGCGTGCCAGCGAGTGCGAATGCTCGTTCGGCGATGCTGACGTCGAACTTCGCGAGCGCATACCGCGCTTCGAGCAGGCTCTCCTGGCCGGTATCTGCGAGCAGATAGACCGGCCCGTCGCCCTCGACGCGGCCCTCGAGCTCGGGTGCGCGCGTGAGCAATCGCATGGGAGTGTGCTGTATAGCGCGATCCGCCGTTGCGACCGCGCGCAGGTGATAGTTCGCCGGCAGCTCCCATGAGACGTCGTCGTACGGTTCGGTGGCATCCAGCGGATAATTTTGCGGTGTCAGCAGGTCGACCGCATAGTTGCGATACGGCTGATCCGCGCGCACGACGTACGTGCCGGCCGGAAAGCGGCCCTCCGTTACCACGATCGGGGCGGTCGCGACCGAGACTTCGATGTGCTGCGCCTGCAGCCGCTCGATCATCTGCGCGACCCGCAGCGGGTCGCCCTGATCGCGCGGGATCAGGAATCCGTATGGCGCCTCGTCGAGACCTGCGTGCCAGCTGTGCAGGCCCTTTTCGTAGAAGTTGCGCAGGAACTCGCGCGGTCGTCCCGCCACCTCATCGAGCGCGATGAGGAGCCCGGTCTCCTCATAGTTCAGCGTGTCGCGCATCGACCAGCGGAAAGGGCCTTTTGGCCCGGGAAGCGGTCGCCACCATTCCCGCGTCGTATCGTCGGGAGACAACGTCTGCACTAGCAGGCTGCTGAAAAAGACTGTGTTTTGATGATCTTATGCATGCCTGAGAACACTCCCGATCTGGCCGAGTCGATCTGGCGACATTGTGCCCCTGTGGATCATCGGAGCTTTCGTGCTTTTTCATGTTCGGATCGTCT
>DASXFY010000080.1:0-13915 GCA_036489335.1 Steroidobacteraceae bacterium
TCGTGATAGCACTCCACCAGCTGCCGCTCGTTCACCGAGCGGAACGCCTCGAAGAGATCCCGGACCGGTTGCGGCAACTCCTCGTCGCCGGCGTAATCCTCATCTTCGCGACCCGTCACCCGAAACTTGTCGAGTGCCGACGAGCCCAGCGCGTCGAACACGAGCACGCTGTGGTACGCCGCGATTGCCCTGCCGGACTCGCTGATGATCATCGGGTGCGGGATGTCGCGAGCGTTGCAGACGCTCGCGATCCGGTACACGACATCACTCGCATACTCGTTGAGCGTGTAGTTCATCGACGACGAGTAATTCGTACTGCTGCCGTCGTAGTCGACGCCGAGGCCGCCGCCGACGTCGATGTACTGCAGCCCCGCACCCATGAGCTTCAGCTCGGCGTAGACGTGCGCCAGCTCGTTGATGGCGTCTTTGACGCGACGGATGTCCTGCAGCTGACTGCCGGGATGGCAATGCACGAGCTGCAGGCAATCCAGCATGCCGCGCGCCTTGAGCAAGCCGAAGAGCTCGAGGATCTCTGTGATGAAGAGGCCG
This sequence comes from Steroidobacteraceae bacterium, assembly GCA_036489335.1. GTDB lineage: Bacteria > Pseudomonadota > Gammaproteobacteria > Steroidobacterales > Steroidobacteraceae > 13-2-20CM-66-19. The sequence goes on from DASXFY010000080.1 coordinate 550, forward strand.
AATTTCGACTTCTCGCCCGCCGACTCCCGCCAGCGGCCCGAGCCCTCGGTGAAGAGCTTCACCCGCACGCCGAGGCGCGGTCGCACCTGGTAGCGCTCGGCGTGCTTCAGGATGAGGCCCAGCTCATCGAAGTTCTCGACCACCGGAATGATCGTCCGCCCGAGCTTCGTGGCCAGCGTCACCGCCTCGATGTAGCTGTCGTCCTTGAAGCCGTTGCAGATGATCAGCCGCTCCGGAGCGTTCTCGGTCATCGCCATCACGGCGAGCAGTTCCGGCTTGGAGCCGACCTCCAGCCCGAAGCCGAATTCCTTGCCGTAGCGGTAAACCTCCTCGACGACCAGGCGCTGCTGATTCACCTTGATCGGGAAGACGGCGGCGTACTGGTTGTGGTAATCGTTCTCCGCGATCGCCTGCGCGAACGCGGCGTGCAGGTTCTTCAGACGATGCGCCAGGATATCGGAGAAGCGCACCACGACCGGAGTGGTCAGGTCTCGCGCCTCCAGCCCCTCGACGACATCGTAGAGATCGATATCGCGCCCGGGCTGCGCGTCGGGCCGCACCACCACGTGGCCTGCTGCATTGATGCCGAAGTAACCCTTGCCCCACGCATTGACGTGGTAGAGCTCAAGGGAGTCCTCCATGCGCCAGGGCTGGGCGGGATTGAACTTGCGAGCGCCGTTCAAGGCGCTCTTCGGGTCTACTGCCACGTGCGAGAGTCCGCTGTCGGTCGCGATGAGTTCACTGGCCGCGCACGATACCAAAATCGTGCGACATGTCTATTCCGTCGCAGCAGTGACGGGGTGCCTGGGGTCGCGGATCCACTCGCTCCAGGAGCCGCCGTAGAGGCGCGCGCCCTGCAGGCCGGCCACTTCCATCGCGAGCAGGTTGTGGCAAGCGGTCACGCCCGAGCCGCACATGCAGATCGCACCGTCCGGAGGGACCCCCTCGAGCGTCTTCGCGAACCGCTCGCGCAGCGTCCCGCGAGCGAGGAATCGACCGGCGGTGTCCACGTTGTCGGTGAAGGGATGATTGCGCGCGCCCGGAATGTGACCCGCTACAGGATCGATGGTTTCGTTGCGGCCTGCGAACCGCTCGGCGCTGCGCGCATCGACCAACACCACGTCCGCGGCGGCGAACTGTCGCGAAGAAACGAGGTTCTCGAGCTCGGTGGTACTCACCACCATCTCCGCCTCCGGCCGCGGATCGAAGCGCCGGGGCGGCCGCTCGCGCTGCGCCTCGGCCCGCGAATCGAGCGGCGTCGTGTCGAGTGGCAGCCGCTCCTCCTGCCAGGCCGCGAAGCCGCCATCGAGCACCGCCACTCTCGTGTGTCCCAGCCAGCGCAGCAGCCACCAGAGGCGCGCCGCGTAGGCTCCCGAGCTCTGGTCGTAGGCAACCACGTGCGCCTGTGCATCGATACCCCACCGCCCGAGGCGCGCCGCCATCTCATCGACCGGCGGCAGGGGATGTCGGCCCGTCGAGGCGGAGGTCTTCCCGGACAGGTCGTGGTCCAGGTCCGCATACAGTGCGTGGGGGATGCGCGCGCCCGCGTGCGCGTCGCGACCCCACTCCGGGCGCCCTAGATCGAAGCGGCAGTCGATCACCACCAGATCCCGATCCTCGAGCCGCGCGGCAAGCTGCCGCGGAGTTATGAGCGTCGTCTGAGACATATCCGAAGGACTCCCGATCTCGCTACAATTCGCCGATGGCGATCGAAGTTTACTGGGGCAGCGGCAGCCCGTACGCCTGGCGGGTGCTGCTGGCGCTCGAATACAAGCGTCTGCCCTACACGAGCCACCTGCTGCAGTTCTCCAAGCAGGAGCACAAGTCACCGCAGATGCTCCACATGAACCCGCGCGGGCGCGTGCCCGTCCTCAAGGACGGGGACTACGTCTGCTTCGAGTCGCTCGCCATACTCTACTACCTCGATCTGAAATATCCCGCTCCACCGATCTTCGGGCGCAGCCCCGAGGAAGCCGGCACCATCATGCGGGTCATTTGCGAGTACCAGGCCTATATCGAGCCGCACCTCGCACGCATCGTCCAGGCGGTGCTCAGCAAGAATGCCGACCTGCGCAGCGATGAAGTCACGCGCGCCATGCATGCGGCCGCAAGCGAGGCGCGCACCATCGAAGGCCGCCTGTCGAAATCCGAGTGGGTGGTCGGCGAGAGCTTCTCGGCGGTCGACATGGTGATCTTTCCGGGCTTCCAGCAGTTGAAGCGCGCGCTCGAGCGGCCGGAGGCGCGCGAGCTGGCTTCCCGCTTCATGCCGGTGGAAGTGAACTATCCGGCGGTGGCGCGCTGGGTTGCGCGCATCGAATCCTTGCCCGGTTACGAGCGCACGTATCCTCCTCATTGGCGGCGTTGATCGGGTAACCTATCGCGATCATGACCGAGCACCAGATTCACGTAGAGTTCCCCGGGCGCATTCTTCTCGTCGGCTTCGGTAGCATCGGCCAGGGCGTCCTGCCTCTCATCCTGCGGCATATCGGCATCGCTCCGGAGCGCATCACGATCGTGACCGCGGAAGACAGGGGCAATGCCGAGGCGGCGAGCTACGGCATCCGCTTCATCAAGGAGCGGCTCACTCGCGAGAACTACCGGCGGATTCTCAACCCATTGCTCGGACGCGGCGACTTCCTGATCAACGTCTCCGTCGAGGTTTCGAGCATCGCGCTGGTCAAGCTCTGCTGGGAAAAGGGCGCGATGTACCTCGACACCTGCATCGAGCCCTGGCCGGGCGGCTATACCGACCCGACCGTGGCCGCCGGCAAGCGCACCAACTACGCTTTGCGCGAGGAAGCGCTGGCACTGCGCCCGGGCAATGCGCGTGCGCCGACCGCAGTGCTCACGCATGGCGCCAACCCGGGGCTCGTGTCGCATTTCCTCAAGCAGGCGCTGCTGAATATCGCCGCTGACATCCAGGTGGACGCCGGCAAGCCGGTCTCCCGGGCCGATTGGGGCGAGCTGGCGCGCCAGCTCGGCGTCAAGGTCATTCACATCGCTGAGCGCGACACCCAGGTCGCGGGCGTGCCCAAGGAGCCCGGCGAGTTCGTCAACACCTGGTCGATCGACGGCTTCGTCAGCGAGGGCGCGCAGCCGAGCGAGATGGGGTGGGGAACTCACGAGCGCAACTTCCCACGAGATGGCAAGCGGCATGACTTCGGCTGCATGGCGGCCATCTACCTGATGCAGCCCGGCGCCGGCACACGCGTGCGCACCTGGACGCCGCGGGCCGGTCACTTTCACGGCTTCTGCATCACCCACGGCGAATCCATCTCGATAGCGGACTACCTGACCGTACGCGATGGCGCCCAGGTCGCGTACCGGCCGACGGTGCATTACGCCTACCATCCCTGCGACTCGGCCGTGATGTCCATTCACGAGCTGGCCGGCCGCAACTACGTGCAGCAGGAGCGACAGCGCATCCTGATGGACGAGATCGTGAGCGGCGTTGACGAGCTCGGCGTGCTCCTCGCCGGGCACAAAAGGAACGCCTACTGGTTCGGCTCCCAGCTTGCCATCGATGAGGCGCGCAAACTCGCCCCGTACAACAATGCGACCAGCCTGCAGGTCACGATCGCCGTGCTCTCCGGCGTCGTATGGGCGATGGAGAACCCGAACTGCGGCATCGTCGAGCCCGACGAGATCGATTTTCAGCGCAATCTGCAGATCTGCATGCCATACCTCGGTCCCGTGGTCGGCTGCTACACGGACTGGACACCGCTGCATGAGCGCGAGCGGCTGTTTCCCGAGGATCTCGACAAGACCGACCCCTGGCAGTTCAAGAACGTCCGCGTTGCGTGGTAGGCGGGGGGTAGTCGATCTCAACGATGACCAGTGCACGGCTTCCGCCCGGTACCTCCACCGTCACTTCGTCATCCAAGCTTCGGCGCAGCAGTGCGCGTCCGAGCGGCGAATCCATGCTGATGAAGCCGGGCTCGAGATCGAACTCGTCCGGCCCTACAACACGGTAGCGCGACTGTGTACCGTCATCGGCCTCCACGGTTACCCAGGCGCCGAAGTACACCTTGTTGCGATCCGCAGGCGGCTGATCGACGACAACCATGCCGTCGAGGCGCTTACGCAGAAAGCGCACGCGCCGGTCGATCTCTCGCAGCCGGCGTTTACCATAAGTGTATTCGGCGTTCTCCGAGCGATCCCCCTGAGCCGCGGCTTCGGCCACCGCCTGTGTCACCCTGGGCCGCTCCTGCCGCCAGAGCTGCTCGAGCTCCGCCCGCAGGCGCCGGTCTCCCTCGGGTGTAATGTATTTCGAAGCCGGCGGAGCGGCTGCCCGGAATCGTCCCATGACGTCGATTTTGTCAAAACCCAGGTGTTCTGTGGAACCGGTCACGGACGCCGTTGCGCGGCGAATCTACGCTTTCCGCCGTGGCTACCAAGTACTACACCCACTTCGTTACCGGGGCCCCGCAAGCGCTGACAGCGGCGTGCTCGAGCGAGTGGAGCGGTGTGGTGGAGCTGCGCCATCCGTTGGAGAGCGGCGGTGGCACTCGCGAGCTGAAGTGTTTGCTGGCGCAGAGCTTCGATCTCGATTCGGAGGAGATCAAGATTCTGCACTGGGCGCGTTTGCACTGAGATTCGGTATCCCCTAGCGGACTTCCTTCCCTTCATCGAAAGTCCGCGTTTCGAACCCCCGGCCCTCACGGACCGGGGGTTTTTTTCATGGGCGGTCGCGAAGCGGCGACAAAATGCTCTACGGCTTGTCCGGGATGCCATAATTGGTACCGATGAAGGCTTCCCCTGTCCGCATCGCGCTGGCGGCGTCGCTGGCTCTTGCCCTTGGTGCCTGCTCCCTGCTGCGCGCCCCGGAGCGTCCCGTGGCGGTCACGCCCAAGAAAACCGCGCCGGTCGAGCCCCCGGCGCCTCTACCGGTGCAGACGGAGCGCTTCGCACTTGCGCCCGGGCAGGACGTCGTTGGCGCCCTGCAGATCGTCAAGGTCCGCAAGGACGAGACGCTCAGCGACATCGGCCGGCGCTTCAACGTCGGCCTGGGCGAGATGACCCGCGCCAATCCCAACGTCGATCCGTGGATACCCAAGCAAGGCACCCAGGTGGTCGTGCCGACGCAGTACATCCTGCCCGATGCTCCGCATCGCGGAATCGTCGTCAACGTCGCCGCAATGCGGCTCTTCTACTTTCCGCCCCATAAACGCGGCGAGCCGCAGACGGTCATCACCCACCCGGTCGGCATCGGCCGGCAGGGGTGGAAGACACCGATAGGGGTGACCCACGTCCTCTGGCACGAGAAGAACCCCGTCTGGCACGTCCCGCCTTCGATCATCGTCGAACACCGTCAGGAAGGGGACAAGCTGCCGAAGGTCATGGGGCCCGGGCCCGACAATCCGCTCGGCGATTATGCCCTGCACCTCGGCTGGCCGGGCTACCTGATCCATGGAACCAACAAGCCGGTCAGCGTCGGGTTGCGAGTCAGCCACGGCTGCGTTCATCTGTTTCCGGAGGACATCGCGCAGATCTTCAAGATGGTGCCGAACGGCACCGAGGTGCGGGTCGTGAACCAGCCCTATCTCTTCGGCTGGAACGGCGGACTCCTCTACTTGCAGTCGGCCGGGCCCTTGGAGGATGACAAGCGTCCCTGGAAGAAGGAATCGCGCCGGCTGCTCGCCGTTACGCTCACCCGTGAACAGCGCGTTGACCTCAGGCACAGCCATGACAGGATCGACTGGGGCCATGTCGCGCAGCTCGTGAATGCGCCGGTCGGCCTGCCGATCCCGGTTTCCGCTGCCGGACAGAGCACCGACGAGACAGTCGACGGCAGCGGCGCTGATGGGCTCGAGCAGGTATTGGCCGGCGTGCGCCTGGTACAGAACGTTTTGCCCGCCGGCTCCACGTGGGATGGCAAGACGGATCTGCCGATGACCGACGCCGAGTTCAACAAGTACATGTCTGGCGCGGACCAGGGTGCTTTGGACAGCACCGCGTCGGGCGATGAGCACGCCGCTCCCGCGGCCACACCCGCGACCGGACCTACCGGCACCAACTGAAGTCTGGTAGAGTCCCCGCTCACAAGAAGAACGCGGCGGGGATTCACATCAGTGGTTGAACGCGGTGCGCTCGAGCTCGCGCGAACCCGGACCGAGCCGATCATCGCGCGGCTGCCCACCGCTGTCACCGCCTTCGTCGGCAGAACCCTCAAGGGGCCGGTGCAGCGCCCCGTCACGGTGACGAGCTTCGCTGAATTCCAACTGGTGTTCGGCGGATTGTGGCAACCCGCTCCCATTTCCTACGCGGTCGAGCAGTTCTTCGATCATGGCGGCGGTCGCGCCATCATCGTCCGTGTCGCCAATGGAGCCCGCCCGCCCACCATCAGACTGCCCGCCGCCGCCGGGATGCTTCGCCTAGCTGGCGTCAATCCCGGCTCCAGGGAGTATCTGCGCGCATCCGTCGACTATGACGGCATTCCCGAAGGCGACGCCGATCGCTTCAATCTCGTCATCCAGCGGGTCCGCTCGACGGGCTCGGAGCTCATCGAAGATCAGGAGATCTACCGCCGCGCGTCCCTGCGCCCGGACGCCGCCGGCCGTTCGCTAGCCGATCTCTTGCTGCGATCGCGCCTGGTCCGAGCCGTCGGGCCGCTTCCGACGGAGCGCCCGGACCGTTCCGCGGGAACTGGCGGCTCCGGAGTCGGCTATGCCTTTTCCAACGCCGACGGTGACGATGGCGGCCCGCTGACCGATTACGACATCATCGGATCCGCCGCGGCGGCTACCGGGCTCTTCGCGCTGAGCGCCGCCGAAGGCTTCAATTTTCTCTGCATTCCGCCGCTGTCGCGGGATCAGGACCTGGGCCTCAGCTCACTCCTGGTCGCTGCACGTTACTGCCGCGAGCGGCACGCGATGCTCATCGTGGATCCGCCGGCATCCTGGGTCACGGCGCGAGCGGCGCTCGATGGCATGCGCGGCTGGCCGTTTCGTAGCGACAACGCAGTGATGTACTACCCGCGAGTGCAGACGCTGGATCGGTTGCGTGGGCGGCTGGAGACATTCGCTTCCTGCGGCGCTGTCGCCGGCATGCTCGCGCGTGCCGATGAGATTTCCCCTCTGTGGTCGGCAGAGAGCCGGGAAATGAGTCTGCGCCCGGGCACGCAGCCCGCGATTGCGGTCGCCGACGCCGATCGCCTGCGGCTCGCCCAGGTTGGAATCAACACGCTGTCCGCGCCACGCACGGCTCTTGGGGGCGGTGGCATGCACGTGGATGCGCGCACGCTCGCGGTGGGCGGCAGCGGCTTCACCGACTGGAAATATCTCTCGGCCCGGCGCCTGGGCCTATGGATTTCGGCGAGCATCGAGCGCGGCACGCGCTGGGTGTTGCTCGAGCAGAACGTGCCGGCAACCTGGGCGCGGGCACGCTCGCTGGTGGCGACGTTCCTCGAGGTGTTGGCGGAGCAGGGAGCGTTCGCGGGCGCCGGCGCGGATGACAGCCACTTCGTCATCTGCGACGAGCGTGTCAATCGCACGGATACCATCGCCGACGGTCGTGTCAATCTGTTGTTCGGTTTCGCCACCGGCAGGCCGGGGGAATTCGATGCGTGGCTGGTGACCCACCACCCCGCGGCGAGCCGCGTGCGCCCGGTCAGCGTCAACCGCCTCGCCACGTCCCGCCAGCGAGTGGAGTGGGAAATAGAGACCGCCATCCTCAAGAAGATGGATTACAGGTAGTTCGGCCGCAGACCGCGCTATGATTCGCCCGATGAGCCAGGGCGATTCCCATCCCGCAAGCGACCCCGAAGCTGCAGCCGCGGTGGAGGCGGTCGTGACCGCGCGGCACGTCGTCTTTTCCCATGGCAAGGAGAGCGGACCCTGGGGGCGGAAGATCTCATCGCTCGCCGAGGTTGCGCGCAGCGAAGGGTACGAAGCGCACTCTGTCGATTACCGCGGCATCGACGATCCGCGTCAGCGCATCGCGAGACTCGTCGAGTTCTGCAAAGAGCTGGGCGGCGACCTGGTGCTGGTGGGTTCCAGCCTCGGTGGCTATGTCGCCGTGGCTTCGGCTTCCCTGCTGCATGCTCGCGGCATTTTTCTGATGGCGCCGGCTCTCTACATGCCAGGCCTGCCGGAACTGCGTGAGAGCGTCCTCGATTGTCCGGCAACAGTGGTCCATGGATGGCGGGACGAGGTCGTCCCCTTCGAGCAGAGCGTGCGCTTCGCGCGGGCTTATCACGCCGCGCTGCATCTTCTGGAGAGTGACCACAACCTGCACAATCAGATCCGCGTCATCCAGTATCTCTTCGAGTACTTCCTGATTGCGCTTGACCTTCCGGCGCTGGCCTTCGAATAGCGGTCCCAGGGGGCGGGTTGAACTGGCTGTTGCATCGCGTCCTCGCGATATGGGTGCGGTACCGCGTCCTGCCCGAGGATATCCCCGCCCGCCTGCAGAGCCGCACAGCCGCCGTCTGCTACCTGCTCGAGCGGCGTAGCGTCACCGACCTGGCCATCCTGCAGCGGGCCTGCGTGCGCCTGAAGCTGCCGCGCCCACGCAAGCGGCTCATCGGCGGCTCCCCCGATCTGCGCTCCTACTTCTACCTCAGCCGGCCGCGCGGCTTTTGGGACGAGCGGCTCGACCGCCGTCCGCCACCGCAGCTCGAGCAGATGCTCGAGGCCCTCGACGCCGACTCCAACTTCGACATCGAGCTGGTACCGGTCGCGGTCTATTGGGGTCGCGCGCCGCAGCGGGAGGCGTCGTGGATCCGCCTGCTGCTGGTGGAAAACTGGGCGCTCACCAGCCGTGCCCGCAAGTTCCTGCAGGTGCTCTTCAACGGCCGCAACACTCTGGTCGAGCTGGAAGAGCCGATCTCCCTGCGCAGCCTCCTCGGCGATGAGACCGGGCTTTCGGTGCGCGGTCGCCGTGTCGCCCGCTCACTGCGCATGCTTTATGCCCAGCACCGCGCCGCGCGCATCGGGCCCGACCTCTCGCACCGCCGTACCATCGTCACAAGCGTGCTACGGACGCGCGCCGTTCGGACCGCCGTTGCTCAGGAGATGCGGGAGAAATCACTCACCCGGCGCATGGCATTGCGTCAGGCCACGCGGTACGCGGAAGAGATCGCCGCCAACTACTCACACGCTTTCGTCCGATTCCTCGAGCGTCTGCTGACCTGGCTCTGGAATCGCCTCTATGACGGGGTCGCGGTCGGACACCTGGAGACCCTGGAGCGCACTGCGCAGGGCAACGAGATCGTCTACGTGCAATGCCACCGCAGCCACATGGACTATCTGCTGCTGTCTTACGTCATCTACGTCAACGGCTATCCGGTGCCGCACATCGCCGCCGGCATCAATCTCAATCTGCCCATCGTCGGCACGCTGCTGCGCATGGGCGGGGCGTTCTTCATTCGACGCAAATTCCGCGGCAACGGCCTCTATACCGTCGTCTTCATGAAATACCTCGCGGCCATCATGGAGCGCGGCCATTCCATCGAGTATTTCATCGAAGGCGGCCGCAGCCGCACCGGCCGCCTGCTGCAGCCGAAGACCGGCATGCTTTCCATGACGGTGCGCAGCTTCCTTCGCGACCCCGCGCGGCCCGTGGTCTTCCTGCCGGTGTATTTCGGCTATGAGCGCGTCGTCGAAGGCGCCACTTACATCGGCGAGCTCTCCGGCAAGCCCAAGGAGAAGGAGAGCGTGCTCGGCCTCATTCGGGCGCTACGGAAGCTGCGGGAAAGGTTTGGTCGCGTGTACGTCAACCTCGGTGAGCCAATTGCGCTCGCAGACGTTCTGGATCGCCACGACCAGGGATGGCGCACCCGAGCGTTCGACGAAGACGCCCGCGTGCCATGGATCGCAGCCGCGGTGGATGACCTTGCCGGCCGCGTCATGCGCAACATCAACGCCGCCGCCGCTGTCAACCCAATCAACCTGCTTGCCATCATCCTCCTCGCGATGCCGCGGCAGGCTCTTCCGGAGGCCGACCTGGAGCGTCAGATCGACCTCTATCGCGCGCTGCTGCGGGGATTTCCCTATAGCGAGCGCATTACGCTGACCGACCTCAGCGGCGCCGGCATCATCGCCTACGGCGAGGCCATGAAAGTAGTGCAGCGCCAGGAGCACGTGCTGGGAGACATCGTGCGCATGAGCGACGAGAGCGCCGTACTCGCGACCTATTTTCGCAACAACGTGCTGCATCTCTTCGCCATGCCTTCCCTCCTGGCATGTGTTTTCTCCAGCAATGCCGAGGTGCGGCACGAGGACATCCAACGTCTCGCCTGGCGGATCTATCCCTATATCGCCGCCGAGCTGTTTCTCCCCTGGAGCGAGCAAGAGCTGCCTGCCGTGGTCGACGGTGTGCTGGATTGCATGCAGCACCAGGGCCTGATCCAGTCGGCCGGCACGCGCACCACCTGGAGCCGGCCGCCTCCGGCGTCAGCCGAAGCCATGCAGCTGTCGGTGCTGGCGCAGGCCACCATCCAGACGATCGAGCGCTACTACCTGGTCATCGCGCAGCTCGTCGCCGCCGGCAGCGGCGAGATCACGCAGTCGGTGCTCGAGGAGCGCTGCCAGCTCAACGCGCAGCGCATCGCGATGCTGTATGGCCTCAACTCCCCCGAATTCTTCGATCGCACGCTGTTCGAGAATTTCATCGACCTGCTGCGGCGCCGTGATGTGATCCGCTCGAGCGCCGCGGGCAAGCTGCAGTTCGACGACGTGTTGATGCGAGTGGCGGCGGATGCGCAGTTCGTGCTGAGCGAGCAGATCCGCCACTCCGTCATGCGCTTCGCGCAGGACTCCGCGGCCTTTGCCGAGGCACAAACATCCTAATCGTCCCAGCGCACGCGTCCGCGCATCTGCTTGGTCGTCCGCCGCTGTGTCTTGGTCTGCAGCCGGCGCTCCCGCCCTGCCCGCGTTGGCCGCGTAGGCTTGCGCGGCTTGGGTGCCACCAGGGCGCGCTGCACCAGATCGGACAGCCGCTCGAGCGCCTCCCGTCGATTCCCCTCCTGAGTGCGTTGATTGCGCGCCACGATGAGCAGCGCCCCATCATCGGTTACGCGCCGGCCAGCCAGCGCCCTCAGCCGCTGCTTCACCGCCGGCGCGAGCGCCTGCGTGCCTGCGAGATCGAACCTGAGCTGTGCAGCAGTGGCGACCTTGTTCACGTTCTGTCCGCCCGGTCCCGACGCGCGAACGAACGACCACAGGAGGTCCTGGTCCGGAAGCGAAATATCCGGTGTGATCTGGACGGGCATCGCGACAACCTCAGGCGTTGAGGTCGGGAATGAGCTCGCTCTCGAGCCGCGTGATCTGGTCCTTGAGCATGAGCTTGCGCTTTTTCAGCCGCTTGAGCTGCAGCTCATCGACGTGTACATCGAGCGCCAGGCGTGTGATGACCTCATCGAGGTCACGGTGCTCGATGCGCAACTGGCGCAGCTTTTCCATATTGCGGAATAGCTCGCGATCGACGTTGTCTTCGATTTCCGCCATGATTTCCCGGCGCACTCTCCGCTCATGATGGCGGCTCTCAGGGGCCTGTGCCCTGCGCGAAGCGTGGCCGGCGTGCCGCTATCATACGCCTGGACGCCGCCGGCATAGCCTTGAAAGGGCCGCTCCCGCTCCCACCTATTAGGTTGACTATCTGGCGCCGTGCGGCTTGCCCGGTGGCTTGCGCCGCGGACGACCCGAGCGAGCGCCCCGGCCGGAATCCCCGCTGCCGCGGCCATGTGCGCCGGAATGCCCGCCCGAGTGCCCCGATGAGTGCCGACGCTCGCCGCCGCGCATGCGGTGACGCTGCGACGGCTCGCCCGCGATCAAGCCGGTGGCCAGCATGCCCGGCCCGATCGGCGCCGCGGGGACCTTGTGGCCGATATAGCTTTCTATATCGGGTAGCGAGACCGCGAACTCCTCGCACGCGAAGCTGATCGCGTCCCCCTCCGCGCCGGCCCGCGCCGTGCGCCCGATGCGATGGACGTAATCGGCCGCATCCTGCGGCAGGTCGAAGTTGAAGACATGGCTGACGTCAGGGATGTGCAGTCCGCGCGATGCGACGTCGGTCGCAATCAGCACCGCCAGGTCACCGTTGTGGAAGTCCCGCAAAAACCGCAGTCGTTTTGCCTGCGGCACATCGCCGGAGAGAGCCTGTGCGTGGAAGGCGTTTGCCTTGAGCACGCTCTCCAGACGCTCGGCCATGCGCTTGGTGTTGACGAAGATCATGGTGCGGCGGGCCTCGCTCTGGCGCAGCAGGCCCACGAGCAGCGGAACTTTCTCTTCCATCGATGGGTAGTACATGATCTGCCGCACCAGATCGACCGTCATCTTGTCGGGCTCGATGCGCACCAGCTCCGGGTTGTTCATGTGCTCGTAGGCGAGCTCGAGCACCCGGTAGGAAAGCGTCGCCGAGAACAGCATCGATTGCCGGCGCTGCGGCGGCGGCAGGCGGCGCAGGATGTAGCGGATATCCGCGATGAAGCCCAGGTCGAACATGCGGTCGGCCTCATCGAGCACCAGCACCTGCACGTGCTTCAGATCGAACACATGCTGTTTGTAGTAGTCGATGAGACGGCCCGGCGTGCCGATGAGCACGTCGATGCCTTCCTCCAGCTGCCGCCGTTGCTTCTCGTAGTCGATGCCGCCGTAGACGACGGCATGCTTGAGCCCCGTGTGGCGGCCCAGCGTCTCGGCGTCGTGATGGATTTGCACCGCGAGCTCGCGGGTGGGCGCGACGATGAGAGCGCGGATGGACGTCGGGCTGCGGCTGGCCGGCGCAGGATGAGTGAGCAGCGTGTGATACAGGGCGACCAGGAACGCGGCAGTCTTGCCCGAGCCGGTCTGCGCCAGGCCGGCGACATCCCGGCCGGCGAGCGCGATCGGCAACGTCTGGGCCTGAATCGGAGTGCAGTGGCTGAACCCGGCGTCGCTAATACCCTGCAGGACGGGCGGTGACAGGCCTAGGCTGTTGAAGGTGGTAGAGTGTGGATCAGTCATCAATAAGGACTTATACTGTTACGCGAACGGGTTGGTGGGCCTTGCAAAATCGGCCCGGAAGCGCTACAAAGCGTACCAAGACGGCGGGCCCTCGGCCCCCACCTGCCGGCCCCGGTATCTCCCAGCAGGCTTTTCCTAATAGGCTCAAGCTCATACTCATTTCACGAGTTAGTGTAACCGTTTAACGGGTGCTTCTGGCACGGACTTTCCCGGTCCCCCGCCCGTTTATCGCAATCCAAGCCCTTCGCAAGACGAAGTAGACAACTTTCGCACTCTGTATTGACGGAGGTTCAACCGCGTGAGCAATCCGCACATCGTGCATACCAGTGACGCCACCTTTGCCCAGGACGTCCTCAAGTCCGACAAGCCCGTGCTCCTCGATTTCTGGGCGGAGTGGTGCGGTCCCTGCAAGATGATCGCGC
>DASXFY010000014.1:0-5078 GCA_036489335.1 Steroidobacteraceae bacterium
GTTCCGCCGCGTAGGCCAATACGGCTCTGATGTGATCCCGCGTCAGAGACGGAAAGTCCCGCAAGATCTCATCCTCGGCCATCCCGCCGGCGAGATATTCCAGGACGTCGGTTGGCGTAATACGCGTGCCGATGAGGCACGGCTTGCCGCCGCGCACGCCCGGGGTGACTTCGATGAATTTTGTCCAGTCCATCGCGCTCTCCGCAACTGCCGCGCAAGCCTAGAGGGTCCCTATTCTGCCAGCGTCGAGCGAGCGCTGCTGCGAGGCAAAAGAATCAGGATCGCTTCATGAACGGTGCCCTGCTTTCGCGGGGTGTCCATAAGGGAAAAATTGGATGCTCTGAAAGACTGGTCGGAGCGCCGAGATTTGAACTCGGGACCCCTTGCACCCCCTGCAACCTCAGCGCGTGCAGGGATGAAATTACATGAAAGGCCTTGGTAGTGCAAGTGCCGTGATTCGCAGGCCGGGAGCGCCATCACACCGTTGCATGCCATTTCAGGTAAAGTGGACACAAGGCGGACACAGACCGGGGCATGCGGTGGCGACAAGGGCCTCTCGAGGCGGACACAAAGGGCGGACACAGCCGTCGCGGCTGGTCGCCGCTCGTGCCGCATCGCTCCCGCCGGGCACGTACACGGACCCCGGCCAGACGGGCCTCCAGCTCCGGGTGCGCAAGAAGCGCAGCGGAGCGAGCCGGGCATGGCTCCTGCGCTTCAAGTTCCGGGGCGAAGAAACGCGGATCTTGCTCGGCCATTTCCCGCAGACGACTCTCGATGCCGCGCGCGGAGAAGCCCGTAGGCTTCGTGAGCTCGCCGATCAGGGCATCGATCCCCGCCGGGCTCGGGCCCGGCGCCGCGAGCGTCCTGCGCCACTACCGACCTCCTCCGCACTTGCCAAACCGTCCGACCGGCCGTCCGACCGGCATACGATCGAGTTTCTCGTGTCGGAATTCGTCGAGCGCTACCTGCGCCCCGCCCGGAAACGCCCCGAGTACGCCGAGGCGATCCTCAAGCGCGACGTGCTCCCGAAGTGGAAGGGCCGCGACGCGCGCACCATCGAGCCGGGCGAAGTCGTTGAGCTGCTCGATGGCATTGTCGAGCGCGGCTCCAAGGTCATGGCAAACCGCACGGCCGCCCTACTCTCTCAACTCTTCCGTTTCGGTATCCATCGGCACATCGTCAAGACGACGCCCGTACAACTCCTGTACCGGCCTGGCGGCAAGGAGAAGCCTCGAGAGCGGACGCTGACGGAACATGAGCTGCGGATCTTCCTCGCCGACCCCCAGGCGTGTACGCGCTACGAACGGCTCTCGCACGTCTTGCTGGTGCTGCTCCTTACTGGCCAGCGCCGCGGCGAGCTCACTCAGGCTCGCTGGGCGGAGATCGACTTTGACGCAAAGACGTGGACCATTCCCGACGAGAACGCCAAGGGCGGCCGCGGGCATGTCGTGCCGCTGACCGACTGGGCCATCGAGGAACTCCGGGCGCTCAAGCGTATAGCCGAGGGTGCGAAATGGGTTCTACCGGCGGACGGCAGCGGACGTATCGACCCGAAACAGCTCACGCGCGGCGTCGCGAAGTGTCTCAAACGCTTCAAAGAGCGCGGCATCGCTGAATTCACCCTTCATGATCTGCGCCGGACCTGCCGGACCGGTCTCTCGGCTCTCAAGGTCGAGCCGCACATTGCCGAGCGTGTGCTGAATCACGTGCAACCCGGTATCGCTGGCGTCTATGACCGATTCGCATACCTCGATGAGAAGCGCGCGGCACTCGAGAAGTGGGCGAAGCATCTCGAGACACTGCTGGGCGCCCCGTGAAGCTCGACAAATCGGCCGCCCACGCGCAGCGGCTGCGCAACTGGAACATGTGCCAGCAGTGGCACTTTCTTGCCGAGCGTCGTCAGCAAGAACTGGACGCCATACGTGCTCAGCGAGGTATGCGAAAACGTCGCGCTCGCGGCATCGGCAAGCCAGCGGCGGCATACGCGACGGCCTTGATTGCGCGCCTCCGCTTCATCACCCCGACTCGGGTGCGTCAGATTGTTCACATGGAACAAGCGCTCGGATGGAAGCGCCAGCAAGACGCGAGGCGGTGGGCGGCGGCACTCAGCAAAGCTCTCGAGGATGCCGGCGCATCGATCGGCATCATGACTAAGGCGGCCTGCGCCGAGCGGGCTCGAATTATCGACGAGGCCAACCCAGAGAGCAGCGTGGCCAAGCGCCGGGGCAAGCTCCGAGACAAGCGCCTGCGCGACAAGCTCGCTAAGCGCGTGAAGCGTAGGAGCGCCAGCCCGCGGGAGCGCACGCAAAGAATGCTCAGCAAGCACCCGACTCTGTCGGTCTGCAGTACCGAGCGGCGCCGACCCTAAACCGGCTCCCTCTCAAATCTCCGCAGAAAAAGGCCGCCGATCTGGCGGCTTTTGTTTTCGTAAGCGACCAGGCCGCTGACTTTTCGTGACTTCGCGGAATGCATACCTATCATGTCTAGTCAGGCACATACGCGACCTGACACATGGCAACACACACTCCCCGTCCTGATCGCCGGACCCGCGGCGCCCCCCGCGCCGGGACAGCCGGCGTCTGGCCCCCTGGCCTCCGGGAAATGCTCGGCATCTCGGAACCTACGCTCTGGCGCTGGCGCAAAGCCGGCAAGATCCCGGCTCCCGACGTGCGCCTCGGTGACCGCGAGGGTTGGCGGCGCTCGACGATCGAGGTGCTCCTCGGGGGTGCCGCGTGACTTTCCCGACCCTCCAAACGACGAGAGCCCACCCCGGCAAGGGCAGGCTCTCAATTCATCAACAGCACGGACATCAACAGCGTGAACAGCGTAACACCGCGCCTCACCGAATCGCAAGCTGAACCATCCTCGCCCGCTGCAGCGTGGGAGCGCGCCAGCGCATTGGCCGTGGTGCTCGACCACACCTCGAGCCCGAATGACGTCGCCGGTCTTGGATCCGCATGGCCGATCTGCGTTTCGACCTGGCAGCGCCAGTTCGCGCCGCAATTCCCCTATCTCGTGCTCGCGGCGACCAGTCGCGGGCGCTTGAACAATCCAACCGCGTTCTTCGCGCGCGACACGGATGCGCTCTGCCATGCGGCGGCGCTGCTCGGCGCACGGGTCGCGCCGGAACTCATCCTTTGGTGCAACGTCGCCAGCGTCACAACCTGGAAGATTCTCGCGGCTTCGCTCGCCGCAAACATGCCGACGGAGGGAAGCGCATGACACCCGACGCCTGGGAAAAGATCGCGCGTCGGCAAGACCGATACCGAGACCTGTTACTGACACGTATGGATTCGTTCAGCCGGGACATGTGCCGGAGCTTCGATTTAGATGAGTTGCTTGCTATACGCCGATCATGGGACCGAATAGCCGAGCGCTTTGACCGCAACAAGAAGCGCATCCAGCGACATGTAGATGTGGCCATGCATCACATTCGGGCGGGCGGCTGCGCATGAGCGCCAATGCCACGCCAACCCATCGCGCCGCCTGCCCGGTATGCGACCGCGGCCCGCGCGACAAAGCGATGAAGGTCACCACGGACGAGCGCGGGACCGTCGCCTACTGTCATCGCTGCGGACACACTGGATGTCAGAATCACGAGCGACCCCACATCGAGCCGGTGAGGACGACATCAACCTCTAACATACCCCTCGACGAATGCACGACCCCTAAAGGGGTCTCGTGCATTTCGTGCATCGAGCCCACCCGCTTGCACGAGTTGCACGAAACAGGATTCGGGCGCGTTCGTGCATTTCGTGCAGGGGGTGGAGCGAACCGGGGCACCACGCCCGCGCATCCACCCCGCTGCGCCGGGTAGGGGCGGTGCGTTCGCCCCGACCTGGCCTGTAGACGCCTGTAGACTTTGGACAGCGCCCCCGCCCTCCGCCACCGCGCCAGCCCGTCTGCCGCGTCGCGCCTCGAGTGCGACCGCATGGTCTCTCAATGGCGCGCGCCGCCATCTCACGAAGAGCCAGCTCGCCACGATCGCCGTCGAGATGCTGCCGGAACTGAAGGCGGCGGCGAAGAGGAGACAGGAGGCGACTCAACTGGCAGGTAAAGATCGCGTCGGGCAGCCTATACGTTCTTCGGTTCCACCGGAAACAGTGGGACCGACCGGAACCCCGGGCGAAGCAATCGCTCAGGCCGCGAAGATGGTCGGCGTCGGTAAGACGCTGGTCGGGGATGCGAAGCTCGTCAAGGAGGACAAGGTCGCGGCATACGTCCGGCTGGCGGGCCGGCCGGGTCTTGGCGCCCGAGGCTTTCTCCTCGACGGTGGCGACGATTTCCCAGTGACGGAGCTCGGCCAGGCGCCGGATGTCCGCCATCTGCATGGCCGTGTCCTGGGCGCCAGTCGACACACGGCTCATCGCGGAGGCGAGAACCGGTGCCTACGATGCCATCGTCGTCTGGAAGCTCGACCGTTGGGGCCGCTCCACCCTAGACGTGCTGGGCACCGTCACGGAGCTGGATGCGGCTGGCGTTGCCTTCGTGAGCGTGCAGGACAGCATCGACATGACGACGGCACAAGGCCGGCTCATGGTGCAACTGCTCGCGGCCTTCGCCGAGTTCGAGCGGCCGCAGATCCGCGAGCGCGTCACGGCGGGCTTGAAGCATGCGAAACGCAACGGCACCCGCACGGGCAAGGCGATCGGCCGGCCGGCGACCGCTGCCGAGCGCAAGCCGCGTATCACGGCCCTGGTCGCGCAGGGAGTCTCGCTGCCAGAGATCGCCCGCCGGCTCGAGATGCCCTACTCCAGCGGGCATCGCATCGCCCGCCACAAGTAACAGCACCAGCAGCGCTGCCTGACGGCGGCGCAAGTCATACCAACGGGGCGGCTCGGTCCGGCGCCGCTCCTGGGCCTTCCTATTACATCAGGCGCGATCAGCTCGCGAGCACTTCCCGTAGCACCTCTGGTCGCTTCACTGCAATCGTCAGGAGCGTGCGCGCGGCCCCGGAGGGCTTGCGCCGCCCTTGCTCCCACTCCTGCAGGGTGCGGGTTGAGACGCCGAGCGCATCGGCGAATTTCTGCTGTGAGAGGCCCACCCTTGTGCGCGCCCTGGTCACTTCCGATACGTCA
>DASXFY010000093.1:0-230306 GCA_036489335.1 Steroidobacteraceae bacterium
ATGGCCGTGAGGCCGTGCAGTTCCTCGTAACGGTCAAGGATTGCCTCGAGGATCCCGGCCGCATGCTGTTGGGGATTTAAACATGGCAGATTCCTTCGACGTCGTCGTCATCGGCGGCGGCCCGGCCGGCTACCCGGCCGCGATCCGCGCCGGGCAGAACAAGCTCAGCGTCGCCTGCATCGACGAGTGGAAGAACCGCGACGGTACGCTGTCCTTCGGTGGCACGTGCTTGAACGCCGGCTGCATTCCCTCCAAGGCGCTGCTCGAGTCGACGGAGCTGTATCACCGCGTGCAGGAAGAGTTCGCGGTCCACGGCATCCGCACGAGCGGCGTCAGTTTCGATGTCGCCCAGATGCAAAAGCGCAAGGGCGGCATCGTCAAGACCATGACCCAGGGCATCCTCGCGCTCTTCAAGGCGAGCGGCGTCACGCCGCTGCAGGGACATGGCCGCCTTCTTCCCGGCCGTCGCGTGGAGTTCACCGCTCCCGATGGCACGCGCCGCGAGCTGACCGCCAAGCAGGTGATCCTCGCCTCGGGCTCTGCACCCATCGAGCTCAAATCGGCACCTTTCCAGGCGCCGCACGTCATCGACTCCTGGGGCGCTCTCGATTTCGATTCGGTTCCCAAGCGGCTCGGCGTCATCGGTGCCGGTGTCATCGGCCTGGAGCTGGGCAGCGTCTGGCGCCGGCTCGGGAGCGAGGTCACCGTGCTCGAGGCACTCCCGGACTTCCTGCCGATCGCCGATCAGCAGCTCGCCAAGGAGGCGGTGCGCCACTTCAAGAAGCTGGGGCTCGATATCCGCCTCGGTGCCAAGGTGACCGGCGCGCGCGTGACGGGCAGCGGGGTCGAGGTCAGCTACACGGACCCCAAGGGCGAGCAGACCCTCACGGTCGACAAACTTTTCGTGGCGATCGGCCGCCGGCCGTACACGCGCGACCTCCTGGCACCGGGCACGGGAGTCGAGCTCGATGAGCGCGGCTTCATCAAGGTCGACCATCAATGCCGCACGGGCGCCGAAGGCGTCTGGGCAGTCGGAGACTGCGTGCGTGGCCCGATGCTGGCGCACAAGGGCAAGGAGGAGGGCGTGATGGTGGCGGACCTCATTGCCGGCCGCTTCGGTGAGGTCAACTACAAAACCGTTCCGTCGGTCATCTATACCGCGCCCGAGATCGCGTGGGTCGGACAGACCGAAGAGCAGGTAAAGGCGAGCGGTCGTCCGTACAAGATCGGTGTCTTCCCCTTCCTCGCCAGCGGCCGCGCACGCGCCATGGAGCAGGCGCAGGGCTTTGCGAAGATCGTGGCGGCACAGGACGATGACGAGATTCTCGGCGTGCACATCATCGGTCCACTCGCGGGCGAGCTCATCGCCGAGGCGGTGTTGGCGATGGAGTACTCCGCGAGCACCGAGGACCTGCAGCGCACCATTCATGCGCATCCGACGCTGTCGGAGGCAGTGCACGAGGCCGCCCTCAACGCCGACAAGCGCGCGATCGACTCCATAAACCGTTAGGTCGCAGGCAAGTCATCAGGCTACCCGCCGGGCCTCGACGACATTGGACACCGCGCCCAGGCGGTTGAGCACGCGTGCGAGCTGCTCCAGGTTGCCCACGGGCACCGTCAGCCGCACGTGCGCGGTGCCGGCGTTCCGGTCCGTCACCGTCGACATGGCCTCGATGCTCAAGCGCTCGACCGCCAGCACGTCGGTCAGATCCCGCACGAGTCCGCGGCGGTCGTAGGCGGTGACGGCGATCTCCACCGTCAATTCCGCGCCATCCGCCGAGCTCCACTCGACCTGCAGCACCCGCTCCGGCCTGACTTCGCGCATGCGTGCGAGGCCCGGGCAGTTGCTGCGATGGATGGTCACCCCGCGTCCCACGGTGACATAACCGGTAATCGATTGCGGCGGCAACGGCGCGCAGCAGCGCGCGAAGGTGATGGGCAGGTTGCCGACGCCTTCGATCTCCACCGGTGAGCCGCCGCGGCCGGTCCTCGGGCGTGCCGGCCGCAAGGGTGGCGGCTCGGGTTCCGGCTCCGGCGCGACGATCTCTTCGTCATCATCATGGCCGTCAGCCGCGGCTGTGTCGTGCTTGCGGAACCACGCGCGCACCTTCGCTCTGTTGCGGGGCGACACCAGGAAGCCTTGCTCGGGCGCCAGCCAATCACGGCTGGGCGCATCCTGCTTGCCGGTGATGATGTCGACGATCTCGCCGTTCGACAGCGCGTAGGTCAGCGGTACGATCCGGCCGTTGACCTTCGCTCCGCGACAGCGATGACCCAGTGAGGTATGGACACTGTAGGCGAAATCGAGGGGTGTCGCGCCGCGGGGCAGATCGACCACCTCACCCTTCGGTGTCAGCGCATAGACGCGGTCCTCGAAGAGCTCGGAGCTGACCTGCTCGAGAAATTCCTCGCCGTCGGCCTGGGGCTCCAGGAGCCGGCGCACCCATTCGATCTTGCGCTGATACTCGGCATCCGTCGGCGCACCTTCCTTGTAAGTCCAGTGCGCCGCGACGCCGAGCTCGGCATGCTCGTGCATCTCGCGGGTGCGGATCTGCACCTCGACGCTCCTGCTCTGCGGTCCAATGACCGCGGTGTGGATGGAGCGATAGAAGTTGCCTTTGGGCGTGGCGATGTAGTCGTCGAACTCGCCGGGGATGTAGGTCCAGAGGCCATGGACGACGCCGAGCGCCGCATAACAGTCGCGGATCGTCTCGACGATGATGCGCACGGCCCTGACGTCGAAGAGCTGCTCGAAAGCGAGCTGCTTGCGCTGCATCTTGCGATGGATGCTGTACATGTGCTTCGGCCGGCCATAGACCTCCGCCTGGACGCCGGCGGTCTCAAGGTCGGAGCGCAAGCGCTCGCAGAGCTCCTCGATGTAGTGCTCACGATCGGCGCGCCGCTCGTTGAGCGCGCTCGCGATCCGCCGGTATTCCTCCGGCTCGAGATAGCGGAACGCCAGGTCCTCGAGCTCCCATTTGAGCTGCCAGACGCCGAGGCGGCTGGCGAGCGGGGCAAAGACGGCGCGCGCTTCGATCGCCCGTCGCTCCCGCTCGGCGAGCCCGGAAGTGCCGGAGAGGTCCCGGGCATGTCGCAGGGCGACCAACTGGTCAGCGAGCCGCGCGAGGATGAGGCGAGGATCGCTGACGACCGCGAGCAGCATCTTGCGCAGCGTCTCGGCCTGGCGGCCATCGAGTCCCTGGGCAGGGGACCAGTGGCGTGGCAACCCGAGATCGCCGAGCTTGAGGAGGGCAGCGGCCGTACTGGCGGCGGACCGCCCGGCGATGGAGGCAAGGCCCTCAGCGGCGCGGTCCGGATCCAGCCCCGCGCGACCGGCAAGCTCGGCAGCGGCTTTCACCAGCACGGCATTCGCGAGGTCGGCGTCGGACGTCAGCGCACCCAGCAGCTCGGCCGCTTCGGCTGCCGTGGCCAGCGTGCCGGGCTCGAGCGTCCGCAGCTCCTCGATCCCGCGCCGGGCGGCGGCGATCGACTCGATCAGCTCGGGTGGGCAGAGTTGCCGGGTCTCCATTGGCTAGCCTGAACGGCCCCTTTTGCGGCTATGATTATGGTCGCTAGTACTTTATGGCCAGTCACACCAAGTGGGCGAACATTCAGCACGTGACCGGACGGGCTGCCAGAGGGGCGCCCACCCGGTCGCCGACCGCGGTCAATGGTCTGGCCCACGCCAACGGCATCGGACCGATCCGCTTCGAGGGCTACGGCCCGGGTGGTGCGGCCGTGCTGATCGAGTGCGTGACCGATGACAGCAACCGGACCCGGGCGGACCTGCGCCAGGCGTTCAGCGACCACGGCGGCCATTTGGGCGCCGAAGGCTCGGTGAGCTATCTCTTCAATCACGTCGGCCTCATGACCTACCTCCCGGGTACGGACGAGGAGCGACTCATTCACGCGGCGCTCGAGGCCGGCGCCGAGGACGTCGTCGCCAACTCCGACCGCTCGATCGAGGTGCTGGCCGATCCGATGGAGTTCGAGACGGTGCGCGCGATCCTCACGGACCGCGGCTTCGTCCCCGCCGCCGCGGAGGTGACGGAGCGAGCTTCCCTGACGACGCCCCTTTCCGGGGAGCCGGCGGAGCGGATGGTGCGCCTGCTCGAATCGCTGGAAAAGCGGGCTGATGTGCGGAACGTGTACTCGAATGTCGAGATATCGGACGAGGTCCTGGCGCGCATTTGACCCTGGCGCCGTGCGCACGCCGCGCACCCACACCGCGACGCTTCGGATCCTCGGCCTGGATCCGGGATCGCGGCGGACCGGATATGGCGTCATCGAGCGCCGCGGCGCCGACTGGGTACATGTGGCGCATGGATGCGTCGCGGTGCCCGGTGCGCAACGGACGCTGGCGGAGCGCTTGCGGGTAATCTTCGAGAGCCTGCACGAGATCATCGCCTCGTACGCTCCCGGGGAAGTGGCCATCGAGCGCGTCTTCGTCAACCGCAACGTCGATAGCGCGCTCAAGCTCGGTCAGGCCCGCGGAGCCGCGCTGTGCGCGGTCCCAAAGGGACTGCCGGTATTCGAATATGCGCCGCGGGCGATCAAGCTCGCCCTGGTAGGCTCGGGCGCGGCGGAGAAGGTGCAGGTGGCTCACATGATTCGCACGGTCCTCTGCCTGCAGGGGCGCATCTCCCCGGATGCCGCGGACGCGCTCGCCGTTGCCGTCTGTCACGCGCACTCGCTGCGTCTCTACGAGCTGGCGGCGCAATCGGAGCAGAGCGCGATGCCGGCGCCGGCGCAGCCCGCACGATGATCGGCTCGGTTCGGGGGCGCATCCTCGCCAAGACCCCGCCGCAAGTGTTGGTGGAGGCCGGCGGCCTCGGCTACGAGCTCGAGACGCCGATGTCGACCTTCTTCCATCTGCCGGCCGTCGGTGAGGAGGTGCGGCTGCTCACGCACCTCGTGGTACGCGAGGATGCTCATGTGCTCTACGCCTTCGGCACCGAGGACGAGCGGCGCCTGTTTCGCAGTCTGATCAAGGTGTCGGGCGTCGGTCCCAAGATCGCTTTGGCGCTGCTCTCGGGCATCAGCGTCGAGGCGTTCGCGCTATGTGTGCAGACCGAGGATGTGGCTGCGCTCATCAAGGTGCCGGGCATCGGCCGCAAGACCGCGGAGCGCCTGGTGGTCGAAATGCGCGACCGTCTGCAGGCGGGCGGTGCCGGAGCGGCGAGCGCCATGCCCGTGGGGGCGAGTCCGGAGGCCGAGGCGTTCAGCGCTCTCGTGGCCCTCGGCTACAAGCCCGCGGAGGCGGCGCGCTTGCTCAAGACCGCCGGTCCGGGTACACATTCCACCGAAGAGCTGATCCGCCGCGCCCTGAAGGGCGCGGCGCCGGAGTAGAGCGACCTTGCAACAAGCTGAAAGAACGATCGGCCCCGAGGCGACGCGCGAGGACGAGGCGGTGGAGAAAGCCATCCGCCCGCGGCGCCTCGCCGAATACGTCGGGCAGCCGCAGGTGAAGGCGCAGCTCGACATCTTCATCAGTGCCGCGCGCCAGCGCGCCGAGGCACTCGATCACGTGCTCATCTTCGGGCCGCCCGGGCTCGGCAAGACGACACTCGCCAACATCATCGCCGCGGAGCTCGGCGTCAACCTGCGCCAGACCTCCGGCCCGGTGCTCGAGCGCCCCGGCGACCTCGCCGCCATCCTCACCAACCTGCAGCCGCGCGATGTGCTGTTCGTCGATGAGATCCACCGCCTCTCGCCCATCGTCGAGGAAGTGCTCTATCCGGCGATGGAGGATTATCAGCTCGACATCATGATCGGCGAGGGCCCGGCGGCGCGCTCGATCAAGCTCAACCTGCCACCCTTCACCCTGGTCGGGGCGACGACCCGCGCCGGCCTTCTGACTTCACCGCTGCGCGATCGCTTCGGCATCGTGCAGCGGCTGGAGTTCTACGGCGTGGAGGATCTCGAGCGCATCGTGCGCCGCACCGCCGGCATCGTCGGCGTGCCGGTGGAGGGGGAGGGGGCCGGCCGGATCGCGCAGCGCTCCCGCGGCACCCCACGGATCGCAAACAGGCTGCTGCGTCGGGTGCGCGATTTCGCTCAGGTGAAAGCCGACGGGCGCATCACCGAGACCGTCGCGGAAGCCGCGCTCGACCTGCTCGAGGTGGATCCGCTCGGCTTCGACACCCTGGACCGCAAGCTCCTCACCACGATCATCGAGAAGTTCGATGGCGGACCGGTGGG
This sequence comes from Steroidobacteraceae bacterium, assembly GCA_036489335.1. Classification (GTDB taxonomy): domain Bacteria; phylum Pseudomonadota; class Gammaproteobacteria; order Steroidobacterales; family Steroidobacteraceae; genus 13-2-20CM-66-19. The sequence goes on from DASXFY010000093.1 coordinate 6,202, forward strand.
GATCGACAGCATCGCGGCGGCCATCGGCGAGGAGCGCGGAACGCTCGAGGACGTGATCGAGCCCTTCCTCATCCAACAGGGCTTTCTCACCCGCACCGCGCGCGGCCGCATGGCGACACGCGCCTCGTATCTGCATTTCGGCCTGAAGCCCCCGGAACGCGCCGCGACCCCGCTGTCGCTTTTCGAGGACGGGCGGTGAGCGTCTTCTCCTGGCCTGCCCGTGTATACTGGGAGGATACCGATGGGGGCGGGATAGTTTATTATGCGAACTACCTGCGTTTCCTGGAGCGGGCGCGCACCGAGTGGCTGAGGTCGCTCGGCTACTCGCAGCAGGCTCTCGCCCGGGAGCCCGGCATGGTGTTCGCGGTGGCGCGTCTCAGCGTCGAGTACCGCCGACCGGCGCGGCTCGACGACGAGCTCACGATCACCTGCAAGGCGTACGCCGATCGGGCGGCGGCCATCCGCTTCGAGCAGGGGATTTTCCTGGGCCGCGATCCTGGCTCGGAGCCACCGATCCTCACCGCGGAGGTGCGCGTCGCCTGCGTCGATGCGCATACGCTGAAGCCGAGAAGGCTGCCAGAGACCCTAATTAATGTGTTGATCTCACCGTCTGATACAACATGAACGGACAACTCTCCATCATTCGCCTGGTGGTCGACGCGAGCATCCCGGTGCAGATCGTGGTTGCGATCCTGCTGCTCGCCTCGCTCACCTCCTGGGCCATCATCTTCCGCAAGCGTCTGCTCATCGGGCGCGCGCGGCGCGAGGCGGACCAGTTCGAGACCAACTTCTGGTCGGGCGGCGATCTGGCGCAGCTCTATCGTGCGATCGAGTCACACGGCGGCGCGACCGGGATGGCGAGCATCTTCGAGTTCGGCTTTCGCGAGTTCGCCCGCCAGCGCCAACAGGGATCGATTCCGCCCGAGCAGCTCCTCGAGGGCGCGCGGCGCGCCATGCGCGTGGCGCAACTCAAGGAGATCGACCGACTGGAACATAGTCTGGCGACCCTGGCCACGGTGGGCTCCACCAGCCCGTATGTCGGCCTCTTCGGCACCGTGTGGGGCATCATGACGGCCTTCACCGGGCTCGGCGATGTCCAACAGGCAACGCTGGCCGCGGTGGCGCCGGGCATCTCCGAGGCGCTCGTGACCACCGCGATCGGTCTTTTCGCCGCCATCCCGGCCGTCGTTGCGTACAACCGCTTCGCCGACCAGGTGAGCCGCCTGGAGGTGCGTTTCGATGCCTTCATGGAGGAGTTCTCCACCATTCTGCAGCGGCACGCGACCCGTGGTAGCCCGGCCACATCGCCGGTCAGCGCCGCGGGCGGCGCCGGCGGGGTGCATTCGGCCATGCCGGGCACCGCCGGAGCCCGCTAGGAGGATCGCATGGCTCAAGTCTCCCGCGGCCGGCGGCTGATGGGTGAGATCAACGTCGTTCCCTACATCGACGTGATGCTCGTGCTGCTCATCATCTTCATGATCACAGCGCCGCTCCTCAACCAGGGGGTGAGGGTGAACCTGCCGAAGGCCCACGCGCAACCTCTGCCCACGAAAAGTGCCAAAGATCCGGTCATCCTGACAGTCAACGGCGGAGGCCAACTGTTTCTGAATATTGCCTCCGACCCGAACTCACCCGTGGATTCGGATACCGTTGTGACCCAGGTGAGCGGCGCTCTGCAGAATGACCCTGACAGGGCCATCCTGGTCAAGGCGGATAAGTCGGTCACCTACGGCACCGTCATGCAGGCCATGGTGATCCTGCAGCGCGCGGGCGCGGACAAGGTCGGAATGGTCGCCGACCCGCTGCCACCGTCACCGCGTGCCGGAAGCTGACCCTCACCTAGATGCCCGAGTCCGTACGCGATCGCTGGCTGTCTATTGGTATGTCCGTGCTGCTGCACGGCAGCCTCATCGTGCTGCTGGCGGTCGGATGGTGGCACTTTCGTCAGCAGTCAACGCCGGCGCCGAGCGTGCCTATCAATGCGACGGTGGTCGATGCACGCACATTGAAGGGGCTGGGCTCCGCCGCGACGCCAGCGATCAAGCCGAAAGCGCCACCTCAGACTCAGCCGCAAGAGTCTCCGCCGCCGCCGGTGGAAGGGCCACCGCCGCCCACCCCGGACGAGATCGCCATGCGCCAGCAGGCCGCCCAGGAAGAGGCGCAGCACGAGGCCGAGGCGCAGAAGGCGCTGCAGGCGCGGCAGCAGGCCAAGGCGGCGCGCGAGGCTGAGCGCAAGGCGGCCGATGCGGCGGCGGCAGAGCAAGCTGCCGAGACCAAGCAGGCCGACGAGGCTCTGGCGGCGGCTCAGGCCAAGAAGCAGGCCAAGGCGAAGAAACTGGCCGAGGCCAGGAAGAAAGCGGCGGCGAAGCTGGCGGCACAAAAAAAGCTGGCAGAAGAGCGCAAGCTCGCCGATGAGAAGAAGCTCGCCGAGCAGCAGGCGGCGGCGCAGCGGGCGGCGCGGGTGGCCGATCTGCAGCAGAGTCTGCAGGAAGACGAGCGTGCGACCGCCGCAAGCGGTGCCTTGGCGAGCTGGCAGAGCGAAATCACTTCACGCATTCAAAATGCCTGGATCAAGCCACCGACCGCGCAGGCGGGTATCAAGTGCGTGCTCAACGTGGGCCTCGTGTCGGGCGGCTCGGTGACCGGGGTGAGCATCGGTGACTGCAATGGCGATGACGCCGTCCGTCAATCCATTCAGACTGCGGTCTACAACGCCGCACCGCTGCCACCGCCGCCCAATGGAATCCCGTTCCCGCACCAGCTCATCATCACTTTCCAGCCGACCGACTGACCGCGAGACCCATGAAACCGACACCGAGAATGGCACCCCTGCTACGGATCCTCCTGGCGGTATTGACGGTCGCGTGGCTCGCGGCCCCGGCCGCGCGAGCGCAATTGCAGATCCAGATCACCTCCGGGGTGACCAACCCCGTGCCGATCGCGATCGTGCCCTTCGCCGAGGGAGCCACTGCCGGCACCGACGTTGCCGGTGTCGTCCAGCACGACCTGGTCGGTAGCGGCCGCTTCACGGAGTTGCCGCGCAACAAGATGCCAGCGACGCCGACCAACGCCGCGGACGTGAAGTTCGGGGATTGGAAGGCGGCGGGCAGCGACTACGTCGTCGTCGGTCAGGTGGTGCCGCTCCCCGACGGGCAGCTCGCGGTGGATTTCAACCTGCTCAATGACCTCACCGGGCAGAGCATCGCGCGTCAGCGGTTCGTCGGCGGTGCCTCGGCGCTGCGCAACGCCGCGCACCGTGTGAGTGATGTCATCTATCAGGCCATCACCGGCATCCGTGGCGCCTTCGCCACCCGCATCGCCTACATTGCGATCGCGGGGGCGGCCGCCGACGAGCGCTTCCAGTTGGTGGTCGCCGACGCCGACGGCTACAATCAGCATTTGATCCTCGAGTCGAAGTTTCCCCTCATGTCGCCGGCGTGGTCGCCGGATGGTCAGTGGCTCTCTTATGTGTCGTTCGAGAATCACCTCTCCGCCGTGTATGTGCAGCGCGTGCTGACGGGCCAGCGGACCCGTGTCTCCATGCGCGCCGGCATCAATGGCGCGCCGGCTTGGTCGCCCGACGGCAAGAAGCTCGCGCTCACCCTGAGCGGCGACAGCGGCCACCCGCAGATCTATGTCCTCGATCTGAGCACCCAGCACCTATCGCGGATCACCGATTCGCCGTCCATCAACACCGAAGCGACCTGGTCGCCGGACGGGCGCTACATCTACTTCACTTCGGATCGCGCCGGTGAGCCGCAGATCTACCGCTGCTCATCGACCCCCGGCAGCATTCCTGAGCGCATCACGTTCACCGACGAATACAATGCGGGTCCGCATGTGTCCGCCGATGGCAAGCTGCTGGCGATGGTCACCCGTGACGACAGCGGCAGCTACCGCATCGCCGTGCAGAACCTCACGTCCGGCCAGTTCCGGATGCTGACGCCCGGTCGGCTCGATCAGTCACCGAGCTTCGCGCCGAACGGCGCCTCGATCATGTACGCCGCCAGGCCAGGCCGAGGGGAGGCCGGCATTCTGGCGACCATCTCCGTCGACGGGCTCACCGGCCTCTCCCTGAAGCCTACTCAGGGCGAGGTGCGCGACCCGGCATGGGGTCCGTTCATTCAGTAGCCGTTCAGTAGTCAAGTCCGAACGTCCAACAAGAGCTGCCGCGTGGCGGCGAATCTGGAGAAGGGTCTATGTATCGTCGAATTGCCGTCTTGATGTTGCTGGCGGGGTGTCTCGGGCTCACCGCCTGCGCGAGCCACAAGCCGAAGCCCTCCGCCGAGCAGCAACAGTCGTCCGCGGAGAATGGCGCCGGCGCCAATACAGCGGGCGCCTCAGGGGCCAACGCCAACGGTGGTCCGTTCGGCAACCAGAACTCGATCGCCGGACCGCAGGCGGGCATGCTCGCCAAGCGCACGATCTATTTCAGTTTCGATAGCTCCGTGATCACGGGCGATGGCACCGACATCGTCTCGGCTCATGCCAAATATCTCTCGGACCACTCCGATGCCCGCGTGCGGCTCGAGGGCAATACCGATGAGCGCGGCTCGCCGGAATACAACATTGGCCTCGGCATGCGACGCTCGCAGGCGGTCCGGCAGGCACTGCTGCTGCAGGGCGCTTCCGCCGCTCAGATCACGGTGGTGAGCTACGGTGCCGAGCATCCGGTGGATCCGGCGCACAACGAGGATGCCTGGTCCAAGAACCGGCGCGTCGACATAGTGTATCTGGCGTCGAACGGCCAGCCGACTCAGCCGCCGCAGTAAGCTTGCCGGCATAGTTTCCCAAGGAGTTCGCCATGCGCCCGCTCATCCCTCTCGCGCTCATCTCGGTGCTTGCAGCCGGCTGCGCCTCGGTCCCGCCCGATCAGGATCCGGTGCAGATCAGGCTGAACGATCTCGACTCGCGGGTCTCGAAGGTCGAGCGCGTCGTGTCCAACCAGAGTCTGGTGCAGCTCGCGACGCAGGTCGATACGCTGCAGGGTGAGATGCGGGATCTGCGCGGCCAGGTCGAGGAGCTGCAGAATACCAACCAGGAGCTGCGCAAGCAGCAGCACGACCAGTACGCGGATCTCGACAAGCGGGTTGGGGCGGCCGAGCACGGCGGCTCGGCGGGCGGTGGCCCCACGGCCGGATCGGGATCCGGCACGGACAGCGGCGGCGAGCAGGGGGTCTCATCCACGGAGCAATCGATCTATGGACAGGCGTTCGATGCCCTGAAGGCAGGCAGCTATTCGACCGCGGTCAGCGGCTTTCAGAGCTTCCTCAAGCAGTATCCCTCGAGCCCGCTCGCGCCCAATGCACAGTACTGGCTGGGCGAGGCGCACTATGTGAACCAGGAATATGCGTCTGCCGGTGTCGCCTTCCAGGCCGTGCTCGACAACTGGCCCACTTCGGCCAAAGCACCGGATGCGATGCTCGACCTCGGCAACACTGAGCTGGCGCAGGGCAAGACGTCAAAAGGTCGCGCTACGCTGCGCCAGGTCGCCACCCAGTATGCCGGCACGGATGCCGCGACGCGGGCGCAAGCACGGCTGAAGCAACTCTCGCATTGATGGGTGCAGTGGCGCGACTCAAGATCACCGAGATCTTCTACTCCCTGCAGGGTGAGGCCGACACGGCGGGGATCCCGACCGTATTCGTCCGCCTCACCGGTTGTCCGCTGCGGTGTCAGTATTGCGACACGGCCTACGCCTTTCACGGTGGGGAATGGTGGGAAGTGGAGTCGGTGGTGCAGCGCGTCAGGGAGCTGGGCGGCCGCTACGTCTGCGTGACTGGCGGGGAGCCGCTGGCGCAGAAGACTTGCCTGACGCTTCTGACTCAACTCTGCGATGCCGGCTGCCGTGTCTCGCTCGAGACCAGCGGCGCGATGTCTCTCGAGGGAGTGGACGAGCGGGTCGTGCGCGTCGTCGACGTGAAGACTCCCGGCTCCGGTGAGGAGGCACGCAACCGCTACGAAGAGCTCGCTCGCCTGGGCGCCCACGACCTGGTGAAGTTCGTGATCTGCGACCGGGGCGATTACGAGTGGAGCTGCGCCAAATTCCGCGAGCTCGGCCTGGAGGGCCGCTGCACGGTGCTCTTTTCCCCTAGCCACGAGCAGCTGCCGGCACCGCAGCTGGCCGACTGGATCCTGGCGGACCGGCTGCCGGTGCGCTTCCAGATCCAACTGCACAAGGTTCTCTGGGGTAACGTGCCGGGGAAGTAGGGTCATGGCGTCCCATAGAGCTGTCGTCCTCGTTTCGGGTGGCCTCGATTCGGCCACCACGCTGGCCATCGCGCGCGATCAGGGCTTCGAGTGTTATGCGCTCTCCGTCGACTACGGCCAGCGGCATGCCGCGGAGCTCGATGCGGCGATGCGCGTCGCGGAAGCTTTGGGTGCCCGCGAGCATCGAATCATGCGTCTCGATCTTGCCGGCATCGGCGGGTCTGCGCTCACGGACACTTCCATTGCGGTGCCGGAGCAGCCCACGACGGGCATTCCGGTAACGTACGTTCCCGCACGCAACACGATCCTGCTCGCGCTCGCCCTCGGCTGGGCGGAGGTGCTCGGCGCGGAGGACGTCTTCATCGGTGTAAATGCGGTCGATTTCTCGAATTACCCCGACTGCCGCCCGGCCTTCATCGACGCCTTCAGCCACCTCGCCACATTGGCAACGAAGGCGGGCGTCGAGGGCCATCCCTGCCGCGTCCAGGCACCGCTCATTTCGTGGTCCAAGCAGCGCATCATCCGCGAGGGCACACGCCTCGGGGTCGACTATTCCCTGACCGTATCCTGCTACCAGGCCGACGATCTTGGCGCGGCCTGCGGCCGCTGCGATTCCTGCCGCCTGCGCCGCGCCGGCTTCGAAGGCGCCGCAGTGCCCGATCCGACGGCCTACCAGCGCCTGTAGTATCATGCGCGACCCGGTTTCCCCTGCCTTCCCGAAACCTACGGGGCGTTAGCTCAGTCGGTAGAGCATCGGACTTTTAATCCGCTGGTCGTGGGTTCAATTCCCACACGCCCCAATTAAACCTAGTGGTACTTCCCGCACGCGGCGGCGCGGCGCACGAGCTTTGACGCGCTCGCGAAGGACTACACCGAGACGGTGCTCGCGGAATTCGACGAGAAGGAGAGATTCACGCGCACGCGTCAACTCAAATGGTGGGCTGAGCAGTTCGCAGGCCTCGCCCTCGCTGAGATTACTTCCGATCGCATCTCCGAGGCACGCGACCAGCTCGCGGCCGAGACGTTCACGCGAGGCAAGCCGTGCCCTGTCGTTCGCGATGAAGGAGCGCCGGCTCCTCGATCGCAACGCGGTGAGCGACATCAGCCGGAAGAAGGAGCCGCGGGGACGCACGCGATTCGCATAAGGCGGGTATGGTTCTGCGCGACGCTTCCCCGATCCCGGGTCGGCGCCTGTTCTCAATTGTGGTACGATCGTTCTCAATATGAGAACTGGAAACGTCCAGCCTGTCGAGTTGCTCTTCGGCCTGTATCGCCGGCGGGTGCTGTCGCTCCTGCTGCTGAGGCCTGACGAGAGCTTTTATGTGCGCGAAATCGGGCGAATGACCGGAGTACCTGCGGGGCCGCTTCATCGCGAGCTCAAGGCGCTCACTGGGACTGGACTCCTGGTTCGCCGAGCCTCGGGAAACCAAGTCCTTTATCAAGCATCACGCGATTGTCCGATATTCCAGGAGCTTGCCGGGATTTTCCGGAAGACAGCGGGGCTTGCGGATGTGCTGCGCGAGTCTCTGCGCCCCGTTGCGGGCGAGATTGATCTCGCATTCGTATTCGGATCGGTCGCACAGGGCAAGGAAAAGTCGACGAGCGACATTGATTTGATGGTCGTCGGTTCCGTGCCGTTCGAGAACGTTGTGGAGGCGGGCCATCTTGCACGCGAGCGGCTCGGACGCGAGGTCAACCCAGTCGTCATGTCCAAGAACGCCTTTCGGTCAAAGCGACGGGCACGTGACCGCTTCGTTTCGCGCGTGTTGAAGGAGCCGAAGATCTTCGTCATTGGAGACGCCGGTGAGCTTGGAAAACCTACTGAAGATCGGGCAGCTTAAGCCTCATGCCCCGGACCCTGCAGAAATTCCGCGGCTGCGAAGTGCAGCGCGCCGAAATCTGCGTGATGCGGGCGTTACGAGCATCAGCCCTGAAACGCGCTTCGACGCGGCTTACAAGCCATCCAGCTCTGGTAGCCATTCTGGGCCCGAGTGTGTAATCATATCCACACCAATTCATTCCATGGAGCGAGGCAGCCATGAGCAAACGGATCAACATCATGATCGACGACGATACTTGGGGTGTGCTTGGGCGAATCCCGGCCGGAGAGCGCAGCCGGACCATCAATGAAGCAATCCGAGACTGGGCCGTTCGGCGGCGACGCAGAGACGCCGTGCGCGAGATGGACGCGTTGCGCACGCAACTGCCGAAGGTCAGCACGGACGAGGTAGCCAGGTGGGTCCGCGACGACCGGGAGCGGGGGCACTGATGGCGGCGCCGTTGGTGGTGCCTGATGCATCGGTTCTGCTCAAATGGGTCCTCCCGTCGGACGATGAGTCGGACGTCGACAAGGCGCTTCTGCTGCGCGCAGCGATCCTGAACGATGCCGTACGCGCAATCGTACCGGCGTTGTGGCTCTATGAGGTCAGCAACACAGTTGCGCGCCGCTTTCCGGCGCATGCCTCCGCCTGGCTGACCGCGCTCATAAAATTCGGGCTCACGGAGGCGGCGCCGTCGGCCGCGTGGCTCGCAGCGGCACTCGAATTGACCCGCACCTACGAGGTGTCGTTCTACGATGCGGCTTACCACGCACTTGCGATTACCCGGAAGGGCGTATTCGTCACGGCCGACGTTCGGTATGTAAACCGGATGGCGGGGGAGGGTACCGTCATCGCATTGAGCGAGTGGAAAGCACCCGTGCCTCCATCGTTATCTCGCCGTAGTTAAAGCTGGAGCCAGCGCCCCGAGTGAACAGGATCGCTCAACCTGAAGCATTTCGGCTCCTCGAGACGGGCGTCGCGGTGCCCTTTCGGGTCGTCAAGGAGGAGGTTCTGCCGGCGCCGGACGAGTCCGAATTCGGCATGCGTGTCAGCTTGCAGCTCGAAGATCCGGAGGATCCTGAAGGAGATGCGCAGGAGATCGTGGAGTGGGGCGCCTTTGGCTTCGTGTTCGTGCGCGCGCTGCTCTCCTTCGCCGATGCTCGTCCGCGGGGCTTCTCTGAAAGCGAGTACAACGAGACGGATGATCTCAGGCTTGCGGACTTCATCGCTGGACTAACGTTTCGACGCGGAGCGCTGTACTTCCACGCTGACTATCTCCGCGGCCGACGCGTCAAAACTGGCATCACCGTGACTGCGCATGGCTTGGTCACTATTGAGACGATCGGACGCGGCAAGGGGCCGCTGCGATGGATCGACCGGTTGAAAGGCAAGGACGGGTTGCGCGTCGTCGGTACCTGACGCCATCCGTGGCACGTTGAACCGCTATGGAGACGGAAGAGGAATTCACCGGCGCTTTGGCTGCCCTGCGGAGCCGCAGCCCGGAATAGCTGGCGGCCTTCATCGTTTCCCTGCTTTGCGGCTCACCTCCGGGCGTCCGATGCTACGTCGAGGCATTCGTCGCCGCGGCGGAGCCCTGTCGGGTAGCGACGATCGTTCGCCGCGAGATCGGCGCGCTTCGCGTGGGCGAGCGCGAGTATGATGTGCGCCATCGCCGCAGCGCCGAGATCGTCGCCCGCGCCGGCTACACCGTCGAAATCATTGAACGGGTCGTGCTGCCCAGCGATGCAGCGCTCGCTCGACAGCTCCTGAGCGAACTGCTGGAGGCCGAGCAGCAGATCGCTGAGCAGTGCTACGAGGACGATTTCGGTGCCGAGGAGCTGTTTACACGCGTACGGAACCTGCTCGGCGCGATCACTGAGCGCTGAGCGTTCCAGGGCACATGGCTCGTGAACGGCGCGAACCTCTGCGGACTCACTGACGACGGCCTTCAGGGCTACTGCACCGCCCACTCTGAATACGACCGCATTGACGTGAAGACAGCAGCTTATGGAAGGCTTAAAGCCGATTCGAAGTGAGAGGAATTACGACCGTGCGCTCGCAGAGGTCGAAGAGCTCTGGGGCGCAAAGGCCGGCACGCCCCGAGGGGACCGCCTCGACATCCTTGCAACTCTGATCGAGGCGTACGAGAGCGAGCACTACCCCATGGATTCGCCGGACCCTATCGAGGCGACAATCGGCGGGCCGAAATCCGTGTGAGCTCGCCCGCGCTCAGTGCAAATTCAGTGCAGTGACGTACTCGTCAGCACTCGCTGGTACACTTCTTGACGCATTCAACGCGAGACGCGGACGCGACAAATCAAGTACTTGCGAGATAGCCCACCGTGCGTGTTGGAGTGGCGGCGAGCACTCATCAAGACTTTTAATCCGCTGGTCGACGGTTCGATTCCGTCACGCCCCAATTCGAACTCACCCATGTTGCGGCGCGCCGCCACGATGACCTGGGCCTACCCGGCGGCGCAAGCTGCGGAAAGTCACCAGCGAAGCAGAACTACGCGCCGGAGAACCACCACGCCGTACGTCATGATCGCGAAGAGAGCTGCCGCTGAGATAAACATCGGCAACAGGCCATGCAACGGCGCGGTCGGCCTGGCCGTAAAATACAACCATGAAGGCAGCGCCACGAGCCAGTCGTACGCATAGTGTGAAGCGATGCTCCAACGCAAGCCGAAGTTCACGCGCACGTATGCGAGTCCGATGCCGATCAGAAACTGCGGCATGACGAGCACAAAGGCCCACCAGACCGGGCTGTTGGCGTAGTACAAGTTGTGCCCGGCACCGAACACGATGCATGAGATCCAAAAAACCCAGGCTGCTCGACGTCGGAAGCAGCTCACTACCAGATCGCGCTGATACCGGTAGAGCAGCAGATTGATACCGCCGGCCGGCAGAATGATCCAGAATGCGTGCAGATAACGACTGAGCATCGCCAGCGGTGATGTCGGTGCGGTGACCGGCGTGATGTCGTTGTGAATGAATAAGAGGAGGTAGGCGGGGAAAACCGAGAGGCCGGTAAAAACGAGTTTCGGGGCGGTAGAGAGGAACGCGCGGAATCCCAGCTCTTCCATTGCTGGAGCGACGAGCAGGACGACGCCTGCTGCCCACGATGGATGGCTGACGAACTGCGCCCACACACTGCGAGCGAGCGCAGGCCAATGGAGGGCGAGCACCAGAATTCGGTCGAGCACGCCGCCCAGGACCCCGACGAGCAACAGCAGACCTACCCACCCAAGCCAGTGGCGAGCGGAGAGTGGCCCAGGCGCTGTGGTTGCAAATGCCGGACGGCGGAGAAAACTCAAGAGCGGGCGAGGAACAGGCTTTACCGGGTCGCCCTGCCCCTCAGGGGTCCCGACGCCCGTATCGTCGACAGACGCGTTCGGTTGCGGTGCGGCGTGCATCCAATTCCCTGCGTTAGAGTGCCAAGGTTAGGCTACACATCGCTGCCGAATGACGGCAATGGCAATGTCTCACATTGGTGGAATTTCGGCCAAGACACAGGTAGCCTCCGGTCATCCCGTTGCGGATCCGTGTCATGCCCATTGCTCAGCCCGTTCAACACCGGATCAGACGATGGCGCTCCGGTCTTGAGCGCGCGCGGCGGTCAGTTCGACAGGTACTGCTTCAGCCTCGCCTCGGTCCTCTGCCATGCATCGGCGGCCGATTTGGCGTCGTAGTTGCGACTGCTCTCGTCGGTAAAATCGTGGCCGGCGCCGGGGTAGGTGACCAGCTCTAGCGGCACGTGCGCGCTCGCGGCAGCCGCACCGATGGCCCGTGCGGTCTCGATTCTGCAACAATCCTTGTAAGAATCATCCTCGCCCGCGAGCATCAGCACCGGAACATGGATGCGGCCGACGGTCGCTGGAATGTGATCCTCGAAGAGACGGGTCAGGGGATACATCACCACCACGACGGCGACCGTGTCCGCCTGGCTTGCTGCGAAGGCTAGCGCCTGGCCACCGCCCAGTGAAAACCCGACCACCCCGACCTTGCCCGGAAGCGCATTGGCGGAATGCTGCAGCTTGTCGATCCCCGCCCTGATTCCGGCGCCGTGATCGCCAACCATGTCCTTACTATCGAGAAGCAGCACGTCATAACCCATGGCGGCGATTCGTTTGGCGGCCGGCTCGTAACTGCGCGCACCCCTGGAGCCCGACACGACGACGACTCCGTGTCCCTTCCCCTGCGGAGGCGTAAATTCCTGGGCTGCCACGGAATTGAGGTAGAGAAAGCTGGCGCAAAGCCACACTGCGACCGCCGCGATGCGTTTCATGGGAATCCCCCCGGTTTTGTTAGCTGGTTGCGACCGGAACTGACGCACGGCCGCAGCCGATGATCGTGCCGATCGCCGAGTAAGACAAGCCTACTCCACGTTATGGCGAGCGGCAACGACACGGCTACGGTACCACCCCGTCCGAGCTGACTCGCAAGCGTTGGCAGCCGGGCGGGCACTTAATATGCGGCTCTTGCGGGTGGCGAGTCTTGAACGCGGAGCTTCATGTCATGACAGAGCAGGAAATTGGCGATCAGAGTGCCGTCGCGGATTTGGTCGAGACCTACCGTCAGGGGTTTTTGCAACTCGATCCCGAGCGCCTTGGGTCGATCTGGGAGCGCGGGCACGTTCCACTGATTTATGTCGCTATGGAGAAACCTGAGCCGATACTGGGGTGGTCCGCAATCGCGAACTACTTCGAGGCGCTGTCGCAGCACTTGGAGCAAATGGTGGAAAAGAGAATCGAGCCCATCGAGGTCGATGTACTCGGTGATGCCGCGATCGCCTTCTTCGAGTTCCATTCGATCGTCAGACTAAAGGGAGGCGAGGGGCTATACCGACCGAGCGGCCGCGTCACGATGTTGTTCAAGCGAACGCGGAGCGAGTGGCGCGCCATCCACTATCACGAGTCAGCCCTGGCTGCGCAGGCGGCCGATCAGATCAGACGGATGAAGGCCAGCCAGTAACTCCTCGTCATTGACGTAATTCTCTTGAAGTTGCTGGGCCCCTCCGCATACGTGGACGTCGTCATTATGGGGGTGCTCGCGCTTTTCATCTATTTTGGTTACCGATGGGCGATGCAGGGCCGCTCGCTCACGATCCTAACGAAAGTCGCGGGACGAGTGTTCAATGAGGAATGCCAGGTACAGTCCCGCTGGCGCTGAAAGCAACGTGACGAGCATGCCTGGCAGGAATAACCACGAATGCAGTGTCGCCTGAAGCGTAGAGGGGAAGGACGGGTGTAGCTGCAAGTACCGAATCGCCGAGTAATCGTAATAGATGCTTAGCACGACCCACGGCAACCCAGCGAAAACGGCGACCCAGAGCACGGGGCTTACGTAGCGAAACAGTTGTCGCCCGATAACGTATGCAGGAACTATGCTCACGCACAAGTCCCAAATTAGCAGGATCAACTTGCTGCGTGCTTCGGTAAGAGGCGAAGCCATGGCATGGGAAGCGCGGCCCAATAGCCGTAGATAAACACCATGCCCGTCGCCAGAGCGACGCCGACCAGGAAAGCGAGCAAGAGGCGGGAAGGAGGTCTCATGTTCCTGGCGCTCCAACTGCCCCAGACAGCGCGTGCGGGAGAAGCAGTCGTGGAATAATAATTTCCGCGGGCGCGCGCAAGTTTGCCGCTGCCGGCTACCCAAGACAAGTGGGATGGGCTGCTCGCACACGAATGTCGGCCTGCGATGGCCTCGGGTCGGAACGAGAGCACGGGTCCAGCTCTCAAACCGCCCAAAAACCCCGCCCACGAGAAATTCCGGCGCGCGCTACGATCCGTCGCGTGGAGACGGGGAGCCGTAAAACGAGACACAAAGCCCTCGATTCGAGCGGGGTTGGTCCAATGGCTTTGGGCCTCTGCCTTCCAAGCAGATGAGGCGGGTTCGATTCCCGCGCTCTGCTCCATTTTGTCTTTTGCCGACAGTACCACCTGGCGTGGGAACCGGACTGTTGATCGGGGCGTGCTGCGTTCGAGTCGTAGGTCGGCAGCCATTCGGCCATTCAGGTCCCCACCAGGGGGCTGTCTACCTCCAAGGTCCGCGCAGGACTTCGGGCGTCACGCTACGAACGTGAGCAGCGTAGGGTCCGCGGAACCCCGCTCGGAGCGGGATTCCGCGAATCTGCCTCGACTATCGCCCGAATCGGCCGAATCCGAATCTCTGCAGGAACCTACCGGCATCCAAGGATCCCTTGGAAAACGGGTGTACCAACACGTCATCGGCAACCGACCTGTCGATGCGCTTGTTTACCGGGGTCAACAGAATGGCATGGACGTTGCCCTCATCCGGGCCGCTGGTTACGATTGCCATGGCTGAGATTTGTCCCCGCTCGTTAATCTTGTTGGCCATGGTGAGATACAGGTTCGAACCGGAAGCGATCAGCGTGTTGAGGTCGGTCATCACGCCGTTCTGCCAGACGACGGCACGGGACCAATTGAGGCTGCCGTCGGCCGCCTCTAAAAAGGTGCTTCCCACCGCCTGACCGCGGTTGTTGTTGCCGCTGGCCGTGGAACCAAAATCACCCGACTGAGGCTTGTAGCTCGTGAGCTTGCCGTTTTGCCAGATTGCGGCATATTCGGTTGAATTGTCGGGGCTCCCGACCACCCCGACAATTTGGCCCCGGTCGTTATTGCCGAAAGCGACGGCTCCGGTTCCGTAGTCGGCAAGCGCCGTGGCAGTGCCGCTTCTTGTCCAGGATACGGCGTGAGATACCGTTCCGCTGCAGTTGTACGTTTGCCCCACGCTGTCGCCCCGGTCGTTGATCCAAAATGCTTCCCCGTCCGTGTCCTTATCGACCGTGGGGAGGGGACGCGGCCTGCCATTTTCCCATAGTACCGGCAATGACGTAAGGTGAGGCGAGCATATGGCGGAAGCAACGGGGGTCTCCGCAGTTCCCGCAATTTCTCCGTGGTCATTGATTGCGCTCGCCTGCCCGTTGTTTCCACCGAGCGTCGGCAGAGCTCTCATGTGGAAGTTTTGCCACACGAATGGGAGGCAAACGTGCTTGGTGCCGAAGCCACAGATATCTTCACCGTTCGGGTCCAGGGTGCCCGCTTCGGAATAGCCGACGATCTGCCCCCGGGCGTTGATCTCGCCCCAGTTCATGAAGCTGTTGTGACCTCCGAGCGTACCGAGATCGAACTGGTGCCCGGCGATGACCAGCGCGTCACGCCCGCTCGAGAGTGTGGTAAGTCCGTCTGGATCATTCGTGGTGGTATCATAATTCTGCGTTGCCACCACGCCTCGATTGTTGAGGGTCATGGCGCAACTCGACACGAAATCCCCCAGAGCGCCCAAATCGGTAACTTGGTAGCTGGTTTGTGCCGCTGCGCCGCTGGAATGAACCAGCGCAATCGCTGCAACCGACAGGATCGAGAAATTGCCGAGCTGTCGCAGTGTTTTCATGGTCTTCCCCTCCCAGGTAAGCCGTGGTGTCGAGATGGCTGGCAGCTAGATCAGGTTCGACTCGTCAGGCTGCCATGCCGGCATAGCTGATTCGAACCGGCGCCGCCTTCGCCGGCGGCTTCAAAGGGCCAGTGCCGCGGCGCATCGGTCCGAGTATACATTACCAGACGGTAACATATTATCCGATCGGACGTCGGTGTCAAGAAGATGGACGTCGTGGGATCACTGCAGAAGCGGTGGGTTGCGTGTTCGAGTCATGAGCTTCTGAGCGAGAACGGCCTGCTCGATCGCGAAATCGGGGACACCTTGCGTACCAAGATCGAGGAGCACGGACTGGCCGTGCGTTCGGTGGGTGTCAAGAAGGTGACCGAGAAGATCGACACGCCAACGGTCTTCGACGGTCTGAAGGAGCTCTCAAGGGTGTGGTGCGGATCCAAGTGCCGAGTGCCTGATCCAGCATCACATCGCCACCCGGCGGGCGAGCCCGCCGAGTATTTTGCGGCTCAAGCGGCGCCCTGGCAGCCGGTCTGCCCACGGGTGAATGCATTCGGCGACACCTCACCGTTCCGTTGGGCAGATCCATTATGCTGAATGCTGCCGTCGATATGCTTTCACCGACAACCTGCGAGGGGAAATCTTGAAGAAGCGTGTTATTGGTTCATTGGGCGCGATTCTCGTGACAACGGTTGCCTTTGCTTACGAAGTTCATCACCCCAATCTGAGGGATGCGTATGGAGCCACTCAAAACGCAATTCAACACATTAGAGCGGCCCAGGCCGCCAACCGGGGACACGAGTTTGGTGGCCACGGGCAGAAGGCTCTCGAGGCCTTACAGATGGCAGAGCAGGAGATAGTTGAGGCCGACAAATGGAACGACGCCCACAGACATAGGTGAGCGCCGGCGGCACCTGACAGATCTCATCGAGACCAATTGGTTTTCTCGATGGCCTCGAGCAGGCGTAGAGCTCAGCGGGCTGTGAGGTAAGTATTTACTTACGGTAAGTAATAACTTACAGTGTGACCGTACTTTCAATGACCACGCCTTGCGGGTGCTCGGTCACATCGAAGTAGGGGGCCACGATGAAAAGCCGGGAGTCGACGCGCAGGTCCATTCCGCAGCGCTATTTCAACTTCTATCGGCTGGCGGCCTACGCGCTGGCGCTGTTTGCCCTCGGTCACACCCTGGGCGCGCTGATCAATACTCCCCGCCTTGGACCCGCGAGCGATCGGGTCGTTGACAACATGCGCTCGGTGGAAATCATTGCTCAGGGCGCGCGCACGAGCTGGTACAACTTCTACCTGGCTTTCGGCTACTTCGACACGGTTTTCTTCCTGTTCTCGATGGTCGTTGCCTGGTTCCTCGGTGGCAAGCCGCCGCGGGAACGTCGTGCGCTCCTGCCGATCGCCTGGGGACTGTTCGCGAGTCAGGTCCTGGGGCTCCTGATCGCGCAACGCTTCCTCTTCCCGATCCCTATCATCTTTTGCGGCGTGCTCGTGCTGCTCCTCGGTGCCGGATGCATTCGAGACAGCCTCGTCCGGCCGGTAGCGGAGCTGAAATGAGAGCCGTCAATTACCGGAATGCCTTTGCAGCGCTGGGCGACCCGACCCGGCGCCGAGTTTTCGAGCGCCTGGCCCACGGACCCCGATCTGTCGGCGACATCGCTCACGGCTTGCCCGTCAGTCGCCCCGCGGTTTCCCAACATCTCAAGGTTCTGAAGGAGGCTGGCCTGGTGACTGGCCATGCGGACGGGACGCGACGCGTCTATCGGGTCGACCCGAAGGGACTCGGGCAGATCCGCGCCTGGTTCGACCAGTTCTGGGAAGGTGCGTTGCTGTCCTTCCAGGCCGAGGTAGAGCGGGATGACGTGGGTGCCGAATCGGAGGAAAACTCTTGAGCCGAACCATTTCCGCCGCCCCGATCCGCAAGACACTGGTAGTGGCCGCGACACCGGAAAAGGCCTTCGAGGTCTTCACTGCAAGATTCGACCGCTGGTGGCCGCGGACCCACTACATAGGCACCTCGCCGCTCGTTCGAGCGACGATTGAGCCGGGCGTCGGAGGGCGTTGGTACAGCACGCACGAGAACGGTCAGGATGCGCTTTGGGGAGAGGTGCTGGCTTGGGTGCCACCACATCGTCTGATCCTCGCGTGGAGGATAAGCCACGAATGGGGTTATGTGCCGACTCTGCTGACCGAAGTCGAAGTGCAGTTCATCGCGCTGGACGATGGGCGCACCCGGGTCGAGCTCGAGCATCGGCATCTCGATCGCATGGGAGATACGCCGCAAGTCGCTGCAACGATCACCTCGATGGATCAGGGCTGGGGCATGATTTTAGGCAGATTCCAGGAAGTGGCGCAGGACCCGACCTAGCGAGGCGCTTCCCCGTGCGACCCGATGTGTACAACGTACACACTAAAGTGTACAGTGTACGCATGACCAAGGACCGCATACTCGCCGCCGCCGCAGCCGTGCTCGAGCGCGACGGCATCGAGGGGCTCACCATCCGCAAGGTGGCGCAGCGGGCGAAGCTTTCGCCCATGGCGCTGTACCGTCATTTCGCGGACAAAGATGCGCTGCTGAACGCTCTCATGGGGGAGGGGCTCGCCGCCTGGGAGAAGATCGTGAGCGCGATTCGCGTGCAGGATCCGCTCGAGTGGCTGAAAGCGGTGGGGGAGGCGCATCTCGCTTTCGCTCTGGCGCAACCCCATCTTTACGACGCTGCCTTCTTCCTGCCGGCGCCGGCGGCGCGCCAGTTCCCCGCTGACTTTGCCCAAGGGCGCTCGCCGGTGATTGCGATGGCGATGGCTCGCATCGATCAGGCGAAGGCCGAGGGGCGCTTGTGCAACAAGCCCACGCTCGGGATCGCCCTGGCATTCGCAGCCTGCGGGTATGGCTTGGTCGTGATGCATCGCGCCAACCGATTCGAGAGCGAAACACAGTTCAAGACGCTCTTTCGGGCGACACAGAGACTCTTTCTCGATTCCCTCAAACTATCCATGGAATCCAAATGACCGCGTTACTCGCCGCCGCCCTCAGCGGCATCATGGTTTATCTCTCGCAGGGATACGGAGATGTCTGGGTGCTCGTCTGGTTCGCGCCCGTGCCTCTCCTCTGGCTGGCATACGGTAATACGCCCACTTGGCGTGTGATGGCGGCGAGCGCAGTCGCAATCCTGGGCGGCACGAGCTATATCCTGCAGTCGCCTTACCTCCATCTCATACCGCCGCTGGTCATCGGTGTGTCGCTGGTGGTTTTTACCGCACTCTTTTGTGGTGCGGTCTGGTTTGCGCGCCATGTGCAGCGCCGCGCGTCGCCATTGCTCACGCTGTTTGCCTTTCCAGCGTGCTGGACGGCCTTAGAGTTCCTGATGCAGTTGCGGTCTTCGAACGGCACCTACGGATCTCTGGCCTACAGCACCCTGGCTGCGCCCGTCCTCGTGCAGAGCGCATCGCTCTTTGGGATGTACGCCGTCACCTTCCTGATCTGTCTCTTTGCCAATACTTTCGCCATGGCGCTGCGGCCCAAACGCGATGCGGCCGTCGCGATCGGAGTAGGCCTCGCGATCTGCGCGGCCAATGTCGTGTTCGGAATGGTCCGTCTTGATCGGCCGCAGCCGGACACGCTGCGAGTGGCGGCGATAGTGGACGCAACGGCAGAGGGGGAGGCCTGGCGTGCGCAGTCACTGCCCGCCTACCTGAAAGTCACTGAGACCTATGCGCGAGACATACGGCTCGCGGCCCGGGAAGGCGCGAAATTCGTGGTCACTTCGGAAGGTGACATGGCCTCGATCCCGGCGCTGCAGAGCGCGATCATCGCGCCGCTGGTCGCCGCTTCCAAGGATACGGGCGCGCAGATCATCGCGGGCTTTCATTCTCAGGCGCCTGAGGCCGATTTTGCGCTTTCGATCGCTCCCGACGGCAGCGTTCAACGCTATGACAAGCGTCATCCGGTACCCGGTATCGAAGATCGCTTCACGCCGGGTCGAGCCCCGGGCTGGCTGGGTGGCGGACGAGCCATGGAGATCTGCAAAGACATGGATTTCCCGGACACGATTCGCTCCGATGCCGTCAGGGGCATCAGCGTGATGGGCGTACCCGCGGGCGACAAAGGCATCGACGGGTGGCAGCACGGCATCATGTCGGTGATGCGCGGGATCGAAGGCGGCTTCGCCATGGTGCGATCTGCCCACGAAGGGCTGGAGATCGTGAGCGATGCGGAAGGCCGCCTCATCGGTCTCAAGGAGGATGCCCCGACAGGTCTCACGATGACCGTGGCCGATGTGCCGCTCGGCACCGGCCCGACGCTCTACGCCCGGATTGGCGACGTGTTCCCTTGGATGTGCGTGCTCGGCTCTCTCATGCTCGGCGCAGGAACCGCTAGAAGGTGGTTCGTGCGCCGAGGTATGCCGAGCGCCCAAGAGTCCCATACTCATACGCTGTCTCGTAGTGACGATCCGTCAGGTTCTCGACGCGCGCAAACATCTCCAGGTGGTCATTGATCGGATAAGACGTCCGAACATCCAGCAGTACGTAGCCTCCGAGCCTGATGGTGTTTGCGGCATCGTCGAAGCTGGCCGCGGAATAGCGCATGGCGAGGGCGGTACTCAGCCGGAAAGGCCATAGGTAGGTCACGGTCGCGTTGCCGGTATCGGCCGGTCGACGGGGCAACTCGTTGCCGTAGGTCGACGATCCTGGTGAGATGTCTTCGGTATCCGATACCGTGTAGTTGGCCGTGATCGACAGCTCCTCCGTCGCCTTGAACGAGCCGTCGACCTCGACGCCGTGCGCGTACGAGCGCGCGATATTGGCGTAATAGCCGAAGGGCTCGGTAGCGCACAATGGACTCGGCGTACTGCAATCGAAGAAGCCGATGAGATCGCGGCTGGTGCGCTGGAAGTAAGTGGCGTCGATGACCAGGCGGTTGTCCAGCGCATGATGCTCGATGCCAGCATCCCAACTGTTCGCCGTCTCGGGCTGCAGCGCGTGATTGCCATAGTTGCTGTAGAGCTGGTAGAGGGCAGGCGCCTTGAATCCCTGCCCGAAGCTCGCCCGCAGGACGGTCGCCTGGTCCGGCAGTGCCCAGGCGGCTGCAAACTGGCCGGTACCGTGCCCGCCGTAGACATCGTGATGGTCGTAGCGGCCGCCGGCCGTCAGCGTGAGCCCCTTGAGGATCTCGTACTGCGCCTGCGCGTAGACGCTGTTGATGACTACCCCCGAACCGATGAAGGGCGAGAAGGGGCTGACGGTGTTGATCGTGGAGTGCTCGTTCTGGGCGCCGAAGACGATCTGTCCGGCGTCGGAGAATTTCCAGGTGCTCTGATCCTCCTCGCGGATGTTGCGCCCGAAGCCATAGAACGTCTCGGTCGTGGGATTACCTAAATTCACGGGCCCGTTGGGATCGTAGTTGCGGGTCTCGGAACCCGTGTACTGAACCGAGAGCCGATTCGTCAGCGAATGGTCGGGCGACCACCAGTTGAGTCCCGCATAGCCGATACCCTGCTGCGTCTTGCCATATTCGCTGTCGTCGCCGAAGGTGCATATGAGGAAACCGGATGCGGCGCAGCTGGGAGTGTCATAACCGTCGAAATCGGTGCGGGCGGACACCATGTACCCGCGCAGGTCCAACTGCAGGTCCGGGGTGAAGTCATAGCGTATCTGTCCGGCTCCGCCGCCAATCTGGCTGGCGCAGTCGCGTCGACCGCCGCGATATTGGTCGAAGCAGGGAGTCCCGCCCGTGCCGTAGTAGTTTCCTGCAGCGCGCCACATGAGGGCATCGGATACGCCGCCGACGCTCACGCTGCCGTCGCCGGTGTCGTGCGAGCCGCCTTCCAGGCTGGCGCTGCCCTGGGATTTGCGCCTCGGATCGGCGGTCTCGATGTCGATCACGCCACCCATCGCATCGCTGCCATACAGCGTCGATTGGGCGCCGCGGAGAATCTCGATACGCGAGATATCCCCGATCAAGAGATTCTCGAAGTCGAATCCGCCACCCGGCAGCGATGGGTCCGTCATCTTGACGCCATCGATGACGACGACCGTCTGATCGCTCTCTGCGCCGCGTATGAACACGGACGTCGGTTCCCCCGGGCCGCCGGTGCGTGCGACGCTGATCCCGGGCGTCTGCTCGAGCAAGTCGGAAGCAATGGTGGCCTGACTCGCCTTGATGTCTTTTGCGGTAAGCACCGTGACGGCGCTGCCTACCTTCGACAGCGGCACGGGAGTGCGGTTGGCGACCACCACGACTTCCTCGAGCGGAGTGCTCGTGTCGTCAATGATCGGTTGTTCGGCGGTAGCCAGTGTGGCGAGGAGAATGAGCGGGATGGCAGCAGGCAGCAGAGCAATCTGTCGTTTCATGGCGGAACTCCCCAAGTCGCGTATCCGGGCGGATCGCGCGCGAGGAGGGGCCGGGTCGTTTTTGAGAACGACCATGCACCACGTCCTGCCACGCGGTCCGTGTCGCCACTCGGTTGATTCCGCTCGCGCAGCACACCCCGGCTGTTCGATTGGGCGACCGCGACAAGCAGGTCTCCTGGCTTGCGGCTGAGGTCCTCGCATCACCTTCCCAGACTTGAAGTCCAGTGGTCTTCGATGCGTGGCACACCGCGTACAGTTGCGGGGGCAGCCCGGGCTTTTACCCGAGTTCCCGTTTTAATCCCCTTTTGCGGGGAACTTGTCGCGCGTGGGAAAGGTGCCTGAACGCTCAGGCGGAGTCAACTATCTTGCGCGCCGGGGCAGGGAGGATCAGATAGTAAAGGACTCCAGCTGCGAGCCAGCAGCCGCCTAAGATCTTGGCCGTCCGATCCATTCCGGAGAGGACGTAGAGGATTACGGTGAAGCCGATGAGCGGAAAGATCAGATGCCGCAGCCACGCGCCGGTGCGCCGCCGGATGAGGTGATGGTAGATGACCGCCAGGTGCAGCAGCGCGAAGCTCGTCAGCGCACCGAAGTTGACCACGCGAGTGAGGTCGTCGATGCGGCTGGCGAAGAACAAGCCGACGAGCAGCGATATGCCGGCCACCAGCAACGTGCTGACGTAAGGTGTTTTGAAGCGCGGATGCACCGCGGCGAGCACAGCCGGAAGCTTGCGATCGCGTGCCATGGCGAAGAGCACGCGCGAGACCGCGGCCTGGGCGGCCATCGCGTTCGCGATCCCGAATGAGATCACGATCGCCAGGATCGAGAGCAGCCTCAGAGGAGCGCCGCCGGCGCGCGCGGCAATGTCATAGAAGGCCGTCTCCGCCGAGGAGAAGTGCATGCCCCGGCCGAGATCGGCGCCGATCCACGTCTGCAGCATGAAGAGCGCGCCGATCAGCACCAGCGACAGCACCGTTGCCCTGGCGACGGCATTGCGCGCGCCCGTGCTTTCTTCCGCGAGAGTGGAGATGCCATCGAAACCGAGAAACGACAGCACGGCGATCGATGTCGCGGCGGCCACCGTGGTCAGCGAGAAGTTGTGTGGGTCGTAGAGCGGCGCGAGCGTCAGCCGGCCGGCGCCCAGGCCTCTGTGCAGGGCCAGCGCGCCGAAAATGACGAACAGGGCCAGGGTGAGCAGTTCGAATGCAAGCAGGCCCCTGTAGAGTCGCGCCGTGAAGCGCACGCCTATCAGGTTGGCCGCGGCATTGAAGGACACGAATGCGACCAGCCACACCCAGCCCGGGACTGCGGGCAGGAGCGGCTGCAGGGCGACGGCCGAAAAGAGATAGAGGAGAGCGGGAATGAGGATGTAATCGAGCAGAATGAGCCAGCCGGCGAGAAAGCCCGCGGACTCGTGCAGGCCACGCTGCACATAGGCGTACACCGAGCCCGCGAGCGGAAAGGCCTGCGACATGGCGGCGTAGCTGAGCGCGGTGAAGAGCATCCCCACCATGCCGATGAGATAGGCGAGGGCCACCATGCCCTTGGCGTCTTGCCACGCGAAGCCGAAGACCGCGAACGGTGCGATCGGCACCATGAAGATCATCCCGTAGACGACCAGGTCGCTCAAGCTGAGCGCCCGATCGAGCTGATCCTCATAGCCAAATTGCTCGAGTGACATCAGCGGAGTCTAGGCAGCGAAGGGTCCGTGGTAAAGTGCGCTGCAAACCGATTGCTTGCTTTCATGGCGCCCAAACGCACGATCCACGAGCATCACTACGGCTGGGACAACAGTCTCGCGCCGGCGGTGCGCATTGCTCCGGGGGAGTCGCTCGAATTCGAGGTGGCGGACGCCTCCGGAGGTCAGCTCTCGCGGGCGTCGACCGTCGAAGACGTCGGCCGGCTCGATTTCGGGCGGATCAATCCGGTGACCGGCCCGGTCTACATCGACGGCGCCGCGCCCGGCGATATTCTCAAGGTCACCGTGCTGTCGTTCGTGCCGTCAGGATGGGGCTGGACGGCAAACATCCCGGGCTTCGGGCTCCTGGCGGAGGAATTCAAGGAGCCGGCGCTGCATCTTTGGCGGTACGACAGCGGACTGGCCCCATCCGCATTTGGCTCGTGGGCAAAAGTGCCGTTGAAGCCGTTTGCCGGCACGATCGGCGTCGCTCCCGCGGAGGCCGGATGCCACAGCATCGTGCCCCCGCGCAGAGTCGGCGGCAACATGGACCTGCGGGATATCTCCTGCGGCTGCGAGCTGCATCTGCCCGTCGAGGTTGCCGGCGCTCTCTTCTCCGTGGGTGACACGCACGCGGCGCAGGGCGATGGCGAGGTCTGCGGCACCGCGCTGGAAAGTCCGATGCGCGTGGCGCTTCGATTCGACCTCGTGAAGCGCACTGCGCTCGCTTTCCCCCGACTCATCACTCCAGGCCCGGTGACGCGCCACCTCGATGAGCGGGGCTATCACGTGACCACTGGCATCGGTCCCGATCTGATGGAAGCGGCGCGCGCGGCCGTCCGCTCGGCGATCGATTGGCTCACGCACGAGCAGCGGATGCCGGCGATCGACGCCTATCTCCTGTGCAGCGTCTGCGGCGACCTGCGCATCAGCGAGATCGTCGACCTGCCCAACTGGACCGTTTCCTTCTACTTTCCGCGCCTCGTGCTCGAATAGGATCAGCCGGGCTCGGCGCTGTCTTCGGTAATCATTCCCGCCGGTAGAATCAGCGTCGGCGAGTCATCCTGCTCGGCCTCGAACCACTCCTGCGGCAGCACCCCACCGGCGTCGGTGGCCAGATACCTGAGAGCGTCCTCGGCCTCGATCGGGCCGCTGAAGAAATTCCCCTGACCGAAGCGACAGCCCATCTCCTCCAGGGCATCTGCGGTGTCCTGCGTCTCGACCACTTCGGCGATTGACGTGAGTCCCAGGCTCGAGGCGAGCTGCACCATCGCGGATGCGAGGCTCGCGCCATCGTGTTGCGCGGCGTTGGGGCCGACCACCCAGGGCCGGTCGATCTTGACGTAGTCGAACGGGAAGAGTTGCAGATGATTGAGCGAGGAATAGCCGGTGCCGAAGTCATCCAGCATCAGCTCCACGCCGGTCTGGCGCAGGCGCTCCAGCGTCTCCCGGGCGGCGGCGATGTTGCTGATGAGTCCGCCTTCGGTGAGTTCGAATTTGAGCACGTGTGGCGGTATCTCGGTCTCGGCGAGCTGGCTGGAGACGTACTCGCTCAGCTCCGGATCGCGCAGCGCAGCCGCCGACAGGTTGACGCTCAGATAGAAGTCGGTGCCGACCGGCAGGCGCCGCCGCCACTGGCTGGCGAGGACACAGACCGAGTGTATGGTCCAGCGCGTGATCGGCACGATGATTCCGGTTTCCTCCGCAATCGACAGGAACCGGTCCGGTCGCAGCACACCCTCTATGGGGTGCAGCCAGCGCAGCAGCGCCTCCGCGCCGACAGCGCGGCGGCCCTGCAGGGCGACGATCGGCTGGAAGAGGAGCTTCAGCTCGTGGCGCTCCAGGGCAACATAGAGATCCGCCTCCAGGCTGACCAGGTTAGCCGCATCGCCTCCCATCGAAGGCGAGTAGGTGACGGAGGTGACGTCCTCCTGCCGCCTGGCCTCGGAGAGCGCAACCTCCGCTTCGCGCATGAGCTGTTCCGCGCGCTGCGGCCAGGTCTCGGCGCAGTTGATCCCGATTCGCGCCGTGGTCCCCAGACGGTGCCGGCGCAAATCGAATGGTTCCTGCAACGCCGCCAGCAGGTCGTTGGCGAGCCGTGGGGCCGCATCGGCCGAGCCCAGATCCCGCACGAGCAGGGCGAACTGACCGCCGCCCCAGCGGGCCAGTACGCTCGAGGGCGAGACCGCTGCCTGGAAACGACGCCCCGCCCGGACCATCAGCTCGTCCCCGGCCGTGTGTCCCAGCGTCTCGTTGATCATGTTGAAGCGGTCGATGGCGATCAGGAAGACACCGAGGCACCGACCGCGCTTGCGCAGCTCGCGCAGCGACCGATCGAGCTGGTCCATGAAGTAATAGCGGTTCGGCAGGCCGGTGAAAGCATCGTGATAGCGAGCGCGATCGACGCTCTCCTGCAGCGTTTCGCGCTGCTCTATCTCCTTGGCGAGACGTTGCTGGGCCGAATGCAACTGACGACGCGTCGTCGCGAGATAAGTTCGCAATCGAAGCGTGCGTTGGGTTACGTCGTGCGCGGCAAACGTCATTATCCAGGCGATCAGAGCGAGCAATCCGATATCGGTGGCTAGCGTGCGGGTCGGATACCAACCCTCGTGAGGTCGGATCTCGACGGTCAGCGTGCCGGGTGAGGTGAACGCGAAGCCCGGTGGCGCATGGACGACACTCACCGCGGGATTCAGCAGCGCGGCGGTGCTCGAGCTGATGAACGCCTCGGTGTAGCCGCTCGAGCGATCGGTGCGCACGAGCGCAAAGTCGTTGCCACCGCCCACATCGCGCACCAGGTGAGAGCGCGCCGACAGGCGATCCAGATCCGCATAGGCTACCGTCCAGCCACCCTGGGAAGCCGCGCCCGCGGCCATCGAGGGAGCGACCGGTGCGCGGGCGGCAATGAGCCATTCGCTGCCCTCGCGTATCGGTCCGAGCAGAGCCGCGGATGGCGTGCCGCCGGTGGGTGCGGCAGCCTGCCATTCACTCACGATCGTCTTTGCGACCGCGGGATCCGACCGGCCCACGGGAAGAATGCCGCCGTCGCGCGCCCATTCGAACAGGCTATGCTCATTGGACGACCGCACAGGTTTCGATGCGGCCATTGCGAGGTCGCGCAGCTGTCGCTCGAAATCCTGAGCGGCCCGCGCCGCGGCACCCTGCGCCGCGCTACGAGCCTCCTCGGCGCGTTGCTCGACGCTCAGGACGACGAGTCTCGAGCCCGCGGCGGCGATTGCGGCAAAAACCAGAACTGCCGGCAGCCAGGCTGTGCGACGTCTGAGATTCGAGATTCCGATCCTCACTACGTCAATCCGCGTGCAGCGTGCAGACGATGGTGAGCGTGATGCGCCTCTCGTTGGCGACCTTCAGGTAGTCCCCCAGGATCGACCAGTCGCTGTGGGCGAAGCTTTTCGAAAGGCCCAGGTAGCCCTCGCGATACCGCGGCGCGGTTCCGATCAGCCCCGTATAAACGTTGACGACGGGGGGCGCCACGTGGCCTGCCGCGGCGCCTAACAGCCAGTTGACGGCGTGGCCGTAGTGGTCGACCCGCAGCGTCTCGATCTCCGTTCCAAGATTGCCGGTGATTGAGCGTGCGTACGAGACGCTTGTCTGCCAATGCGGATTCCAAAGGAAGCTGAGCCCAGCTTTCGGCATGTTGCCGTGCGTCGTATAGACGTCGTACTGCCGGTCCTCGAGCTGCACTATCAGCTTGCCTCCGAAGGTGCCGGATATACCCGCGCCTTCGATGTCGTAATCGAAGCGTTGCGACCCGATCTCCCCGGTTCCCACGTGAGCATCGCCGGAAAAGCTCCACTTGGCGCTCGTGCTGCCGGTGCTGACGGAGCCGGAGAGCGAGCCGAATTCCCAATGGGCATTCGCGAGCCGCTGGTATTCGCCGCCGATGCCGAGCACTCCGGAGCTGAAGTCGTGCAGCCAGGTGAGTGAGCCGCCACCGCCGCCGGTCGCGTCCGTCAGCGTCGATCCGTTGGCGCTGAGGACCAGGCTGTCGGTGCTCGGGGCGGATGGCGGTGCGGGCGGAGCCGCGGAGGTATCGGTGGCCGCGGCAGGCCGTTGCGGCAGCCATGCCAGCGCGAGCGCGATAGTCAACAGGTATCGGGTGGGTGTCATCGTGTCCTCGGGAGCGAGGCACCCGGCAGACGCGCGCCGAGGGCCGCAATGTCGAGAGTTTCCGCCCGTGCGACCGGCAGGAAGGCGATCACACAGAACCGCTCCTGCTCACCGGGCAGCGCCACGGCCGTGCTGGTGACCTGGAAGAGGCGGGGGACGATACGCATCTGGATCTTGCGCCGGCCGGTGAGTCCGGGGTCCCACCATCGGGGTGGAACCTCGGGCTGCGCGAGCAGCGCCGATGCATCGGCGCCGATCCGGGTTGCGGAAAAGAGCGCCATCGCCGGCTTGTTGAAAGCCAGTATCCGGTCCTGCGAATCGACGACCAGGATCGCCTGCTCGGCGACATCGAGCGCGGCCCGGATGGCGAACGCAACCGTCATCTCCTCGATGAGGACCAGGGCCAGGCGCCGCCCTTTGTACGGAACGTGCTGCACACGGATGCCCGCCAGGAGGATCTCGCTGCCGCGACGAAGCACGACCTTTTCCGCCCTGCCGCCGGTTCCATTGACGAGGTCCTCGACGATCTCCGGATAAGAAAAGCGAATCGCTTCCCCGAGCTTGCGGCCGACCGCGGGCGCGCCATCGACGCAGAGAGTCGCGAGCTCACCGCTTTCTGACACAACCTGCAGCGTTCGGGTGTCGACGAGGACGGCGGGTAACGGCAGCTCCTGGATGAGACTCGTCCACAGTTCCTGGCCCCGCCCAACCTCGGCACGCGCGGCGGCAAGGTCCGTGTGGAGCCGATCGAAGACGGTACCGAGGTATTCGGCGGCAAACGCGCACGCCACCATCAGCACGGCGAATACCTCCAGCAGTACGAGGAAGTAGCTGGGCGGGGCATAGAATCCGGGGAAGGGCTGGGTGGCGCCGGTTGCGCTACCGAAGAGGGCCGTGAGCCACGCAGCCTGGGGCGTGAGACCGCTTGCGTACCAGCGCAGCTCTGGCGAATCGGCAAGCGCCACTGCGGCGACCGCCAGGATCGCCAGCACGGCTGTGGCATAGGGTTGCCAGCGGGAGAGAAAAATCGCACCCGTGACCGGCAGCACGAAAACGAGCAGGAACGCCGGATTGTGCACACCCCCCACGTAGTGCCATATGACTGCGACTACCACGACGCCTATCGCGTGCAGCACGGCAAGTGCACGCTTGCGCCAGGGGTTGATGCCTGGAGCCGGCGCGGTGAGCATCGTGAATCCAACGTGAATCGCCGCCAGGGCCAGCAGGCCGAGGAGCGCCGCACCCACCTGGATGGCGAAGGAGCTCACGAGCCAGGGCACGCCGGCGGCGGTCAGGATGGCGAAGATGGCGAGCAGCCAGAGATCATCGAGCAGGTGCACGCGCGGATCGATCCACGTGGGCAACGGGAGGAGCTGGGTGCTCTCGAGGGACTTCATCCGACGGTCACTGCGGCGAACCGCCGCCGGCCGACCGATGGATCACGGCGATTGCGGACGCGGGGCCGAACGAGTTGTGATCGAGGAAGGGCGCGCTGACCACCCTGCGGCCATCCGGACCGTTGAAATCCTCCACCCGAAGTGCAAAGGCGTGCGGCTGCACGACATGGTTGCGCCGCAGGATTGGAGCGTCTCCCACCACGTCGATGCCGTCATACCGCGGCTCGATGATGACGTTGTCGACCGCCGTGCTTGGACTACGCGAGTTCCCCAGCACGAAGGCCATGCCATAGGCGCAGTCGGTCAGGCGGTTGGCCTGCAACAGTGTGTTGCTCGAGCCGCGGACCATGATGCCGTAGCCGCCGAGACCGTTGAGCTCGTTTTGCTGGATCACCGCGCTCTGCACGCCTTCGGCGATGATGCCCATGGCCGCGCCGCCGCTCACGCGATTGTCGCGTACGACCGCTCCCGCACCCACCAGGTCGATGGCCGCCGCCTGCGGGCTCGTGAACTCGTTCTGCTCGATCAGCACGCTGATGTTGCCGGCGACGATGCCGTTGTGGTCGTTGTCGAAGCGGTTTTCGCGCACGCTGATCGTGCCCGAGCCGAGGTCCGTGGCGCCGCGCACGGCCCAGAGCCCGGCCTGCTGCTCGCCGGCGAACTGATTCGCGGCGACCGTCGAGTCGGGACTCGCGGCCGCGAAGCGCAATCCCAGGCGGTCATTGAGGAAATGATTGTTCTCGAGCAGTAGATCCTGCGCGTTCTCGGCCACATCGACGCCGACGTCGCAGGACTCGAGAGTCGTATTCTCGAGACTGAAATGGACCGCGCGCACCAGGATGCCTTCGTTCGCGCAGTTGCGGATGACGAGGCCGTCGAGCGAGACATTGGGCGCCGCGACGTCGAGGACCGGACCACCGCCGAGACCGCGCGCGTCGATCTCGCTGCCTCCCTGACGGGTCACGATGTGAACTCCATGCCCGTTGACGATCGGTGGCAGGGCGGTCTGCAGCGAGATCTTCGGCACGTCCAGTGAGATGCGCGCCGGTCCGGGCGCGGTCGCAATGACGAACAGGGCTTCGCGCAGCGTGCCGGCGCCGCGATCGGCACCGCTCGTGACGCTCACGGCGACGGTGTTGGACAGCGACTCGTGTCCTGCCCGCTGCGCCTCATACTGCCAGCCGGCGACGATGAGCGCGGCTACTCCGAGAAACACGACGATCGAGACTACCGAGCGGGTGCGCACGCGCACTGTCAGGCTCCGGTGCCGTGCGTCAGGACGAACACCGCGTGCCAGGAGCGCTCGGGCAGTCGCCGCCCGCAAAGAGCATCGAGGGGAGCCGAGAGAGCGGTCGCGATCGCGAGCGCGACCACGCGCAGTGGACGGGGAAGGCGCGGCAGGTGAGGCAGGAGCCACATCTTGAACGGCGCGGGATCGACACCGGACAGGGCCTGGAGCCGCAAGCCGCAGGCGCGAAAGAGCCTCAGGTAGACCGCGCGGTGACGCGCGGTGAATACCAGACTGTTGCAACGTGTGGCGACGCGCGCGGGGGCGGCCTCCAGGATGACGAGGCGGCCCTGAGGCGCCAGCTGCAGCGCCATGCGCTGCAGTGCCGACCGCATCGCGCCGATGTCGAGCATGTGCTGCAGCACCGTCACACACACGATCAGATCGAAAGTCCCTTCGATCTCGAGCGCCGCCGAGTCCTGCACGATGAACCGGCAGCGGCTCGCGAGGCCGCTGGCGGCCGCTCTGCGCCCGGCCTCGGCGATCATGGTTGGACTGAGATCGACGCCGGTGACGCGGGCGCCGCGCGCCGCCAGTAATCGACTCCAGCGGCCAACGCCGCAACCCACATCGAGGACGCGGGTCCCCGGAGCGATTTTCAGCCAGGGCTCGAGTGCCCGCCGCTGACAGAAGTGGATGAGGCGGTTATAGAAACGCGGCATCCCGTAGGAGCAGACCGCGGCCAGGCCATCGCCTTCGACGGCAAAGCGCTGGGCACGAGTCTCCCAGTACTCGGCGGGACGGTAACCGGGCACCGCCAGAGCTGCGCGTACTCTCACCTCAGCCTCCTGGTTGCGAACGTGTGCACGCCATGCGGTGGGCGCACTTCCGGCGCGGCTTCGCCTGGCGCCGGCTCGTAGTGATCACGATAGAGTCGCCGGCCGATGAGCCTGAGGGCGACCCAGTTTGCATAGCCGACGGTCATGGGGGCGATGTGCACCAGTGCATAGAAGAGATACAGCGGCACGATCGGCGCGGCGTACGCGCGCTCGCTCTTGGGCACCACCGTGAAGAGCGCGACGACGCCGAGGACCAGGTAACTGCCGACCGCGGCCATGAAATAGGCCGGATTCGTCCAGGTGTGGATGTGCGGCTGCCAGTGGGCGAGGAAGAGATTGTCGATCCCGCTGATGAAGCTTCCCAGCAGCAAGAGGGCGCTGACGACTTTGAGCAGGTGCAGGCAGAGCGTGAGGCCTCCTACATAGATCAGATAGTGATACAGCGAGAACGGAGTGCGCTTCGCGACGCGCCAGATCGCCCCGAAGCGTTCTGTGTAGACCTTGATGAGCCCGTGATACCAGCCCACGCGTTGCGAGAACCACCGTGAGAAGACGCCGGGACCTTCGGTGCCGACGACCAGGCGTCCGTCGTAATAGACGCGCTCGCCGCGATCGAGCAGGATCACCGCGTTCTCGAAATCCTCCGCGTATACGGAAAGCGAGTGCTCCCGCAGAGCGCGCATCAGGGCGTCGCGGCGGTAGAGGGAGACACCGGAGGTGATGCTGTAGTCGGCGAGGCTCTGTCGGCCGGCGCGGAATGCCAACGCGTACTCGAACGACTGGAACCGCGCGAGAAAGCCGTCGGGCTCGATCATCACGCGCGGGCAGGCGGCCCCGGCCCCCGACTGCTGGAATTCGCTGATGAATTGCTCCAGTCCGATCTCGCTGCCGCCGCCGGCCTCCAGAATGTGGATATCCGGATCGACCACCAAAACGGTCTCGATGTATTCCGGCAGCGTCTCGAGCAGGCGGCGCAAGGCGGCGGGCTTGCGGCGGTTGATGCCGTCGTCGAAGCAACGCCAGCCGGCCTGACGCAGGCGCAGGAGAGTATGGTCCGTGGAGCCGTCGCTGATGAGCCACATGCGCTCCCGGTAGCGCGCATAGGCGGCGAGGAACTCCTCCATCCGCTCCTCGAGGTTGTACACCGAGGCGATGATGGCGTAAGGCTCGATGGGGACGACCGGCTGCGCGCCCGCCGGCAGCGCCGTGGTGAGATCGATCGACATCTCGCGCTCGCGGCCGGTGCCGCGCGCCGTCGCGGTGTGGCGCCGCTTCATGTAGAGCCGCAGCGCGAAATCGAGCGCATCGGTGTAGACGATCAGGTTGGCGAGCGCATAGACCAGCATCGAGAAGCTCGCGGCCTCGGCGTTCGCCGCGGAGAGGGCGATCCAGGCGCCCAGGAGCCCGCATACGGCGAGCGGCGCCGCGATGCCCACGAACTGACGCGTCGTCATGCAGTCACCAGGGTGCGCTCGTCTGTTGCGCCGTGCGTGCGCGGCAGGCGAGCATCGAGCTCTGCCTGCACCTCGCGCGGATCACCGACCACGAGCCCGCAATCGGCGAGCACGGAGAGCGAGCTCAATACCCAGACGAGCGAGCGCATCCGGGAGGGAAGATGCGGCACTTCCTCCTCGAGGGCGGCGAGCCGACGCTCGAAGTCGCTCTCGATGCGCAGCACCGCCGCTCTGACCTGTGGGTCGATCGGCAGGACTTTCGCGGCCTGGAGCCAGCGCACGTCGGTTCCGGCGACCTGCCGCAGCTCGTGGACGGTATGGTCGGCAAGCGAGGTGTCGCGCGCGAAGGCCGCGCCGGAGAATGGAATGACGTAGGGATAGATCCCGATCTCACAGCCGCGCAGCAGCCAGCGATAGGCCTCCCGCACCGTCTCGGCGAGATCCTCCAAGGTGGAGCGGGGAGAAGTCAGGATGAGATCGAGGAACGGCGTGATGCCGAGCTCGAGGGCGGCTGTCAGCGACGGCTCGATGTGCCGATGGATCTGGGCTTTGTTGAACTCCGCGAGAGTGCGCCGCGAGAAGCTCTCGATGCCGAACCCGAGCACGCGAAAGCCTGCGCGGCGCATCGCCGTGAGCCGCTCGGGGGTCATGGCATCGATACGGTTGGTGCTGATGAACTGCAGCGTCTGTGGCAGCTCGCCGCGCTCCTTGGCGGCGATGATGCCCTCGCAGAGTGGCAGCACCCGGCGATCCTGTGTGAAGGCGAAGATGTCGTCCTGGAAGATGATGGTGCGTACGCCGGGCTGGGCCGCGACGATGCGACGGATCATCTCGAGGCATTCGTCAGCCTCGAGGCGGGCGACGGCGGCGACATGACCCTGCGATTCATGGAGGAAGTTGGTCGCGGAGCAGAAGGTGCAGCCCATCGGACAGTAGTTGAGTGTGATCAGCCGCACCGAGCGGATCTCGGCGAGGCGCGCCTCGCGCGCCGCCTTGCTCGGCAGCGATCCCACCCGGTAGGCCTCCTCGAGACGGCTCCAGTAGGCGGCGTAGGGCATTCTCGCGTAGGGGGTATCGAAGATCGCCGCGCGCAACTCCTCGCGGCTGAGCGCACGCTGGTTGCGCTTGACGATCGCGCCATTCACTTTCGTGGCGGTGCCGGCGACGCTGTCGAGCGGCTCGCCGGCGCTCAGCCGGCGGACCAATTCAGTGAGCGGCCGCTCGCCTTCGCCGAGCACCACGAGATCGAACGGGCCGAGCTCGAACATCAGATCCGGCCGGAAGGTCGCCTCCATGCCACCGGCGACGATGACAGCGCCGGGGACGAGACGGCGCGCAATGTAAGCCAGCTCCAGGTCGTACCGCAGCGTCATGCCGGTGGTCGACACGCCGACCACGTCCCAGTGCGACTGCAACAGCTCGCGCTCGAGGGCGAGCTGCGGCGGAATCACACAGCAGTTGGGATCGAACACCTTGACGTGCGCGCCCGAGGACTCCAGCGCGCCGGCGAGGCGCCACACGCCGAGCGGCGGGGCGAGGAATGTGTACTCTCCACAGTGCGGATCGTAGGGTCCGATCAACAGAACTCTCGCCGGCCGCATGCGCAAGTCGTTCATGGATGGCGAGGACCCTCCCGGACCTTTGTGTGTACGCCAAGGACCCGCTGGACCTCGGCCGCGGGCCTGACGCAGCAAACGCTGTGCCCAAGTTGGCCGGTGGCTTCTTATCGTCTACACGGCCCGACAGGGCCCTATGCCGCCCGCCCGTGCTCCCCGTAGCGGCGCAGGTGATAGACACGATGAATGTGGTGCGCGCCCATCCAGCCGCCCAGGGCGGAAGTGATGAGCGAGGCCGCGGCGCTGCCGAATGCCGTCCACATCATCGCCGCGAGATAATGGGCCGCCTGAACGGGGTCGATTGCGGGACCGCCGCTGCCGGTGACACCGGCGCCCGCGGCGCTCGTGATGAATGCCGCGTGCGTCAAGCCGCTGACCGCAACGAGTGCGGTCACGGCGAGCGACAAGCCCCAAACCGTCAGTCCCCGCACTACGCCCATTTCGGTGTCGTTGCGGCCGTCGAACCAGCTGGCGAACATTGCGCCGGTCCAGAGCGCCGCCGCCCAAGTCAGGATCACCCAGGCTATGGCGCCCGCCGATGCGCCGTGAGCGACCGCGGAGGCATTTCGTGGCTCGAAGGCGGAGAAGCCGATCGCCATGCCGAAGGTGTACAGGAGGAATGCGGTGCCGGTGGCTACGAACCACCCGGCGAACACCGCGCCCCAGCGCATGATCGGATGCTCGCGCACGACGGACTGGGTCTGCTGCTCGGCGAAGATTGTTGCCATGATCGCGTCCTCGAGGGGTTCGATCAACTGCAGCCGCGCAGCAGCGCGACGATGATCAGGATGGGAAGCGGAACACCGATGAGCCACGCCAACACATAACCCATGGCGCCTTTCTCTTTACCGGGCCCGCGGCCGTCTCTCTGCTTGCGTAACGATAGTGTCATGGGAGTCGCCTACCTCTTCTTGCGGCTGGTTTTCTTGCGGGGCACCTTGCCACCGGCGCGCCGCGCCTCCGACAGACCGATGGCGATCGCCTGCTTGCGGCTCCTCACCTTGCGTCCCGAGCGGCCGCTGCGCAGTGTTCCCTGCTTGCGCTCGTGCATCGCGCGTTTGACTTTGCTCTGGGCTTTCTTCCCGTAGCGGGCCATCGGGTTCACTCCGGCTGGGACTCTGCGCGCTGACATCAGCAGGAAGCGGACCCGGTGCCTCGCGCTCGAGCGTAGAATCGGGCGCCCCGAGCTGGAGGAGGTATTTATGGCAACGAACAAGTCCACGACGACCATGAAAGTGGTGCAGGTGCCCGCCGCGGGTGCGGACTTCCAGATCGTCGAGCGTGAGATTCCGGAGCCGGCTGCGGGCCATGTGCGCATCAAGGTTCAGGCCTGCGGCATTTGCCACAGCGACGTACTGACGAAAGAAGGTCACTGGCCGGGTATTACCTACCCGCGCGTCCCGGGCCATGAGGTGGCGGGAGTGATCGACGCATTGGGCGCCGGTGTCGCCGCCTGGCGCGAAGGGCAACGCGTCGGTGTGGGCTGGCACGGCGGCCACGACAACACCTGTCCGCAGTGCCGGCGGGGCGACTTCATCAACTGCCACAACCAGAAGGTGGCAGGCATCAGCTACGACGGCGGTTACCAGGAGTACATGGTCGCGCCGGTGGAAGCGCTCGCCGCCATACCGGACAGCTTGAACGCCGCCGAGGCGGCGCCACTCCTCTGTGCTGGCATCACGACCTTCAATGCGCTGCGGCATAGCGGCGCACACCCCGGTGACCTGGTCGCCGTACTGGGTGTCGGCGGTCTCGGCCATCTGGGCATCCAGTTCGCGAGCAAGTTCGGCTATAAGGTAGCCGCCATCGGCCGCGGCCCGGAGGATGCGCCCCTGGCGAAGAAGCTCGGCGCGAGCTTCTACATCGACAGCCGCTCGGAACGCCCCGCGGAGGTGCTGCGCCGGCAGGGTGGGGCACAGGTGGTTCTGGCGACGGCGCCGAGCTCGAAGGCCATGTCCGACGTGATCGATGGGCTGGGGCCGAACGGTAAGCTCATGGTGCTGGGCGCCACGCCCGACCCGATAGCGGTCACGCCCCTGCAGCTCATCACGGGAAGCCGGACGATCCAAGGCTGGGCTTCGGGCACCCCGGCCGACTCTGAGGATACGCTGCGCTTCGCCG
This sequence comes from Steroidobacteraceae bacterium, assembly GCA_036489335.1. Taxonomy (GTDB): domain Bacteria; phylum Pseudomonadota; class Gammaproteobacteria; order Steroidobacterales; family Steroidobacteraceae; genus 13-2-20CM-66-19. The sequence goes on from DASXFY010000093.1 coordinate 42,466, forward strand.
AGCTCACCGGCGTGCGGCCGATGATCGAGACCTATCCGCTGGCGAAGGCTGCGGAAGGCTATGCGCGGATGCTGAGCGGCAAGGCCGAGTTCCGTGTCGTGCTGACGATGTGAGCCCTGCTACGCTATAGTAAGAGCATGCGTTACGTCTTCGCTCCGCCGCCCCATGCGGCCGTGCGGATCGTCGGATCGACCGGCTGGTTTCCGGTGCATCGCGTCTACTGCGTCGGCCGCAATTATGCGGAGCACGCGCAGGAGATGGGCGCCAGCGGACGCGAGCCGCCCTTTTTTTTCATGAAGCCTGCCGATGCGGTGCTGTCGGTGGCGGAGGGGGAGACCGGCGTACTGCGCTATCCCGGCCTCACTCAAGAGCTGCACCACGAGGTCGAGCTGGTGGTTGCCATGCGGGAAGGCGGCGCCAATCTCACCACCGGCGATGCGGAGCAATGCATCTACGGCTATGCGGTGGGTCTTGATATGACGCGCCGCGACCTGCAGAGCGAGGCCAAGAAGCTCGGCCGGCCGTGGTGCATCGCCAAGGGCTTCGACCGCTCGGCGCCCGTCGGCGGCATCACCCCCGCGGCGTGGATCGAGGACATCTCGAAGGTGGAGATCACCCTCGATGTCAACGGCCTGCGCCGCCAACAGGGTAGGGTGAGCGACCTCATCTGGAAGATTCCGGAGATCATCGCGCATCTGTCGGCGGCGTGGGAGCTCAAGCCCGGTGACCTCATCTTTACCGGCACACCCGCCGGTGTGGCCGCGGTCGGTCTCTCCGACCTGATGACAGCCAATGGCACGGACCTCGCCGAGCTGCGGGTCCGCGTCATGCGCGCCTGATCTCCCGCGGCATGGACACCGAGGAATTCCGCCGGCTGGGACACGCGGCGGTGGATTGGATCGCCGACTACCGGGCGCGTACTACGCGTGGTGAGTTTCCGGTCATGTCCCGTGTTGCTCCCGGAGAGGTGCGGGCCGCCTTGCCCGCGGCGCCGCCCATGGAGGGAGAATCCCTCGACGGCGCGCTCGATGACCTCACACGCCTGATACTGCCCGGCTGCACCCATTGGCAGGATCCGCGCTTCTTCGCCTACTTCCCTTCCAACAGCTCGCTCGCCGCCGTCCTGGGGGACTTCCTCAGTACCGGGCTGGCACAGCTCGGCCTCAACTGGCAGGCGAGCCCGGCGCTCACCGAGCTCGAGGAGCTGACCACCGATTGGCTGCGGCAGATGGTGGGTCTCTCCGCCGAGTGGAGCGGTGTCATCCAGGACACGGCTTCCACCGCCACGTTGGTCGCCCTGATCTGCGCCCGCGAGCGCACCACCGAGTACGCCGCCGCCCGCGGTGGCTTGCAGTCGAGCGATCGGCCGCTGATCGTCTACGCTTCCAGCCAGAGCCACAGCTCGGTGGAAAAGGCGGCGCTGCTTGCCGGCTTCGGACGCGAGAACGTGCGCATCGTCGCGGTCGACGACGACTACGCCTTGAGCGTCGAAGCACTGCGCAAGGCCGTGGCCGCGGATGAGGCTGCGGGGCGCATACCCTGCGCGATCGTGGCCACCGTCGGGTCCACCGCGCTCACGGCGGTCGATCCTCTCGAAGCGCTCGCAGGTATCGCGCGCCAACACGGCATGTGGCTGCACGTCGATGCGGCCATGGCGGGATCGGCGATGATTCTGCCGGAGTGCCGGCCGCTCTGGCAGGGAATCGAGCACGCGGACTCCCTGGTGTTGAATCCGCACAAATGGCTCGGCGCCTCCTTCGACTGCTCCACTTATTACGTGCGCGATGCGCAGCACTTGGTGCGCGTGATGTCGACGAGCCCGAGCTACCTGCGCACCGCGGCGGATGCCAAGGTGAGGAATTTTCGCGACTGGGGCATTCCGCTCGGCCGCCGATTCCGCGCCCTGAAGCTCTGGTTCCTCATCCGCGAGCAGGGTGTGCAGGGCCTGCAGAAGCGCTTGCGCAGAGACCTCGAGCACGCGCGCTGGCTCGCCGCTCAGATCGATGCCGCTCCCGGCTGGCAGCGCCTCGCACCCGTGCCGTTCCAAACCGTCTGCGCACGACATGTGCCACCGGCGCTGTCAGGTGAGGCACTCGATGCCCATACGCTTGCTTGGGTGCGCCGCATCAACGAGTCAGGGCGCGCCTATCTCACCCCATCCATGCTGGGGGACCGCTGGATGGTAAGGGTGTCCTTCGGCGTCGAGGCGACGGAGCATGAGCACGTCGTCGCGCTCTGGCAGCAGATGCGCGACGAGACAGAACTCGGCGTCTAACCAACAGGGCGTCAGATGTCGAGCTTCAAGGCGTTACGCGTCCACCAGGGCCCCGACGGCCGCTTTGCCCGTCTGGAGTCCGTCACTCTCGACGATCTCACCGCGGGCGAGGTCGTCGTGCGGGTGGCCTATTGCGGTCTCAATTACAAGGACGCGCTCGCCGTGACGGGCAAGGGCTCCATCGCCCGTGGCTTTCCCAGGGTGGCCGGCATAGACCTCGCCGGGGTGGTCGAGAGCAGCGACGATCCCGCCTACCGGGCGGGCGACCGTGTGCTTGCCACCGGCGCGAACCTCGGCGAATCATTGGATGGAGGCCTCGCGGAGCGTGCCCGGGTTCCAGCCGCGGCTCTGGTGGCCCTGCCCAGCGGATTGAGCCTCCTCGAGGCGATGGCGCTCGGCACCGCCGGCTTCACCGCCGCGCTCGCCTTGCGGCGGCTGCTCGAGAACCATCAGACGCCCGAGCTCGGCGCGATCGCGGTCACCGGCGCGAGCGGCGGTGTCGGTGGGATCGCGCTCGGGCTGCTCAAGCGCGCCGGCTTCGCCACCGCGGCCATCACCGGCAAGCCGGATTGCGCCGCCTATCTGCGCGAGCTCGGCGCCGATCAGGTGGTGCCGCGGAACACGCTCGCCACCGCCGGCAAGCCGCTCGAGACGGCCGTCTGGGGTGGTGCCGTCGACAATCTGGGCGGTGACACGCTCGCCTATCTGACGCGCACCGTGAAGCCCTGGGGCAACATCGCGTGCATCGGCCTCGCCCAGTCGCCGACGCTCAACACCACGGTCATGCCGCTCATCCTGCGCGGTGTCAGTCTTCTCGGCATACATTCCGTGAACGTGCCGCGCGCGTGGCGGCTCGCCGTTTGGGAGAAGCTGGCTGGAGAATGGAAGCCGCACGATATAGAAAGGCTCATCGTGCGCGCGGTCATCGGCCTTGAAGAAGTGCCTCGAGCCTGTGAGGAGCTGATTGCGGGCAGGGCACGTGGCCGCTACGTCGTCCGCATCGCTGGTGATCTCTGAGTCAGCAGATGAACGTGTTGGAGGTCGATGACCTGGGGGTGCGCCTGGGCGGTGCGGACGTCGTGCGAGGCGTCAGCTTCAATCTGCCGCGGGCAAAGTGTCTTGCGATCATCGGGCCGAACGGCGCCGGCAAGACGGTGCTGCTGCGGGCGCTGATAGGGGCGCTGCCGCACACGGGCAGGATCGAGTGGGCCCCCGAAACCGTGCTCGGCTACGTTCCCCAGAAGCTCGACATCGAGCGCGACCTGCCGCTCAACGGCCATGATTTCCTGCGCGCCAAGATGGCGCTCTCGGGCAGCTCGGCCGCGATGCGGGCGGAGGCACTGCGTGCCGTCGGTCTGGCCGAGGCGGTCCTGTCGACTCCCATCGGCAACATGTCGGGCGGCCAGTTCCAACGTCTCCTCATCGCCTTCGCGCTGCTGGGACGTCCCAACGTGCTGCTCCTCGATGAGCCGGCGGCCGGGATCGATGCCCCGGGGCAGGCGCAGCTCAACGAGGTGATTCACGGGCTGCAGGATACGCGCGCGATGACGGTGGTTCTCGTCTCGCACGACCTGAGCGTGGTCTATAAGCATGCGGATTACGTGCTCTGCCTCGGCCCCCATGGGACGTGTTTCGGGCCGCCGCGCACGGCACTGACGCCCGAGACGCTGTACGAAGTCTACGGCCAACCGCTGGGGTTTCATGTCCACGATCATTCATGAGTCGGCTCCTGCGCTCGGCTCGCTAGCGCTCTCGGCCCTGATGGCGGTTGCCGCCGGTCTCATAGGCAGTTTCGCCGTCATGCGCCGGATGGTGCTCGCCGCCGACCCGATGTCGCACATCGCGCTTCCCGGGATCGGCATCGCGCTGCTGCTACGCATGAATCCGCTCTGGGGCGCGCTCGCGCTGCTGCTTCTCGGCGCGGTGCTGATCTGGGCGGTGGAGCGACGCAGCCGCCTCGCCACCGAGGCGGTGATCGGGGTGACCTTCGCGGTGGCGTTGGCTATCGGCAGTGTCATCACCACGGGTGAGGAGTTGATCGACGCGCTGCTCGGTACACCGGGGACACTGACACCGCGCGAAGCAGCCTTCGGCATCATCGGCGCGCTGCTCGTGATCTTCTTCGTGCTGCGCGAGCGCAATGCGCTGGTGGTGCGTCTGGTCTCGCGTGAGATCGCCATGACTTCGGCGGTGAATGTGGCGCGGCTCGATCTTTATTTCCTGCTCGCGTTCGCACTCACCATCGGCCTCGGTCTGCGATTCCTCGGTGTGTTGCTCATGGGCTCGCTCATCATCATCCCCGCGGCGATCGCCCGGCGTTTCGCGCGCGGCCTCGACACGATGCTGACCATCGCCGTCGTGGTCGCCGTGGCGGCGACGGCCGCGGGATCTTATGTCGCATCCCTCACCGGCCGTCCGAGTGGTCCTTTCATCGTGATGATCGCCGGTGGACTCTTCTTCATCTCCCTGCTGCGCCGCCCCGCGACCTGACTCGGTCCCTGGCACATCGCGTGCATATCGGACTCGTCCACGCTTCAGGTTCACAAAGGGGATTGCGTCATGACATGGCTAAATTCGGGGATTCGCGTCTTCCTCCTGGCGCAGGGTACGGCGGCGCGCTGGTTGCGGGAGGAGCTCAACTCCCTCACGGTTCGCATCCGGCTCACCGACGGCTGCATCGACGAGCTGGCGCGCGAGGCCGATCATGCGGCGCGGCGCTGGGGTAGGGCGGGTAACGATGCTTCCTACGTGGGGTTGCTGCGCCAGCAGCTGATCGTGCAGGCGAACCTGGTGCGCCGCTGGACGGCGACCGACGAGAAAGTGCCGGCCGACGACCCGGTTGCCCAGGCCTTTGTAAGAATTGCGCGCAAATATGCGCTGCCCCGGCCGTGGAAGCTGTCCGATCCGGTGGCGGTGGAAGTCGCCCGGCGGCGGCCGTCGTGGGTCCGGTCAGCGGAGCTGCTGACGCGGGCTGCAGGTCACTGAGCCGCGCGCCAGGCCGCCACCAGGGCGAGGGCGCGCCGATGCACCTCGCCCGCGGAATGGCCGGCGCGATAGAGATCGCTTCCGACACCGAGACCCGCACAGCCAGCCTGGCGCCACGGCGCCAGGTTGGCCGCGCCCACGCCGCCGACGGCGAACACGGCGACGGTTGCCGGCAATACATCGCGCAACGCCTTCAGGTGCCCGGGGCCATAGCTCGCAGCCGGGAAGAGCTTGAGCAGGCTCGCGCCCGCGCCGATGGCGGCGAAGGCCTCGGTCGCTGTCGCAAACCCTGGTATGACCGTCAGTCCGAGCGCCACGGCGCGCTCGATCACGGCCGGCACCGTGTTGGGTGTTACGATCAGACGCCCGCCAGCCGCTTGCACCGCATCGACATCGGCCGCCCGCAACACGGTACCCGCGCCGCAGAGACAACGGTCGCCGAATCCTGCCGCCAGACGCGTGATGCTCTCGAGCGGCGAAGGTGAGTTGAGCGGCACCTCGATCGCGCCGATGCCGGCCTCATGGAGGGCGGCGCCGACCTCGAGCACCTCTTGCGGCCGGATGCCACGCAGGATGGCCACCAGCGGCACGATGCCTTCGGGCCACTTCTGCAGTGGGGTAGATGTCACGTTCGCCATAAACCGCGAAGTCCCGCGAGCGCACATTGCTCGCCGTCGAGGCAGGATGCCGCAATATTCTGCCGGCGCAAGACATACGCGTAACGCTCATTGAGCGCACCGTCGCCGATGACTACCGCCTGATCCCTGGCGCCAAAGAGCGGAATCGCACCGCGCACGTCGGACCCGATCAGCAGGCCGGAGAGATACGCGCGCGCCCATTCGTGGGAACGGCCGTCCAGCAGCTGCCGGCTACGCACCCCAAAGAGTGCGTGCAGCAGGGTTGAAGGCGGCGCGGAGGCATCCGCGACGCCCTGCTCGAACCCGTCCTGAGCGTCAGCCGGTGCGCCTTGTGCCGTCGCGCCGGCGTGAGTTGCGCGCAGTAAGGTGCTGCTGTCACGCAGCAGGGCGAATAGCTCGCCGGTGAGGGCGGTCAGGAAGTCGCGCACCTGCCCGTCCTCCAGGTATGCCCACTTGATGTGCGTACCTGGCAGGCAGAGAAGTTGGCTGCCGGTGCCGATTTCAGGATGAAGGGCGAGCGCTCCGGCGATCTGCGTCTCTTCACCTCGCATCACGTCGGGGGAGCCGAGGCGACTCTTGCAGGAGAGTCCCGGCGCGATGGCTACTGGCGCTCCGTCCGCGTCGAACCGCAGGGCCGATCGGCCGAGCGCACGCATGTCCGTGGGGCAGGGCACATACGGCGCCTCGCGCCAGCCGTTGCGCGACCCCACCATGCCGCAGAGGAGCAGCGGCAGGGGACCGTGAGCCTCCCGCCAGCCGGCGATCAGCGGCCGCAGGGCTTCGCCGGCCGGCTCGCGCAGCGCGCCGATGCCCGGGCCTTCGCGCGTCTCCAGCACGCGATCGGCCAGACAGAGGGAAAGCCGCAGCCGGGATGTACCCCAGTCACCGGCTATATAGCGTTCGCGGTTCATGCGGGATTGATATGGTACCGTGGCGCCCGCATGCCACAAACGGATCTCCCCGCCCCGGCGCCTACCGCTGCCCCGGCGGCGGCCCGCCACGAGAAGCTGAACACCAAGGCCGCGAGCGTCGTTGCCCTGGCGGTGCTTGGCAGCCGCGTACTGGGCCTGGTGCGCGATCAGGTGTTCGGCTCCCTTTTCGGCGGCGGCGAGGTCATGGATGCCTTCATCATGGCTTTCCGCATTCCGAACCTGATGCGGGATCTGTTCGCGGAAGGGGCGCTGTCGACGGCATTCATCACCGTCTTCAGCAAGACGACCGCGCTCGAGGGTGACCGCGCCGCCTGGGAGCTGGCGAACAAAGTGGCGACGGCCGCGGCGGTGCTGGTCAGCTTCCTGACGGTGGTCGGCATTCTCTGCGCGCCGTGGATCGTGGCGGTGCTGGCGCACGGCTTCGATCCGGCGAAAGCGGCCCTGACCGTGACGCTGACCCGGATCATGTTCCCGTTCATCCTGCTCGTGTCGCTCGCCGCGCTCGTGATGGGCATGCTGAACGCGAAGAACGTCTTCGGCATCCCGGCGACCGCTTCGAGCTTCTTCAACCTCGGCTCCATCATTGCCGGTGCCGGTATAGGCTGGCTGATCGACCCGCATTTCGGTGTGCGCGCCACGATGGGGCTGGCATTGGGGACGCTGATCGGCGGCGCCATGCAGCTCGGCGTACAGCTGCCGGCATTGCAGCGTCTCGGCTATCGCTTCCGGCCCGACTTCCACTGGCGCGACAAGGGTGTGCAAGCGATTCTGCGGCTCATGGGACCGTCGGTGATCGCCGCCAGCTCCACCCAGGTGAACGTGCTCGTCAACTCGGTGTTCGCCTCCAATCTGGGCAATGGTCCGGTCACGTGGCTGCAGTACTCCTTCCGCCTGATGCAGCTGCCGCTCGGGATCTTCGGCGTCGCGCTCGGCACCGTGTCGCTGCCGCTGCTGGCGCGCATGGCCGCCGGCGGCAACATCACCGGCTTTCGCATCGAGCTGGCGCGCGGCATGCGGCTCGCCTTTCTGCTGACCATTCCGGCCAGCATCGGCCTCATCCTCCTCGCCGGGCCGATCATGTCGGTCCTTTTCCAACATGGGCGCTTCACCGCGCACGATGCCCTCGAGGCGGCGGCGGCGCTGCGCTTTTACGCCATCGGCCTTTGTGGTTACGCCGCTCTCAAGGTCCTGGTGAACGCCTTCTATGCGATCGATCGGCGCAAGACGCCGATGTTCGTGAGTTTCGGCGCGGTCGGGCTCAATCTTCTCCTCAACTGGCTGTTCACCGTGCGACTGGGCTGGGGCCATCAGGGACTCGCGTTCTCGACCGCCTGCATCGCGACGAGCAACTTCCTGATCCTCTACGTGCTGATGCACCGGCACCTGGGCAGGCTCGAGTCGCACGCCATGCTGTCGCTCCTCCTGCGCCTGTCGGTGGCCTCTGCGGTGCTGGCCGGCATCTGCTGGCTGGGCAACCATTACCTGCTGGCCGGCTGGGCGAGCCAGCGCTTCCTGCTGAAGGCGGGATCGCTCGCGCTGGTCATCGTCGTCGGCGCCAGCGCGTTCCTTTTTTGCGCGACCGCGCTCGGCATCCGCGAGATGCAGGACATCGCGCACGCCGTACAGCGCAGACTGCGGCGCGCGGCGTGAGCGCTCCTGCACATCCGCAGTCGATCGGGCCCAAGGAGCTGCCATGAGACCCCTCCATCTGCTCGAAGCACTGGTGCTGCTCGGCGCCTGCACCGCGGCACCCGCACAGACGTACAACTCCATGGGGCAGTACACCCTCCCTGACCCCCACCTGCACTGGCACATGAACACCGGCTACGTCGCGACCACCGGTCAGATTGCAAATGCTCTCAGTGGCGGCTGGAGCATCGGCGGTGGCCTCTTCTGGCAGCCGGATTTCGATTCGCCGCTCGCCCTGCTGGCGGACCTCAATTACAGCCGTTTCGATGCAACCCGGCAGTTCATCGGCAGCAACGAGGCCGCCGATCCGACACAGATCAACGACGGCTTCGGAGAGATCGTCGATCTCGCGGTCGACGGCGAGTATCGGCTGGCGCTCAGTCCTTACATGACAACTTATGCGGTGGCTGGAGTAGGCGTTGCTCACCGCCGCATTGCGCTCACGCAAGTGGCGCCGTTCGGTGGTTACGTCTGCGATCCATGGTTCGGGTCCTGCGACTTCAACCTCGTGCCCGGCGAGGTCGTGAGGGCGAGCGACAATACCACCGCCTTCGAGTGGAACGCCGGGCTTGGGCTCGACTTCGCCCTCTCGTCCAGGGAGACCTTCTTTGTCGAGGCGCGCTTCACCCGCATGCAGACCTCCCAGCCGACCGACTTCGTGCCGATCCGGGTAGGCCTGCGGTTTTGATGGATTACAATGCTCCCTGGTCGCGAACTGGAGTCCTCCCATGAATGCCGGCAGCGTCTGCAAGCGCGGGGTGGTCACCGTCAAGCCGAGCGATGATCTCATCGCGGCCGCGCACGCAATGCGCGAAAAGCACGTCGGGTACCTCATTGTGTCGGAACGCGCGCGAGTGATCGGCGTGCTGACCGATCGCGACATTGTGGTCGCGGTGCTTGCCCAGGAGGTGGACGCCCGCACCCTCAAGGTGGGGGACGTGATGACACGCGATCCGCTTCTCATCGAGGAGGACCAGTCGATCGAGGCGGTGCTGTGTCACATGCGTGAGGCCGGGGTGCGGCGCGTTCCCGTGGTGGACCGGTCCGGAGCTCTCAGCGGCGTCCTCTCCATCGACGATGTACTGGAGCGGATCGCGGAGGACCTGCTCAACATCGCCGGCTCCATCCGCAACGAGCAGCGCATGGAGCGGGCGGTGCGGCAGTAGCCGCCGGTTGCGCATGAGCGAGGGGACGCTGAATCTCTGGTTCGAGTCAGCGCTGCTGCCCGCCGGCTGGGCACACCGCGTCCGCATCACCGGCCGTGACGGAATCATCGGCTCCGTCGAGACGGAGGTCGATGCAGCCGAGGACGATGAGCGCCACGCGATTGGCATCCCGGGCCTGCCCAATCTGCACAGTCATGCCTTTCAGCGCGCCATCGCGGGCCTCACGGAGCGCCGCGGTCCCGCCGACGACACCTTCTGGACCTGGCGCGAGCTCATGCATCGGTTCGTGGAGCGGATCGATCCCGAGCAGCTCGAGGCGATCACGGCGCTCGCCTTCGCGGAGATGCTCGAGGCCGGCTTCACGCGCGTGGGCGAGTTTCATTACCTGCACCAGGACAAGTCGGGCGTGCCGTTCGCGGATCCCGGAGAGCTCGTCGGACGGGTGGCGGCCGCTGCGGCAGGGACCGGCATCGCGCTCACGCTCCTACCCACTTTCTATGCGCACGGTGGCTTCGGCGGCGCCGAGCCCGGCGCGCGTCAGCGCCGCTTCGTGACTGACCTCGAGCGCTTCGCACGCATCGTGGAGTCGAGCCGCAAAGCGGCCGTAGCCCTGCCGGGCGGCGTGGTGGGTGTGGCCCCGCACAGCCTGCGAGCTGTGACACCCGAAGAGATGCCGGCCATCGCCGCACTCGCCGCAGGTGGTCCCATCCACATCCACGTTGCCGAGCAGATGCGCGAGGTCGAGGACTGTGTCGCCGCCTATGGACGGCGGCCGATCGAGCACCTGTTCGAGTTGGCCGCGGTCAATGACAGGTGGTGCCTCGTGCATGCCACCCACGCGACCCAGGGCGAGCTCGAGCGCATCGCCGCGGCGGGGGCGGTGGTGGGGCTCTGCCCCATGACCGAGGCGAGTCTCGGCGACGGCGTCTTTCCGGCGCTGGAATTCCGCGCGCTCGCCGGCCGGTTCGGCATCGGCAGCGACTCCAATGTGCTGCTCGATGCCGGCGCCGAGCTGCGCCTGCTCGAGTATTCGCAGCGGCTGAGCCGGCGCGCGCGCAACGTGCTCGCGGGCGCCAGCGGCCAGTCGACCGGCCGGAGCCTGTTCGATGCCGCGCTCGCGGGCGGGATCCAGGCGCTCGGCGCGGCGGCGGCAGGCAACGGCGGGCCTGTCGGGCTGACGACGAAGGGGCCGCTCGATCTCGTCAGCCTCGACGCCGGCCATCCCGCGATGATCGAGCGGCGTGAGGACGAGATTCTCGACAGTTGGATTTTTGCTGCCGGCCGCGATGTCATCGATTGCGTGTGGCGTGCGGGCGATAAGGTGGTAAGCGGGGGGCGTCATCGCCAGCGAGAGACCATCATTGCCCGCTATCGGCGTGCGATGAAGACGCTGCTCGCCTGAGGGGAGACAGAATGAACAAGGTCGCCGGAGTCCTCCTGGCGGTGATCGGCGCAACCGCCCTCGGCGGGATTGCCTTGCACCGTCATGAGCCCATCAACGCGTTGTGGATCGTCACAGCCGCCGTGTGCGTCTACGCGCTCGGCTATCGGTTTTACGGCGCGTGGGTTGCTGCGCGCGTACTTGCCGTCGATCCTTCGCGTGCTACGCCGGCGGAGAGATACGACAACGGGCGCGACTTCGTGCCGACGCATCGTTGGGTCGCGTTCGGACATCACTTCGCGGCCATAGCGGGCCCGGGCCCGCTCGTCGGCCCGACGCTGGCGGCGCAATTCGGCTATTTGCCGGGGACACTCTGGATCCTGGTGGGCGCGGTGCTCGGCGGGTGCGTGCAGGACATGACCATCCTCCTGCTTTCCACCCGCCGCGACGGTCACAGCCTCGGTCAGATGGCACGCGAGGAGCTCGGCCCCTTCGGCGGCTTCGCGGCGCTCATCGGCACGCTTCTCATCATGATCCTGCTCATCGCGGTGCTGGGACTCGTGGTCGTCAACGCCATGAAGCACAGTCCCTGGTCCACGGCGACCGTCTTTGCCACCGTGCCGGTGGCGATCCTCGTCGGCCTGCATCTGCGCCGCCTGCGCCCCGGGCGCATCCTGGAAGGCTCGATCATCGGGGTCGCGCTGATGCTGCTCGCGGTCGCGGGCGGCGGCTGGGTCGATACCCATCCGCTGCTGCGTGGCCTCTTCGACCTGTCGAGCCTGCCGCTCGCGGGCTTCGTGATCGGCTATGGCCTGATCGCGGCCATTCTGCCGGTGTGGCTGCTGCTCGCGCCGCGCGACTACCTGTCCACCTTCCTCAAGCTCGGCACGGTCGCGCTGCTTGCGATCGCAATCGTCATGTTGCATCCGCAGATCCGGATGCCGGCGCTGACTTCCTTCGTCGACGGCCACGGGCCTCTCTTCGGCGGCAAGATATTTCCCTTCGTCTTCATCACCATCGCCTGCGGCGCGGTCTCCGGATTTCATGCGCTGGTCGCGAGCGGCACCACGCCCAAGCTCATCGCCAGCGAGTCGGATGTACAGCTCATCGGCTATGGCAGCATGATGCTCGAGTCGTTCGTCGCCATCATGGCCATCATCGCCGCGACACTGCTCGATCCGGGTGTGTATTTCGCTATCAACACCGGCGCGGGCGTGGTGGGCAGTACGCCGGCTGCCGCCGTGCATACGATCTCGAGCTGGGGATTCCCCGTCACCGTGCAGCAGATGCAGACGCTGGCGCAGCAGATGGGGGAGGCCACGCTCTTCGCGCGTACGGGCGGTGCGCCATCGCTGGCAGTCGGCATGGCCAGCATATTCGGCAGTACCTTCGGTCGTGGCCTCCTCAGCGTCTGGTATCACTTTGCCATCATGTTCGAGGCGGTATTCATCCTGAGCACGCTCGATGCGGGGACGCGGGTCGGCCGATTCATGTTGCAGGACCTGCTCGGACACATCTATGCGCCGCTCGGCCGCACCTCCTGGTATCCGTCCGTGCTGCTGGCGAGCGCTCTCACGGTGGCCGGTTGGGGCTATTTCCTCTACGTCGGCGTCATCGATCCCAACGGCGGGGTCAACATCCTCTGGCCGCTCTTCGGCATAGCCAACCAGATGCTCGCCGCCATCGCGCTCTCGGTTGCGACGGGTATCCTGCTGAAGTCGGGCAGGGCGCGTCATGCCTGGGTGACCCTGGGGCCGCTCGCCTGGCTGGCCATAGTGACCACCGTGGCGGCCTGGCAGAAGGTCGTGAGCCCCGATCCGCACCTCGGCCTCTTCGCCGCCGCCAGCGCGCTGGCGGCGCACCTTGCAGCGGGAACCCTGCCTGCACAGGCCGCGGCGGTGGCGCCGCAGCTCATCTTCAATCAGCGGCTGGATGCCTGGCTTACCATCCTCTTCACGGTCATTCTCTGGATGGTGATCCTCGACATGGCCCGCGTCTGCGTGCGCAAGCTCCGCGGTCTGCCGGTGTCCGCAAGCTGCGAGGCCCCTTATCAGCCCGCCCGCCCGCGGGCGCTCGCCATCGCCGGGCAGGTGCCCCAGGAGGGAAGCACATGAGGTTCGCCGGCGCCTGGACCCTGCGCCGGGCGGTAGCCGCCGCAATGGGCGGGCTGCGCGCGCTCTCCGGGGATGATGCCTATGATCGGTATCTGACACACCATGCCCATGCCCATGAAGGCCCGCCAATGAGCCGGCAGGCGTTCTACCGGGAGCGGGAGGAGCGCAAGTGGAGCGGGATCAGCCGCTGCTGCTAGAATTCGGCCCTTTTTAACGCACGACCGCACGGATTTCCATGGCACTCAAGATCATGATTCTCGGGGCGAATGGCTTCATCGGCAGCGCCCTCACCAGCGCCATCCTGCGTGAGCGGGACTGGGAGGTCTACGGCATCGACCTTTCCGACAACAAGCTCGGCGAGGCGCCGCAGAACGACCGTTTCAATTTCGTCGAAGGCGACATCACCATCAACAAGGAATGGGTGGAGTATCACGTCAAGAAGTGCGACGTGGTCGTCCCCCTGGTGGCGATCGCCAACCCGGCGCAGTACGTCACCCATCCGCTCAGGGTCTTCGAGCTCGACTTCGAGGCCAACCTCTCGATCGTGCGCCACTGCGTCAAGTACGCCAAGCGCCTGATCTTCCCCTCGACCTCGGAGATCTACGGCATGTCGCCCGACGCCGTCCTCGATGAGGAGACGAGTGCGCTCGTCTATGGCCCCATCGAGAAGCAGCGCTGGATCTATGCGGCCTCGAAGCAGCTCCTCGACCGCGTCATCTTTGCCTACGGCGTGCGCGACAATCTCGACTACACGCTCTTCCGGCCATTCAACTTCATCGGACCGAATCTCGACAACGTCGAGGAGCCGAAGGAGGGCAGCTCGCGCGTCTTCACCCAGTTCCTCTCCAACGTGCTCTATCGCCGGCCGATCAAGCTGGTCGACGGCGGCCGCCAGAAGCGCTCCTTCACCTTCATCGACGATGCGATCGAGTGCCTGCTCACCATCCTCGAGAACGACAACAGCCGCGCCTCGCGCCGCATCTTCAATATCGGCAACCCCAACAACTGCGTCTCGATCCGCGATCTCGCCGAGCGCACGATCCGCATCGCACAGGAGTTCCCGGTGCTGCGCGACAGCGCGCGCGCCACGCAGATAGTCGACGTATCGGCGGGCGAGTACTACGGCAAGTACTACCAGGACATCCAGGTGCGGGTGCCCGCCATTCACGCGGCCGAGCGCGATCTCGGCTGGCGGCCCACCACGGATCTGGATACGGCCATTCGCCGCACCATCGAGTTCTACGTCAAGCAGGAGAACTTCAGCGCCCGCGCTGCTGCCCTGGCGGGTGGCTGAGCGCGGCGTGGAGACGGGCGGGGTCAGATGGTGGGGATGGGTCGCGCTCGCGGTGGTGTGGCTCATCACCCTTCAGATCCGGCCGATGCTGGATCCTGACGAGGGGCGCTACGCGGAGATCCCCCGGGAGATGGTGACGACGGGGGACTGGGTCACCCCACGGCTCGATGGCCTGAAGTACTTCGAGAAGCCGGCGCTGCAGTACTGGGCCACGGCGGCGCTCTATGCGGTGGTCGGGTTGAGCAACTGGAGCTCGCGTCTCTGGACCGTCGGCCTCGGCTTCGCCTGCCTGCCGCTCATCTATGCTTGGCTGACCCGTCTCTATGACAGGCGCGCCGCGCTCGCCGCGGTCGCCATTCTGGCGATGAGCCCGTATTTCGGCATCATCGGCCACCTCAATCTCCTCGATGCCAGCTTCACCTTCTGGATGTGTGCCACGGTGTTGGCGTTCACACTGGCACAGGCTGCACCAATGCGCTCCAGTCAGGAGCGCGGTTGGATGCTCGTCTGCTGGTCGGCCGCCGCGCTCGCCGTTCTGACCAAAGGGATCGTCGTCTTCGTTCTCGCCGGCGGGACGCTGATTGCCTACAGCGTCGCGGAGCGTGACTCACGGCCCTGGCGGCGGCTGCATGCCATGCTCGGGCTACCGCTCTTCCTCGCGCTCGCGACACCCTGGTTCATCATGGTGTCGCGGCGCAATGCGGACTTCGCCACTTTCTTCTTCATCCACGAGCACTTCCAGCGCTTTCTCACCAAGGAGGCGCAGCGCGTCGAACCGTGGTGGTACTTCCTGGTGCTGCTGGGGGTGGGCGTGCTGCCGTGGCTCCTGGCGCTGGCACGCGCAACAGGGGCGGCGTGGCGTGATTCGGGTTTAAATTTCAATTTCAAGCCACTGAAATTTCTGCTATTGTTCTCAGCAGTGACGCTCGTCTTCTTCTCCATTTCCAGCTCCAAGCTGGCGACCTACATCCTGCCGATGTTCCCGATCCTGGCGGCCTTCACCGGTGTCGCGATCGCACGCCGCCCGGGATTCCTGTCTCGCTCCACGGCGGTTGCCGCGGGTCTCGCGCTCCTGGTCGCGGCCGGACTACTCGTCTATTCCCAGCATCGCGACGGGATGATTCCCCCGCCGGCGGTGGCGTGGGCAGTTGCGGGCGCGGCAGCAGCGTTGGCGGCGGTCGGCGCCAGTTGGCGGCGGCAAGAGCCCGAGCCAGCCGTTTGGCGGCCGTGGGCCGTCGCACTCTGCTTCGTCTTCGTCTGGCAGGCGCTCCTCTGCGAATACACGGTCATCCCGCCTTCGCGTTCGGCCTACGCGCTGGTGCAGGCCGTCGCTCCAAAGGTGAATCCTGGAACCGCCCTCTACAGCGTCGGGGAGTATCGTCAGACCATCCCACCCTATCTCGGCCGGACGCTGACTCTCGTCGACTTCCAGGGAACGGGCGAGCTCGACTTCGGGGAGGCGAGTGAGCCGGGTAGACAGACGGCCACGTCCGAAGAGTTCGTGCGCCAGTGGGACGCCAGCCACGATGCCATTGCATTCTTCGATCCGCGCGTGTGGGATCATTACCGCCAGCAGGGCCTGCCGGGACGCGTCATCGCGCAGGACAGCTCCACGATCGCGGTGAGCCGCTCGTGAAGCTATCGGCCTTCGGTTTCCTCCTCTGCGGGGTGTTGCTCAACGCCTTCGCGCAGCTTGGCCTGAAGGCTGCGACCGACAGGACCGGGCCGCTGATGGCGGCGAGTGGCGCGATGCTGCGCCGCTCGCTGGAGATTCTGACGGTGCCGTGGCTGTGGGCGGCCCTCAGCTGCTACGGGTTGAGCGTCATCGTCTGGGTGGTGGGGCTGTCGCGAGTGCCGGTGAGTCAGGCCTACCCGCTGCTCTCGCTGGGGTATGTGATCAATGTCGGACTCGCCTGGTGGCTGCTCGGCGAGACGCCGAACATGCTGCGCGTGGCCGGCATCGCGGTCATCGTGTTTGGAGTGGTTCTGGTGGCGAAATCATGAGCAAGCCCTTTCTGCCCTTTACCCGGCCGACCATTGACGAGGAGACGATCCAGGGCGTCGCCGAGGTGCTGCGCTCGGGCTGGCTCGCCTCCGGACCCAACGTGAAGAAGCTGGAGGCGGCGCTCTCGGAGTACTGCGGTGGCCGCCCCGTGCGCACGCAGATGCATGCCACCGCGAGCCTCGAGCACGCTCTCCTGGTGGCCGGCATCGGCGCGGGCGATGAGGTCATCACCCCGGCCATGAGCTTCGTCGCCACCGCCAACGTCATCGTGCGGGTCGGCGCGCGCCCGGTGTTCGTCGATGTCGGCCTCGACACCCGCAACATCGACTTTGATCAGGTGGAGGCCGCCATTACGCCGCGGACCCGGGCGATCATGCCGGTCCATTTCGCGGGCCTGCCGGTCGACATGGAGCGGCTGTATGCGATTGCCGAGCGGCACCGCCTGCGGGTCATCGAGGATGCCGCCCAGGCGATCGGCTCCTCCTGGCGCGGGCGACGCATCGGCAGCTTCGGCGACCTCATCTGCTTCAGTTTCCACCCCAACAAGAATCTCACCTCCATCGAGGGAGGCTGCGTCGTCGGCGGCTCGCCCGAGGAGGTGAGTGAGCTCGAGCTGCATCGCTTCCATGGGCAAAAAAAGCTCGCCGCGGATGAGGTCGACACCCTGTTCGCCGCCGGCAAGGCCAACCTGTCGGATGTGGCGGCGCGAGTGGGCCTGGGTCAGCTGGCCCATCTCGAGCGATTCAACGCGCGCCGCCGGGAGCTCGCCGCGCGCTATTTCACCCTCTGGGGCCACGATGCCCCCGTACGCCTGCCCGCGCGCGGCGACGAGGGGCACAACTGGCACATGTTCGCGCCCCTCCTGCCGCTCGAGCGGCTGAGCATCTCGCGCCTGCAGTTCATCCAGCGGATGGAGGAGCGGGGCATCGGCGTCGGCGTTCATTACGCCTCCGCTATCCACCTCTTTACGGCCTATCGCGCGCTGGGCTACCGTGAAGGGCAGTTCCCGAACGCGGAACGCATCGGCCGGGAGACTGTGACGCTGCCGCTTTTCCCGGCGATGGAGCTGTCGGATGTGGATCGTGTCGTCGAGGCGACAACCGACGTATTGAAAAGAGGCTCGAAGTGACTGCGACGGTCTCAGTCGTCATTCCCGTCTACAACGAGGAAGCCGGCCTCGAGAGCCTCTTTGCGCGGCTCTATCCGGCATTGGATCAGCTCGGACGGCCTTACGAGGTGATATTCGTCGATGACGGCAGCAGCGACCGCTCCGCTGCCGTGCTGCGGACGCAGTTCGAGCAGCGCCCAGATACCACACGTGTGGTCTTACTGACCCGCAACGCAGGCCAGCACATGGCCATTCTCGCGGGCTTCGCCCATTGCCGCGCCGACTATGTCATCACGCTGGATGCGGACCTGCAGAACCCGCCGGAGGAGATCGCCAAGATCGTCGCCGCCATGGATCAGGGCGCGGACTACGTCGGGACCGTGCGCGCGCGGCGTCACGATGTCTTCTGGCGCAGGCTTGCCTCGCGGATGATGAACCGCATTCGCGAGGGCACCACCCAGATCCGGATCACGGACCAGGGCTGCATGCTGCGCGGCTATCACCACAGCATCGTCGAGGCGATCAACCGCTGTGTCGAGGTCAGCACGTTCGTGCCGGCGCTGGGCTATAGCTTCGCGCGCCGTCCGGTGGAGATCGAAGTGGCGCATGCGCAGCGCACGGCGGGGCAGTCGAAATACTCCATCTATCGCCTGATCCGGCTCAACTTCGATCTGATGACCGGCTTCTCGGTCGTGCCGCTGCAGTTCTTCACCATGGCCGGCATGGCGCTGGCGCTGATGTCGTTTTTCTTCGTCGTCGTGCTGGCCGTGCGCCGCCTCTTCATCGGCTCCGAGGTCCAGGGCGTATTCACCTTGTTCGGCATCGCGTTTTTCCTGATCGGGGTGCTGCTGATCGGTCTGGGTGTCGTCGGCGAATACGTCGGACGCATCTATGAGCAGGTGCGTCAGCGGCCGAGGTATACCGTACTGGCGGTGTTGGAAGAGGGCGAGCCTCAGAAGACGGAGCGCAGAGCCCTGCCGGAAGTTCGGCAGGGATTGCACCCCGAGCTCGACCACACGGAGATGCTGCGCGCCGAGCGTGCGCCTGGCGTTGTAGAGTGAGTGCAGCCAGGGCGGTCGTCTTTGCCTACCATGATGTAGGTGTCCGCTGTCTCAAGACGCTGTTGTCCGCACAGGTCGAGGTGCCTCTGGTCGTCACCGTCGATGACGATCCCGCGGAAAACCGCTGGTTCGCGAGCGTCGCCGCCACGGCGAAGGAATACGGACTGCCAGCCGTGATGCCGGCGGACGCCAACGGCGCGGAGCTGGCGGAGCGGGTGGCGCGGCTGCAGCCTGATTTCATTTTCTCCTTCTACTACCGCTCGATGCTGGGCGCACCCCTCCTGCGCAGCGCCCGCCGCGGCGCGTTGAACATACACGGATCGCTGCTGCCGAAGTATCGTGGGCGGGCGCCCGTCAACTGGGCGATTCTCAACGGGGAGCGGCGGACCGGCGCGACTCTCCACTACATGGTCGAGCGAGCCGATGCCGGCGACATCGTCGATCAGCTCGTCGTTCCGATACTGGACGACGACGATGCGCGCGAGGTCTTCGGCAAGGTGACGGCCGCGGCGGAGATCGTGCTCGCGCGCTCCCTGCCGGGCCTCATCGCCGGCGATGCCGCGCGCCGACCACAGATCATCGAGCCCGGGCAGTATTTCGGCAGGCGAAGACCGGAGGATGGGCGCATCGATTGGGGACAGCCGGCGGTCCGCATTCACAATCTGGTGCGCGCCGTCGCGCCTCCCTTCCCGGGCGCATTCACCGAGCTCGACGGGCGGCAGTGGTGGATTCACCGCACCCGCGTCGAGCCGCAACTCATCGCGCCATCCGAGCGGGCACGACTCTTCGGCGCCGAGGGAGGTTGTTTCGCGGCCTGCAGGGATGGCGGCGTCCTGCGAATTCTCGCGGCCGCCACCGCGGACGGGCCGGTCGACCTGGCGCAGCTCGCGCGAGAGGTCGAGACTCGCCCCGCCACGTTGGGTTGATTCTGCCGGCGCCTCGATGGCCACCATCGCGTTGAAGATCGACGTCGATACCTACCGGGGCACGCGCGAAGGGGTGCCGCGGCTTGCAGCGGCGCTCGAGCGGGCGGGGGCACGGGCGACCTTCCTCTTCAGCCTGGGGCCCGATCATACGGGCAGGGCGATCAAGCGCGTCTTTCGCCGTGGGTTCCTCGGTAAGGTACGACGTACTTCGGTGACGCAACACTACGGCGTCAAAACGCTGCTCTACGGCGTACTCCTCCCCGGTCCGCATATCGCACGCCGATGCGGCGAGATCATGAGAGAGATGGCACGCCGCGGACTCGAGGTGGGCGTTCATACCTACGACCACATCAAGTGGCAGGACGGTGTGTCGCGGGCGAGCGAGCCCTGGACGCGGCGACAGCTGGCGCTCGCGCGTGACGAGTTCATTCGGGTGTTCGACCACGCTCCCGAGGTGCATGGGGCGGCGGGTTGGCAGATGAATCGCAACGTTCCGGAGCTCGAGCGGGAGTTGGGGTTTCGGTATGCCTCGGACACCAGGGGGGTATCGCCGTTCATGCCGGTCGTCGACGGTCGCGAGATCCCAGTGCCGCAGTTGCCGACGACTCTGCCTACCCTGGATGAGCTGATCGGACGCGAAGACCTCGGGGGAGTCGACCCGGTCGAGCATCTGCTCGCCCTCACCGCGGACGGCAAAGATCAGGTGTACACACTGCACGCGGAGCTGGAGGGCGGCGCCTATCTGGCGGCGTTCGAGCGGCTGCTCGGTGCATGGCGTGCCCGCGGGTTCGCTCTCACGGACCTGCGCTCGTACGCCTCGGCACTCGATCTTTCGCGGCTTCCCCGCTGCGCAATCGTGTCGGGGGCCGTGGAGGGTAGGTCAGGCACTCTCGCCGCTCAGGGACAGGGCACCTCGCATTAGGGTTGTGATGGTCGTCGCACCGGGTCGCCCGCCGGGCATATAATGTGACGGCTCGCGAAGGGGGCGTAATCGGCATCGTGCGAGCGGAGCCTGTGGCCGTACTTGTACCCAGTCTCTATGTCCTTGCGGGAGCAATCGCTTATGCGATGCTCTACAGCCTGGTCGCGCCGGCAGGTCGGCGCGATGCGTCTACGTTGCGCGCGTTCGCCGCAACATGTCTGTTCGCTGCGCTGGTCGCATTGTTCGCCGCTCACGTGCACCAGGCCGCGAGCGATGCCGAGTTCCTGCGGGCGCTGAAATCCAACCTCGATTGTCTGCTGCTGACGGCGCTGGCGTACTCGGTGTTCGTGGCGCGGTATACCAGACTCAATGGGCACCGCTCGCGGCTCGCCTTTGCCGCCTATGCCGCGGCCTGCCTGAGTCTCATTGTCCTGAACGAGGCGTGGCCGTACAGCCTGCAATATGCGCGCTTCGACGGCATCGCGCCGCTGCGGCTCCCCTGGGGCGAAACCATCGCCCAGGGTTCCGGCCGCCGGGGACCGCTGGCCTATGTGGTAGTGGCAACCGTGGTGGGCGTGGTCCCGTATGCGGCGGCTATGCTGCTCCACCTGTACCGGCGTACGCGCGATCGCTCGGCCCTGTGGATGCTCGCTTCACTGGCTGTGCTCGTGCCATTCGCGGTGGAAGGTGCCCTGGTGAGGCTGTCCATCCTGCACGGCTTCGCCGCCGGCCCCATCGGCATCCTGATCGTCGTTGCCGTCACCGGAGCAACCCTCGCCCAGGAAACCAAGCGCCGGCTGCTCGACTCGGAAGAGTACTTCCGGGTGTTGTTCGAGCACTCACCCTATGCGATGGCGGTGGTCGAGCCCGGCAGCGGCCGCATCCTGGAAACCAACGCAGTGGCGATCGAATTGTCCGGCTTCGATGCCGGTGAGCTCGCCCGCAAGAACCTGGCCGAGCTCACCCTCGCCGAGGACATGCCCGAGGTGATGCGCCGCATCACCGACCTCTCCCGCGGACGCATCGATCAACACGTCAGCGAGCAGCGGTTGGTCCATAAGGATGGACGCACTCTCATCACCCGTTGTGCGGTATCCACCCTGAAGAATGCAGCCGGCGATGTGGTGCGGCTCATCGCATGCCTGAGCGACATCACCGAGCGCAAGCATATCGAGGCGGCCCTGCAGGAGAGCGAGCGCAAGCTGCGCAACCTGTTCGAGCTGTCGCCGCTCGGCATCGTGCTGACGGTGGACGGTCACTTCCAGGACTTCAACCGCGCGTTCGAGGCCATGACCGGCTATGCGGCCGAGGAGCTGCGCGGGATGAGCCATGCGGCACTCACCCCGCTCGAGTACCGGCAGGAGCAGCAGCGGCAGATCGATCTCCTGGCGCGCACCGGCCGCTTCGGTCCTTTCGAGCAGGAGTATCGCCGCAAGGACGGCAGCCTCGTTCCGCTGCGTTTGAATGGCGTGTTGATCGGCGATGGCAGCCCGCGCGTCGTGTGGTCGATCGTGGAGGACATCTCGGCGGACCGCCGCGCCCAGGACCGGTTACGCGAAAGTGAGATGCGGCTGCGCACGCTCATCGAGCAGTCGCCGCTGGCTATCTCGTTCAGCCGCGACGGGATCACCCTGGAGGTCAACGCCCGCTACCTCAGCATGTTCGGTCACGAGAGCGCGGACGAGGTGTGCGCTACGCCGCTGCTGCAACGGGTGGCGCCCAGCCACCGCGCCGAGATGGAGCGGCGGATCGAGCATCGCCGCCAGGGCGTGCTCTCGCCAACGAGCTACGAGACCGTCGGCCTGCGCAAGGACGGCAGCGAGTTTCCGATGTTCGTCTCGACCAAGCGCATCGAGCTCGCCGATGGCCCGTTGACCATGTCCTTCCTGATGGACTTCACGGAGCGCAAGCAGTCCGAGGAGCGCATCCGTCATCTGGCGTTCTTCGATCAGCTGACGCAGCTGCCCAACCGGGAGCTGCTGCAGGATCGTATCAACCAGGCGCTGTCGACCAGTGCCCGCAATGGGCGTTACGGGGCGCTGCTGCTGCTCAATCTCGACAACTTCAAGAGCGTCAACGACACGCTCGGTCATACCGCCGGGGATGCGCTGCTGCAGCAGGTGGCCGCGAGGCTGTCGGCCGAGGTGAGTCCGGGTGATACGCTCGCCCGCGGCGACGGCGACGAATTCGTCGTCCTGCTCGAGGATCTCGCGGCACAGCCGCTGGCGGCGGCCGGCCGGGCCAAGGCGTTTGGCCTGAAGATGATGCACGCATTATCCGGTTCCTACGCGCTGTCCGACCGCACCATCCACGTCAGTTGCAGTGTAGGCGCGACCATCCTTGCCGGGCGCAGTCAGACGACCCAGGATCTGATCCAGCAGGCCAATATCGCGCTGCACCAGGCGAAGAAGTCCGGCCACAATGCGCTGCGTTTCTTCGACCCCCGCATGCAGGCGAGCGTCAGCGCGCGTGCGGCGCTCGAAGTCGAGCTGCGCAACGCGATCGCCGGCTCGCAGTTCGCGCTTCACTACCAGCTGCAGGTGGATGAGAGCGGCCGCAAGCTCGGCGCCGAGGCGCTGTTGCGCTGGATTCACCCGGAGCGCGGGCTGGTCCTTCCGGCCGAGTTCATCGCCCTGGCCGAGGAAACGCACATGATCGTGCCGATCGGCGAGTGGGTGATCGATGCGGCCTGCGCCAGGCTCGCCATCTGGAGCCGCCAGGCGAGCGCCCGTGAGCTGACGCTCGCGGTCAACGTCAGCTCGCTGCAGTTCCAGCAGCCGGATTTCGCGGTGCATGTGCTGGGCTGCATCCGCCGTCACGGCATCGACGCCCGCAAGCTGAAGCTGGAATTGACCGAGACCCTCCTGCAGGGGGATGTCGAGCGCACGGTGAGCACCATGAACCTGCTCAAGGCGGAGGGCGTGCAGTTCGCGCTCGATGACTTCGGCACCGGCTACTCCTCACTGCAGTACCTCAAGCGCCTGCCCCTCGATCAGCTGAAGATCGACCGCTCGTTCGTCCGCGACATCGCCTCCGACGCCAACGACAGGGCCATCGTGTCAACCATCGTCGCCATCGCGGGTCATCTCTCCCTGGATGTGATGGCCGAGGGTGTGGAAACACGCGAGCAGCTCGAGGTGCTGCGCGAGTGCGGCTGCACCCGGTACCAGGGATACCTCTTCGGCCGGCCGGCGCCGGCGGAGAAGCTGGTCTTCGAGGCCGAGGATGCGCTGACCTCCTGCTGAGGCCCGGACGGCTCACAATATCGGCTCCCGCGCGGCCGTCTATCTTCACAGGATGGATGCAGCACTGCCTAAGCCTTTGACCGATGCCTTGCAGGACTCCGAGATCGCAGCCGTCGTGCGGCGCGAGCGCGGACGGCTGCTGTCGTTCATCTCGAAAAGGGTCCGGGATGCGGCGGAGGCGGAAGACGTGCTGCAGGAGGCGTTCTACGAGCTCGTCAGCGCGTATCGGCTGATGCAGCCGATCGAGCAGGCGGGTGCCTGGCTGATGCGCGTGGCCCGCAATCGCATCATCGATCGCTTTCGCAAGCGGCGGCCGCAGCTGCTGGGCGACATCGTGCCGGCCGGGGAGGAGGGGGACTCCGCTCTGGATAGCCTCCTGCCGGCGGTGGAGGACGGCCCGGATGCGGAGCTCCTTCGCGGGCTGATGCTGGAGGAGCTCGAGCGGGCGCTGGCGGAGCTGCCGCCTGAGCAGCGCGAGGTGTTCATTGCGCACGAGCTCGAGGGCGCGAGCTTCAAGGACCTGGCGGCACGGTGGGGTGTCGGGATCAATACGCTCCTGGCGCGCAAGCGCTATGCGGTGCTGCGACTGCGGGAGACGCTCAGGGATGAATATGAGGAGTGGTCGCGGGACTCATGAGAGTGATTACGAACTGAGGAGAAAGCTGTGAGAGGCCGTCGTTGGGTTTGGAAGGGATTTGCATTCGTGGGCTTCGCCATCGTCGCGGTGGCTGCCCTCGGCTGGGTCGTGATGCTGCTGTGGAATGCGTTGCTGCCGGGCCTGTTCCGCGCACCGCCGCTGCACTATCCGCAGGCGGTGGGACTGCTCGTGCTGAGCCGCATCCTTATCGGGGGATTGCGCGGACACCACGGGCGCTGGCGTCATCATGGCTGGCGCCATCGCTGGGAAAGCCTGACCCCGGAAGAGCGCGAGCGGCTGCGCGCGAAGTACGGGCACCATTGCGGCTGGCACGGGAAGGAGCAGGTGAGCGAGAATCACGAGCTGTGACCTCACTACCCGCCACCATGACGGCGATCGAGATCGCCACGCCGGGGCCGCCTGAGAGCCTGCGTCCGGTCTCACGGCCGGTGCCTGAGCCTGGCCCGGGCGAGGTACTGATTGGAGTGGCCGCCGCCGGCGTCAATCGCCCCGATGTGCTGCAACGAAAGGGCGTGTATCCGCCGCCACCAGGGGTGACCGACATTCCCGGACTCGAGGTGGCAGGAGACGTCGTGCGCGTCGGGACCGGTGTAACCGAGCCTGCCGTCGGCGCGCGCGTATGCGCACTCGTAGCCGGCGGCGGATATGCGGAGTACGTTACCGCACCCTCCGTGCAGTGCCTTCCCGTACCGGGGTCGCTCTCAATGGAAGAGGCGGCGGCACTGCCGGAAACCTTCTTCACCGTCTACTACAACGTCTTCATGCGGTCGCGGCTGCGCCCCGCGCAGACGCTGCTCATCCATGGCGGCTCCAGCGGCATCGGCACCACCGCCATCCTGCTCGCCAAGGCATTCGGCGCTCGCGTCATCGTCACGGCCGGGAGTGCCGAGAAGTGCGCAGCATGCCGCAGCCTCGGGGCGGATGTGGCGATCGACTACAAGCAGGAGGACTTCGTCGCCCGCACGATGGAGTCGACCGGCGGGCAGGGGGCCGATGTCATACTCGACATGGTCGGTGGCGAGTATCTGGCGCGCAACCTGGCCGCGGCGGCGGTCAACGGCCGCATCGCGCTCATTGCAACTCAACACGGTAGCAAGGCGGAGCTCGACCTGGTCACGCTGATGAAGAAGCGGCTGTGGCTGGGCGGCGCCACGCTCCGTCCGCAGACCGTGGCGGCCAAAGGCGAGATTGCCGCCTGCCTGCGCCGGGAAGTCTGGCCGCTCTTCGAGTCGCAGTCACTGCGGCCGGTGATTCATGCGCGCTTCCCACTGCGGGAGGCGGCGCGCGCCCACGCGCTGATGGAGTCCGGCGCGCACATCGGCAAGATCGTCCTGATCACGAAATGATCTGCTTCTCCCGCAGCGCCGCCACGATGCGCGCGGCAACTTCCTCGGCCGTGCCCTTGCTGGTATCGACGATGATCTCGGCATTCTCCGGCGCCTCGTAAGGCGAGTCGATGCCGGTGAAGTTCTTGATCTTGCCCTCGAGCGCCCGGGCGTAGAGTCCCTTCGGGTCGCGCTGCTTGCAGACTTCGAGCGGCGTGTCGACGTGGATCTCGATGAACTCGCCCTCGCCGACGAGCTCGCGCACCATGTGCCGCTCCGCGCGGAAGGGGGAGATGAACGAGCAGAGCACGATGGCGCCGGCGTCGACGAAGAGACGGGCAACTTCTCCCACGCGGCGGATGTTCTCCACCCGGTCCGCGTCGGTGAAGCCGAGGTCGCGGTTCAACCCATGGCGCACGTTGTCACCGTCCAGCATGTACGTGTGGGCGCCATGGGCGTGCAGCTCCCGCTCCACGATGTTGGCGATGGTGCTCTTGCCGGAACCGGAGAGCCCGGTGAACCACAGGATGGCGGGACGGTGGCCGTTCATGCGCGAGCGTGCCGTCTTGTCGACCAGCAGCGCCTGGCGATGGATGTTGGTGGCACGGCGCAGCCCGAAGGTGATCATGCCGGCGCCGGCCGTGGCGTGAGTGAAGCGGTCGATCAGCACGAAGGCGCCGGTCTCGCGGTTGTCCGCATAGGGATCGAAGGCGACCGGCGTGGCCGTCGACAGATTGCAGAGACCGATCTCGTTGAGCGCGAGCGTCTTGGCGGCGATGTGCTCCAGGGTGTTGACGTCGGTCTTGTGCTTGAGGCTCGTCACCCGCGCCGGCACGTATTTGGTGCCGATGCGCATGAGATACGAGCGCCCGGGAAGCATCGGCTCCTCGATCATCCAGAGCACCTGCGCGGCGAACTGGTCGACGACTTCCGGGCGGGACTGAGGCGGCGCGAGCATGTCGCCACGCGCCACGTCCACCTCATCGCTCAGAGTGAGCGTGACCGCATCGCCCGCGCTGGCCTGCGGCAGATCGCCGTCCGCGGTGACGATGCGCTCGATTTTCGTCTCCCGCCCGGAGGCGGCGACGACCACGCGATCGCCGGGACGCACGACGCCGGAGGCGACGGTGCCCGAGAAGCCCCGGAAGTCGAGGTTGGGCCGATTGACCCACTGCACGGGGAAACGGAACGGCTTGCCTTCCAGCCCCTCGGTCGCATCGAGATCCTCGAGGTGCTCGAGCAGCGTTGGGCCGTCATACCAGCCCATCCGCTGCGAGTGCGCGGTGACGTTGTCGCCGAAGCGAGCCGAAACCGGAATCGGCGTGATCGAGCTGAAGGAGAGCGCCTGCGCGAAGCCGAGATAGTCGCCGACGATGTGGTGGAAGCGCTCGCCCGAGAAGTCGACCAGGTCGATCTTGTTGACGGCGAGCACGACGTGCCGGATGCCGAGGAGGGAGCAGATGTAGCTGTGGCGGCGGGTCTGGGTGAGGACGCCCTTGCGCGCATCGATCAGGATGACCGCGGCCTGGGAGTTCGAGGCCCCGGTGGCCATATTGCGCGTGTACTGCTCGTGTCCGGGTGTGTCGGCGACGATGAAGGCGCGGCGCGGCGTCGAGAAGAACCGGTAGGCCACATCGATGGTGATGCCCTGCTCGCGCTCGGCCTCGAGGCCATCGACGAGCAGTGCGAAATCGATGTCATCTTCCGTGGTGCCGTGCTTGCGGCTGTCGCGCTTCAGCGCCGCGAGCTGGTCCTCGAGAATGAGCTTGGTGTCATAGAGGAGCCGCCCGATGAGTGTAGACTTGCCGTCGTCCACCGAGCCGCAGGTGAGAAAGCGCAGCAGGCCCTTCTCCGGGCCACCGCGGCCGCCGGAGCTCACCGTCACCTGATCGTGCGCGAAAGCGGTCATGGCGTCGCATCCATCAGAAGTAGCCTTCCCGCTTCTTCTTTTCCATCGAGGCTGCCTCGTCGCTGTCGATGAGCCGGCCGGAGCGCTCCGAGGTGCGTGCAATCAGCATCTCCTCGATGATCTCATCGAGGGTGGCGGCACGGCTCTCGATGGCCGCCGAGAGCGGATAGCAGCCCAGTGAGCGGAAGCGCACCGTGCGCACCTGCTCGACCTCACCGGGCTCGAGCGGCATCCGATCGTCATCGCGCATGATGAGCAGCCCGTCGCGCACGACCACGGGCCGGGGCGCGGCGAAATAGAGCGGCACCACCGGAATTCCTTCGGCGCGCGTGTATTGCCAGATGTCGAGCTCCGTCCAGTTGGAAAGCGGGAAGACGCGGATGGTCTCACCCTTGCTGATGCGCGTGTTGTAGAGATTCCACAGCTCCGGCCGCTGGTTGCGCGGGTCCCAGACGTGGCCGGCGGAGCGGAAGGAGAAGATGCGCTCCTTGGCGCGGCTCTTCTCTTCGTCGCGCCGCGCGCCGCCAAAGGCCGCATCGAACTCCCCTTTGTCGAGCGCCTGCTTCAGCGCCTCGGTCTTCATCACCTGGGTATGCAGCTGCGAGCCGGAGGCGATCGGGTTGATGCCGCGAGCGAGACCCTCGGGGTTGGTATGCACGAGGAGCTTGAGCCCGTAGCGCGCCACGATCTCGTCGCGGTGGCGGATCATGTCGCGGAATTTCCACTTGGTATCGACGTGCAGCAGCGGAAAGGGCGGTTTCGAGGGGTAGAAGGCCTTCAGGGCGAGATGCAGCATCACCCCTGAGTCCTTGCCGATCGAGTAGAGCATCACCGGGTTGCGAAACTCCGCCGCAACCTCGCGAATGATGCCGATGGATTCCGCTTCGAGACGCTTCAGGTGCTGGGACAGCAGCTGGCCGGATGGAGTGCTCATGAGCGCCTCAGGCGGCGAGCGGCACGGGGCTCAGTGCCCCGCTCGCGATGAAGAAACTGTTGCGGAAGTCCGGCTTGCCGTAGGCGAGCGGCTTGCCCCCCGGAGCCAACACCTTGCCGCCCGCGGCGGCGAGCACGGCATGTCCGGCGGCCGTGTCCCACTCCATCGTCGTGCCCAAACGCGGGTACAGGTCAGCCTCGCCAGCGGCAACCAGGCAGAACTTCAGCGACGAGCCGACGGAGACGCGATCATTCACCGTGTAGTGACTCAGATAGGTGTCAGTTTCCGGCGTCGAATGCGATCTTGATACCACCGCCGTAATGCCGGCGGCAGGAACGGGGCGCACGTGCAACTGCTCACGAGCCCCTGGCGTCACGGCATCCGCCGGATAGGAGCATCGAAAGGCTCGCATGTTGCGAACGTTGCCGGCATAAAGCATCCCACCCACAGGCGCATAGACGACGCCGAGTGCGGGTGTGCCCTGGCGGATGAGGGCGATGTTGACCGTGAAGTCTCCGCGCCGGTGAATGAACTCCTTGGTGCCGTCCAACGGATCGACCAGGAAGAACTCCGCGCCTACCTGTGGGATGGAGCCCGCCGCCGCCGATTCCTCCGCCACCACCGGCACGGCCGGCGCGAGCCGCGCCAGGTGCTCGAGAATGATCTTCTCGGCGGCGTGGTCGGCCGCGGTCACGGGCGATTTGTCGGCTTTCTGCGTCACGGTAAAACCGGCGCGGTAGATCTCGAGAGCAGCCCGGCCCGCCGCCAAGGCGGCAGGCAGCAGGGCCTCGATCAGCTCATCATCCGGTTCGGCAGGGGGCACTGGCATCGTTGCTCATTGGGGTCCGACCCGCAGTCTACACAATGCCCTTTCGGTGGGTCGGCCGCGGCTCGGCGGTTCTCAGATTTCCTTGGAATATCGATACGCCGGAAGGCGAGGCGCCTCAGCCCTTGCTCAGCCCTGGCGTAGCGCTTCCACCTGGATGCGCAGCCGCACCCACATCAGGAAGCCGAATGGCTTGCCAAAATCGACGCCGTATTGGTCGCGGTCGAACTGCGCGCTGGCGTCGGCCCCGCAGCGGTCTCGACCCATGCTCTCTTTGCAGGCGAAGGAGTCGATGGTCAGCGTCAGCGGATGCGTCACGCCATGCAGCGTGAAATCACCTACGACCTTCGTGGGCTTGCCGTTGACGAAGTCCGTCAGCTTGCCTTTGTAGGTCGCGGTCGGGTATTGCGGCGCATCCAGCAGATTCGAGGCCGTGCGCACATGCTCGTTGAGCTTCGGCAGACCGAACTCGATCGATGAGGCATCGACCTTCACTTCCACCGTGCCGGTCTGCTGCACCTGATCGAGCACGATGGTGCAGGAGGACTTGGTGAACATGCCGCGCCATACCGACAGGCCGCCGAGATGATCGGCGGCGAAGCTCGGATGGGTATGCGCCGGATCGCAAACGAAGGTGGCGGGCGTGGCGAGCGCGGTGCCGGCGTAGGCCGCCAGCAGCACCGCCGCCAGGGCGAGCTTGCTCAGGGACATTCGGGACCTCCAGGGTGCGGGGGTGCAAGCCTACCGGCAGAGGCCCGCCCGCGCCAGACCGTCACGCAGCGGCGGAGCCGAGCGGGCGCGCCTTCAGATTGAGCGCGTGCGCAACAGCCTCGTGGGTGATCTGTCCCGCATGCACGTTGAGACCGGCCGCGAAGCCCGGATCCTGCTTCAGCGCGGCCTGCCATCCGAGGTCGGCCAGCATCCTGACATAGGGGAGAGTGGCGTTGGTCAGCGCAAAGGTGGAGGTGCGCGCGACAGCGCCCGGCATGTTGGCGACGCAATAGTGCACTACGCCATCGACGACGAACGTCGGCTGCGCATGAGTGGTCGGATGACTCGTCTCGAAGCATCCGCCCTGATCGATGGAGATATCGACCAGCACCGAGCCCGGCTGCATGGTCGAGACCATCGCGCGGCTGACGAGCTTCGGTGCCGCGGCGCCCGCAATCAACACGGCGCCGACGACCAGGTCGGCTTCGCGCACCAGGCGCTCGATCGTTTGCGCGGTGGAGTAGGCCGTGCGCAGTGCAGCGCCGAACTGACTCGAAAGCTCACGCAAACGCTCGACGGAGCGATCGACCACCGTGACATCCGCGCGCAGTCCGATTGCCATTTCCGCGGCGTGCGTCCCGGAGACACCGCCACCCAGGATCACCACCTTGCCCGGGGGGACGCCGGGCACACCGCCGAGCAGCACGCCGCGGCCACCGTTGGCCTTCTGTAGACACGCTGCACCGACCTGGATCGACATGCGTCCGGCTACTTCGCTCATCGGCGTGAGGAGTGGCAGTGAGCCGTTACGTGTCACCGTCTCATACGCGATCGCCGTCGCGCCTGACTCCATGATCCCATGCGCTTGCGCGGCGTCGGCCGCCAGATGCAGGTAAGTGAAAAGGACCTGCCCCTGACGCAGCATCTTGCACTCGACCGCCTGCGGCTCTTTCACCTTCACGATGAGCTGTGCCTGCGCGAAAACATCGGCGGCATTTGGCGCAATGCTCGCGCCAGCGGCGCGGTACTCGGCGTCCGAGAGGCCGATTCCCTCTCCCGCGCCCGTTTCGATCAGAACCTGGTGACCGGCCGCGGTGAGCTCGCGAACTCCGGCGGGAACCAGACCGACTCTGTACTCGTGGACTTTGATCTCGCGCGGAACGCCGATACGCATGACTCGCAACCCCCGAGGAATGAATATCGCGCCAGATTAGGACGCGGCGGGCGGTGGGAGCTTGCGATCTGGCCGTCGACGGCCTGGTCAACGGCAGAATCTGCGACAAACCGTATCTTTTGTGGCAGAATCCTGCGCCCATGGAGCTCGACCGCTACGATCGCGCCATTCTGCGCCTGCTGCAGCAGGACGCGCGGATCACGAATGCCCGGCTTGCGACCGAGGTGAGCCTGTCGGAATCCGCCTGCCTGCGGCGGGTGCGAGCGCTGGAGGAGTCGGGCCTCCTCGAGGGCTATACCGCGCTCATCAACCAGCAGAAGGCGGGCTATCCGGTCAATGTCTTCGTCAGCATCACGCTCGATCGCCAGAGCCAGTCCGGCCTGACCGCGTTCGAGACCGCGGTGCGCCGCATTCCCGAGGTGATGGAGTGCTACCTGATGACCGGGGAGCACGATTACCTCCTGCGGGTCGTGGTGGCGGACCTCGCGGACTTCGAGCGCATCCACAGTCAACATCTGACACGGCTGCCGAGCGTCGTCAGCGTGCAATCGAGCTTCGCCATGCGCACCGTCACCCGCGCGACGGCGTTGCCGCTGCGGTAGCGGCATGCGGCTTGCTCGCTCGGCGGTACGGAGGTTCCCATGAATGCCAACACCAATGCTGCGGCAGCCGGACAACTCGTGCTGGGCGGCGATCTGAAGGTCAATCGCCTCGGCTTCGGTGCCATGCGCCTCACCGGCCGCGGCATCTGGGGCGAGCCGCCGGATGTGCCGACCGCGCTGCGGGTGTTGCAGCGTGCCGTTCACCTGGGCGTGAACTTCATCGACACGGCCGATTCCTACGGACCTGAAGTCAGCGAGAACCTGATCGCGCAGGCGCTTTACCCGTATTCAGCCGACGTGGTGATCGCCACCAAGGGCGGCTTGGTGCGTCCGGGACCGGAGGTCTGGGATCGCGACGCCCGGCCGGAGCATCTGAGCAAAGCCTGCGAAGCGAGCCTGAAGCGTCTACGGCGCGAGTCGCTCGACCTTTATCAACTGCACGCGCCGGATCCCAATGTGCCGCTCGAGGACTCGATCGGCGAGCTGGTGCGCCTGAAGAGCGCGGGCAAGATCCGTCACATCGGCGTATCGAACGTCAGCGTGGCGGAGCTCGAGCGCTGCGAGCGCCTCACGCCCATCGTCTCCGTCCAGAACCGCTACAACCTGGAAGAGCGTCACTCCGATGAGGTGCTGACCTACTGCCAAGGCAAGGCGATTGCATTCCTCCCGTGGGCGCCGCTCGGGTTCGGCAAGCACACGCAAGCCTCCGGCGCATCGAGCGCGCTCGCGAGAGCTGCCCAGGGCCACGGCATCACGGTAGGCCAGGCCGCGCTCGCCTGGCTGCTCGCGCGCTCGCCCGTGATGCTGCCGATCCCCGGAACCGGATCGATCGAGCATCTCGAGCAAAACATCGCAGCGGCATCCGTGCGCTTCACTCCCCAGGACATGCAGGAGCTGCGCTGATCATTCGGTTGTCCCGACTGGCAGCCGCGTCGTGAACTTCTTCGTCCGCAGCACGAAGCTCGTGTTGACGGAGCGCACGCCGGCCAGCTGCAGCACGCGCGTCGAGAGGAACTGCTCGTACGCATCCATGCTGGCGGCGACGATGCGCAGCAGGTAGTCGTTCGGCCCGCTCATGGAGTGGCACTCGAGCACCTCCGGCCGCTCGCGCACCAGCTGATCGAACTGCCGCACGGTCTGCGGATGATGGTTCTCGAGCGAGATGAGGGCATAGGCCTGAATGGGCAGCCCGATCGCGGGCGCCGACAGGAGAGTCGCATAGCCAGCAATGAACCCGTCCTCCTCCAGACGTCGCAGGCGCCTCCAGCAGGGCGCGGGCGAGAGGCCCACGCGCTGCGCCAGCTCCTGGTTGGAGATGCGGGCGTCCGCCTGCACCTCATCGAGAATGCGACGGTCGAGCCGGTCGAGCGATTTTGGCATGATTATGTTCTTATACTTTATTCCAGAGAAAGGATCTTGCCATCTTGGACCAATCTGGCGCAACGAACGCAAGCCCATTTCCGTGATGCCGCCCTAGGCTATGGCGAACGCCATCCATCTCGAGGAGCCCATGCCAGCCGCCGCAGCCCCGATGCCCCGCCCGAGCGGCGCGGCCCCCATTGCCGAACGGGCGCCCGACTGGCGCCGGGTGACCTACCTGCTGCACGCCTCCCGCGCCCTCGACGACGTCGAGGAGTCCCGGCTCCTGCCGGAACGGCAGGTGCTCTATCAGTTCTCGGCGCGGGGACACGACTTCGCCCAGATCCTGCTCGGCCTGCAGCTCACCGATCGGCACGATGGGGTCAGCGTCTACTACCGGTCACGCCCGGTGATGTTGGCGCTTGGGGTGGAGCTCGAGGAAGCCGCCGCCGGGCCGCTGGCGCGTGTCGGCTCCTTCAGCGGCGGCCGTGACATCGGCGTCGTATTCAACATGCCGGGGCGGGATGGAGCGACGGTGTTTCCGGCATGCGGCGGCGTCGGTGCGCAATACACGCCGGCCGCCGGCTGGGCCCAGGCGATCCAGTACCACCGCGAAGTGCTGCATGACGCAGGGTACGACCGCAGCATTGCCGTCGTGCTCGGCGGCGACGCCTCGGTCGCCACCAACGGGTTCTGGGCCGCGCTCACGATGGCGACGACGCTGCGCCTGCCGATGCTCTTTTATATCGAGGACAACGGATTCGGCATCTCGGTGCCCTCACAGCTGCAGACACCCGGCGGTAACATTGCGGCCAACCTGCGCTCCTTTTCCGGGCTGACGATTCTCGAAGGAGACGGCGCGGAGCCCCTGCAGGCCTCGCAGTTTGTGGCGGAAGCGGTGCGCAACGTACGCGAGCAGCGTGGCCCGGTGCTCCTGCGGCTGACGGTGCCACGGCTCTGCGGTCACTCGGGCCAGGACACTCAGGCTTACAAGTCGCCGGAGACCCTCTCGCTCGAGCGGGCGCGAGACCCGCTGCAGCGGCTGCAGCGTTTCCTCGTTCCCGGCGTGCTGTCGGAACAGGACTGGAGCCGCCTGGCGAGCGACGCGCGTCGCGACGTCGAAGCCGCGGTAGAGCGCGCATTGGCGCGCCCGCACCCGGACCCGAGCACGCTCACCCGTTACGTGTTCTCGGCATCCGGCGGCGACAGCGCATCGGAAGTGCAGGAGCAGGGTGGTCTGGCTGCGGTCGGCCACGCATTTCCTCCGGCGGTGCACGAGCCGCGACCGGAACCGTCGCGCATCAACATGCTGACGGCGATCCGCCGCACGCTGGATGTCGAGCTCACTCTCAATCCGCGGATGATGGTCTTCGGCGAGGACGTCGGCCCCAAAGGCGGGGTGCATGCGGCGACCCTCGGGCTGCAGGAGAAGCACGGCACGGGGCGGGTCTTCGACACCAGTCTCTCGGAGGAAGGCATCATCGGCCGAGCCGTTGGGCTCGCGCTCGCGGGCCTCCTGCCGGTGCCGGAGATCCAGTTCCGCAAATACGCCGATCCGGCCGCCGAGCAGCTCAACGACTGCGGCACCATGCGCTGGCGCACGCGCAATCGTTTCGCCGCACCGATGGTAGTGCGGATTCCGGGGGGCTTCTTCAAATGCGGCGACCCCTGGCACAGTCAGACCAACGAAGTCGCGTTCGTCCATGCCATCGGCTGGCGCGTGGCAGTGCCCTCGAATGCGGAAGACGCTACGGGGTTGCTGCGCGCGGCGCTGCGGGGCAACGATCCGACGTTGTTCTTCGAGCATCGCGCACTGTTGGATGGCGCCTGGGCCCGCCGTCCCTATCCGGGGGACGAGTACGTCGTGCCATTTGGCGTGGCGCGTCGCATTCGCGAGGGCGTGGAGATCAGTATCGTGACCTGGGGTGCCATGGTGGAGCGTTGTGAGCGCGCCGCCGCGGCATCGGGTGTGGATGCCGAGATCCTCGATCTGAGAACGCTCTCGCCATGGGACAAACAAGCCGTGCTGCAGTCCGTGCACAAGACGCATCGCTGTCTCATCGTGCACGAGGACAACCTGACCGCCGGCTTCGGCGCCGAGATTGCGGCCTGCGTCGCCAAGGAGGCGTTTTTCAGCCTGGATGCGCCGATCGACAGGCTCGCGATGCCGGACATCCCGAGTCCGCACAGTCCGCTGCTCCTCGAGGCAGCCGTTCCCGGCGTGGAGTCGATCACGCGTGCCATCCAGCAAATCGCGAGCGTCTGACATGCCGACACCCGAGAGTGTGGAGATCAGGGTTCCTGCCGACCAGGAGGAGGGCACGCGCTCACAGGTGCTGCGCTGGCTGAAGAGCGTCGGCGAGACGGTGGCTGAGCACGAGCCGCTGATCGAGCTCGAGACTGACAAGGTCACCGTCGAGGTGGCTTCGCCGGCAGCGGGCGTGCTGACGGAGATCCTGAAACAGGAGCAGGAGGAAGTGGCACCGGGAGAGCTGCTCGGCCGGATCGGGCCAGCCGCGGCGGCGGCCGCGCCGGTTGTCGGGGCAGCCCGAGAGAGCGGCGTCAGCCCCGTGATCCCCAATCCCGCCGTGTCCCCGACCGCTGTCCAACCACGCAACACCGGTGGGGCGCGACAACTCAGCCCTGCCGTCAAGCGTCTGCTGGCTGAACATTCGCTCGATGCTGCATCAATGCAGGGCACGGGCGAGGACGGCCGGATCACCGTCGCGGACGTCATGCAAAGAGTCGGATCGCCTCAACCGCGGGCAGGCGCCCCGGCACCACCGGCAGAATCCAACGGCATGGAAGGCGCCACTTCGCATCGCGTTCCTCACTCCGGCGTCCGCAAGCGCATTGCAGCCAGGATGGTAGAAAGCCTGCTGCACACCGCACCTCACGTCACCACGGTGTTCGAAGTTGATATGGGTGAGGTGCTCGCACACCGACAACGGCATCGAGAGGAATTTGCCCATCAAGGCGTGGCGCTGACACTGACGGCTTACTTTGCGCAGGCCGCCGTGACCGCCATCCGCGAGGTGCCGGAGGCCAACAGCCGCTGGCTGGATGCGGCGCTCGAGATCTACGACACCATCAATCTCGGCATCGCCACCGCGGCGGAAGGCGGGCTGGTAGTGCCCGTGCTGCAGCAGGCGCAATCGTTGGATCTGCTCGAGACTGCCCGCCGCATCGAGCCGCTGGTGCGTCGGGCGCGCGATGGCGCGCTCACGCCCGCGGACGTTCGCGGCGGCACCTTCACTCTTTCCAACCATGGTGTGAGCGGCAGCCTGCTCGCAGCGCCCATCATCATTCCGCAGCCGCAGTCGGCCATCCTCGGTCTCGGCAAGCTCGAGAAGCGCGCGGTGGTTATCGCGGAGCACGGCAAGGATGAGATCGTGGTGCGCTCGTGCTGCTATGTCACGCTTACCATCGATCACCGCGTCATGGACGGCAGCCGCGCGAATCGCTTCCTGCAGGTTTTCACCGAGCGGCTCGCGGGCTGGAAGGACTGAGCCGCAGGTGACTCGGGCCAGCGGGGCCGCTACTATGCGCGGATTGTCATCAATCACTTGCGCTGTAGGCGGAGGACGTGAGCATGGCCGAGAATGCACCCGCAATGCCCGGTAAGCCGATCGAGGACGGGCCCGACCTCGACCGACGGCGGATGCTTACTACCACCACGGCGGCGGTAGGTGCCGTCGGTGTGGCACTGACCGCGGTGCCGTTCCTCGAGTCATTGGAGCCGAGCGAGACGGCGCGCGCCCTGGGCGAGCCCGTGACCATCGACATCTCGACGCTCGGGCCGGGAGAGATGATGAGCGTCGAGTGGCGTCAGCGGCCCGTCTGGATCCTGCGCCGCACCGACGAGCAGCTCGCGGAGCTGCCGAAGCTCAACGACCAGTTGAAGGACCCGCTGTCGAAGGAGAATCAGCAGCCGCCGAATCTTCCGGGCTGGAATCCGGTGCAGCGGGCCATCAATCCGAATTATCTGGTGGTGGTCGGCATCTGTACTCATCTGGGATGCATCCCGAAGTACCGGCCGCAGCTCAATGCCGCGGATCTGCCCGCGGGCTGGCCGGGCGGTTTCTTCTGCCCCTGCCATGGCTCCCGCTACGATCTCTCGGCCCGTGTCATGGACGGCTCGCCGGCACCGCTCAACCTGCCCGTGCCGCCGCACTACTACAAGGACGCCAAGACCATCGTCGCCGGACAGCTCGCCGACGGCACGCAGGAGAACTGGGAGCCGGATACCTGGTGAGCCTTTGCCTGTGAGCTAGGCGCCGCGCCTGCCGCCGAAGCGCGCGTGCACTTCGGCGCCCGCCGGCGGCAGTGTCCCCGCCATCGTTCGCCCGGTCTCGCCGAGAAAGCGCTCGGCAGCCGCGAACACCCTGCCGTAGAGGGAGGCGGTGAGCTCGTAGGCTTCCGCACCCACCCATGCCGCCGGCAGGAGGGCCGGCGGCAGCAGCGGATCCTGCAGATGGATCTTGCGGTACTCATGGATGAGGAGCGTGCGCACCAGGAACGCGGCCTCCGGGGCCAGGGAGGACGGGTCGCGCAGCGCGGCCTGCACCGGTGCGAACGTGTCGCGAAAACGGCGATATCGGCGGGCAATCTCCACCAGATTCCAGCCCTCGGCCGCCAGCCTGCGATCGGCCGCCACACCCTCGGTCGCGCTTTTGAAGAGCCCACAGCGACTGGCGCAGCCGAGCGTGATCAGCCAGCCGCGGGCCTCCGCCAGCGTGCACGCGGGGTGCGCATACACGCCGGGACTCACCTGGCCGAAGCCGAGCCAACGCAGCTCATCGCGGATGTTGCCGCGGGCATGACCGCCGGCGGGCGGCAGCACCGCGAGCGTCCACTGTCCATCCCAGGTCGATGGATTGACCCCGTAGATACGGCGTGTCGCCTCGGCGAAGAGCTTGCGGCCGCTCTCGGTCAGCCGGTATTCGCTGCGCCGGCCGTGGCGCGTGGCGGAGAGCCACCCCTCGGTCGCGAGCCGCGCGACCGCGGTGCGCACCAGCCGCTCCGCCAGGCCGAAGGGCCGGGCGAGATCGATGAGGCTGCCCAGGGTCACGGCGCCGCCGCGGGGCGCGATGGCATCGCCGAAAACCGTGATCAGCAGCGAGCCGCCGCGCAAGGGGCGCTGGCCGTGAAAGCGGCGCAGCAGCGCCTCGAGCGGTTTCGTGAGCGGTGGCATGGCCTCATTCTGGCACGAAATAACGTGACACATAAAATGATAGTGGTACGATATTCCTGTGTCACGTTGCGGAGCGACGGCAGCAAACCATGTACACCCAGGCCCTCGATTCCCCCACCCCTGCGGGCCAGCCCCCAGGCGCCGGCGGGCAGCCGGCGCTCGAGCGCCGCTTCGACGAGCGCATCGAGCGCGATGAGAAGATCGAGCCCAAGGACTGGATGCCGGAGGCTTACCGGCAGACGCTGATCCGCCAGATCTCGCAGCACGCCCACTCGGAGATCGTCGGCATGCTGCCCGAAGGCAACTGGATCACGCGCGCCCCGTCCCTGCGGCGCAAGGCGGTCCTGATCGCCAAAGTGCAGGACGAGGGCGGCCACGGCATGTATCTCTACAGCGCCGCGGAAACCCTGGGCATCGCGCGCGAGGAGTTGCTCGAGCAGCTGCTCGACGGCCGCGCCAAGTACTCGAGCATCTTCAACTACCCGACTCTCACCTGGGCGGATGTCGGGGCGGTCGGCTGGCTGGTCGACGGCGCCGCCATCATGAATCAGATCCCGATCTGCCGCTGCTCCTACGGCCCGTACGCGCGCGCCATGGTGCGCATCTGCAAGGAGGAGAGCTTCCATCAGCGTCAGGGGTTCGAGATCATGCTGACGCTGGCGCGCGGCACGGCGGAGCAGCGTGCCATGGCGCAGGATGCGCTCAACCGCTGGTGGTGGCCGTCGATCATGATGTTCGGCCCCAGCGATGCCACCTCCACTCACACGGCGCAGTCGATGCGTTGGCGCATCAAGCGCTTCAGCAACGACGAGTTGCGGCAGAAATTCGTCGACGTCACCGTTCCGCAGGCGGAATTTCTCGGGCTCACCATCCCCGACCCGGCGCTGCGCTGGGACGAGGCCGCCGGGCACTACGTCACCGGCCCCATCGATTGGAGCGAGTTCAAGGCGGTGCTGCAGGGCAATGGCCCGTGCAACGAGGAGAGGTTGCAGGCGCGCCGCAGGGCGCACGAGGAGGGCCGCTGGGTCCGGGACGCCGCTGCCGCTCACGCCGCCAAGCACGAAGGGTCCACGCCATGAGCGATGACTGGCCGCTGTTCGAAGTCTTCATCCGCGCCCGCTCCGGCCTCGAGCACAAGCATGTTGGGAGCTTGCACGCCGCCGATGCTCGCATGGCGATCGAGCATGCGCGCGATGTCTACACGCGGCGTCAGGAAGGAGTAAGCATCTGGGTCGTGCGCTCCAGCGAGATCATCGCCTCCGATCCGGAAGAGGCGGACGCGCTTTTCGAGCCTGCGCGCGACAAGGTATATCGCCACCCGACGTTCTACGCGATCCCCGATGAGGTCAAGAACCTGTGACCTCCGAGGCAAAGTTTCGCTACGTCCTGCGGCTCGCCGACACGAGTCTGGTGCTCGGCCAGCGGCTCGGCGAGTGGGTCGGCCATGCGCCGGCGCTGGAAGAGGATCTGGCGCTCGCCAACATCGCGCTCGATCTGATCGGGCAGGCGCGGCTCTTCCTCAGCTACGCCGGCGAGATCGAGGGACGGGGGCGCGACGAGGACGCGCTCGCATACCTGCGCGATGCGCCGGAATTCTGCAACGCCTCGCTGGCGGAGCAGCCGAATGGCGACTTCGGCCGCACCATCGTGCGCCAGTTCCTGCTCGATGCCTGGCAGCTCGAGGTCTATGAGGCGCTCGCGGGCTCGAGCGATGCCCGCCTGGCGGGGATCGCCGCCAAAGCGGTGAAGGAGACCCGTTACCACGTCCGCTTCAGCGCCGGATGGCTGGTCAGGCTCGGCGATGGCACCGCGGAGAGTCACGCCCGGGTCGAGCAGGCGCTCGATGCGCTCTGGCGCTTCACCGACGAGCTCCTCACTCCGGATGCGCTCGATGAGGAAATGGCTGCGGCGGGCATCGGTCCGTCACTGCCCGCGTTGCGGGCACGCTGGGAGGAGCGGGTCGGAGCGGTGTTGGCGGAAGCCACGCTGAAGCAACCTGCGATGTCGCGGTACCCCTGGTACGGCAAGCGCGGCGTGCACACCGAGCATCTAGGCCACATGCTGGCGGAGATGCAGCATCTGCCGCGCACCTTCCCCGGTGTGACATGGTGAACGAGCGAGTGTGGCGGGTGCTGGAGTCCGTCATGGACCCGGAAATCCCGGTCCTGAGCGTGCTCGATCTGGGCGTGGTGCGATACGTACGCTCCGATGAAGGCGGTTTGCGCGTCGGAATTACACCCACGTACTCCGGGTGTCCGGCAACCGAGGTCATTCAACGATCGATCCACGAGGCACTCGCGCGTGAGGAGCTGGGGAATGTGACCGTTGAGACCGTGCTCTCACCGCCCTGGACGAGCGAGTGGCTCACCGAGGAGGGCAGGCGGAAGCTCGAGACCTTCGGTATCGCCGCGCCCACGGCGCGGGCGGCTTCCAACATGGCCTGCCCGCGCTGCGGCAGCCATGAGGTGAAGCGGCTGAGCGAGTTCGGCTCGACTCCGTGCAAAGCGCACTATCGCTGCAGCGATTGCCTCGAGCCCTTCGACGTTTTCAAATGCATCTGATCTCATGCTGAGATTTCACCCGCTGCGCGTTGCGCAGGTACAGACACAAGCCGAGGATGCCGTCGCGCTGGCTCTCGAGGTCCCCGCGGAGCTCGCCGCGGAATATCGTGGCATCGCCGGCCAGCACGTCGTCCTGCGCGCCTCGCTGCAGGGCGAGGAAGTGCGGCGGACCTATTCGCTGGTCAGCGCCCCGGGCGAGCGGCTGCTGCGCGTCGTCGCCCGCGTTCATCCCGAGGGCCGCCTGTCGACGCATCTTGCGCGGCACCTGCGCCCGGGCGATCAGCTGGACGTACTGCCGCCAAATGGCAGCTTCACTCCCCATTCCGCCGCCGCGGGGCGGGGAACCAGCGTGGCATTTGCGGCCGGTTGTGGCATCACACCGGTCGTCTCCATCGTACGCAGCTGGCTCGAGGCCGGCCCGACGGGCCGCGTGATCCTCTTTTACGGCAACCGCAGCATGGCGCGCGCGATGTGCCTGGAGGAGCTGCTGGCGCTGAAGGACCGCTACATGGAGCGGCTGTCGCTGCACTTTCTCATGAGCCGCGAGCCACAGGAGGCGGAGATCTACAACGGCAAGCTGGATGGCGGGCACATCCGACAGCTCGCCGCATCGTTCTTCGCGCCCGCCGAAGTCGCCGAGTACTTCGTCTGCGGACCCGGCGATATGATCGACACCGTGTCGCAGACCCTGCGCGAACTCGGTGCCCATTCAGATCGAATCAGAGCGGAGCATTTCACGGTCGCCACGACGACGCACGAAGCCGCCGCGGCGGTCCCGGAAAAGGTGCAAGCCACGGACATTGCCGAGGTCACTGTCACAATGGACGGGCGCCGGCGCTCCTTCACCATGCCCATGAATGGCGACAGCGTGTTGGATGGAGCGGCGAGGGCGGGGCTCGAGCTGCCGTTCTCCTGCCGCGCCGGTGTCTGCTCGACCTGCCGGACCAAGGTCGTGCGCGGCAAGGTTGCGATGAACCAGAACTACGCTCTCGAGGACTGGGAGCTCGAGCAGGGCTATGTGCTCGCCTGCCAGGCGAAGGTCACCACCCCGGTGCTCGAGCTCGACTATGACGAGCGGTGAGATATCCGACATGAGCTATCAAACGATCGAATTCGAGACGTCAGAGGGGGTCGCGCGGCTCACGCTGAACCGCCCGGAGCGTCTGAACAGCTTCAACACCGTCATGCACTCCGAAGTGCAGGACGCCTTGGCCGCTTTGCGACGGGACGCCTCGGCGCGTGTCCTCGTGCTCACGGGCGCGGGCCGCGGATTCTGCGCCGGCCAGGATCTCGGCGATCGCGTGGTGGCCCCGGGCGCCGGGCCGCCGGATCTCGGCCCCTCGATCGAGAACGGTTACAAGCCGCTGATCCTGGCATTGCGCAGGCTGGCGCTGCCAGTCATCGCTGCCGTCAACGGCGTTGCCGCGGGCGCCGGCGCCAACATCGCGTTGGCGTGCGACCTTGTCATAGCGGCGCGCTCCGCGACGTTCGTGCAGGCCTTCTCGAAGATCGGCCTGGTCCCGGACTCGGGCGGCACGTGGCTGCTGCCGCGGCTGGTGGGTCATGCCCGCGCCATGGGACTCGCGCTGCTCGGCGACAAGCTTCCCGCCGAGCAGGCGGCGCAGTGGGGCCTCATCTGGCGCTGTGTCGATGACGGTCAGCTCGCCGGCGAAGTCGACACGCTGGCACGCCAGTTGGCGGCTGCGCCCACTCGGGGTCTGGCGCGGACCAAGCAAGCGATGCTCGAAGGCTGGCACCACACGCTGGAGCAGCAACTCGACGTCGAGCGCGACTATCAACAGGAGCTCGGTCACTCCGCCGACTACGCCGAGGGCGTCGCGGCCTTCATGCAAAAGCGGCCGCCACGCTTCACCGGGCGCTGAGAGGGGAGGACAACATGCAGCTAGAGAGCTTCATTGCCGGTCGCTGGCAGGCGGGCGCCGGCTCGGCGGTCGCACTGCGCGACGCGACGACGGGCGAGGTGATCGCCAACGCCTCCTCCGAAGGGCTCGATTTCGCGTCGAGTCTCACTCACGCGCGTGAAGTCGGCGGCGCCAACCTCCGGCGCCTCACCTTCCACGAGCGTGCCGCTCTCCTCAAGGCGCTGGCGAAGCATCTGAGTGACAGGAAGGAGGAGCTCTACCAGCTCT
The DNA here is from genome assembly GCA_036489335.1 of Steroidobacteraceae bacterium. Taxonomy (GTDB): domain Bacteria; phylum Pseudomonadota; class Gammaproteobacteria; order Steroidobacterales; family Steroidobacteraceae; genus 13-2-20CM-66-19. Next base: position 85,610 of record DASXFY010000093.1, read on the forward strand.
CCTACGCGACCGGAGCGACCAAGGCGGACTCCTGGATCGACATCGACGGCGGGATCGCCACTCTCTTTGTCTACGCCAGCAAGGGCATGCGCGAGCTGCCCGACGCCCATGTCTATCTCGATGGCGCAACGGAGACTCTGTCGAAATCGGGCGGCTTCGTGGCGCAGCACATCTGCGTGCCGCTCGAAGGGGCGGCGGTCCACATCAACGCCTTCAACTTCCCTGTCTGGGGCATGCTGGAGAAACTGGCTCCGACATTTCTCGCCGGTGTGCCGGCGATAGTCAAGCCCGCCACCGCGACCTCTTACCTCGCTGAGCTGGCGTTCCGTCGCATCGTCGAATCGGGCATTCTTCCGCAAGGCGCCGTGCAGCTCATCTGCGGCGGGGTCGGCGATCTCTTCGATCATCTTTCGTGTCAGGATGTCGTGGCCTTCACCGGCTCCGCGTCAACGGCGCGCAAGCTTCGCATGCATCCGACGGTGATCGACCACTCCGTGCGCTTCACGGCGGAGACCGATTCGCTCAATTCCTGCCTGCTCGGGCCCGATGCGGCACCCGGTACGCCGGAGTTCGACCTGTTCGTGCGCGAGGTGGCGCGCGAAATGACGGTGAAGGCGGGACAGAAATGCACGGCGATCCGCAAGGCGATCGTCCCGGCCGCAGTGGCGGCCGAGGTGGTGGAGGCGCTGAAGGCGGCACTGGATAAAGTAGTGATGGGTAATCCGCGCCTGGAACAGGTCCGCATGGGGCCGGTGGCCTCGCTCGCGCAGAGGCGGGAAGTTCTCGCGCAGCTCGCGAAGCTCGAGCGCGAGGCCGAGATCGTCCATGGCGGTGGACGACAACCCGAGCTCGCGGACGCCGATGCCGATCGCGGCGCGTTCATCCCGCCCACGCTGCTCCATTGCAAGGACGCGGCACGCGCCGCAGCCATTCATGAAGTCGAGGCTTTCGGCCCGGTCTGCACGATCGTCCCTTACGAGGGGTTGGATTCCGCCATCACGCTCGCCCGGCGCGGGGCCGGGAGCCTCGTCGGCTCAGTCTTTACGGGTGACGAGGCAGTAGCCGCGCGTCTGGTGCTTGGACTTGCACCGTTCCATGGCCGCATCCTCGTCGTCAACCGCCACTGCGCCAAGGAATCGACGGGGCATGGCTCGCCGCTGCCTCATCTGGTGCACGGTGGACCAGGGCGTGCGGGCGGCGGTGAGGAGATGGGCGGGATCCGCGGTGTCCTCCACTACATGCAACGCACGGCCGTCCAGGGCACGCCGGATGTTCTGACCGCCGTCACCGGCCGCTGGACCAAGGGCTCGCGGCAGCGTGACCCGGGTGCCCATCCGTTCCGGATTCCGTTCGGGGCGCTTGCCATCGGCGATACGTTCAACTCCGGGGAAAGGGAAGTGACGGTGGCGGACATCGAGCGTTTCGCCGACCTCTCGGGCGACCACTTCTACGCGCACATGGACGAGGCCGCGGCGCGCCGCAATCCCATCTTCGGCGGCCGGGTCGCCCACGGCTATTTCCTCATCTCGGCCGCGGCGGGCCTCTTCGTCGATCCGCCGCTCGGCCCCGTGCTCGCCAACTATGGCCTGGATTCCCTGCGTTTCACCAAGCCGGTGAAGCCCGGTGATCGCATCAAGGTGCGCATCACCTGCAAGGAGAAATCCCTGCGGGCAGGCCAGGGCTATGGCGAGGTCCGCTGGGATGCGCTCATCACCAATCAGGAAGGCGAGACGGTGGCGGCCTATGACGTACTGACGATGGTTAGTGAGAAGAACGTGCCCGACGCGTAATGTCGCGCCATCGGCCGTGTCAGGCCGAAGAGGCGTATGCTACGGGGCGCTTTGACCCTCTGGGGGAGGTTACCGTGATGCGGATGCGGATGTGGCTCGCGATTGCAGTCGCCTCGCTCTCGTCGTGCGCCGCGACGGCTGCCGACAGGGCTCTCCTCAATTATCCGACCCTGTCGAAGACGCAGATCGTCTTCGAGTACGGCGGCGAACTCTGGAGTGTGCCGCGCGCCGGCGGGCAGGCCCACGTCCTCGCGAGCGGTATCGACCTCCTCACGCAGCCCATCTTCTCCCCCGATGGATCGCAGATCGCCTTCAGCGGTACTTATGACAAGAATACTGACGTCTACGTCGTCCCTGCTACCGGCGGACAACCCCACCGTCTGACATACCACCCGGATCCTGACGTGGCGGTTGGTTGGACGTCGGATGGCAAGGACGTACTCTTCCGATCGCATCGCTACAGCTTTTCCGACCCGGACCAGCTCTTCACCGTCCCGGTCGCCGGCGGCTTCCCGACAGCGCTGCCGCTGCCCGCCGCCGAGATGGGCTCCTACTCGAGCGATGGCAGGCACATCGCCTATGTTCCCGGCTTCCAATGGGAAGCGTACTGGCAAGGCTACAAAGGCGGCCAGCACACCGAGATCTGGATTGCCAGGCTGTCGGACTCGAGCACGGTGCGGATACCGAACCTGGATTCCAACGAGAGCATCCCCATGTGGATCGGCGGCACGATCTACTTCCTGTCCAACCGCGACGGTCCGGTGACGCTCTACGCCTACGATACCAACACTCGGCAGGTGCGCAGGCTGATCGACAACGCGGGATTCGACATCACCTCGGCATCGGCGGGTCCCGGTGGCATCGTGTACTCGCAGTTCGGCGAGCTTCACATTTATGACTTTGCAACCGGCAGGACGCAGGCGGTACCGGTGACGGTCACAGGTGATCTTCCGCAGCGGCGACCGTATTTTGAGGACGCTGCGGACGGCGTCGTGAGCGCCTCAATATCGCCTAACGGCGTACGAGCCGCCTTCGAGGCTCACGGTGACATCCTGACGGTCCCCGCCAAGCACGGCAGCATTCAAAATCTAACCCACAGCCCCGACGTCATGGATCGCGGGCCGGCCTGGTCGCCCGACGGCAAGTCGATCGCTTACTTTTCCGATCGCGCGGGAGAGTACGACCTCGAGATACGCGCACAGGACGGGACCGGGGCCGTGAAGTCGGTCTCGCTTGGACAGGACGACGCTTTTTACTCCGCGCTGAAGTGGTCGCCGGACAGTAAGAAGGTCTTTTTCGAAGACCAGAAGCTGACCCTCTGGTATGTCGATCTCACCGCCGCCGATCCCAGGCCGGTGAAGGTCGCGACCGACGATTTCTCCCAGCTGCACAGCTTCAATGAGAGCTGGTCGGGAGACAGCCGCTGGATCGCCTTCGCGAAGGTCATGCCGAACTATCTGCACGCGATCTTCGTTTACGACTTGAGCGACGGCTCGACGCACCAGGTCACCGACGGCAAGAGCGATTGTCTCGCGCCCGTGTTCGATGCCGGTGGCAAATATCTTTATTTCACTTCGAGCACGGACACCGGGCTCGCCAACGGCTGGCTCGACATGTCGCAACTGGAGCGACCGGTGACCCGCCAGGTCTATGCGGCGACGCTGCGGCCCGGCTTGGCCTCACCGCTGGCGCCGCGGGCTGGCTTCGAGCAGAGCATCCCGCCCGCGCAGAGCACAAAGCCCAAGGAGCCCAACGCCTCATCCGCGGGCAAGGCGAAAGAGCCGCCGGCGGTCACTATCGACTTCCAGGAGCTGCAGAGCCGCGCGGTACCGCTGCCCATACCGGCGGCGAACTACGTCGCGCTGAGCCCGGGGGAGGCCGGCGTGCTCCTCCTGGTAAAGGCCCCACTGGTGTCGATGCCCTCGGACAACACTCCGGACGGACCTTCGGTCTCCGTGCAGCGCTTCGACCTCAAGGAGAGGAAGCTCGACGATGTCGTCGATGGCGTTTGGGACAGCGACTTCGCAACCTATCGCGACAAGATCCTCTACCGCAGAGGCAAGGACTGGTTCATCGCCGATGCCAAGCCGCATGCTCAGGCGGATCACCTTGATCTCGGTGACATGCGGGTGCTGGTCGAGCCGCGCGCGCAGTGGGCGCAGATGTATCGCGATGCCTGGCGTATCGAGCGCGCCCGCTTCTACAGCCCGATCTTCCATGGCCTCGATCTGGCGGCGGCCGAGAAGGAGTTCGCGGGTTACGTGCCAGGCATCGCCAGCCGTGATGACCTCTCGTTCCTCTTCCGGGAGATGATGAGCTATCTCTCGATAGGTCACATGTTCATCTATGGTGGGTATGAGCCGAAGATGGACGAGGTCTCGGTCGGTCTCCTCGGCGCCGACTATGCCATCGAGCGCGGCCATTACCGCATCACGCGGATCTACAGCGGCGGTGAGTGGAATCCCGATCTCTACGCGCCGCTCGCGCAGCCGGGACTGAAAGTGAAGGAGGGCGACTACCTCCTCGCGGTGAACGGCAATCCGCTCGATGCGAGCGTGAACCTCTACGAGGCATTTCAGGACCTCGCCAACAAGACGGTGACCCTCACCCTCGGGCCCGGTCCCGATATGACGGGCTCGCATCAGGTGATCGTCAAGACCATACCGCGCGAGGAAGAGCTGCGTAACGCCGCCTGGATAGAGGGCAATGCGCAAACCGTCGCCCGTCTAAGTGGCGGCAAGCTTGGGTACGTCTACCTGCCCGACACGGAATGGGGCGGTTTCGTCAATTTCAACCGCTACTTCTTCTCGCAGGCCGACAAGCAGGGTGTGGTCATCGATGAGCGCTACAACCACGGTGGCCTCCTTTCCGATTACATCATCCAGTCCCTGGAGCTGCGCCCGATGGCGCTCGATGTGACCCGCTGGGGCCGGACGACCGTGCTTCCTCCCGAGGCGATTTTCGGCCCCAAAGTCATGATCATCAACGAGTTCGCCGGCTCGGGCGGCGATGCTCTGCCGTGGTATTTCAAGATGGACCACGTCGGCACGCTGGTTGGGGCGCGCACCTGGGGCGGCCTGGTCGGCATCGGCAACTATCCGCAACTGATGGATGGCGGCTCGGTCACGGCGCCGGAAGAGGCCGTCGAGGGCCTGGACGGAACCTTCCCTGTGGAGAATCACGGAGTGAGTCCCGACATGCCCGTGTGGCAGGACCCCGAGCTCATACGGCAGGGCCATGATCCCCAGCTCGAGCGCGCCGTTGCGATCGCGCTGCAGCAGCTCGCCGCCCATCCGACTCCGCACTACCAGCGTCCGCCGTGGCGCAACTACCACCTGAAACTGCCGCCGGTGCCGCAAGCGCCGACCAGCGTGGTGGGCAAGTAGATAACAACGTGATGAAAGTGGAGAAGACCGTCATGCTGAAATGGCTCGCAACGACGCTGGCTTTCGTATGTTGTTCCGCCGCCGGAGCGGCTCAGATGGACCGGGTGCTGTTGAGCCATCCGGCGATGTCGCAGACGCAAATCGTCTTCGAATATGGCGGTGAGCTCTGGAGCGTGCCGCGAAGCGGCGGCGAGGCGCACGTGCTGGCGAGCGGCATGGACCTTCTGGCCGACCCCATCTTCTCCCCCGACGGCTCGCAGATCGCTTTCACCGGCACGTACGACAAGAACACCGACGTCTACGTCATAGCGGCGACCGGCGGGCAGCCGCGACGCCTGACATTCCACCCGGATCCCGACCTGGCGCTTGGCTGGACGCCGGATGGCAAGAGCGTGCTCTTCGCCTCCAAGCGCTACAGCTACTCCGATCCCAATCAGCTCTTCACCGTTCCTGCCACGGGAGGGTTTCCGACCGAGCTGCCGCTGCCGAGCGGCGAGATGGGCTCCTATTCCGGCGACGGCAGCCAGATCGCCTATGTTCCGGGCTTCCAGTGGGAAGCTTTCTGGAAGGGCTACAAGGGTGGCCAGCACACCGAGATCTGGGTCGCGCGGCTCTCGGACTCGAGCACGGTGCGCATCCCGAATCTCAATTCCAACGAGAACACCCCGATGTGGGTCGGCAACAAGGTCTACTTCCTGTCCGATCGCGACGGTCCGGTGACGCTCTACTCCTACGACACAGCGACCAAACAGGTACAGCGGCTGATCGACAACAAGGGGTTCGACATCACCTCCGCCTCCGCTGGTCCCGGCGGCATCATCTATTCGCAGTTCGGCAACCTGTACATCTATGACTTCGCCTCGGGCGCCAGCCAGTCCGTGCCGGTCGCGATCGCGGGCGACCTGCCGCAGCGCCGCCCGTATTTCGAGAGTGTCGGCGACGACATTGGCGCCTTCGACGTCTCGCCCAAGGGTGTGCGCGCCGTGTTTTCCGCCCATGGCGACATTCTGACGGTACCGGCGAAGCATGGCAGCGTCGAGAATCTCACCCACAGTCCCGGGGCGGAGGATCGCGGACCGGCGTGGTCGCCCGATGGCCAGTCGATCGCCTATTTCTCCGACAGCGCCGGCGAGTACGACCTCTATATCCGTCACCAGGACGGCACCGGCCCGGTGAGACGGATCGCCCTCGGGCAAGACGACGCCTTCTACTATGAGCTGCGATGGTCACCCGACAGCAAGAAGCTCCTCTTCACCGATCAGAAGCTCGAGCTCTGGTATGTCGATGTCAGCGGCTCCGATGCGCACCCGCGCAGGATCGCGACCGACACCTTCGACATCCCGCTGCACAACTTCCATGCCCGCTGGTCGTCGGACAGCCGCTGGGTCACCTACACGAAGCTCATGCCGAACTATCTGCATGCGATCTTCATCTATTCGCTGACCGACGGCTCCGATCACCAGGTCACCGACGGCGCGAGTGATTGCATGTACCCGGCGTTCGACGCCGGCGGCAAGTATCTGTACTTCACCTCGAGCACCGACACGGGCCTCGCCTACGGCTGGCTCGATATGACTTCCACGGAGCGGCCGCTGACCCGCACGGTATATGCGGCGACCCTGCAGGCCGGTACCGCATCGCCGCTGGCGCCACGCAGCGGCTTCGAGGAAGGTAAGGGCGAGGCCACGAAGCCCGAGGCCGCCAAGAAAGGCGCGCACGCGGCGAGCCCAGCCAAGAAGCCTGCGATGGTCAGCATCGACTTCCAGGGGCTTCAGGCACGCGCCGTGCCCTTGCCCGTGCCGGCCGCCAACTACAACGGCCTCGAAGCCGGTGACAGCGGAATGCTCTATTTGTCGCGGGCGCCACTGGTCACGATCGTGTCGATTGGAGGTCCGCCGCCGCCGGCGGATCTGCTCAAATTCGACTTCAAGACAAGACAGATGCAGGACCTCGTCGATGGAGTCGGCGCCGCCACTCTCTCGGCCGACGGCTCGAAGCTGATTTATCGCAAAGGGGAGGACTGGTTCATTGCGGATGCGCAGCCGCACGCCAAGCCCGACCACCTGGACCTCACTGACATGCGTGTGCGGGTCGTGCCTCGCGAGGAGTGGGCGCAGATGTATCGCGACGCCTGGCGGATCCAACGGGCATTCTTCTACAACCCGACCTTCGATGGGCTCGATCTGAACGCGGCCGAGAAGGAGTTCGCTAATTACCTGCCGGGCATCGGCAGCCGTGACGGACTGACGTTCCTCTTCCAGGAGATGATGAGTTACGAGTCGGTCGGACACATGTTCGTCCGTGGCGGCTACGCACCTAAGATGGACGAGGTCACGGTCGGCCTCCTCGGCGCTGACTATGCCCTCGAGCACGATCATTACCGCATCACCCAGATCTTCACCGGCGGCAAGTGGAACCCCGAGCTGTATGCGCCGCTCGCGCAGCCGGGCCTCAAGGTGAAGGTGGGTGACTACCTGCTCGCGGTCAATGGCAATCCCGTCGACGGCAACAGCGACATCTACCAGGCGTTCGAGGACTTGGCGAACAAAACGGTGACTCTCACCGTCGGTCCGAACCCCGACCCCGAAGGCGCTCACTCCGTCGTCGTCAACACGATACCGAGCGAGGCGGCTCTGCGTCATGCAGCCTGGATCGATCACAACATCGAGCTCGTGAACCGGCTGAGTGGCGGCAAGCTCGCCTATGTCTATCTGCCGGACACCGCGGCGGGCGGCTTCACCAACTTCAACCGCTATTTTTTCTCCCAGGTCGACAAGCAGGGCGTGGTCGTCGACGAGCGCTTCAATCACGGTGGCCAGCTGGCCGACTACATGGTCGATTACCTGCGGCGCCAGCCGAACTCGCTGACCGTGTCGCGATGGGGGCGCATGCAGGTGAGCCCTCCGGAGGGGATCTTCGGGCCCAAGGTCATGGTGATCAATCAGTTCTCGGGCTCAGGCGGCGACGCTCTGCCGTGGCTCTTCAAGATGGCCCATGTCGGCACCCTGGTGGGCGAGCGGACCTGGGGCGGCTTGGTCGGCATCTACGGCTATCCGGAACTGATGGATGGCGGCAGCATCACCTCGCCGCGGGTTGCGGTCGAGGGCCTGGACGATACCTTCCCGGTGGAGAATCACGGAGTGAGTCCCGATGTGACCGTGTGGCAGAACCCGGAGCTCATGCGACAGGGTCATGACCCGCAGCTCGAGCGGGCGGTGCAGATTGCTTTGCAACAGCTCGACGCCCATCCGCTGCCGCAATACGAGCGGCCGCCGTGGCTCAACTACCACCCGAAGCTGCCGCCGCTGCCGCAGCCGACGAGCGTCGGCAGCAAGTAGGGAGTCAATCAGGGCTCGCGCCACGCCGGTCCGCGACGGCGAAGGCGTGGCCGCGAGCCGATACTGCCTTCACGAGCACCCACACGCCCATGCCGGGCCTCAGCGCGAGGTCGCGAACGGCGTGGCGGGTGATTCGTGACAGCACGGCGGCGCCGGACCCGATGTCGACCTTTACCAGCACGGCATTGCCGACATCATCGGCGATCTCCGCGATGACACCTTGAAGGGCATTGCGGACGCTCAAGCCCCGTGGTGGCTCGGTGGCCAGAATGATGTCCCGCGCGAGGAGCTGCAAACGCATACGCCTTCCCACGGATGCGTCCTGCAAGCTGACATGTAGCACGCCGCTTCCGAGCTGCACGTCCGCCATACCTTGCTCGGCATCGACGTGCGCAACCGTTCCATCGAGGACTGCACCGACCGCTTCGGACCCGACGATGGCACGCAGCTCCGGGCGCACGCTGATGTCACTCAGCGTGCCGGCCGCGACGATCTCACCAGCCTCCATCAGAGCCACGTGAGTCGCGAGCCGCAGCACTTCCTCGAGCTGGTGGCTGACGAACACCATCGGAATGGAGAGCTCGTCGCGCAATCTCTCGAGGTAGGGCAACACTTCCTCGCGGCGTGCCGCATCGAGCGCGGCGAGCGGCTCATCGAGCAGCAGCAGGTGCGGTTGCGAGAGGAGCGCGCGCCCGAGAGCGACCCGCTGGCGCTCACCGCCGGAGAGCTGGTACGGGCGACGGGCAAGAAGCGGCTCGAGCCCTAGCAGGGCGAGCACATCGTCGAGCCCGATGGAGCGGCTTTCCCGCGGCGCGCGCCGCAGGCCGTAACGCAGATTCGCGAGTACGCCAAGATGCGGAAAGAGGCGTGAATCCTGGAAGACATAGCCGATGCGCCGTCGCTCGGCGGGGATGCGGATACGCGCGCGCGTGTCGGTCAGGACGACGCCATCGAGCTCCACGCGGCCTTCGTCGGGCTGCAGCAGCCCCGAGATGATGTTGACCAGAGTGGTCTTGCCGCAGCCGGAGCGGCCGAAGAGCGCGACGACACCAGGCGTCGGCGCCTCGAGCTGCGCGCACAGCTTGAAGCCTTGCCAGCGCTTGATGACCGACAGGCGCAGCATGCTTGGCGCCTCAGCGCCCCATGAGCCGGTGGACGCGCCGCGCGAGGAGCTCCGCCAGCACCAGCCCGAGAAGCCCAAGAGCGATGGATAGAACCGCCAGGCGCATCGCCGCGGGCTCTCCGCCCGGCTCCTGGATCACCGTGTAGAGCGCGAGCGGAAGGGTGCGGGTGACTCCGGGCACGTTGGAGGCGAAGGTGATCACCGCGCCGAACTGCCCCAGCCCGGCTGCGAATGCCGTGAGCAGGCCGGCCAGGATCCCCGGCAGCATCAGGGGCAGAGTGATCGAAAGGAAGCGGTCGAGCGGACCGGCGCCGAGTGTGCGGGCCGCCGCCTCCAGCCCCCGATCGACACTTTCGAGCGCCAGGCGGATGGCGCGCACCATGAGCGGAAAGGTCATGACGGCCGTCGCCAGGGTAGCGCCCGCTGTGGTGAAGGGCAGTGCGATCCCGAAATGCGTGCTCAGCCAGCCGCCGACGGTGCTGTGGGCGTCGAGACTGACGAGCAAAAGATATCCGACCGCCACCGGCGGCAGCACGAGCGGCAGATGCACGAGGGCATCGAGAGCGAGGGTGCCAGGAAAACGGCTCCTGGCAAGCAGGTAAGCCACGAGCACGGCGAACGGCAGGCTGTAAGCGACGCTGCGCAAGGCGATCTCGAGACTGAGGCGCAGGGCGTCGAGCTCGGCGGAACTCAATGCGGGCATGGCGGTTTTCCTCAGCGGGGCGCAGGCGCGGCCTTATCGGTCAGTCCCGACCTTAGCGCAAGCGCCGGCCTGTGCGCATCTTGACTTGTCTTCATCCGGCCACATCGTAAGGGCTGGATGCGGTGTTTGCGGCCCTGGTATACGAATGAGCAGTGAACGGCAATACGGCTGGATGTGGGTGGAGGCGTGCGAGGTCCTGGACCGGGCCGAGCGCCTGCAACGCCAGTTCCTGCGCTATGTCGGGCCCGGAGCCGACGCCGCGGTGTGGGAGCCGCCGGTCGACATCCAGGAGACCGCCAACGGGTTGATCCTGCTCTTTGCGCTGCCGGGTGTCGTCCCGCAAGAGATCAGCCTGACGCTTGAGCCGACGGAGCTGATCGTCAGTGCAATGCGTTCCCTCAAGCTTGGCTCTGCCGATGCGGTGATCCGGCGTCTGGAGATTCCGTATGGACGCTTCTTGCGGCGCATTCCGTTGGCGGGTGTGGCCCTCGAGTTGGCGGGTAGCCGCTACGAGAACGGCTGTCTCGAAGTCCGGCTGACCCGGGCGGTGGCCCAGGAGAAAGTGAGATAACCATGGCGGATTCCGACCAGAACCCGGCAAACCCGTCGCGGGTTGAGCTGCCACCGCTGCCCGCTGACGCGGTGCCGATCGTGGCGCTGCGCAACGTCGTGCTCTTCCCCGGCATCGTGTTGCCCATCACGCTCGGGCGTGAGGAGAGTATTGCCGCCGCGCAGGAGGCGGTGCGCACCGGACGCAAGGTGGGTCTTCTGCTGCAGCGCGATCCGGCGCTGGAAAAGCCCGAGGCAACGGATCTCTACGAGCTCGGCGTCCTCGCCACCGTAGTTCGCTACGTGACCGCGCCCGACGGCGCGCATCACCTCGTCTGTCAGGGTGAAAGCCGATTCCGCCTGCTCCAGGTCGTGCGCGAGACGCCGTTTCTCGCCGCGCGCATCGAAAGCCTGCCGGAGTCGGAGGAGAAGAGCGCCGATATCGAGGCGCGCATGGCACTCCTCAAACAGCGGGCGGTGGAAGCCCTGTCACTGCTGCCGCAGGTGCCCGTGGAACTGACGCGGACCATCAGCGGAGTCGACTCCGCCGGGCAGCTCGCCGACCTCATAGTCAGCTTCATGGACGTCAAGCCGGAGGAGAAGCAGGATCTGCTCGAGACCCTGGACCTCAAGCAGCGGCTCGACAAGGTGGTGAAGCTCCTCGCGCATCGGGTCGAGGTGCTGAAGATCACCCGCGACATCACCGAGCAGACGCAGGCCGCCCTCGGCGAGCGCCAGCGCGAAGCCGTGCTGCGTGAGCAGCTGCACCAGTTGCAGAAGGAGCTGGGCGAAGGCGAGGGCGCTGACGGCGATGTCGCGGAGTTCGAAAAGGCGATTGCCGCGGCCCACATGCCTACCGAGGTAGAGGAATCCGCGCGCAAGGAGCTGAAGCGTCTCGAGCGCATGAGCGAGGCGAGTCCGGAATATGGAATGGTGCGCACCTATCTCGAGTGGCTGGTGGCGCTGCCCTGGAGCAAGGCGGATGCGGAGGACATTGACATCGCGCGCGCGCGGCGGGTGCTCGATGAGGATCACTACGGCCTGGAGAAGGTGAAACGGCGCATCCTCGAATATCTCGCGGTGCGCAAGCTCAACCCGGAGGGCCGGAGCCCCATCCTCTGCTTCGTCGGTCCGCCCGGGGTAGGCAAGACCTCCCTCGGCCAGAGCGTCGCGCGGGCGCTCGGCTTGAAGTTCATGCGCGCGAGCCTCGGCGGTGTGCACGATGAGGCTGAGATCCGCGGTCACCGGCGCACCTACGTCGGTTCTCTGCCGGGCAACATCATTCAGGGGCTGCGCAAGTCCGCCACCCGCAACCCGGTCTTCATGCTCGACGAGATCGACAAGCTAGGCGCCAGCATCCAGGGCGATCCGGCCTCGGCGCTGCTCGAGGTGCTCGACCCGGAGCAGAACTCTACCTTCCGCGACAATTACCTCGGCCAGCCGTTCGACCTGAGCCATGTGCTCTTCGTCGCCACCGCCAACGTGCTCGATACGATCCCCGGACCGCTGCGCGACCGGATGGAGATCATCGAGCTCACCGGTTATACCGAGGAGGAGAAGCTCGAGATCGCCAAGCGATATCTGGTCGCGCGGCAGCTCAAAGCGAACGGGCTGAAGCCCGAGCAGGCGAGCATTTCCGACGCTGCGCTGGCGCGCATCATCCGCGAGTACACCCGCGAGTCCGGCTGTCGCAGCCTGGAGCGGCAGATCGGGGCGCTGCTGCGCCGTGCCGCCATGCGGATCGCGGAAAACAAAGCGGAGAGCGTACGGTTCGAGGCCGACGATGTCGTCGAGGTGTTGGGCGCGACGCGGTTCGAGAACGAGGTCGCACAACGGACCTCCCTACCCGGAGTCGCGACCGGGCTTGCCTGGACGCCGGTGGGCGGTGACATTCTGTTCGTGGAGTCGGCGCGCATGCCGGGCAGCGGCAAGCTCATCCTGACCGGACAGCTCGGCGATGTCATGAAGGAGTCGGCGCAGGCGGCGCTGAGCCTGGTGAAGGCTCAGGCCAGCGAGCTCGGCATCGATCCCAAGCTCTTCGACCAGAGCGACATCCACGTGCACGTGCCGGCGGGTGCGATCCCGAAGGACGGGCCGAGTGCCGGAGTGGCGATGTTCGTCTCGCTCGCTTCGCTCCTCAAGCGCCGTGCCGTGCGTCCGGATATAGCGATGACGGGTGAGATCAGCCTACGAGGGCTGGTCCTCCCGATCGGCGGCGTCAAGGAGAAGACGATTGCGGCGGCGCGAGCCGGTATTCGCAAGGTCATCCTGCCGGCGCGCAACCGGCGCGACCTCGAGGACATTCCGCAGAGCGCGCGCTCCATGCTCGAGCTCGTCTGGGTCGAGCACGTGTCGGAAGCATTGGAGGTGGCGCTCGCCGCGCCTGTGGCAAGTCAGAAGCCCGCCGCGGCGGCCTGATCACCCGGCCAGCGCATTCACCAGACCGGCCGCACCGAGAACTACGACAACGAGGCCCACTGCCGTGGCTGCTGCGCGTCCGGGCACATGGCGTGTGACCCACGCAGAGATGGGGGCCGCGGCCGCACCACCGATCAGCAGTGCGAGCACCATGTCATATCTCATGTGCCCCATCTGCGTCCAAAGCGCGATGCTGGTTGCGAGTGCAACGAAGAAGTCCACGGCGTTGGCCGTTCCGATTGCGTAACGCGGCGCAACCCCGCGAGCGATCATCGTCGAGGTAACGATGGTCCCCCAGCCGCCCCCTCCAATGGCGTCGAGAAATCCTGCCACCAATCCCAACGCAGGCCCGGGCGCCCTAACGGCAATGGGCGGAGTGCGCTTGAAGACCACCCGCGCCACGACGCAGAGCCCGGTTACGATGAGATAACTCCATACGAACGGGCGGATGGCGTGGGTTGGCACATGTGCCAGCACGGTGGCACCCACTACGCCACCGACGACTCCGGGCGCGAGGAGGGACAGGAAGATCTTCCGGTCGAGGTTGCGGAACCAGGCATGTGAGACGCTGGAGATGCCGGAAGTGACCACTTCCGCCGCGTGTACCGTGGCGCTGGTGATGAGTGGCGGTACACCGAGTGTCGCCAGGATGGAGCTGGCGGAAATGCCGTAGCCCATGCCGACGCAGCCGTCCACCATCTGGGCGGCGAACCCCACCGGGATCAGCCACAGGAATTGTGGTGACAGACTCAGAGCCATTCTCAGGCCACCATGATCTTGTCGAGCGCGATCGGCGCCCCCGAGGAGGCCTGTCCGGCCTCGGCGGCGAAGCCCTTCATCCGCAGCCACTCGGGATTGAAGAGACGCGATTGATACTTGGCGCCGCCATCACAGAGCACGGTGACGATGGTATGGCCGGGTCCGAGCTCTCGTGCGACGTGCACGGCGGCGGCGACATTGATGCCGCTCGTGCTGCCGAGGAAGAGACCTTCCTCCCGCAGCAACCGGTAGACGAAGCGGACGGTCTCCGGATCCTCTATGTGGACGGCGTCGTCGATCGGCGCGTCCTTCAGGTTGGCGGTGATGCGGCCGATGCCGATGCCTTCGGTGATCGAGCCTGCGCCTGTTGCTTTCAGCGTGCCGTTGCGCACGAATTCGAAGAGGCTGCTGCCGGGAGGATCGGCCAGGACACAACGTATGGAGCGCCGGCGTGACTTGAGGTACTCCGACACGCCGGCGAAAGTGCCTCCGGTGCCCGAAGAGGTGACGAAGGCGTCCACTTTCCCCTGGGTCTGCTCCCAGATCTCCGGTCCCGTGGTCTCGATGTGCGCCTGGCGGTTGGCGGTGTTGTCGAATTGATTCGCCCAGATGGCGTTCGGCAGGCTCGCGGCGAGCCGCTGCGACACCTTCTGGTACTGGTTGGGATTGCTGTAGGGAACCGTCAGGACCTTGTGGACCTCGGCGCCGAGCATCTCGAGCAGCCGATATTTCTCCGGCGACTGGTTGTCCGGCATCACGATGACACAACGGTAGCCGCGCGCGTTGCAGACGTGCGCGAGGCCTATGCCCGTGTTGCCGGCCGTGCCTTCGACGACCGTGCCGCCCGGAGGCAGCTCGCCGCTGCGCTCCGCGGCGAGGATGATCGCGCGCGCGGCGCGGTCCTTGACCGATCCGCCGGGGTTCATGAACTCCGCCTTGCCGAGCACCTCGCAGCCGGTCTCCTCGCTCAGCCGCCGCAGTCTGATGAGCGGCGTGTTGCCGACCGATCCTACGAACCCTTCGCGCATACTTGATGCTCTCCGAAACACTTGGGCCGCTCGGAGGGCCCGGTCAGATGGGCTGAATCAGGTCCGCGGCGGTCTCGGCGACGCTCGCCGTTCGCGCCGCGGGTTCGGCGGCCAACGAAGCTGCCGCGACCTCGCCGACGATGAGGAGCGCCGGAGGCGCGATTCGGGCTCGGCTGCCAAGCGCGGCCACGTTCGCCAGTGTACCGCGGAGCACTCGTTGTCCGGGCAGTGTCGCCCGCTCGACGAGCGCGGCCGGAAGCGTATCAGGAGCGCCGGCGGCGCGCATGCGCTCGACGATGGACTCCAGGTTGCCCACACCCATGTAGAACACGATGGTCTGCTGCGCGCGGGCGAGCAGCCGCCAGTCCAGCGAGTCGCCCTCCGCAATATGTCCAGTCACGAAGGTCACGCTCTGTGCGAGTCCCCTCTGTGTCAGCGGGATGCCGGCGGAGGCGGCAGCGGCAAGCGCCGCCGTGATGCCGGGCACGACGAGGTAGGGGATGCCGTGGCGCGCGAGTACTTCCACCTCTTCACCGCCGCGCCCGAACACGAATGGGTCGCCACCCTTCAGGCGCGCGACTTTGAGCCCCTCGCGTGCAAAGCGGATCATGAGCGCGTGGATGTCTTCCTGCGGCGTGTAGTCGGCGCCAGCTCCGTGACTCTTGCCGACGAACATCCGGCGCGCCTCGCGCCGCGCTCGCTCGAGCACCGCCGGCGGGACCAACCTGTCGTAGAGCACGACATCGGCCTGCTGCAGCAGCTGCAGGGCGCGCAGTGTGAGCAGGTCGGGATCGCCGGGACCCGCGCCGATGAGGTAAACCTCACCCAGCGCGCTGCCGCCCGTGGTGGCGGACGTAGTGAGCTGAGAGACCAACAGCTCCGCCTCGAACGCACGTTGGGCACCGGGCGCATCCCCCGTCATCAGGTGAGTACCTGCTTTGCCGCGCACGATGCGCTCCCAAAAGGCGCGCCGCGCCGCAGGGCCCAACGCGCGCTGGACGCCGACGCGCCGCTCGCCCATGAAGCGGGCAAGCGCGCCGAGGCCGGCCGGTAGAATGGCCTCTATCCGCTCGCGCACCCAACGGGCAAGTACGGGCGCCTGCCCGGCGGAGCCCACGGCGACCACCACCGGCGAGCGGTCGATGATGGCGGGAAAGATGAAAGTCGAGAGCTCAGCGTCGTCGACGACGTTGACGGGAACGTTGCGCTCACGAGCAGCTCGAGAGACGTCCATG
This sequence comes from Steroidobacteraceae bacterium, assembly GCA_036489335.1. Classification (GTDB taxonomy): domain Bacteria; phylum Pseudomonadota; class Gammaproteobacteria; order Steroidobacterales; family Steroidobacteraceae; genus 13-2-20CM-66-19. Next base: position 101,939 of record DASXFY010000093.1, read on the forward strand.
TTGACGTCCTTCAAACTGGTAGCCGCGATTGCGATGGCAACACCGTCCAGGTGCGCTGGGACGAACGTCTCCGGCAGGTATGTCAGGTCCCCGGAGGCTGTCCGGTCATGGAGTTCCTCGCGCAGCCGTGGTGCGACTACCGTCACGCGCGCGCCCGCGCTGAGCAGCAACTCCACCTTGCGTGCGGCGATGCGGCCGCCACCGACGACGACCGCGCGCGCCGAGCGAAGCTGCAGGAAGATCGGCAGATAATCCATCGCGGCAGTCGTCTCTTTCAGGCTTGTGCGGCGGCATGGCGCACTCTGGGATGTAAGCCGCATTCGCGTGACTCAGGTTGCTCCCACCACCAGCGGCCGGCGCGCCGGCTCTCTCCCGGCTGGATCGCGCGCGTGCAGGGCTGGCAGCCGATGCTGGGGAACTGGCGGTCGTGCAGGGAATTGTACGGCAGCTTGCGCGCGCGGATGTACTGCCAGATCTCCGTCTCGCTCCAGTCGAGCAGCGGACTGATCTTGTAGAGGCCGTAGTCCGCATCCCACTCCACCGGCTGCGCCTGCGCGCGGGTGGCCGACTGCTCCCGGCGCACGCCCGTCACCCACGCCGTGTAGCCCTCGATGGCGCGCTTGAATGGCTCCACTTTGCGCACCTGGCAGCAGGCGAGGCGCGCCTCCAGGCTGTGATAAAAGCCGTTGATGCCTTGCGCCGACACCAGGCGGCCGAGTGCCTGCGCATCCGGGAAGACTAGGGGCAGCGGGCGCTGGTAGCGGCGTTCGAGCTTCTTCAGCAGATCGTAGGTCTCTTGGTGCAGCCGGCCGGTATCGATGCTGAACATGTCGATCCCGGGCACGTGCGTCCAGATGATGTCGGTGAGCACCATCGCCTCGGCGCCGAGACTGTTCGAGTAGATCACCCGCCCGTGCTCGCGCACGGCCGCTGCGAGCCGCTCGCGCACGCCGGCCGCCTTCTGTTCGAGATCGAGATTGAGGAGTTCTCCCATGGTGTGAATCACTATAGCCAGCGCGTCGCGGCCGCAGAACGAATGATTTCTTCTTAGCCACTGCAGGTCGGTTATAGTTGAACGCGATGAAACTGCATCAGCTACGTTATCTGGCCGCCGTCGCCCAGAGCGGCCTCAACATCACGGCGGCGGCGCAGAAGCTGCACACCTCCCAGCCCGGCGTGAGCAAGCAGATCAAGCTGCTGGAGGATGAACTCGGCTTTCAGATCTTCGTGCGCGAGGGCCGCAATCTCACCCGCATCACAGCCGCCGGCCAGCAGGTGATCGAGAGAGCCCTGCACATCCTGCAGGAGGCACAGAGCATCCGCGCATTGTCCACGGAGCTGCGCGATGAGGGCAAGGGAAGCCTGTCGATCGGCACCACCCACACTCAGGCCCGATACGTGCTGCCCGGCGTCATCCGTGAGTTCCTGACCCGGTATCCGAACGTGCGCCTCAACCTGCACCAGGGCACCTCGGAGCAGATCGCCGAGATGGTGGCTCAGGATCGCATCGACTGCGCGATCAACACCGGCTCGGAGCGTCTCTTCAGCGACCTGACGATCCTGCCCTGCTACCGCTGGAACCGCGTCGTCATCGTCCCGCGGGATCATCCGCTGGCCAGCGCCGGCAAGCTCACCTACCGTGCGCTATCCGCCTATCCCATCATCACCTACACGTTCAGTTTCTCCGGCCCATCCTCGCTGATCGACGCATTCGCCAAAGCCAACCTCACACCCAACGTAGCCATCACCGCCCGCGACTCCGACGTCATAGTCACTTACGTGCGCCTCGGTATCGGCATAGGCATCGTCGCTCACATGGCCGTAGACGACAACGACCCCGACCTCGCCGTCCTGGATGCCTCCCACCTCCTGCCCGCCCACACCACCTGGCTCGGCTTTCGCCGCGGCACCCTGCTGCGCAAATACATGTACGACTTCGCCCAGCTGATCGCCCCCCACCTCGACCGCCGCTCAGTAGACCGCGCCCACCGCACCGCAAGCGTAGAAGAAGCCGCCGAAGTCTTCTCCGACGTCACTCTCCCCATAAAGTAGCGTGCGTCTCCGCTCGTCCCTGCAATAGAGCGCGGCCCCGTGCGGACTGTCCGTACTCGATCTGCCTACTGAACGCCAGCGACGACTCCTCGCCGCCGCATCCAAACAGGCGTATGCGAGTCAGCCGCCGCCTGATAAGCCACCGACAGCTCATCCAGCGCCGCCCGACACCCCTCCAGATTCTGATCCCCCCGTGGCACGATGCTGTCAAAGCCACACCGCCCCAGCCAGAACACCAGATCCCGGATCACATCGCCCACCGCCCGCAACTCCCCGCGGAAGCCGAGCCTCTTGCGCAGCACTACAGCCTGCGACAAGGCCCGTCCGTCAGTGAAGGTGGGAAACTGCAGCACGATCAGCGACCGACCCTCAACCTCCGGATGCACCGCCTCGATGTCTGTCGTGTTGGGTATCAGGACGCCCACCGCCGAATGCGCAGCGAGCAGCGCCTCCCGCTCTGCGCGCCAGCGGGCAAGCGTCACGATCACCTTGTCGGCGCTTGCCCCGATTTCCGAGCGTCCATCCTCGATCACCGTCCAGTCATCCGCGACCAGCTCCCCGTCACGCAGAATCGTCGTCGTCATGCCGCAGCCGCTTCGGGTTCGTTCTCGTACAGCCGCCGCTTGAAGGGCGTCATGCCGATCCGGCGGTAGCACTCGATGAAGGTCTCGTCCTCATCGCAACGCAAGTCGAGATAAGTGTGGATCAGCCGCTCGACGCCGTCGGCGATCTCATCCCGGGCCAGTGCGCGCCCGATGCGCTCGCCAATCGCGGCGTCGTTGCCCGGACTGCCCCCCAGCGTCACCTGATACCACTCCTCGCCGTGCTTATCGACACCAAGAATGCCAATGTGCCCGACGCTGTGGTGACCACAGCCGTTCATGCAGCCGCTGATGGTGATGCGGATAGCGCCGATCTCGTATTGCGCATCCAGCGTATCGAACCGGCGGTAGATGTCCTGCGCCACTCCAATCGAGCCCGCGTTTGCCAGGCCGCAGAAATCCAAGCCCGGGCAGGAGACGATGTCCGTGACCAGCCCGATGTTGGGGGTCGCGAGCTTGACTGCGCCCAACCTGCGCCAGACCTCGTGGAGATCGCGCTCGGCGACGTCCGCGAGCACCAGGTTCTGGTCGTATGTGGAGCGCAGCTCCCCGAAGCTGTAGGCATCGCAGATCTCGGCCAGCGCCTCGAACTGCTCCGCGTTGCAATCACCCGCGACATGATCGGGCGCCTTGAGCGATACGAAGACGACCCGATAGCCCGGGACTTTGTGCGGCCGCACGTTGCGCTTGATCCAGGCGGCAAATCCGGAGTCGCCGGCAGCGATAGCGGCGACGTCGGCACCGACTTCCGCTGCCGGCCGGTACGCCGGCGCGGTGAAGTGCGCGCGCATCCGCTCGATGTCCTCCGCTACGAGGAGCAGTTCCTCGCCTTCGACACTCGCTCTGATCTTCGCGTACTCCTCCTCGATGGCGGCACGGAAGCGCTCGATGCCCCATTCGCGCAGCACGATCTTGATGCGCGCCTTGTGGATGTTGTCCCGGCGCCCGAAGCGGTTGAAGGTGCGCAGGATAGCGCAGGCATAGCTCAGCAGGTCCGACTCCGGCACGAACGGGTTCATTTCCTGTCCCAGCATCGGCTGGCGGCCGAGCCCACCCCCGACGAAGAACCGATAGCCGATCGCTCCGTCCTTGCGGCGCACCAGATGCACCGCCACATCGTTGGTGCGCGTGGCCGCGCGGTCGACCGTGGCGCCCGTGAAGCCGAATTTGAACTTGCGCGGCAGCCAGTAGAACTCCGGATGCAGCGTCACGTACTGGCGCAGGAGCTCACAATAAGGCCGCGGGTCGGTGTGCTCATCTGGCGCTACGCCCGCGAGGTAGTCGCTCGTGATGTTGCGGGTGTCGTTGCCGCAGGCCTGGATGCCGTGGAGCTGTACTTCGGCGAGCTCAGCCAGGAGGTCCGGAACCTGCTCGAGCTTCGGCCAGTTGAGTTGGATGTTCTGGCGCGTGGTGAAGTGCCCATAGCCTTTGTCGTACTTGCGCACGACGTGCGCCATCCTGCGCAGCTGGGCCGACTCCAGCAGGCCGTACGGGACCGAGATCCGCAGCATCGGCGCGAAGCGCTGCTGATAAAGGCCATTGCGCAACCTGAGGTGGCGGAACTCGTCCTCGGAGAGCTCGCCCGCGAGATAGCGGCGGGTCTGATCCCGGAACTGCTCGACGCGCTGTGTCACTAGCGCGTGGTCTATGTGATCGTAGCGATACATGACCCCGGAATATAGGCGGCGCGCCGGCGGGCGCTAAATACCGTGTGGTTTGGTATCCCGCGCCGCGGGTTATGAGTGCCATAATCGTGAAACATCAGCCAGCGGAGGAGCGGCTCCGGTGAAGCTCAGAATCAAAGGCGACTCGCTGCGGCTTCGGCTTTCGCAGGGCGAGATGCGTGTGCTCGCGGATAGCGGCGAGGTGGCGGACCACATCTCCTTCCCGGGTGGGGTAGCGCTGACCTACCGGCTGCGAATGGATAGAAATATAGCTTCTATCTCAGTAAGTTACGCTTCAGACCTCATCGATATTCGAGTACCACGGGAGCTGTCCGAGCTCTGGTGCGGCACCGATCTCGTTACCCTGAGCGCGAGCCAGCCGCTGGCAGCGGGTGAGCTGCGCATCGTGCTCGAGAAGGACTGGGCGTGTCTCGCGCCGCGCGAGGGCGAGGACGAGTCCGACAACTTCCCACACCCCGAGGCTGGCCCCGACGCCAAGACCTGCTGAGGCCTAGGACGACCTGTTCAGCTCCAGCAGATCGTCGGGCGTATCGAGGTCGAAGGCCGCGCTCATCATCGGCACTTTCACCAGGCCGTCCGCGTGGCGCTTGAGCAGCACCCGCGCGCCGCTGTCGCCTCTGAGCTGGCTCAGCTCGCTGAAGAGATGCCGCGGGAAGATCGCCGGCGCACCGACCGTGCCACGATATTGCGCCGCGGCAAGGCTGAGCGGCTGGCGGCGCCACGCACCGGCGAGCCGCCGCAGATCCTCCGCGGTGACGCAGGCCTGATCGGCCAAAACCAACAGCACGCCGGCGCAGGAGGGCGGCAGGCGCGTGATGCCGGCGCGGATCGAGCTCGCGAGCCCCTCGCGCCAGTCGCGATTCACCACTACCGAGCCCGGTGAGTGCTTGAGCAGCGGCGCAAGCTCCGCGGCCTGCGCGCCGAGCACCACCAGCAGCGCGTGGCCCACGACTTCGCCGGTCCGGCCGGCGATCAGGCTCAAGAGTGGACGGTCGCCGATGCGCACGAGTTGCTTCGCGGAGCCGAAGCGCGTCGAGGCGCCCGCGGCGAGCACGATGGCGTGGAGACTGGCGTCGCTCTCGGCGATCATCGCCGTCGCAGCTCGACCCCGTCGGGAAGCTGCGCGACGACGCGGCCAAAGCGGCTGCGCTCATCGAGAATGGAATCCGCATCGATCGCGCATACCGCCAGCAGATCCGGCATTCCGAGATGCTCCGCCAGCGCCCCCTCGAGCGCGGCGCGCCGCGGCACCCATGCCGAGTTGAAAAAGCCTGCGAACTCCTGCCAGGCCGCGCGCGCGGCGGGCGACTCGCCAGCGGCGAGCGCAGTCTCGAGCCGCGACAGCGCCTCGCGGCTCGTGCCGGAACGGCTGATGAGGCCGGCGAAATGGCGGGCGCTCGCGGCCGCGCCGCCGTTGCCAACCGAGTCTCGCGAGGCAAGGATCTCGGACAAGGATTGATCACGCTCCTCGAACTGTGCGAGCACCCAGACCAGGTAGCTGACGCAGGCTTCGCGAAAATGCGCGGTTGCTTCTGCAAGCGCTGCCGCGCACGCGTTGGCGACTTCAGCCGCATGCCTCTGCTGTACGGCAAGCTGGGAGCGGATGATCTCGAGCTCATTCATGGGCTGGCGCTCCTCATTTGTGTGTACCGTGCACGAACGCATGTATTTCCGCGACGATCGCGAGCGCGATAGCCTCGGGCGTCCGCCCGCCGAGGTTGAAACCCACAGGTGCGCGCAGACGTGGTCGCAGACGCTCTGCCTCGACCCCAAGCTCCGAGAGCAGCTTCTCTCGCCTCGCGGGGGGACCGAGAAGACCGATATAAGGCACCGGGCTCGCGCTCAGCACGCGCAGATACTCGAGGTCCGAGGGCAAGTGATGACTCATCACCACGGCCGCCGCAAAAGGACTGAGATCCAGGGACTGCGCAAGTTCCTCCGGCCGCGCGAGCAGCACGCGCTGCGCCGCCGGGAAATGCGCCGGCACGGCGTACGCTGGCCGATGGTCGACCAGGGTCACGTGCCAATGCAGTCGCGCCGCGAAGTCGGCCACCGGCAGGGCATCGGGCCCGGCCCCCAGAAGAAGGAGCCTCGGCGGCAGGGATAGCGGCAGAAGCAGCAGCTTCCAGCGAGCCGCCGGTCCCTCGAGCCAGGCGACCGCGCCCGAGTGGAGCGCCGCCGCGAGGGCCGTGAGCACGCGCGGCTCGAGGAGTGCCGCCGGTGTATCAGCCTCGGGCAGCAGAAGGGTGCCCACCGGAACCCCCGCATCCTCCGATTCCGTCACCACACCGATGGCGGTCGGGGCATGGTCACGCAGCGCCGCGGCCAGCCGTGTGAGGGGTTGCCATTCCTCGCGCGGACCGACCCGCAGCAGCAGGATCTGCATGGCGCCCTCGCAGCCGAGGCCGAGACCCCAGACCAGATCGTCGGAGTTGCGCAGGTCGTAGCTCACGAGCGCGGCTCTGCCGGTCTCGATCACCGCGCGGGCCCGTTCCCCGAGGTCCCCTTCGAGGCATCCGCCGGAGATGAGCCCGGCGTATTCGCCATCATCCGCCATGAGCAGTATCGCCCCGGCCTTGCGGTACGTCGACCCCTGCGTGCGCACCAGGATGCCGAGCGCCATCGGGCGGCCGGCAGCCCGCTCGCGCTCGAAAAGCGGCAGCAGAGGTCCAAGTTCGGCATCCATTACACGGATTATGCCGTGAACATCATTGCGCGCACTCGGGCTCGTCAGTAGAGTCGCACCGCCTTCCCACTGGTCGATTCCAATCCATGTCCAATCCCGGGTCCTGGGTCGTGCACAAATTCGGCGGCTCCAGCGTCGCCGACGCTGGCTGCTTTCGCCGCGTCGCGGCCATCGTCGATGGCGTGGCCGCCGCGCGTGTCGGCGTGGTGCTGTCCGCCTGCAAAGGCGTCACGGATGCACTTCTCGGGCTCGTGGCACTCGCGGAAAATCAGGATGACCGCTATCGCGTGGAGATCAGCGCGCTGCGCTCGCGGCACGCGGAGATCGCGGAGACGCTGCTCAGCCCGGAGTCGGCGCGGCTTTACCTCGCGGGATTCGACCGCGACTGCCACGATCTCGAAGGCATCCTTCATACGGTGAAACTCACGCGCGCGGCGGCGCGCAATGTGAGCGACCTCATCGTCGGCTATGGCGAGATCTGGTCGACCAAGCTCTTTCATCGCTTCTATGAGGAGCGCGGCAGCAAGCGCGGTCCCGTGCAGTGGATCGACGCCCGGCGAGTCGTGGTGGTTGAATGGGGACCGCTGGGTCCTGGCGTGCAGTGGGGGAAGTCGCGCACCCACCTCTCGGACCTGGTCGACCGCGACTTCAAGGGCACCCTGATCATCACCGGCTTCATCGCCTCGGATCCGCGCGGCGTGCAGACGACGCTCGGCCGCAACGGCAGCGATTTTTCCGCCTCGATTTTCGGCGCGCTGCTCGATGCCGGCGAGATCCACATCTGGACCGACGTTGATGGCGTCCTATCCGCCGATCCGCGGCGCGTGCCCGATGCGACGGTCATCGACTCGCTGACCTACAACGAGGCGATGGAGCTCGCCTATTTCGGCGCCAAGGTGATTCACCCGCAGACCATGGCGCCGGCGGTGGGTGGCTCCATTCCCATCTGGATCCGCAACACGTTCGCGCCGCAGAAGCCCGGTACCCTCATCTGCGCGCAGCCGACCTCGGCGCAGCCGGTGAAGGGCATCGCGAGCATCGACCGGGTGGCGCTGATCAATCTCGAGGGCGCCGGCATGATCGGCGTGCCGGGAACCGCGCATCGCCTCTTCGGTGCGCTGCGCGAGGAGGGCATCTCGGTCATCCTCATCTCCCAGGGCAGCTCCGAGCACTCGATCTGCTGCGCCATCCCCTACGAGCAGGGCGAGCGCGCCGCCACGCTGGTCCGCCAGGCATTCGAGCGGGAGCTGAAGGAAGGCCAGATCCAGAGCGTCGAGATCGATCCCAACCTCGCGATCCTCGCCATCGTCGGCGACGGCATGGCGGGAACGCCGGGCGTCGCGGCGAAAGTTTTCAACTCACTCGGCGCCGCAAGTGTGAACGTGCGCGCCATCGCTCAGGGCGCATCGGAACGCAACATCTCCGTCGTGGTCGATGGCCGACAGGCATCGCGCGCGTTGCGTGCAATCCATTCCGGCCTCTATCTCTCGCCCCACACCATCTCGATCGGTGTCATCGGACCCGGCACCGTCGGACGGGTGTTCCTCGACCAGCTCGCTTCGCAGAGCGTGCGGCTGCGGGAGCAGTTCAAGATCGACCTGCGGGTGCGGGGCATTCTCGGCACCAGGCGGATGGTCCTGGCGGAGACCGGCATTCCGCTCGAGCGCTGGCGCACGGAGTACGACGAGCGTGGTGTGCCCGCCAACCTCGACCGCTTCATCGAGCACGTACACGTCGATTATCTGCCGCATTCGGTCGTCATCGACTGCACCGCGAGCGCCGAGATCGCCAGCCGCTATGCGGGGTGGCTCGGCGACGGCATGCACATCGTGACACCCAACAAGAAGGCCAACAGCGCCGACCTCTCCTACTATCGCGCCATGCATGAGGCCCGCCGCGCCGGCGGCGCGCATTATCTCTACGAGGCGACCGTGGGCGCGGGGCTGCCGGTCGTGCATACCCTGCGCGACCTGAGAGAGACCGGGGATGAGATCACGAGCGTCGAGGGCATCTTTTCCGGAACGCTCGCCTATCTCTTCAACATCTACGACGGACGCACCTCGTTCTCCGACATCGTCCGCGACGCGCGCCAGCGTGGCTACACGGAGCCCGATCCGCGGGATGATCTCTCCGGCATGGACGTCGCCCGCAAGCTCATCATTCTCGGCCGCGAGATGGGTCTCGAGCTGGAGCTCGCCGACGTCAGGATCGAGAGCCTCGTGCCCGCGGGGCTCGAGAGCGGTTCCATCGAGGAATTCATGGGGCGCCTCCCACGCCACGATGCGGCGATGCGGGAACGGTTGGATGCGGCCAGCGCGCGCGGCAAGGTGCTGCGCTATCTCGGCCGCCTGACTCGCGAGCGGGGCTCCACTGAGGCAAGCGCGCCCACGGGCGTGGCTACGGTCGGCCTCGTGGAGCTCGACGCGAAGCATCCCTTCGCCAACATCGCCCTCACCGACAACGTGGTGCGCTTTGCCACCCGCCGCTACTGCGACAACCCACTCATCGTTCAGGGCCCCGGGGCCGGACCGGAAGTGACCGCGGGCGGTGTGTTCGCCGACCTCCTGCGGCTCTCCGCGTATCTTGGGGCGCGAATTTGAGCAATCCCCCGCGCTGGGCCACCGCCTTCGCGCCGGCGTCGGTCGGCAACGTCGCCATTGGGTTCGATATTCTCGGTTTCTCGATGGACGCCTTGGGCGATCGCGTCACGGTGAGCCGCACGGAGACAAGAGGCGTCACCGTCAGCGAGGTCACCGGCGTCGCGGAGCATCTGCCGACCGATCCAGCGCAGAACACCGCCGGGCGTGCGTTACTCGCCATGCAGGAAGCGCTGCACCCGAGCTTCGGTTTCGAGATGCGTATCGACAAGGGCATCCCTCTCGGCTCCGGCCTCGGGGGCTCAGCCGCCTCGGCCGTGGGAGCGGTGGTGGCGGCCAATGCGCTGCTGCCGCAGCCGCGCAGCAAGCTCGAGCTGCTGAAGTTCGCGATGCAGGGTGAGGCGGTGGCGAGCGGCTCGGTGCACGTCGACAACATAGCCCCCTCGCTCTTCGGTGGCCTGGTGCTCACCGTCGGGATCGATCATCCGCGGGTGAAGCAGATCCCGGTACCGGAAGGGATCCGCGCCGTGATCGTGCATCCGCACATGTTTCTCTCGACCCGTCAGGCGCGCGCGATCCTCAAGCGCAGCGTCGAGCTGTCGGATTTCGTCTGGCAGACCGCCAACCTCGCCGGTTTCATCTCCGGCTGCTACACCAACGATCTCGACATGATCCGCGCCTCCTTCGAGGACGTCGTCATCGAGCCGCAGCGCCAGGCGCTGATACCCGGCTTCCAGGGCGTGCGCCTCGCTGCCATGGAGGCGGGCGCGCTCGGCTGCTCGATCTCCGGGGCCGGGCCGACGCTCTTTGCCTGGGCGCTCGCGAAGGACGCGCACCCGGTGCTCGAGGCCATGCGGGTCAAATTCACGGCCGCCGCCATTCACATCGACGAGTGGCTGGTGGATCTCAAGGAAGAGGGTGCCCGCGTCATCGAGTCCGGCTGAGCCGCGCGGGGGTGGGGGAGAATAGTGAGCGTGATGCGATTCAAGAGCACGCGTGATTCGGAGCTGACAGCCGGCTTCGGCGAAGCCCTTGCGCAGGGGCTCGCCCCGGACGGCGGACTCTATGTTCCCACCACGTGGCCGCTCGTGCAGACCAGTTCGTTCGGGATGCGCGAGACCCTGGGAGGCATCGGCGCCAGGCTCCTCGCGCCATTCATCGCCGGCGATCCGCTCGAGCGCTCGCTGCCCGAGATCACCGCCGAGGCCTTCGACTTTCCGGCGCCCGTGGTCGCGCTGGGCGGCAGCGGGCGGCTCGCCGTGCTCGAGCTATTCCACGGTCCGACGGCAGCCTTCAAGGATTTCGGGGCGCAGTTTCTGGCCGCCTGCCTCGCTCGCCTGCGCGGCCCGGCGGCACGTCCCCTTACGATCCTCGTCGCCACCTCGGGCGATACGGGCGGCGCCGTCGCGGCCGCATTCCACGGGCGCCCGGGCATTCAGGTCGCGGTGCTCTTTCCCAAAGGACTGGTCTCGCCCACGCAGCAGCGGCAACTCACCTGTTGGGGCGGCAACGTGCGATCGTTTGCGGTGCGTGGCACGTTCGATGACTGCCAGCGGCTGGTCAAGCAGGCATTCCTCGACCGTGACTGGCAGGAAGCGAGCCCGCTGTCCTCGGCCAACAGCATCAACCTGGGCCGGCTGCTGCCGCAGACCGTCTACTACGCGGCCGCAAGCCTCGCGGTCTTCAGGCGTCACGGCGAGCGGGCGTCCTTCATCGTGCCGAGCGGCAACCTCGGTAACGCGGTGGCATGTATCTGGGCGCGGCGGCTCGGGCTGCCGATCGCCGACGTCGTGTTGGCGCACAACGCCAATCGCAGCGTGCCCGATTTTCTCGACACTGGAGACTGGCATCCGCGCGCCAGCATCGCCACGCTCGCGTCCGCCATGGACGTTGGCAACCCCAGCAACTTTGAGCGGTTGCGCGCGCTCTATCCGGAGCTGAGTGAGATCCGCTCCGCGGTGAGCGCCTGCACCGTCGATGATCAGTCCATCCGCGCACGCATACGCACGGGATATCAGGAGCTCGGCCAGGTCTGGTGCCCGCATACGGCCACCGCCGCGGAGGCATACGCGCGGCTCCCGGCGGAGCGGCGCGACAACGGACGCTGGGTGTTGGTCTCCACCGCGCATCCGGCCAAGTTCCGCGAGACCGTCGAGCCGTTGATCGGCCGCCCGGTGGCGGTGCCGGATTCGCTTGCGAGGTTGTTTGCCCGGCCGACCGAGTGCACGGAGATCGACGCCGACCCGGCATCGCTCCGCGACGCGCTGGCGACGCGGGTATCGGAGGTTAGTGTAAGTGGATGAGATCGAGAAGCTGACGCCCACCGCATGGGTTCTCATCGGCGCAGCCGCGGTGCTGGGGTTCGGCATTTCCTGGCTATGGCGCTGGTATCGCCAATACCGGGCGCGCAAGTCGCTGCGCCTGGCGGTGACCGCGACCGGATCCGACCACGTCGTCGATGTGCTGGTGCCTGATGGAATGGGAGGCGGCTTTCACGTCGACTTCCTGCTTCTGACTTCGCGCGGCGTGCTGGTCGTCGACCTGCGCGACGTGCAGGGCAATATTTTCGGCGGCGACCAGATGGCGGATTGGACGGTCATGGACGGCCCCCGACGCTTCACCTTCACCAACCCGCAGAGCGGCCTCTATGACCGCATCGCGGCCGTGAAGGCGATCTCGGGCGAGGTGCCGGTCGAGGGCCGGGTGGTGTTCACCCGCCGCGGACGGTTTCCCAAGGGCCTGCCCAAGTGGACGCTGATGATCGATGCGCTGCGGGCGGAGTTCCCGGGCATGGAGCAGAGCTCCGACGGCCCGCCCGGGTTCCAGGAGGGTTGGGAAAAGATCAAGAGCTCGGTGAAACCGAGCTACATGACGCACATGAGATAGATTCCTAGCCGCCTTGCAGGGTCTTGGCGTGATCGGCCAGGACCAGTGACACGCAGGCGGTGAGCTTCTCGGCGTATTCCAGGTGCAGGAACTCATTCGGACCGTGGGCGTTGGCGTGCGGTCCCAGGACGCCCGTGATGAAGAATTGGGTGCGCGGGAAGCGCTTGCCCAACATGCCCATGAACGGGATGGTGCCGCCGCATCCGACGTGAACCGCCTCGCGGCCGTAGATCCGGCGCGAGGCATGGGTGATCGACTCCTCGAGCCAGGGCGCAAACGCCGGGGCGTTCCACCCGGCCGTGGATCCTCCTGACTCGAATCGCACCTGGGCTCCATACGGCGGATTGCGCTCCAGCGCATCCTTCACCGCTCGGTCGGCGCGCGCGGGATCGCACGTCGGCGGCAGGCGCAGTGAAAGTTTCAGCGTAATTGCGGGCAGCAGCACGTTGCCGGCCGAAGCCGTCGGCGGCATTCCATCGGCGCCTGTCACCGCCAGCGTTCCTTTCCAAGTGCTGTTGATGAGAAGCTCCACGGGGTCGTTGGAGACTGCATGCGCGCCGGAAGCCCATGGCAGCTTGCCGGCGACTGATTGGCCGAGCACGCGTGCGGCAGCGTCCATCTGCGCGCGCCGGTCCTGCGGGATGGGTACCGAGAGCTCTTCGAGCATCAATCCACCGTTGATCGGGCTCTCGAGGCGGGCGATGAGTTGCTCGACGATACGAAACGGCGTCGGCGCTATGCCGGTAGCCATGCCGGAGTGCACTCCTTCCTCGAGCACACGCACGTGGAGGAGGCCGATGAGATTCCCGCGTAGAGAGGTCGTGCACCACACTTGATCGTAGTTACCGCATTCGGCGTCGAGGCAGACCACGAGCGAGGGGTCGCCGATGGCGTCGCCCAGCGCCTCGAGATGCGGTGGCAAATCGATGCTGCCGCTCTCTTCGGATGCCTCGATGAGGAGCACACATCTCGGAAGGGCAACGCGCTGCGCTTTGAGAGCGGCGATGGCTGTGAGCGAGCTGAAGACGGCGTAGCCATCGTCAGCGGCGCCGCGGCCATAGAGCTTCCCGTCGCGCAGCACCGGCTCCCAAGGGCCGAGACCCGACTGCCAGCCGGTGAATTCGGGCTGCTTGTCCATGTGGCCATAGAGCAGCACCGAGCCTGGGAGCTCACCGGGGATGTCGACCAGGAGCAGCGGTGTGTGGCCGGGAAGTTTGCGTAGCTCGACGCGCATGCCGGGAACGGGTTGGGCGCGACACCAGTCAGCCATGAGCTGTGCCGCGGCGTCCATGTAACCGTTCGCCTCCCACGAAGCATCGAACATCGGCGACTTGTTCGGAATGCGCACATAGGCGGTGAGACGCTCGACGATGGAGCCGCGCCAGGTGGCGGCGATGGCGCTACGCAATTGCTCGAGATCCACGCGGTTTCTCATGATATTCCTGGTGCTTAGGCAATTTTACTAGACTCGATCCGAGGTAGGCGGAAGAGCCGCCGTGCCGCCTCCGTGCTCGCTCGCGCCAGCGACTCGGCTGGCTGGGCGCGTGCGCGGGCCACGACGGCGGCGATGTGTGGAAGATACACCGGCTCGTTGCGCCGCGAGGCGGGCTTCGGTCGCAGGTCCCGCGGCAGCAGGTAAGGGCCATCCGTCTCGAGGAGCAGCCGATCGTGAGGGATGCGCCGCACGAGCTCGAGCAGGTGGGCCCCGCGCCGCTCATCGCAGATCCAACCGGTAATGCCGATCCCAAGGCCGAGCTCGAGATAACACTCGAGCTCCGCGGCGCCGCCGGTGAAGCAATGCGCCACGCCGCCTGCGAGCGCCGGCCAGTGCTCGCGCAGGATGGCGATGAAATCCTCGTGCGCCTCGCGCTGGTGCAGGAACACGGGCTTGCCGCAGCGCGCAGCGAGCTCGAGCTGGCGCTGAAAGGCATCCCGCTGCGCCTCGCGCGGCGAGTAGTTGCGAAAGTAGTCGAGCCCGCATTCCCCGATTGCGACGACCTCCGCTGCAAGTGCCAGCTCGCCGAGCTCGGCGAGGACCGTCGACGTCAGCTCCGTCGCGTGATGCGGATGCACACCCGCGGTCGCGAAGAGCATGCCGCGATGTTGCCGGGCAAGCGAGATGCTCTGCCGCGAGCTGGCAGCGGAGGAGCCGGTGACGATCATCTGCACGACACCCGCGGCCTCGGCGCGCGCAATCACGGAACCGCGGTCGGCATCGTAGCTGTCGTGCGCCAGATTGATTCCGATGTCGATGAGCGGCGCCACCCGGATCGGCTCCGGGGGAGGCTGCCCGGAAGGCGCGGTGGCCGCTGTCCCTGTGGTATCGTTCTGGACCATGGTTGCGGCGCATTCTACTGAAGGGGGCGGCTTGCGGCCCGGGGCATGGCTCGTGCCGGCCCTGCTCATCGGCTTGCTGGCCGTCACGACGGCGATCGCGGGCCCTTCGTCCCCCGCGGCGGCCTCTGTGCCCGTGGCGCAGTCGGACGCCTACTGGCTGCATATCGAGCGTCGCATCGAGAGCGGCTACTTCCAGCAGGATGCGGCGAGTCTCATCGCTCTAGCCGGCTCGCTCTCGGTCACTGACGGTGCGGCCGGCGCCAGCGATGAGGAATGGCGAAATTATTACAGCGCGCTCGTTGCCTACAGGCTTGCGCTGCTCGCGCGCACCGACGAGGTGCGCGCCTGGCCGTTCACGCAGCAATGCGTCGACCGCCTCGACCGGGTGCTCGTGATCGATACCGGCTCCGCCGAGGCGCTCGCGCTGCAGTCGGCCTGTCTCGCGCTGCAAAGCAACCTCGATCCCTGGCGCTCGCCGCTCGCGGCGCCGATGAGCCGGGCGCGCCTCGAGAAGGCACTGAAGCTGGCGCCGCACAACCCGCGCGTGCTGCTCCTCGGCGCCCTGGCTACCGGCGAGCGGCCCGTTTTCTACGGCGGCGACACTCAACAGGCCTTCGCATTGATGGAGCGTGCGGTGTCGGCGTTCGAGCGCCAGGGACCGCCGGTCCCGGGACTGCCCGGGTGGGGCGCCGCCGATGCCTTCACCTACATGGCGCAGGACTATCTCACGCGCGGCGAGCCGCTCGCCGCGCGCAACGTGCTCGAGCGGGCTCTGCTCGTCGCGCCGCAGTTCACGCAGGCGAGACGGCTGATGGCGGAGATCGTCTCGGGATAACATTCTTGGCAGGGGGAGGGGGTGGGATCCAATGAGTGGCGTACCGCAAACGGTCGCGCCGCCGCCTGATCTCGGCGTGCGCATTCTCTACATGCTCCTCTTCGCGGTCGTGTTCTGGATCGTGAGTTGGACGCTCGCGGTCACCGCGATCGCGCAGGTGCTGGTGCGGGTATCCTCCGGCCGGGCGAGCATTGAGTTGGCGCGTTTCGGCGGCGGACTGGCGCGTTATACTACGCAGATCATCGAGTACCTGACGTTCGTCACCGAGCGGGTGCCGTATCCGATAGGGGAATTTCCGGTCCAGTAGGGGGCGCTGAAGCGCATGTCACCCGATTCCGACAAGGCTCAACTCATCCATCAGCTGCGGATCGATCGCGCCGAGCGTGAGGAGACGGCTGCCAGCCACGGCAAATGGTGGCTGGCGGTCGCCATCGTGACAATCGTGATCGCCGCCGCAGCGGCGCTCATGTACATGCGCAATAGCGCGATCGAGGTGAGCGAGGCGACGGCGGTTGCGGTGTCCGCCGGTGGCGCACCGGCTGCAATCCTGCAGGCCACGGGCTACGTGACAGCGGAGCGCGAGGCGACGGTCTCGTCGCAGATTGCCGGACAGCTCTCCCACGTCTACTTCGACGAAGGTCAGCACGTTCGCCGCGGGCAGGTGTTGGCGCGATTGGACGACAGCGCGCAGCGCGCCAATCTGGACCAGGCCAATGCACAGTTGGCGGCGGCAAAGGCGCAGTTGAGCCAGTACCAGGTGCAGCTCTCTCAGTACCGGCGCGATTTCGCCCGCGATGCGGCGCTCATCGGTCAGCATCTGGTGTCGGAGCAGGATTACGAGACCGCCCAGACACAAGCGGTCACGACGGCCGCGCAAGTCAAGACGCAGCAGCGCCAGGTCGAGTCGGCGCAGGCCGGCGTGCAGGCGGCGCGGGTGCAGGAGAATTACAGCGTGGTCGAGGCGCCGTTCTCAGGGGTGGTGATCGCCAAAGCCGCACAGGCCGGTGACTTCATCTCGCCCATTTTCGGCGGTGGCACCTTCGAGGCGGCGGGCGTCGCGACCATCGTCGACATGAGCTCCCTCGAGGTCGACGTCGATGTGAATGAAGCCTATATCCAGCGGGTGCAACCGAACCAACCCGCCGTCGCGGTGCTCGATGCCTATTCCGATTGGAACATCCCGGCGCACGTGATCGCCATCGTGCCGACGGCCGACAGGAGCAAGGCGACCGTGAAGGTGCGCGTTGCCTTCGAGAAGCTCGATCCGCGCATCCTGCCGGACATGGGCGTGCGCGTGTCGTTTCTGCAGGAGTCGTCGGGCCAGTCAGGGGGCAGCGCCGCTGCCAGCTCGCTCCCCGCAGGTACGGTATGGGTACCTTCCTCTGCCGTCGTGCAGCGCGACGGTCACGCGGTCGTATTCCTGGTCCAGGGAGACAAGGTGCATGAGGCGTCCGTGACGGCGGGCACGAGTGAAGGCGATCTTCGGGCAGTGCAGGGCATCGCTGGTGGCGCCGCCGTGGTGCGATCGCCTCCCGCGCGTCTCGATGATGGCTCGCGCATCACGGTGAAGTCCGACAATGGGTAGGGATGGCCCGGGTGACAACTGTCACATCAACTGGTGATAAACCGCACTTGGGGCAGGGCCCTCGATACGGGATTCTTGCGCCGCCGCTAGGGGAGTGATTTGCTATGAGCTCGCTGATCGAGATCCACAATCTGAGCAAGGTGTACACCCGTGGCCGACAGAAGATCGAGGTGCTGCACCACGTCAATCTCGACATCGCCCAGGGGGACTTCCTGGCGTTGATGGGACCCTCGGGCTCGGGCAAGACGACGCTCCTCAACCTGATCGGCGGCCTCGACTCCCCCACTGACGGCACGATCGCCGTGGCCGGGCGGCGGATCGACCAGCTAGGGCAGAGCGAGCTCGCCCGCTGGCGGGCCTCGAACGTCGGCTTCGTCTTCCAGTTCTACAACCTGCTGCCCATGCTCTCGGCGACGAGGAACGTGGAGTTGCCGCTGCTGCTCACCAAGCTGCCGGCCGCCAAGCGCCGCAGCCATGCGGCAGTGGCGCTCGAGCTCGTCGGTCTCGCCGACCGCGGCGCGCACAAGCCTGGCGAGCTTTCCGGCGGACAGCAGCAGCGCGTCTCCATCGCGCGCGCGATCGTCTCCGACCCGGCATTGCTGGTCTGCGATGAGCCAACTGGCGATCTCGACCGGCAGTCGGCCGTGGAAGTGTTGACGCTGCTGCAGCGCCTCAATCGCGAGCATGGGAAGACCATCGTGATGGTGACGCATGATCCGAAGGCCGCCGAGTACGCGACCCATACACTGCATCTCGACAAAGGAACGCTGGTGGACGCGTCGGCGGGTGCGGAGGTCGCAGCCTCTTAACGTCTTCCCCTCACTGAAGCGAGGGGATTTCCGTCCGCTGGAGGCCGACGTTCCGGCCCGAGACGAGGATATTGATGGCAGAGTTGATGTCCCGAACATGCCAGGCACGACAGCCGCCACAGATCCGCTCTCTTACTACGAGGTCCTTTCGGCCTTGTGGGCCGCCGCGTGCAGCGCACGCGGAACAGACCTTCGTGGTCGATCACTCATCAACCTCGACGTATTCAACCCCATGCCTAATGGCCTTATAGTGGAGCTGGGATAGAAGCTGCGGTACGTAAGCACCATGGCGACAGGGTAGTTGGAATGCGCAAAGTCGACAACCAGGACGCCGAATTTTCCTGGGAAGTTCACGTACGCAATCTATCGTCTTTAGTGTCAGAAGTGGAACCATATTCGAGTGAAGTGTATGTGCAACGTCCTTGACAGCGTTACTCGGCGACGCCAGTCGATACGTCTCGTTCGAGGTCACTGTACACCCGCGAGAGGGACCGAGAGCGCGGCTCTTCTTCGCCCCGAACGGCGAGGTTTCCGCCGCGGAGAGATCAGATGAAATACCTCCATCTCGTGTGGTCCGCGCTCTTCCGGCGCAAGACCCGCACCCTATTCACGCTGCTCTCCGTGCTGGCGGCGTTTCTCCTCTTTGGCCTGCTCAATTCGGTGCGCGATGCTTTCTCGGCCGCCGGACACAGCGTCGCCGGCGCAAGCCGCCTGATCACCATCTCCAAGGTCAGCTTCATGGTGGCCCTGCCGCAAAGCCTGCAGATGCGCATCCAGGCGATACCGGGTGTGGCCGAAGTGACCTACGCCAACTGGTTCGGCGGCATCTACCAGGATCCGAAGAACTTCTTCGCCAACGAGGCGGTGGCGCCCAACTTCTTCGACGTCTATTCGGAGTTCAAGCTGCCCGCGGCCGAGCTGCACACATGGCAGGATACCCGCACGGGTGTCATCGCGGGTCAGGCTCTGGCGAGCAAGTTTCATTGGAAGATCGGCGATCAGATTCCGCTCCAGGCCACGATCTTTCCGCAGAAGGGCGGCGTGAACACCTGGACCTTCATCCTGACCGGCATCTATCACCTCGAAAACACCAAGCAGCGGCAGCAGGAGCAGGCGTTCTTCTTCCACTGGAAATACTTCGACGAGGCCACCGAGTTTGGCGGCGGTAATGTCGGCTGGTACATCGTGAAGATCGCGCAACCCAAGGATGCCGACCGCGTGGCGCAGGCGATCGATGCGATCTCGGCCAATTCCGACCACGAGACAAAGTCGCAGAGCGAGGATGCTTTCCAGGCGTCCTTCGCCAGTCAGTTCGCCGACATCGGCCTGATCGTCGGCTCCATCATGGGCGCGGTGTTCTTCACGCTCATCCTGCTCACAGGCAACACCATGGCGCAGGCCGTACGGGAGCGCATCCCGGAGCTCGCGATCCTGAAGACGGTCGGCTTCTCGAACCGCAGCGTGCTCGGGCTGGTGCTCGCCGAGTCGGTGCTGTTGCTGCTGCTCGGCGGTGCGGTGGGGATGGCGCTGGCGGACCTCGCCGTGAGTCTGATCCGGGCGCGGCTCCCGGTCCCGATGCTGCCGGTGGGCCTCTCCAGCTGGCTGCTGGGGCTCGGCCTCATGGCAGCCATAGGGCTCCTGGTCGGCGCGCTGCCGGCGCGCCGTGGCATGCGGCTGCGGATCGTGGATGCCCTCGCGGGACGGTGAGGAGAGGACCTATGTGGCGCAAGATCGGATTCGTTCTCCTGTTGATCGTCGCGACAGTCGTGCCGGTAGTCGTGCTGGTGGCGCTTCCCGCCTGGACGATCCTCGTCGGTGTCGTAGTTCTCATCGCATGGCTCGCGCTCACGCGCACGGGCCGTCAGGCATGGTCGGCCACTGCCGTGGCCCTCAGCACTATTTCGCAGCGGCTCGGATCGTCGTCCGTGGTAGTCATCGGCATCGCGGGCGTGGTAGGCGTATTGGTCGCGCTGCTCGCCATGGCGGAAGGGTTCAGTGCCACGCTGCAGCAAACTGGTAGTGACGACACTGCGATCGTGCTACGCGCCGGATCGCAGACGGAAATCAACTCCGTGGTGGACCACGATTCCCTCGTCGTCGTGTCGCAGGAGCCGCAGGTGAAGCGGGATGCGAAGGGCGTACCGATTGCCTCGCCGGAGACCGTGGTGGCGGCGGCGATCCCGAAGAAGGGCAGCAGCGCGGATGCCAACGTCGAGATCCGGGGAGTCGGTGACGAGGTGTGGCAGCTCAATCCGCGGCTGCGGATCATCGCCGGGCGCCGTTTCAGTCCTGGCCTGCGCGAGCTCATCGTGGGCAAGGAGGCGGCGCGCGAGTTCGCGCACTCCGACATCGGCTCGACGCTCGACTTGAACAATGAACCCTGGACCGTGGTGGGCTGGTTCGACTCCGGCGATTCGCACAATTCCGAGTTCTGGGCCGACACCAACGTGGTCGCCACCACCTATCACCGCGGCAGCAGCTCGAGCTCGGTCACGGTGCGGCTGCAGAATGCAAAGGCCTTCGACGCATTCAAGACGGCGATCAAGACCGATCCGCAGCTGAAGCTCGATGTGCAGACGACCCGCAAGTACTACGACGCCCAGTCCGAAGGGCTGAGTAAAGTCATACGCGTGCTCGGCACGACGGTTGCGGTGATCATGGGGATCGGTGCGCTCTTCGGGGCTCTCAATACCATGTATGCCGCCGTGGCGACGCGCACGCGCGAGATCGCGACACTGCGGGCCATCGGCTTCAGAGGAGCGCCGGTGGTCGTGTCGGTCCTCATCGAGACCCTGCTGCTCGCCATTGGCGGCGGTCTGATCGGCGCCGGCATCGCCTGGCTGCTGTTCGACAACTACACCGCCTCGACGATCGGAGCCAACTTCAGTCAGGTGGTCTTCGAGTTCCGGGTGACGCCGGCGTTGATCGCAAGCGGCCTCAAGTGGGCGCTCGCCATCGGCTTCCTGGGCGGACTCTTCCCCGCCGTACGCGCCGCACGCATGGCGGTTACGGACGGCCTACGGGAGCTGTAAAGTCGTCAAGGAATATTCCTTGACGAAATCCTTGACCTGCGGCAGTATGACTGCCAATGACCCGCGTCACTGGCAAGTTTCAGATCACGCTGCCCAAGCGCCTGGTGGATGCGTACGGTATCCGCGTGGGTGATGAGGTAGAGATTGTCGCCGCTGGGGAGTCCATCGCGATTCGACCCGCCGGCTCGAACACGCCGGCGCTCTCGCCTGAGGAGCGCCTGCGCCAGTTCGATGAGGCGACACGCCGTCAGGAAAAGCGACAAGCCAACGTGCAACACGGCGCAGCGAAGGACCGGGGCTGGACTCGCGAGGAGCTCTATCCGCGTGGCCGGCCTCCTTGATACCAACATTCTGGTCTACCGTTACGATCCGCGGTTTCCGCTGAAGCAGGTGCGCGCGACGGAACTGCTGCGCAGCGGAGCCGCAGATCGGTCCCTCGTTCTCGCTCATCAGGTGTTGGTGGAGTTTGTGGCTGCCGTCACGCGGCCAGTTGCGGGCAAAGCGCCCCTCCTGACTCTCGACGAAGCGCACCGCGAGGCGGAGGATTTGCTGATGCAGTTCCCCGTCGTCTATCCGACCGAGACGACTTTGCGAACAGCGCTCCGGGGTGCTGCTCTGTATAGGCTCTCCTGGTTCGATGCACACCTCTGGGCCTATGCCGACGAGCGCGGCCTGGATCCGATTTGGTCGGAGGATTTCGAGGACGGCAGGCTGTATGGCCGTGTGCGCGTCTCTAATCCCTTCCGTGCAGCGGTGCACGAGCCCCCAGTGGTCTACAGGCGCTGATTGCCGCTACGCCCACTCGGGCGCCTGACCCGGCTTCCATTTGATGCTGCAGCCGATGCTCGGCGCCTGCTCGCCGAGAATCTTCCCCGCCAGCAGTGCATCCGCGGCGAAGCGCAGGTCGCTGCCGGTGACGCGCTGGCTGTTGCCGGGCCGGCTCGCATCGAACTGACCGCGGTAGACGAGCTTGCGCGCCGAGTCAAACAGGAAAAAGTCCGGCGTGCAGATCGCCTGGTACGCCTTGGCGATTGCCTGGGTGTCATCGACGAGATAGGGGAAGGTGAATCCTTTCTGAGCGGCGATGCGCACCATGTTCTCGGCATTGTCCTCCGGATGCGCGACGGCGTCGTTGGGGTTGATTGCGACGATCGCTATGCCCTTGGGGCCGTACTCGCGCGCGAACCCGACGAACCCCTCGAGCAGGTGCTTGACGAACGGGCAGTGGTTGCAGATGAAAGCGACCAGGAGCCCGTTGGAGCCGGTGAAGTCGCGCAGCGCGAAGCGCTTGCCGCTCGGATCGGCGAGGGTGAAATCGGGAGCCGGCGTACCGAGCACCAGCATGCGGGACTCTCGTGCGGCCATGCGGCCTCCTGAGCTAGATTGCTGTCAACGCCGCGCACAGTGCCGCGACGTGGCGCTCATCCTGATCCCAGGTCGTCACCAGGCGCGCCGTGCCCGAGACGGGCGATCCCCAATCGTAGAATTCAAAGCCGGCCGCCTGCAGGGACGCCTTGCCCGGGTCGCCAAGGTTGAGGAACACCTCGTTCGCCTCCACCGGATGCAGCAGGCGCGTGCCGGCCGCCTTGCCGATGGCCCGCGCGTGCATGTTGGCGCGCTCCGCGTTGCGGCGCCAGACTCCCGACTCCACATACGCCAGAAGCTGTGCCGCGACGAACCGTGACTTCGACAGCAGATGACCGGAGCGCTTGCGCCGCAGCTCGAAGTCCCGCACCAGCCCGAGGTGGAAGAACACCACCGCCTCGGCCGCGAGGGCACCGTTCTTGGTCGCGCCGAACGACAGGACATCGACTCCCGCACGCCAGGTGACATTGCCCGGATGACAGCCGAGGAATGTCACGGCGTTGGCAAAGCGTGCGCCGTCCATGTGGACGTGAAGCCCGTGGGCGTGCGCGACATCGCAGATGGCCGCAACCTCGGCTGGCCGATAGGCAGTGCCGAACTCGGTCGCCTGGCTGATCGATACCGCCGCCGGCTGAACGCCGTGCACCGAGACCGTGTGACCGTCGAGCGTCGCGGCGAGTGCCTCAGCGCTGAATTTGGCGTGCTCGCCCTCGATCCGCTCGAGCTGCCCACCGCCCGTGAAGAAACCTGGCGCGCCGGCTTCGTCGGTCACGATGTGCGCCTCGGGATGGCAGTAGATGGCGCCGTAGGGCGGCGTCAGGGTAGAGAGAGCCAGGCAGTTCGAGGCGGTGCCGGTTGCAACCGGGAACGCACGCACGTCCGCGCCGAAGAAGTGGCCGAGCACTTCATCGAGACGCTGCGTCCACGGGTCTTCGCCGTACGGGATCGCGAGGTCACGGTTGGCGGCCGCGATGGCCTCCAGGATCTCCGTCGAGACGGTCGCGGTGTTGTCGCTGCAAAAGCGCATCGGTGATGTCAATCCACTCTCCACTTGAACGACCACGCGCCGAAGGCGAGGAACACGAAGGTCGTTGCCACGAGATAAATGAGGTTGGGTGCGATCCGTTGAATGCCAGCGCCGTCGAGCATTACGGCACGCGCGGCGTTCGTGATGTGAGTCAGCGGAAAGATGTCCGCCAGCCACTGCACCCAGCGGGGCGAGCCCTCGATCGAATACCAGACGCCCGAGAGCAGCATCATCGGCCAGGTGAGCAGGTTCAGCAGGCCGCCCACGACCTCTTCGCTGCCGAAGCGGGCGGCAATCGTGAGGCCGAGGGCAATCATCGACAACGAGCCACTCACGGCGATGAGGAGGAGGAGGGCGACGCTGCCGGCGCTGTGGAAGTGGAGGAAGGCGCCGATCCCGACGTAAAGCACCACGGTCACGAAGATGATGATGCTCAGGCGTGAGAGTACCTGCGCCGTGAGGAACTCGAACGCACTGAGCGGTGTCGCGTGCAGGCGTTTGAGAAACCCGCTCTTGCGGTATCGCAACACGACATAGCCGACGCCGAAGAGGCAGCTGAACATCATGTTCATCGCCAGAATTCCCGGGAAGAGCCAGTCGACGTAGGGGATTGCCTGCCCCGTGACCGGCTGGCGCCGGGCACCGGGATCGACGGCGATGAGCAGCTTCTCGGCGATGTAGCCCTTGGGGGAATCGGTGTTGACCCAGTAGCGCACCGGGCCATCGAGATCGAGGAGCAGGTCGATCTGCTGGTGAGTCACTTTGGGAAGACCCGCGGTTGCGTCCTGGACGGGCACGGGCTGCACGTAGCGCTCGTGGAGGAAAGGATTGGCCGCGGATGCCGTGGCGCTACCGATGACCCCCACCTTGAAGAGCGCCTGCGGCGGCCCGCCGAAGACGAATCCCATGCCGATCACGATGCCCACGGGCAGAAGCAGGGTGAAAATGAGCGTCGGGCGGTCACGCAGGAACTCGAGATTGCGCGCATGCCAGACGGAAAGGAGTCGCTTGATCAAGCGCGCAGCTCCTTGCCCGTGAGGTCGAGGAAGAGATCCTCGAGGTTCGCCGGGCGGATGCTCAGATTTTTCAGCGGCACGTGCGCCTCCATGAGTATCCGCAGCGTGCCGTCGAGATCGTCAGTGCTGATCTCCACGCGGTCGCGGGCATCGATGAGCTTCAGCGGCAGCTGCCGCGCGGCATCGGGAAATTCCTGCCGCGGCAACTCGAGCAGCACCTCGGCGAAGTGCTCGCGCACCAACCGCTGCGGCGGCCCCTGCGCGATGATGCGGCCACGGTCCATGATCGCGATCTCCTCGCAGAGCAGCTGCGCCTCCTCCATGTAGTGCGTGGTGAGGATGATGGTCTTGCGCCGCGCCTTGATCGATTCGACCAGATCCCAGAAGTTGCGCCGCGCCTGCGGATCGAGCCCGGTCGTCGGCTCATCGAGGAACAGCACCTGCGGATCGTTCACCAGTGCGATCGCGAGCAGCAGGCGCTGCTGCTGCCCGCCCGAGAGCTTGCGGTTGTCGCGGCCCGCGAGCTTGTCGAGCGCACAGAGGCGCAGTACTTCCTCGACATCGAGGCCACGCTCGTAGAGGCCGCGAAAGAGCGTCACGCTCTGGCGCACGGTCAGGAAGTCCTGCAGCGCGGTCTTCTGGAAGAGGATGCCCGCCTCCTCGCGAAACCGCGCCCCCAGCGGCTCGCCGCGATAATGCACCGCGCCCGCGCTCGGCGGCAGGATTCCCTCCATGATCTCGATGGTGGTCGTCTTGCCCGCGCCGTTGGGTCCCAGCAGCCCGAAGCAGATGCCCTTGGGGACGGCGAAGGAGAGGCCGTCCACGGCGGTCACCCCGGGATACTGTTTGACCAGATCGCGAACTTCGAGGATCGGTGTGCCTTCGGGCACGGCATCTCCTGGCCGGGCGCGCCACGTAAGCCGCGCCGTCGACTGCTATTATGGGTCGGCGAGGGATATTGCCGCCACGGTACACGATTTCCAATATGGTAACGTCCCAGTTGCCGTTATGGTCCGACAAGGACGCCACCGAAGGGTGGAACGTCCGCGAGAGCCAGCGCGCGCGGCGCTTGACCGTCCGCGTCTTTCACACCGGGCGAGTGGAGGTCGTCGTGCCCTCCAGGACCTCGGCACGCGCGGTGGAGCACTTCCTGGAGAGGCATCGCTCGTGGATCGAGCGCAAGCGCGAGGAAGCGCGGCGCCGGTCGGGGCCGCCGGTTCCTTTCCCGCCGCCGCAGATCGCACTGCCGGCCTGCGAGGAGACCTGGCGGATTCATCTGTCGGGCGGGGCGGGCCGGGTACGGATCGCCTCCTCGGCGTCAGGCCTGCTGGCGCTCGCGGGCGGCATAGGTAACGGCCAATCGACGCGGCAGGCGCTGCGGCGCTGGCTGACGGAGCGTGCGCGGCAGGTTCTAGGCCCTCTTTTGGCTCAATGTGCGCGCGAGCTCGGCTTTCGCTATGAGCGTGTGCTCATCCGTCGACAGCGCACGCGCTGGGGAAGCTGTTCGACGCGTGGCACGATCAGTCTCAATTGTTGCCTGCTCTTCCAGCGACCTGTGGTGGTGCGCTACCTCATGATCCACGAGCTCGCCCATACTCAGCACATGAATCATTCGCGCCGGTTCTGGCACTGCGTGGCGCGTCAATGTCCGGACTACCGCGCCCTCGACAGAGAGCTGCTCGATGGCTGGCGGCGCGTCCCGGACTGGGTCTTCTGGGACGATGCGCCATGAGCAGCAAGCGCTACGACAAGTCCGAGCGGCGGGACCTGAGCGGCGAGAGCATCCATTGGGACCTCGGCTCTTCGCTCTCCTACGGCGAATACCTGCACCTCGAGAAGCTGCTCGATGCGCAGAAGCCGCTCTCCTTCGAGCACGACGAGATGCTTTTCATCATCGTGCATCAGACCTCGGAGCTGTGGATGCGCCTCATGCTGCACGAGCTCGGCGGCGTGCTCGAGTGCGTGCGGCGCGACGAGCTCGATCCTTCGTTCAAGATGCTGGCGCGCATCTCGCGGGTGCAGGCCCAACTCATTTCCACTTGGGAAGTGCTCTCGACGATGACGCCGTTCGAGTACTCGGCGTTTCGCAACGCCCTCGGGCGCTCGTCCGGCTTTCAGTCGTTCCAGTACCGCATGCTCGAGTTCCTCCTCGGCAACAAGCACGCCGAGATGCTGGAAGTGCACAAGCGCGACCCCAAAGCCTATGAGGCGCTGCAGCGCGCGCTCGAGTCCCCTTCGCTCTACGACGAGGCGCTGAGGCTCCTCAGCCGCCGCGGCTACGGCATCCCCGAGGATTACCTGACGCGCGACTTCAGCGAGCCGTATCGGGCCAACAAGCAGGTGGCCGGCGCGTGGCTCGGCGTCTATCACAACGCCGAGAAGGACTGGGATCTCTACGAGTTCGCCGAGCGCCTGGTCGACCTCGACCACAAGTTCCAGCTCTGGCGCTGCCACCACTTGAAGACAGTGGAGCGGATCATCGGCTACAAGCCCGGCACGGGTGGCACGGGCGGGGTGTCCTATCTCGCCAAGGCGCTGGAGCTCAAATTCTTTCCGGAGCTCTGGCAGATCCGCACATCGATGTAGGCTGCGGGCGCACGGCTCGCGCTCAACGCCAGTCAACGCACCTGATGCCCGCCTGCATCGCTACACGCCGTGCGGCTGCCGAACCGTTGACCAGCACGCCCTGCTCGACGAGCTTCAGGTGCGGAATGTCGCTTGCGGCATTGCCGTAGGCCACAGACGGCACGCCCGGATAGCGAGCCCGCAGCACCGCAACACAACGCGCTTTCTCCTCGTCCCTCCGATTGGGCGTCGAGAGCCTACCGCCCAAGCGCTCGCCGTCCCAGCGCAGCCCGGTACAGATGACCTCGCGGAATCCGAGCGCCTGCGCGATGGCCGGCACGTAAAGGTCGGTGCTCGCGCTCAAGAGGAAGAGGTGATCACCCGCGCCGGCGTGCGCCTGGATGGCCTGCAGCGCCTGCGAGAAGACGCCTCGCGCCACCAGGCGCTCGACGAAAGCGGCAGTCCAGCGCTCGAGATCCTTGCGCCGACAACCGCCCAGAGTGGCGCGTATGAAGGCCGACTTGAGGCCGCCGCGATCGACGAGGCCGATCGTGTGGCCGACGAGCATCGGCAGGACGAGCAGCAGCGCGGGGAGTCGCCAGGGCCTTTTGCGCACGACATACCCGAGCGCGTACGGCGCGAGCGTGTCATGCCTCGTGATAGTCCCGTCGAGGTCGAATATAGCCAGACGCACGTGTTCTGCTCAGAGCGTGCGCCGGATGCCGCCCCCTCAGCTTGCGCGGGCGGAGCCGACGAGCTGGCGGAGCACGTACTGCAGGATGCCACCGTGACGGTAGTACTCACGTTCCTTCGGCGTATCGATCCTGACACGCGCCTTGAAGGTGATGGCCTTGCCGCCGTCAGCAGGCGTTGCCTTCACGGCGACTTCCTTCGCATCGCCGCTGGCGAGCCCCGTGATCTCGAACACCTCGCGGCCGGTGAGGCCGAGGGATTTCGCGCTCTCACCCGCCTGGAATTGCAGCGGCGCCACGCCCATGCCGATGAGATTGGAGCGGTGGATGCGCTCGAAACTCTCGGCAATGACGGCGCGCACGCCGAGAAGCATGGTCCCCTTGGCCGCCCAGTCGCGCGAGGATCCTGTGCCATATTCGCGCCCGGCGAGAATGATGAGCGGCGTGCGCTCCGTCTTGTAGCGCATGGCGGCATCGTAGATCGAAGTCTGCTCGCCGCTCGGCAGATGAACCGTCACGCCGCCCTCGACGCCGGGCACGAGCAGGTTGCGCAGCCGGATGTTGGCGAACGTGCCGCGCATCATCACCTCGTGATTGCCGCGGCGGGCGCCGTAGGAATTGAAGTCGGCGGGCTTCACGCCCTGCTCGACGAGATAGCGCGCGGCGGGGCTGGACTTTGCGATGTTGCCCGCCGGGGAGATGTGATCGGTGGTCACGGAGTCGCCGAGGACCGCGAGCGCCCTGGCATCGTGAATGTCGCTGAGCGCCGCCGGCGTGGAGCTCATGCCCTCGAAGTAGGGCGGGTTCTTGACGTAGGTCGACTTCGCGTCCCAGGTGTAGAGCTTGCCGGCGGGCACCTTGATGCCGCTCCAGTGCTCATCGCCCGCGAACACCCCGGCATAGCTCTGCTGGAACATCTTCGAGTCGATCGAGCGCGCGAGCAGCTCCTGCACTTCGCTGTCGCTTGGCCAGACATCCTTGAGATAAACCGGCTTGCCGTCGCTGCCGGAGCCGAGGGGCTCCGTCGTGAGGTCGCGATCGAGCGTCCCAGCGAGGGCATATGCGACCACGAGTGGCGGGGAGGCGAGGAAGTTCATCCGCACCTCCGGGTGCACCCGGCCCTCGAAATTCCGGTTGCCGGAGAGCACCGAGCAGGCCGTGATGTCGCCCGCCTTGACGCCGGCGGAGATCTCCGGCTTGAGCGGCCCGGAGTTGCCAATACAGGTGGTGCAGCCGTAGCCGACGAGGTCGAAGCCGACCGCGGCGAGATCGTCGAGAACCCCGGCGCGCTTGAAGTAATCGGTCACGACGCGCGAGCCCGGTGCGAGGCTGGTCTTCACCCATGGCTTGGCCTTGAGGCCGCGCTGGCGGGCCTTGCGGGCGAGGAGGCCCGCACCCAACATCACCGAGGGATTCGAGGTGTTGGTGCAGCTGGTGATGGCGGCGATCAGCACCGCGCCGTCCTGCAGCTCGAAGCTCGAGCCGTCCACGGTCACTTTCGCGGTGCCCTGTGCATTGGCGTTGCTGGCGGCGTTGCGCGTGGCGCGCTCCTCGGCGGCCTTCGTGGCATTGCTCTCGTACGCGCTCTTGGCGGATCTCAACGGCACGCGGTCCTGCGGACGGCGGGGACCGGCGAGACTCGGCTCCACGGTGCCGAGGTCGAGCTCGAGGACGTCGGTGTACTGCGCCGGCTTCTCGCCCTGGTTACGCCAGAGACCCTGGTGCTTGGCGTACGCGATGACGAGGTCGATGCGCTCGCGCGGGCGGCCGGAGAGCTCCAGGTAGCGGATGGTCTCCTCGTCGATGGGGAAGATGCCGCAGGTGCTGCCGTACTCCGGCGCCATGTTGGCGATGGTGGCACGGTCGGCGAGCGGCAGCGAGGCGAGGCCGTCACCGAAGTACTCCACGAACTTGTCGACCACGCCCTTCTTGCGCAGGATCTCCGTGACCGTCAGCACGAGGTCGGTGGCGGTGGCGCCGGGCTTCAGCCGTCCGGTGAGCCGAAAGCCGATGACCTGCGGGATCAGCATGGTGACCGGCTGGCCGAGCATGGCCGCCTCCGCCTCGATGCCGCCCACACCCCAGCCCAGGACGCCGAGGCCGTTGATCATGGTCGTGTGCGAATCTGTACCGACCAGCGTGTCAGGATAGGCACTCTGCTTGCCGTCCTTCTCCGCGTCGAAGATGACACGGCCGAGGTACTCGAGGTTCACCTGATGCACAATGCCGGTGCTCGGCGGCACGACGGCGAAGTTGCGGAAGGCGGACTGTCCCCAACGGAGGAACGAATAGCGCTCCACGTTGCGTTCGAATTCGATGCGCGTGTTGGCGGCGAGGGCGCCGGGAGTGCCGTACTCATCGACCTGGACGGAGTGATCGATGACGAGCTCGGCGGGCGCCAGGGGGTTGACTCGCTCCGCATCACCGCCGAGGCGCACGATCGCATCGCGCATGGCCGCGAGGTCGACCACACAGGGAACGCCGGTGAAGTCCTGCAGGATGACGCGCGAGGGGGTGAACGCGATCTCGTACGAGGGCGTTGCCGCCGGATCCCAGGCGAGGAGCGCCTCGATGTCCTTGCGTGTTACGTTGACGCCATCTTCGAAGCGCAGCAGGTTTTCGAGCAGCACCTTGAGCGAGTACGGCAGCCGCGCCACCTTCTCGCGCGGCAGGGCCGCCAGGCTCCAGATCTCGTACGAGCGATCGCCGACCGTGAGGCGGGACTGCGCCTTGAAGCTGTTCGTCATGAGGGGACTTTCTCCGTCTTACGAGCGGTGCGGATTATATAGGGTCCGGTGACAGGCTCGGTGCATTCGATCACAGCGCCGCCCAGGCACCTGTCACCCTCATACACCACCGCATACTGACCGGGAGTGACTGCCCGCTGCGGTGTCTCGAAGGCGATCCGCATGCCACCCTCGATCCGCGGCTCGATCAAGGCCGGCTGATCCGTCTGCCGGTAACGCACCTTCACCGAGGAGGGGAACGGCTCGCCACGCGGCTCGCCGAGCCAATGCATGGGGCCCGTCGTCAGCGCCGCGCTGAGCAGCAGCGGATGATCGTGACCCTGCACCACGATCAGGGCATTCCTGGCCGCGTCCTTGCGCGCGACGAACCAGGGCAGCTCCGCGCGGCCGGAGCGGCCGCCGATCTCCAGGCCCTCACGCTGTCCCAAGGTGTAGAAGGCCAGCCCCCGGTGCACGCCCAGCCGCTCGCCGTCGACCGACTCGATCGGACCGGGGGAATCGGCGAGGAAGTGGCCGAGAA
This sequence comes from Steroidobacteraceae bacterium, assembly GCA_036489335.1. GTDB lineage: Bacteria > Pseudomonadota > Gammaproteobacteria > Steroidobacterales > Steroidobacteraceae > 13-2-20CM-66-19. The sequence continues at coordinate 132,977 of DASXFY010000093.1, forward strand.
ACTCACGAAACGGGCGCTCGCCGACGAAGCAGATACCGGTGCTGTCGGGCTTGTCGAACACCGGCAATCCCGCCTGGCGCGCGCGCTCGCGCACGGTGCTCTTGTCGAGCTCGCCAACGGGCATCAGCGTTGCGGCCAGCTCGCTCATCGCCACCGCATGCAGGAAATAGCTCTGGTCCTTGGCGGCATCGCACGCCTTGTGCAGCTCGGCGCCCATCGGGCCTCGCACGATGCGCGCGTAGTGTCCGGTGGCGAACCGCTCGGCGCCGAGCCGCCGCGCGTAGCGCAGAGCGACGCCAAACTTGATCTCGCGGTTGCAGAGCACATCGGGATTCGGGGTGCGGCCGGCGTGATGCTCCGCGAGGAAATGCTGGAACACACGCTCGCGATACTCGGCCGCGAAGCTCACCCTGTGCAGCGGAATGCCCAGCTCCCGGGCTACCGCGCGCGCGTCCTGGAAATCCCGCGCCGCGGTGCAATAGCCGTCATCGTCCTCTTCCCAGTTGCTCATGAAAAGCCCGTGGACCTCCCGGCCCTCTTCCTTGAGGAGGAGGGCCGCGACGGCCGAATCGACGCCGCCCGAGAGGCCAACAATGACTCGATTGCTCATGCGGCGCAGCCGATGCTCAGACCGCCACCGCGGCGAACTCGAGCGCGGAGCCGAGGTCGAGTGCCGCAGCGGCAGCAAGTGGCTGGCGCTGCCCGGTCAGGTAATCGTCTATGCAGCGCAACACCAGAGGGCTGCGCAGCTGAGGCTCGCGGCCCTTGAGCTCCGCCTGCGTCAGCCAATGCGTGGTAACGATGCCGTCGTCCAGGGGCTGAGTCGGCCGGTGATCGGTGACGGCGCCGGTGAAGGTGAACCGCTTCGTCATGCGCCCGGTGTCCGGGCGGCGCCAGAGGTACACGCCGACCAGTTCCCTGGCCGTAAAGAGCCAGGCGGTCTCCTCGCGCACCTCGCGTATGATGGCTTCGAGGAGTGTCTCGCCGGGCTCGACGTGGCCAGCGGGCTGATTGATGACGAGGCGACGGTCGATTCGCTCCTCGACGACGAGGAAGCGGCCGTCCTTCTCCGTGACGGCGGCAACGGTGATCTCGGGGGTGGGCATGGACGGAATTATATTCCGTCGGCCGGGGAGGCTGGTTCTTACCCGCGGCGGACCGCGCGCAGCCCGTGCTCAGGCGCGCTCGAGTCCCAGATGTGGTCGAATTCCTGCAGATAGAGCCGCGCGACGGGCGGGTTGTTGATGTCCGCGACACCGTCCCAGGTGTCGGAGCGCATCCGATAAACGATGGCGCGGTCATCGGCGATGAGGTAGGCCGAAGCCCGCTGGCGGGCTTCCGCCGCCACGTAGCGGATGTCGATGCAGCTCGACAGGCGCCGTCCCATGGCAACGAACCGGTTGCTGTCACGCATGACGCGGGTCGGCTCGGCGAGCAGCACGCGGACCTTGGCGAAGCTGCGCGCGAGCACGAAGTGCTTGATCACGTCCAGAAAGGCTGTCTGGTCGTAGAGATCGGGCTCGAGATCGGGGGTGTAGATGGAGATGAGGCGTTGCGCCGAGGCGGCCACCTGGCATACCGCGCCGCGCACTTCCGTCAGCGTCGTGAGCACGGTGAGCATTTCCATGCCGCGGGCGGCGCGCGCGCCGCCGCTCTTGCCGGTATTCGATTCCGGCGAGTAGCGCGCGTTGGCCAGCTGGGCCAGCGCGCCATTACGTTCGAGTTCCCCGTATTCAGCCACGAGTGGCGCTGTTGTCGTCGCCTGCAACTTGGACAGGCTTGGGGATCTTAGTGAGGTCCCTCACCCAGTGCTTGTCGAATCCATCACGAATTCAGGCGCTTAGCAGGCCTGAATGAGTTAAAACCGAGCTGTGGTTCTCAGTTTTCGCGCAATATTTGTCATATTTCGCGGGCCAGGCGGGCCGCGAGGCCGGTGTAATCGAGCGGTCGCAGCGTCTTTAGCCGACGCTTTTCTTCAGCGGACAGGGGGAGGCTGTCGATCAGCTCTGCCAGCGCACGCTCATCGATAGCGCGTCCACGTGTGTGCTCTTTGAGGCGCTCGTAGCCGCCCGGTATGCCAGCTGCGCGCAGTACGGTCTGAACGGCCTCTCCGAGTACCTCCCATGCTCCCTCCAGATCAGACGCGAGCGCTGCGGCGTCCGCGTCCACCTTGCCGAGGCCACGGCCCAACGCACGCCAGGCAACCAACGTGTGGCCGAGCGCGACGCCCAGATTGCGCAGCACGGTGGAGTCGGTGAGGTCGCGCTGCCAGCGGGAGATCGGCAGTTTGTCGGCGAAGTGACGCAGCAGCGCATTGGCGATGCCGAGATTGCCTTCGGCATTCTCGAAGTCGATGGGGTTGACCTTGTGCGGCATGGTCGAGGAGCCCACCTCAGCCGCGGCGGCGCGCTGCTTGAGATAGCCCAGGGAGATGTAACCCCAGAAATCGCGGCAGAGATCGAGCAGCACGATGTTGGTCGCGGCGACCGCATCGCAGTATTCCGCAATCCAGTCGTGCGGCTCAATCTGAGTCGTGTAGGTGTTGCATGTCAGGCCCAGGGACTCGACGAAGCCGCGGCTCACGGCCGGCCAGTCGACGCCGGGAAGCGCCGCGCGGTGGGCATTGAAGTTCCCCACTGCGCCGTTCCATTTGCCGAGGATCTCCACGGAGCTCCAGCGCCGCTCCGCGCGCCGCAAGCGCGCGACGAAGTTGGCGACCTCCTTGCCGAGTGTCGTCGGGCTGGCGGGCTGACCGTGCGTGCGCGCGAGCATCGGCACGTCAGCCTCGCGGCGGGCGAGGACGGCAAGCTCCTCCGTACGTTGCGCGAGCGTGCCGAGCATGCGCCGGCGCGCCTCTCCGAGGAGTCGCGCGTAGCTCAGATTGTTGATGTCCTCCGAGGTGCAGCCGAAATGCACGAGCTCGAGAGAGGCTTCGCTCGCCCCCGCGGCCGCGAGCTGTTGGCGCACGTAATACTCGACCGCCTTGACGTCATGATTGATGACCGCCTCGATGGTCTTCACCGCCCGCGCGCAGTCGGCATCCGGCGAGCGCGCAAGCCCGGACGCGCACGCAATCGCGGGCGGAGCCAGAGCGGCGCCGGCGAGCTGCGGCACCGCCGCGACGAGATGCAGCAGCCACGCTGCCTCGACCCGCACGCGCTCGCGGATGAGGCCCGCCTCGGTGAGAAGATCCCGCAGCGGCTCCGTGGCCGCCCGATAGCGGCCATCGACGGGCGAGAGCGCGGCAACCGCGGCAAACGAATCGGGGTCAAGAGAATCCGGGCGGGAATCGGCCATGCGCTATCATAACGCACACGAGCTTTGGAGCGGACGCATGCCGAATTCCTTTCGAATCGAGCGCGACAGCATGGGCGAGCTGAAGGTGCCCGCGGATGCGCTCTGGGGCGCGCAGACGCAGCGCGCCGTGGAGAATTTCCCGATCAGCGGCCTGGCGATGCCGCGTGCCTTCATCAGCGCGCTCGGGCTCGTCAAGCAAGCCGCCGCCCGCGCCAACACGCGCCTGCAGCTACTCGACGCCGAGACCGCGGGCGCCATCGATACGGCGGCGACCGAAGTGGCGGCCGGCAAGCACGATGCGCATTTTCCGATCGATGTCTTCCAGACCGGCTCCGGCACCAGCACGAACATGAATGCCAACGAGGTGATCGCGACGCTCGCTACGCGGCGCCTCGGCAAGGCGGTGCATCCCAACGATCACGTCAACATGAGCCAGAGCAGCAACGACGTGATCCCGACGACCATCCACGTGGCCGCGGCCCTCGGAGTGCGGCGCGAGCTGATCCCGGCCCTGGAGCACCTGTGCGCCGTGCTCGCCGCGAAGGAGCGCGAGGTCGGCGCGGTGGTGAAGACCGGCCGTACGCACCTCATGGACGCGATGCCCGTCACCCTGGGGCAGGAGCTTTCCGGCTGGCGCACGCAGATCGAGAACGGCATCGCGCGGCTGCGCTCCACCGAGCCTCGCCTGCTGGCGCTGGCACAGGGCGGCACCGCGGTCGGCACCGGCATCAACGCGCATCCTGACTTTGGCGCCCGCTTCTGCGAGGTGCTCGCGGAGCTGACAGGGATACCGTTCACGCCGGCGCGCAACTACTTCGAGGCGCTCGCTTCCCAGGACACGGCGGTGGAGCTCTCGGGGCAGCTCAAGACCATCGCCGTCAGCCTGATGAAGGTCGCCAACGACCTGCGCTGGATGAATAGCGGTCCGCTCGCCGGCTTGGGCGAGATCGCCCTGCCGGCGCTGCAGCCGGGCAGCAGCATCATGCCGGGCAAGGTGAACCCGGTCGTTCCGGAGGCGACCACGATGGTGGCCGCCCAGGTCATCGGCAACGACGCCGCGATCACGATCGCGGCGCAGTCGGGCAATTTCCAGCTGAATGTGATGCTGCCGGTCGTCGCCCACAACCTCCTCGAGAGCATCCGCCTGCTCGCCAACATCTCGCGGGCGCTCGCCGACCGGGCGATCGCCGGTTTCAAAGTGAATCCGGCGCGGCTCGCGGAGGCGCTCGAGCGCAATCCCATCCTGGTGACGGCGCTGAACCCGGTGATCGGCTACGAGAAGGGCGCCGCCATCGCCAAGAAGGCTTACGCCGAGGGCAAGCCTCTGCGCGAGGTGGCGGAAAAGATGACCGATCTGTCACGCGAGGAGCTCGCGCGGCTGCTCGACCCGGCGGACCTTACCCGCGGCGGCATCAAAGGCGGTACCAGCGGCGGTGGTTGAGGCGGACAGCAGGATGGAGACGGGCGGCGCCATGCCAGGCGAAGTCCCGCAGGGATTCGACTGGCCGGCGAGGATCCGCGAGCGGCTCGCGGGCAGCCAGCCGCGCCATGAGCGCGAGGGCTGGCTCGTGCCCGGGCTCACGGCCGCGGAAAGCCGCCCCTACATGAATTTCTTTCCTCCGGACCCCCTGCCGGCGGCGGTGCTCGTCCCCATCGTGGAGCATCAGGGCGCCCCCACCGTGCTGTTGACGCAGCGCGCCACTCAGTTGCGCAATCACGCCGGCCAGGTCAGCTTTCCGGGCGGGCGCATCGAGCTCAAGGACAGCGGTCCCACCGCGGCGGCACTGCGCGAGGCGCACGAGGAGATCGGGCTCGAGGAGAGCTGTGTGTCGGTGGTTGGCTTCCTGACCGATCACGTGGTCATCAGCGGCTTTCGCGTCACTCCGGTGGTCGCCATGGTGCGCCCCGGCTTCAAGCTGCTGCTCGATGCCCAGGAGGTGGCCGACACCTTCGAGGTGCCGCTCTCCTTCGTACTCGATCCGCGCAATCACCGGCCGCGCATGCATCGCTTCCGCGCGGCCGACGCGGAGGCCAGAATGTTCGACATCCCGTATGGCAACCGCAACATCTGGGGCGCGACCGCCGGGATGCTCGTCAATCTGTACAGAGTGTGCACTGAGGGCGGCACGTGAGCGGCGGCGGCGAGCCGGGAGAGGCCATGGCGGCGCTCCTCGAGTTGATGGCCCGTCTGCGCGACCCGCAGCGCGGTTGCCCGTGGGATCGGGAGCAGACCTTCCGCAGCATCGCGCCCTATACCATCGAGGAAGCGTACGAGGTAGCCGATGCCATCGATCGAGGCGAGCCGCGCAAGCTCCGCGACGAGCTCGGCGATCTCCTCTTCCAGGTGGTGTTCCACGCCCGCATGGCGGAGGAGAAGGGCTGGTTCGACTTCGCCGCCGTGGCGCGCAGCATTCACGAGAAGCTCGTCCGGCGTCACCCGCACGTGTTCGATACAGGGGCGCCCGCGGCCGACGTCGGCCAGCTATCGCGGGTCTGGGAAGAGCAGAAAGCGCGCGAGCGCGCCGCAGCCGCGGCGGAAGAAACCGGCGCCGATCACAGCGCGCTTGCGGATGTGCCGCGCGCCCTGCCGGCGCTCACGCGGGCGGCAAAGCTGGGGCGGCGCGCGGCGCGGGTCGGCTTCGACTGGGAGAACCCCTCGCAGGTCCGCGACAAGGTGCTGGAGGAGGTAGGCGAGATCGACGAGGCGCTGGCCGACGGCAGCGACGGCGGCAGTGCGGCCCGCCTGGAGGAGGAGCTCGGAGACCTGCTTTTCGCGGTGGCCAACTGGGGACTGCACCTCGACCTCGACCCCGAGGAGGCGCTGCGGGCGGCGAACGCCAAATTCGAGCGCCGCTTCCGGCGCATGGAAGTCCTGGCGGCAGCGCGGGGGGCTGCATTGCGGTCCCTCGACGCCGCGCAATGGGATGCGCTTTGGCGTCAGGCGAAGCGGGACACCTAGGTGGCCGGGTGCGCCGGGGTGGCCGCAACGCCTCCCAGGCTGCCGCCACGGTTCCGATTCAGCGCCGATTCACCCGCCAGGGGCTATCTTTCGTGGATTATGAAGACTGTCCGGAGCCCAGTGACGCTCGTGGTGGCGCTAGCGCTCTTGGCTGGTGCCCTGCCTGCTCTCGCGCAAGGGCCCCCTCCCGCGGTCTCGCGAGCCGTCGTGAGCCGAGCCTCCCACGCGCACGCGAAGGTCTCAATGGACAAGGCCGTGCGGCTGGCCCAGCGCCGCTTCAGGGCACGGGTCGTGCGGGCCGAGACGCAAACCCAAGGAGACCGTACCATCTACCTCCTACGGATGCTCGATGGTAACGGCCGGGTCTTTGCAGTCCGAGTCGACGCGGCGAGTGGCGCTATCCTCTGACGCCTCGCCCGAGACGCTTGGTTAGCGGGGAGTCTTCCAATGCGGGTACTGGTGGTCGAAGACGAGGTTTCGCTGCGTGAGACGCTGAAGACGCGCCTGACGGAAGCAGGGTTCAGCGTCGATGTGGCGCACGATGGAGAAGAGGGGCTCTTCGCAGGGCGGGAATATCCCCTCGACGTGGCGATCATCGACCTCGGACTGCCAAAGCTCACGGGCCTGGAGGTCATCCGCCGCCTGCGTTCCGAGGGCAAGGCTTTCCCCATCCTGATCCTGACCGCGCGCGACAACTGGCAGGACAAGGTCGAGGGCCTGCAGGCGGGGGCCGACGACTACGTCGCCAAGCCCTTTCATTTCGAGGAAGTGTTGGCGCGGCTGCAGGCGCTACTGCGCCGCTCGGGCGGCTGGGCGAGCCCGGAGCTCAAGTGCGGCGCGGTGGCGCTCGACACGCGCGCCCAGACGGTGAAGGTCGAGGGGCACCCAGTCGACCTGACCACTTTCGAGTACCGCATCCTCGAGCACCTGATGCTGCGCGCCGGCGAGGTGATCTCCAAGGGCGAGCTGACGGAGCGGCTCTACGACCAGGACTTCGAGCGTGACAGCAACGTGATCGAGGTGTTGGTCGGGCGGCTGCGGCGCAAGCTCGATCCCGACGATCGCCTGAAGCCCATCGAGACGCTGCGCGGCCGCGGCTATCGTTTCGCGCTCGCGCGCGATCCGGCTTCCTGAGCGGCCGGACCGCACCCAGCGGCGGACTGTGCGCACCGTGCATTCGCTGAGTCGCCGGCTGCTGGTCTCGGTCGCCGTACCGCTGGCGCTCTTCTTCGGCGTGATGATGCTCGTCCTCGACACAGGCTTTCGGACGCTGTCGGAACGGCAGCTGCACGCGCTCCTCGATTCACAGATCGTCACCCTGATCGCCGCCGCGGAGCCGGATCCGTCGGGCGGCTATGACGCGCCGCTCAACGGCCTCGATACGCGCCTCGCCTCGCCGGATTCGGGGCTCTATGCCCAGATCCGATCCAACAATCGCATCTGGAGCTCGCCGTCGACGGCCGGCGTGCCGGTGGACTTCGGGCCGCCGCTGGCGCAAGGAGATCGGACGTTCTCTTACACCACAGTCGGCCACACGCGTGTGGCGATAGAGAGTCGCGGCATCTCTTTCGCGGATGACCCGAAGCAGCAGGGCCACGCGCTGACTTTCGGTGTGGCCGTGAGCCTGACGCCGTACGAGCAGCAGCTCTGGATCTTCCGCAGCCGCATGCTCGGCTGGTTCTCCGGACTCATGCTGCTGCTGCTGGTGTCGTTGGCGGCACTCCTGCGCCGGGTGTTGGCGCCGCTACGACGGCTGGAGCGCGAGATCCACGAGGTCGAGGAGGGACGCAGCGAGATGCTGGGATCCGGCTATCCGCGCGAGCTGAGCGGCGTCGCGCGGCATCTCAACGCGCTGCTCGTCGGCGAGAGAAAACGCGTGGCGCGCTATCGCGACACACTGGGAAACCTCGCGCACGGATTGAAGACGCCGCTCGCCGTGATGCGCTCCGTGCTGCACTCGGATGTGGCATCGGCGCCCGCCACGCGCACGATCGGAACGGAGATCGACCGCATGACGGACATCATCGAGCATCAGTTGAAGCGTGCCGCGGCTTCGGGAGGGGCGCTGCTCGGTCAGGCGCCGGTGACGGTGGCGCCGGTGGCGGCGGACCTGCGCTCGGCGCTGCTCAAGGTGTACTCGCGCAAGGACCTTTCGATCGAGCTCGCGATCCAGGACGGAAGTCACTTCATCGGCGACCGGGGCGACTTCGTGGAGCTGCTCGGCAATCTGATGGACAACGCCTGCAAGTGGTGTCGCGAGCGGGTTCGCGTCTCCGTGACGGTAGCGGACGGCCTCATCCTGTCGGTGGACGATGACGGGCCCGGGATCGCGGAAGAGAACCGGGCCAAGGTGTTGGAGCGGGGTGTCAGGACGGATGGCAATGTGCCGGGGCACGGGCTCGGGCTCGCCATGGTCCACGACACCGCGGACCTCTACGGCGGCAAGCTCGTGGTCGAGGCGTCGCTCCTCGGCGGCGCGCGGGTTCTGGTGCGGCTGCCGGGCAAGAAGCTGGGCTGATCCTCACAGCTCGAACTTTATTCCCTGTGCCAGCGGCAGGTCGCGCGACCAGTTGATGGTGTTTGTTTGGCGGCGCATGTACGCCTTCCAGGCATCGGAGCCGGATTCGCGGCCGCCGCCCGTGTCCTTCTCGCCACCGAACGCGCCGCCGATTTCCGCGCCGGAGGTGCCGATGTTGATATTCGCAATGCCGCAGTCGCTGCCAGCGACGGAGAGGAAGGTCTCGGCGTGCTGCAGGCGGTCGGTGAACAGGGCGGACGACAGCCCGTAGGGGGTGGCGTTCTGCTGCGCGATCGCCTCTTCGAGCGAGTCCACGGGAATCAGGTAGAGGATGGGGGCGAAGGTTTCGTGCTGGACGATGGGCAAGTCGTTGCGGGCACGGACCAGGGTGGGCTCGACGAAGTAGCCCGGGCCGGTGAGGGTGCGGCCGCCGTAGAGAATCTCTGCGCCGGCGGCGCGCGCGGCTGCGACCGCGGACTGGAAGCGCTCCACGGCCTGGCCGTCGATCAGGGGACCCATCAGGGTCGTGGGATCCACGGGATCGCCGATGCGTACCTGGCGGTAGGCGTTGGTCAGGCGGCGCTCGAGATCCGCAGCCACGGCCTTGTGCACGAATACGCGGCGGGTGCTGGTGCAGCGCTGGCCGGCGGTGCCGACAGCGCCGAACACGATTGCGGGGACAGCGAGATCCAGGTTCGCGGTCTCATCGACGATGATGGCGTTGTTGCCTCCGAGCTCGAGGAGGCTCTTGCCCAGGCGAGCGGCAACCCGCTCGCCGACTTTGCGGCCGACGGGGGTCGAGCCCGTGAAAGAGATCAGCGCGACGCGCGGATCGTCGACGAAGCGGCTCGCCAGCTCCGTGCCGCCATCGATGAAGAGCTGAAAGACCGGCGGCAGCCCGCGTGCCGTTAACACCCGGTTGCAGAGTTGCTGCACGGCGATGGCGGTGAGCGGGGTCTTGGGCGAAGGCTTCCACACGGAGACGTTGCCGCAGATCGCGGCGAGGAAGGCGTTCCAGGCCCAGACGGCCACCGGGAAGTTGAATGCCGAGAGGATGCCGACCACGCCGAGCGGATGCCACTGCTCGTACATGCGGTGGCCGGGACGCTCCGAGTGCATGCTGAGGCCGTAGAGCATGCGCGACTGGCCAACGGCGAAGTCGGCGATGTCGATCATCTCCTGCACCTCGCCCAGGCCCTCGGCGAGGATCTTGCCGTTCTCGAGCGAGACCAGCGTGCCGAGATCGGCCTTGGCGCGGCGCAGCTCCTCGCCGATCAGGCGCACGACTTCACCGCGCTTCGGCGCGGGCACCGCCCGCCATGCGGCGGCGGTTGCGACGGCCGAGGACATGACGGACTCGTATTCCTGCGGGCCGGCCGGCCGGACCTGCGCGATGAGGGCGCCGGTCGCCGGATTGCGCACATTAAGCAGCGCCACGTTGGCGCCGCCCGCCCAGCCCTGTGACCCGGACCAGGCGCCGGGATTGAGCGGCGCGAGATCCAGCCGCGACAACGTCGCGTTGATGTTGGATTCGATCGCACTCATCGCGCGGCCACCTTCTTGTGCGAGCGCTGATGGCCGGTCTTGCCGGAGACGATGACTTCACCGGAAACATCCTTGGTGCCGCCCGGCGCGTAGTAGCGCCCGAAGCGGTTGGCCAGGATATCCGTCAGGCGGAATTCCTCCTGAGCGATGAAGCCCTGGTAGCGCTCCGGATGCTCGAGCACGAGGTCGACGACGGACGTGATGCCAGCCGCGGTGGTCACCTGGATGGCCGACCAGAGCCGCCCCGCAATGAGCTGCGGATAGATTTTGTTGACGTAATTCTCTTCGCGCAGCTGTCCGTCCTGAGTGCCCGTGACCGCGGCGTACACGATGATGACGTCCTGCAGAGTCTGCGGCACCGCGTTCTCGAGAATGCGCTTGAGAGTGCCCCGATCCTTGTTGAGCTTCAGATCGTTCATCAGCAGGCGCATCTGCTCGCAATGACCGGGGTAGCGGATCGTCTTGTAGTTCATCGACTCGCAGCGCGTGCCATGGGTCTCCGCGAGCGATCCGAGGCCGCCGGAGGTGTTGAACGCCTCGTAGAGCGTGCCGTCGATCTCGATCTCCTCCATTCCCTCGAGCGGCGCTACTTCCACCGTGCGGCCGTCGACGATCGCCTGGCAGGGATTGCCGTACTCGTTGATGAGGCCTTCGGTCGACCACGTGAGCGAGTACTTGAGGACATTGTTCGGATGCTGCGGTAGCGCGCCGACACGCAGCTTCACCGCGCGCAACTCCTGGAAGTGCGTGATGAGCTCCGCCGCGGCGATGCTGATGAAGCCGGGCGCGAGGCCGCACTGCGGCACGAATGCCTGCGAGGCGCCCGTGGCGATGGCGCGCACGGACCGCGTAACCTCCACATCCTCCGTGAGGTCGAAGTAGTGGATCCCGGCCTTTCGCGCGGCCTCCGCCACCGTGACATTGCAATAGAAGGGCAGACTGGAGATGACGGCATCGACCGGGTGGCTGGCCAGGTGCTGCTCGAGCGCGGTGCTCTGTTTGGCGTCGAGCGCATGTGCGCTCATACCGGGTGCCCCGTGCGCACGGACCACGGCTTCCGCAACGGTGCCGTCAACGTCCGCGAGTTGAACCTGATAGCCGCCGGAGCTCGCCAGGAGCCCGGAGATCAGCGCACCGATCTTGCCGGCGCCGAGAATAAGTACGCGATGCATTCAGTCCCTCCTGAAACGTTGCATTATAGCTGGCATGGTACGATCCCCGCGACATGCGATCCCCCGAGTCAACCTCCTGGCATAGCGCGAGCTGGCAGGCCAAGCCGGCCCAGCAGCAGCCCGTCTATGACGATCCGGCCGCCCTGCAGAGGGTGGTGGCGGAGCTGTCGCGGCTGCCGCCGATCGTGGTGTCCTGGGAGGTCGAGGCGCTGCGCGAGCGCCTGGCCGCCGCCCAGCGGGGACAGGCCTTCCTGCTGCAAGGGGGCGATTGCGCCGAGACCTTCGCCGACTGCCAGTCGGACGCGATCGTCAAGAAGCTCAAGATCCTGCTGCAGATGAGCCTGGTGCTGCTGCACGGCCTCAAGAAGCCCATCATCCGCGTGGGCCGCATGGCCGGCCAGTACGCCAAGCCGCGCTCGGTGGATACCGAGACTCGCAATGGGGTGACCTTGCCCAGCTTCCGCGGCGATCTGGTCAACCGCCCGGAGTTCACGGCCGCGGCGCGCGCCGCCGACCCGGACCTGCTGCTGCGCGGCTATGAGCGGGCGGCCCTCACCCTCAATTTCGCGCGCGCCCTGGTCGATGGCGGCTTCGCCGACCTGCACCACCCGGAATATTGGGACCTGGGCTTCGTCAAGCACGCGAAACTCAAGGACGCCTACCAGCGGATCATCCAGTCGATCGGCGATGCGCTCGATTTCTTCGAGGGAATGAGCGGCACCGCCGTCCATGAGGCGACTCTGGTCGACTTCTATGCCAGCCACGAGGGGCTGCATCTTCTCTACGAGCAGGCGCAGACGCGCTTCATCCCGCGGCAGAACCGCTGGTACAACCTCTCGACGCACATGCCGTGGATCGGCATGCGCACCGCGAAACTCGACGGCGCGCACGTGGAGTACTTCCGCGGAATTTCCAATCCCGTCGGCGTCAAGGTCGGCACGGCGATGGATGCCACGTGGTTGCAGGGTCTGGTGACGACGCTTAACCCGCAGAATCAGCCCGGACGCCTCACACTGATTCACCGCTTCGGCGCGAAGGAGATCGCCACGGCCCTGCCGAAGGCCATCGAGGCCGTGCGGGAGACCGGACAGACCGTGCTCTGGGTCTGCGATCCGATGCACGGCAACACCGAGACCAGCACCGGCGGCCTGAAGACCCGGCGCTTCGAGAATATCCTGAAGGAGCTGGATATCGCCTTCCGCATCCATGCGGAAATGGGCTCTCACCTGGGCGGCGTGCACATCGAGTTGACCGGCGAGGACGTGACGGAATGCACGGGTGGCGCGCGTGGGCTCACGGATGCGGACCTGGCCAGGGCTTACCGCTCGACGGTCGATCCGCGCCTGAATCACGAGCAGGCTCTCGAGCTCGCCATGTTGATCGCCGAGCACAGCCAGGGCCGCCGCATCGCTAGTTCATAGCGACCTGCGGCGGCGGGGCACATCCCTGTGCCTGAACCGGTACAATTCACCTATGCAATACGAGCACGTCGTCGTCCCTCCCGAGGGACGCAGTATCACCGTCAATCCCGATAGCACTCTGACCGTCCCCGACAACCCGATCATTCCCTACATCGAAGGGGACGGGATCGGCGTCGATGTCACGCCCGCGATGCTGCGCGTCGTCAACGCCGCGGTGGAGAAGGCGTACGGGCGCAAGCGCCGCATCAGCTGGATGGAGGTCTACTCCGGCGAGAAGGCCAACGCCCGCTACGGCCAGTGGTTTCCCGACGAGACGCTGCACGCCCTGCGTGACTTCGCGGTCTCGATCAAGGGACCTCTCGGCACCCCCGTGGGCGGCGGCATCCGCTCCCTCAACGTGGCGATGCGGCAGAGCCTGGATCTCTACGCCTGCGTGCGCCCGATCCGCTATTTCCCCGGCGTCGTGAGCCCGATGCAGGACGCCAGCCTGACGGACATGGTGATCTTCCGCGAGAACACCGAGGACATCTATGCCGGCATCGAATGGCCCGCCGGCTCGGCCGATGTGCACAAGCTCATCGCCTACCTGCAGAAGGAGTTCGGCGTCACCGGGATCCGTTTCCCGGCGAGCTCGGCGATCGGCATCAAGCCGGTGTCGAAGGAGGGCAGTCAGCGGCTGATCCGCAAGGCCATCCAGTACGCGATCGAGAACGATCGTGTCTCGGTGACGCTGGTGCACAAGGGCAACATCATGAAGTTCACGGAAGGCGCCTTCCGCAACTGGGGCTATCAGCTCGCCAAGGAGGAGTTCGGCGCCACGGAGATCGACGGCGGTCCGTGGCTCAAATTCCCGAACCCGCTGACCGGCCACGAGATCATCGTCAAGGACGTGATTGCGGACAACTTCCTGCAGCAGGTGCTGCTGCGGCCGGAGGAATACGATGTCATCGCGACACTCAACCTGAACGGGGACTACGTTTCCGATGCGCTCGCCGCGCAGGTGGGTGGCATCGGCATCGCGCCGGGAGGCAACATCGGCGACGGCCTCGCAGTGTTCGAGGCGACGCACGGCACGGCGCCGGGATTCGCTGGCAAGGACCGCGTCAACCCCGGCTCGCTCATCCTTTCCGCTGAAATGATGCTGCGCTACCTCGGCTGGAAGGAAGCCGCCGACCTCATCATCCAGGGCGTGACCCACACGATCGCCAACAAGGAGCTCACTTATGACCTCGCACGGCTGCGCGAGGCCATCAAGGCGCCGAAGCGCGAGCTAGCGGCGCGCAGGAGCGTGGAGGAGGACCTGCAGCGTCTGATCCCGGGCGCGAAGCTCATGAGCTGCTCCGGCTTCGCGACGGCGATCATCCATCATATGGACGACCCGCATTAAACAGCTGCGGACGAACGACGGCCGCCGGCCGGTCCTGCCGGTCAAACGGAGTGAGTCATACGATCCCGGCTGCACGCGCTGCCCGCGGCTGGCGGAGTTCCTGGCCGAGGTGCACGGCACCTACCCCGATTACTGGGCGAGGCCCGTGCCGTCGTTCGGCGCCGCCGACCCGCGGATCGTCTTCGTGGGTCTCGCCCCTGGGATGCACGGGGCCAATCGAACGGGGCGGCCGTTCACCGGCGATTACGCCGGGGAGTTGCTCTACCGCACCCTCTACGAAGCAGGACTCGCCACGCGGCCGGAGTCGCTGGCCGCGGACGATGGGCTCGAGCTGAAGCACACGCGCATCGTCAATTCGGTGAAATGCGTGCCTCCGGGCAATAAGCCGCTGCCGGATGAGATCCGCGGCTGCAACGCATACCTGAAGGCAGAGCTCGCCTCCCTCAAGCATGTGCGTGTAGTGCTGGCGCTCGGCAGGGTGGGCCACGACGCTTTCCTCATGGCCAGCGGGCTCAAGCGCAGCCAGTTCCCGTTCGGCCACGGGCACGAGCATCGGCTCGACGAGACGCGGTACCTCGTCGACTCGTATCATTGCAGCCGCTACAACACCTCGACCGGGGTGCTCACCGTGCCGATGTTCAGGAAGGTCGTGGCGCGCGCCTGCGAGATCAGTGGTTTATAGCCACCTGCGGCGGCGGGACACGTCCCGGTGCCTCGCCCGACTTCTGTTGATTTGCAACCGAGATGAGCGCGACTGAATTCGATTACAAAGCGTTCACGGCGGCGCTGCCGCGCCGGCCCGGCGTCTATCGCATGTTCGACGCCGCGCACGAGATCCTCTACGTCGGCAAGGCACGAAGCCTCAAGGACCGGGTGAGCACCTACTTCGCGGCGAGCAACGTCAATCCGAAGGTCCAGGCGCTGGTGCACCAGATCGCCGACATCGAGGTCACGGTCACCAACTCGGAGACCGAGGCGCTGCTGCTCGAGTACAACCTGATCAAGGCGCACAAGCCGCGCTTCAATGTCGTGCTGCGCGACGACAAGAGCTTCCCGTACGTGCAGCTCTGCGTCGATCACGATTTTCCGCGGCTCGCTTTTTATCGCGGCTCGCGCAGCGCCCCGGGCCGCTATTTCGGGCCTTTCCCGACCGCCTGGGCGGTGCGCGACACGCTCAATCAGCTGCAGAAGCTGTTTCGGATCCGCAACTGCCGCGACAGCTTCTTCGCCAACCGCAGCCGTCCCTGCCTGCAGCACCAGATCGGCCGCTGCACGGCGCCCTGTGTCGGGCTCGTCAGCCGGGAAGTGTACGCGCAGGACGTCGAGGCCGCCGTCAAGGTGCTCGAGGGCCGCAGCGATGAGGTGAACGCGACGCTGAAAGCACGCATGGAAGAGGCGGCGGCCCGGCTGGAATTCGAGCGTGCTGCGCAGATACGCGATCAGCTAGTCGCCCTGAAGCACATCCAGGCGCAGCAGATCGTGACGGCTGAGGGTGAGCGCGACGTCGACGTATTCGCCATCGTCGGGGAGCCCGGCGAGTACGCGATAAGCGTGATGCTGGTGCGGGGCGGACGCAATCTCGGCACCACCAGTTATTTCCCGCGCGCGGCGCTGGCGGAGCCGGAGGAAGCGCTGTCTTCGTTCATCATGCAGTACTACGCCTCGCAGGAGGCGCCGGCGGAAGTTCTGGTCGCACAGAAGCTCGACGACATGGAATCGCTCAGCCAGGCGCTGACGGGTCGCGCGGAACGCGCCGTGCACGTGCGGTCTCCGTCGCGGGGCCTCGGCGCCCGCTGGGCCGAGCTGACGCACGAGAACGCGCAGCAGGCGCTGCGCATGCGGCTGGCGCAGAAGCAGGGATTGGACGAGATGTTCGCAGCGCTCGCGGCGGTGCTCGAGCTGCCCGAGGCGCCGCAGCGCATCGAGTGTTTCGATATCAGCCATACGGGCGGGGAGGGCACTGTGGCCTCGTGCGTGGTGTTCGGCCCGGAAGGGCCGCTGAAGAAGGAATACCGCCGCTTCAACATCACCGGCGTGACCCCTGGCGATGACTATGGCGCGTTGCGTCAGGCACTCGAGCGCCGCTACACGCGCGTGCGCAGCGGCGAGATTCCGGCGCCCGACCTGCTGCTGATCGATGGTGGCCTCGGACAAATCGGGGCGGTCCACGACGTGCTGGTGGAGGTCGGCTTCGCGGACGTGACCCTGGTCGGCGTGGCCAAGGGACCGGACCGCCGGCCCGGGCAGGAGCGGCTCTTCATCTACGGCGCTGCCGCGCCCAGGGTGCCGGAAGCGCATTCACCGGCCTCACGCCTCATCCAGCGCGTTCGCGACGAGGCGCACCGATTTGCGATCACGGGCCACCGGCGCAGACGCGCACGACGCTACAATGAGTCGGTGCTCGAGGCTGTGCCCGGCCTGGGACCGGCCAAGCGACGCGCTCTGCTCACCCATTTCGGTGGCCTGCAGGGCGTGATGCGCGCGGGCGTGGCGGATCTCACCGAAGTGGCTGGAATTGGAGCGGCACTGGCGCGCACACTTTATGATCACCTCCACCCCGGCTCTTAATCGCGCGATGCTCTGGAACGTGCCGAATACGCTGACGTGGCTGCGGATCGCGGCGATCCCGCTCATCGTCCTGCTCTTCTACATGCCTTATCACTGGTCGGACCCTGCCGCGGGGCTGCTCTTCGCCGCGGCCGGCATCACGGACTCGCTCGATGGCTACTTCGCGCGCCGCCTCGGGCAGACCTCGCGCCTCGGCGCCTTTCTCGATCCGGTGGCCGACAAGCTGGTGGTGGCCGTGGCGCTGGTCCTGCTCATCAGCAAGGACACGCGGGCGCTGATCGTGCTCACAGCCGCGGTCATCATCGGTCGCGAGATCACGATTTCCGCGCTGCGGGAATGGATGGCCGAGATCGGCGCGCGCCGCAAGGTGGCCGTCTCCCAGCTCGGCAAGGTCAAGACCGTTCTGCAGATCGTCGGTCTCTCAATGATGCTCTATCGCATTCCGCTCCTGACGCTGCCGATCTATCGGATCGGCGTCGTCCTCATCGAGCTCGCCGCGCTCGCCACCCTGGTCTCGATGGTGGCGTACCTGCGCGCTGCATGGCCGGAGCTCAGGCGCTGAGTGCGCCAGCTTCCTTGACTTCGCGGGGCCGGCACTTAAAATCCCGTGCCTCACTCGGGATGCGGGAATAGCTCAGTTGGTAGAGCGCAACCTTGCCAAGGTTGAGGTCGCGAGTTCGAGCCTCGTTTCCCGCTCCAATAAGAACACCAAGTTGCGACTAACCGGCTGATTTCGAACGGAAATCTGTCCGAAGTCGCGCCCGCAAAAAGGCCGAGGCGCCACGAGGATCCTGCCCATGACACGCTGCCAGACCACCGCGCTTGCGGTCATTGCCGCCTGCGCGCTCGGCGCCACCAGTTCGATCGCCGTCGCCGCGCCACCGCCGTCGATGCCCGGCGTGGTGCAGACCGGGACGGACATTGCCAAGGACTGGAAGCAGCCGCAGGACAATTTCGATTACACCCGCATTGAAGTCATGATCCCGATGCGCGACGGCATCAAGCTGCACACGGTGATCGTGGCGCCAAAGGGCGCAAAGAGCCTGCCGATGCTGCTCGAGCGCACTCCCTACGATGCCACCTTCTTTTCCAATACCGACACGCCGCACATGCGCGACGCCGTCTGGTCGGGCGATCGCGACTGGGCCAATGGCCATTACATCCTGGTGTGGCAGGACATTCGCGGCAAATATGGCTCGCAGGGCGACTATGTCATGACCCGGCCGCCGCGCGGGCCGCTCAACCCCACCACGACCGACGACACCACCGACGCCTGGGACACGGTTGACTGGCTCGTCAAGAATGTGCAGGGAACGAACGGCAACGTCGGTCTCATCGGCTCCTCCTATGACGGCTGGACCGTCGTCATGGCGCTCCTCGACCCGCATCCGGCGGTCAAGGCGGCGGCGCCGGAGAGCCCGATGGTCGATGGTTGGATGGGCGATGACTGGTATCACTACGGCGCTTTCCGCGAGATCAATCTCGATTATTTCATTGGCCAGACCAGCAAGACCGGCAAGGGCCAGGAAATCCCGCGCTGGGCTTATGACGACTACGAGAATTACCTCATGGGCGGCAGCGCGGGCGCGCTGGGGCAAAGCGCCGGCTTCGACCAGCTGCCGTGGTGGAAGCGCTTCGCCGCCCATCCCGCCTATGACACCTTCTGGCAGGAGCAGGCACTCGACAAGCTGGTCGCCGCTCACCCGTCCAGTGTCCCGACCATCTGGCTGCAGGGCTTCTGGGACCAGGAGGACATCTACGGCGCGGTCCACAGTTGGGAAGCGCTCAAGGCCGCCGGGCATGAAGCCAACAATCATCTGGTCATCGGCCCCTGGTACCACAGCCAGATCAACCGCGATGCCTGGAACCTGGGAGCGCTGAAGTGGAATGGCGATACCGCGGCCGACTTTCGCCAACAGGTCCTCATTCCATTTTTCGACATGTATCTTCAGGACAACCACCCCGCCACGTCCATGGCGCAGGTGATGATTTTCAATCCGGCCGAGAAGGAATGGGGCAAGTTCGCCGACTGGCCGGGCGCGAGCCGCCTCACGCCCATCTATCTGCAGAGCGACTTCGGCCTCGCCTTCCAGCAGGCCGCGCGAGGCGGGGAGAGTTATGTCTCCGATCCGGCCAAACCGGTGTCATACATACCGCGGCCGATTCCGCAGGACACCGACGGCTGGCGGACCTGGCTGGTACAGGACCAGCGCTTCGTATCCAACCGTACCGACGTGCTGAGCTACGAAACGCCGGTACTCGATCATGAGGTGCGGCTCGAAGGCGCGCCGATCGCCGACATTTTCGCCAAGACCACCGGCACGGATGGCGACTTCGTCGTCAAGGTGATCGACGTCTATCCGCCGACCTATGCCGAGCAGCCGGAAATGGGCGGCTACGAGCTCCCCATTGCGCTCGACATCTTCCGCGGCCGCTACCGCAAGAGCTTCTCGAACCCGTCGCCGATTCCCGCCGGGAAAGTACAGGAATATAAATTCCGCCTGCCGACGGTGAACTACACCTTCAAGCCGGGTCACCGGATCATGGTGCAGATCCAATCGACGCTCTATCCCGTCTACGACCGCAATCCACAGACCTACGTGCCCAACATCCTGTTCGCCAAACCGTCCGATTACCACAAGGCGACGGTGACTGTGATGCACGGTCCTGACGCACCGAGCGCGGTGCTGCTACCGGTGGTAGAGGCGGGCGCTGCGAAGAATTGAGCCGTGCCTGGTACCAACTCTCAGTCTGTATGCGAGCGTGCGGCTGGTGCCAGATCGGTGCGTGAATGCAATGTCGCTAATAACTATAGAGAAATCAATAGTATATAGCGATAATATAATTTAACTTCGCGTACAAATCGTCAGTTGAAATTGCGCGCGAGCACAGGAGTGGCGCGGTATTCACTGGGAAAGAGCTCCTTCAGCGCCGCGACTTTGGGCAGGTCGTTCACGTAGATGTACGGGTAGCCAGGGTGCTCCACGAGAAAGTTCTGGTGGTAGCTCTCGGCGGGATAGAAGCCTTTGAAGGCCTCGACACGCGTGACGATCGGTGCGGGAAACGCGTGAGCCTGACCCAACTGCGCGATGTAGGCCTGCGCTACCGTACGTTGTGCGGCATCCAGCGGAAATAAGGCCGAGCGGTACTGCGTTCCCTCGTCCGGCCCCTGGTAATCGAGCTCCGTCGGATTGTGCGCGACCGAGAAGTACACCTGCAGCAGGTGGCCGTAGCTCACCAGGGTTGGATCGAAGGTGACGCGCACCGATTCCGCATGTCCGGTGTTGCCGGTGCTCACCGTCTCGTACTGCGCCGTGGCTGCCAAGCCGCCGGAGTAGCCAGCCACCGCCTGCTGCACGCCACGCACGTGCTCAAAAACGCCTTGCACGCCCCAGAAGCAGCCGCCGGCAAACACCGCCGTCTCACTGTGCACACCAGTCGCTGGCTCATCCTGCGCTGGCGGCGGAATCCTGACCGGCGGTTCGGCCGAGCGTGCACGGTGCAGCCAGGTAACCATGGCAACGGCCAGGATGGCGACGAACACGACGGGGCGAGCCCAGGTTTTCATGATCGACCTCTCTCAGCCGAAGGTGAACGAATACGCCTGTACGCCGGGATCGAGAAACTCGATCTCGAAGGTATGGTCCGTGACAGGCCCTTTTTGCCGTACGAGCTGATACAGACGCTCGTCGGTCACCACGCCGCCCCCATCGGGCGCGACGTCGCTGCCATGCGCGTCGCCCGGAGCGGCCCCATCGATACGAATCACGAAGTGCACCGGCTTGCGCCCGGCGCCCGGTCCCAACACGAGGTGCAGGTCACGGGCGTGGAAGCGAAAGACGATGCGGCCCGCAGGATGCTGCAGGCGCGCGTACTGCGCGGCGACGTGCCAGTCGCCGGCCAGGCCCCAGTCGTTGAGCCCGAGGGTGGCGGGTGTCGTGTAGTCCGTCGCCGCATTGTGCACGGCACCGCCCGGGGAGCTGAAATTAGCCGCGCGCTCGTAGCCGATGTAGGTTTCGGGCGAATCGAGGTCGTGGTCGTCGGCCGCGGCCTGCACGCCCCGCATGGGCATGCCCTGCTGGGACAATCCCAGCGCCACCTGCAGCGCCTGCGGGTGACCGGCCTCGGCCAGGAGCTGCTGGATCACCCGCTCGGTCTCGTCATAGCTGCCTTCGCCGAAGTGGTGATAGCGAATCCGCCCCTGCGCGTCGACGATGTAGTGGGCGGGCCAGTACTCGTTGTTCAAGTCGTCCCAGATCGCGTACTTGTTGTCGATCGCGACCGGGTACGTGATGCCGAGATTGGCGACCGCCCGCTTGACGTTGTCGGTATCGCGCTCGAAGGCGAATTCCGGGGCGTGCACGCCGATCACGACCAGGCCGTCATCTTTGTACTTGCTCGCCCATGCCTTCACATAGGGCAGGGTGCGTAGACAGTTGATGCATGAATAAGTCCATATATCGAGCAGCACCACCTTGCCGCGCAAATCCGCCGCACTGAGCGGCGGCGAGTTGAGCCACTGGACGGCGCCGGACAAGGACGGGATGGTGCCTTCCACCGGCAGGCTCACCGCAGGTGTGGCTGCGACTGGGATCGCGGCGTCGGTGGCGTTGGCGTTCGCAACCATGACCGCAGTCGGGCGCGCATCGGCATCGCCTACTGCTACATGACGGGACGAGAGGAGGTCGACCAGGCGCTGTTCCACCCCGCCTGTCGTGAGGGTCGAAACGCGCGCGAGCAACCCTGTATCGAGCCCGGTCGCGATGGCGGCGACACCTGCCAACATCGCCACACCGAGGCCGCGCCGCACCCATTCGCCGGCGCCGAGTGAACGCTTCATCGCGGCGAAAACACGTCCGCCGATCAGGAGTGCGACGGCGAGTGAGGTCGCCGCACCTGCCGCATACGCAGCCAGGAGCAGTGTCGTGCCTACGTTGGCTCCGTGGATTGCCGCGCCTGTCAGGACGAGGCCGAGAATGGGCCCGGCGCAGGGCGCCCACAGGAGGCCCGTGGCGATGCCAAGGAGAAAGGAGGCACCAGCGCCGGCCGGCTTGCCGTCGGCCTGAGCCAGGGCCGCCAACCGGTTGCCGGCGCTGACCAGGGGATGCGTCAGGCGCTCGGCCAGGCGCGGCCATATCAGGGTCACGCCGAAGACGGCCAGCAGTACGAGTGCCAATGCCCGTCCAACCTGATTGGCCTGCGCCGCCCAGCCGCCGCCCACGGCGGCAAGAGTCGCGACGCCAGCGAAGGTCACTGCCATGCCTGCCAGGAGCGGCAGGCTGCTGCGGACAAACGACCGATCGGCACGCGCAAACACGAAGGGCAGCACCGGCAGGATGCACGGGCTGAGTATCGTCAGCACACCGCCAAGGTAGGCGAGCAGAATGAGCAGCATCAGCGCATCCTCACTTGGCCGCGCCTGGCTTGAACGTCATCGCCAGGCCATTCATGCAATAGCGGTCGCCGGTTGGCGGCGGTCCGTCATCAAATACGTGACCGAGGTGACCGCCACAGCGACGGCAATGCACCTCGGTACGGACCATGCCGAAAGTCATGTCGTTCCGCGTGGAGACCGCATTTGGCAGCGGCGCCCAGAAACTCGGCCAGCCGGTGTGGCTGTCGAACTTGGTGCGTGAGGAGAAGAGGTCCAGCGCGCAGCCTGCGCAGGCGAAAGTGCCCGCGCGATGTTCCGAGTTGAGAGGGCTGCTATAGGGGTGCTCGGTGGCTTCCTCGCGCAGCACGTCATACTGATCCTTGGTCAACAGCTTGTGCCACTCGGCATCCGTGTGGGTGACTTCGTAAGGACCACTGCCGCCCTTGGCGGCCAGCGCGAAAGGCAGTGTGGCCCGGCGAGCGGCGGCGAGCGCCGTCAGGCTGACGGCGGCCGAAAGCAGGAATCGTCTACGGCTCGGCATGGGCAGGCTCCTCGCGACTTCGGGGGTACTCTGACGGTGAGTGCATCCTCGCAGGCAGGGGGTTGCCAAGTCCTCACGGAAAGTTAAACGTTTCGTGATAACCGCCGCGCTTGGCTTCGCCTATCATGGCACCGCAAAAGCCCATGGAAAAGCCGAAGCGCATCCTGATCATCGAAGATGACGCCGACATTGCGGACATGCTCGGCGTGCACCTGCGGGAGGAGCATTACCAGATCGTGCACTGCGCCCGTGGCGATGACGGCCTGCGGCGGCTGGAGCAGGAGACCTGGGATGCGCTGATCCTCGATCTGATGCTGCCCGGCGTCGACGGCCTGGAGATCTGTCGGCGCGTCCGCGGCATGGCGCACTACACTCCGATCATCATCATCAGCGCCCGCTCGAGCGAGACCCACCGCATCGTCGGCCTGGAGCTCGGCGCCGACGACTATCTGCCGAAGCCCTTCTCCGTGCTGGAGCTGGTTGCCCGTGTCAAGGCGCTGCTGCGGCGCGTGGCGGCACTGGGGCAAAGTGGCCAAGGCGGCGCCAGCCTGCGGCTCGGGTCGCTCGTCATGGATCCGGTCGCACGCACCGCCTCGCTTACCGGTCACGCGCTCGACCTGACGCCGCGCGAATTCGACCTGCTCCACTTCTTCGCGCGCCAGCCGGGCAAGGTGTTCTCGCGCATGGGCCTGCTCGATGCCGTCTGGGGCTATAACCACGAGGGCTATGAGCACACGGTCAACACGCACATCAACCGGCTGCGCGCCAAGATCGAGCCCGATCCCACGCAACCGGTCTGCATCGTCACCGTGTGGGGCCAGGGCTACAAGTTCCTGCCGCCCGGGGGAGCGCCGTGAGCCTCACGCTCACGCAACGCCTGTCGGTCGTCTTCTCACTGCTCCTCCTTGCGTGCTGCGGCGTATCGGCGTGGTTGCAGGTGCGTTCCAGCGACATGCGCCAGGAGGAGGTGATCCAGGGACTGTCGCGCGGCCTGGCGACGCACATCGCCGAGCGCACCGAGCTCATGGACACGGCCGGCCTCAGACCCGATGCGGTGCGGAGCCTCTTCGCGCAACTGATGGTCGTCAATCCGAGCGTCGAGGTGTATCTCTTGGATGCCCAGGGGCGCATCACCGGCGATGACGCGCCCCCTGGTCACATCAAGCGCACGCGGGTAGAACTCGCTCCGGTACAACGCTTTCTCGCCGGCGCGCCGTTGCCGATCCTGGGCGACGATCCTCGAAGCACGGCTACGCGCAAGGTCTTCAGCGCGGCGCCGCTGCGCGATGCTGCCGGCAACACTGCCGGGTATATCTATGTGATCCTGCTCGGCGAGACCCGTGATGCGCTGACCTCACGTGCCGCCGCGACAGCCGTGTTACGCAACACGCTGAGCCTGATGGCGCTCGTTGCGGTGCTCGGCCTCGCCGCCGGGTTGATCGCGTTTCGCTCGATCACACGCCCGCTGCGCCGACTGGCGGAAGCCTTGAGCGGCTTCGACCCGAGCGGTGACCCCGCGCGCCTGCCCGTGCTCGCCAGGAGCTCGCTCCCTAAGGCGCAGGGTGCCCCGCTGGAACGCAACGTGAAGGATGAGATCAAGGTGCTGCAGACGGCGTTCGCTCAGATGGCGACGCGGATCGGTGAGCAATACACGGCGCTGGCGCGCAGCGATCAGCAGCGGCGCGAGCTGGTGGCAAACATTTCGCACGATCTGCGCACACCGCTCACCTCGCTCCATGGCTATCTCGAGCTCCTCGCTCTCAAGGGCGATGCGCTGAGTGAGAGCGAGCGGCGCCGCTATCTGGGCACCGCGCTGGCGCAGAGCGACAAGGTCGGCAAGCTCGCGCAGTCGCTCTTCGAACTGGCACGTCTCGAGTACGGCAACGTCGCACCGCAATGGGAGGTTTTCTCGCTCCCCGACCTGATCCAGGACGTCCTGCAGAAGTTCGAGCTGGCGGCAGGCGGCAAGCGGGTCGCGCTCGAGGTCGCCATGCCGCAGCGCCTGCCCAACGTGCATGCAGACCTGGCGATGATCGAGCGCGTGCTCACCAACCTGATCGACAATGCCATCCGCCATACCCCCGAAGGCGGCACCGTGCGGATCGAGCTGCTGTCGCGCGAGGACAAGATTGCAGTCACCATTGCCGATACCGGCCCGGGCATTGCGCAGGAATTGCGTGCGGGGTTGTTCCAGCGGGCGCTGCGCGCCGGCGAAGCACACCGCGGCGGCCTTGGCCTGCTGATCGTGCGGCGCATGCTGCAGCTGCAGGGCAGCGAGATCAGGCTGCTGGACAGGGAGGGGATGGGTGCGGTGTTCGAGTTCCTGCTGCAGGCCTCCCGCTAGGGTCCGGCGCGACAGCCGCACACACCGGACCCCAAAGACAGACGCTTAAATCGCCGCGCAGACCGACTTCGTCTCGAGATAGTTGTTGAGGACTTCGTGTCCCATCTCGCGGCCCCAGCCCGACTGCTTGTAGCCGCCGAACGGGAGCGACGCATCGAAGATGTTGTAGCAGTTGATCCAGACCGTGCCGGCGCGCAGCTTGTTGGCGATGCGATGCGCCCGTCTCATGTCACTGGTCCAGACTCCGGCGGCCAGCCCGTACACCGTGTCGTTGGCGCGGCGGATGAGATCCGCGTCCACGTCCTTGAATGGCGTGACCGTGACGACCGGACCGAAGATCTCCTCCTGGTACACCCGCATGCTTTCCTGGGTGCCATCGAGCACCGTCGGCTGCACGAAGTAGCCTGAGTCGCCGTGCCGATTGCCGCCCGCCACGGTGCGCGCGCCTTCCTCCTTGCCGGACTTGAGGAAGCCTGTCACCCGCTCGAACTGCACCTTGGAGACCAGCGGGCCCATCTGGGTGGAAGGGTCGAGCCCGGGGCCCAGGCGGATCTTCCTGGCCGCATCGCTGACACCCTCGAGTACGCGCTCGTAGCGCTTCTCCTGTACGAAGAGGCGGGAGCCGGCGCAGCAACATTGACCGTGATTGAAGAAGATCGCGCTCGAGGCGCCGGGGATGGCCACATCGAGATCGGCATCGTCGAGGATGATGTTGGGAGATTTGCCCCCCAGCTCCAGTGTGACTTTCTTCAGATCGTTCGCCGCCGCTTTGACGATGAGCTTGCCCACTTCGGTGGAGCCGGTGAAGGCAACTTTATCGACTTGGCGATGCGCCGCGAGCGGCGCGCCACAGCTCTCGCCGAATCCCGTGAGGACATTGAGCACGCCCGGTGGCAGCCCGGCATCGAGGCAGAGCTGTGCCAGGCGCAGCGCCGAGAGCGGTGTCTCCTCGGCGGGTTTGAGCACCACCGTGCAGCCGGCGGTCAGCACCGGCCCGAGCTTCCACGCCGCCATCAAGAGCGGGAAGTTCCACGGAATGATCTGTGCCACAACGCCGATCGGCTCGCGGCGGGTGTAGGCGTGATATTCGGCGCCCGGTGTGTAGGGCACGGAGAGGGAGATGGTGTTGCCCTCGATCTTGGTCGCCCAACCGGCCATGTAGTGGAAGAGGTCCGCGGCCAGCGGCACGTCGGCCGCGCGCGCAACACCAATGGGCTTACCGTTGTCGAGCGACTCGAGCTGTGCCAGCTCTTCCAGATTCTCGAGGATGAGGTCACCGATTTTCCACAGGATCCTGCCGCGCTGCGATGGCGACATGGCCGGCCACGGGCCAGCGTCAAAGGCCTTGCGAGCGGCCGCGACGGCAAGGTCGACATCCGCCTGCTTGCAATTGGCGACGCGGGCAATGACTTCCTCGGTCGCGGGATTGAATACGTCGAAGGTCTCCTCATCGCGCGCGCTTTGCCAGCGACCGTCGATCAGCGCCTGACGCGGCTGACCGATGAAGCTCTTGACGCGCGGACTCAAAGAAAGGATGTCGACAGCTGCGTTCATGTGAAGTCTCCTTGTGATCGGGACTTGTCTCAAGATACGTTACACCCAACGCTGCCCGACCGCTGCCTTCCCTGGGCGCGCTCGCTTATGGCTCAGATCACGTCAAAGCTGAATTGCCTGGAAACTAGGGTGTCCCGCTGAGTGTCATGAGCGTCCGCTCGAGCGTGGCCAGGTCGATCGGCTTGACGAGGTGCGCATCGAAGCCGCACGCCAGGGCGCGTTGCTGATCCTCCACCTGACCGTAACCGGTCAATGCGACGAGCCGCAGCTCGAGCATCTGCGGCATCGCTCGCAGGCGCTTCGCCAGCTCATAGCCGTCGAGCTCCGGCAGCCCGATGTCGAGAATGCCCACCTCGGGCTGAAAGGTCGCGGCGCATGTCAGGGCATCCTTGGCGCTGTAGGCGACGCGGGTCTCGTGTCCCCGCACGCCGAGCAGCATCGCGAGAGAATCGGCGGCATCGGCGTTGTCATCCACGACCAGCACGCGCCGTGGCTCGACTGTCACGGCAGCGGCCACCGCGGCGCGGGTTCTCGGCCGAGGGACCTGCGGCAGCCGGATCTGAAATGTCGATCCCTTGCCGAGGCCTTCGCTGCGCACACTCACTTCCCCCTCGTGCATCTCCACCAACCGCCTCACCACGGCGAGCCCCACGCCGAGGCCGCCCTGCGAGCGATCGAGCGTCCGCTCGCTCTGCACGAATAGATCGAAGACCTTCGGCAGGAGCTCCGGAGGGATGCCCGCGCCGGTATCCGAGACCTCGATGCAAGCGTGCCCGCCCTCGGCCCAGGTATGGATCGAGATTTCGCCGGTCGCCTCGGTGTATTTCACGGCATTCGCCAGGATATTGCCGACGCACTGCACCAGCCGCGCGAAGTCGCCCTGGACATACAGCGGCTCGTAGCTGGAGGCACGCACCGAGAGTCTGTGGCGCTTGTCGCGCAGCTGCGGCTCGACGGTCTCGACCGCCTGGGTGATCACCGCGGCCAGGTCCGCGGGCCGCTTGCGCAGTTGTATGCGACCCTGCGTGATCCGCGACACATCGAGAAGGTCATCCACCAGTCGCGTCAGTTGGGTGACCTGGCGCTTGATCATGCCGATCGCGGTGTGCGCCCGCGGATCCTCGCCCGCGGTGCGCGCCAGCAGCTCGCTCGCCGTACCGATGGGCGAAAGCGGATTACGCAGCTCGTGCGCGAGCATCGCCAGGAATTCGTCCTTGCGCCGATCCGCCTCATCGAGCGCTTCCTGGATGCGCTTGCGCTGCGCGATCTCGTGCTGCGCCGCCTGATGCAGGCTGGCGTTGTCGAGAGCCACGGCGGCCTGGGCGGCGATCGCCAGCACGAGGCGCTCGGCCCTCTCATCGAACACGCCGGCTTCAGGATGACCGAAGAAGAGGCCGCCGACGACTTTGCCGGAGGCGGTCGTGACCGGCACGGCGAGATAGCTGCGCACGGGCAGGTGCCCTTCGGGCATGCCTCGATAGGGCGGGTTCTGCCCGTAGCGCGGATCCAACGTGATGTCGGCGCTGCGCACGACGCCCTCGCCACGAAATGTCGGCCCGAAGACGCCGGTCTTGCGCGGGTGCGGAAAGCGGGCAAAGGCTTCTTGCGGCGCGCCCGAGAGGGCATAGAGACTGTACCACTCACCCATCTCGTCCTGAACGTTGTAAAAGAAAGCGCCGAAGGACGCGCCCGACAGCTCCGTAGCCGCATCGGTCACGATCTGCACCACCTTACGAGTATCGAGCTGCGCAGCGATCAGTGCGTGGCTGACTCCGCCGAGCAGCTCCTGCACCCGGGTCTCTTCGTGCAACCGCTCGTCGACGCGCTTACGGGCAGTGATGTCGATTGCCGCCCCGATCACACGCACGCAGTTTCCATCGCCGTCGAAGATTCCTCGGCCTTTAGCCGCGACCCAACGGATCACTCCGTCCTCCTTGCCCACAGTCCGATATTCGACGTCATACACCGCGCGCCGCACAGGGTCGGCCGCGGCTGTGAATGCCGCGCTGGTCGCATCACAGTCATCCGGGTACAGACCCGAGTAGAAGTCGTCCATCGATACAGGCACGTCCGGCGAGATACCGAACATGGCTTTTACCCGCGGCGGCCAGTAGAGCGTGTCGGTGAGCATATCGACATCCCACAGGCCAACCTCGGCAGCTTCGGTGGCCAGACGCAACTGCTCCTCGCGCTCGCGAATTGCCTGCTGCGCCTCGCGACGCATTTGCGTGAGCTCGAGCAACGCGCCGACACGGGCCAGCAGCTCCCGCGCGGAGAAGGGCTTCACCAGATAGTCGTCCGCGCCCGCGTCGAGTCCTTCGACGCGCGACTCCTCTCCCGCACGTGCCGAGAGGAGGATCACCGGAACGTCCCGCAGGCGCTCATTGGCGCGGATCGCTTTGACCAGCTCGAGCCCATTGATGCGCGGCATCATGATGTCGGAAAGGATGAGATCCGGGCGCTCGCGGCACGCAGCCTCGAGGGCTCGCTCCCCATCCGCCACGGCCTCCACGGCATAGAGCTGCGCAAGGAGATCGTGAACATACCCGCGCATGTCCGCATTGTCATCCGCGAGCACGACGCGTGCGCCCGCGGTCGCTGCAAATCGCTGATCCG
Source organism: Steroidobacteraceae bacterium (assembly GCA_036489335.1). Classification (GTDB taxonomy): domain Bacteria; phylum Pseudomonadota; class Gammaproteobacteria; order Steroidobacterales; family Steroidobacteraceae; genus 13-2-20CM-66-19. The sequence continues at coordinate 162,273 of DASXFY010000093.1, forward strand.
CGAGCTGCGCCCCGCCATCGGCGAGGAGCGGCAGGCGCGCGGGGTTCTCGCCGGTGTTGGATCGAGTCCACCGCAGGGCTTCCTGCACGAATGCCTGTGCGCCGACGGCGGTGGATACCTGCGCGAGCGGGGCCTTGATGCGCTCTGGCGGCAGGTGCTCCAGCCCAAGCGGCAAGCCGACACGGAATGTCGTGCCGGCGCCGAGCTCGCTCGCTACGTGTATCGTGCCGCCGTGGAGCTTGACCAGCTCATGCACCAGAGCCAGGCCGATTCCGGATCCTTCCAGCGTGCGCCCCACCGTGCCTTCGACGCGATGAAATCGCTCGAAGAGATGGGGCAGCTCGTGTTGAGGTATGCCTGATCCGGTATCTCGCACTTCGAGTACCGCACTGGAGCCCTCCGCCTGAACGCGAACGGTGACGCTGCCGCGAAGCGTGAACTTGAATGCGTTCGAGAGAAGGTTGAGGACGATCTTTTCCCACATTTCCCGATCGACGTAGACCGGCTCCTCGAGCGGCACGCATTCCACGCTGAAGGCGAGGCCGGCGCGCTCCATCGCCGAGCGGAAGGTACTCGCAAGGTCGCTCGTGTGGTCGGCGAGATCGGTGGCCTCGAACGAAGCCTGCACGCGCCCGGCCTCGAAGCGCGAGAAATCGAGCAGACTGTTGACGAGCTTGAGGAGACGCAGGGAATTGCGATGGGCGAGCTGCAGCTGCTCGCGCACGGGAGGCGGTGTCGCCGCATTGGCCGCGGCATCCTCCAGCGGGCCGAGCATCAGGGTGAGAGGGGTGCGAAACTCGTGGCTGATGTTGGAGAAGAACGTGGTCTTCGCGCGATCGATCTCGGCGAGCGCCTCGGTGCGGCGGCGCTCCGCCTCCGCAGCCTGGGCGTCGGCGACGGCTGCCGCGATCTGTCCCGCCACCAGACCAAAGAAAGTGCGGTAAGCCTCATCGAGCCCTCGTCTAGGGCTGACCGCAGCGAGCAGAAATCCGGTCAGCCCCTCGCCACCTGCGCTCTTCAATGGCAACAGGTAGGCTTGCTGCACGAGATCAGGCCAGGGACCGGCGGCCGCCTCGATCCCGGCTTGCGGCAGACACGACGCGAGCTGCGGCGTCTCGCTTGCAAGCAGCGCCTCCACCGGCCATGTGCGGCTCGAGCCGTCCAGCATCGCGGGCAGGACATGCTCGGGCAGACGGTGGGTTTGCGCGATGCGCCGCGCAGCACCCGCACCCTGATCCTGTAGGTAGATCGCGGCGAATGGCATGCCGAAGGGATGTTGCTCGAGCACTTCGCATGCGCGCCGGCAGCTCTCCTCGACGCTCGCCGCGCCCACCGCACGCGCTGCGAGATCACGCAGGATACGCAGCCGGCGCTCGCCGATCACTCGGTCGGTGACTTCCGTGACCACACAGAGCATACCGGCGATGCGGCTCTCATCGTCATACACCGGGCTGTAGGAGAAGGTATGGTAGGTTTCCTCCGAGAAGCCGCTGCGCTCGAGAAAGAGAAGCAGCGCTTCGTCCCAGGTTGCGCGTCCCTGCTCGAGCACCTGCGCGATGCGCGGCCCGATGTCGGGCCAGATCTCTTCCCAGACCTTGTCGGATCGGGAGCCCAGGGCCCAATCGCGTTTGATACCGAGCGTCGGAAGATAAGCGTCGTTGCAGAAGAACGTGAGCTCCGGCCCCCAGAGCATCCACATGGCATAGCGAGAGTCGAGCATCACGCGGACGATCGTTTTGAGCGATTGTGGCCAATCCGCCGGTGGTCCCAGAGGAGTCGCCGTCCAGTCGAGCGCTCGCATGCGCGCACCCATCTCGCCACCCTCGGCAAGAAAGCCGGGTTCGGCAGCGGCAGAATCCTTGGAGCGAAGCGCAGCCGTGGGGCGGCCTGGAATGAAGGACATCGAGACCTCTTATATTTATGTGACGATTCTGCTCGATGTCGGCGCTTGCGCGCCGAGGAGATTATGGTCGAGGTCAGGCTTACCGCGCAGCTCGAGGCCAGGATGCTCCATAATAGGCTCACAAGGAGTGCGGCCGACCCGTGAAACCGCTCATCAAGATCGTGCGCATCCTGGCGACGCTGATTGCGGTGCTGTGCGGCGGCGTCATCGCCTTTTGGCTGCTTTGGCTCATACCCAACCTCTTCGATGAGCGGCTCGCCCCCGCCGCGGCGGCGCTCCTCGCACCTCGCTCCGATCCGTTGCCGGACAATGACAATCTCTACGTGGCATTCGTAGGATTCAGCGCCCCCAGCGGGCGATCGATGCTGGAAGTCGGCGAGGAGGAGGTCGAGGCCTTCAATCGGGTTGCAGACCGATTGATGACTGATCCAGCTGTCGCAACGGCGTACTACAGCAGCTCGCGAGCCAACAGGCTGACCTTCAAGGGAAACATACAGGCATGGGGGTGGGTGACCTCGTCCCTGTGGTCGACCGCCAAGAGCCACCGCGCCGAGATTGCCGCGCTCGTGGCCGCGAACCAGGAGCTCTATCGGCGATATTTGGCGCTCCACCAGCTGCGCGGCTACTTCGACTCGGCTCGCCCGGGTGCCAGTGGCCCATGGCCGAACGTTTCCCCTGACGTTCTGAAGCTATTTCTAGCGGACGCGGCAGTGAGACTGCATACCGGCACCCCTGCGCAGAAGGATGCGGCTCTGGCGGATCTGCAGGCGGACGTTCGAATGTGGCAGGCGGTCCTCGATGGCTACGGTGGGCTTTTCTCCAAGGTCATTGCTGCGATATCGCTCCATGCGGACTTTCTGCTGCTCGGGGACATGGTGACGGATCCTGACTTCGATCCGGCGCCGTTCGGCGATCGCTTGATGACACTCCTCACTCCCTTCGCACTGCAGGATTGGAAGATAGGTGCCGCCTATCGTTGGGAGATGCTCAATACGGCCCCGCTTTACAAGGCGATCGCGCGGGTGGATGTCACCATGCGCGCGCCTGGCACCGATCGCGCGCCATGGTGGCAGCGGGTGGATGACAGACTCTCGGCCCAGTTCTTCAAGCTGAACGCAACGGAGAATCTGCAGGCGGAGCGGATACAGCGACTCAGCGCGCTAGCCAACGGTGACCCGGGCAACTTTGCAGAGCGCCGGGCCATATTCCGCATGTGGCAGGAGCGTCGCTATCTCACCAACTCCTGGGCGAGCTATTACAACCCGGTAGGAAAGACTCTACTGGCAATCGTGCCGCCGAACGAAGACAACTACGCCGCACGGGTCTACGACGTCGCTGCCTTCCAAAGGCTGGTCTTTCTCGCCTACCAGATCAGGCTACGGTGTATCGGTTCCCAGGACGTCGCCGCATTCATGCAGCAACATCCGGCATGGGCGACGCACCCCATCGATGCGAAACCCTTCTATTGGGATCCGGTCAACGGCGAGCTGGGCGTCCTGCCGGTCGGAAAGAACACTCAAAAGACACGCTTCAGTCTCAAGCTGGTTGAGTTCTCTCATTGCCCGCGCAACTGAAAGCGCCGGTGGAATTCCCCGGGAGCGATGCCGAAAGTGCGCTCGAACGCCCGGCGAAAGCCCTGCTCTAAGAGGGCTCGCGTCCCTTGCCGATCTGCGACTGGCTGTAATTCTCGATGCCGATGCGGCCGATGAGATCGAGCTGGGTCTCGAGGAAGTCGATGTGTTCTTCCTCGGACTCGAGGATGGATTCGAAGATCTCGCGCGAAATGTAGTCCGCGCTCGACTCGCAATCGGCGATCGCGGTCTTCAGGACATCGCGCGCGGCCATCTCGAGTTTCAGGTCGCACTGCAGACATTCCTTGACGTTCTCGCCGATCAATAGCTTGCCGAGATCCTGCAGGTTCGGCAGACCATCGAGAAAGAGAATGCGCGCGATCAACCGATCGGCGTGCTTCATCTCGTCCACGGACTCCGAGTATTCGGTTTCTCCGAGTCGCTCGAGGCCCCAGTTGCGGAACATGCGCGCGTGCAGGAAGTACTGATTGATCGCGGTGAGCTCGTTTTTCAGCACCGCGTTCAGATGCTGCAGGATCTTGGGATTACCCTTCATGCCGATGCTCCGCTGCGATATGAGCGGTGAGCATGGCGGAGGAGGGCGGACTGCGCAACAGCAGCCCCTGCCAGTAGGCGCGTGAGCCTAGGCAGCTTTGGCGCAGGTGCGCTCGCGGAGGGACTCGTCGACGACGCTGCGTGCCACGTCCTCACACCGTCCGCAGCACATCCCGACCGGGACAATGCGCTGCACGTCGCTCAATGATGCCGCTCCGCCTGACACGGCATCGCGGATCTGGTGGTCCGTCACGGCACAACAAACGCATACGTACATGGTGAAGAAACGATAAGGCAAATAAGAATCATTGTCAATAACGAGGCCCGTGGGCGCTGAGCTTGCCAGTCGTCAAATATCTGACTAAAGTCAGATAATGCAGGATATCGAGAGAATCCGTGCCTTCAATCGCACGGTCACCCGCCGGCTCGGCGTTCTCAACGAGCGCTACCTGGGCCGCGACCGGCCGCTCGTCGAATCGAGGCTGCTGTTCGAGATCGGCGCCCGAGGCGCCTCGGTCCGCGATCTGCGTAACCGGCTCGGCCTCGACTCCGGATTCTCGAGTCGTCTGTTACGCGCTCTCGAGCGCAAGAAGCTGCTGCGGACGGAGCGGGCGGCCTCGGATGGACGGGTCAGGACCGCGCATTTAACCCGCTCCGGGCTCGCCGAGCTCGAGCGGATCAATGCTCTCTCCGAGGATCTCGCGCGCTCCATGCTCGCGTCTTTGAGCCCGGACCAGGCGAGAAGGCTCGTGGCCGCGATGGGCGAGGTCGATCGTCTGGTACGCGCTTCGAGCGTCGAGTTCGCGCCGACGGATGTACGCGGCGCAGATGCGCAGCGATGCCTGCAGAAGTATTACGCCGAGCTCACCGCGCGATTTCCAGGTGGGTTCGAGCTGGACGCTGACAACGCGCCGGCCGCGGATGAGTTCGCCCCTCCTGGAGGCTGCATGCTCATTGCGTGGCTTTTCGGCGAGGCGATCGGCTGCGGGATGATGCGCACGCTCGAGCCCGGGGTAGGGGAGATCAAGCGCATGTGGGTATCGCATGACGTGCGCGGCCTGGGCGTCGGACGGCGCCTGCTCGCGGTGCTCGAAGGAGCTGCAATGGAGCGCAAGCTGCACACGATTCGGCTCGATACCAACGGGTCGCTCGCCGAGGCTCTCAGCCTTTACCGTGCTTCCGGCTATCGGGAGATTCCCCGCTACAACGACAATCCCTACGCCCAACACTGGTTCGAGAAAACGTTGAGCTGAGAGCCGCTGGCGCGGACCATCAAACAGTCTGCGACTTTTCCTTACAACCCGGCTCGCGCCGGCTCCCTAATATCGCCTCATGAAGCGTTTGCTCTGCGTTCTGGCGGCGATGTTCCTCATCCTGCAGGTCGGCTGCGCCCAGGAGCCATCCCGCCATCATGGTGGTCAACCCTCGATCGATCAGCTGGCTCAAGAGCTCGATCTCACTGCGACGCAAAAGACACAGGTGCAGCAGATCTTCGACAACGAGCGCGCCCAGCGCGAGCAGTTGCGCAACTCGGGCGAGGATCGTCGGCAGCAGATGCAGGATCTGCAGAGCGACCTGATCACGCGGATGAGCGCGGTACTGACTCCGGATCAGCTGCAGAAGTTCGAGCAAATGGAGCAGCAGCAGCGACACCACCGGCACGGGTTCGGCGGATACGGGCAGTCGACGCCCGGCGAGTAGGGTCGCACGACCTCATCCGGCGGAGCGCTGCGTGAGGCCTCGCGCGGTTCGCTCGAGGCCATCGCCGGTGCGATGCGCTTCCTCGTCCATCTTTCTGCGTATCACCCAGGGCCCGATCGCGGGCGGCACCCAGAATGCCGGCACCAGGTCGATCCTGATGTCCATGCAGGTCAGGCCCCGAGCCGCGGGGCAGGGCTTCACGATCCAGACGCCGCGACCTCGTTTGAAATCGCCACCGGTGGGTAACAGCTCTGCATCCAGCGTGCCTCCATCCGAGCTGGCGGTCGCGGTCATGATCTGCTCCTGGTGCATCGTCTTGCAGAAGATGAGCACGCAGGTGTGGATCGTCGTGAAGAGGCGCATGCGATCAGGTGCCCGCGTGGGCTCTACGCGCACCGCGCGCAAGTCAGGGTTGAAGCGCGCCATTGCCGCATAGTCCTGTAAGGCGCGGAACACCGCCGCCGCCGGCGCATCGATGGCGATGTGCATGTCGATGAGAAAGCCCTCACCGTAATGCGTCACGTGCACGCCAGAAACTTCAGCCGCGTGCCCATATGTCGCCAGTGCAAGGAACGCGCATAGCGGCCAGCCGCGCATTTTCCGGCTTCTACCGAAGATCATGCGGCCCATGGTAGCTGCAACGCGCAAATGCGGCGCGGCAGAGCTTGGGACGATTGCCAGCCGGGCGGAATCAGTCCAAAATCCCGCACCCTAAAAGCCCCGGTGGCCATCCCGGGGCTTCTGTCGTCCAGTGGCTAGGTGGCAGAGTGGTCATGCAGCGGCCTGCAAAGCCGTCTACGCCGGTTCGATTCCGACCCTAGCCTAATGCTGTACCTCGCACTAGCGTGCGAAAAGGCCTAGAAAACAAGGGTAAATCGAACGACCCAAAATCGCATGGTGTACCGCCTGGGCGCCCCAGGTACAGCAAGAGGTACACATGTCGGTACAGCGACGCCCCTCCGGGTACGTATCCCGCACCGTGGTTCCCCACGACCTGCAGCCCGCAATCGGTCGCAGGGAGATCGTCCGCCACCTCAAGACCGGGAGCAGCCGCGAAGCCAAGCGGCGGGCCACCGAATTCGAGGGCCACGTTGCTGCGCTGTTCAGGCGACTGCGGCATGATGCCGGCATGATGGAAAGGGACCAGATAGACGCGCCCGTCGCGCGGTACCTCAGGACGTCACTTGATGAAGTGGAAGAGACCCTAGTCGAATACCTGTCCGCCAGTTGCGAGGAAGGCCGCGACGTGTGGCAAGACAGGGTGATTGAGCAGCTACAAGAGATCGAGGCCGCGCTGTCGGAGGGGGACCACTCGACGACGCTCACCACAGCGCAAGCCATGTTGCCCGAGGGGTCGAGTACAGCAGTCGCAGTGCTCTCCCGCAGACTGCTGGAGGCGAAGTATGAGGCGCTGTCCGCCGAGCTAAAGGCACTCCAGGGGAAGCCTCTCAGGCGCTTGATGACCACACCAGCGCCGGCCGCGTCAGCCGAGCCGTCGAAGCCATCGCCGCTACTGTCGCGGCTGGTCTCTGACTACCAGCCAGTGCAGACAGAAGACAGACGACCGCCCTGGGTGCGGCTACCGCTACCACAGCCAGAGAACTGCGCTCGGTACCGGGGCGATCGGGCAGCCGGTATTGGCCGGGCGCGACCCGTTCGAGTTCCCCCGCTCGAACCAGACGGCTAAGGTGCTGTGTGTGGATGCGTTCCGCAATAACCTCTTGGCGCGTCACTGATCCAAACCGTCGGGCCAGTTGAAGTATTCGAGTAGAGGCAGACATGCCTGCGCTGTGGCGGATTGTTTGCAGATGTTAACAGTTGTCGACACTCCGCCACAGACGCCTTCGGGCTGGGGATGGCTATGACCTTGCAGCGTAAGTCCGCCGTGCCTGCGTACTATACGAAAGTCACGGACAGTGTGCCGGTGCTACGCTGATCCGACCTTGGGCTGATGATGATATGAACGTCCTGTCCAAGGTGTGTGAGGCAGACCATCAGCTTGTACAAGGAGAGTCCGCGGAATTCGCCGCAGAGCATTTTTAATAGCTTTGGCTGCGAGATGTCGAGCGCGGTTGCGGCCTCAGTCTGAGTCATGCCTCTCTCAGCCAGGAGTTCGGCGATTCTCCTGACGAGCTGTGCTTTCACGAGCACGGTCTCCGGGGCGCGATAACCGAGGTCCGCGTACACATTTGAGGTACCGTGTTGATAACTTGCCGGCTTGTGGGAAGCAGCTCTCATATGGGTTATTTCTCGTCCGGATCCCCTGGCGGAAATCGGACCTAAGTTTGAATGAAAACCACTCGAAACGCTATGCGGGAAAGGGTCCCCGCGTCCGAGTACGACGTATGAATTGGGTGTCGTTATGGACGTCTCCCTACAGCGTAGGACGCGACAGGATTGCATAGAACTGCGTTTCGATATCCGGCTGGGGTAAGCTTGCGTTGCTCGTGCTTCGAATCGATAATGACCATCGGATTGGGGGCTGTTCCCGATCGGTGATTGGCCTCGGCCCTAGGACCGGGGCCTTTTGCTATCCAGGGGGGCACTTCCGCAGGAAACGCTCGGCTCCACATAAATCGGGGAGCTGCGCCTCCGCAGGGAGAAGTCACAGCCTCATTTTCCGCTCTGGCATCCGGCGAGGCAGACCCTTAAAATAGCGTATGCCGACGCTCAGTGAATTCTTTGGGATCCTGATTCGCATGTACTGGGACGACCATCCGCCGCCGCACTTCCATGCCATTTATGGCGAGCATGAGGCGCAGTACAACATCGCGACACTGGATGTCATTCACGGGGCACTTCCCCGACGCGCACATGCAATGGTGGTCGAATGGGCATCACTGCACAAGGACGAGCTTACAAAGAACTGGGAGCGGTGCCAGGTTCCTGCGCCGACCGTCCCCATTCAACCGTTGGAGTAATTGCAATGGCTGTCTGGTCCATCGTTCGGTTCAAGGTTCTGCCGTCATACAGGATTGACGTTGCCTTTGCCGATGGCACGACCGGCATTGCAGATCTTTCGCCTCGCCTGTCCCAAGGGCCGCTCGGAGACGGCTTTGACGCTCTTTGCGACGAGAAGATGTTCGCGCGAGTATTTCTGGAGCACGGTGCACTTACATGGCCCGGCGAGATCGATTTGGCTCCAGACGCTATGTATGAGCGCATCCGCTCGTCCGGAAGATCGATCCTCGCCGCTCGCACAAGGCGAGTTGCGTAGTACTCGATCCGTTGCGCTCAGCCACCTATGCTCAATGAAGGCCTATGTAAGCGCTTGAAGAGAATTCGACCGAACACCAACATCACGATGCGAGTTCCCGTTGATGTTGCGGAATCGCTGAAAGCTATCGCGCCCACGCGAGGATTTTCCGGCTATCAGACGCTCCTGAAGAGCTACATCAGCGAGGGCCTCCGGCGCGACGAGGCAAAGTTCGATCAGGCCTCGGACACACTAGGATCAAGCTGAACACAATTTGTCGCACCAGTGGTGCGACTTTTGGCCTTGTCCACTCAACGGGGCAGGCACCTCGACAGCGCGATGGATGCCAGGTCGATCTCGGTATAAACCGCATCCAGCGCGGCAAGCCCCATTCGCAATAGCGACTGCTCTTCGAAGGCGACCTCCAGGTGGTCAAGTCGCAGTGAGGCTTCGCGGGCCTCTAACCTACTGCCTTTTGTGCAGCTCCGAGGAAGCGTTCAACGATCTCCGCCAGCATCGGCTCGACGGGGATCGTGTAGTGGGTGGTGTTCGGTAAGATGGCGAGCTCGTTTGCTGGCCGCAGGGAGCCATCGATCCCGGCATCGCGCTGGCCGCCTCCCAACGCTTTCCAGAACTCGACCATGTGTTCGGGCCGGATGGCGTCAGCGTCGGCAAAGACCAGCAGTGTGCATGCCTTCAGCTTGGCGACGTCGGCACTCCAGTCGAAAGGGCGTTTGGTCAGGTCACCGACCTTCTTGAAGAGGTTGGTCCAATCGACGTCGGGATAGGCCTTCCCCAATGGCGATGCCTTGACGGCAGGGCCGAGCATGGCGGCATTGGCTTCCAACTGTTTGAAGGCCGCCACCCCCTCCGGATAAAAGCCGTCTTGCCTCATCGTCGCGGACACGAGCACAAGCCGGTCGACCACATGCGGATGGCGGATAGCAGTCTGCAGCGCGACGCTGGAGCCCAGCGAATAGCCCATGACGTCGGCGTTGCGGAGGTTCAGATGGCCGATCAGAGCGGCAATGTCGTCGCCCATCGTTTCACTGCGCAGTGGCCTGTCAGTGTCTGGCGTGCGCCCATGCGCCTGGAGATGGGGGGCGATCACCTGCCGGCCCTTGGCCAGCTCGGCCAGATTGCTCCCGAAGCTGTCTGGGTTGATGCCACCGTGGAGAAGAATGAGCGGCTTGCCGGTGCCATGCACGCTGTAAAAGAGATGCTGGCCATCCACGTCGGCAAAATGCTCGTTCGACATGGTGGGAGTCTTTCTGGCTTGAACGGGAAGGACCGCAGTCAGCACTGCGGTCGCTATGGCAGTCTTCAGAAGATCGCGTCTGAGCATTACGATCTGACTGCGAGCAACTCGTCCAGCTGCGTGAACTGTTCGGGCAGGCCTTCCACTGATCCGGCGAGGGCTTCGTCGCGGGCCGCTTCCGTGGGGTAGAGCTCGTGCAGGGTGACCAGCGTCTTGCCGGCACGCTCTTCGAACGTCACGGTGGTCACCGCCCCCTGGTCGCTTTCCTCGTTCGCCCATATGAGGCGTTTGTTCGGCGTTACTTCCTTGTACGTGCCGAAGAACGCCATCGGCTGATCGAAATTCGGATGGCTGAAGACGAGGCGATACGCGCCTCCCGTGCGAATATCCATGTTGCACGAGACCAGCGACATGCCTACCGACTTCGGGATCCACCAAAGCTTGAACAACTCGGGTTTGCTCCACGCCTCGAAGACGAGGTGCACCGGGGCATCGAACGTTCGCGTCACGACGAGTTCACGGTTGGATTTGCGTTCCACAGCGGTACGGTTCATGGCGGTCGGACTACCTTCTTTTTCTTTGGGCATCTGCCTTCTCTTTGGCTTTCAAGTGCTCGACAATCTTGTCCAGCGCATCGAAGCGTGCGCTCCATAGCTGGCGGTGCTGCTCAATCCAGGCGGCCTCTTCTTCCAGCCGGCGCAGTCCGAGCTTGCAGGTTCGTACGCGTCCGACCTTCTCTGTGGTCACGAGTCCCGCATGCTCCAGGATGCTGACGTGCTTCTTCATGCCCGTGAGGGTCATGTGAAACCTTTGGGCAAGGTCGGTGATTGAGGCGTCTGCCCCCCCGAGCTGCTCCAGCACGCCGCGTCGGGTGACATCGGAGAGCGCGGCGAAGGTTGTGTCGAGGCGCGCTTGATACTGAACCATATGGTTCATTGTAAAGCGCGCATGGGTGATTTGCAAGCGGATGACCCCACGGGCGCAAATCGCACGCACCAAAACGGCAAGCCCAATCGCAATGGCGACCCCCTGAGCCCGATCCGACCCATAACAGGGGAATATCTGTGGGAGATCACAGGTTCCGCTTCGATCGACTATGCGCCGGTCGGCTCCACGATACACTCCGCATGCGTTGAATTCGCCTTTGGCGCAGGCTGACGAGGACAAGCCGTCATGAAAGCAATTATTGGTGCGGTAGTACTGACGCTGCTTTTAGCGGCGCTCGCGCTTTGCGCCACGTTTATGTACTCGTGGGCGCCAGGTGACGGTGACATGTATCGTATGTCGATATCACAGCTCATCAAGAGCCCGCCGTTACGCCTGCGCAGGATCATGAGATTTGCCTATCTACTCATGGCAGTAGGGTGTATCGTCACCATGTACCGCGGTACTTGAACAAGGAAGGTTTGGGAAACTGTCCGAGGCATCAAGGCCGCCACAATTTTGGTGTTTCATCGGCTGCTGGGCAATGTTGGCGCTCGTTAGTCTCTACTTCTACCTGCAGAGGACGGAGACACTATCCAAGGAACCTAGACCGGAACCGCGTTGAGGCCCCGGGGTTCGCGCAGACCCGATGGTTTCGTTATTTTGTGACGCAGTTACGTCGCGTGGCCTCAACATGCGGCCGCAAGTGCCGATAACGCTCTCGAGTTTCACATAATCGAGGGTCCGGCAATGTCGCTCAGCGTCAACGTTGCCCTGCTCGGGCAGCACGAGGTTACCAACTCCAACAGTACTCAGCGGAGTACCCCAGGCCGGTTGAGTGGCCTCAGAGTCAATTCGCCTGAATCAGCGAACGGATCGCCCTTAGGGTTCGGCTTCGGTCGTGGAGTGCTGAGTGCCGTCTTCCAGGCCATCAGCCAGATACAGACCAATCCGGGCACCGCCAGCTCCCAGGGGAGCACGAGTCCAGCGAGCGGTGCGTCGGCGGTGAGTAGCACGGCCGGTGTTGGGACCGCGAGCGGCACCGGCTCCGGCTCTAGCGCTAGTGCGGCACCCGCAGGCGCGAGCGCCGGTGGCTCGAATCAGAATGGGTCGAGCGCGGCGTTCGATCAAGCACTGACGCAGTTCCTTTCTGCGCTGTTCGACGCGGTGTCGGTGGCTCTACAGCAGGCTGCCAGCTCACAGGCGACCACCAGTCCCACGAGCGCCATCTCCTCGGGGCTGAGCCAGCTGGCCCAGGCGTTGCCCTCTTCGGCATCTTCGGTGAGCAGCGGGACGAGCGCCACAGCGACGGGATCGGCGGCATCGAGTGCTACCACGAGTCCAGCAACAAGTACGTCACCGAGCTCCGCGACCCCTGTAACCACGACGCCGGTCACGACTACACCGGTCACTACGGCGAGCCCGACGGGCAGTACGCCCTCGAGCAGTACCGTCTCGAGCACCACTTCATCGAATGGCGGCGCTACGGCCCCAAGCTTGCAGAGTGCGCTACAGACCCTCCAGGCCGACTTCGCAGCGCTGCTGCAATCCCTCGGCGTCAATACCGGCGGCTCGCAGAGCTCCGGCAGCGGGTCGAGCAGTTCCACCACCACCGGTACGCAAGCTGCGAGCGGCAGTTCGGGCAGCAGCCTTACAGCTGCGTTGCAGAACTTCCTGCAAGACCTGAGTCAGGCGCTGGGCCATACCGGCCAGACGTATGGTCGTCACGGCGGTCACAGCCACGGTCATTATGGTCATCACCACGGCGGCAGCGTCGCCAGCACCTCGAACAGCGGTAATGCTGCAACCAGCGATACCGGCAACGGCTCATCGACCTCGGCTTCATCGTCGGCCCCAGCTGGCGCCGCGAACTCGGGTGGCAGTGGACAGAACATCGAGATCGGTATCTTCATCGATATAACCGCCTAAGCAGGATCCGCACGATCGGTAATAGGCCTCGGTCTGCGGACCGGGGCCTTTTGCCATCTGTAAGAATCCAAGCGGCCCTATGGCTTGACTACCATCAGCCAGAAAATCACGACGATCGACGAAAACGCGATCGATGTAGTGGCAACCGGCTTCAATGGCGGCTCGGGCGACTCTATAGTCCTGTTGCTGGAAGGGCCCTGCGGTGTGGATGAGGATGTCCGCTCCACTCTCTCCCAGAAGTCGCTCGAAATCCCTGTGGTTGGCGTCGATGGCGAGCGCGTGCTCCGTGCCGAGACCGAGCCGCTGGGCGGTCTCCAGCGCGCGCTCGCGACGGCGGCCGCCTACCAGCAGCCGGATGGATGGATCTTCGGCAAGGCTTGCGCAAATGTGCTGCCCGAAAAATCCGTACCCGCCCAGAACCAAAATCGTGTGCAACCCGACCCCTCGCGCGTGATCGCTGGCTTTCAGGGCGGCAAATAGCAGCTCGGCCGCTTGCCGAACCAGCGGTAGCGGTTCCTGGCAACCATTCCATAGAGTCCGTCGCGGAAACGTCTAGGAACCCACCGCGCGAGCGACGCCAATCGCCAAAGCCCCCCCGATGCAACCATCACTTGGATTGCGGCATCCGATTGCGTGAAGGCCTTGCCGCGGTCGAGCACCAGAAACGTCGTTGGGTCATCCGGATCAACGCCGTGTGCGATCAGGAGCTCTCGACCGCGCTGGCTCTGCACCGCGACGAGGTCGAAAGGGGGTTTTGCCGGATGCCGGTGGTGAAAGCGCGCCCAGCCGCTGCAGAGATGACAGTACCCGTCATAGACAATTATCCGGTCCGCTCCGGGCTCGCTTCGCTCGACCAAACTATGCTCCATCGCGCCGCGCCATCCGGGTCACGCTCTGCCTGAGAACTGAGCAACGCAGCCAATGACTTCGAGCTGAACGTCACGAAAATTCCTTTCGAGTGCCTGCCGCAAATCGGCGAGGCTATCTTCCAAGTTGCAGAAGATCCTGCGGGCATTATATAGACGCATGAATGCCCTTGCCCCGAGATCACATGGCACTCCATGCCTGAGAACCGTCGAGCCGAATAGCACGCCTGCGGGGTTGAGCAGTGGCTTCAGGTTGGCGAAAGCAATCCCCTTTGCGGCAAGCGATCCAGGCATGCAATGCAATACATAATTCAACGCGATCGAGTCGAAGCGCCGCACGTTCAGTTCGATCGGTGCGAGCGCGTTGGCGCGGTACATTTCCGGTGAATATCGGGACAGCCTTGTCGCCGTACGACTCAGACATAAGGGCTCAGATCCAGCAGCGCCAGTCCCGGCTCAGACTCCGGAAACTCGCCGTGCTCCAGGAAGTAGCCCGTTCCGACGCCAACTTCGAGGTGATTGGCGGAGAGGTGCCGCGCATAAAGCTCAGGGTCCGCCGGATCGGGCAGCGCCACACCCGGTTGCAGGTGAACTCCAGCAGCCAATCGTAGTACCTCAGCATCCGCTGGTTGAATACAACCGGAGTCATGCCTATCCCGCCCAGTACGTCAGGCACCATCATACCGTCCCTCGCGATCCGATCTATTCCCACGCTATCATGCCTCTCGAATAGATCTTCCGCCCTCATGCCAACGCGGCCATCCACTCGCCCCGCCAGAGACCATGCGAATGCAAACAGAAGAAGTGACACGCAACGATGTGGCTTTGGCGGGACTAAGACTGCTCTTGGGCGCAATCTTCGTCATCTTTGGCCAATACAAGGTTTTAGGTACCGGATTTACGCGCGGCGGCGGATTCCAGTTCTGGATCAACGGATTTCTCCCGGACCGCGCCTATCCCTTCATGGTACCGGTACTCAAGGCATTCGTGCTGCCGCATGCCACTGCGATGGCCTTTCTAGTGGCTTATGGCGAGCTGGCCATTGGGATCGCGCTGATAGTGGGCGTACTGATCCGTGCCGCGAGCACATTCGGGCTGATTTATATGCTGCTCCTCTTGTTCTCAGCAAACTATCCGGTTGCCTCTGACTACCCCGGCGGGCAATCAGCTTTCTGGGAGTATTTTGGGGCAGCCAGCGACCACTTGTTTGCCGTACTATGTTTTGCGACGCTCACAATCGGGAGATCCGATAGAGTCTTGACGCTGAGCCGCATGATAAAGCGGAGTCTGTCAGAACGTTGATTCAGGGGGATAAGATGCGCTCGAGTATCATGTGGTCTTTGGCAGTTGCCGCACTGCTTGCCAGCTCCGCTCATGCCGCCACCATACCCGACTACCCATTTGTGTATGTAACGGGAGAGGCTCAAGAGAGTATCCCTCCTGACATCGCCGATGCGACCTTTACAGTGATGGTCGAGGGCCCCGATGCGGCGATCGCTGAACGAGCCGTGCAGAGCCGTGTCGCCGATGTCCTCGATGTCC
Organism: Steroidobacteraceae bacterium; assembly: GCA_036489335.1. Classification (GTDB taxonomy): domain Bacteria; phylum Pseudomonadota; class Gammaproteobacteria; order Steroidobacterales; family Steroidobacteraceae; genus 13-2-20CM-66-19. Next base: position 177,718 of record DASXFY010000093.1, read on the forward strand.
TCCACGCGGCTGGCATGAGTACTGACCAGATTGATGCCTCGGGGCTTGCGAAGGAGGCCGTCACAACCGATGAGTCCGAGAAAGGTCCGGTAGTTATCCGGGGCTATAGGGTTTCGCGACAGTTCTCACTTAGGATCATCGACCTGAGGGGTTGGCCGAGGGTTGCCAGTCATCTCCTCGAGTCGCCGAATATCAGCGAACTGCAGGTCACGTTCGGTCGGTCGGACTCAAAAAGCATCGAAGCGACACTCGTCGACAAGGCTGCGCAGGACGCGCAAGAGAAAGCGCAGCGCCTGGCAAAGTCGTTCGGTCGGCACGCTGGCGTGGTGATGGCGCTTTCCCAATCTCAATTCGCGGATATGGGTCCGATTTTCGGCATGGGGCCTGAAGAAGGCGTTGCACCGGCGCCCGAGGCAGTGATGGTCAGCGGACAACTCCACGACTCTTCGCTCTTTGTGCCTCGCACCATCCAGCTATCCATCGAGGTGCATGCGGTCGTCAAGCTGCAATGACACTCTGGACACCGATCAGCCGGCGTCACCCCAGCGCCTCAGCAGCGTGCGCAAGGGATCGAAGAACAGCGCTCCCAGCCCCAGGGCGGCCGCTCCCCAGGTGATCGCAATCGGCGTGTAGACGCCGAAATGCGCGCGCAACCATGGCATGGCGATGGTGATCACGGCGCCGGCGGCGAAGGCCACACCGATGAGCGTGCCGAGCGTGCCTCGCCGGACGCGTACGTAGTCTGCTTCCAGTTCCTCGAGCTGTTGCCGCTGCTCGCGCTCGAGCCGCTCGCGAAGCGAGAGCAGATCAGTCTCGGCCGTACGCGACAGTGCGGCGTTCAGGCGGCTACGGAAGTCCTGAGGGACCTGCGGGGCGCTCAGCACACGGCCCAACGCCTGATCCAGCGCGCCATCGAGCCCGGGAATTCGGGGTGCGGTCATGGTGTGCCCTCCTGCCAGTAGGCTGGATCGTCCAGTCCCCTGCGTTTCAACATCTCGGCCAGAGCCGCCCGCGCCCGGAAGAGCAGCGTCTTCACCGTGCCTTCCGGACACCCCAGCATCAGTGCCACCTCGCTCACGGAGTGCTCCTCGTAGTAATAAAGCACCAGCGTCCGTCGCAATCGCTTCGGGAGCAGCTCCACCAGGCCGAGTAGCTGCTCCGTGCGCCCATCGCCCGGCTCCTCGGTCACCGCCAACCCGGCTTCGGCTTCCTCGCCCAGGTCATCCAGGGAGTCGTACGACCGCCGCTTTTCCAACGCCGTCAGGCACCGGTTACGGGTGATGGCGTAGATCCAGCTCGATAGCGACGCCCGTCCATCGTACCGTTCGAGCGCCTTCCACACCCGGATCAGGCTCTCCTGGGCGGCATCCTCCGCCTGGGCACGATCGCGCAGCAGGGCGCGGCACAGGCGGTAGACCTTGCCTTCATAGCGGCGCAACAGCTCCTCGAAGGCGCGATCCCGGCCGGCCTGGCGCAGGAGCTCGACGATGTCCCGATCCCGCTCGGTGGCCTCGCTCACCGCTGCGTGCATGCCTTACCCCCAGAGAGTCGCGCGGCGACCCCCGTCCGGGGCGCGCCAATGCCCGCCTTGATACCCCGGCACCGAGGAATCGGTTTCACTGATTTTTGAGCTTGGTTTTGAAACCTGCCGCCAGCTTGCCGGGTATCAAGCGCGACCTGCAACTTTTTCGGAGACTGCTTCCATGTCCGACCTATCGCACACTCTCGCCGGTCTCACCGGGCTCCTGACAGCTTTTATCATCCCCTGCGTCGCCATCATCGGCGGACTGTCCTACGCTGCGTACTCCATGTACCTGAAGGTCCGCCGGCAGCGCGACACCCTGCAGATGTATCACGCCGAGCGCATGGCCGCGATCGAGAAGGGCATTGAGCTGCCGCCGCTGCCGCCCGAGCTCCTCCACGAGCGCTATGAAGGAACCAACTATCGCGGCGAACACCGGCGCTGGCGGCGCAGCAGTGGACTGACGCTGGTATTCGTGGGTGTGGCGATCACCGTGGCCATGTGGCAGGCGAACGGCGATAACAGCTTCTGGTGGGGCCTCGTCATCGTCGCCTGGGGCCTCGGCCGGGTAGTGGGCGAGTGGCTGGACGGCCGCAGGGCACGCAACGATGCCCCCGGAGCTCCGCCCCAGGCTGGAAACGACGGTCGCTAATAGAACGGGCGCACTTCGACCGGCGCCCGACACGCGACGGTGGCCTTACGCCCCCAGGCCACCGCCTCGTTGAGATCAGCGGCCTCCAGTATCCAAAACCCCCCGATGTGCTCCTTGGTCTCCAGATACGGCCCGTCGGTGATGAGCACCTCGCCGTTGGCCTGCTCCCGCAGCGACTTGGCGCCGCCTGGCGGCCGCAGGCCCCCAGCGAATACCCTGACACCCGCAGCCTGCATCTCCTCATTGAGCACATCGATATCGCGGGCCATCTCCTTATCTTCCGCCGACGGCTCGTAGCCCTCGGGGAAGTGAATGGCAACCAGATACTGTGGCATGGCATCTCCTCCCATCACGCGGGCCGATAAATCCGGGCTATCGAGCCGTGCGAGAATACTTTGGTGCTGATCAGATCGAGGCGCAGTGGCGCGGCGAGGCCGGAGAAGATCGGCAGGCCCTTGCCCAACGCAACCGGATGCACCAGCAGGTGATATTGATCCACCAGTCCGGCAGCAATCAGGCTGCGGACGAATGTGGCGCCGCCATGCGCCACAATGGGTTTGCCCTCCTTGGCTTTCAGGTCCGCGACCTCCTTCGCGAGATCGCCGCTCGCCACGTAGGCTTGAGCCCAACTTTCCGCCCCGGGCTGCAGCTCTGCCGATCTTCCCGCCCCCACGTTCGCGCGGGCGTCCCGGAGAGCTGCGGTCGTGTCGAGGGTTGGGAGAATCGACGGCCCGCGTCTGGAAAAGACAGCCTTCGGGATCTGATTCATCGGCGGCGCAAATACTTCCGTGGAAGTCGGCCAGAAGCTCGCCATGTCTCGAAAGGTGCGGCTGCCCATGATGTGCAGGCTGGCGTTCCAGACGGTCTCGACTATCCACGCCTTGGCTTCGGTGTCGGTGCCGAAAATCCAGCTGAGACCACCGTCCTCGCTGCCGACGAACCCGTCGAGCGAGATGGACATCTTGACGATCAGCTCTCTCATCGGTTCACTTGCGGGTAGTGTGCGTAACCCGAGCGTAAACCAATCTGCGCGCCCGGTGCTACCTGGGTTGAATCGCGCCGGAAAGGGAAGCTGATCAGTAGCCGGCGGCACCCAGCGAGTAGCGGACCGCCAGCTGAACCTGGGTGTCGGCGACCGGACCCGGAAGGTCGAAGTCCTCGCGTTGAGAGTAGGAGCTGCTGATCACCCGCAGATATTCGAGTGTCGCCGTCCAGCTCTTCCCTGAATCGAATACATAGGCCGCGGTCCAACTATGACCATTCTGCTCGCCGTCGCTTTCCTCATTGCGGCTGTCGACCCTGAATTGGTCGTAGCGGACACTCAGAGTGTGATGGGTGCCGATTCGCTTCGAGAGCAGGAGGTAACGGGTGTTGAACGGCCACTCGAGCGTCCCCGTAGGCGGAGCGATCGCCGTCCGTCCCCCCATCCACTGGCCGATCAGCGTCCAGCCAGGGCCGTATTCAACGCGAGCGCCGGCGGTATCGAAAGTCGTGTGCCAGGCGAAGATTTGAGAAGCGAAATCCGCTGCGGCCGGATCGGCTCTGTTGTCGTAGTGGAGAGCCGTGATCAGGATGCGTCCCGGAAAATTCAGCTCCATCCCGCCGTAGTAACCGGCGCGGCCGTCTACCTCGCGGAATGGGTTGACATAGGCGCCACCTTCGGTCTCGAGCTCGCCTACCCGGCCGAAGAGCGGAGTCTGGCGGTCATCGAGTAAGAAGCCGCCAGTGGCGAGCGCTCCCCCGGCGACTTCATTCCAGCCGTAGACACCGGCCACACCGGAGATATCCAGCGGCAGACCGAGGCGCGTCCCGAGCCAGTCGACCTTCGCCTCGGCGCCGATGGTGCGCAGCTCCTCGGCAATCCAACTGTCCAGGGCCGAATACGAGAGCGTATAGGGTGAAGCCCAGCCGCCCGCCCGATTCTCCAGCGACAGGGGCGGGTAGAAGGCGCCCGCCTTGATCCGCAGCCGCAAATCATTGCGCGGATAAGGACGAAATTCCAGATACGCTTCCGTGAGTCCGATGGGATTCGGGTAGGTGTTACCCCACGCGGAGGCATCGAGGTGCAACTTCCATACCTCACCCAGCGGCAGGTCGAGCGCCAGCCGCAGGCGCCCGAGCTGCAGGCCAGACTGGTGCTCGCCGAATCGGACCGGACTGTAGCCGCCGTCGAGCACAGAGGCTCCCGCATCGGAGGTGACGGCGCGAAGATCCAGGTCCAACTCCCAGTCTGAGCCGCGTGCCGCTACGGTCGCTAGGAGAAGCGCCGCGCCAAAAGCGAGCCGGAGAGGGGTACCGCTCATCAGTAGCTTCCCCACGAGGGAGAGCCTCCCTCCATGGGTGCTGGCCGCAGGGGCTTCGTCAGCTGAAGTGCCAGGGTGGCCCGATCTCCAGCGTCGACGGAAATCTCGCGTACGAGCGTCGGGGTCAGCTCATGCATCCGCGGATGCCAAACGGTGATCTCATAGTCACCCGGCGGGACCTGCGCCGCCCAGCCCCCCTGCGCATCGGTGGTTCCATAAAAGGGCGCGTCCGTCACATCGATGTAGCCGATCATCCAATCGTGAATGTTGCAGCCCAGGATGACCACGCCGACGCGATCGAAGAGGACTGGCGCGTAGGGCTTGCCACGATAGAGCGGCAGTTGGAAGCGCTTGGCGGCCGAGAAAGAATAGATCTGATGGCTGACCGAGTCGCTGTTCGGAAAGGACACGCTCGACCCAACCGGCACCACCAGCACTTCCGGGGCGAACATCCGGTTCATCTGATCCATCATGGCGTGCATGGGAGCGGCGGCGGGGAGCTTCTTCCCGTTGGACCGCACGGTGACGACCGCATCGGCGAGCGGCTGCCCGTTGGGGAGCGTCACGGCGACGGTGAGTGTCGCAGCCGGCGCGCGCAGGCTGCACAGCAGGGCACCCAGCAGCGCCATCAGCGCCAAGGCGGTGGTGGTGCCAGTGCGGCTCGAGCGTGCGGGAAGTCTCATTCTTTCGATTGGTTGCTCGCGCCGATGTCCCTTGGCGCCTACGATTCGGACGATTGGAGCGGATCTAATGGGCAGTTTCCGCAAACGGCTTCTCGTGCTGATCATCGGTCTGGCGGTTCTAACCCAGACTGTGACGCTTGCCGCAGTGCTGGCGAGCACCTCCCGCAACGTGCAGACGCACGCCGCCGACCAATTGCGCGCGGCCGGCTCATTCGTCGACCAGCTCATGCGCTTTCGCGCCGGCCAGCTCGCCAACGGCGTCGCGGTATTGGCCGGCGACTTCGGGTTCAGGGAGGCGGTTGCCAGTGGCGACAGACCGACGATGCTTTCCGCGGCCGGCAACAACGCGCGGCGGATCGGCGCCGACCTGGTGCTTCTACTGGACACCCACGGGCGGATCCTGGCGTCAAACGCACCGGCGGACGCCCGCGGCGGCGCGCCGATCGGCGACATGCTGCTGGAGGACTCGGGCGAGCGGCGCAACCGCCCCGAATTCATGGTTCTCGGTCGTCACACCTACCAGTTCTTTCTCGCTCCCGTGCGCACACCGGAGACCATCGCCTGGGTCGCCATGGGCTTCGCGGTGGACGACGCCTTGGCGCGCAAGATCCGTGATCTGGCGGGAGCGGAGGTCACGCTCGCGATCCAGCGCTCAGGGCAGGTGGCGAGCGTAGCGTCGACCCTGCCGGCCGGCGACCGTGAGGCACTGCGCGCCAATACCCTCGAAGCGACTTCGGCAACCAGCGCGGCGCATGTCGTGCAGCTTGCCGACTCGAGCTATCTGACCTACGTGCAGCCGATCAACTCGCGCGGCGAGGCGCTGCAGGTCATCCTGCAGAAACCGATGGTCGCCGTCTTCGCTCCCTATCGGGAATTGCGCGACTCGCTGCTGTTCATCGACGGCGTGGCGATCATGCTCGCAGCGGTGATCGGCATGATCCTCGGACGCAGCGCGACGCGCCCGCTCGGAGAGCTGGTTCTTGCCGCGGAGCGCATCCAGCAGGGCCGTTATGAGACGGCGGTCGCGATACGCGGCGGCGAGGAGTTCCGCAGTCTGGCGACCACCTTCAACACCATGCAGCGCACGATCGCGGACCGCGAGGCGGAAATAACCCGCAGCGCGTTTTTTGATGCGCTGACGGGTCTTCCCAACCAAACGCTGGTCGAGCGTCGGTTGCAGGAGCTGCTGGCGGGTCCCGGCGGCCCGACATCTCTCGCCCTCATTCTGATCCTGGTGCGCAGCGTGCGCGAGATCAGCGCGACCTTTGGACAAACTGTGGGCGATGAGGTGGTGCGCGAGGCGGGTCAGCGCCTGAGCCGCAATGTCGCCGCGGATCACATGCTGGCACGCCTGGGGGAGAGCCGGTTCCTGGTGATCGCACCGTCATTCACGACCGAGCGGGCCCGGATCTACGTCGATCAGCTCGCGAGCGCCTTGAGAGGCGGCTTCCATCTCGCCGGCATGACACTGGAGCTCGATTTGAGCGCCGGCATCTGCGTCTTCCCGGATCACGGCACAGGTGCGGCAGAGCTGCTGCAACGCGTACAGATCGCGCTCCAGGATGCGGATGACACGCGCCTACGCGTCGCGAGCTATGAGCCCGGCCGCGATGAGCAGCATCGGCGCCGGCTCGCGCTGATAGCGGGGCTGCGCACCGCCATCGACCGCAGTGAGCTGACTCTGCAGTATCAGCCCAAGGTGGATATGGCGACGCGCACCGTGAAAGGCCTGGAGGCGTTGGTGCGCTGGCGCCATGCGACTCTCGGAGCGGTATCGCCGGGCGAGTTCGTACCACTCGCCGAGAGTGCGGGAGCCTCTCGCCTCCTGACCAACTGGGTGCTCGGCGCGGCGACCCGCCAGCTTGGAGAGTGGCACCGCGGCGGTCTTGGCGTGCAGCTTGCGGTGAACCTCTCGGCGCCTGACATCCTCGACCCGGATCTCGGCGATGGCATCCTGCGGCTCCTCGCCGAGGAGCACCTCGAGCCGAGCTCGCTGCTGCTCGAGATCACCGAGAGCGCGGTGATGCGCGATCCGGACCTCGCCGCGCGTAATATGCGGCCGCTGCGCGCAGCCGGCGTGCAGTTCGCGATCGATGACTTCGGCACCGGCCATTCCTCACTCGCGAAGCTGGGCAAGCTGCCGGTGGACGAGCTGAAGATAGACCGCTCGTTCGTTTCGCAGGCCGTGGCCGGAGGCAATGCGGCAGCGATCGTTGCCTCCACGATCAATCTCGCTCACGGCATGAACCTGAATGTCGTCGCCGAGGGCGTGGAGCGACCGGATGCCTGGAATCTTCTGAAGCGGCTCGGGTGCGACTGCGCCCAGGGCTACCTCATCAGCCGGCCGATGGACGCGGATGCGGTGCCTGCATTCGTGAGTCGGGCCAACCGACTGTTGCCGGCCTCCGGCTCCACGGTCATGCAGATCCGCGCGTTGACCCAGCTCTCCGGGCGCGGCGACGACTGACGGCCGCTCAGCGGCCGGGGGCCAGGACTTTTTGGCAGTCCAGCGCATTCACCTTACCGGCGGCGGACAGCGGCGCCATGAAGCAACGCAGCTCGCCATTCGCGAAGCTCGCCTGGTAAACCTCCCAGCCATGCGGGCCGACCTTCACGAATCTCACTTCCCCGAGTGTTCCCAGGGCCGCGATCGTTCTTACCATAGGGGCCACAGGGGCCACAGGGGTCCGCTCGCTCGGATTGGCCTTTGCCTCCTGGTCCCAGGCATCGAGCTGCCGGCGTAGGGCCGCATCCGCCTCGGGGTTTGGCTTGTCGTCGCTGATCCGCCGCTGCAAGTCCGCCAGCCAGGCGTCGTACGCGGTCTGAGAGACTCTGTGGGCCGTATGCAGTACCCCCAGCTCGTGCAGAGTCATTTCGCTGCCACGTCCGTCGGCGGCCGTCGTAAAACTGAGCTGGGCCGCGAACTCGGTCGCGAAGAATTCCGTGGGACTTTCCGGGAAGATCTCCGTGGGCGGCTGGCCGGCCGTCTCCACCTGCCAGTAGTAGCGGTTCGCGCTGCGATACAGGCGTACGAAAACATGGCCGTCGGGAAAATCGAACTCGTAATACCCCTGAAACCTGTCGAAGTCCGCCGGGTTGAAGGCCGTTTCTTTCTGCGGCCGTGTCTGCTGATACAACAGCATGCGCTGCCCGGACGAAGCCGCAACTTCAGGGTCCGAAGTCGGCGCGCATGCGAAGACGGGCGCGCACAACACGTTGCCGAAACCCAATAGTGGCGGTGGCGCATAGGGCAACTGCTTCTGCTCGACGGAAGCTCGAGCGCCTGCGGCAATCGCCGGACCGCAGAAGAGCAGTGCGGCAAAGCAGGCCGCAAGGCCCGTCAACCCGAGCGCCTTCCTACTGCAATCGTTTTTGCTGCGAGAGTTCATGGTAAGTAAAAGAGGCCCGTGACTTTGCCGGTGGAGGAGAGTGGCGCGATGAGGCACTTCACCGTACCGTTGGCGAAGGTCGCAACGTAGACATCCCAGCCATTCGGATTGGTATTGGCGAAATTCAATCCCTTGAATGCTCCCAGATACTGGATCATCGTCTGCATCGGCTCATGCTGCTCGCGGCTGGCCGCAGCGAGAGCGGCACCCATGTCCGCATAGTCAGGCTTGCCGCTCTCCCATCCCTTGAGCTGCCGCCGAAGTGAGTCCTCTGTTCCGGGACTGGGCACCTTGCCGACGATCCGCTGTTGCAGGTCGCGAGCGGCAGCCGCATAAACCGCTTTCGAGACGGGCGCAGCCCTCTGTAGGAATCCGGCCTGACGGAGCGTCATTGCAGTCACGTGGCCGCCAGGGCTCAGGGTAAAGCCGATCTGTGCCGGGACGGCGGTGGCAAAGAATCCGCTGGGACCTTCGGGGAAGATCTCCACAGAGCCCTTCCCAGTCACCTGCACGTAGTAGCGGTCTGCGTTTCGATAGACGCGCGCAAATAGAGACTCATCCGCGAACCTGTAGTAGCCGGCGTATCGGTCAAAGCTGTTCGGAGCGAAGGCCACCAGTTTCTGTGGCCGTGACTGTTCGTACAACAGCCGTTGCTCGCCGCCCCGGCCGGCCGCAGACGCGCCTTGCGCCACGTTACTGGCTGGCAGAGGTGAGGAGAGAGTGGGCTGGATCAGCGCGACGCCCACGAAGGCAACGATCGCAAAGCCGGCGGCAACCTTTGCTGCAAGCGATGCGGGTCGGAATTGGCCGATCATGATGAGCCTCTCCTTGAGATCCCCGTGACCGGCGATTCCCAGACCATGCCGCGGCGGCGTCCTTCCGCCATCGGAGTCCGCGAGACGGATGAGCACGTCGCCGTACTCAGCACGCTCTGTCCGGCAGAGGCGGGCCAACACGAGCGCATCGGACGCGGACTCCATGTCAGCGCGCATCAGTCGCCCCGCGAGCCATACGAGGGGATTGAACCAGTGTAGAAGCTGAGCGATGGCGGCAATCCAATTGACGAGAACGTCGTTGCGCTTCACGTGGGCGAGCTCGTGCAGAAGCACGTGCCGGAGTTGCGCGATGTCGATGCGCGCCTCCAGGCCGCAGGGCAGCAGGATGATGGGATGCCACCAGCCCACGACGGTCGGCGACTCGATGGCGGCGCTCTGGAGAAGGGTCACGTTCCTTCGTACGCGCAGCTCCGCCTTGCATGCTTCGAAGATCGCGACGGCGGTTGCGTCGGCCGCGCCGGCCGCGCGCCTGAGGCGTTGGAACTTCAAGAGATTGCTCAGATAAAGCAGCACGAGTGCACCGACTCCTGCCGCCCAGGTGAGAATCAGCCAGCCAAGAAGGGTCCCGGATCGTGTAGCGTCTGCCGACACGGCATGGTCCGGCGCCTCGGACCCAGTCGAAGCGGACTACGCCCTCGTTGGCGCCATCAATCGCTGCGGTCCGGAGTCGGCGGCAACCTCTTTAACAGCGGGTGGCGATTCAGCAATCAAGGTCGTAAGTGGCGCCGCAAGTGACGCCGGCAACGCCGAAGGCAAAGGGCCCGTCAGCGAAACGCTCGGTCCGAGCGGACATATCAGGCACGCGAGCACCGGAAGCCACAATGAGCACCGCTCCTTTGATGGAGGCCGTTGCGACCCATGCGGCCAGGTCGAGAAGAGGGGGTGATTGAAATAACATGGTGGCTCCTCCCTGGGCTAGGTTTCATCGAGCAGCTTGCGCAGCTCGCGCTTTTCCTGTGTCGTGAGCGGCCGGCGGCGCACGAGCTGGGCCACCATGGGCGTGATGGCTCCGCCGAATACACGATCGATGAAGCTCTCGGCCGCTCGCCGCGTACAACTCTCCTGCGAGACGGCCGCGTGGTAGTGATACATACCCTCGATGACGCGATGGCCAACCGCTCCCTTGCGTCGCAACCGGTTGAGCATGGTACGCACTGTCTTGGGATGCCAACCCTTGGCGGGGGCGAGCCGCTCCGTCAGCTCATTGACGCTGACCGGGGAGTGCGCCCAGAGCGCGTTCATGATCTCCCATTCGGCCTCGGAAATTGGCGGAGACTGCTTCATGTGGCCGTCGGACCCGTCGCAAGGCTTACAACTGTAAGCTGGGATCCGAAGCTTACACTTGTAAGCCAGGGAGGGCAAGGAGCCCGGCGATGCGGTAGAGTGATCCCATGAGCCAAAAGACCTGGACTGCAGTCGATGAGTACCTCAATGACCGCATCGTGCGGCCCGATGAGGCACTGGCTGCCGCGCTGGCGGCGAGCCGGGTGGCCGGGCTGCCCGAGATCGCGGTCAGCGCCCCACAGGGGAAGCTCCTCAACCTGCTGGCGCGCGCCATGGGTGCGCGGCGCATTCTCGAGATCGGCACCTTGGGCGGCTACAGCGCTATCTGGTTGGCGCGCTCGCTGCCGCCCGACGGCAGACTCGTCAGCCTCGAGTACAGTCCTACCCATGCCAAGGTCGCGCGCAGCAACCTGGCTCATGCGGGCCTGGCGGCCGTGTCCGAGGTCAAGGTAGGGCCGGGAGTCGACCTGCTGCCGACCCTTTCGGGTCCGTTCGATTTCTTCTTCATCGATGCCGATAAGGCCGGCTATCCGGACTACTTCCGCGCCTGCCTCAAACTGTCGCGGCCCGGCAGCGTTATGGTGTTCGACAACGTCGTGCGCGACGGCGAGATCATCGATTCCGCGAGTAAGGATTCGTCAGTGCGTGCCGTGCGTCAGCTTTACGATGACATTGCTGCGGAGCCGCGCGTATCGGCAACGTCCATCCAGACGGTCGGCGCGAAAGGCTATGACGGCTTCTGCATGGTCGTCGTGAACCGCTAGTCTACTGGGAACGAAGATTGCCGGTGCAGGGGCACACTGATGTCCCTGCCATGAGCGCACTCAACCCCACCGAACGAACCGCCTCCCGCTGGCACAGCCGAACGATCGGCGTCATGGGCAGAGTGCTCGATCAGCGCGACGGGCTCGGACTCTATTGCATCAACCTGCTGCGCAACATGGTTGCGCTGGATGACCGCAGCCGTTATGTGGTCTGGCTGCGCACCGCGCAGAACCAGGACCTCTTCCACGACATGCCGAATGTGGAGACCCACGTTCTGCCGGGCCGCGGAAATCTCTGGTGGGATCAGGTCACCGTGCCGGCCGCGGCGCGCCGCTTTGGCGTCGATCTCATCTTCAACCCGAAGTTCTCGATTCCATTTGCTACCCGGCGTCCCTGCGCGTTCGTGCTGCAGGACTCCGACTGGTATCTGAACCCGCAGAACTATGCGTGGTGGGACAACCTCTACATCCGCACGGTCCTGCCGCTCTACTGCCGCAAAGCGAGCCGCCTGCTCGTGATCTCGCAGTTCACGCTCGACTCGCTCGCGCGGCACGGTGTGGTTCGACCGGAAAGGGCGGTGGTGATTCATGCGGCGGTGGGCTCCAACTTCACGCCATCCGCCGACGAGCCGACGCTGCGGGAATTCCGCCAGCAGCATGCGCTGCCGGAAGCATTCATCCTCACCGCAACACGCGCATACCACACGGGCCTGGCCGGCTCACCGCCTTATCCCGGCGGCAACAACGAGCGCCTGATCCGCGCATATCGCCGTTACAGAGAGCAGGGCGGCCGACTTCCGCTCGTCGTCGCCGGCCATCGCATCGAGGAATACCTGCACACAAAGGGCTTCACCGGCACGGACCTCGAGGACATCCGCTTCCTCGGCTTCCTGCCCAACGATCAGATGCACCTGATCTATCAGGCCGCGGCGTTCTTCGTGCTGGCAAAGCTGTGCGACAGCTTCGGTCTACCGATCCTCGAGGCCCTGGCGACCGGCTGCCCGGCCATCGTCCCGAAGACCTGCGCCGCCCCGGAAGTCGCCGGCGCCGCCGCTCGCCTCATCGACCCCTACAACGAGGACGACATCACCCGTGCGCTGCTCGAGCTCGATGCCTCCGCGGAGCGCCGGGCGGAGTTGAGTCGGCTTGGACTCGCGCGGGCGCAGGCGTTCACCTGGCGAGAGACGGCTCGCCGCACTCTCGCCGTGCTCGATGAGCTCTGTCCCGCGCCCGCGGGATCGATGGCCTGAAGCGCTACCAGATCACGCAGCGCTGCGCATTGACCATCGGACTGCCGGCGGGGACGTGGAACGCCTCCTGAAACTGCGGCATGTTCGCGATCGTGCCGTTGACACGGTATTGCGGCGGCGCATGAGGATCGATCGTGACCAGGCGGCGGGCTTCCGCAGGTCGCGTATTGTCGGCCCAGACATGCGCGGCGCCGAGGAAGAACTGCTGGTCCGGCGTGAAGCCGTCCACGGTCTTGGCGTTCTTGTACGCGCTGGACGCATGGAACGCACGCAAGGCGAGCGTGAGGCCACCGAGATCCGCCGTCTCCTCACCGGTCACAAGCTTGCCCTGCACGTGGAAGTCCCCGTCAACCGTATACGTCGAGAAGTGATCCGAGATGCAGGCGGTCGCCGCGTGGAATCGCTTGGAATCGTCGGCCGTCCACCAGTTCTTGAGGTTCCCGTGGCCGTCGAACTGCGCCCCGTGGTCGTCGAACCCGTGCGTCATCTCATGGCCCATGACCCAGCCGGCGGCGCCGTAATTGACCGCCATCGGCGCCTTGGGATCGAAGAAGGGCGGCTGCAGGATTCCAGCCGGAAAGTTGATGTTGTTCATGGCCGCACTGTAGTAGGCATTCACCTCCTGCGGTCTCATGCCCCACTCTTTGAGGTCGACGGGCTTGCCGATCTTGTTCAATTGCCGCCGCTGCTCGAACTCATTGGCGCGCATGACGTTGAGCACGTAGGGCCCGCGATCGATGCGCAGTGACGAGTAGTCGCGCCACTTGTCGGGATAGCCGATGCGCTCGCCCATGAGGTCGAGCTTGGCGATCGCCGCCTGGCGGGTGGCGGGAGTCATCCATTGCAGCGTCGAGAGATCTGTCTTCAACGCCCCGCGGACGCTGTGCAGGATCTCGAGCACCTGCGCCTTGGAGGAAGGCGGAAACTCCTTCACCACGTAGAGCTTGCCGACCGCGAAGCCGAGCGCATTGTCCTCGGCGCTCACGACCCGCTGCCAGCGGGGCAACAGCTTCTGCGCGCCGGTGAGCGCCGATTCCATCCTGAAGTCCTCATCGACGAAGGGCTTCGACAGGTAGGGCGCGTAGGCATCGATCAGCCGCCAGCGCAGATAAACCTGCCACTGCTCGAGCGGCACGCTGTGCAGGTCCTTGCCGAGGGCGCCGAAGAACTGCGGCATGGCGAGGTTGATGCTGGTGATGCGCGGGCAGCCGATCTGGCGGAAGTAGTCGCCCCACGAGAAGTTCGGCGTGCCGCGATCGAGCTCCGCCAGATTCATGACATGGTAGATCGCGTGCGGATTGCGCTGCTCGATGCGTGACATCGACGCCTGGGCGAATCCGGTCTCGATGGTCATGACGGTTGCAGCCTCGCTCGCCGCCCGGTCCTTGCCGTCACCGAGCAGCTCGAAGGAGCGGGCCACGTGCGCGACATATGTGGCACGGATCTGTTTGAACTTCGGGTCCTGCTTGAGATAGTAGTCGCGGTCGGGCAGGCCAAGGCCGCCCTGGGCGGCGACGCCGATCACCTTGCTGGAATCCGTGAAATCCTGCATCTGGCCGATGCCGAACATGGCATCGACGCCGATCATTTGCAGGTGCGCCACTTCCTGCTGCAGGTCGGCGACGGTTCTGATGCTGGCGATGCCGTCGAGCTCCGGGGAGAGGGGGTTCAGGCCAACGCGATCGATCAGCTTTTCGTTCATGCCGCTCGCGTAGAAGTCACCCACTTTCTGCGTGGTGCTGCCGGGCGCCGCATGTTCCCTGGCGGCATTCTCGATCAGCCCGCGAATGACCTTCTCGTTGCGGATCTGGAGGATGTCGAAGGTGCCCCAGGAGGGGTAGGCCGCGGGAATCGGATGGCTCTTCTGCCAGCCGCCGTTCGCGTACTGGAAGAAGTTCTGTGCGGGACTCACCTCGGTGTCGAGCCAGCCGGTGTGCAGCGCATCTCCACCCGCCGCCGCACCGGCGAGCGCCGCTCCAGACAAGCCAAGAGAAATCCCCAGAACCGCCAAGTGGAGTCGCATAAATCCCCTTGATCTATTGGCTGCGCCGCGGGCGCGATGCTAGCACAACGTCAGGGACCGAGCAGGCGGGAGGCACGTGTCAGGGCAGCCCGAAGGCCGGTGGAGGAGATGGCAGCGTCGTCGACCAGCCGCTCGGCGATCACCTCGGCCGGTTGCGGCGGACAGCAGTAGTATCCCTGCCATTGATCGCAGCCGAGCGTACGGATGTGCTCGAGCTGCTCCGCGGTCTCGACGCCCTCGGCGACCACCTGCAGGCCGACGCTGTGGGCGAGGGAGACGATGGCGCGAACGATCGACTCGTCCGTCACGCTCGTTGGCAGATCCCTGATGAAGCTGCGATCTATTTTCAGCTTGTCGATCGGCAGCCGCCGGAGATAAGAGAGACTCGAGTAGCCGGTGCCGAAATCGTCGATGGCGATGGTGATGCCCATCGAGCGCAGGAGCTTCAGCGCTGCCGCGGACTTCTCCGGATCGATCATCAGCGCGCTCTCGGTCAGCTCGATCTCGAGGCTGCGCGGGTCGAGGCCGGCGGCGTTCACTGCCGAGACGATCGTCTCCAGCGCATCCGGGCCGCGAAACTGAATCATCGAGAGGTTGACGGCCACCTTGAAGTTGATGCCGGATTCCGCGAGCCATGCTCGCGCCTGACTGCACGCCTCCTGCAGCACCCACGCATCGAGCGGCACGATGAGCCCGGTCTGCTCCGCGAGCGGGATGAAGGAGCTCGGCGAGATGAGTCCCTTCTGCGGGTGGCGCCAGCGCAGCAGCGCCTCGACCGAGAGGATCCTGCCGGTGCGGGTCGAGATCTGCGGCTGGTAGTGGACTTCGAACTCGCCCGCCGCGAGCGCGCGCCGCAGGTCGTTCTCGAGCGCGAGACGCTCCTGCATGGAATCCGACATGCTCGGGTCGAAGAAGAGAACCCGCCCGCCGCCATAGCGCTTGGAGCTGACGAGCGCGGCCTCCGCGTGTGCGAGCAGATCGTCGCCGCGACGGGCATCGTCGGGACACACGCTCACCCCGATGCTGGCGCGTACCCGGATCTCCTCGCCATGGATGAGGAAGGGCTGCTCGAGCACCGCCAGCATCGCGCTCGTGATGGCATGGGCCTCCATGCGCGCGGTCATGCTGTCGATGAGGAGTCCGAAGGAATCACCGCCGACACGGGCGAGCGTGTGCGGCAGGGGCACCGCCGCCTCGAGACGATGGGCGATCTCGACCAGCACGCCATCGCCAACCCCATGCCCGAGAGAGTGATTGATGGAGCTGAAGCGATCGAGGTCGATTGCGGCCACGGCGATCGTCCGTCCCGGCTGATGCCGCTCGGTGAGCGATTTGGCGAGCCGCTCCTTGAGGAGATTGCGGTTCGGCAACGCGGTGAGCGGATCGTGGGTGGCGATGTGTCGCAGGCGAGCGTGGGCTTCCGCCACATCGTGGCGGCTGCGGTCCGCAAGCTCCGCGAGCTTATGTTGGAAAGCGGCGACCAGCTCCCTGACGATGAGCGCGGCGGCCGCGACCGCGGCAATGGCAACGGCGAGCACGCGTGTGCCGAGAAGCATCTCGGAGCAGCAGCGGGCGCTCGAGAATCGCAGCTCGTCGGGCACACCGGCGCCGACCCCGAGAACGCCGATGGCCAGCACGATCGCAAGCACCACGCGCACGGCATGGGGTACACGCCGGCGGCCATGCCCGCTGAAGGCGAGCCAGAGGCCAGTCGCGAACACCGCGAAGGAGAAGAGCAGCCAGCCGGCCGCCCAGGCGTGCGCCGCGCCCCACTGCAGCGAGTCACCACTCGCTTGCCGGGTCAGCCATTGAGTCTCGGCGATGACCGCCGCGAAGCTGAAGGCGCTGCCGGCACCCGCGGGCAGGTCAGGCTCGCGGACCGCGACGAAGACGAGCACACAGAGTTGGCCGGCGCAGGCGAAGGCGAGGGGCATCAGCCAGCCCGCGAGTCCAGGTTGCGGCCAGCTCGGGTGCAGCGCCAGCGACTCGAGTGCGCAGGCCGACCAGAGACCGAGGCCGAGCGCCAGCGTGTTGCCAGCCAACATGAGCGCCGAGCAGCGCGGGCGCGCGCTCGAGACCCAGATGACGGCCGAGAGGCTGCCATGGCAGGTGAGCACCATGACAGCGGCGGCCAGGGCGGCGACGAGCAGATCGACCGGATGTGTCACGACGAAAGCTGGCTGGCGTCAGGTGCGGACGGGGATCGGCACCATACGCATGTATAGCGGTAACGGAAATTGCGGGTTTCCGGTATCGGGCGGGGGGAGAGTCTGTATGCCGCTCAGGGCTCGATGATGCGATTGCGGATGGCGTAGCGCACGAGCTCGGCGAGGGAGCCAAACCCGCCCTTGCGCATTATGTTGCTACGGTGAGTCTCGGCGGTCTTGACGGTGATCCCCAGGGCCAGGGCCACTTCCTTGTTGCTCTTGCCTTCGGCCAGCAGTTGCACGATCTCGCGCTCGCGCACCGACAGCGGGCCCGCCGCGGGCTCCTCGGAGGCGGGTGGATTGCGCAGATAACCGTCGAGCACCATCTTGCCGTACTTGGGAGTGAAGAATGAGCCGTCCTCGAGCAGCGTCTCGAGCGCCGCCATCAGGATGCGCCCGGCATCCGACTTGAGCACATAACCCCGTGCGCCCGCCGCCAGCACCTCACGCACGAGTTGCTCGGACTCGTGGACAGTCAGGATCACGATGCGCGCCTCGGGCCAGGAAGCGAGGATGCGGCTCGCGGCGGCCAGCCCGTTGAGCTCGGGCATGGTCAGATCGAGCACAATGAGGTCGGGCTTGAGATTGAGGGCAAGCGTGACGGCGTCACGTCCGTTCGTTGCCTCTGCGACCACTTCCCAGTCCGGGCGCTGTGAGATCTGCGCGGCAATGCCGCGCCTCACGACCTCATGGTCATCCGCGATCAGAATCCGAGCCTGCGTCATGAGGCAAGTCTCCTTTCCCCGTCCTCATCCGCGTGGGGTCGGCCCGAGAGCGGTATGCAGGCGCGAACCAGGGTCCCACCACCCGTAGTCGATTCGACATCGAAGCTGCCACCGAGCTGGCGGATGCGCTCACGCATACCGGCTACACCGACTCCGGCAAACCGCCCGGAGGACTGCGGATCGCTCGCCTGCGCCGCGGGCATGCCACGCCCCGCATCCTCGATTTCGAGCACGAGACTTCCCGGCTCGGCCCGCAACCGGATCGCGACCCACGGGCTCGAGGAATGACGCTGCACGTTGGTCAGCGCCTCCTGTGCCACGCGAAAGAGAGCCAGCTCCTCCGTGGGCGCTACCCCTTGCAGCGACTCCGGCAGCTGCAACCTGACTTCGAGGCCGCTGCGCGCCCGCAGGCCGTCAGCCAGCCAACGGAGCGCGCTCGAGAGGCCGAGCTCATCGAGAAGCGGCGGATGCAGGAGGTAGGAGGCGGTGCGGATCTCCGCGGAGCACTGGCGCGCGAGGCGCATGCAATGCTCGAGCTGCGCGCGGCCCTCGGGTGAGAGTTTCGCGGTCTCGCGCCCGAGTTGCGCCAGATCGATCTCGAGCGCCGCGAGTGACTGGCCGGTGGAGTCGTGCAGGTCGCGGCCGATGCGCCGCCGCTCCTCGTCCTGCAGACGCAAAAGCTCCGCGGTGACCCGTCGCAAGTCGTCCTCGGCGGTCTTGCGCGCGGTGACATCGTGAACGAGGGCAAGCGCGAGCGTCGTGCCGTCGGCGCTCAGGCTCGAGAGATCGACCTCCGCCGGAAAGCTCTTGCCCGTATCCGCGCGCTTGTGCACCCATTCGAACGTGCTGCCGCCCTCGCGTGCCGCTGTCAGGATGCGCTCGCGCGCCAGCTCCTGCGAGGCACGGCCATTCGGCTGCGTCGCGGGCGAGAGATCCCAGGGCGTGAGACCGATCGCCGCCCGCTCGCTCTCCAGTCCAAACATCACGGCCGCGGTGCGATTGGCGTCCACGAACCTGTCGCCTTCGAGGAGGAAGACGGCAAAGCGCGCACTGTCTACCAGGGTGTTGAAGTCGCGCTCACGAGTGCGCAGCGCGCGCATGTAGTGGCTGAGGAAGGCGGTCAGGATGAGGACCAGCGCGCTCACCGCGGCGGTGGCCGTGATCATTTGCCGGCGACGGGTCCGCCAGCCCGCCAGCACCACATCGCGGTACTGCCCGGCCACCACCTGGATGGGATAGCCGCGCAAGGGAAAGTAGGCGCAGAGGACGGTTCTGCCGCTGAAAGGGTCCTGGCCCTCGAGGATTCCGCCGCGCCGGCCGCCGGTGATGGCCCGGTGGAAGAGGTCCGACTGAGCCACACTGCGGCCGGTACGCCGGTCCCCGACGCTCGCCAGGATGGTGCCATCCATACCGACCAGCCCCTGCAAACTGACGACGTCTCCGAACCGCTGCTTCAGTTGCTCGAGGCTGGTGAAGCTGAGCAACGCGCCCACCCAGCCGCTCGTGCCAGGTCCCGTCTGCTCCGGGCGAGCGATCGGGACCACCCAGTGGGCGGGGTCCTGTGGATCGCGCATCGGGGCGCCGACCCAGACGTCATCCGCGCCTTCCAATCCCGACAGGTACGCGGGAGCGTCTGGGCCTGTGAACACGTGAGTGCGTCCGGCGAGCACGTAATGCGCGGCCTCCACCAGGAATAGGGACCTCACATACGTGCCGCCCGTGAGATGACGCTGCAACGCCAGTCCAACTCCCTGCCCGGGAAGGCGATCGAATCCGCCGGCGGCACGGATCTCACTCGCCGCCGCGCGCGCAGCTCCCATGCCGTCATCCAGCATGGCCTGGGTGGCACTGGTCAGAGCGGCCGTGACACCGCGCAGGCTGTCGCCCTCATCCTGCATCACCTGCAGGTAGTCGGAGTGGATTCGAAGGACTGCGAACGCGCAGCCGGCGGCCACGGCCACGACGGCGTAGGCGAGGAGGGCCCAGCTGAGCGCCGGGGGCACACCAAACGGGGCAAACGGACCGCGTGCCTCCGCCCGAGGCTGGGATCGGTTGGATCGCCGGAGCAGCATGACAGCGCCCCTCCCCGATGGGCGTCGAGGTTCTGGCCCGGCGCCGATTGTGCGCCAACTTTCGGCTCCGCTCCAGCGTGCCGCGGAGGGGGCAAAGTGCCTCGGGAGTCACGTTCTCAGGCAGCGAAGTGCTACCGCGCGCACAATTCGAGCGGCTGCCGATGGCGGCCGCGGCGCTCGCTCTGGGAAACTGCGGGGTGTTTCGCTCCTATCATGGGCTTCGGGGTGAGGTATGACCGGCTCCATCATTTTCCTGCTGCTCGTAGTCCTCCTGATCGGCTACACGATCTCGATCTACAATGGCCTCGTACGGACCCGTAACGAGGTCAAGCTCGCCTGGTCCAACATCGATGTGCTCCTGGTGCAGCGGCACGATGAGCTGCCCAAGCTAGTCGATGTCTGCAAGCGGTACATGCAGCACGAGCGCGAGACGCTCGAGCGCGTCACGCAGGCGAGATCCCAGGTCGATGCGGCCCGCCAGTCCGGCGATGTCGGCTCGGTCAGCGCAGCGGAGGGTATCCTGCGCAGCGGCCTCGCCAATCTCTATGCCGTGGCCGAGCGTTACCCCGAGCTCAAGGCCGACGCCCTGTTCCGCAACCTCGCGGCGCGCATCAGTGCGCTGGAAACCGCGATCGCCGACCGCCGCGAGATCTACAACGATGCGGCGAACACGCAGAATGTCCGCATCGAGACGTTCCCCGACACGATCGTCGCCGGGATGTTCAATTTCTCCTCCGTCCGGCTCCTCAAGTTCGATGCGGCCCAGACGGCCGATGTCGATGTAGGGTTGGCATTCGGCAAGTGACTTCGCAGGGCGTCCCGCCGACTGCTTTTTTCCTGGCGCTCGCCGTTCTGCTGGCAGCCGGCACGATCTACGCCGTCTACCGTTTCTTCGTCAGCCTGCGCCGCGATCGTTTCGCGGCGGATACGCCTCTGGCGCACATCCGCTCGGCCGCGCAGGGATACGTCCGATTCGAGGGCACGGCGGGACCTCCGCCCGAGGGACCGATCAGCGCTCCCCTGAGCGGCCAACCCTGCGTCTGGTGGGACTACAAGATCGAGTACCACACCCCCATCGGCAACAACCGCAAGGAGTGGCGGATCATCGATCGCGCCACGAGCGTGGCACCTTTTTCGCTGTGCGACGCCGGCGGCGAGTGTCAGGTTGGACCTGTCGGCGCGGATGTGACGCCGACGGTGAACGAGACCTGGTACGGAACCATGCCGCGGCCCGTCTGCCTGCCTGATCTCTCGACGCGGGGCTGGAGCGCCGATCGGGAATACCGCTATACGGAGCGGCTGATTGGCCAGGGCGCGCATCTGACCGTGCTCGGCGAGCTGCGCTCGCGCTCGATCGTCGAGTCCATCGAGCGCGAGGTCGGCAAGGTGGTGGTCGAATGGAAACACGATCAGGCGGGGCTGCTGGCGCGGTTCGATCGCAATCATGACGGCCAGCTCGATGCCACAGAGTGGGAGGCCGTGCGGGGAGCCGCCAGGGAGCAGGTGGAGGCGAATATCGCCACCAAGGATGCGCGGGTGAGTGTCGTGGCGCAGACCACTCACGGTGAGCCCTTCCTCATCGTCCCACTCGAGGGCAAAGATCTCGTCAGGCGTGAGAAGCAACACGCCGCGCTGGCGCTTGCGGCCACTGTGATACTGGCCCTGCTGACCGCATGGGCGGCGCACAAGGCCGCGCTTCGGTGAGGATGCGGACGGCCCTGCTCTTCCTGCTGGCCTTGGGGCTACCGCTCGCCGGCTGCGAGCTGCTCGACGACACGCCGCCGTCGCAATATCCCTCCGTCATCGCCGCCCGCTATGTGGGCCGGCCCTTGCTCGACCTCGAAATGAAGTGGAGTGAGCCCCTGGATCTGGGCCGCGCCGGTGACGGACAGAACGCCACGTGGTCCTTCGATGGCTACAACCTCGCTGGCTGCAAGGTCATCGTCCGCACCGACGCCGCGGGAATCATCCGGAATGTAACCTGGACTCCCGGTTGCGGCCCCAAGGGAACCGGACTACCTACTTCGGCTGCGGAGTGAGCCGCAGATAGGGACGCAGCGCCTTCCATCCTGCGGGGAATTTCGTCTTCGCCTCCGAGTCCGGGATGGAGGTCGGGATGATGACGTCGTCGCCAGGCTTCCAGTTCACGGGTGTTGCTACGTTGTGCTTGGCACTCAACTGGATTGCGTCCAGCGCCCGCAGCACCTCGTCAAAGTTCCGGCCCACGCTCATCGGATAGGTGAGGGTGAGCTTGACCTTCTTGTCGGGGCCGACGATGAAGACGGAGCGGACCGTGGCATTGTCGGCCGGCGTGCGGCCCTTGGCCTCACCGGCGGTCTCGGCAGGCAGCATGTCATAGAGCTTGGCGATCTTGAGCTCGGGGTCGCCGATCATCGGGTAGTACACCGGCGCACCCTGGGTCTCCTCGATGTCCTTCGACCAGCGGGCGTGATCATCGACCGGGTCGACGCTCAAGCCGAGGATCTTGGTGTTGCGGGCCTCGAACTCGGGCTTCAGGCGCGCCATGTAGCCGAGCTCGGTGGTGCACACCGGCGTGAAGTCCTTCGGGTGGGAGAAGAGGATTGCCCAGCCATTGCCGATCCACTCGTGAAAGTTGATACGTCCCTGGGTCGTATCGGCAGTGAAATTGGGCGCCTGGTCGCCGATTCTCAATGACATGGGAAACCTCGTGGCGGAAGTTGATTACTTGCAGCCCGGGTATTCTAGTCCCGCATCCTCGAGGGTGCGAACACGAGCGGGGACTTTAGGTATAGCTGGCGGGAATGAACAACAAGCAGGGGCGCCCCCCGGGAAGGGTGAGCGCCCCGAAAGTGCGCGAAATCAGCTCTTGGCGTTGAACGAAGCGCACCAGCCCCCGGCGTTCACCGAGTAGCCGGCAAAAATCTGGCAGCCGCCGTATCCGGACGTTGCCCCTGAGGTGCCCTGGAAGAAGCGGCATACCCCGCAGTGCTCACCGTCCTTGTAGGTCGGAAACTTCGACTTGTCGACGCTAGCGGCGGCTTCCTGATAGCCGAGCGACTTGGCGAGCGGGTCGCTCGCGGAAAGATGCGGCAGGTCCGCGGCCCGGGCGGCGGGCGGCTTCAATCCGACGATCGCGGCCGAGGCAGCCACGGCGGCGGTCGTGAGGAAGGAGCGGCGCGAGCGATCCGGATTCTTGGGCAGCGACACGGGTGAGCACCTCCGCATTGTTTTTTCCAGAAGCGGAAGTATCGGCGATGCGGTGGCGCGCTGGCAAGGCGAACCGGCGGCCTTCCTTGGCCTTCAGCGGGTCCGAAGCTTGCTCCGTAGGGCCTACTTATGGCCAAGGTCATTGCCTGCGTCGACGCACACGTACACCTGCACGCGTGCCACGACCCAGATGAGCTGCTGAAGAACGCCTATGACAATCTGGCCAAGGCCAGTAACGGCGTCGACCCCGGAGCGCACAAAGCCTACTTCCTGCTGCTGGCTGAGTGCGCGCCGGATAACTGCTTTGGTGCGCTGCGCGCTCTCGCGGACGGACAAAAGGCGTCCGATGGGGGTTCGGATGTGCGCTTGCGGCGGTGGGTCGTCACCCCGACGCGGGAAGCCATTAGCGTCGTGGCCCGGCGCGGGCAACGGCAGCTCTTTATCGTCGCCGGCCGGCAGGTGGCCTGCCGTGAAGGTCTCGAGGTGCTGGTGCTTGGCACCACGCACCGCTTTGCCGACGGACAACCGATCCGCGATGTCCTGCGCGAGTCCGATGCGCTCGGAGTACCACGCGTCATTCCGTGGGGACCCGGTAAATGGTTCTTCAGCCGCGGCCGTCTCCTCAATGTCTTGGTCGAGGAGTTCCGCAAGCCGACGCTCTTCCTCGGCGATGAGGGTGGGCGGCCGGTCTTCTGGGGCTACCCGCAGCACTTCGCGCACGCCGCCCGTCTGGGGGTGCGCGATCTGCCGGGCACGGACCCGCTGCCCTTCCCGCACGATGTCGACAAGGTCGGCCGGATGGGCCTCAAGGTCGCGATCGACCTCGATCCGGCGCTGCCCGGGGCGAGCCTGCTGCGTGCGCTGACCGAAGTGCAGGCGCCGCTCGAGCGCTTCGCCACCCTCGAGCCGCCGCTGCGCTTCGTGCGCAATCAGATCGGCATGCAGCTGCGCAAACGGCTGCACGCCTGACGGAAGCCACATGTGCGGAATCGCCGGAGTGGTCACCCGCGGAAGCACCCCGCCGCGCGAGTTGATCGGCGCCATGTGCGATGCGATGCGCCATCGCGGGCCGGACGGGGAGGGTATACACCTCGAGCCCGGCGTCGGTTTGGGGATGCGGCGGCTCGCCGTGTTGGATCTCGTCACCGGCGATCAGCCGGTGGCGAACGAAGCCGGTACCGTGCGCGCGGTGTTCAACGGCGAGATCTACAACTACCGCGAGCTGCGCGCCGAGCTCACCGCCAAGGGACATCGCCTGCGCGGCACGGGCGACAGCGAGGTGATCCCGCGCCTCTACGAGGAACATGGCCTCGCGTTCCTGTCGCGCTTGAACGGCATGTTCGCGATTGCGCTGTGGGACAGCAAGCTGCAGCGCCTGTTGCTGGCGCGCGACCGGATGGGGATCAAGCCGCTCTACTACAGCATGCACGGCGGCAATGTCTGGTTCGCTTCCGAGGTCAAATGCCTCCTCGCGGCCGGCGGCTCGGCGCGCGCCATCGATCCGCTCGGAGTCGATCAGCTACTGACATTCGAGTACACGGCGAGTCCCACCACACTCTTCGAGGATGTGCGCAAGCTCCAGGCGGGAGGGTGGCTCACGGTGAGCGGCGGCAAGCTCCACCAGGGCCGCTTCTGGTCGTTGCCAACCGTGGAGCCGGCTCCAGTGTCGGATGTGGCGGAGCTCGCGGAAAGGCTGCGGGATACGCTCCTTGCCGCGGTGCGGCGCCAGCTTGCGAGCGATGTGCCGCTCGGCGCCTTCCTCTCGGGCGGTATCGATTCCTCCATCCTGGTGGCGGCCATGACGGAGGTCTCGCCCGCACCGCCGCTCACGTTCTCGATCGGTTTCGGCGATCCGAGCTACAGCGAGCTGCGCCACGCGCGCACCGTCGCGGCGCATTGCGGCACGCGTCATCACGAGGAGATCCTGACTCCCGACTACCTGTCGCTGCTGCCCGAGGTCATCGGCCAGCTCGATCAGCCGATCGCCGACTTCTCGGTCTTCCCGACTCTGCTCGTGGCGCGGATGGCGCGCCGTCGGGTGACAGTGGCGCTCGGCGGTGACGGCGGCGATGAGCTCTTCGGCGGTTATGACACCTACCGCGCCGATCGGCTGAGCGCACGCCTGCTCGATTGGCAGCCGGCACTGATGCGTGCGGCCGCGGAGTGGCTCGCACGCGGTCTGCCGCTCGGCAAGGGCAAGCGCGGACTGGCGAATCAGGTGCGCCGCTTCCTCGAGGGGGCGCGGCTGCCATCCGACTGGCAACACCTTCGCTGGATGGTCTTCCTGCGTGATGAGCAGCGCGCACGGCTCTATACACGCGAATTCCGCGCCCAGGTCACGGGCGCCACCGAGGGGCTGGTGCGCGCTCTGCTCGAGGACGGCGGCAGCGACCGCCTCGCGACGCAGATGCGCTGCGACCTCAGGCTCTACCTGCCGGAGAACATCCTGGCGAAGGTGGACGCGATGAGCATGGCGACCTCGCTAGAAGCGCGTGTGCCGTACCTCGACAATGAAGTGATCGACCTCGCGCTCGCCATTCCTTCGGCTCTCAAGGTGCGTGGTGGCGAGCGCAAGTGGATTCTCAAGCGGGCCTTCGCCGGCGCGCTGCCCGAGGCCATCCTCAGGCGCGGCAAGGAGGGCTTCAGCATGCCGATGAAGCATTGGCTGGCCCACGAATGGAACGGGCTCATGCACGAGCTCCTGAGTCCCCGCAGTCTCGCCGCCGATGGACTCTTCGATGCGCGTTACGTCGGGCAGCTCATGCGCGAGCACGAGGGCGGCGCGCACAACCACAGCCATCTTCTCTGGGCGCTCATGGTCTTTCAGCTCTGGCGCGACCGCTTCCAGGCGGGCATGGAGTTGCCGGGGGTGCGCGTCGATGCAGCGTAACGTCGGACGACTCACGACCTCGACCTACGACCTCGTCGTCGTCGGCGGCGGCATCTACGGCGCATGCACAGCGTGGGAAGGAGCGCTGCGGGGCTTGCGAGTCGCGTTGGTCGAGGCCGGCGACTTCGGCGGCGCAACCACGAGCAACAGCCTGCGCACTCTGCATGGGGGCCTGCGGCATTTGCAGCGTCTGGACCTTAAGCGCATGCGGGAGTCGATCCGCGAGCGGCGCGAATGGCTGCGTCTGGCGCCGCATCTCGCGTGTCCGCTGCGTTTCGTTCTGCCCACTCACGGTCAGGGACTGCGCGGACCGCTCGTCATGCGGGCAGCGCTCTGGCTCAACGATGTCGTGAGTGCGGACCGCAATCGCGGTGTTCGCACGGACCGCTGGCTGCCGCCCGGAGCCGTCCTCAGCGCGGCGGCGGTGCGCGCGGCCCTCCCGGGGATCGAGCTCGACGGCTGCAACGGCGCCGCTGCCTGGCACGATGCCGTGTGCCTGGATACGGAGCGGCTGTTGCTTTCGGTTATCAATGCCGCCTCGACTGCCGGAGCCCACGTAGTCAACTACGTGCGGGCAACAGGTGTCTTGGCGCGTCACTCCCGCATCCGCGGCGTACACGCCCGGGACGAGCTCTCGGGGCGCGAGATGGAGATCCGGGCGAGATTCGTCATCAACGCCGCGGGACCCTGGGTGGAGGACTGGCTGCCCGCCGGCGCCGGCCGGCCGAGGGCGCCGCTGTTTCGCGCCTCGCGCGCGTTCAATCTGTTGACGCGGCCGCTGCCCTTCACGGATGGGATCGGGCTCACCGTGTGCGCGCATGGCAGGACCGACACCACGTATTTCATACTGCCCTGGAACGGCTACTCGCTCATCGGCACACGGCATCTGCGCTGTGATCCCAGTCTGCGCTCGCCCGACGTCATGCGTGAGGAGGTGCTCGCGTTCGTGAGCGATCTCAACACGGTCCTGGGTCAGCATCGGTTGACGGCAGCCGACGTACACGGTGTGTTCGCGGGCCTCCTGCCGGAGGAAGACGACAACTCGGGCACCGAGGTCGCTCTCGAGCGCGACCCGCAGGTGATCGATCACGAGCCGGTGGGGCTGCGCGGTCTGCTATCCATCGTCGGGGTGAAGTGGACCATCGCGCCAGCCGTCGCCGCGCACGCGGTGCGCATGGCCTGCCGCCAGCTCGGCGTCGCCGCTGAGCCCACCAGACGCCCGCGCAAGCTCGCTCCCAAGGCGAGCTCGTTCTTCGCAGGTCCCGAAGGGCCGGTCCTCGATCGCGCCGTCATGGCGCATCTCGAGCAGTGTTATGGCGCGGCGCACCGGCACCTCCTCACCCTCATCGCCACCGAGCCCGCTCTCGTCACGCGAGTCGTGGCCGACCTGCCGGTCGTGCTGGCGCAGGTCGCCTATGCGGCACGCGCAGAAATGGCCGTGCGCCTCGCGGATGTGGTCCTGCGCCGCACCCCGCTTTATCTCAGCCGGGTGCTCGATCGACAGGCGCTCACCGCCTGCGGCGCGACACTCGCCCGGGAGCTGCGCTGGAGCACAAAGGAGACCGGCGCCCAGGTGGATGAGGCCGCGCGCGAGCTCGCGGCCTTTCGCGGGCCCCTGGTGTGCAACCTCGAACCCGCCGCAGCCTGATTTCAGGAGTCCCTATGCCCACGACCAGCCCCGTTGCCCAAACCCCCATTGCCACGCCGCCGCAGCCGCAGAGCCGCGACACGCCGTGGCAACTGCAGATGTATGCGAAGTCGCTGAAGAAGAGGCAGAAGGTGGAGCTGCTCAAGCGCCTGCTCGGCCCGGTGAGCGGCAAGCGGTGCCTCCTCATCTCCGGTCACGACAACAATGGCGCGATGAACTGGCACTTCCGCGCCGCCGGCGGCAAGTGGAGCTGGGGCCAGGTCTACCCGCAGGGGATCGGCGAGATGGCGGAGTTCCTCGGCGATCCGGTGTCACACGTCGACATCGATCGCTTTCCGTTTCCCGATGAGGCCTTCGACGTCGTCGTCGTGATCGACGTGCACGAGCACTTTGCCGACCTGAGCGGCATCAACCGCGAGATTCGTCGGGTGCTCGCGCCGGGCGGACTCGCCATCATCACGACGCCCAACGGCGATACCCGCCTTCCCGTCGCGCTGCTGAAGCGCGTGGTCGGGATGGGCCCGGCGACCTACGGCCACGTGGTGCAGGGCTATCGCGTTCGCGAGCTCGAGGGCATGTTCCGCTCCGTCGACATGCGCCCCGTGGCGAGCGGCGGCTATTCGCGCTTCTTCACCGAGCTCGCCGAGCTCGTCATCAACTTCGGCTACGTGAAGGTGCTGGCGCGCAAGAAGGAGCATCCGCCGGTGATCGAGGGCACCATCGCCCCGACCTCGCGCAAGGAGCTGGAAGCGGTGCGCAAGGAATACCGAATGTACTCGCTCATCTATCCCTTCATGTATCTCTTCTCGCTCTGTGACAAGGCCATTCCGGGGCGCGGTGGTTACGCAGTCGCGGTGGCGGCGCGCAAATGAGCCGGCGCGTCCTCGTCACCGGCGCAGCCGGCTTCGTCGGCTCGCACTTCGCGCCGTATCTGGCGCAGCGCGGCTTCGAGGTCAGGGCCATCGACGTGCATGCGCCCGCCGGCCTCCAGGGAACTGCGCCGAGCGGTGTGGATTTTCGGGTGCAGGACATCCGCGATCCGCAGGGGCTCGCGGCCGCGCTCGAGGGCGTCGATACGGTGTTCAACCTGGCGAGCGTGCATCTCGACGTGCATGCGGCGCCGGCGCTCTTCGAAGAGGTCAACGTCAAGGCGCTCGAGCAGCTCATCGAGTTGAGTGCGGCAGCGCACGTGCGCCGTGTCGTTCAGGTGAGCAGCGTTGGAGTCTACGGGCACGTCGCCCATCCGCCCGCGACGGAAGATGCGCCGCTCAACCCGGAAAACGACTACGAGCGGACCAAAGCCGCCGGCGAGAAGGCGGCGCGCAAGGCAGCCCGCCGCGCGGGAGTTGACCTCGTCATCCTCAGGCCGTCATGGGTGTATGGCTTGGGCTGCCCGCGCACGGCCAAGCTCATCCGCTCGCTGCGCAAGCGGCGGTTCTTCTTCATCGGCCGCGGTAACAACCTGCGCCATCCGATCTACATCGATGACCTCTCGTCCGCCCTCGAGCTCGCCGGCGCGGCAGGCCCCGAGGTTTCCGGACGGACATTCAACATCGCGGGCCCGCGTTGGATGACGGTAGAGGAGATGGTGGGAGAATTCGCTCGTGCCCTGAGCGTACCGCCGCCCGCGTTTCACGCACCGCGCTGGCTCGGTCTCTCGGTGGGTTGGGCGGCGGAGCGGGTGAGCGCAGTGGTCGGCGCCGAGCCGCCGGTCTCGCGACGCACGCTCGCCTTCTTCGAGAACGACAACGCCTTCGACATCGGGGCGGCGCGGGAGTCTCTCGGCTTCGAGCCGCGGACCGACCTCCCGGGCGGTGCGCGTCAGGTCATCGCGAGCTACTCGGCCGCAGGCTGACTTCGGGCTGCACGGGTCGCGACTCGTCGCGCGTCTGGCGCAGGTAGGGCAACGCCAGCCAGCCCGTGAAGAGGATGCGCACCAGCCACCCGGCGGAGATGCCATACAACACCGCGACCAGGCCCCAGGGGCCGGTGAGGAAGGCCCCCGCGACACTGATGCCGATCGATCCCCAGCAGCCGAAGCTGAGGATGCGAAGGCGCCGCTCCTCGCCGCAGGACACCACCACGGCGGTGGTGAAACCGCTCATGACCTTCAGGAATCCCGAAACGAGCGTGGCAGCGATCAACGCGTGCGAGAGCGCGTAACGCCCGGCCGTCATCCAGCGTGCGACCGGCGGCGCAAGTATCCAGATGACCACGGAGCCTACTGCAACCGTGACGAAGACCAGAGCGGCCTCGCGCAGCACCTTCGCGCGCCGGGCGCGGGCTCCGCCCGATCCGCGAAGGGTCGGAATGAGCGTGAATTGCACCGCGGCTTGCAGCAGGCGAAACGGCGAGCTCACGAGCGCCGCGAGCACGCTGTAGACCGCAAGCTCGTGCAGTCCCACGATGGGGCCGAGGAGCAGCCGCTCGAGCTGCATGAATCCCGCGCTGCAGGCCTGCACCGTCAACAGCGACATCGCCTCCCAGCGCAATCCCCAGGGCTGCGACCGATCCACACCGCTGGTTTGCTGGTGACGGACGAGCGACCAGATGGCCACGGCGCCAAGGATCGCGCCCCCGGAAATGAGCAGACAGATCTCGCTCGCGGTTTTGAGGCCAAATCCAACATCGAGGATCGCGACCAGAGCGAGCGCGCCGTTGAGAAGCTGCACGACCCAGACCGCCGCGCGCAGGCGCTGCTGGCCCTGGAAGTGTCCGCCGGCCGACTGCGCGATGCCGAGAGCAAGCGTGCCGAGCGCAACGTCCGCCACCAGCGCCATGGAAAGGCGATAGACAAGTGCCGCGACCAACGCCGCGGCCAATGCTGTCAGGACACAGGCGCCCAGAGCCGCGCGTCGCCAACCTGCATCGAGGCTGATGCCGCGTCGGGCGAGGACCTGGTCGAGACCCAAAGGCGCGGTGAGCCCCGCGACCGCGACGATGCCGAGGAAGAGCGACACGAGGCCGTATTCCTCGGTCGGCAGCAGCCGTGCGAGCAGCAGGCTCCCGAGACTGAAGCCGACGCCCCCGACTCCCATCGCCGCCGCGGTGCGCAGCGATGCCGACCGGAAGAACGCCTTCAGCATCAGGACGCGGCCTGAAGCAGGCGCGGCTCGAGGTGCGGGGGTGGGTGGGCGCCGGATGCGCTGAATGCGGGAGCCGCGTCCTCGTGTGATGAGCTGCGCAGCAGCAGGCGCTCCCAGAGCGCAAGGTTGAGCAGCGTCCAGAAGAGATGGCTATGGTTGTGTCGCCGTTCCTGATGCTCGCGCCACAGCCGCTCGAGGGCCTGGCGGCGGAAGTGCTCGCCGATGAGGCCGGAAGAGAACACCTCATCGCGGGTGAGCGTTTTCAGCTCGCCGCGGATCCAGTTCTTCATCGGGATGCTGAAGCCCTGCTTGGCACGCATGGCGATGCCGGGCGGCAGCCGCTCGCGCATGGCGCTCTTCAGGAGCCACTTGGTGGTGAGACCGCGCAACTTGGCGCTGTTGGGCAGCGAGTAGCAGAACTCGACCACGCGATGGTCGAGGAAGGGCGGCCGCACCTCGAGCCCGCAGGCCATCGACATCTTGTCGACTTTCATGAGCACGCTGTCCGGCAGCACGGTGTTGAGCTCGACATACTGCTCGCGCAGGCCGCGCTCGCGCGGCGCCTGTGCGGCCCAGCGCTTGACCGGTGTGAAGGGGTCCGTGTCGAGGCCGCGCAGGAACTCAGGCTCGAGGATGGCGGCGGTCTGCGCCGGGTCGCTGAAGTACTGCCAGCGGATGTGCTCGCCATCCGCGCTCAAGAGCGCGCCCTGTAGGAAGCGCTTGAGGACGTTGCTGGCGCCTTTCTTGAGCTCGTTGTCCGGCAGGCAGGCAACGGCTGCGCGGTAGAGACGCTGCCGCTGTGGTAACGGCAGCCGCTCGAGCCAGGAATTGGCCTTGCTCGCCCGAAAGCGGTCATAGCCCATGAGGAGCTCATCGCCGCCGTCACCGCTCAGGCAGACCTTGACGTAGCGGCGAGCCTCGGCGCAGATCAACATGAAGGGCAGGTTGGAGGGATCGGTGGTCGGCTCATCGAGATGCCACACCGAGCGCTCGATCGCTTGACTGTCGACCGGTCGCACGAGGAGCTCGGTGTGGCGGGTGTGGAAATGCTCCGCGACCTGGCGCGCGTACCCGAGCTCGCTGAAGGAGGCCTCGCGATAACCCAGGGCGAAGGTCTGTAGACCCGCCGGCAGCGTGCGGCTCAAGAAGCTCACCACGGTGCTCGAATCGATGCCGCCGGATAGGAAGGCGCCGAGCGGCACATCGCTCATGGTGTGATCGGCGCAGGCGCTTTCGAGGAGCGCGGCGAGCGCTTCCTCGTCGGGGGCGACCTCCTGCGGCTCGAGCGACCAGTAGCGACTGAGTCGCGCGTGTCCGTCCTCCAGGGTGAGGAGACACCCCGGGAGGAGTTTGCGAACCCCCGCGAAGAGTGTTTCCGGCGCCGGCACGAACTCATAGCCGAGAAGATCGAGCAGTCCCTGCCGATTGAGGGCGCGCGGCAGAGTCGGATCCGCGAGCAGCGCCTTGATCTCCGAGGCGAACCGCAGCCGGCCGCCCTCGAGAGCGTAGTAGAGGGGCTTCAGCCCCAGCCGATCGCGCGCCAACACCAGCCGCCGGCGCCGCGCATCCCAGATGCCGAGCGCGAACATGCCGGTGAGGTGGCGGGCGAAGTCGAGGCCGTATTCCTCGTACGCGTGTACGACCGCCTCGGTATCGGTGCGGCTTCGGAACACGTGGCCCTTGGCCTCGAGCCGCGAGCGCAGCTCCAGATGGTTGTAGATCTCCCCATTGAAGGTGATCCAGACGGTTCCGTCCTCGTTCGAGAGCGGCTGCCGCCCGGCCTCGCTGAGATCGACGATGCTGAGCCGGCGATGACCGAGCGAGATTCCTTCGGCTACGTAGCTGCCGTGATCGTCGGGACCCCGATGCACGAGCCGCGCTTTCATCCTCTCGATGAGGCGCTCATCGCTCCAGTTAAATCCGCAGATCCCGCACATGACGACCCCTTCATCCCGGCTTTTGCACTTCAGGTGCCGAGAGGGCCACCTGCAATATGCAGGCCCAGGTACCGGTTCCCGCGGTTGAGCTGCCGCTCACGGCGGGTGAGAGGCGGGTATGGTTTCTGCTAAGCCCAGGGACGTGTCCGCGGCACACCCTCTTAGAACACATCCAGAGCCGGCCATCTCGCGTCATCGTCGGATCCATCTTCCCGTCATCGTCCATGCCGATGACTTCGGGGAGACGGTGGACATCACGGAGGGCATCTGCTTGGCGATCGAGGCCGGAGTCGTGACCAGCACTTCAGTGATGGCCAACATGTCCGGCACTGCGGAAGCGCTGCGCCGCGCGCCACGGCTCGCTCAGCAGGCGAGCTTCGGCGTGCACCTCAACCTTTGCGAAGGGCGACCCCTCACCAGGGGCGCGACGTTGACCGACGCCGACGGCCGGTTCCTGCGCAAGCGGACGTTGGCGGCGCGCGCGCTCACCGGAAAGCTGTCGCTGCCGGAGCTCGAGGCGGAAGTCGCGGCGCAGATCGGGCTGCTGCACGACGCTGGGCTGCGACTCTCCCATCTCGATGGGCACAAGCATCTGCACCAACTGCCGATCGTATGCGCCGCGGTCGCGAACGTATTGCCAAGGTTTGGGATCGAGAGAGTGAGAATTACAAGGCTCGCCAACTGGTTGCGGGCGCGCGGCGCGATGACGCTGGCGCGCGAGATCGCCGCCCGGCACGCGGCGCGGGTATTCGCGCGCGCGGGCTTGCGCTCGCCCATGTGCACGGTCGATTTGCGGGGCCTCATCGCCGGGGATGCGCTTGCGCAGACCGCGGGGCGCGGCAGCAGCGCCGAGCCGATCGAGATCTGTTGCCATCCCGGCACGGCGGCGGCCGATGCGGGCAAACCGGGAAGCCACCGCCGCGAGAGTGAGCTCGAATACCTGCTCTCACCTGACTTTCGCGCGGTGTTGGCGGCCGGCGGCGCGGCGCTCGTCAGTTACTGGCGAGTATGAGGCAAGGGTAGGCCAAGAAGACAGGGTCGCATGCGTATCCTCAAGATAGTTCCGCAGGCCTTCTATGCTCCCCGGGGGACACCGCTCAGCGCCTACCATCGCGCGCGCGAGCTGCTCGCTCGCGGGCACGAGGTCGACATCCTGACTTACGGCATCGGCGAGTCGCCGCCGGACCTCGACGTCCGTCTCTTTCGCGCCCGCGGTCCGCACTTCTGCCGCACGGTGCGCGCCGGGCCCTCGGGACGCAAGATCTGGCTGGATGTGCTCCTCTTCGCGAGCCTCATCGGGCGGCTCTGCCGGGAGCGCTATGACGCGCTCTACGCGCACGAGGAGGCGGCGCTCTTGGCGCGGTTCGCCGGCGCGCTCTTTCGCATCCCTTATGTTTACGACATGCACTCGAGCCTGCCGCTGCAGATCACGGATTGGAAGTTCAGCCGCCGCCGCTCGGTGGTGGCGCTCTTTCGCTGGGTCGAGCGGCTGAGCGTGAGCGGCGCTTGCGCGGTCGTCGCCATCTCGCCCGCCGTGGCGCGTGCGGCACAGCGCGCATGGCCGGATGCCCTCTGTATCGTGCTCACCAATTATTTCGAGGCCGGCGAGGCGGCCAGCGGCCGCGATCGCGAGGCGATCCGCGTCCGCCACGGGATCGAGCCGCACGAGAAGCTCATTGTCTATACGGGCTCGTTCGTCGCGCTGCAGGCTCTCGACCTGCTGCTCGAGGCGGCGCCACGCGTGCTCGCCGCGGTCCCCCAGGCACGATTCCTACTCGTGGGCGGCAAGGACGCCGAGATCGCCGAGCTTCGCGCCACGGCCACTCGACTCGGCATCGCCGATAAAGTGATCCTCGAGCCGGCGCGGCCGCAGGCGGAGATCCCAGGCTATCTCGCCGCCGCCGACGCGCTGGTCTCGCCGCGGGTACAGGGCATCAACCCTCCGGGCAAACTGCTGTCGTATCTCGCCTCAGGGCGGCCCGTCGTGGCGACGGACACCCTGGTGCACAACCAACTGCTCACCAACGAGTGCGCGATCCTGACGCCCCCCGATGCGGTTGGATTTGCCGAAGGCGTCATAGCAGCGCTGACCGACACGGCGCTCACTGTCAGGGTAGCGCAAGGAGCCGAGCGAGCGCTCACCAAGCTGTGCTGCCCGTCCACTCGCGACACCGCATACGAAGAGATCGCCTCGGCCGTTCGCGAAGCGGCGGCTCTGCACACGCATGCGCCCAACCATCGAGCCTCGTGACGACGGGAGCCAGCGGGCCGCCGGCGGGGA
The DNA here is from genome assembly GCA_036489335.1 of Steroidobacteraceae bacterium. GTDB lineage: Bacteria > Pseudomonadota > Gammaproteobacteria > Steroidobacterales > Steroidobacteraceae > 13-2-20CM-66-19. The sequence continues at coordinate 212,459 of DASXFY010000093.1, forward strand.
CGGCAGCCCGCCACCCCGCAGCCACTGGCAACTCGCGGCCGCCCTGGCGGTGGTCGTCGTCGTAATAATCGTCGAGCTCGCCGTCCCCGGCCTGCGCATGCGCGCGGAGGCGCTTGCGCTCGATCTGACCGGCCAGATCCCCGACCTCGGCGTCGGCGACCTCATGGCCATGATGCGGCCGGGGTCCGGGCAGTTGGAGCTGGGCCGCCTGATCGACACACATAACCCTTACCCCGTGATCCACGCGCCGCGCCTGACGTCCGCGCAGAAGACCGACGGCATGAAGCTCTACGGTCGGCAGTGCGCGGGCTGCCACGCACCCGATGGACTGGGGGGGCCGGGCGCGCCGGCACTCGTTGGACGGCCGCTGGCGCACGGTGAGATGCCATGGTCCATGTATCGGACCATCCGCTACGGTGTCGCCGGGACGGGCATGCCGCCGCACCCGCTCGCGCGCCAACAGCTCTGGGAGCTGGTCGCGTACGTACGCTCCCTGCGGGTGCCGGCCGAAGACAAAGAGGTTCCCGCGGAAATGGCGGCGAAGCTCGCGCAAGTGAACGTGCCCTACGGGAAGTTGGCGCAAACAGCCGCCGCCGGCGACGAATGGCTGACGTATAGCGGCTCTTATAGCGGCGACCGCTTCAGCACGCTGACGCAGATCAACACGCAGAACGTCTCCGGGCTGGCGTTGCGCTGGCTGTACGCCTACGGCGGCGACAAATGGGAGATCGAGTGCTCGCCGCTCGTGAGCAGCGGCGTCATGTACGTGACAGGGCCTGGCGGGCAGGTGATGGCGCTCGATGCGCTCACCGGCACGAAGCTCTGGGAGCATGATCATGACTTCAAGCTGGAAGGCGATGGCGAGGGACCGCTCGGGCAGAACCGTGGCGTCGCGCTACTCGGCAATCGAGTGTTCGCCGCTACGTGGGACTCGACGCTCACGGCCTTGTCGGCGGCCACCGGCAAGGTGCTCTGGACCCAGCGCGTGGGGCCTTATCCGGGCACCTGGATCAGCGCGGCTCCGCTGGCGTACGGTGATCTCGTGGTGGTCGGTGTCACAACGCCGACAGGCGAGGGGCGCGGATACCTCGCTGCCTACGATGTCAGGACGGGCAAGCTGCGCTGGCGCTTCATGACGATTCCCGGGCCTGGAGAGCCGGGCCACGACACTTGGGCGGGCGACTCCTGGCGCACGGGCGGCGTCGGACCCTGGATGACAGGCTCCTACGATCCGGCGAGCGATGTGCTCTATTGGGGAGTCGGCGGTCCGCGGCCGGATTTCGATGCCTCGACCCGCAGGGGCGACAACCTCTACTCCAACTCCATCATCGCCGTGCGCGGCAGCACGGGAAAGCTCCTGTGGTATTTCCAGTCCACGCCCGCGGACGTTCATGACTGGGACGCCGTGCAGGTGCCCATGATTGCCGACCGCACCGTCGACGGGCAGGCGGACCATAGGCTGCTCTGGGCGAACCGTAATGGCTTCTATTACGTGATCGATCGCACCACGGGCGCGTTCGTCCGCGGCGTTCCCTTCGTGCGCGAGAACTGGGCGACGGCCCTGGATGCTCACGGCCGGCCCATCCTGGCGCCGGTAAGCGGCAGCTTTCAGGGCAAACTGGTCTTTCCCAGCGCGCGCGGCGGGACGAACTGGTGGCCGCCGAGCTACGACCCGGACCTCGGGCTCACTTTCATCCCGGCTCTGGAGCAGGGCATGACGTTCTTTCCGACGGAGAAGACGCTACCGACATCCGAGCTGTCGTTCTATACGGCCGTGCGGGCGGTAGACGCCTACACCGGCAAGCTCGTCTGGGAGCATCGTGAGGCCGAGCGGACGGGTGATTCAACTGTGTCGGGAATGCTCAGCACGCACGGCGGTCTGGTGTTCGCGGCTGCTGACGGGCAGTTCTTCGCACTGGATGCGCGTTCCGGCCGGACGCTCTGGACCGTAGGGGCCAGTGGGACAACCTATGCCGCGCCGGTCACCTTCGCGATCGGCGGCCAGCAATTCGTGTCCGTGGTGATCGGGCGGTCACTCCTGACCTTCGCACTGCCTCAGGAGCAGGAGGCGCCCTCGGGCGGCGCCCCCACAAACTGACTTACCTCGTCACGCTCGCCTCAGGAACGAGATCAGCGCGAGGACGAGGAAGATGACGAAGATGACCTTGGCGATCATGGCGGCCGTGGCAGCCAAACCCCAGAAGCCAAGGATCCCCGCGATGATCGCGACGATGAGAAAGACAACGGCGTAGTACAGCATCCCAGGAGCTCCTGTCGGTTTTCGGGGTATGTAGCGCAACTTTCGGACCCGGGGCTAGGACGCCGCCGGCCGGTCCGGCAGTGAAGCTGGCGCTCAAGCTCATCGTGTGGAGCTAAACCATTTGCCCCGTCGCCTGCAGACGCTCCTTGAGGTCTGCGAGCTGTTGCGCCATCGCGGCGCGCTCCGCATCGGGCAGCGTGAGTTGCGCCAGCAGCTCCACGGCCCCCTGATAGGTGAGACTCGCGCTATCGAGATGCCGGAGCTTCTTGTCGCCATTCACCCACGTCGTGGCGGCATCGAGATGCCAACGGACGACGGTGACCTGTGCTTTGAGCTGTTCGAGAGTGCGGGATTTCTCCATGGCGGAGAATCCGCAGGATCCGTGCCGCGCGCCGCTTCGCGCCAACAGACTGAACGCCACGTGAATGAGTTATGTTGGCGTTGATATCGCTCGAATTTTCGCGTCGGTGAACGGCGACGCGTCAGACTTTGCCGTGCAAAGAATACAGCTACCAGCGATAGGAGAACGAGAAGCTGAGCGAGCCTTGAGTCCTGCGCTGCACCAAGGGGCTCGCGCCGGCACTGCCCAGGAGCTCGCTCGCGGAGAGATTGACGTTGGCGAGCAGGTGGGCGGTGTAGAAGCGCGTCGCGCTGAAACCGAATCCCGCCGACTCGAGGCCCCCATGGGTGCTGAAGACAGGATAGCTGGAATTCAAGGCCTGCAACGCACTGACGCCATAACCGGTCTGCTCGTGCTTGCGGTCGGCGAGCGTCACCGACGGTCCCGCAAACATCACGAATCGGCGCGAGCTGCCGGGAAGCGGCGTATAGATTTCGACGTCGCCCACGAGTCCGGCGGAGCCGCCAGCGATCCTTCGGATGTCGGCGCGCAAGATCATGGGCAGCCGCTTCGAGATCACGTAAGAGGTCGAAAGCTTGACGAAGGGCGCACGTGGAATGTCACCGAGGCCACGCAGCTCGCTGTAATCCGACTCCTCGCGGCGACCTAGATCGATGCCCACGGAAAGCGAGACGCGATAGTGCTTGCCCTGCAGGAAATCGACGCCGAGTCCCTCGCCGCTCGAGAAAAAGATCCTGTCGTGATAGCGAATGTCGATCGCCGGTCCCTCGGACAGGCGATACCGGCTCGCGCCGCTATAGGCGGGCTGCGCCGCAGCGGCCAGGCCCAGAATGACGTCCCATTTGGGTACCTGCGGCGCGAACAGCTTCTCCAGCTCGATGCCGCCGGGATATTGCCACTCCTGCATCGGCGAGGGTGTTTGCGCGGATGCGGCCCGGAAGCCACAAGCCATGATCACCGCGAGCAGGCACGGTGCCAGTATCTTCAGCAATAGGTCGGCTCCATCCGGGGTCAACGGCAGAACGGCACGCTTGTTCCATGGCTTGGCGGTACGACCGCGAGAGAATCAGCCGGCGTCGTGGAAAATAATCCCCAGCGTCCGTCGTCGCCCGGAGCGGACACGGCTAACGCCGTGGCGAAGGTTGACGCGGTAATCGCCACGTGTGCCGCGCACTGGCCGATGATGAACTGCGAATACGACGGCATCGCCTTGCGCGAGCGGCACGACCTCCACGCGCGACTGCATCCGGGGGCGCTGCTCGGTGAGCACGAATTCTCCGCCCGTGAAGTCCTCTCCAGGCCGCGACAGGAGCAGCGTGAGTTGCAGGGGAAACACCCATTCCCCATAGAGGTCCTGGTGCAGACAGTTGTAGTCCTCAGGTCCGTACTGCAGCAGCAGCGGCGTCGGCTTCACCTGTCCCGCGGCGTGACACTGCTCGAGGAACGCTTCGAGAGTTGCCGGATAAAGCTGCTCGGCGCCCAAGCGCCGGCTCCACGCATTCGCGACGGGCGCGAGATGCGGATACAGCTCGGTGCGCAATGCGGCGATGAGCGGCGGCAGCGGATAGGCGAAGTATTGGTACTCGCCCCGGCCAAAGCCATGTCGGCTCATCACGACACGGCTGCGAAAGCGGCTAGCGTCAGGATAAAGGTCAGCCAGCTCACGGCAGGAAGCGGCAGAAAGCAGATGGGGTAAAACGGCGCAGCCGCGCGAGTCGAGCTGCGCGGCCGCTGCGGCCCAGTCAATAGCAGAAATAGCATTGCTATTCATTAGCTTAGACGTCATTCCTTGAGTTTACTGCAGCAGGTGCCGCAGTACTCGCCATTTTCGGCTGCTACGGCCTGTTAGGTGTTGGATGGCGCCTCGGGGGCTATGGCGGGGTACCCGGCCCATCGTCCCGTGGGTCGTGCATGTGGTCGAACAGGTCACCTTCGGGCGGGTCGGAAGAGCACTGCGGAATGGGTGGGAAGAGGAGGATGAAGCAACCGTGGCCCAGATCAATGATGCCGTGGGCGAGCCGCTGCACGCGATTGATCCGTGTGTCATCCCATCCATCCCATTCCCGCGGCGCAGCCTTCTCGGCCGGCATCTTGGGGAACCCGAAACTCATCTTGGGCGGCGCGGTCGCGCGCGCCAGCTGCTTGCCCACCTCGCCTCGAATCGCGCCTTGCCAGTCGAATGCGGATCGCGAGGGATGTGTTTCCGGCGTGATGGGGATGATCGGCTGCGTCACGGGGGGCACGGTGAGCGACCGGAGTTCGGGACGCCCCGGTAACTGTCGAGCGGGCGGGGGCTCGCGCTTGGGACGCGCGACAGCCAGAAGCATTGCGATGATCGTTGGCGCGCTCTCAGCATGCGGTACGGCAGCGTGCCGTTGGCTCAACGCCACATAGACGGCCGCCTGCAGCAGCACGGCTGTAGCGGCAGCAATAGCACGCTCGGAGTAACGACCCCAACTGATCATCGTGGTCCAAAGACGTTCAGTTCGTCTTTGGACGGGCGGATTGGCAGAGGGTTCCCGGCTACAGCGCCTTGCGCATTGTCAGGTTGAAGCGCACTCGCCCGACGGTGGGGTGCTGTCCGTCCGCCAGCGGGGCGACGCCGTGGTAAGCGAGGCGGTTCGCTCCGCCCCAAACGAGCACATCGCCATGCACCAGCGGCAGGCGATGGGGCCGATCGGAGCGCTTCAGGCCGCCAAAGAGGAAAGTTGCCCCGAGCCCGAGCGATACGGAAACGATCGGCGCTGAAAAGTCACGCTCATCGCGATCCTGATGCAGCGACATGCGCGCTCCAGGCTCATACCGGTTGATGAGACAAACGTCCGGCCGGAAAGTGAATCCGGCTTCCCTGGCAGCAAGCGCCGCGAGGCGTACGAATGGTTCCGGCAACGGCGGCCAGGGCTGCAACCTCTCGGGATCCAGCCGATCGTAGCGATAGCCCTTGCGGTCGGTGACCCAGCCGACCTCACCGCTGTTGGTCATCGCCGCCGACATCCGCTGTCCGCCGGGCGTCAACATGTGCCGGAGGGGTGCTGCAGCCGCGATTCGGTTGATGCCGGCCAGCAGCTCCTGCTCGAAGGGCAGGGCGAAGCCCGGGAGGTAGGTCAGCCCCAGCTTGCCCGCCCGGTCCGCTCCGGTCGCATCGAAGAGGTCGGGGGTGAGGCTCAATGGAGTGAGCGCAGGGCGAATCCGGCCTTGATCTCCGTCGGGAGGAGCTTCACCACCAGGTGAATGAGAAGCGGGATGAGGACGAGATCGTCGACGATCCCGACCAATGGCAGCGCGAAGTTGACCGGATCGAGCGCATAGAGGCCAAGAACCACGGCTGCGGGCCACAGCCAGATCGGCCGGCGCCGATGCCAGAGCGCGAACCAGAGGAGGCGAAGGTCGCTCGCCACCAGCCGCCAGAGCCTGAAGAGCCGGAACATGGGGGTCCTCCCTCATGCAGGGGAGTCGATGATGTGACGGCGGCTTGCGGGGAATCAAGCTTGGGCCGTCGGCTCCCTGGCAGACCCGCCGATTTTGGTACCGATACCATTATACTTCGCGTACCGAGTCTCTTCCTTGCGAGGGTCAATAGCGATGCACAAGCGATGGCTGAAATCGGTATCGGCAGTCATGGCACTCTGTATTCCTTTGTCGGCCATGGCCCAGAATCCAGCGTCCCCGCCGCAGCAGACGGCAGCGCCACTGACGATAGCCGCGGCATCGTGGCAATCCGGTGATTACTGGGCCAACTTCGAGCACCAGTTGCTCGTTGATTTCGCCAACCTCGCGCGCTACCGGGCAGCCAATCTACAACTCGGGCCCGCGACCGCCGGCCGGGTCGTCTTCATCGGCGACTCGATCACGGACGGATGGAAGCTCGACAACTCCTTTCCCGGCAAACCTTACATCAACCGCGGCATCGGCGGGCAGACGACCTCCCAGATCCTTCTGCGCTTCCGCCAGGATGCGATCGATCTGCACCCCAGGGTGGTCCTCATTCTCGCCGGGACCAATGACATTGCGGGCAATACCGGCCCCACCACGCCGGCGCAGATCGAAGGCAACCTGGAATCGATGGCCCAGCTGGCCAGCGCCAATCACATCAAAGTGGTCCTGTGCTCAGTACTGCCGGCCGTGTACTACTTCTGGCATCCACAGGTGGCAAATCCCACAGGGCGAATCGTTGCGCTGAACGGTTGGCTCAAGGCTTACGCGGCCAGACACCACGACATCTACGTGGACTACTACGCTGCCTTGAAGGATTCTGCAGGCGGCTTCAGGCCCGGCCTGAGTAAGGACGGCGTGCATCCCTTGCCGGCGGGCTACGCCATCATGGCACCTTTGGCCCAGGCCGCAATCGACAAAGCCCTGAAGTAGTCGCGCTGCTCAGCGAGTGCCGAGGAACGCGAGCACGCGCCGGGTCATGAGGGCGGCAGCCTCGGGGACGAAGGCCGGCAGACTCGAGTCGGCGAAGTAGTGCTGCGACCCCGGATAGAGAAAGAGTTCCGCCTGCTGGGTCGCCGTGACCAGCGCCCGCGCTGCCTCGAGGTCGCCTTCACCTGTGAAGATCGGGTCGGCGTCCATTCCGTGGATCTGCGCCGGCACGCCCGCCGGCCAGCCCCCAAACTCGGACACGGGGACACAGGAGTAGAAGAGAAGCGCGCCCTTGGCGCCCGGGCGCGTCTGCGCCAGCTTCTGTGCAGGCAGAACGCCGAGGGAGAAGCCCGCGTAGACGAGCTCATTTGCAAGCGCGTCGGCAGCACTCGTGCCAAGTTTCATGATGGTCTCGAAGCCGAGCTGCTTCACGTAGTCCATCCCTTCGTCGATGGATGAGAACGTGCGACCGCCGAAGAGATCCGGCGTGTGTACTTTGTGACCCGACCGGCGCAGCTCGTCTGCGAAGACGTGAAAGCCTCTCGTCTGACCCTGCGCATGATGAAAGAGAAGTACTTCAGCCACCGCGATTCCCTTGGGTCCGTCTTTGACACTAGAAGATACCATACGTATCGTTGCCGCCGCGCTTGCAAAGAAGGGATGGAGCGTCGATGACGAAGCGAGTGTTGATTTCTGGTGCCAGCATCGCAGGCCCCGCACTGGCATTCTGGCTGAGCCGGTATGGCTTTGAGGTCACGGTGGTGGAGCGTTCCCCCGGATTGCGTCCGGGCGGTTATGCGGTGGATTTCCGTGGCTCCACGATGAAGGTCCTCGAGCGCATGGAGCTCGTGCCCGCGATAAAGCAACACGAAACACGTACCAGCTCGATCGTCATGGTCGATGAGCAGGACAAAGTCGTGGCGCGGCTACCGGACGGCTTTACCAGCGGCGACCTCGAGATCCTGCGCGGTGACCTGGCGAAAGTCCTCTATGAGACCACCCGCGCCAGCGCCGACTACCTCTTCGATGACTCGATTCACGCACTGGCTCAGTCCGCGGACGCTGTAGAGGTTGTCTTCGCCAGCGGAAAGATGGAGACGTTCGACTGGGTGGTGGGTGCCGACGGCCTACATTCGAATGTGCGCGCACTCGCGTTCGGGGAGGAGTCGAAGTTCGTCCGGCACATGGGGTATTACATTTCGATCTTCAGCGTTCCCGACTTCATGAATCTTGGCGACGCCGGCCGCTATTACGTGGAGCTCGGCAAGCGGGTCGGGTGTTTTGGTACGAAGAATGACGGCAACGCCAAGGCATCATTTTACTTCGCGTCACAGAGAATCGATTACGACCGCCGCGACGTCGCATCGCAAAAGAAACTGCTCCGCGAGACTTATGCCGGCGTGGGGTGGAAAACGCCGCAGATTCTGCAGATGCTCGACGCCGCGCCCGACTTCTACTTCGATTCCTTGAGCCAGGTGAAAATGGACCGCTGGTCCAGCGGACGTGTCGTGCTGCTGGGAGACTCCGCCTCTTGCCCGTCTCCCATGGCTGGCATGGGGACCAGCATCGCCATCATTGGAGCCTATGTGCTGGCGGGAGAGCTGAAGCTGACCCCCGACGACCACTCGGCTGCCTTCGCCAGGTACGAAGCGACCATGCGCGAATTCGTCGCCCAGGCGCAGCAACTGGCCGAGGGCGTGAGCTGGTTCATCCCGCAAACGCGACTGAAGCTCTGGATGAGCAAGAGGATGTGGTCATGGATGCCGCAGCGAGTGATGAGGAAATTGATGATCGAGCAACCCAGCAGGATTGCGAGCATCGTGCAGCCCAAAGACTACGCGTGATCAGAAGAACGTCCAGCTTACCCCGACCGACAGCAGATCCGGATCGCCGCTGTTCTGGCTGCCGGTCGCATTCACTCGCTCATACTCGAGGCGCCAGGCCACGGGGCCATAGTTGATTTGAGTGCCGACGCCGTAGGCGAAATCCCAATTGGAATCGGCCCCAGACTGGTAGTATCCGGAATACGTCCCAAGGCAGTCCGGACAGCTGGGCTGCGTGAGGGAATCCCAGGATTTGTGCAGGTACGCGCCTCCTGCCTTCACATAAAGATCCCACCAGGGCTGTAGCGGTAGATACCCTACAGCGAAGGCGACAGGCGCATCAGCGAACTCATGGAATCGGGATTCCCCGTTCGTCGGTTCTACCTCCGGCGTGTACTCGTATCGGTGCGCAGTACCAAAGTCCACATATCCGATCTCTGCACCGAGATACGGTAACGGGCGGATGCCCAGAAAGACATCCCCACCGACGGAGCTTCGTGAGAGATCCAATTCGCCATTTGAGGGCTCCGCGTCCTGCCGGATAGTCGACATCCCGAGACCCACGCCCGCGTAAGCTCCGAGCGGATTCCCTGGCGGTGGACCCTCCTGCGCCTGTGCAGGGTGGGCGGTGAGGAAGAGAGATCCTCCGGCAACGAGACACCACCCAAGGGCCTTTGCTGACTTCATGTTCACGTCCATTCTCCTGGAAGCCGAACCTTCTGCGCATAACGCCGGCGCTTCGTATCGGTTTACCGTCAGTCCATCGGGCCCTTGGGCCCTTGAATCGACTGCGCGGTATCTCGGCAACTGCCGTGATTTCAATGAGCAGGTCCGGATGATATAGGCGGGCGACCTGCACGCTTGTGGTTACGGAATAGGGCTCCGCGACGAACTCGCCTCGCACGTTTCCTTACAAGTCTGGCATTGTCAGCGCCAGGTTAGTCCCAGGTAGATGCCGATGATGATCAGCAGGATAGACGCCGGTGTGACGATCTTGGCATACAGGGAAGAAGAACGCAGGTTGCCGCCTCTGGCATCCTGATAGATTTGGCTGAGTGTACGCTTGTCCCAGGTAAAGATCGGCCACTTACGTGTTGTGGCAAGTAGCAAGCAGCCGAGGATAGTGAGCAAGGTACTCAACTTCATTGGATAAAGTTTCCCGAGCAAGAGGGCTTGATACGCGGCAGCTCAGGCAACACTGAAGCCCTCCGACTCAATAGTTCAGCGCGCCCAGACGGTGATCGCTCCGGCCACTGCGCCTCCGATAAGACAAGAGAATGTTAAGGCGGCCAGCACGCGAAGCATCGTACGACCTTCAGTTGGAGAGGAGCGCGTAACCAGCTCGTCCCAGGAGATATCACCTTTCCTGAATTCTTCCGCATCTGCTAAAAATCGGATATATGTATCTGAAACAGCTACAGCTCGCACGGCAAGCGTGATGCCACACATAATTACGCCCGCCACGAAAAGACAGAGCGCAAGTCGAGGACCGGCCATACGTCGGAGTTCAGCAGCCGTTCCCATAAAGCTCAAGGTGGCGACCGCTCCGCCGGTATTGCCGAGCAAGAGAAACTTGGAGAAGTTCGCTTCAGTCGACTCGGTGAGCTTCCAGAGATGATCCAACCTGGATCCAATGCGCTGCGCACGGATTTCTGGATCAGGAGTGATTGGCGACGGCGAACTCATGGAATCGTCCTCGTATTATAAGACTGGTACAGCGGCGCGGGCGGCTTCCTCCCGGAGATGATGACGGAGACCGAAGCGGATCGGCCCCGCAATAAAAAGGGAACAAGATGGGCTGCGGCTATTTGCGCATATCTTTACGGGGAGCGCTCGGCCAGTAGACCTTGCCATCCTTTGGACCCGCCCAGGGATTGCCGAACGGCTCCCTGTGCAGTCGTCGGTCGGCGTCATCGGCGACAATACGAAGGCGTTGCCGAACGTGATGGCGCTCTCGCTGATGCTCGCTCGCCTTATATCGTCTCTCAGACGCCGCGGTCGTGACGCCGAAAACCGGAGTTCGCCAATAGCTGCGGCTCATCCTGCGCTCTGACCTGGGTAGATTGCTGCAGCGCTCGGGCGCTGTTCCCGACCATGCGCGCGCGCCTCCTTCGCTGTCAGAGGCGGCCGGTCCTCCTGGTCCTGTTCTGCCGCGACACGGAGGTGGATCGTCACAGACACCGGCGTACGTCGGCCAGAACGTCGGCTGCCGGCCGGCCGCGATCCTTGTCGATCTCGTAGGCGCCCAGACGACGGTTGAGTTCAGCCTCTTCCTCTGGTGTGAGCGGAAGCGCCTCGCGACCCTTAGCGATGCCATCACTTAGGCCTTCGACGATCTCTGTGTGCTCTTCGAGCGGCCGCTGTCGAAGTTTCGTCATGGTGAGGATCTCTCCTTTTCGATGTTATGACTCATCATACCGCCGGAGCTGTGTTCGTGCCAGGCCTGACTTTTTGGAGATATTGGCTCTTTAACGGCACCTCAGACACGTCAGGGAAAGACGCGCAAGCGGACGCTATGTAAAGACGGAGTTAGCTACATCGTTTGCAACGCTTACGCGCAACGTTGGGACGTAACATGGGGAGTTGGGAAGAAGGATAACCCTCCAGAGGGAAGGTTAGGTATCACCCTTTCTGAATGCCCGGGGCCGGACTCACAATAGCTCTGTAAACTACTGATATTGCGGGGATTGCTCCGGCTCAATACTCCAGCTTACCCCCGTTTTCGGCTAAGCCTAGCTTCGCTATCCAAGGCGGCCCCCGCCGGTGCTGATAACACCGACGAGGCCTACCACAACCAGCCTGGTTTGGAGGCGGATTATGGGTACTGCTACACGGCGAGATTCTACTCGTACGCTGCGATCACGTTCTTCTCAGGTGTCCTCGGCTGTCCGCAGACGGTCTAAGCGGATTGCGGAGCCGGATTTGGATGGATTACTCCGCAGGTTCGCCGATGCGATCACGCTGATCCGCGTTTCTCATCGTTCGCTCGATGCGCTCGAGGTCGCCTTCGAGGAGGAATTCGTGCTGCGGAGGGGACTCGCCGCACTCGATGGCGTCTACAACGAACTCGATCTTGCCATTGTCGCCATCCACACGCGCCCACCGCGTACCAGGCGCGTCCAACGCCGTGCATCGCCGACCCGCCGAGGGAATTCACTTGGGTAGTAATCACGAAATTTCAGGACGTATCAGGAGCGTTCACCCGGTATCAATGCGAGCGGAGCATCCAAGAGTGTCCAACATCGTCAGTCAGTTTCTATACCTGACATCTGACCGCGTCTGAGCGCATCAGGTGACGGCCAGAAAGTGAAGTATTGGGGTAAATTCGGTACCAATAGAGGCTTCCATTTTCATTTCGACTGAATACACTCGGCAAATAGGCGAGTTGGAATTTACGCTTTTCGCCCACCCAAAGCCGCCACAGATCCACTTGTCCTTCCAGAGGTATCTGCCATGAACGATCGCGTGCTGTACTCCATCACAGAGGCCCGGGAGCTCCTGGGCAAGATGTCGCGGAACATGATCTACGACTTGCTCCGAAGCGGGCAGCTTCCGAGCGTGGTTATTGGGACCCGGCGTTTTATCTCTGCAGCGGCCATCTCCGAGCTCGTCAAGAAGTCGACGACGACACGGAGCCCAGCCATTGAGGCTCTACGCTCCCGGCCTATCCAGCCGTCCCTGGGGCTTCTTCCGCCGCCACAGAGTGCTCGGTCGCGACGACCGCTCAAGAACGACTGACAACCTAGATGCTCTCATGCGGTGTGCGAAGGAGCGTTCTGCAATCGGACCGACGGGCTCGTCTATGTGGTCGAGCCCTGGTCCGGTCTCCCGTATGATGGGCTTCTGCGCACCGCAGCTCGAACGCGGAGCAGCGTTTCGGAGTTTGTGTTATGTTGATGGCAGGATAGCGAAGTGTCCGCGATGTGCTGCACGAGAAGATCGGCTCTCGTGACCAGCGACAGAGCCCGCTCACGACTGCCGACCATCACCGTGCGGCTCACGCCGGAAGAGAAGCAGCGGTTCGCCGAGTTAGCGGCAAGCCGCGGGCTCTCGGAATGTGCACTGGCCGTGGCCGCGCTCCGCGCATTGCTGGCGCCGGGCACGCCCTCCGTAGTCAATATTCCGAGCGCGTCGCCCCGTGAAGCCGCAACGGACCGGATCACCATACGTTTGCGGCCAGGAGATGGTACGGCTCTCGAGGCCCGTGCGGCCCGGCGGCGGATGAAGACCTCCACCTATCTTGCGGCACTGGTGCGCTCCCATATCGCCGCCGATACAGTTCTCACCGCCGACGAGCTTGATTCCGTTAAGAAGGCCGTCGTCGTGCTTGCAGGGGTAGGGCGGATCCTCTCCCGGATCGCCCGCTGTAACGGCCAGGGAGCCTCACTGTCGCCCGAGACGCGCCAGGCGTTGGCGCAGACCCGCTCCGTCGTTGCGGCTGTAGAGCAGCGCACAAGCGATTTGGCGCGAGCTGCGCTTCGGAGCTGGGAGTGCCGGTATGAGTAGGCGACCGTTTCGTTTGCCGCCTGGTGAGCCTCCATTTCTCGAGCTGGCTAGCCTTGGCCGCTCGGGACCGCCTGGGACTACGCGACTCAGCTCGGCACAAATCGAACAAATCCGGCGGACCATTAGAAGGACCCCGGAAGTGATCGTAAAAGTCACCGGCGGCGGCACGAATCCCGGCGCCGTTGCAGCACATTTCGGCTACATCAGCCGGAGGGGAAAGCTGGAGATCGAGACGGACGAAGGTGAACGGATTGCTGGCACGGACGCCCAGCGGACGTTTCTGGCGGCTTGGCACCTCGAGCTTTCCGCCGGCCAGTATCGCGGTCCCCGCGATCGCCGTACTCAAGCGCGAGAGACCAAGCTGGTCCATAAAATTGTGCTGTCGATGCCAGCGCCGACCCCACCGGAGAAGGTGCTGGCCGCGGCCCGCGCCTTTGCCAGGGAAAAGCTCGGGGTCCGCCACCGATACGCCATGGCGATGCACGCGGATCAGGCCAACCCTCACGTCCACTTGGTGGTGAAGGCCGAAGACGAGCTCGGTAGGCGCCTTCACGTCGACAAGCCCATGCTGCGGGAGTGGCGCGCGGACTTTGCGCGTGCCATGAGAGAGCAGGGGATCGCCGCCAACGCGACACCACGCGTCATCCGCGGCCGGAACAAAGGTAAAGTGCGCGACGGAGCTTTCCGCGCTCAGCGCGGAGGCAAGTCGAGCGCAATCCGCGCAAAGGTAACGATGATAGCAACCGAGCTGTCGAAGAACGGCCGCTTCAGCGAGTCAGCCCGACCCAAGATCGCCGAAACACGAAAGGCCGTCGTCGCGAACTGGATGAAGGTCGCAGACACCCTGGACCGGCAAGGCGAGGTGATTCTCGCCGGGGACGTAAGGTACTTCGCGAAGCACCTTCCGCCGGCTCTCACGGACACGGAAACGCTGGCCACGAAATTCATTGAGCATTTGGCTTCGTCTAGGGAAGCACCCCGAGCACGTCAGGCTCTGGACGTCGATGCACCCGTCCGATAACAACGTGACCGCGAAAAAAGCAAACCCCGCCACCTGGGCGGGGTTCGTACGCCGATCCTCTTGGTTATCCCACGCTTGATGCGGACCCTTGCGGGCGGGCAGCCGCGCTATCGGCTATTGCGGCACGGGTACCCACTGTAAGGCCGAAGGAACGTCAATTCAAGCGAGAGCCCCGCTCTTCGTTTTCGAGCAGGCTTTGGAGTGCTGGACGTTAAGCAAGTGCCAGCCGGGGGCGCGAGCTGCAAAAGCAGCTTGATTAGTCCACTAGGCTTAGCTAATCTACCAGCATGACTGAGAAGACCGTCAATATCCACGACGCGAAGACCCAGCTCTCGCGCCTTATTGCCCGCGTCGAGCGGGGAGAGCGGATCGTGATCGCTCGGGCCGGCAAGCCCGTTGCCGAGCTCCGACCTGCCCGCAAGGTCAAGAAGCGCGCCCGGCCGCTTGATGACCCGCTCTTGCGCGTCGACGAGTATAGCTACGATGGTCCAATTGGCTCGACGGCCAACGAGGACATCGACCGCACCGTCTATGGCGTCTAGACGAGTTTTTGGCGACACCTCATTCTTTTTCGCACTCGTAGCCAAGCGCGATCCGGCCCATGGTCCTGCGGTCTCAGCCTACGAGAAACTACTGCGCGCCGGCGGTCGCGTCGTGACCACAGATTACGTTGTCGATGAAACTCTCACGCTGACGAAAGCTCGCATCGACACGCGAGCTACCCTTGAACTGCTCGACAGGATCGAGCGCTCAGATGCCATTGATCTTGAGCTGCTCGGCAGCGACCGGTTTCTGGCATCCAAACAGTACTTCCGCAAACATTCTGATCACGGCTACTCATTTACCGACTGCACAAGTTTCGTAGTCATGGACGAATTGGAGATTCGCGCAGCTCTAACAACGGATCGCCACTTCGTAGAGGCAGGATTCGAGGTGCTCCTTTCGGTGGGTTGATGATTGGCATTGATTCGCCGTTCGAGCATGGTTTGCGGTGGGTCGTCTGCTGGAGTGGCCATAACGCTTGCGCCAGCCATAGATCGTTGCATCCGAGACCCCGTGCTTCTTGGCGACCTCCGCCACCGGTGCGGCGTCGGCCTCGCGCAGGATCTCGACCATCTGTTCTTCGCTAAACCGGGTCTTCTTCATGGCTCCCCCGTTCGCCCGTGGAGCCATCTTCTCAAGAATCAGTTGGTACTCAAAATGCCAGGCACGTCAGCAGGTCACAACGTCGTTTCAATTGCATTGCAGTTTCAAATCGGGGGCAGGCTTCGGTGCATACGTCGAGCCTCGGGTAAGACTCCAGAAGGGAGGGCGGCGCTGGGAACGCGGCGACTGACACCACATCGATCGCGTGCGTCCGCGCGTGCTGTTTCGATCACCCGCGCGTTAGCTGGGGTAGCCTCATCCACCGAAAAGACCCTGCCAAATGCTCCCTCCGAGCGCTATTTCTTCCAGGAATGACCGGATTTTCGTGCGCGTCATAATGTGCAGGTGTGTGATTGTGAGGCTCACCCCTTCGCGCGCAAGGGGATACTTTCGCGCCAGGTAATACTCGATCGAATCGACTTCGAAGGGTTCACGCTGGAGTTCACCGCGAGAGGAATAGTCAGCTACCCAGATTGTCCCATCAGACACCACTAGGATTGGGAGAAACGCAATCTGATGTACGAGCTTCTTGCCGGCGCGCAGCTGGCGCGCGCCGCTGTCGATCATCTCGGAAAGAGAGGCAAGCGCTTGCATCCATTTGTCGAATATGTCTTCGCCGCTCACCATCTGGCCGGCCTTCAGGCCCTTGACTTCGCGTCGGACTTGACGCATGGATTTCCCGACGCCGCGGTTTGGCGCGTAAGGGCTGTAATACTCTTTGCTGGGAACCGTCCTTATGCGCGTGAAACTCTGGCCCGGTCCCATGACGTCATCGGCGATCAGGATCTGGTGGTATGCCTCTGGGCCCGTGCGCGGCACGCATGAGAGTAGCAGGGGGAAGTCACGGCTGAGCCCCTTGCACTCTATAGCGAGTGCAATTTTGTCAGTCCCGGCGGTGTACGACGCGCGCACATCGAATTGCCGGGGCTTCTCGGTAACTGGGTCGGTATAAAGCGCTGCATGTTCCGCTTCAAATCGAAGTGAGTGGGCTACGTGATAAACCTCGCGCTCAAAAGCGAAGTCGTCGACCGACGCGAGATACTCGCTGATGTCTGCCGCGGCTAACGCCCGGATCTCATGCGGCTCATTCACTCGGGTACACCTTCAGCTCTGGGGTAACGAGGGTTATCTTGGTGCAATTCGATCCGAAATACGTATGGCTCGCTCGACCTTGGGTGAGCTCCCAGTAACCGTAGGCGGCCTGCAGCAGGACAGGTCGTGCGGTGCTCGCAGGGGCACTGCTTTCGGGCTGGGGCGTTCACAGCACGATGATACTGCGCAGCAGACGAGCCGTCGCCCGTCGAACCGCTCGTAGGGCGTTCATCATCATGAGCAGGGCCCCTATCCTGTCAGAAGCGCACCGTCTTGCCTGCTGGCTGGCGCTATAATCCTTCGCGCATATGGACATCTTCCTCGACGAATCCAAGCCATTCGCAACGGCCGCTCAGGGGCGGTCCGTCGGCGTAATGGGCGCGCTCATAGTCACGGAGAGCCAGCTTCCAATCCTTGAGCGCAGCTACGCGCAGCTACGCGCAGCTTCGGCCATTCTTGCCAAAGGACAAAGATGAGGTGAAGGGCCGGGTGCTCGACGAATCGGATGTCGCGAAGGTAATCAAGATCGCCCGAAGGGCGGGGCTCATCTATGAGGCTACAGCGGTCGACCTGCTTTCTGACCTTGCCGCTGCCATCGAGGAGCATCGCCGCGCTCAATGCGACCTCCTTACGAAAAACCTGACGAAGGAGCATCGGCCTCCGCTCGTCGCTGCCCGGCTGCGGCTCATAGGGGAATAGTGTGTTAGAACTACGATCGCCTCTTCGCAGTCGGAAGCGCGAGGACAGCCCAACGAAGGTCCGCTGACCGCACTGAGGTGGCCGATGCCAAAAAGACCCAATCCCGATCCCGTAATTGTCGTCAAGCAATGGGGCTCAACTAGCGAAATTGACAAGGCCATTCAGAGGCTAGAGCGCCGCAGAGCAGAACTTGAGGGTCTGGATATAGCTGCTGCCATGCAAAATCACACTGGCGCGGTCGAGGGTGCGGAAAGCAATTTCCGAGAAAGCATACGAGAGGTTTTCGGGCAGAACTCCCCAGAGTTTGTCGAGCACAAAAATTTTCAGTTTTCGCTCTTTGCAGCGTTCGTGACGGTGACGTCTGCGATTGAAGCTCAGCGCCAAGCAGTTGCGAACAAGGAGCAGGGAAGACGACAGGCAATTGGCATCCTCAATGGATTATTGAGTCTTGCGTAAGTACGTGACGACTGTCAAAACAGCTCTGCCTGTTTCCAGAATGCGGTCACGAGCGTGGCGCGCCGCTGCATCGAACGCAGGTTCCTCCGGGCGCGCTGGGCCAGGTCTACGAAGTTCGTGGC
>DASXFY010000098.1:0-1892 GCA_036489335.1 Steroidobacteraceae bacterium
CTCCGCGCGCACGACGCCAGGCGCGGCCGAGAGCGCCCGCTCAACCCGCAACGCGCAGCTCGCGCAGGTCATCCCGGAAATTGCGAGCGCGTGCTTCATCGGTCAGGCAACCCCGCCGCCGAAGCCGGCGGCCTGCACCGCGCGGATCAGGTCCTCCGCGCGAGCCGTCCCAGTCACGGTGGCGCGGCCGTCAGCCAGGTCCACCCGCGCTTCGACCACGCCAGGGACCGCCGACAGGGCGCGGGTCACCGCACCGACGCAGCCGCCGCAGGTCATGCCCGAGATCGCGAGCACGACCGCACCGGCGCTTTCCTTCGAGCCTCGAACAGCCATCGGGTCACTCCTTCCAGTTCACTGGAACCTATATAGACCCTCCTGTCGCTGGAAGGTCAAGTGCTACCGCGCGCCACGCGTCCGATACATTCGTCCAATTCGTTTTCGTGCGGCGCATGCGTTACTATCGACTTTCGGACCAGCGGATTCCCGAGGCAGAGTGCTATGGCGGCAGAAATCTTTCCGATCGATCTCAAACAGCTGCGGCCGCTCAAGCTCGATCCGAAACTTGGCACGCTTACCGACGCGCAGAAGGCTGATCTGCGCCACAACATCCAGCTGTGCCGCGACACGATCGTGTTTTTCACGGCCCTGGCGGGCGCCAAGGGCCTTTCCGGGCACACGGGCGGGGCGTACGACACCGTGCCGGAAATGACGATCGTGCGTGCGTTCATCGCGAACGGGGCACCGATCGTGCCGGTGCTCTACGACGAGGCCGGCCACCGCGTCGCGACTCAGTATCTGCTTTCCGTGCTGAACGGGGCGATGCCCGCCGAGCGCCTCCTGCACTATCGCGAGTTCGACAGCGGTCTGCCGGGCCATCCCGAGAAGATGCTGACGCCGGGCGTCGAATTCAGCTCCGGCCGGCTCGGCCACATCTGGGCCTTCTGCAACGGCGTCGCGATGGCGAATCCGGGCAAAGCCGTCGTCCTGCTCGGCTCGGACGGCAGCCAGATGGAGGGCGACAATGCCGAGGCGGCGCGCCTGGCCGTCGGCAAGCAACTCAACATCAAGGTGCTCGTCGATGACAACAATGTCACGATCGCCGGTCACCCGCAGGAGTACATGGCCGGTTACGACCTGACCCGCACTCTCTCGGGCTACGGGCTGCAGACGGAAACCACCATGGGTGAGGATCTGGATGCGCTCTACATCGACCTGTGCCGGGTATTCTCCGATCAGAGGCCGCGCGCGCTGGTCATCAAGCGCCGCATGGCTCCCGGCATCGAGGGCGCGGAAGGCAGCCCCAAGGCACATGAAGTCCTGGAAGCCGAGGTCGCCATTCATTATCTGGGACAGCGCGGCGGCTACGAGCGGGCGATCCAGCTGCTGAAGGCGGCGAAGCCCTCGAAGAGCCCGCTCACATACAAGGGCTCGAGCGGCGTCGGCAAGAATCGCGACGACTTCGGCAAGATCATCAACGCGCTTCTGGACGACATGACGGAAGACGAGCGCCTCGCCAGCGTGCGGGTATTCGACAATGACCTCGAAGGCTCGCAGGGGCTGCACCACGTCCACAAGAAACATCCCGAGATCTTCGTCCGCGGCGGCATCATGGAGCGCGGCAATTACTCCGCCGCCGCCGGCTTCGGCGCCGTCGCCGGCAAGCAGGGCGTCTACGCAACCTTCAGCGCCTTTCTGGAGATGTGCGTCAGCGAGATCACCATGGCGCGGCTGAACTTCTCGAACGTGCTGGCCCACTTCAGCCACAGCGGCGTCGACGACATGGCGGACAACACCTGTCACTTCGGCATCAACAGCATGTATGCCGACGGCGGACTGACGCCGATGCACGGCACCGACACGACCCGGCTGTATTTCCCGGTGGATCAGCACCA
>DASXFY010000106.1:0-7771 GCA_036489335.1 Steroidobacteraceae bacterium
AACGTGCCGGCACCGGGCAGGCAGCTCACTCCCGGCAGGGCATTGAGCGCGTCCACCACGTAGTCATGCCGTTGCTTGAACGCTTCATTCATTTTACCGACGCACGCCTGATCCCCCGCCAGGGCCGCGGTCGCCGCCTTCTGCGAGATACTGGAGGCGTTGGACGTGGATTGCCCCTGGATCGTGGCCATCGCCGTGATCAGCTCCTTGGGTCCGCCGCAGTAGCCGATGCGCCACCCCGTCATCGCATACGCCTTCGACACGCCATTGATGGTCACGGTGCGGCCGTAGAGCTCCGGCACGGCGGTGACGAGGCTGCAAAACGGCTCCGCGCCCCAATAGATCTTCTCGTACATGTCATCGGTACCGATGACGATGCGCGGGTACTCGAGCAGCACCTCGCCCAGGGCGCGCAGCTCCGCGCGGGTGTAGGCCGCGCCGGTCGGATTGCAGGGGCTGTTGAGAAGCACCAGGCGTGTCTTTGGCGTGATCGCAGCGGCGAGCTGGCGGGCGGTGATCTTGTAGCCTTGCGCCGCACCCGCGAACGGCATCACCGGCTGGCCGTCGGCGAGCAGCACCATGTCCGGGTAGGAGACCCAATAGGGCGCCGGGATGATGGCTTCGTCGTCCTTGTCGAGGACGGCCATGCAGAGATTGAAGATCGTCTGCTTGGCGCCCGAGGACACCAGTATCTGCGGGCGCTCGTACTGGACACCGTTGTCGCGGGCGAATTTCGCGATGATGGCATCCTTGAGCTCATTGATGCCTTCGACGTTCGTATAGCGCGTGAACCCGTCGCGGATGGCGTCGATGCCCGCCTGCGCGATCGGCACCGGGGTATCGAAATCAGGCTCGCCAGCGCCGAGGCCGATCACATCCTTGCCTTCCGCCTTGAGTCGGGCGGCGCGGGCAGTAACGGCAAGCGTCGGCGAAGGCTTGACGCGCTGGACGCGTCGTGAGACGGATAGGGTCACGGGATTACCTGTGGTTCACCGGAACGGGGCGGGCACCACTATATTAAGGGATCGGAACGGTCCCCACCATCTATGCGTCGTGGAGGCGCAACGGCAAAGAGGCATGGAACAGAATCCCTTCAAACTCGAGTCGGACTTCGAGCCCGCGGGCGATCAGCCCGAGGCGATCGCAAAGCTCGTCGAAGGCTTGCGTGACGGGTTGAGCTCGCAGACCCTGCTCGGTGTCACCGGCAGTGGCAAGACCTACGTCGTGAGCCAGGTGATCGAGAAGGTGCAGCGTCCCACGCTGGTGCTGGCGCACAACAAGACGCTCGCGGCGCAGCTCTATGGCGAGTTTCGCAGTTTCTTTCCGCACAATTCCGTCGAGTACTTCGTTTCTTACTACGACTATTACCAGCCGGAAGCGTACGTGCCGTCTTCCGACACTTACATCGAGAAGGACGCCTCCATCAACGAGCACATCGAGCAGATGCGGCTCTCCGCGACCAAGGCGCTGCTCGAGCGATCCGATTCGATCATCGTGGCGACGGTCTCCTCGATCTACGGCCTCGGCGATCCGCAGGCGTATCTGTCGATGATCCTGCACCTGGATCGGGGCGATCGCACCGATCAGCGCAAGCTCCTGCGCCGCCTCGCCGACATGCAGTACACGCGCAACGACATGGACCTGACACATGGCACCTATCGAGTGCGCGGCGATGTGATCGACATTTTCCCCGCGGAGTCGGAACGCGAAGCGGTGCGGGTGGAGCTCTTCGATGACATCATCGACTCGATCGCGCTCTTCGATCCGTTGACCGGCGTGGTCTCGCGCAAGGTGCCGAGATTCACGGTGTATCCCGGCACGCACTATGTCACGCCCCGCGAGCGCCTGATCGGTGCGGTGGATGAGGTCCGCGAGGAGCTGCGCGAGCGCCTGGCGCAGCTGCGCGAGGCGGGCAAGCTCCTCGAGGCGCAGCGGCTCGAGCAGCGCACCATGTTCGACATGGAAATGATGAAGGAGGTCGGCTACTGCGCCGGCATCGAGAACTACTCGCGCTATCTTTCCGGCCGCGCCGCGGGCGAGCCGCCGCCGTGCCTCTTCGACTATCTGCCGCGCAACGCGCTGCTCATCATCGACGAGAGTCACCAGACCGTGCCGCAGCTGGGCGCCATGTACCGCGGCGACCGCTCCCGCAAGGAGGTGCTGGTGGAGTACGGCTTTCGCCTGCCGTCGGCGCTCGACAACCGGCCGCTGAAGTTCGAGGAATGGGAGCGGCTCGCACCGCAGATGATCTTCGTCTCGGCGACCCCCCGAGGCTATGAGGCGCAGCACGCCAGCCAGACGGTGGAGCTGGTCGTGCGTCCGACAGGGCTCCTCGATCCACAGGTCGAGGTGCGCCCGGTGAGCACTCAGGTGGACGATGTGCTCTCCGAGATCCGCAAGTGCGTCGAGAAGAACGAACGGGTCCTCATCACCACCCTCACCAAGCGAATGGCGGAGGACCTGACCGATTATCTGCACGAGCACGGCGCGCGCGTGCGTTACCTGCACGCGGATATCGAGACAGTCGAACGCACGGAGATCATCCGCGATCTACGCCTGGGTAAGTTCGATGTCCTGGTGGGTATCAACCTTCTGCGCGAGGGTCTCGACATGCCCGAGGTGTCCCTGGTCGCCATCCTCGATGCGGACAAGGAGGGGTTCCTGCGGTCCGACAACTCGCTCATCCAGACCATCGGGCGCGCCGCCCGCAATATCAACGGCCGCGCCATTCTGTACGCCGACAAGGTCACCGGCTCCATGCGGCGCGCGATGGATGAGACCGACCGCCGCCGAAGCAAGCAACTCGAATACAACACCGCCCACTCCATCACTCCCCGTGGCATCCGCAAAGCGGTCGCGGACATCATGGAAGGCGCGCGCGGCGGCGCGCCGCAGGGCCCGCAGCGGCGTCGCGACGGCAAGCGCGGCGAGGCCGCCCCGGTCGCGGACTTGAAGCCCGAGACGCTGGCGCGTCAGATGAAGAAGCTCGAGGCCGAGATGCACAAGCGCGCCCGCAACCTCGAGTTCGAGGAGGCGGCACGCCTGCGCGATGAGCTCGAGCGGCTGAGGCAGCTGGAACTCGGCATTGCGTGAGTCGTTAACAGTGCGAAAGCAGGTCAATTGAATAGCTCAAGGCAATCGACCGCCAACAGCAGCGTCCTTCTGACGGTGATCGTGGTCGTGGCCGTCCTGCGTCTCGCGCAGGACCTCTTCGTGCCGTTGGCGATCGCGATCCTGCTCACCTTCCTGCTCGCGCCCATCGTGGGGCGCCTGCGGCGTTGGCACATCAATCGGGTGATCGCCGTCATCGTCTCCATCACTCTCGCGCTGGGCCTCATTGGTCTCGTCGGTGCGGTCATCTTCACTCAGCTTTCCGACCTCGCCCATCAGTTGCCGCAGTACGAGCTGCAGCTGCGTCAGCACATCATGCATCTGCGGGGCTTCCTGCGCGGTGGCGTCACGGACAGTCTCAACGGTCTCGATCGCCTGACCGCCCAGATCGAGAGCCTGACTCCTCTGCCGCGAACCCCCGTTTACGTGCAGAAGGTGCAGATCGTTCAGCCGAGCCCGAGTCTGCTCGAGATCGTGCGCGAGCTCATCGGGCCGCTGGTGAAGCCTCTCGGCTGGGCTCTCGGCGTCACGGTGCTGGTCGCCTTCATGCTGTTGCGCCTCCTCGACCTGCGCGAGCGTGTCATCCGCCTCCTGGGTCCTCGCAATCTGCACGCAACCACTGCCGCACTCGACGATGCCGCCGGGCGCGTGAGCCGCTACCTCCTGTCGCAGCTCCTCATCAACTCGCTCACCGGCCTGTGGGTTGGCGTCGGGCTGTCGTTTCTCGATGTGCCGAATCCGGGCCTCTGGGGCGCGCTCACCCTGGTGCTGCGATTCATCCCCTACATCGGAATCTGGGCGGCGGGCGTGGTCCCACTCGCGCTCTCGTTTGCGGCCTTCGACGATTGGGTGCACCCCGCGATCGTCGTCGGCATCTATGGCAGCATCGAGCTCTTCAACTACGCGGTGCTCGAGCCGTGGCTCTACGCCGCGAAGACTGGCGTCTCGCCCGTGGCGCTGCTGCTCGCCACCGCCTTCTGGACCTGGCTCTGGGGACTCGCGGGCCTGCTGCTCTCGGTACCCATCACGGTCTGTGTGGTCGTCATGGGCAAGTACGTCCCGCAGCTCGAGTTCCTCGAGGTGCTGCTCGGCGACGAGCCGGCCCTCGAGCCTTATCAGCGTCTCTATCAGCGGCTCCTCACCAGCAACCGCGACGAGGCCGACACCGTCCTCGAGCAAGCGCTGCGCGCGCACTCGCTGCAGGAGTTCTGCGACATCGCCATCGTGCCGGCACTGCGTCAGCTCGAGGCTGACTTTGCCCGGGGGACGCTCAAGCCCGCGCGCCGGCGCGCGATACTCGACCATATTCACCAGTGGGTGGACGAGTTGCTCGAGGGAGTGCATCGCACCGACGGACGCGGAGTGTCGTGGCAGTCCGCGTCGATTCTGTGCGTGCCGGCCGAGGATCAGGCCGATGCCCTCATCGCCAAGCTCCTCGCCGCGGTCCTGATCAACCAGGGAATCAGCGCGCGCGTGGCCTCGCTCGAGCGACTGGAGGAGGACATCGCCACCGGCGCCGAGGGACTGCAGGCAGTGGTCATCTCGGCGCTGCCACCGGAGGCGGTTCCGCCAGCGCGGGCTGCCGTCAAGCGCATCCGCGCCGTGGCGCCGGACCTGCCGGCCATCGTGGGCCTCTGGGGACTCGATCAGGATCTCGATCGGGCGGGGCAGCGGCTCGGCAGCGTCGGGATGAGCTTGCTCGAGACCCGCGTGGCGCAGTGCGTCGAGCGCATCGAGCGCCTGCGTCAGGCGCCCGGGCCCGACGAGGTCGAGGCGCCCCCGAGGCTGGTCCACGAGTCCTGATCCCCGCTATACTGAGCGGCTCAAGCATAGGCGCGTAGCTCAGTGGTAGAGCACCACCTTGACATGGTGGTGGTCGGTGGTTCGATCCCACTCGCGCCTACCATCGGTTCAAATGCAGTGTTTCCTCGCCATTGAGAGTGGGGAGCGCTTTGTTGGTGATTGAGAGAGTCCTCGCCATGCCAGTCGTGACTCTGCCTGACGGCAGTCAACGCCGCTTCGATCGTCCGGTGACGGTCGATGAGGTCGCCGCCGACATTGGCGCGGGGCTGCGCAAGGCCGCGCTCGCCGGGCGGGTGAACGACAAGGTGGTAGACACCTCGTATGTCATCTCGAGCGATGCCGACCTCGCCATCGTCACCGACAAGGATCCCGCGGGACTCGAGGTCATTCGCCACTCCACCGCGCACCTGCTCGCGCAGGCGGTGAAGCAGCTCTTCCCGGAGGCGCAGGTCACCATCGGACCGGTGATCGCGGACGGGTTCTATTACGACTTCGCCTTCAAGCGCCCGTTCAGCACCGAGGACCTGGCCGCGATCGAGGCCCGGATGACGGAGCTCGCCAAGGCCGACCAGCCGGTCACCCGCCGTGTCATGGGACGCGACGAGGCGGTGGCGTTCTTCAAGAGCCTGGGCGAGCACTACAAGGCGGAGATCATCGCCAGCATCCCGGCCGGGGAAGACATCAGCCTCTACGGCCAGGGCGACTGGGTCGACCTCTGCCGCGGGCCGCATGTGCCTTCGACCGGCAAGCTCAAGGCTTTCAAGCTGACCAAGGTGGCCGGCGCCTACTGGCGCGGCGATTCGCGCAACGAGATGCTGCAGCGCATCTACGGCACCGCCTGGCCGGACAAGAAGCAGCTCGAGGAGCATGTGCATCGCCTCGAGGAAGCGGAGAAGCGCGACCACCGGCGCATCGGCAAGGAGCTCGACCTCTTCCACCTGCAGGAGGAAGCGCCGGGAGCCGTCTTCTGGCACCCGAAGGGCTGGAGCGTCTTCCAGACGCTGATCGGCTACATGCGTGAGCGCCAGGCGGCGGCCGGCTACCAGGAAGTCAACGCGCCGGAGCTGATGGACCTGACCCTGTGGGAGCAATCGGGCCACCGCGAGAAGTTCGGCGAGAACATGTTTCTCACCGAGACGCCTGACCACCGGCACTATGCCATCAAGCCGATGAACTGCCCGGGGCACGTGCAGATCTTCAAGCACGGCCTCACCAGCTACCGCGAGCTGCCCGTGCGGCTGGCGGAGTTCGGCAAGGTGCACCGCTACGAGCCGTCCGGGGCGCTCCATGGCCTGATGCGGGTGCGCGCCTTCACCCAGGACGATGGGCATGTGTTCTGCACGGAGGACCAGATCACCGCGGAAGCGGTGGCCATCACCCAGCTCATCCTCGACATCTACCGCGACTTCGGCTTCGAGGACGTGCGCATCAAGTATGCCGACCG
The DNA here is from genome assembly GCA_036489335.1 of Steroidobacteraceae bacterium. GTDB lineage: Bacteria > Pseudomonadota > Gammaproteobacteria > Steroidobacterales > Steroidobacteraceae > 13-2-20CM-66-19. The sequence goes on from DASXFY010000106.1 coordinate 6,359, forward strand.
GCCGGCCAAGCGTGTCGGCAGCGATGCGGTCTGGGACCGGGCCGAGGAGGCGCTGCAGACCGCCTCGCGCGCCGCGGGCATCGAGTACACCTTGAACCCGGGCGAGGGGGCCTTCTACGGCCCCAAGCTCGAGTTCGTCCTGCGCGATGCCATCGGCCGCGACTGGCAGTGCGGCACGTTGCAGGTGGACTTCAACATGCCGGGCCGGCTCGGCGCGTATTACATCGACGAGCACAGCCAGAAACGCACCCCGGTCATGCTCCACCGGGCGATGTTCGGCTCGCTCGAGCGCTTCTTCGCCATTTTGCTCGAGCATCATGCGGGCCGGCTGCCGGCCTGGCTGGCGCCCGCGCACGCGGTGGTGATGAGCATTACGGACCGCCAGGACGAGTATGTTCGCTCGGTTACGGAATTCCTGAAAAATCAGGGTGTTCGGGCCGTGTCCGACTTGCGGAACGAGAAAGTGGGCTTTAAGATTCGCGAACACACGCTGCAGCGTGTTCCGTATCTATTGGTCGCGGGCGATAAGGAGGTCGCCGCACACCTATTATCAGTGCGCACCCGAAGCGGCAAGGACCTGGGCACGATGACCCCGGAGGCTTTTGTCGAACGCCTCCGCATCGAGCTCTCGAGCCGCGGGCGCCGTACGTTGGAGGATTGACGCATCGCCAGTGCAACAAAGCGGGTCCGGCGCAACGAAGACATCAGCGCGCCGCAACTGCGAGTGATCGCGGCCGACGGGTCGCAGGCGGGAGTGATGTCCCGGTCCGAGGCACTGCAGATGGCAGCAGCTTCGGAGCTCGATCTGGTAGAGGTATCGCCGACGGCGGAGCCGCCGGTCGTGCGCATCATGGATTACGGGAAGTTCTTGTTCGAGCAGAACAAGAAAGCTCACTCGGCGAAGCGCAAGCAGAAGCAGATTCAGGTCAAGGAAGTGAAGTTTCGTCCCGGTACGGGAGAGGCGGATTACCAGATCAAGCTGCGTAATCTCATCCGCTTCCTGACCGAAGGCGACAAGGCCAAGGTGACATTACGTTTCCGTGGCCGTGAAATGGTGCACCAGGACATCGGACGCAAGCTCTTGGATCGGGTGTCCACCGATCTCGCCATCTACGGCGTGATCGAGCAGAACCCGCTCATGGAGGGCAAGCAGATGATCATGGTCTTTGCACCAAAGAAGAAGTAACGCTTCCAAGTAGTTGATCTACCTGGGATCGTTCGCCCGTAGCGGGTGTCTCGCCGAGACGCCTTGCGACCGGGGCTATAGCAACGAAGTTGAGGAGTTTCAGTCGATGCCCAAGTTGAAAACCAACCGGGCCGCGGCCAAGCGCTTTCGCAAGACGGCGAAGGGCTTCAAGCGGTACGCGTCCAAACGCCGCCACAACCTCGGCCACAAGGACCGCAAGGTAAAGC
>DASXFY010000115.1:0-37342 GCA_036489335.1 Steroidobacteraceae bacterium
GCTCTGTACCCCGACACAAGATCTTGTGCCCGCCAGGCGGCTCCACCAGATCGCGCGGTCGGGGAGGTTCAGGGGGTTCCGGCTGCAAGAGCTGCGCGCGGGTAATCCCGGTAACGCGCTGCTCCGCAACTCCATGCGGGCTGTAATCCCCTGTGATCCGTAGAGCAGGCGTGCTAAAGACAATCGGAGCGCCGCGGACACATGAATACCGTCGTGAAGATCGAGCCGAAGGACATCGATGCCATTCCGTTCCAGGAGGCATCGCTGGATATCTGGGACAAGAAATACCGCCTGACCGCCAAAGACGGCTCGCCCATCGACAAAACGATGGACGATACCTACAAGCGCGTTGCGCGCGCCCTCGCCGATGTCGAGCGCGAAGAGCTTCGCGAGCATTGGTACGAGCGCTTCCTTTGGGCCCTGCGTCGCGGCGCCATCCCGGCGGGCCGCGTGACTTCCAACGCAGGTGCGTTGGAGCACAAGCCGGCGACCTCGACGATCAATTGCACGGTCTCGGGGACGATCCGCGACTCGATGGACGACATCCTGCGGAAGGTCCATGAGGCCGGCCTGACTCTGAAGGCAGGCTGCGGCATCGGCTACGAGCACTCGACGCTGCGGCCGCGCGGCGCGTATGTATCGGGCGCCGGCGCCTACACATCCGGCCCGCTGTCGTTCATGGATATCTACGACAAGATGTGCTTCACGGTCTCCTCGGCCGGCGGCCGTCGCGGCGCGCAGATGGGCACGTTCGACGTCGGGCACCCGGATGCGATGGAATTCATCCGCGCCAAGCGCGAGAACGGCAGGCTGCGGCAATTCAACCTGTCGCTCCTCATCACCGACGAGTTCATGGCCGCGGTGCGCGAGAACCAGGAGTGGAAGCTCGCGTTCCCGGTCACGCGCGCGGAGATCGAAGGCGAGCGGACCGATCTTGGCGACAGCTCCAAGTTCGTCTGGCGCGAATGGCCGGTGCACGACGGCTATGTCGTGAACGACGAAGGCCTGGTCGCCTGCAGGATCTACAAGACTTTGCCGGCGCGGCGCATGTGGGACGTCATCATGACGTCGACCTATGACTTCGCCGAGCCGGGCTTCATCCTCATCGACCGCGTCAATGAGATGAACAACAACTGGTGGTGCGAGAACATCCGCGCCACAAATCCCTGCGTCACGGCAGATACGCGGCTGGCGACTCAATTTGGGCTCGTGCGGATCGGTGACCTCCGTGACTCGGGCCTGGATATTCAGGCGACGGTTGATCGACGAGCGCTTGGCGAGGAAGGTGGGGTTGCCGTACGTCCGGCTGTCCCTGCTTTCATGACTGCACCGTCCGCGGACGTATACCGGGTGGTCACCAAAGCCGGCTATGAGATCAAGGCCACCGAATGGCATGATTTCTACACCACGCGCGGCAAGATCAAGCTCAAGGAGCTGAAGCCTGGAGACGAGCTGCTCATCCAGTCCGGCAAAGGACAGTTCGGCGGCTGTGGTGATGAAGCGCTCGGTGTGCTGCTCGGGCTGATCACCGGAGACGGGCATATCACCAATCGCGGCAGGGGACAGCAAGCTGCCGTCATAAATCTCTGGGGCGCGGACCGCGAATACGCGGGCATCCTCGTCTCCTATATCAACTGCATGATCACCGGTTGGTCCGCGCGCTCCAGGGATTACCGTGTGAGCGCCGTTGCGGTTCCGGAGCGAAACCTGATCATGATTCGCTCTGTGATCCTGATGCGCTATCTGAAGGAGTTTTTCGGCGTCAGCGTGGCCTGCAAGACCGCGGTGCCGGAGGTCGTCTGGCGCGGTAATGAGGCCTGCGTGAAGGGCTATCTGCGCGGACTCTTCCAGTCGGATGGGACGGTGAACATCAGCGGAAACTCGCACACCAGCTGCTCCATTCGCCTCGCTTCGAGCCAGCCGTCGCTGCTCAAAGACGTGCAGATGCTGCTGGCGAATTTCGGAATCTTCTCGAGCGTGCTGAGGCGTCGTGCGGCAGGTGAGCGGCTTCTACCGGACGGCAAGGGCGGCAGGAAGGCTTACGCCTGCAAGGCCGACTATGAGCTCATCGTCGATGGCGAATCGCGCGAGCGCTTCATGTTGGAAATCGGTTTTCTCGCGGATGCCAAGAACGAGAAGTATGAAGGGTGGGTCGCGGGCAAGGCGCTGCGCAAGTCGCAGGCATTCACCACTCCGATAGCTGACATCAGCTACCTTGGCAAAGAAACCGTTTTCGACACAACGCAATGCGATCACAACACTGTGATCTTCAATGGAATTGTGACAGGACAGTGTGGTGAACAACCACTCCCGCCGTATGGCTCGTGTTTGTTGGGTTCTGTCAACCTGACACGTTTTGTCAGGGAGCCGTTCACCGACCGGGCGAAGTTCGACTGGAACGAGTACCGTGAGGTGGTCAAGATCTTCACGCGCATGCTCGACGATGTGGTCGAGATCAACGGGCTGCCGCTCGAGAAGCAGCGCGACGAGATCATGCGCAAGCGTCGCCACGGCATGGGGTATCTGGGGCTCGGCAGCACGATGACTCTGCTGCGCATGAAGTACGGCTCGCCCGAGGCGATCCGGTTCACCGAGGAGGTATCGCGCGAAATGGCGCTGGCCGGCTGGGAAGCGGGCCTGGAGCTGGCGCGCGAGAAGGGCCCCGCCCCGATCATGAACGAGGGCTTCACGGTCACCAAGGAGATGCTGCGCAAGCGTCCCGAGATGGGCCGCGACGGCTGGAAGGCGGGCGACAAGATACCCGGCCGCATCCTGCACGCGAAGTACAGCCACTACATGCAACGGGTGGCGGAGGTCGCGCCGAAGCTGGTGGAGGAACTGGCCGAAACCGGTTGCCGGTTCACTCACCACACCTCGATCGCGCCCACCGGCACGATCTCGCTCTCGCTTGCCAACAATGCATCGAACGGCATCGAGCCCTCATTCGCGCATTTTTATTTCCGTAACGTGATCCGGGGCGGCAAGAAGACGAAGGAGAAGGTGGACGTCTATTCCTTCGAGCTGCTGGCCTATCGCGAGCTGATGAATCCGAAGGCGAAACCAGGCTCGACCGTGGAGAGCGAGAAGCTGCCGGAGTACTTCATAGCTTCCGAGGACGTCACGCCCAAGGAGCATGTGGACGTACAGGCCGCGGCCCAGAAATGGGTGGATTCGTCCATTTCGAAGACCGCCAATGTGCCGACGGATTTCCCTTACGAGAAGTTCAAGAACATCTATCTCTACGCGCACGAGAAGGGTCTGAAGGGCTGCACGACCTTCCGCTTCAATCCGGAAGCGTTCCAGGGCGTGCTGGTGAAGGAACAGGATCTGAAGAATACCGTCTACAAGTTCACGCTGGATGACGGGACCGTCGTCGAGGCGCGTGGTGACGAGCAAATCGAGTACGACGGCGAGATGCACACCGCAGCGAATCTTTTCGACGCTCTGAAAGACGGGTATTACGGCCGTTATTAAGGACGTTGCAATCGGACGCCTGCGGACCTATATATTGGAAATCGGATCATGACCACAAAGATCGACCGCAAAATCGTCAAGTATCAGGTGCAGAAGCCTGAGGATAAGGCGACGCTGACGGCAGCGGATGCCCCGAAGACCCTATGGGCCTCGCCCGCCGAGGAAGTCGTTCGCGACAAGAATGGTCACATGGCCAAAGTCATCCGGATGCACGAGAAGGTCGAGCGTCCGGAGGTCCTCATTGGCAATACTTATAAGATCAAGACTCCGATCTCCGATCACGCGATGTACGTGACCATCAACGACATCGTGCTCAACGAAGGCACCGAGTACGAGCAGCGCCGGCCGTTCGAGATCTTCATCAACTCGAAGAACCTCGATCACTTCCAGTGGATCGTGGCGCTGACGCGGATCATCTCGGCGGTATTCCGCAAGGGCGGCGACGTCACCTTCCTGGTCGATGAGCTGAAGGCCGTGTTCGATCCCCGTGGCGGCTACTGGCAGCCGGGGGGCAAGTTCATGCCTTCCATCATCGCCGAGCTGGGCTATGTCATCGAGAAGCATCTGCAGACCATCGGCCTGATCCGCAAGCACCAGCTCGATGAGCACCAGCAGAAGCTGGTCGACGAGAAGCGGGCGGAGTTCGAGGCGCGCGCGAAGCAGGCGGACGCCTTTGCCAAGCCGCACTTCCCCGAAGGCGCTCAGCTCTGTGGCAAGTGCAGCACTGCGGCGGTCGTCATGATGGACGGCTGCATGACCTGCCTCAACTGCGGCGACTCGAAGTGCGGTTGACCTGGCCGGGTGCCTGACGAAGAAAGTGTCCGCGACTCTCAGGCAAGCGGTCCGCAGCGATCTCCCCGATCTCTTTCGGGTCCGGCACGCCGTGTCGGAGAAGCACTTCCTGGTGAGCATTCCCGAGGATCAGGTGGTCGAAGCTCTCGAGACCACCGGTCGTGGCTGGGTGATCGAGCTCGACGGCGTCATCGTGGCCTTCGCGATAGGCAACGCGCTCACCGGCAGCATATGGGCACTGTTCGTCGACCCGCCGTATCGGGGCAACGGCTATGGACGTCGCTTATACGACACCGTCGTGGAGTGGCTGTGGTCGCAGGGGCACGACCGTGTCTGGCTCAACGCGCAGCCAGAAACCTCTCCGTGAGCTAGGGCCGCGCTCTGTCGGCGTGAGCCCACTTCTGCCACGCATAGAGCGGCAACCCCGCCAGCATCAACAGAGTGCCCCAGTAAACCGTATCTTCGCCGGCCCCGGCGGTGGCCCACAGCGCGAAGGCGAAAGCCAGCGAAGCCAGCGCAATGTTGCGATTGCGCGCCTTGTCGTCGCGCCCGAGCAGCAGTTCGGCCAAAGAGCACAGCATGTAGGGCACCAGCGTGAAGAACGTCGCAATCAGGATGATGATATTGAAGGTGCTCACCAGGCTGTGCCCATAATTCATGAGGATCAGCACGGTGCCGATGACGCTGGAGAAGACCAGGCCGAAAGTCGGCGTGCCGCGAGCCGATTCCCGCCCAAACAGCCTGGGAAACAGATTGTCGCGGGCCGCGGCCTGCGGGAACTGGCCCGACATCAGAATCCAGCCGTTGAGCGCGCCGAAGCAGGAGATCACCGCGGCACCGGCGATGAGCTTGCCGGCCCATCCGCCCCACAGACGCTGCGCCGCGTCGGCGAACGGCGCCCCGGAATGCACCAACGACTCGGCCGGAATGATTCCCATCACCGCCGTGGTGCAGAGGATATAAAAGACGGCCGCGATCACCGTGCCGTACATCGTCGCGCGCGGGATCGTGCGGTCCGGATCCTTGACGTGGTCGGCCGGAATCGTGGCGCATTCGAGGCCGAGGAAGGCCCACATCGTCAGCGCCGCGCTCGCGTTGAGCGCCACCGGCCCCGACACCGCGACTTTGCCGGAGACGAGCGTGTGCGGATTCAGGTAGAAGATTCCCCATACGGCAAACACCAGCAGCGGTGAGATCTTCAGGATCACCGTTATGAGCTGCAGCCGTCCGGCAGCGCGCACGCCCAGGACGTTGACGCCAGTGAGGAGCCAGGTCGCAACGAGCGCCGCGACCGCACCTGCCCACCGACTGGCAGCGAGCGACGGCACGAGAGTCCCCAGATAGCTCGCGAAAGCGACGGCGATGCCCGCCACTGCCGCCGCGATGCTGATCCAATACATCCATACGAGCAGAAATCCCGCAAAGTCACCGAAGACCTCACGCGGATACGCGTAGGGACCCCCCGCCAGGGGAGTGCGTCGCGCGAGCCTGCTGAACACCCGGGCAAGAAGCAGCGCGCCCACGGTGCTCGCGACCCACCCCCAGAGGCTGTACACGCCGTATGCCGCAAGCGATGCGGGCAGCAGGAATACCCCGGAACCCACCATGTTGCCGATCACTATCGAGGTGGTCGCGGCGATACCGAGGCTGCGACGGGGTTCGCCAGCGGGTTGCATGCAGGATATCCTCCCCCTTATGACTGAGCGCATTGCAGTGACGCGCAGGATCGGCTCCGCCATGATGCGCTGCGAGCTGACTCATTTGAAGCGTACCGTCATCGACGTTGCTCTGGCCCAGGAGCAGCATCGCGCCTATGAGCAGGTGCTGCGCGATCTCGGTTGCCGGATCGAGAGCCTTGCGGAGGAGCCCGAGCTTCCGGACTCAGTGTTCGTGGAGGACACCGCCATCGTTCTCGACGAGGTGGCGATCATCACCCGTCCGGGCGCGGCATCGCGCAGAGCGGAAACGGCGTCCATTGCCGCCGTGCTCGGAAAATATCGGAATCTGCTGCGCATCGAAAGCCCGGGCACACTGGATGGTGGCGATGTGCTGCGCGTGGGGCGCTCTCTTTACGTAGGGACGTCGAGCCGCAGCAACCGCAACGGCATCGCGCAGCTGGGCGCGCTGCTTCTACCGTTCGACTATTGCGTCCTACCCGTTGAGGTAAAGGGTTGCCTCCATCTCAAGTCCGCCGTCACGCAGGTGGCGGCCGACTCGCTGCTGATCAACTCCCGCTATGTGGAGCGCAAGGAGTTCCCGGGAATGCGCTTCATCGAGGTGGACGCAGCGGAGCCGGCCGGCGCCAACGCGCTCATGCTCGGGAGCGAGGTGATCTACCCGCTCTCGTGCCCCCGCACCGCCGAAGTTCTGCAACGGCACGGCATCCAGGTGCACACGGTGGCGATGTCGGAGATGGAAAAGGCCGAAGGTGCCGTGACCTGCTGCAGTCTGCTGTTCAGCTCTTCTCCACCACGACGTCGCTGATCTGCAGCACGGGCGCGAGGTCCGTGTACTTGGGGATGTCGCCCAGGATCTCGCTGGCGTGCGGACCGAAGCCGGCCTGAAAGGCCGCGATCGAATCGCAGAAGATGTGGCACATGGCAACGTAGGTGGGCGGGCTGTCCGGCTCACCGCCAGCCACCCCCTTGTCGACGGTGTAGTACCTGCACTTATCGCCCATCAGCCTCTTCACCAGCGGCATGTGCCGGTCACGATAGTAATCGTGGTCGAAACGGGCTCCGGCCTTGTTCGGGTACATCACACTGACTTTGATCATCGTGCTCTCCGCAGACCTTCATGACGTCGCGCTCGCCGCAGCATGCCACCACTCCCGAGCCTGCTACAACGCGAGTGGCCGCGGGATCTCGCGCAGAATGAAAATTGACCGTGCCTGGCGCACTCCGGGAATGCGGTAGAGCTTTTCCCGCAGGAAGTGCTCGTAATCGGCCGTGCTCGAGGCGGCGACCCGCAGGTAGTAGTCGAAGTCGCCGGCGACCAGCGAGGCTTCTATGACCTGAGGCAGTCGCGCGATCGCGGCCTCGAATCCCTCGAGGACATCGCCGGCGTGCTTCTGCTTGTCGACGGTCACCTCGACGACGACCGTCTCCGGGAGGCCGATGGCCGCGCGATCGATGATTGCCGCATAGCCCTTGATGACGCCGCTCTCTTCCAGGGCCCGCACCCGCGTCCAGCAGGCGGATGCGGAAAGCCCGATGCGGTGCGCCAGGTCGGTATTCGAGAGCCTGCCATCACTGGAGAGCTCGGCCAGGATCCGGTGGTCGACCTCATCGAGCCGGTGTGGAGCGGTTGCGGTGGTCGCGGGAGGAGTCGCCGGGGCGCTGGGGGAGATGGGGCTGCTCATAGGGCCTGCGCATGTCGGTGAACTGACCGAAGTATTTATCACGAAATCATGAAAAAGCAGAAGATCCTTTTGCAAAGACTTCTCGCCCACCCCCCTTTTGAAAGCACATTCGATTGGCGGCGCACTAGGATTCGAAGAGATACGGCCGCGCTCGCGTCGATCGGTCACCGGGGTGGTGCGCGCCGCAAACGGGGGTAACCTATGTCGAAGAACAACCCAATCGGCTGGCCAGCCATATCGGCTCTGTTCGTTCTCGGTATGGCCTTCGGCAGCAGCCCCGTGGCTGCGCAGGAAGCCGCCGCCGCCCAGCCTTCGGCGGATACCAGCGGTCCCGTGCTGCAGGAGGTCGTGGTCAGCGCCGAGACTTACACGTCCACGGCGCAGAGCACGCCCATCAGCATTTCTGCCGTGACGGGCTCCGAGCTGCAAAGCCGCGGTATCACCTCGCTGGAGGCGATCGCCCGTGACGTGCCGGGACTTTCCATGCGCAGCGCCGGCCCCGATCAGAGTGAGTTCGAGGCGCGCGGCATCGCCTCCAACGGCGGCAACTCGCCGACCGTGGGGTTCTATCTGGGCGACATCCCGCTCTCACCCCCCGCCATGGGTCAGATCGGCAAAGTGGTCATCGATCCGAACCTCTACGACCTCGATCGCATCGAAGTGCTCCGCGGGCCGCAGGGGACACTCTACGGAGCGAGCTCGATGGGCGGCACCATCAAGCTGATTCCGCATGCACCGGTGTTCAACAGCATCTCCGGCTCCGCGGACGCGACGCTATCCCACACGGATGGCGGCCGTGCCAACGGTAACGTCGATGGGATGTTCAACTACTCCACCAGTGATTACTGGGCCGTTCGCGGAGTGCTCTCCGACACCTATAGAAGCGGTTGGATAAGCCGCACGGTGCTGAATCCGTTCCCGGCGGACGTGCTGGCAGCCAACGGTCCCCCTTACACGCGGGGCAATGTGCTGGCCGCGCCGGTGCAAAACGTCACCCCCGATGTGAACACCGAGCGGGAGATCTCCGGTCGCCTCGAGGTGCTCATCCAGCCGAACGACAAGCTGCATATCAATCTGCTCGCGCTCGGTCAGTCGACCAAGCTCGGCGGTTATGACGAGTTCGATCTGCCCCCCGGGGCCGCCTACCAGACGCATTTTCAGCCGTACGACCTCGCCGAGGGGGTGCACGACCAGGTGAGCGTGTTCTCCGCTACGGTGGTGGCCGATCTCGGCTTTGCCGACCTGACGAGTGCCACCGGCTATTTCAGCCGCCGGCCCTGGCAGCTGCAGGATGCTTCGGAGGCGACGTCGTGGACGCTGGAGTCGTTCCTGGTGTCGCCGGCCGAAATGGCGGCGGTCGGCATGCCGACCTACATCAATACGCCGATCTACGAGGCAGAGCCGGAGCATGAAGTCAGCGAAGAGGTGCGCCTCAATTCCAAGGGCAGCTCGACGCTCCACTGGGTGACCGGTCTTTTCTACAGCAAACTGAACTCCTCCTTCGTCGAAGGGCAGAACGCGCCTTACATCGCGCAGCTATCGCAGTTTCTCACGCCGCCGATGGACAACCCGGCGGGCCTGACCTTCGGCATCAACAATCGCTATCAGATCTCGCAGAAAGCCGCCTTCGCGGACGCGTCCTGGCTTTTCCTGCCGACCTTCAAGGTCGAAGGGGGCCTGCGCTGGTTCCGCTACGACACATCGGCATACAACAACGAGTGGGGATACTTCTTCACTCCGCAGGCGGCGCCGCTCGCCAATCCTCCCGGTAACTTCTCCTCGGCCAGCGGCGTGATCCCACGTGTCGATCTTGCCTGGTTGCCGACGCGGAATCTCACGACGTACCTCTCCGCATCGAAGGGCTTCCGACCGGGCGGTGCGAACATGACGATCCCACTGACCGCGTGTCCGAGCGGTGGACCGGCCTCGTTCGACCCTGACACGGTCTGGGACTACGAGGCAGGCGAGAAGGCGCTGCTCGCCGACAGCCGCGTCAGAGTGAACGCCGATGTCTACTACATCAAATGGAGCAAGGTGCAGCAGACCGCGCTGCTCTCGTGCGGCACTCAATACGTCACCAATGCCGGCGAAGGCCGCAGCTACGGACCGGAGATCGACCTGGCCGCGCGCATCACCGACCGCTGGACATTCTTCGCTGCCGGCACCTGGACCCAGGCCGACATCACCAGCCCCAATGGCAATTACCTCAGCTCGCTGGCGAACTCGGGCTACAGCTTCCCCACCTGCGCCATCGGCGGCGCCTGCAGCAGCATCCCGATCCTGAACGTGCCGAAGGAGACCGCCAGCGCCGCAATCGAGTACACCCGGCCGGTCGGGGACAAGACCTTGACGGCGCGCCTCGACGGTACGTATACCGGCTCGTCCTGGGATGAGGCTTTCTCGGTGGTCCAGCTGCCCGGCTACGGCATGGCGAACTTCCGCATTGGCCTCAACGCGGAGCGCTGGACCGGCACGCTGTTCGTGACCAATCTGACCAACAAGGTACCCTGGGTGTCGGCGAACAACACCAGCTTCAGCTTCAATATCGGCCCACTGAGCCGCATCTCGACGCTGCAGCCGCTGACCATCGGCACGCAGTGGAGCTACAACTTCCTGTAGGAGACCCGCATGACAAAGCTGTCGGGAACGATTCGAACGGCGCTGCTCGCAGCCGCCTTTGGCTGCGCCTCAGTCGGCGGGCTGTCCGCGGCTTACGCGGCGCCTGCCGCCGCCGCTTCGATGCGGGCGGTATCCGCGGCGCAGCCGCACAGGGATGCCGTGGGTCTCTGGGGCGTTTACGAACGCGTCCTCGCCCACGCGCGCTATGTCGACCTGACACATACCTTCGGTCCCGACACACCGCATTGGAAGGGATTCGGCGCGATGACCGTGCGCCACCTGTACGTGATTCCCAAGGCTGGCTTTCAGGTCGATCAGTACACGCACGTCGGCCAATGGGGTACGCACGTCGATGCGCCCTCGCATTTCCATCTGGGCCTGAAGAGCGTCGACAAGATCGATCCCAGGGACATGCTGCTGCCGCTGGTGGTGCTCGATGTGCATACGCAGGTCGCCCGCGATGCGGACTACCGGATCAGCATGCGGGACGTGCAGAACTGGGAGCGTCTCCACGGGCGCATCCCGGCGCATGCCTTCGTGGCGATGCGCACCGACTGGTCGAAGCGCTGGCCCAACCAGGACGCGATGCAGAACCGCGACGCCAAGGGAATGGGCCACTATCCGGCGTGGAGCATGCCGGTGCTGAAGTTCCTGATCGACCAGCGGCATGTCGCCGCCATAGGCCACGAGACGACGGATACCGACGGCGGTATCGGCGCTTCGCACGACGACTACTCGCTGGAATCGTACGTGCTCGGCACCAACCATTATCAGGTCGAGATGCTGGCGCACCTGGATCAGGTGCCGGATGCCGGCGCGCTCGTCATGGTGGGCGTTCCGAAGCCGGCGGACGGCACGGGCTTCCCGGCGCGCGTGATCGCGATCGTGCCGGCGCAATGAGATGAGCGCGCAACGCCAGCCGATCGAATACGCGGATGCCTCGGCCGAGGTGCGGGCGGTCTACGACGACATCATGGCGACCCGCCGAGTGGATTGGGTCAATAACTTCTGGAAGGTTCTCGCCCACGATCCGCCGACGCTGCGCCGCGTCTGGAGCGAGATCAAGCAGGTCATGGCGCCCGGCGCGCTCGACCCGCTCGCCAAGGAGCTGGTGTACCTGGCGGTGAGCGTGACCAATGGCTGCCGTTACTGCATCGCTTCCCACGGCGCCAGCGCGCGCGCCAAGGGCATGACCGAGCAGCAGCTCTCGGAGCTGATGGCCGTCATCGGGCTCGCCAACGAGACCAACAGGCTCGCGACCGGCTATGACGTGCCGGTGGATGCGAGATTCACCGCAACCTGATCCAAGGAAACTTCATGAAATCGAGCACTGGGGAACTGGTCCGCCGCTATCGCTGGGACGACATGCCGGCCGAGCAGCTGAAGAAAGGCCTGAGCCGCAAGCTGATCACCGGCGAGCGCATGATGATCGCGCACGTGTATTTCAAGAGCGGCGAGGACGTGCCGCGCCACTCGCACGACAACGAGCAGCTCACCTACATCCTGAGCGGCGCGCTGCGCTTCTGGTTCGGCGCCAATGATGAGCAGGAAGTCACGGTGCGCGCCGGCGAGGTGGTGGTGATTCCCTCCAACGTGCCCCATCGGGCCGTGGCGCTCGAGGATACCCTCGACGTCGATGTGTTCGCGCCTCCCCGCCAGGACTGGTTGGCCGGCACCGACGCCTACCTGCGAGGCTGAATGGAAGCTTACGAGATCGACTCCGGCGTCGCGGCGGCGGTCGCCAGCTTCAAGCTGCCGGAGCGCCTCGGCTTTGGCCAGTTCGCGGCTCCAGTCATGTTCGATGCCGAATGGCTCGATGGCGCGTGGCAGAGAGGGCGGCTGCTGCCCTATGGTCGGATCGAGGTCTGGCCCGGATCGCGTGCCCTGCAGTACGCGGAGCTGGTGTTCGAGGGGCTGAAGGCCTATCGGGTGGGGCGGATCCGGCCGAATCTCTTTCGCGCCGACGCCAATTGCCGCCGCTTCGCGCGCTCGGCCGCGCGCCTCTCCATGCCTCCGGTCCCGGAGGCGCTGTTCTTCCAGGGCCTCGGCGCGGTCGTGCAGGCCTGCAGCGCCATCATGCCGACAGAGTCGGGAAGGTCGCTGTACCTGCGGCCGTTCCTCTATGGAAGCGAGAGCGGCTACATGCTGCGCAACTCGCGCACGTTCCGCTTCATGGTCATCGCGAATCCGGTCGAACAGTACTCCTCGGGCGCCATGAAGGTGGTCATCGAGCGCGTGGATGTGCGCGCGGCGGCCGGCGGCATCGGCGAGGCGAAGGCGTCCGCCAACTACGCCGCGTCGCTCCGAGCCTCCACCGCGGCGGTGGTCAGCGGTCACACCGTGGCCCTGTGGCTGGATGGAATCGAGCATCTCTACATCCAGGAGCTGTCGGGCATGAACGTGTTCGCCGTATTCGATGGTGCGCTGCACACGCCGGAGCTCGATGGCGCCATCCTTCCGGGAGTCACGCGCGATTCGCTGCTCACGCTGGCCAGGAGCCTCGACTACAAGGTTGAGGAGCGCCGGATCGCCATCGATGAGCTGCTCGACGGCATCGGCAGCGGGCGCTGCAGCGAGCTCTTTGCCTGCGGAACGGCCGCCATCGTCAGCCCGATCGCCGCCCTGATCGAGAGCGATGGTCGCGAATACAAGCTGCGCGAAACCGACGTCGTGGCGAAGCACCTGCACGAGTCGCTGCTCGCCATCCAGGAGAGACGTGCGGCGGACCCATTCGGGTGGACGCAAGAACTGACATTGAGCTGACTGCAGGCATCACGGCAATACCATGAACTACGCGATCGTGCTCAGAGATACCGGTGGTCCGGAGAAGCTTCGTTATGAGCGTGTGGACGTGCCCGATCCCGGAGCCGGCGAGGTGCAGATCCGGCACACGGCCATCGGTGTCAACTTCCACGACACCTACGTGCGCTCCGGGCTCTACGACACGCTGAAGCTGCCGGGAATCCCCGGGTTGGAAGCGGCCGCGGTGGTCGAGAAGGTGGGCCCGGGGGTGCGGGGATTCTCGGCCGGCGACAGGATCGCCTACATAGATTCGACGTACGGGGCGTACTCGGAGCGGCGTCTCCTGCCGGCTTCACTGGCGCTGCGTCTGCCGGACAGTATCTCCGATGAAGCTGCCGCGAGCCTCACCATCAAGGGCTTCACGGCGTGCATGTTGCTGCGCAAGGTTCATGCGGTGCGAGCGGGCGAGACGCTGTTGATTCATGCCGCGGCCGGCGGAGTGGGCCAGCCGCTGGTCAGGTGGGCCAAGCATCTGGGCGCGACGGTCCTCGCGACGGTAGGGTCGGAAGAGAAGGCCGCAATCGCGCGCAGTTGCGGCGCCGACCACGTGATCCTCTATCGCAAGGAGAACTTCGTCGACCGCGTCGCGCAGATCACCGGCGGCAAGGGAGTCGAGGTCGTCTACGACTCCGTCGGCGCCGACACGTTCACGGGATCGCTGAACTGCCTGGACTACCTGGGGACACTGGTCAACTTCGGCCAGTCCTCCGGCTCCGTGCCGCCGTTCGCCGTCTCGCGGCTGGCGGCCAAATCGAACACGATCGTGCGGCCGATGCTGTTCCATTACATCCGCGGCCGGGCTGCTCTCGAGGCGGTGGCGCAGGAGAGCTTCGAGGCGATGGCCAAGGACATCATTCGGCCGCACATCGGTTTGCGCCTGCCGCTGTCCCGGGCTGCGGAGGCGCACGTGCGCCTCGAGTCGCGGGCGACCAGCGGACAGATAGTGCTGGTGCCGTGAGCGTCGACTCGCAGGGATGGCCCGCCGCCGGCGCACAGCCGGAGCTCAGACGAACGATGTCGGTGGTGGCGCTGACGGCCTTCGGCATCGGCTCCATCATCGGCACCGGAATCTTCGTACTGACGGGCACCGCCGCGGCCAATCAGGCCGGTCCCGCCCTGGTGCTCTCGTTCGTGATCGCGGGCTGCAGCTGCGCTCTCGTGGCCCTCTGTTACGCGGAGCTCGCCGCGATGATTCCCGTGTCGGGGAGCGCCTACTCCTACGCGCACGCTGCGTTCGGCGAGATCATCGCCTGGTTCATCGGCTGGAATCTCGTCCTGGAGTACACATTCTCGGTCGCGACCGTCTCGGTCGGCTGGTCGGGCTATGTGGCGAGCCTTTTGGCACAGTTCGGCCTGCATCTACCGCCCGCGCTGGCGCAGGCGCCGTTCGATCGCGGCACCGGCAGCTTCGCGATCGTGACCACGGGCGCCTGGCTGAATCTTCCGGCGGTGCTCATCGTTGCGGCGATCGCCGTCCTCTGCTACGTCGGCATCCGGGAATCGACGGGGACGAACACCATCATCGTCGCCCTCAAAATCGCGGTGATCGTGCTCTTCATTCTCGCCGGGGTGAGCTATATCCATCCCGTCAATTGGCATCCGTTCATTCCGCCGAACACCGGGCACTTCGGTGAGTTCGGTTGGAGCGGCATCATCGCGGGCGCGGGGGTGATCGTCTTCTCGTACATCGGCTTCGATACGATCTCGACCTGTTCGCAGGAGGCGAAGCGGCCGGAGCGCGATCTGCCGATCGGCATTCTCGCCAGCCTCGGCATCTGTTCGGTGCTCTACATGGCCACCGTCGTGGTGTTGACAGGTATGGTGTCCTACCGCGATCTCAACGTCGCGGCGCCCGTGGCGCTGGCGCTCGACAAGTACTCGGGGCTGCGCTGGCTCGGGGTGCCGGTGAAGCTCGGCGCGATTCTCGGCATGACCTCGACCATGCTCGTGATGACGGTCGGACAGGCGAGGATCTTCATGTCGATGGCGAGGGACGGCCTGCTGCCGCCGTGGTTCTCACGGATTCATCCGAAGTTCAAGACGCCCGGAAACGGCACATGGGTCACGGGTCTCGCGGCGGCCATCATCGGCGGGCTGCTTCCTGTCAGGATTCTCGGCGAGCTGGTGTCGATCGGGACACTGCTCGCTTTCATCACGGTGTGCATCGGCGTTCTCTATCTGCGTAAGGCACGGCCGGACCTGCCGCGCCCGTTCAGGGTCCCGTGGCCACGGTTCGTCTGTATCGGTGGTGCGCTGGCCTGCAGCGCCATGATCCTGGCGCTGCCGCGGGATACCTGGATCCGCCTCATCGTCTGGACGGTGATCGGCTTCGTGATCTACGGGCTCTACGGCCGGCGGACCAGCCGCCGGAAACGCGCCGCGATGTGACTCACTTGCCCGGGATCACGCTCAGATCCTTGTCATAGCTCCACGTGTCCGACCAGTGGTCGGCGATGGTCGCCAGAAATTTCCGGTGCCCGCTCTTGACGGAGGCCGCGCCGTATACGCTTGCCACCATCTTCATGGGGGACGGGCTCGGGTCCCGCCCGGCGTCCGCCCAGGACTTGTTGGGCCACACCTGGACGAAGTCCTGCGCGCCCCGGCCTCCAGCCGCGATGTCATAGCCGGCGAAGTGCCCTTCCCAGTGAGTTTTCGCCGCCGCAGCCGCCAAATGCTGCATGGCAGCATTGAACTCCTGTCCTTGTCCGGGTTTGATCCGGTAGGAATCCACCCAGAGCATGGGCGCGGGATCGGGATCGCCTCCGGGCATGTAGGTGTCCTTGGGGTCGAGTACCGCCACCTGGCTCAATGCCTGGCCGACGTGCGGCAGCACCTCCGTGCCGAAGACGTCCCGACAGGCCGTGGCGGCCGCATCATGAGCGTCCATGCCAGCCCATGTGCTGTACTCGTTCAGGAAAAGGTACCGCGTCAGATCCCCCGTCTCCGCGTCGTAAACGTACGTGGCCTGCTTGGTGCCGCTATCGCTGAGGCACTTCTCGTACGCCTTCACGCCGACGATGAATTCGTGATCCTGGGCCGACGGCACTTGGACGACGAAGACCCGAACGATGGGTGCTGTGGTAGCCGCCGCCGCTTGCGCCAGGCCCATCGCGGCGGCGAGCACCGCCACAAAGCCGGCCAGCCGGGGTCGCAGAGCAAGGATCGCTTGGACGTTCATTTTCTTGTTGCCTCGTTTCGACGTCGCTGAGGCCGCATGAATACGCCTCTTCTTCGTGCGAAAGCAAGCCAGTAAGCGCTCCGAGGCCGGCTACTGGCGCCGTGCGCAAGCGATCCACCAAGCGGGCCAGGGCCGTTCCCTGACCCGCGGGCTGGAATCCCTGTCACAGCAGCGCGCTCGGGCAAAGCGGCAGGATAGCCGCACTTTGCCCCAACAAAAAAGAACCCCGCCAGGGGGCGGGGTTGTCGGTCGCTTGCTTGTGTGGAGGAGTGTCGTTCTTTTTGTTCAAGGGACACAGTGCTGGAGGGCGCCATCCTGCGCTTGATCCCGCCCGTGCTTTCTTCGTATTTGGCTAGCTGCTTCCTTCCGGGCCGCCTATCGGCCCTCAGTGATGTGATACAAGCAACGCGCGTGCCAGAGGGTCCGTGACCTCGTCTGATATGACATGTTGCATCTGCGACGCGGTTCAATTGTGACGTAGTGCGCGTTGTGAGAAGTTATCGGCCCTCCGGAAGGGCGCTTGCCGCACCCCGATTGCCGCCCTGAAAGGGGCGCCGACAGGGTAGGTGTCAAGTTCACCGACACTTGGACCGCCGCGGCGACGGCCCCATCCGGGCGGTCAAACTGTAACTTATTGAAAATCAAGCGCTTGCTCGACAGGATGGTGTGTAAATGAACTCGACACGGGGGCCGGGAGCCTCGCGGGGCTGGGACTGGCTGTGGGCGGTCGTGCTGATGCCGTTCGTCTTCACGCGCGCGCCGGCGGCGGATCAGGCGCTGCCCTATCCCCCGCAATTGCAGCGGGACGTCGATTTCTGGGTGCACGTCTACACCCAGGTCGATACCAACTCCGGCTACCTGCACGACCAATACGATCTCGCGGTCGTCTACGACACACTGCACTTCGGGCCGGACAGCTCACAGCGCGCGCGCGAGCGCATCGTGAACCGCGCGCGCGACCACTACGTCGCGGAGCTGCGCCGGATCGCGTCGGGACAGGGCCCGCTGTCGCTGGAAGACGAGCACATCAAGGCGCTCTGGGGTACGGAGGGGACCCCCCAGCGGCTGCTCGAGGCGACGGAAGACATCCGCTTTCAGCTCGGACAGTCGAACCGCTTCAGGGACGGCCTGATCCGCTCCGGCGCCTGGCAGCAGGACATCGCCCAGGCTCTGAAGGACGAGGGCCTGCCGGGGGAGCTCGCCGCGCTGCCGCTCGTCGAGTCCTCCTACAATCCGCGCGCTTACTCGAAGGTCGGCGCGGCGGGACTCTGGCAGTTCATGCCCTCGACGGGGCGGCGCTTCATGCGCATCGACCGCGCGGTCGATGATCGCATGGACCCGTTCGCCGCCACCGAGGCGGCGGCGCAGCTGCTCGCTTACAACTACCGGATTCTCGGCACCTGGCCACTCGCGCTCACCGCCTACAACCACGGAGTGGCGGGCATGCGGCGCGCGGTCGAGACCACCGGCACGACGAACATCGTCACTATTGTGCGCGACTACCAGAGCCGCACGTTCGGCTTCGCGTCGCGCAACTTCTATGTCTCCTTCCTTGCGGCGCTCAAGATCGAGCGTCACCCGCAGAAGTATTTCGGTGCGCTGGTGCCGCTGGAAGAGGCGCGCTTCCGCGAAGTCAGGATGCCGGCGTACGTCGCCATTGGGCCGCTGGAGCGCGCCCTCAACGTCGACCCTGACAGGCTGCGTGACCTCAATCCCGCTCTGCGCCCGGCGGTCTGGCGCGGCAGGCTGGCGGTGCCGCGCGGTTATGAGTTGCGTCTGCCGGCCGGCGGGCAGACTCTGACCACGGCGATGCTGGCGAAGCGATTGGGCCCACAGGTACTGCTCGCCAGCGCCACCCCACGGCGCGCGCGTCCGATCGTGGCGCGCGCCCAGCTCGTGGCTGCCGTCATGAAGCCCATACACGCAAATGGCGCGCCGCCGCTCATCGCCGCGGTGCCGCCGGTTGTCGCCGCGGCCGCGCCGGTTTACTACTCGCGCGTGCGCTTCGCTGCCTCCGAGACCGACTCGACCTCCATGGCGGCGAGCGCTTCCCAGGGCGACTCGCTGCCACAGGGGGCCGCCAGGTTCGGGCTGGGGAGCCAGCACCTGCTCGATTTCAACGGCATCGATGGTGCGGTGCCCGGTGCCGACACGGCGCCCAACTCTACGCTCATGAGCTCGCAGGTTGGCGCTCAGACCGCGCATGGCGAGGAGGCGGGCTCCGCAGACGATGAGAGCGCGCAGCCGGTGTCTGGCGCGCAGGCGGACGAGCTGGGCCCATCGCTCGGACCTACGGACGAAGCGGGCCAGAACCCCGACCCGACTGATTACTCCGTCGGGCCGAAGGGCACCATTTACGTAGCGGCGGCGGAGACTCTGGGCCACTACGCGGATTGGCTGGGCGTGCGTGCGGCCGATCTGCGGCGCATCAATCACATGCGGTTCCACCAGCCTGTGATCGTTGGCCACCGCATCCGCCTCGATTTCCACCGCGTGCCCGCTGAGGAATTCGAGGCTCGCCGCCGCCAGTACCATCATGCGCTGGAGGCCAACTACTTCGCCTCGCATCGCATCGCCGGCACGGAGCAGTACATCGCGCAGAGCGGTGACTCGTTATGGACTCTGACGCAGCGCTTCGCGGGCCTGCCGCTTTGGCTGCTGCGCCAGTACAACCCGGACACGGATTTCACGGATCTGCGCCCGGGCACGCAATTGGTCGTGCCACGCATCGAGGCGGTGTCCGCGGGCGGCGGCTGACGCCGTGCGGCGGCTCTCACTGTCACGCTTGGCGCCGCACGCACGCCACGCCTACCGCTTATAATTCAGCCATGTCGTTAACTAGAGCGATTCTAGCCGCCGCCGTGCTCGGCTGCGGACTGGCGGTGGCCGGCGCCAACACCCCCGCGGGGCCGGCGGTCACGACGATTCCGGCCGCGCCGGCAGGTCAGGCCGGGCGTGTGGCGTTGCTGCCTTCGCCGGATCTGCCGCAGGTAGATCGCATCATGGTGCGGAAGTCGCGCCGCCGGCTGTACCTGATGGACGGCGACAGGATCGTGCGCTCGTACAAAATTGCGCTTGGACTCGAGCCGGTCGGCGCCAAGCAGCGTGACGGCGACTTTCGTACGCCCGAGGGCTGGTACCGTCTGGCGCGCCGCAATCCGCGCAGCGACTATTTCCTGTCGATCCAGATCTCTTATCCCAACGCCCAGGACCTCGAGCGCGCGCACACCCATCACTGGCAGCCCGGCGGCGCGATCATGATCCACGGCCTGCCGAACCGCCTGAAGAACTCGCCCTGGTACTACCAGCACAGTGACTGGACGGACGGCTGCATCGCAGTCTCCGATGCCGACATGGTCGAAATCTGGCTTCTGACCCGCGACGGCACGCCGGTCGATATTCTCCCGTAGATGGAAAGCAGCGTCGTCGTTCCGGAGTTCATCGACGCGCGGGTCGGTCCGCGCGGCAGCCTGGAGAACCTCTCCCAGGCGGAGATCGAGAAGCTCCTCGATTCAGGCCAGGGTGGCCTCTACGCGCTGTTCCGCAAGTGCGCGCTCGCGGTGCTCAACAGCGGCGCCCCCACGGACGATGCCAAGGAGATCTTCGACCGCTACCGCGACTTCGACATCCGCATCGTGCGCCATCCGTGGGGCATCAAGCTCGAGGTTCACAACGCCCCAGGTACAGCTTTCGTCGACGGGCAGATGATCCGCGGCATCAAGGAGCACCTGTTCGCCGTGCTGCGCGACGTGGTCTTCATCGCCAACGAGATCATGGCGGGCGGCCGGTTCGATCTGAGCGATTCCGCAGTGATCACCAACGCTGTGTTCCACGTACTGCGCAACTCCCGCGTCCTCGATTTCAAGGCGCGCCCGAACCTGGTGGTGTGCTGGGGCGGCCACTCGATCGGCGCCGAGGAGTACAAGTACAGCAAGCGCGTCGGCTATGAGATGGGGCTACGCGGCCTCGACGTCTGCACCGGCTGCGGACCGGGCGCGATGAAAGGCCCGATGAAGGGCGCGGCCGTCGGCCATGCCAAGCAGCGCATCGAGCACGGCCGCTACATCGGCATCACCGAGCCCGGGATCATCGCGGCCGAGCCGCCCAATCCGATCGTCAATCAGCTGGTCATCATGCCGGACATCGAGAAGCGCCTCGAGGCCTTCGTGCGCTTTGCCCACGGCATCGTGGTTTTCCCCGGCGGCGCCGGCACGGCCGAGGAGATCCTCTATCTGCTCGGCATTCTGCTCGATCCCGCCAACCAGCAACAGCCGCTGCCGGTCGTGCTGACCGGCCCACGCGAGAGCGCCGCGTATTTCGAGCAGATCAGTCGCTTCATCACCGGCACCCTCGGCGCGAAAGCGGCGGAGCGCCTCGACATCGTCATCGACGATCCTGCCGAAGTCGGCCGCCGCATGGTGCGCGGCATCGGGGCGGTGCGCGAATTCCGTCGCCAGCGCAGCGATTCCTACAACTTCAACTGGCTGCTCTCGATCCAGCCGGAGTTCCAGCGGCCGTTCGAGGTGGCACACGAGTCGATGCGCGCGCTCGCGCTGGACCGCGGCCAACCCGCGCATGAGCTTGCCGCAAATCTGCGCCGCGCGTTCTCCGGAATCGTCACCGGCAACGTCAAGGAGCACGGCATTCAGGCGATCGAGCGCCTCGGTCCGTACGAGCTGGCGGGCGATCGCGGCATCATGCAGCTGCTCGATGAGCTGCTGGCGGCGTTCGTCGCGCAGCGGCGCATGAAGCTGCCCGGCAGCGCCTACCGCCCGGTATACCGCCTCGTCGCTTAGTGGCGTTACATAAGCGAGCACAAAGCGAGAACTGTAGGCAAGGGGCGACATGCCTGTGAACCAGTTCCCCGCGTGCGGCAAGCAAAAGCCGTAGGCTGCGGAAAAGGTCAAGGTGCTTTCATGAGCTCAACCGACAGGGGGCGAGGCAACGCGCCCATCAAGCAGAAGGATACGCCCGCCACCGCGCCGGCGGCCGCGGACCCGGCCGAGCCGTTTCCGGAGTGGATGGATCGCATGCAACGCGCGCGCGGCCGTCATGCCGCCATCACGCGCAATCTCAACACCTGGTCGAGCTACAAGAACTGGGCCGACCGCATGCGCGAGTCCTGGGAGGACGAAGAGCGGCAGCCGGAAGCCCGCGCCAACGGCAGCCCCAACGGAAAACCCCGTTAGTCGATCGACCTGATCAGGGCACTGCCACGCTCGATGTGGCACTCGGCGCCTCCACTGGCGGCGCCCCCGGCGGAATCTCCAGCCACTCGATCAGCGGCCGCCATTCCTCGATATCCTCTCGTACGACATAAGTCTTCATCTCGTGTACGCCGACTCCGAGCTCGGCGGCGCGCAGATAGTTCTGTGAGTCGCGCAGCGTCGCCACGATCGGAATCCCGAGGGTCTGCAGGAAACGGATGAGCGCCTGATAGGCGAGGGTGTTGCGGCGGATGCGGTTGGCCACCACACCGATGCGGTTCTCGTTGCGGCGGATCTTCGCAACCAGGAGCAGGTCGCGGATGCAGCGCGAGCAGGCGTGAATGTCGATATCGGAAGGCAGCACCGGCACGATGATCTTGCGCGCATCGCGCGTCAGTACCGGCAGCTCCTGCGGCTCGACCGCGGCCGGCGTGTCCAGGATCACGTGCGTGGAGAAATCCGGCACGCGCAGCTGGAAGGTGCGCGTGACTCGCGGATCCGTCTCGAAAGCGTTGATGATGTGAATCGGCGGCAGCGCCGGGTTGCGCTTGCGCACCCAGCGAAGCGAGGACCCCTGCGGATCGAAATCCATCAGGACTGGCTTTTGCTGACGCGAAGCGAAGTAGCTCGCGAGGTTGGTCGCGATGGTCGTCTTGCCCGATCCCCCCTTCGGGTTGAGGACGACGATGCGATTCATGGTGATGATATGTTCTCTGAACGCGCACTGAACGAGTGGCGCCAAGCCTACGCAGAGCCTTTCGGTCCCGCAACGACTCGTTTGTGAAATTGGGCACGACAACACCAAGCGGCAGCAGGTAGAGTTGAGTCGAATGGAATTCTTCCTGCATTTTTGGGATGAGCTGGACGATGCGGCGGGCGCTTGTCGCCACGTCGCGACTACCGCGCTCACCGAGGCCGCAGCCCTGTCGACGCCGCTCCTCGCCTGGGGCTCCGCACTCGGTGTCTGGCTGCTCGCGCCGCAGCTGCGAGTGAACGCGGCCCTCCTCGCCGGCAGCGTCACCTTCTTCGACCTCTATCGCCGATTGCTCCGCCTGCCCGGCTGAGCTCCCCTTGAAAATCGGGGGCTGTCGCCCCCAAAGTGCTCGCTCCGGCCCGCCCCCCGTAACTCCGCAGGAGTGAAGGAGGGCATCTTCATGACATAAGACCACGAGCGGAGCGCCGAGCATGTCGAGTCCCGAGAACGCCACGGCTGCCACTGCCGACCGGCAGACACATGGGTTTCAGGCCGAAGTCCGTGAGCTGCTGAAGCTCATGATCCACTCCCTTTACAGCCACAAGGAGATCTTCCTGCGCGAGCTCATCTCGAACGCCTCGGACGCCAACGACCGGCTGCGCTTCGCGGCCATCGGCGAGCCCGCGCTGCTCGCCAGCGATCCCGAGCTCGAGATCCGGGTGGAGGCCGATGAGTCGGCGGCGACGCTCAGCATCGCCGACAACGGGATCGGCATGACGCGCGAAGAGGCGGTGACCCATCTCGGCACCATCGCCCGCTCCGGCACCGCGGATTTTTTCCGCAGCCTCTCCGGCGATCAGCAGAAGGACTCGCAGCTCATCGGCCAGTTTGGCGTCGGCTTCTACTCGGCTTTCATCGTCGCCGACCGCGTCGAAGTGCTCTCGCGCAAGGCCGGGCTGCCGCCGGAGAGCGGCGTGCGCTGGGAGTCGAGCGCGGACGGCGACTTCACCGTTGAGAGTGTCACGCTTCCCAAGCGTGGTACGACGGTCAAGCTTCACTTGAAGCCCGAGGCGAAGGAGTTCGCCGATCCCTTCCGCTTGCGAGCGCTGATCCGCCGCTATTCAGACCACATCGCCTTCCCGGTGCGCATGCGCAAGGAAGGGGAGGCGTCGCTGGAGTTCGAAGCCGTCAATCAGGCGAAGGCGCTGTGGACGCGTCCGCGTACCGAGATCACCGACGAGGAATATCGCGAGTTCTACCAGCATCTGGCGCACGACTTCACCGATCCTCTGGCGTGGAGTCACAACCGCGTCGAGGGCAAGCGTGAGTACACGAGCCTGCTCTACCTTCCCGGGCGCGCGCCCTTCGATCTCTGGCAGCGGGATGCGGCGCATGGGCTGAAGCTCTATGTGCGGCGCGTTTTCATCATGGACGACGCCGAGCAGTTCCTGCCGGCGTATCTGCGCTTCGTGAAGGGCGTGGTCGACTCGAGCGACCTGCCGTTGAACGTCTCGCGCGAGCTGCTGCAGCAGGAGCCGGAGGTCGAAGCCATCCGCGGCAGTCTCACCAAGCGGGTGCTCGACATGCTGGCGAAGCTCGCCCGGGAGGAGCCGCAGAAGTATGCGACCTTCTGGAAGGAGTTCGGCGCGGTGCTGAAGGAAGGCGCGGCCCAGGATGCGGTCAACCGCGCGGCGCTGCTGCAGCTGTTGCGGTTCGCCAGCACCCACGAGTCCGGCAACGACCCCACGGTGAGCCTGACGCAGTACGTGGAGCGGATGAAGGCGGGCCAGGACAAGATCTACTACATCATCGCCGAGAGCGTCGCGGCGGCGCGCGCCAGCCCCTACATCGAGCGGCTGACGCAGCGCGGGCTGGAAGTGCTGCTGCTCTCCGAGCGCATCGACGAGTGGGTCATGGGCCAACTGACGGGCCAATCGATGAGCGAGGGCGATGGCTTCGAAGGCAAGCGCTTCAAGGATGCCGCGCGCGGCGACCTCGAGCTCGGTACGCTCGAGAGCGAGGCGGACCGCAAGCGTCTCGACGAGGAGCGCAAGGAGAGCAAGGGACTGCTCAAGCGGGTGAAGGACGCGATCGGCGACCGCATCCTCGAGGTGCGAGTCAGCGACCGCCTCGCTGATTCACCGGCATGTCTGGTTCTGGGCGAGCACGATCTCGGCGCCGGCATGCGGCGGATTCTCGCTGCCGCCGGCCAGAAGGCTCCGGAATCGAAGCCGGTGCTCGAGCTCAATGTCGGCCATCCGCTGGTGAAGCATCTCGAAGGCCTGGCCGAACCGCGCTTCAAGGAGCTGTCGCTGCTCCTCTACGAGCAGGCGGAGCTCGCGGAAGGCAGCCAGCTCGGCAACCCGGCCGAGTTCGTGCAGCGCCTCAATCGGCTGCTGGTGGAGCTCACCGCCACGCATTCGGCATGAAGCCGCCACGCGCGCAGCGCGTGGGGATCGCGGGTCCGGCGGGAGATATCGAGGCGCTGGTGGAGCTGCCGGCGGGGCAACTCGACGCCGGCAGCGCTCGGTTCGGCGTTGTCTGCCACCCTCACCCGCTGTATGGGGGCACGCTCGACAACAAGGTTGTCTATACGCTTGCGCGCGCCTTCGTCGAGCTGGGCGTCCCGAGCATCCGCTTCAACTTTCGCGGCGTCGGCAGTAGCGAGGGCACCTACGACGGGGGCCGCAGCGAGACCGAAGATGTGCTCGCCGTCATCGCCTACGGCCGCGGGCGCTGGCCGGGCGCCTCGCTGTGGCTGGGCGGATTCTCCTTCGGGGGCGCCGTCGCGGTGCGTGCGGCCGCGCCGGCTCAGCCGCAGACTCTGGTCACCGTTGCACCGGGAATCACCCGCGTCCCGATGGCGGACGTTGAGTCGCCCGCTTGTCCCTGGTTGATCGTGCAGGGTGATGCCGACGATGTCATCGAGCCCGCCGCGGTGAGCGATTGGGCGGCGCGGCAATCGCCCGCGCCCATCCTGCATCTGCTGCCCGGAGCCGGGCATTTCTTCCACGGCCGGCTGCACGAGCTGCGCGGCGTGGTCCTCGATTTCCTGAGTGCAATAAAAAGCCCGGGAGGCCGCTAGGCCTTCCGGGCTTTCGAATATCTGCGACCGATCAGCCTCAGGTGTTAACCATCGCCTTCAGGCTCTTCAGCGGCATCACGCGAACCTTCTTGCTGGCCGGCTTGGCCTTGAACATCATCTTTTCGCCAGTGAATGGATTGATCCCCTCACGAGCCTTCGTCGCAGGCTTCTTGACGACCTTCATCTTGAGCAGGCCGGGCATGGTGAAGAGGCCGTTGCTCTTCAGGCTCTTCTTGATCACGCCGTTGAGCGAGTCGAAGACGCCGCCGATCTGCTTGCGCGACAGCCCAGTATCTTTGGAGATCTGAGTCAGGACTTCCGACTTGGTCGGAGCACCACCCTTTTTCGCCATATTGCGCTACTCCTCGATATTTAATGGTTGTGAGCGCGCTGTACTGCAGTCGCGCATGTGTTTCGGCGCGGAAAATAGCACATGCGCATGCCTGCGCAAAAGCTTTTTTTCGCTCGGTGGTACGCTGAAATGCCTTTTTTTAAAGGGTTTGCAGCGATGTCGGCGCTAAGCGCTTGGTTTGCAGGGGCGAGATGCCGAGCTCACCACGCGAAAAAAGCCGGGCGCGGAAGGAAGTAGAGGATCACCTGAATGGCCAGGCACGCCCAGAGCGGCGACAGATCGATGCCGGCGATGCCAGGGATGATGCGGCGAAAAGGGGCTAAAACCGGCTCGCAGAGGCTCGCGAGCACGGATTGCAGCGGCGAGTACCCGCCCGGAGCGACGAGGCTGAGCAGCGCGTAGACGATGATCGACCAGAAGTAGATCCACAGCACGGCGTAGGCGACTGTCAGCACGACCTGCTGGATCCAGAGCAGGCCGTCGGCGGGAAAATTCGAGAACGCGAAGCCCACCGCCACCAGGATGGCGGCGATGAGCGTGACGGCGACGACGGTTGCGGTATCGAGCTTGCGAATGGGTGGCAGGATGCGCCGCAGCGGAATGACCAGCGGATTCGTCAGCCGAACGATCGCCTGGCAGATCGGGTTGCGGAAGTCCGCGCGCACCAACTGCAGCAGCAGGCGCATGAGCACCACGAACAGGGCCAGCGACAGCAGCTCGCTGACGATGATTGCCAGTAGGTTCATGGAGTGCTTTTGCTCTGCTCCGCCA
Organism: Steroidobacteraceae bacterium; assembly: GCA_036489335.1. Lineage (GTDB taxonomy): Bacteria > Pseudomonadota > Gammaproteobacteria > Steroidobacterales > Steroidobacteraceae > 13-2-20CM-66-19. Next base: position 26,336 of record DASXFY010000115.1, read on the forward strand.
GCTCCCGGCTGCGGTTTGCCGCCGCCGCGAGTGCCCGGCCGATGAGCTCGTTGAATCTCGCATCCTCGAGGATACGCACCGCCGCTTCCGTGGTCCCCCCCTTCGACGTCACTTCCGCGCGCATGCGTGCGAGGTCACCGTCGCCGACTTGCGCGAGTAGTCCTGCACCATGCAACGTCGCAATCGACAGACGGCGAGCCGTCTCTTGCGGAAGTCCGAGGTCGACGCCCGCCTTCGCCATGGCCTCCGCGAGTAGAAAGAAGTATGCCGGGCCGCTACCCGAGAGCGCGGTCACCACATCGAGCGCGTCTTCGCTTGCAACCCAGAAGATCTCGCCCACGGACTGCATGATCTGTGCCGCCATCGCCCGGTGCGAGGCGTCGACCTCAGGGGAGGCGAAGAGTCCGGACGCGCCGGCGCCCACGAGGGCGGGTCTGTTGGGCATCGTGCGGATCACGGGCACGCCGGCGCCGCACCAGCTCTGCAATGTCTCGAGCCTCACGCCTGCGCACACCGAGAGGACGACTGGACGGAGTTGCTGCAGCTGAGAGGCGAGAGGAGTGAGAACGGAGCCCGCGTGGTAAGGCTTCACGGCGAGAACTATGAGGTTGGCCTTGCTGATCGCCACGGCATTGTCCGCCGTAGCTGCGACGCCGAATTCCCGCGCGAGCGCGGTACGTGAGGCCTCCTGGCTTTCGCCGACCGCTATCTGCTCCGGGCGCATGCCGTGGCGCAGCAGACCTCCGATGAGCGCGCGCCCCATGTTGCCGGCGCCGAGGATCGTCAGCTCGAAATGGCTCATGGTCCAGGGATTGTACGTGGAGCGGTCGCCGCGCGCGGCCCAAAAATGGCGGTGCCGACCCGAACGATGGTCGCGCCTTCCTGAATGGCCGCCTCGAAGTCCCCGCTCATCCCCATCGACAGGGTATCGAGCTCGAGGCCGCCCCCGTTCAGGGAGTCTCTGAGCCCCCTGAGGCGGGCGAACCACTGGCGCTGCCGCTCGGGATCGGCTTCCTCCGGGGGGATGCACATGAGTCCGCGCAATGCGAGCCGCGGCAGCGCCGCCACCGCGGACGCCAGCTCCGGCACCGCCGCGGCGGGTACGCCCCCCTTGGTCTCCTCGCCCGCCAGGTTCACCTGGATGCAGACGTTGAGCGCCGGCGCGTGATAGGGCCGCTGCGCGGCCAGCCGCTCGGCGATCTTCAGCCGATCGAGGCCGTGCACCCAGGCGAAGTGCTCGGCCACCTCGCGGGTCTTGTTGCTCTGGAGCCGGCCAATGAAGTGCCAGGTGAGGGGCAGGTCACCCAGCGTACCGACCTTGGCGAGCGCCTCGGCGAGGTAGCTTTCCCCGATGTCGGTCAGGCCGGCCACCGCCGCGGCGCGGATCGATTCGGCAGGCTGACCCTTGGAAACCGCGAGGAGTGTGACGGAATCGACACTCCGGCCGACGCCGGCGGCGGCCGTTGCCATGCGAGTACGCACGGCTTGGAGGCGTTCCGACAAATTCTGCGAGGACCTTAACATATGGACGCCCAAACTGCTCCGCTATACTCCCGCGAGCCCTTCCGAGATCCGCCTTCGCAAGCGGGTGTAGCCCAGGAAACCCCAATGGCCGTCGACATCGCGCAATTGCTGGCGTTCGCCGTCAAGAACAAAGCATCGGACCTCCATCTGTCGTCCGGTGTACCACCCATGATCCGCGTCGATGGCGACATGAAACGGATCAACATGCCGGCGCTGACGCACAAGGAGGTGCACAGCATGGTCTACGACAACATGAACGACAAGCAACGGAAGGCCTACGAGGAGTTCTTCGAGACCGATTTCTCCTTCGAGATCCCGAAGCTGGCGCGCTTTCGCGTCAACGCCTTCAACCAGAACCGTGGCGCCGGCGCGGTGTTCCGCAACATTCCGTCGGAGATCCTGTCGCTCGATGAGCTGCAGTCGCCGAAGATCTTCCGCGACCTGTGCATGCTGCCGCGCGGCCTGGTGCTGGTCACCGGACCCACCGGCTCCGGCAAGTCGACGACGCTCGCCGGCATGGTCAATCACTGCAATGACAACCGGCCGGACCATATCATCACCATCGAGGACCCGATCGAGTTCGTGCACGAGTCGAAGCGCTGCCTGGTGAATCAGCGCGAGGTGCATCGCGACACGCTCGGCTTCAGCGAGGCGCTGCGCTCGGCGCTGCGCGAGGATCCGGACATCGTCCTGGTCGGCGAGATGCGCGACCTGGAGACCATCCGCCTGGCCCTGACGGCGGCCGAGACCGGCCATCTCGTGTTTGGCACCCTGCACACCAGCTCCGCCGCCAAGACGATCGACCGCATCGTCGACGTGTTCCCGGCCGCGGAGAAGGACATGGTGCGCTCCATGCTCTCCGAGTCGCTGCGGGCGGTGGTGTCGCAGACGCTGCTGAAGCGCAACGGGGGTGGCCGCGTCGCCGCGCACGAGATCATGATCGGCACCCCGGCGATCCGCAATCTCATCCGCGAGGGCAAGATTGCCCAGATGTACTCCTCCATCCAGACCGGCCAGGCGCAGGGCATGCAGACCCTCGATCAGTGCCTGACCGATCTGGTGGCGAAGGGTGTGGTGACCAAGGAGGAGGCCCGCTACAAAGCCCAGAACAAAGACGCGCTCTAGCGCGTTCGGGAGAGTCTCGTGGACCGTGACCAGGCTATAAAACTGATGCAGGACCTGCTGCGTCGGATGGTGGAGAAGAAGGCCTCCGACCTCTTCGTCACCGCCGGCTTCCCGCCGGCCATCAAGATCGACGGCGAGATCCGTCCGCAGAGCGAGCGTGCGCTGACCCTTGAGCAGGCCGCGACGCTGGTGCGGGCGATCATGAACGACCGCCAGTCGCGTGAGTTCGACGCCACCAAGGAATGCAATTTCGCGATCGCGCCGACGGGAATCGGCCGCTTCCGTGTCAGCGCCTTCGTGCAGCAGGGCGCCACCGGCTGCGTCATCCGCATGATCAACGCCAAGATCCCGAGCTTCGAGGAGCTCGATCTGCCGCCCATCCTGAAGGAAGTGGTGCTGTCCAAGCGCGGCCTGGTGATCGTGGTCGGTGGCACCGGCTCCGGCAAGTCGACGACGCTCGCGACGATGGTCGGTTTTCGCAACGAGAAGACACGCGGCCACATCGTCACCATCGAGGATCCGCTCGAGTACGTGCACCAGCACAAGGGCTGCGTCATCACCCACCGGGAGATCGGCGTCGATACCGACTCGTGGCACGCCGCGCTGAAGAACACGTTGCGTCAGGCGCCGGACGTCATCCTGATAGGTGAGATCCGGGACCGCGAAACGATGGAGTACGGCATCCAGTTCTCGGAGACCGGCCACCTCGTGCTCGCGACCCTGCACGCCAACAACGCCAACCAGGCACTGGACCGCATCGTCAACTTCTTCCCGGACGAGCGCCGGCAGCAGCTGCTGATGGACCTGTCGCTGAACATCAGGGCGTTCGTCTCGCAGCGGCTGGTGCCGCGCGAGGGCGGCACCGGGCGCATCGCCGCCATGGAAATCATGCTGAACTCGCCCCTCATCCAGGACCTCATCTTCAAGGGCGAGGTGGCGAAGATCAAGGACATCATGGCGCGCTCCACCCGGCTCGGCATGAAGACCTTCGACCAGGCGCTGTTCGAGCTCTATGAGACGGGCTTCATCTCCTACGAGGATGCGCTGCGCAACGCCGACTCGAAGAACGAGCTGCGCCTGCGGATCAAGCTCGAGAGCAAGCGGGAGAACAAGGCCATGGATGACGGCGGCGCGCTGAAGATCGTCGAAGAGGAAGACGGCAGGCCGATATGACACTGACCAAAGACGCCCCGGACCCGAGCTCGCTCGAGGCCACGGGGACGTATGCAACGCCGCCGGCGGTGACGACGGGCGCGAACCCGCAGCTCAACACCAAGCCGCTCTTCAAGCTGATGGTGGAGAAGAAGGCCTCGGACCTCTTCTTCACCTGCAATGCGCCCATCAAGATCAAGATCGAGGGGCAGATCTTTCCGGTCAACAAGCAGGTGCTGTCGCCGGAGACGGTGCGCCAGACCGCGCTCGCGCTGATGAGCTCCGAGCAGCGCGATCGCTTCGCGGCCGAGTTCGAGATCGACTTCGCGATCTCCGAGCCAGGGCTCGGACGCTTCCGGGTGAACGTTTTTCTGCAGCGCGGCTACCCCGCGATCGTGCTGCGCTACATCACGGCCGACATGCCCCGGCTCGATTCGCTCGGGCTGCCGGATGTGGTCTCGGATATGGCGCTGCTCAAGCGCGGGCTCATCCTGGTGGTGGGCGCCACCGGCTCGGGCAAGTCGACGACGCTGGCGTCGATGATCAATCTGCGCAACGAGACCGCCTCCGACCACATCATCACCATCGAGGACCCGATCGAGTTCCTGCACACCAACAAGCGCTCGATCATCAATCAGCGCGAGGTCGGGCTCGACACCAAGACCTACGCCCGGGCGCTCAGGGGGGCGATGCGCGCGGCGCCGGATGTCATCCTGATCGGCGAGGTGCGCGACCAGGAGAGCATGGAGGCGGCGATCAACCTGGCGGGCACGGGGCATCTGGTGCTCGCGACCCTGCATGCCAACAACTGCGCCGAGACGCTGGACCGCATCATCAACATGTTCCCGCGCGAGCAGCACGTGCAGATCTTCCTCGATCTGTCGCAGTACCTGCGGGCGATCATGGCGCAGCGGCTGGTGATGGGGAAGGATGGGCGGCGGCTGGCGGCGATGGAGGTGATGCTCAATACGCCGCACATGTCGGAGCTGGTGAAGAAGGGAGACGTGGTCGGGATCAAGGAGGCGATCGCCGCCAGCAGCGAGCGGGGGATTCAGAGCTTCGACATGGCCCTGTTTGCACTGTGCAAGGATGGGAGGGTGGAGCTGGCCGAGGCTCTGGCCAACGCGGATTCGCGTTCGAACCTGGAAGCGAAGATCAACTTCGGCTAGACCGGCCGTAAGTCGAGCCCGCCGAAGCGGGCCCGATCACGGGCCTGGCGGCGGCCCCGCGCGCACCGGCGCGGAGCTTCCGGCAAGGCGTCAATCATCCAGGCTCCCCATCGTCAGGTTGAGGATCGTCCCCGTAAGCCCGCTCGCCCCGTCGGACGCCGCGAATGCTGCCACGTTGGCAACCTCGTCGAGCCTCATCACACGCTTCGGGTGGGTCGTGCCCGCGAGATAGCTCGCGAATTGCTCCCAGGCCATGCCCGCCGGCTTTCCCTTGAGCTCGAATACTTCCCGCATCGTGCCCGTCTCCGGAATGGCGTGCGGCCGCAAGCACACTGCCCGCAGACCATGGCGGGCGAACTCGAGCGACAGGTCCCGGGTAAGCGCCTCTTTTGCAGCTTGCGCCGGACCATAGCCGCCGTTCAGGGGCGAACCCATCCTCGCCGGCAGTGCGCTGACTGTCATGACCACGCCCGACTTGTTCGGAACCATCCGCCGGGCCGCCAGGCGCGCGGTCAGGAAGTAGGAAGTGACGTAGGCGGTGATCGGCATACAGAACTGCTCGACGCTCATCTGCGCCAGGGGCACGCCCAGGATCTTCTCGTCCGCTATGCCGATCGCGTTGAACGAGATGTCGACGCGTCCAGCCTTTTTGACGAGGGAGTCCAGGTGCCCGTCGATTGCGCCCCCATTGAGAGCATCGACCTCGGCGGCTTCGGCGGCGCTGCCGATATCCCGGGCGAGGGCTTCGATCGCGTCCCGGTTGCGGCCGGTGACGAAGACTTTGGCACCTTCGCTGGCAAATGCGCGAGCGACCGCACCGCCGATTGCGCCCGCGGCTCCGTAGACTATTGCAACTTTGTTCTGCAGTAACATGTCCGTCTCCTCAGTGCATGTGTGATCGATGGGGCGTGCCCACCTTCTGTCGAGATCATCGATACAGACGCCAGGGGATCGGAAAACTGGGCGCTCGGCAGCCGAAAGTTTCACTGCGGCCGGCGGTTACAATCGGCTTGCGGCGAGGTGCCGCGCCGGGAGCGATTGAAGCGGCGACAGCCGACTTGGTGGCGAAGGCGCGAGCCGGGGATGGCGGGGCGTTCCGGGAGCTGACGGAGCCGCACCGTCGCGAGCTGCAGGTGCACTGCTACCGCATGCTCGGGTCGTTGCACGATGCCGAAGAAGCCTTCCAGGAGACGCTGCTCAGCGCCTGGCAAGGGCTGGCGCAATTCGAGGGACGCGCTTCCTTGCGCACCTGGCTCTACCGGATAGCTACCAACCGGTGCCTGGACACGCGGCGCGCCGCCGGTCGCCGTCCTCCCAAGGCCTGGGACGTGCCGGGGGTCGAACTTCCCGAGCCGACTCGGCTCGGCGAGGTCGTGTGGCTCGAGCCATTCCCTGAAGTGTCAGTTGACGGCGCACTCGAGCTGCCGCCCGGACCGGATGCCCGCTACGAGCAGAACGAAGCGATCTCGCTCGCGTTCGTGAAGGGGCTACAGCTGCTGCCGCCCCGCCAGCTCGCTGTCCTCGTCTTGCGCTCGGATTTCAGGCGGAAGAAGTGGCTGAGATGCTCGATTCGACCATTGAATCGGTGAACAGCGCCCTCAAGCGGGCGCGCGCCGGCCTGCAGCGCCAACAGCCGTCGGGTGGGAACCGCGAGCCGCCGCCCTCTCGCAACTCCTTGGTCGAGGACGCCATAGTGGCGAAGTTTGCCAAAGCCTGGGAGGCTGCCGATCTGAGCGCGCTGGTGACGCTTCTGACGGACGATGCCTTCATTTCGATGCCGCCGATGCCCTTTGAATATGAGGGCAGGGACTTGGTGGTCCGCTTTTGCGCACTTCTTTTCGGCGCCGGGCGGAGGTTCGACCTGGTGCCGACGCGTGCCAACGGGCAACCGGCTTTCGGCGTCTATCTGCGCGCGTCGACTGGAGCTCGGCGCGGCGTGGGCCTTTATGTGCTCACCCTCAGTGGCGAGCGAATCTGCGCCGTGACCCGCTTCGAGAGCAGCGTGCTCCGTTGGTTCGGGCTGCCGGAAGCTCTCTAGAACACTGTCAGCGCGTCGAAGACTGGGCCGTCTACGCAGACGCGTTTCATGGCGTCGCCATCCGGCGTACGCACCAGCACCGTACAGCCGGCGCAGCCGCCTACGGCGCAGGCCATGAATTCCTCGAGTGAGGCCTGACAGGGCACGCCGTGGCGGCGCGCCACGGCGGCGGCGGCCTGTAGCATCGGGGTCGGCCCGCAGGCAAACAGCTCGACTTCGGCCAGTTGTGGTGCGGCCAGGGTTCGCAGCCACTCGTCGGCCAGTGCGGTGACGAAGCCTTCGTAGCAGCCGGGGAAGCCGGCGCGGCTCGCCAGACGGCTGGCGATGCCCCATTCCTCCAGCAGCGGCATGCAGGCTATGGTCGCGGCAGGCATGCCGGCAACCACGATGGCGGAGGGGCGGGCGCGGAAGGGGAAGGGGATCTCGGAACCCATCAGGACCAGCGGCTTGTAGCGGCCGGGCGGCTCCGCCCGCAGGCGGTCGGCCAGGAAAACCATCGGCGGAATGCCGACGCCGCCGCCGATGAGGACGGCTCGGGGACGCTCGGGGTGGACGGTGAAGGGCTTGCCGATGGGTCCGATGATGCTGACGGTGTCTCCGGCTTTACGCGCGGCCAGGGCGTGCAGGCCGGGGCCAAGGACTTTGTAGAGGACCTCGACCCAGCCGGCCGTGGGATCGGCGCGCATGAGCGAGAGCGGCCGGCGCATCGGGATGGCGGCATCGCATGTCAGGTGTACGAAGCTGCCGGGCTGCGCGCGCGAAGCGCACCCGGGTGCTGCGAGACGCAGTACGAATTGATCGCCGTCGTACGCGGTCTGTTTGATTACGCGCGCGTCTTCCAGGTAGAGAGTCCCGCGGCTTTCGCGGGTCATGCCGTGCCTGTCACGGAAGACAACACTTCCTCGAGTACGGCCATGCGTACGGCGACGCCGTTACGCACTTGACTGCGGATGACTGATTGCGGTCCGTCGGCCACATCGGATGCGATCTCGATGCCGCGGTTCATGGGTTGCGGATGCATGACGATGGCATCGGGCCTGGCGCCCGCGAGCCGTTCCGGCGTGAGGCCGTATTTGGCGAAGTAGCGGTCCGCGTCGGGAAGGTCCGCTTGGCCCATGCGCTCTTTCTGGATGCGCAGCATCATCACGACGTCGGCGTCTTTCAGTCCCGACTTCAAAGACGTGTGGCGGGAACAGCCGGCGAACTCCTCCGGCGCCGGCATCAGCGCCGGTGGCGCAACGATCCGCACGTCCAGGCAACCGAGGGTGCGAAACGCGTGGTAGCCGGAGCGCGCGACGCGTGAGTGTCGAATGTCGCCCACGATCGCGATGCTCAGCCCCTCCAGGCGCTTCTTGTGCTGCAGGATGGTCAGCGCGTCCAGCAGGCCTTGTGTTGGATGGGATACGTGCGCCTCGCCGGCAGAGAGCACGCTGACGTGCGCAGCGACATTCGCGGCGACCGAGGCCGGTACCCCTGCTTCCGCATCACGGATCACCATCGCGTCGACGTGCATCGCCTGCAGTGTATATACCGTGTCAAGCATGCTCTCCCCCTTGATGCGCGAGGAGAGCTGGACTTCGAGGTTGACGACATCGGCGCCCAGGCGTTTGGCGGCCAGCTCGAATGAGACGCGAGTGCGGGTGGAGGGCTCGGTGAAGAGGTTGGCCACCGTATGGCCGGCGAGGGACTGGCTGGCCGGTGGTCGGACGCCGAGCGGCCTGACGAAGCCCTGGGCCCGCCCGAGCAGGTGCTCGAGAGTCGGGCGCGACAGGCCTTCGAGGGTGAGCAGGTGTCGCAGTGTGCCGTCAGGGCGCAATTGATCTGTCACTTCAAACTCTCTCCGCTCTCGCCGGCGAGCCAGCGCTCGAGGATGACCGCGGCCGCGGCGCTGTCGATATCCTCGCGCCGGATCCGCCGCCGTCCGCCGCCGGCGCGCCGCGCCTTGAGCGCCGCGCCTGCTTCCAGCGAGGACCAGCGCTCATCGACCATGCTGACGGGAAGCTTGAAGCGGCGCTCGAGCTCGTTGGCGAACCGGCGGGCAGCCGGAGCGAGCGCTCCCGGTGTGCCATCGACATTATACGGTGCGCCGACGATGAGCCGCCGGGGTTTGAGCGCTTCGACCTCACGCGCAATGGCGGGCCAGTCGGGGCCCGAGCCGGTTACGAGCGCGGCGCCGCGGGGAGCGGCGGTGGCAGTCAGCGTGTCGCCAGCGGCGATGCCGATACGTCTCAATCCGAAGTCAAAAGCGAGAACGGCCTCGACAGGCTTCTCAGGCATGCCCGGCGACCAGGCTGAGCCGGTCGACATCGATGCCGAGGAGCCGCCAGGCACCGATCCAGCGCTCTTCGTAGGGAAGCTCGAACACCACGCGCGTATCGACAGGCATCGAGGTCCAGGCGTTCTCGCGCATCTCCCGCTCGAGCTGGCCGGACTCCCAGCCTGCGTAGCCGAGAGCGATGAAGGCGTCGCCCGGGCCCTCGCCGCGCGCCATCGCCGCCAGCACATCGCGTGAGGTCGTCACCTGGATTGTTTCCGACACCTTGTGGGTGTGGTCCCACTGGCCGCCCGGACGGTGGAGCACGAAGCCGCGGTCGCTGTGCACCGGCCCGCCCCGCAGCACCGGCTGCGCGGCGATGTGCTCCGTCGACGGCTCGAGCTTCATCTGCGTGAGCACATCGGACAGGCGCATGGGCAGCGGCTTGTTGAGAACGATCCCGAGCGCGCCGCGGTCGGTGTGCTCGCAGATGAGCGCCACGGTCTGCGCGAAGTTCGGATCGATGAGGGAAGGCATGGCGATCAGCAGGTGATTCGTCAGGGTAGCGCCCGCCGTCGCATCGGGGAGCGATTCGCCTTCCGCTGCCGCGCTTTCGCTGCTGTGCTCGCTCATAAACCCCAAGTATGGGGACCGATGCGCGCACTCACAAGCAAAGACATCAAGGCGCCGCGGTGACTGCTCCGGCGGCCAGGCGTCCGCCGGTGAACTGCCACTCATAATGGAAATTCAGGGTGCGATAGCGCTGCGCGAGCTCCGGTGGGAAGGGCGGGAAGGGACTCGCGAGCTTCAATATGGTGAGCGCCGCCTGGTCGAGCTCCGGATCGCCGCTCGAGCGCTCGATCTGCGCGTGAGCAAGACGTCCATCCGCGGCTATGCTCACCACCACGAGCGGGTACGCATTCCTGCCGGCGTGCCGCGCGGCCGTGGGGAAGTTCAGGGTGCCGATGCGCTCCACCTTGGCGCGCCAGGCGACGAGATACGGCGCGACGATGGCGGCACGCGTATCCGGTGTGACCCACAGCTCATCGCGCTTCGGACCACGGAGCTGCACAGGTCCTGTGTCGTCCTCGGGGCCGTTCTGCGTGGAGGTCCGCTGATCGAGGAGCAGCGGCTGCTGCGCCGAGGTGCCGGTGCTGCCCTGGTCCGTCTGATACTGAACGACGGTGCTCCAGCCGGAGCTCGTGAGCACTCGCCGGTCGAGGGAGCCGGCGGTTTGAGCATCCGCTGACAGCGCGGTGCCCTGTAAGGTCCCTTGCTGCGCTGGCAGGACGGGAGCCTGCGCCGGATTGCGCGGAGTCACATCGTCACGGGTATTGCCTGAACCCAGCTGCGTCCGTTGTGCAAGATAGGTCGCATGGTCGTTGCGGTCCGCCGCCGGAACCTCATCCGAGACGAGCAATACCTGCAGCCCCGGGGCGCTGTCATGGCTCGCGATCGGCGACTTGAACGTGAGACCCAGGATGACTACGCCGTGCAGCAGCGCGACGAAGAACAGCATCGTCAGCAGGCGGTCCCAGACGGGAGCCCGGCCCTCCCGCAGCATGAGCGCGCGTTTTGCCACCTAGGCTTCCGCGGCGACCCGCCGCGCGATCGCGCTCATGAGCTGGCCGGCGATGTCGATGTGAAACTGCTTCTCGAGCTCGCGCACGCCGGTGGGGCTGGTGACGTTGATCTCGGTCACGAAGCCGCCGATGACATCGAGCCCGACGAACAGCATCCCCTTG
>DASXFY010000001.1:0-2935 GCA_036489335.1 Steroidobacteraceae bacterium
CCGCTGGTGACCCTCAGCGACGTCGCGGCTTACATAGATGAGTTGCTGAAGATTTCGCCTGCAGCGGGAGGGACCCAAGCGCGGGACCGGCCCTCATGACAGTGCGGGTGGCCGTCACCGGTCTGGGTGTCGTCACCCCACTGGGCAACTCGATTGATGAATTGTTCGCAGGCCTGCGCGCCGGCAGGTCGGGTATCAGAACTTTGCCTGCGCCCTGCAGCGGGCCTTCGGTACCGTCGATTGGCGCAACCGTCGAGACGCCCATCTCCTCGCGCATCCCCGAGACGCGCCTGGGTAAGCTGGATCGGGTCAGTTATCTGGCGCTCGTTGCTGCCATCCAGGCTGTCGAGGATTCCGGGATCGATTTCAACCAGGAAAACCGCGAGCGGTGCGGTGTATCGGTCGGAACCGGAATGGGAGGCGCGGCGACCACTGACGCGGGCTATCACACCCTTTACGCAGAGCGCTCGGACCGGATCAAACCTTTCACCGTCATCGCCGCGATGACGAATGCGGCGGCAGCCTGGATCGGGCTCGAGTATGCCCTGGCCGGCCCAAATCTCACTTACTCCACGGCCTGCTCCTCATCCGCGGTCTCGATAGGGGAAGCTGCCGAGAGGATTCGAACCGGCCGAGCCGACGTGATGATCGCCGGAGGAGCCGAAGCTCCCTTGACCCCCGGGGTGCTGCGTGCCTGGGACGCCATGCGCACGCTGGCCCGGCCCGACAAGGTGAATCCCGGCGCTTCGTGCCGGCCCTTCTCCATGACCCGTTCCGGGTTGGTCTTGGGCGAAGGAGCGGCCTTTCTGATCCTCGAATCGTGGGATCATGCGGTCCAGCGCGGAAGCAAAATACATGCCGTACTCAGGGGATATGGTCTGACAACGGATGTCGATCACATAACACGGCCGACCGTCCTCGGGCAGGGGAGCGCCATGCGCGCTGCGCTGAAATCCGCGGGACTCGCGCCGGGGGAAGTTGATTACGTCAATGCGCATGGTACTGCCACGTCACAAAACGACGCCGTCGAGACAGCGGCCATCAAGGAGGTGTTCGGCTCCCGTGCCTATCAGATTCCTGTCAGTTCCACCAAGTCTATGCACGGCCACCTCCTTGGCGCGGCGGGAGCGTTGGAGCTCGTCATTTGCGTCGGCAGCCTGGAGAGGGGTTGGATCCCTCCGACCATGAATTTGGACCAGCCAGATCCGCTTTGCGATCTGGATTACGTGGCGGGCGCCGCCCGCGAGAATGTCCCACTGCGGATCGCGCTCTCCAATTCGTTTGCGTTTGGCGGGACCAACGCCGTGCTGGCGGTAGAGAAGGTGTGAGTGCACTCTCACGTGCATTCGGTAGTCCATTGGACGGAAGGCGGCGAGGAGCGCTCTGCACGCTGGCGCTCTGAGAGCGGGACCGCGCCTCCCAGCCGCGTGGTGATGGTCGATGACCACATTTCCGCGGATGAGGCGTACGGCCTCGCTTGCCAGGGCACCGCACTTCTCTGGCGTGGCGATTTCCAGAACGCGCGGCAGATGTTGGTTGCATTGGCAAATCGCGCCGACCGCCGGTCCCGCAAGACCAAAAGGAAGTCGGGAACGGTGATGCCTGCGGCACCTGCCGAGGCCTTCCATCTGGAGCGGCAGGCTCGGTCACAGCGCGCGCGGACCCTGGGCGCGTTGCTCGTAGAGCTCGACGAGGACTACAGCTTCGATCTGCGACGTGCACCCGATGTCCGGCAAGCCTGTGTGGAGGCCTACGGTCCGCCCGAGGGGCATTCGGTTGTCGCGCTGCGAGCGCTACTGGGACTCATCGGCGCGCACGAGTGGCGGACCAAGGGAATTGAAATCGCGGCTATAGGCGGGCGCATCCATCCGCACTACGGCGTATTTGCACCGATTCGCAACGAATACATCGATCTGGTCGCCACCACGCCTCTGCCAGCTCTCATGTCATCGTGCAGCGTGGCCTTCGATATCGGCACGGGAACCGGTGTCCTGGCGGCATTGCTGGCGCGGCGCGGCATCAAGCGTGTGGTCGGCACCGACCTGGATCCCCGCGCATTGGCGTGCGCTCGCGAAAACATCGAGCGTCTCGGGCAGGCAAGCCAGGTAGAAATCGCGCAAGCAGACCTCTTTCCGGAAGGGCGCGCCGCCCTTGTAGTGTGTAACCCGCCCTGGGTTCCCGCGCGGCCGAGCTCTCCGATGGAGCACGCGATCTACGATGCCGAAAGTCGTATGTTGCACGGATTTCTGCGCGCGCTGGCCAATCACCTGGAGCCGCAGGGCGAGGGCTGGCTGATCCTTTCGGATCTCGCGGAGCACCTGGGCCTGCGGTCCAGAGCGGAGCTACTCGCCGCGTTCGACGCGGCGCATTTGAAGATCCTCGGCCGGTGCGATGTCAAACCCAGGCACTCGAGGACGGCTGATGATGGCGACAGCCTGCATTGGGCGCGCGCCGCCGAAATCACCTCGCTCTGGCGTCTCGCCGAGCGCTGAAGACGGGCGGCGCCGGTTCGCGGTCAGTGTTCCTTGGAGCTCGGCCAGACACGAAACATCGCGACGGCATGGGTAGCGACGGTCGCTTCTATGCGGCCGTGGCTGATACTGCCGGCATGGTCCCATAAGTTGCGGACGGTGTAGCTGGCGGCGTGCTTCAAGCCGATCTCCTGAACCGTGGTGGCGATGTGCACGGGTCCCCGGCGGCGATTGAGTAGAATCACCACCACCGATCCGTCGGACATCGGTTTTGCCCATACCTGCGTGTTGCCATCGTCGCGCACTCTGTAGCCTTGGCGGCCGCCCCAGTCCTGGTCCACTGCGATCACTTCGCGATTGGTGAGTATGTCTCGCACCTCCTTGGACATGTGGCGCAAGTCGTTGCCGGCGATGAGCGGTGCGTTGAGCAGCGCCCAGAGACTGAAATGGGCCCTGTTCTCGTC
>DASXFY010000045.1:0-3915 GCA_036489335.1 Steroidobacteraceae bacterium
CTGCCCGGCGGCGTCCTCGGCCGGATCGGGGTCGATGTCGCTGCGAGCAACCCCAACATCGTGTTCGCGATCGTGCAGGCAAAGGACGGCGGCGTGTTCCGCTCGGCCGACGGCGGCTCGACCTGGAAGCGTGTCAACGACAACTGGAGCCTGCGCCAGCGGGGATTCTACTACACCTGCGTCTACGTCGACCCGACGAACCCGGATACGCTTTACGTTCCGAACGTGGACGGCATTTGGGTGTCTCACGATGGCGGCAAGGGATTCTCCATGCTCCACTTGCGGCATGGCGACGATCACATCGTATGGATTAATCCGACCGATCCGAGGGTCCTTTTGGCCGGGACCGACGGTGGCGCGACCATATCGACGGACGGCGGCAACAGTTGGAGCGGCGATCAAAACCAACCGACGGGTCAGTTCTACCACGTCGCACTGGACCACGATTTTCCGTTCAACGTGTACGGCGCACAACAGGATGAAGGCTCGTTCCAGGGCCCCAGCGCCATGCCTGGAGGCGCGATCAGCACCGGTGCGTGGCACGAGGTCGCGCTCGGCGAGAGCACCTTCGTCGCACCGGCGCCGGACTCCGATGAGGTCACTTACGGCAGCGATTACTACACGCTGATGCAGCGCTACAACCGCGTCAGCGGCGCGCGCAAGTCGGTGAGCCCGTGGCCGCAATATCTCGACGGCGTCTCCTCGGCAGAGATGAAATACCGCCTCGGGTGGACTCACCCGATCTTCTTCTCGCCGGACGATCCGCAGGATCTGTTTCTTGCATCGCAGTATGTCATGGTGAGCCATGACGGCGGCGGCAGCTGGGACGTCACCAGCCCGGATCTGACGCGCAATGATCCGGCGACCGAGAAGCCGAGCGGTGGACCGGTCGATCTGGATCAGACGGGGGCGGAGATCTTTCCCGATATCTCCGCGCTCGCGGTTTCGACCGTGGACCCGCACGTGATCTGGGCGGGCTCTCAGGATGGCCTGGTGCATGTGACGGCTGACGGTGGTCAGCACTGGCAGGAGGTAACTCCCCCTCAGCTGACGCAGTGGGCCGAGATTTCCTCGATAGAGCCCTCGCACGTCTCCACGGGCACGGCCTACCTCACCGCCCAGCGCTACATGTGGGACGACTACCGGCCGTACGTATTCGAGACCACCGACTTCGGCCGGCACTGGTCCGTTCTGACGAGCGGCCTCCCCGACGACGAGTCCGCTTTCGTCGTGAGGCAGGACCCGAACGACGCTTCGCTCCTGTTTCTCGGCACCGCCAAGACCGTCTACACCAGTTTCGACGGGGGCCGCCACTGGCGGCCGCTGAGCGTGAATCTGCCGCACGTCGAGGTGCGCGACCTCGCAATCGACACCCGCGAGGGTGAGCTGGTCGCCGCGACGCATGGCCGCTCCTTCTGGATCCTCGACGATCTCGCGCTGCTCGAGCAGTTGACCCACGAAGGGCAGCCGGCGGCCGACTCGGCCTCTCTCTACGCGCCCCAGGCCGCCTGGCTGACGAGCGCTTACGGGCAGAGCGACGACGCCAAGTACCGGGAGCCGATCGGCCTGAATCCGCTCTTCGGCGCAACCGTGTTTTTCCACATTCCCGCGAAATACGACGGCGGGACGCCGGTCAGTCTGCAGTTCCTCGACGATCACGGCACCGTAGTGAGGCAATACACGCTGCACCTGAAGAAAAAGAGCGCGAAGCTGTCGCCCGTCGTGCGCGACAACCTCCTGCCTTCCCAGCAGCAACGCCACGACGTCGAGAAGGCGACGGCGATATCGCCGGGCATGAACAGCCTGCAATGGAATCTGCGCTACCCGGACGCCACGGATGTGATCGGATTCGAGCCGCCGGAGGAGACCGATGACGAGGGCGCCGACGCGCGCGGCCCGCTGGTCAATCCTGGGCACTACTCCGTCGTTCTCCACTATGGCGACAAGTCCTACAGACAGACTTTCCAGGTGAGTCTCGACCCGCGATTGCATACGACACCCGCGGCATTGCAGCAGCACCTCGGCCTGGTACTGGCTCTGCATCAGGCCGTGGATCTGCTCGACCGGCAGATCAACGCGGCGATCATGGTTCGCCAGCGCCTCACTCAGGGCGTTGCCGCGCATAAGGTCGATGCGGCGGCGGCGGCTCCTGCGCTCGCCGCGCTCGATGAGGCGGTGGATGCCGTCGTACAACGCAAAGTCCGCTCGAGCGAGGGCGACGTGATGAACGAGATGCGCCTGCGGAGTTTCCTTGCTTACCTGCAGTCGGACATCGGCCTGGACTACGCACCGCCGAATCCTGCACAGATCGCTGCCTGCAATCGCCTGGAAAGTGAGGCACGCAGCGGGGAGGCCAGATTGCAGGCCGCGACTACGGCCGGTGAGCGCCTACTTCAATAGGTCAGACTCCGGACCTTGGCGAGAATCACGGACCCCGAGATCTCCGAGCAGCTGGCGCGCGCCCGGGTTCTCGCCGCCAGGGCGGACGATGCAGCGGCCCGTGAGGCGTACTTGGAAGTGTTACGCCGCGACCCGACCCACTTCGTCGCGCTGAACGAGCTCGGCAACCTGGCACTGGCCGGCGGGTTTCGCTCCGCGGCGCGCACAGCGTACACGCAGGCCGTCCAGCACCATCCAACCAACAAAGTCGCGCATGTCAATCTGGCCAACCTGCTGCGGATCGAGCGCGACGTTGCAGGTGCCCGCCGGCATTACGAGGCGGCGCTGGCCATCGACCCGGCGATGCACGAGGCTCATCAGGGACTCGGCTGGGTGCTGGACGAGCTGGGGGAGCCGGGCGCCGAATGGCATCGGGAAAAGGGCTACGCGGGACATGCCTTCGTCACGCAGCCTTACCGCGGCAGCGGCACCGGGATTCCGTTGCTGCTGCTGGTGTCGGCGCACGTTGGCAACATCTCGACATCGCCCTGGCTCAGCGATCGGCACTACAGCGTGACGGCACTCTATGCAGATTATTACTCGCCGCGCTCGCGACTGCCCCCGCATGCGCTCATCGTCAACGCAATCGGCGACGCCGATCTCTGCGGCCAGGCGCTGGAACGTGCGCGGGACCTCGTCGCCTCCAGCGATGCGCCGGTGATCAACGCGCCAACGCGTGTACTGCTGACGCGGCGTCTCGACAATGCCCGCCGCCTCACCGGTATCGACGGCGTGGTCGCCCCGACGATCCGGTCCATGACGCCGCAAGCGGTGCTCTCGGCAGCCGACCTGCGGTTCCCCCTGCTGTTGCGCCGGCCCGGCTTTCACAACGGTGAGCACTTCGCTCGCATAGAGCATCGCGACAGCCTGCCAGAGACGGTCGCCTACCTGGGCGGCGGTGAGCTGCTGGTCATCGAGTACCTCGATGCCCGCGGCACGGACGGTATGGCGCGCAAGTACCGCGTCATGTTCATCGACGGCGTTGCCTATCCCCTGCATCTGGCGATATCGGCGGATTGGAAGGTGCACTACGTTACCTCCGCCATGGCCCACAGCGCTGCATTCCGTGAAGAGGAGCGCCGTTTCCTCGAGGACATGCCGGCCGTGCTGGGTCCCCGGGCGATGGCCGCTCTGGCGCAGATTTGTGCCACGCTGGGACTCGACTATGCCGGCATCGACTTCGCGCTCGCACCGGACGGCTCGGTGATGCTATTCGAAGCCAACGCCACCATGATCGTGTTCTCGCCGCCGCCCGACCCCATCTGGGACTACCGGCGCGCGGCGATCGACGCGGTAATGAGCGCAGCCGCACGCATGGTGCTGAAGCGAGCCGGAGCCTGATGCGTAACGCGCTCAATTTCTCCGGTGGCCCGGGCGCGCTGCCCGCCTCGGTGCTGCATCAGGTGCAGCAGGCGGTGGCGGCGCTGCCTGAGACCGGCCTCTCGGTGCTCGGCATGAGCCACCGCTCCGACTGGT
>DASXFY010000077.1:0-4351 GCA_036489335.1 Steroidobacteraceae bacterium
CATGAGCATGTCATTGCGCGATCAGTTACTGCAGGCGGGCTTGGTCAATGAAAGGCAGGCCAAGGAAACCGAACGGCAACTGCGGCAACAACAACGGGAGCGACAGCAACTCCCGAAGGAAAAGCGCGCGACGGCGTCCGATGCGGAACTCGCTTCGCAGCGGGCGCAGCTTGCCAAAATGACCCGCGACCAGGAGCTGAACCGTCAACAAAAGGAACAGGCGGACAAAAGAGCCCGCCACGCGCAGATCGAGCAACTGATCCAACAGAACTGCTTGCCGCGACCTCAGACTGATGAACGATACAATTTTGTCGATGGCAACAAGATACGTAGCATCCTCGCAGATCACTTTGTGCGTGAGCGGCTCAGCCGTGGCGAAATCGCGGTCGTGCGCCGCAACGGAGGCTATGAGCTCGTGCCAGCAGAAATTGCAGCTCGGATTCGCGAGCGCGATGAGCGCGCGGTGATCGCATGCGGCGTCGCCCACGACGCAGCTCCCCCTGATGACGTGCCAGACGACCTGATGTGGTGAAATCCGTAGCATCGCGCCACGTCGTCTAGCCGGCGTGGCAATTGGATTGCACTCAGAAAGGTGACTGCGTGAAGACCGCAGAGAAGCGGTTCATTTCGCTATTCCAGGTAGGGCGCCAGCACATTTTCGATCCATTTCATGAATGCGCGGACTCGGGGCGACAGGTTGCGCCGATGCGCTACGACCAGGGAGACGTCATCGGCCGTCACTCCTGAGACCAGATTCTCAGGACGATCGACCTGCAAATGATCGGCCCAGAAGGCGAGCGCCTGGCCGCCAACCAGCAGTCCCGTAGGCGAGCAGATACTGAGTATCTTGCGGACCTCCTCGGCATCAAGCGACGCCTCGACATGCCTACTCCTCATCGAAGTCGCTCGCGGCGCTCACGATTCGTGCGGCGCGTGCTTTGTCCGCAGGGATCATATGCGTCTCGCCCCACGATCCCTTCTGGTTCGCCATGCGCCCAGCTCGCCGAATCTCCTCCAGCGCGCGCGGCGACAGAACCACGGCAACGGGTCGACCGTGTTTCACGATTGCAACGCAGCCCAGCGCCGCGACGTCGTCAAGGAGTCCGCCGAAGTTGTTTTTGGCGTGGCTTGCCGATACTTGCTTCATGTTTTAGCTATTTTAGCTAAAACTGTGCCCGACGCAAGTGCACAGAACGGCGTGTCACGCCTCTACTTCTCGGCCCAAATTGCAAGCCTGATTTCTCATCCGAGTGACTCGAAAACAATGTCCTGACATCCTTCCCACAATACCTTCCGCCCGACAGCCGCGAGTTCAGCTGTTCCTTCGGCGATCGTCAGAAAATGATTGCCGGCAAGCTGTCCCACCTTGCTGGCAAAACGCACACTGCCGTATGCCAACAGCAGCTCGGTCTCGCTGAAGCCGCCCGGGTAGAATATGAACTGCCCGGGAGCGGGATAGCTCGTCGGATTTTCGAAGCTCAAACCGGGATTGAGGCCTCCGAGGGGAATCCAGCAGCCTTCACCGCTCCAACGTGCGTAGATGACGCGGCTGCCGAACTTGCGAAAGCGCGGCCCACCGCCGTTCATCCGCAGTTTCTCGAGGGTTCGGGGGGAGAGCTTGAGGACGGCGGCGGCCTCTGCATTCGTGAGGTAGCGATCGCTCGCCGATGAGCCTGACTTTTCCATCACGTCTTTCTCCGAGGTTCTGCGTCGTTCGCAGGCGCGGTGCCGCCCGCGGTAAGCAGTCTCAGCGCGCAAGGCGGTGGAGAGCAGGGAGAAACTGACCGCGCCGACGTTTCTCCCTGCCCGAAGACAGCCCCGTGATGGAGCTTCGCGACGATGGGGAACCGCAGGTCGTTCGATGAGTCGATGCTCGAGCAGCTGAGGAGAATGCCGAGCGATCAGGTACTGCGCCGGCTCGCGATCCATCTGAAGCCAGACCGCACCTACGTGCCCCGAAAGACTCCCGAAAGTCGGCGGTGGCACCTGCTCACGGAGCGCGGCGATTTCGAGATCCTCACGACCGGTAGCAGGTGGTTCGATACGCGCGAGCGCCTCGGCGGCGGCAGCGCGATCGACCTTGCGATGCATCTCCTCGGCGTGTCATTCGTCGAAGCCGTGAAACGGCTGACTGACGTATCTACATCGCGTTCTGATCGCCCGTAGAAGCACTCACAGAGATCACGACGCTGGCACCCGGTCTGTCTGCGACATGGGGGCCGTGCAATAGATTGCCGGCGCGCTCCGTTCATGGATGCGCTGGCATAAGTGACCGCCGTGTCACGCAACGATGGGCCCGCGGCGGTGCGCTTCGGCGGCAAAGCCCGATAGCGTGCGGCTCGCCGTGAAGTAGAGGTCGCGCTCGACGGGAAGCCCCAGAGGTCCGCGAACGCTGGCGAGCTCCGTGATGCTCACGTAGCCCAGCTCCGGGCAGCCGAGCCCGAGATCGCAGAGGCCATAGGCCCGATCGGGCTCATTGGGATCGAGCTCGTGAGGAGCCAGGTGACGCCGGCATCGGGCGTGAAGAGCTTGACGACGGGGTGCGGATCGAGGTGCTCGCCGGCGGCGGATCGCTCGCCATTCGCGATGAGCTCGCAGCGCTGTGTTTCGTTGAAAAGTCTCATGGGATAGCTCCTGTCGATTGCGGTTCTCGCGCGCGACTCAGACGGCAACCGACAGGAGTGTGGAATGACGGCGTGACGCAGCCTGGTCGACAGGTGTTGAGACGGACTCCGAGCTCCTCGTTTCACGGCCCGTGACAGCTTGCTGGCGCGGGCGGTGATCGCGAAAAGTGTTCAAGCGACCAGCCGCGGCTGGCGCTGTCTGTGGCACGGAATTCGGCGCGAATAGTAGCGGTCGCTCGGCGACGCGCTGCTTTCGTGCATGCCGTGCTGAGAGGGTCAGCGCAGGCGCATTGCGATCATGAAGAGGACCGCCACTATGGGGGCCATGATGTTTCGAGCAGTCTGGATAACGATGCGCCGTGAGGTCGGGAAGAGAAGTGCCGCCACGGCGACCGCCAGGAAGATGTGATACCGAGACACAGCAAGATCCTCAATGAAGCCGCGGGAGTGCTGCGGTTTCTCAATCACGCTACTGCACCAGCTGGGCTCAGTCAACGGAAGGCATCCGATCATCCTCTTCGACCCTGGAGCAAGCCCGAGGTGATCCCTTCACCGGCGACCTACTTGTTAGCCGGAACCTGCGGTTCAAGAACACCGGACTCAATCCCTCGCAGCAACTCGCGCACCTCGTCGGCGGTGCACTGGCGCTCGTCGAAGAGCGCCCCGAGCAAGCCCGCGAGATAGGTGCCGATCGCAACCGCGACGGCGGCGGGTGGGTAGCTGTCGAGGGTCATGACAAGCGCATCCAGCTCTTCGATGCATTTCTCGACCACGGCATCGTCGTCCGCGTCGTCGATCGGGGCCATTCATCACTCCTTCCACCGGTGAGTTGGGAGTGCGTGAACGCCCTGACGCGCCTCGTAGCGCGGCGCCAGTCCGCTCACGGGCCGCGAATGCCCCGTCGAGGTGGGCACTTGCGACCTGGAGTCAGCCCACGCCCGTGAAGCCGCCCCGGGTGATGCGCTGCTCTGCCATGATTAGGCCCAGCTTTTCGAGCCGCGCCTCGATCGCGCGCAACGTACGCTCATGCTGGTGGGCGATGGCAGTGGACGAGTTGCCACCCTTGAATTCGGCGACGAGCCTGCTTTCCTCCTCAGTGGTCCATGCCTGGCCAACGTTGTCAGGTAGCTGCGCCCGCAGCTGCGCGCGGGCGCCCGTCTGCTCGAGCGCGGAGAGCCCCGCGAGCAGTGCCCTCAGAACCTCGGCAGCCCGACCCGGTGGGTCCCGAGCCGGGCTGCGCTGCCCGTCAAAGCAGACCACGTTCTGCGAAGCTGACTGTTCCGCCGGCTGCCACGACAACGTGGTCGAGGACGCGGATGTCGACGAGCCCGAGGGCCTCCCGAATCTTCCGGGTGATCAGTTCGTCGGCTGCGCTGGGTTCGGCGACGCCGCTCGGATGGTTGTGCGCCAGAATGCACGCGGCGGCATTCCGCCCAAGCGCTTCCTTCACGACTTCCCGCGGATGCACGCTCGCCGCATCAATGGTTCCTCGGAAGAGGTCCCGGCACTCGATTACCCGGTGCCGGCTGTCGAGGTAGATGACGCTGAAGACTTCGTGCTCCAATGCTCCGAAGCGCAGGACCAGACCGTGATCGCCGGCTGGAACGCGGTCGCCGCCAAGCTCGAAGCGCAGGGGGAGATCGCTCTCGGCGGCGACGTGCGGTACTTCGTCAAGAATCTTCCGCCCGTCCTCACCGACCGGGAGCGCCTGGCGGCCCACCTGATTC
>DASXFY010000078.1:0-37336 GCA_036489335.1 Steroidobacteraceae bacterium
ACACCTGCCGGCACTACACACGGGCCTATCTGCGGCATCTCGACCGCTGCAACGAGATCCTGGGCTGCCGGCTGAACACCATTCACAACCTCGCCTTCTATCTGCGGCTGATGCGGTCGCTGCGACAGGCGATCGCCGAGGATCGGGTGGCGACCTTCGCCGCGGCCTTTATGGGGCGGCGGGCGGCGGCGGACGCTGTGGCATAATGCCCCGCTTTTTGGCTCAGGGCTTCGGGCGTGCGGGTCTCATGGGGGGCGGCAGGCCGGGAGCGCGCAGATTTTCCACGTGGTGAGTGCATGAATTCATTGATTCCCTCGGCTTGGGCGCAGGGCGCTGCGCCGTCTACCAGCGGCCAGTTCGCGCCGCTCCTGGTGATGGTGGTCTTCATCGTCATCTTCTACTTCCTGCTGATGCGACCGCAGCAGAAGAAGACCAAGGAGCACCAGCAGCTCATCTCGAAGCTCTCCGTGGGCGATGAGGTGGTGACCAACGGGGGCATGCTCGGGAAGATCACCGAGGTCGGCGACAGCTTCGTCACCCTCGAGGTGGCCGATGGAGTGCGCGTCAAGGTGCAGAAGTTCCAGGTGGGCGCCCTGATGCCGAAGGGCACACTGAAGAGCGCTTGATCCATGCTCGAGTACGCCCGCTGGAAATACATCCTCATCGTCGCCGTGCTGGTGGTGGCCCTGATCTTCGCGCTGCCGAACGTATTCGGCTCGGCGCCCGCGCTGCAGCTCGCCCGCAAGGATCACTCGCCGGTGACTTCGGCCGACGCCGCCACGATCACCGAGTATCTGCGCCAGAAGGGCGTGCATGTCGAGAGCTCATACGTCGACGGCAGCGGCCGTCTGATGGTGCAGTTCGGCGACGTTTCGGACCAGCTCCAGGGCCGCGATGTCGCGGATGCGGAATATCAGGGGGCCTACATTTCCGCCCTGTCGCTCGTGCCCAAGGCGCCGGCGTTCTTCCGGGTCATCGGGCTGAAACCCATGCCGCTCGGCCTGGATTTGAGCGGTGGCCTCGACCTTCTTTACCAGGTCGACGTCAACAGCGCGGTGCAGCAGATGCTGCAGGACTATTCGCAGGATTCGGCGCGCGCCCTCGCGACCGCGCGGATCTCCGTCCGTAACATCGTGTTCACCACGGTCGGCGGCAGCCCGCTGCAGAACGCGATTCAGATCGCATTCGCGCCCGGCGTCGACCTCGACGCCGCGCAAAAGGCGCTCACGTCGACCCTGCAAGGGCTCACGATCACGACGCAGAGCAGTCCGGACGGCCCGCAGCTCGTCGCATCCATGACGGCCGCGCAGGTAAAGCAGCGCGAGGATTATGCGATCGAGCAGAGCGTCACCATCCTCAGAAATCGCGTCAACCAGCTCGGCGTGTCCGAGCCGATCGTACAGCGTCAGGGGGCGGATCGGATCGACGTGCAGCTGCCGGGTGTCCAGAACGCCGCCGAGGTGAAGAACCTGCTCGGCCAGATCGCGCAGCTCGAGTTTCGCCTGCAGGACGAGACCGGCAACGCGGTCCAGGCGGTGCAGACCGGCGATGTGCCGCTGGGGGACAAGCTCTACAAGGACACTGCGATGGGCTATCCGCTGTTGCTGAAGCGCGAGGTGATCGCGACCGGCGACCAGCTCACGAACGCGACCGCCGACTCCGGCCAGCAGGGTCCGGAAGTCAATGTGACGCTCAACAGCAAGGCCGGCGACAACATGCTGCGCACCACGCGGCAAAACGTGGGCAAGCACATGGCGGTGGTGCTGATCGAGAAGCACGAGGAAACCTCGATTGTCGACGGCAAGAAAGTCACCCGGGAGGTCACTACCCAGCGGGTCGTGAACGACGCCACCATCCAGGGCGTGTTCAGCGACCGCTTTGCCATCACGGGCCTCGCCATGGGCGAGGCCAATGATCTCGCGATCCTGCTGCGCTCGGGCTCGCTGCCGACCGCGAACGTGCTGGTGAGCGAGCAGGTGATCGGGCCCAGCCTCGGGCGCGAGAACATCCGAATGGGCATCGCCGCCCTGGTCATCGGCATGGCGGGCGTGCTCATTTTCATGGCTATCTACTACAAGGTCTTCGGGCTCGTCGCCGACCTCGTGCTGCTCGCCAATGTGATGGTGCTGGCGGCGCTGCTTTCGATAACGGGGGCAACGCTGTCGCTGCCGGGCATCGCGGGCATCATCCTCACCGTGGGTATCGCGGTGGATGCCAACGTGCTGATCTACGAGCGCATACGTGAGGAGATCCGCAAAGGCGTGTCACCCCAGGCGGCCATCCGCGCGGGCTTCGAGAAGGCCTTCTCCGCCATCGCCGATTCCAACGTCACCACACTCATCGCGGGCGTGGTGCTGTGGGTACTCGGCTCCGGGGCGGTCCGCGGGTTTGCCGTGGTGCTGACGCTCGGTATATTTACTTCGATGTTCACCTCGCTCATGGGCAGCCGCGCGCTCGTCACCCTCATGTATGGTGGCAGACGCAAAGTCGCCCGACTGCCCATATAGTCAACATCAGACGGCCTCGGGGCCGATCTCCAGGACTCGCCGTGGAATTCTTCAGTCATCAAACAACCTTCAAGTTCATGGCCACACGGCACGTGTGGTATGGCCTGTCCGCGATTCTCGTGGCCGCCTCCATCGTCATGCTCTTCACCCGGGGCCTCAATCTCGCCATCGACTTCACCGGCGGGGTGAGCGTGCAGGCCACCTTCCCGGTGACGGCGGACCTGGGCGCCGTACGCCAGCAGCTCGCCACCGCCGGGTTTCGCGATGCGCAGGTGCAGAATCTCGGCTCCTCGCGCAGCATCGCGATCCGGCTGCCGCCGTCGAAGATCAACCAGGAAGTGCTGCGCGAGCACATAGAGGCGGTGCTCAAGGCCATCAATCCGGCGGCGACCCTGCTGCAGCTCTCGGTGGTGGGACCGCAGGTCGGCAGTGAGCTCGAGACCAGCGCCGCCTGGGCGCTGTTTTTCACGCTGCTCCTGATCTTCGGCTACATCATGGTCCGCTTCCATACCTGGCGCTTGTCGTTGGGGGCCATTCTCGCCGTGCTGCACGATCCCATCCTGGTGCTCGGCTGGTTCGCGGTATCGCAGACGTCGTTCGATCTCGCGGTGGTCGCAGCGGTCCTGGCGGTCATCGGCTACTCGCTGAACGACACGGTGGTGGTGTTCGACAGAATCCGGGAGCGCTTCGAGAGCAATCGCCGGCTGCCCCCGGATGTCGTGCTCGATCAGTCCATCAACCAGACGCTGTCGCGAACGATCATGACGAAGGTCGTGACCTCGATCGTGGTGGTGGCGCTGCTCGTCCTCGGCGGCCCCGTCCTCAAGGGCTTCTCGGAAGCGATGCTGATCGGCATCCTGGTCGGCACGTACTCCTCGATCTACATCTCGAGCGCGGTGGCGCTGGAGTGCGGACTGACGGCCGAGCACATCTTCCCGACCGTGAAGAAGTTCGCCGGCGACTCCATGCCGTAGGTGTCGTCGCTAGCCGGGCGTCGACGTGGACCGGATCCGCTGCCCCGCGTTGTCGTGCGTACGCACCTTGCTGTGCTGATGGCCGTAGAACACGTAGACGAACACGCCGATGATCGTCCACACGACCAGGCGTATCCACGTGCCCACGCCCAGGAAAAGCATCATCGTGAGGCAGATGGCGGCGCCGGCAAGGCAGGTGAACCATGGCCACGGCGCCTTGAAGGGGCGCGGCAGGTCGGGGCGCTTGTAACGCAGGACGAGCACGCCGAGACATACGGTGACGAACGCTGCCAGCGTGCCGATCGACACCAGCTGGCCGAGGATGCCGACCGGAAAGAGTCCGCCGATGATGGCGGCCGCGGTCCCGGTGATCACGGTGCCGACGGAAGGCGTGCGAAAAGTCGGGTGCACGCGACCGAAGAACTTCGGCAGCAGACCGTCCAATGACATGGAGAGGAAGATCCGGGCCTGTGCCAGGGTCATCACCAGCATGACCGAAGTCATGCCGGCGATCGCGCCGATATCCACGAGGGCGCTGAGCCAGCTTCGCGGCTCGTAGGTCGTGAGCGCGAGCGCGATTGGCGCGGGCACGTCGAGCTTGGTGTAGCTCACCATGCCGGTGAGGATCAGGGACACGACCACGTAAAGGACGGTGCAGATGACCAGGCTAGCGAGAATTCCGATGGGCATGTCGCGCTGTGGGTTCTTGGCTTCGCGCGCGGTGGTCGAGATGGCATCGAAACCGATGTAGGCGAAGAAGACGACGCCGGCGGCGGCGAATATGCCGCTGATGCCGTAGACACCCGATTGCCCTGTGTTCGGCGGAATGAACGGATGCCAGTTGTGTGGCTGGATGAAGCCGACGCCCAGGAAGATGAATACCAGCACGACCGCGACTTTGATGGTCACGATCACCGAATTGAATGCCGAGGACTGCTTGATCCCGATGTAACAGACGGTGGCGAGCACGGCGACGATGAGCACCGCGGGCACGTTGAGGATCGCGCCGGTATGTATCACCTTGAAACTTTCGGCCCCGGCTTGCGCGAAGGGCGCATGTGACAGCGCATACGGCAGCGAGATGTGGAACATGTCGAGGAAGTTCATCAGGTACCCGGACCACCCTACCGAGACCGTCGCGACCGCGAACATGTACTCGAGGATGAGATTCCAGCCGATGAACCAGGCGATGCCTTCGCCGAGAGTTGCATACGAGTAGGAATAGGCACTGCCCGACACCGGAATCATGGCGGCGAACTCCGAGTAGCAGAGTCCCGCGAATGCGCAGCCGATGCCGGCGATGATGAAGGAGAGCGCGAGCGCCGGCCCGGCGTGCTCCGCTGCCGCCGTTCCGGTCAGAACGAAAAGCCCGGTTCCGATGATCCCGCCGATACCGAGCAGGGTGAGCGCCGTGGCCGAGAGCGTACGGTGCAACTGATGCTGCCCCGCCGCGTCGGCTTCCTCGATTTCGGCGATCGACTTGGTGGCAAAGAGTTGGCTTGGCATGCGCCGGGACTCTACACAAGCGATTGGGGCAAAGCCAGCAAACTCGGCCGCCCCTGCACGCCGGTCGACGCAAATTCAAGCGCTGCGCAATGCTTCCGGGAGGTGCGGCGCGAACAGCTCGAGCAGCGCCGTGTATACCTTGGGTGTGCCGGCGAGCACGTCCGGGCCGAGCTGGTACTCCGCGCCCGCGAGAGTGCCGATGTGGCCGCCCGCCTCCTGGATGAGGAGCGTTCCGGCCGCCGTGTCCCAGGGCGAGAGCCCGATCTCCCAGAAGCCATCGATCCTGCCCGCTGCGACATAAGCCAGGTCGAGCGCGGCTGCGCCGGGCCGGCGTACGCCGGCAGTGGCCTGGGTCGCCGCTTTCAGCATCTCCATGTACGCATCGAGATAGCCCGTGTTTGAGCGGAAAGGGAAGCCCGTGCCGATGAGAGCGCCTTCGAGCGCCCGCTGCTTGCTGACCCGAATGCGGTGATTTTCCAGGTGCGCGCCGCTGCCGCGCGTCGCGGTGAAGACCTCCTGGCGCATGGGATCGTAGACCACCGCGATCTCCAGCCGGCCCTTCTGCTGGCAGGCGATCGAGACGGCGAAAGTCGGGAAGCCGTGCAGGAAGTTGGTGGTACCGTCGAGCGGATCGATGATCCAGACGCTGTCGTTCTCGCCGCTGCGACCGCTCTCCTCGGCGAGCACCGCATGATCGGGATAGTGCTTGCGGATGATGCCGATGATCTCCGCCTCGGCGTTGCGGTCGACTTCGCTGACGAAGTCGTTGCGCCCCTTGGTGGTGATGGTCAGCGACTCCAGCCGGTTGAGGCTGCGGACGATGACTTCGCCGGCACGGCGCGCGGCGCGGATTGCGATATTGAGAAGAGGGTGCACGGAAGCTCGCGTCAAGGGCGGGGCCCTTGCGGCCACCGTTGATCCGCTCTAGCGTAACATGAGTGGCACGCCGCCATGGACACCGCCCCCATCAGCATCGTTCTCGTCGAGCCCTCGCACCCCGGCAACATCGGGGCGGTGGCCCGCGCCATGAAGAACATGGGGCTCACGCGGCTGATGCTGGTGAACCCGCGGCAGTTTCCCCATAGCGAGGCGATCGCGCGCGCTTCGGGCGCCGCCGACGTCCTGGCCGGGGCTCGCGTGGTCACGACCGTCGCCGAGGCTGTCGCCGGCTGCGGTTTCGTCGTGGCCACCACTTCGCGGGCGCGTGATCAGTATTTCCGGGTGGCGGACGTGCGGGAGGCGGCGCAGCGGGTGCTGTCGGAATCGCACCGCGGCCCGGCGGCGATACTCTTCGGATCGGAGCGGGCGGGCCTCACCAACGAGCAGCTCGAGGCGGCGCACCTGCTGATCCGGATTCCGGCGAGCGCCGCCTATCCGTCGCTCAATCTCGCCATGGCGGTGCAGATCGTCACCTACGAGCTGTTTCGCGCCCGCGGCGTGCGGATCGATACCGCGCCGGCCGCCGGCCCGCTCGCCGAGCCGCAAGAGATGGAGCGGCTGTTCGCACACCTGGCCCAGGTGTTGGAAGAGATCGACTTCCGCGACCGTACCCAGGGCGGCACCCATCTCATGGCGCGACTGCGGCGCCTCTTCCAACGCGCGGCGCTCGATCGCAACGAAGTCAACATCCTGCGCGGCATTCTGACGGCGGTACAGAGCCGCCGGCGGCGGGGCGGAGCCCCTCCGGAGCTCGAGTGACCGCGTCCGGGCCGATCTATCTCGACTACGCGGCGACGACGCCGGTCGATCCGGCGGTGGCCGCGGCGATGGGCCGCTGTCTCACCGATCCCGACTGCGTGGGCAATGCCTCGTCGGTCACCCACGCCTTCGGCCGCCGGGCGGCCGAGCGTATCAAGAGGGCGCGGGCCGAGGTCGCGGCGCTGATCGGCGCCGCCGCCGGTGAGATCATCTTCACCTCCGGCGCCACGGAATCCAACAACCTGGCCATCCTGGGTGCGGCGCGCGCCAACGCAGATCGGGGCCGGCACCTCGTGAGCTCACGCATCGAGCACAAGGCGGTGTTGGATCCGCTGCGGCGGTTGCAGAAGGAAGGCTTCAGCATCACCCTGCTGTCGCCGGACCGGCACGGCAGGATCGATCCAGAGGCCGTTGCCGCGGCGATTCGTCCGGACACGGTGCTGGTGTCGATCATGCTCGTCAACAACGAGATCGGCGCGATCGCCGACCTCGCCGCCATCGGGGCGCGCTGTCGCGCGCGCGGCGTGCTGCTCCACAGCGACGCGGCGCAAGCGGCCGGCAGGATTCCTCTGGATATGCATGGGTTGCCTGTCGACTTCGCGTCCATCACCGCGCACAAGCTGTACGGTCCCAAGGGCATCGGTGCACTCTATGTGCGCCCGGAGGCGCGCGCCCATATTCAGCCGCTTCTTTTCGGCGGCGGCCAGGAAAGGGGGCTGCGGCCCGGAACCCTGCCCACCCACCAGATCGCCGGCTTTGGTGTGGCTTGCGATCTCGCCCACCGCGATATGGCGGCGGAACACACGCGGCTCGCAGCCCTGCGGGAGCGGCTATGGGGAGCGCTCGCGCCGCTCGGCGGCGTGCATGCCAACGGCGAGGGTACGGAATGCGTTCCGGGCATTCTCAACGTGTCGTTCGAGGGTGTGGAGGGCGAGAGCCTGGTGGCGGGACTGAGCGAGCTCGCGGTCGCAACCGGATCGGCGTGTAATTCGGCATCGGGGGAGCCCTCCTACGTGCTGCGTGCCCTTGGCAGGGACACGCAGCTCGCTCAGAGCTCTTTGCGCTTGAGCTTCGGGCGGTTCAGCCTCCCCGAGCACATCGACGTCGCAGCGGCCGCCATCCGGCGGGAAGTCACGCGCCTGCGGGCGCTCTCGCCTGCCTCGCAGCCCCAGGGAGGCCGAACCCAGCCCGGCGCCAGCCAGGCCGTAGGGGAAGCGGGCGGCCCTGGGCAGGAGGCCTGGGTCCGGTTTAGGCTCCAGGTCGCCGCCGGTGTCGTGAAAAGCGCACTGTTCAAGGCCTACGGCTGTCCCCATACTCTGGCAGTGGCCGCATGGGTGGCCGAGCGGTTGCCTGGCCGGGGCCGCGCGGAGCTAGCTCCAGGGACACCGGCCGAGTGGGCTGGGACGCTTGCCGTACCGGTCGAGAAACTCGGACGCCTGCTGGTGGTCGAAGATGCGCTCGCGGACTGTGCCCGGCACTGGCCCGAGCAGGGGTAAAATCGCGCTCATGGCCATTTCGCTGACTGAATCCGCCGCACTTCGGGTCAAAACGTTTCTCGCCGCTCGCGGGCATGGCATCGGCCTTCGCCTCGGGGTGCGCAAGACAGGTTGCTCCGGCTTCGCATACGTCGTGAATTACGCCGACGACGTCCATGGAGGCGACCTCGTTTTCGAGGACCGTGGAGTGAAGGTCTGTGTCGATCCGGAAAGCCTCGCGCTGATCGACGGGACCATCGTCGATTTCGTGAAGCAGGGGCTCAATGAGGCGTTCCGCTTCCGCAACCCCAACGTCAAGGGGGAATGCGGTTGCGGGGAGAGCTTCAACGTATAGCGGTGGGGGCGGCCCAGAGGGTAAACTGTAGGGCTACGTTTTCCGACCAGCTATCCCTGAAAGGACCCCCGAATGGCGCTAGAGCGCACCCTCTCCATCGTCAAGCCCGATGGCGTCAGCCGCAACCTGATCGGTGAAATCTACCGCCGCTTCGAGAAGGCGGACCTCACCATCGTCGCCGCCCGCATGCTGCGCCTCTCCGAGCGCGAAGCCGAGGGCTTCTACGCCGTTCACCGGGAACGTCCGTTCTTCAAGGATCTGGTGCGCTACATGAGCTCCGGCCCGGTCGTGGTGCAGGTGCTCGAGGGCGAGAACGCCATTGCGCGCAACCGCGAAATCATGGGCGCCACCGATCCGAAGAAGGCGGCCCAGGGGACGATTCGCGCCGACCTCGCCCTCAGCATCGAGCAGAACGCGGTTCACGGCTCCGATGCCGCCGATACCGCTGCCAAGGAAATCGCCTATTTCTTCAGCGGCACGGAGCTGCATCAGCGCGGCTGAGCCGCGGAGCCCGCCATGAACTCTCGCGACACGACCGCAACGAACCTGCTGGGGCTGCCGCGCCCGGCGCTCGAAGCGTTCGTGGCGGGCCTTGGCAGCAAGCCGTTCCGTGCGCGCCAGCTCATGAACTGGGTGTACAAGCGCGGCGAGTCCTCT
Source organism: Steroidobacteraceae bacterium (assembly GCA_036489335.1). Taxonomy (GTDB): domain Bacteria; phylum Pseudomonadota; class Gammaproteobacteria; order Steroidobacterales; family Steroidobacteraceae; genus 13-2-20CM-66-19. The sequence goes on from DASXFY010000078.1 coordinate 9,173, forward strand.
TTCGAGCGCATGACGGACCTCGCCAAGGACTTCCGTACCCAGCTCGCCGGGCACGCCAGCATCGCCACACCGCAGATCGTGACCGCCCAGCAGTCAGCCGACGGCACGCGCAAGTGGGTGTTGCGGGCCGACGCCTCGCAGGCGTTCGAGATGGTCTTCATCCCGGAGCCGGACCGGGGCACGCTCTGCATTTCCTCGCAGGTCGGCTGCGCGCTCGATTGCTCGTTCTGCTCGACCGCGCAGCAGGGCTTCAACCGCAATCTGAGCACCGCGGAGATCGTCGGTCAGGTCTGGCTCGCCAATCGCGAGCTCGCGGGCTCGTTCGCGCACGATTCGGGGCGCGCGCGCATCGTGACCAATGTCGTTCTCATGGGTATGGGCGAGCCGCTCGCCAACTTCCGCAACGTCGTACCGGCTCTCGAGATATTTCTCGATGACTTCGGGTTCGACCTCTCGCGCCGGCGCGTGACGCTGTCGACTTCGGGGCTCGTGCCGCAGATCTACAAACTCGCGGAGCAAACTAACGTGGCGCTCGCCGTCTCCCTGCACGCGTCCGATGACGAGCTGCGCAACGAGCTCGTGCCGATCAACCGCAAGCATCCGATCGCGGAGCTGCTCGCGGCCTGCTGGCACTACCTCGACGAGCAGAACGGCCGCAGCGTGACCTTCGAGTACGTACTGCTCGACGGTGTCAACGACTCGCCGGCGCAGGCGCGCGCCCTCGCGAAGTTACTCGCCGGTCGTCCAGCCAAGGTGAACCTCATCCCATTCAACGCCTTCCCGGGCACCCACTACCGCCGCTCCGCGCCCGAGGCGGTGCAGCGCTTCCGCGATGAGCTGATCCGTCGCGGTGTGCTGGCGACGGTGCGCCGCACCCGCGGTGATGACATCGATGCCGCCTGCGGCCAGCTCGCCGGGCGGGTGATCGACCGCACCACGGTGCGGCTCGGCAGCCGGGTATTCGGCCTGGCGGTGCAGGCATGACCGCCACGCTCCGCGCCGCCGCCGGCATCGCCGCGTTGCTGCTCGCCGCTCTGCTGGCAGGCTGCGTCAACCAACAGGAAGTGCGGCAGCGCAACGATGCCGCCATCTACAACACGGAGCTTGGAATCGCCTACATGCGGCGCGGCGATCTCGCCGTGGCGCAGACCAAGCTCGATCGCGCACTGAAGGAAAATCCGGACGATCCGGACGTCCACAGCGCGCGCGCGCTGCTCTTTGCCCGGCTGCAGCAGCCCGAGCAGGCCGACAACGAATTCCGCGAGGCACTGCACCTGGCGCCCAAGAATCCCGATTTTCAGAACAACTATGCGGTCTACCTCTGCAGCGTCGGCCGCCCCGACGAGGGTGTCCAGACCTTCCTCGAGGCCGCGCACAATCCGGAGTACCTGACACCGGAGCTCGCCTACGTCAACGCGGGCATCTGCCTGCGTTCCTCGCATCACAATGTCGAGGCGTTCCAGATGTTCGTCGATGCTCTCACCATAAGGCCCAACTTCTCCCAGGCCCTGTGGCAGCTCGCCGACCTCAATTTGTCCGAAGGCAAGCTCGCCGACGCGCGCCAGGCAATAGAATCCTTCCTCGCCTCCAACCCGGCGACACCGGATCTGCTGCTGCTCGCGGTCAAGGTAACGCGCGCACAGCATGACGCGCTCGACGCGGCGCTCTACGCGCGCAAGCTGCAGCTAGACTTCCCCGACTCGGCCGAGGCGCGTCAGCTGGCCGACCTCGGCCACAACCCGGGCTGACCGCCATGTCGGAAGGCATCGGCGCGCGGCTACGCAGCGCCCGTGAGCGCAGCCGCCTCACCATTCTCCAGGCCGCCGAGCGGCTGCACCTCGATCCCGACATTCTCGAGGCGCTGGAAGCGAATGACTTCGCGGCGCTGGGTGCGCCCGTCTATGTGAAGGGGCACCTGCGCCACTACGCGGAGCTGGTGGGCGAGTCGCCGGAGGCGCTGATCGAGCTCTACTCGCAGGGCACCCGGGTTCCACCGCCTGATCTGACGCGTTTCCCCAAGCCGGTGGTGGACGATACCGGCAGGTTGCTGGCGCCGGCGGTGATAGTAGTGATCGGCTTCGCGGTGGCGGGCACTGTGTGGTGGGGCTTGTCGCTGTCGCACCGGCACTGGCTGATTGCGGCCTCCGGTCCCGTGCCGATCACGGTTCCGGAGGCAATGCCGCTGGAACCGGATCAGCCCGTGAAGCTGACACCGGGCGGCGGCACGCCTGCGCTGGAGTCCCGCTCGAACGCTGGGCAGGCAACCGGCGTCGCCGCCCTTCCTGTGCACGGAGAGATCGAGGCAATATTCGTGTACTCCAATGACAGCTGGACAGAGGTCTACGACGCAACCGGGCGGCGGCTGCTCTATGGCCTGTCCGTGGGGCATGCAACCCGCAGGCTGGAAGGCGTTCCGCCGCTCAGCGTCCTGCTCGGCGATGCCAACGACGTCACGATCAAGGTTGGCGGCCGACCGGAGTCGTTCGCGCCCTTCGTGCGCGCCAACAACACAGCGTGGTTTCTGATTGCCGCCGACGGCCGCATGCTGGCCGCGCCGCGAAAGAACGGAGGTTGAGTTGACGATAGAGATCCAGCCGATCCGCGGCATGAACGATGTACTCCCCGAGCAGATCGGCGCCTGGCAACGGTTGGAGAACTGCGTGCGCGAGCTGGTCGCGTGCTACGGATACGAGGAAATCCGCGTCCCCATCGTGGAGCACACCGCGCTCTTCAAGCGCGCGATCGGCGAGTACACCGATGTCGTCGAGAAGGAGATGTACACCTTCACCGACCAGGGCGGGGATAGCCTCACCCTGCGTCCGGAGGCGACCGCCGGCATCATGCGCGCGCTCATTTCCAACCGCATGCTGCGCGGCCATCGCCATAAGCTCTGGTGCTTCGGCCCCATGTTCCGGCACGAGAAGCCGCAGAAGGGACGCTACCGTCAGTTCAATCAGCTCGATCTCGAGGCGGTGGGCTTTCCCGGGCCCGATGTCGATGCGGAGCTGATCGCCTGCTGCGCGCGTCTCTGGCGCCGGCTCGGCATCGAGCGCGTGCGCCTCGAGATCAATTCCCTGGGTACGCCGGAGTCGCGGCGCGCTTACCGGGAGAAGCTGAGCGCCTACTTCCGCGCGCACGAGAGCGCGCTCGACAGCGATAGCCGGCGGCGGCTCGAAGGCAATCCGCTGCGCATCCTCGACAGCAAGAATCCGGAGATGCGCGCCCTTATCGCCGGCGCGCCGCTCCTCACCGATCATCTTGACCCGGAGTCGCGCGAGCATTTCGATGCGCTCCGCGCCGCCCTGGACTCCATCGGCGTCCAGTATCGCGTCAACCCCCGGCTGGTTCGCGGGCTGGACTACTACAGCCGCACGGTGTTCGAGTGGATAACCGACGCACTCGGGACCCAGGATGCCGTATGCTCCGGCGGCCGCTACGATGGGCTGATTGCGCAGCTTGGCGGTGAGCCGACCCCTGGGGTCGGCTTCGCAATGGGGATGGAGCGGGTCGTGGAGCTGCTCGTGCAGGCGGGACAGGCTCCGGCAACGCCCGCTACCGATGTCTATGTGGTGGTGAGCGGGGCGCGAGCGAGCGCCGCGGGCATCGGGCTGGTCGAGCGGCTGCGGGACGAGCTACCGACCAGGCGGTTCGACCTCAATCTCGGCGGCGGCAATTTCAAGGCGCAATTTCGCCGCGCCGATCGCAGCGGCGCCGCGCTGGCGGTCATCCTGGGCGATGACGAGCTGGCGCGGGGTGTCGCGGCCGTGAAACCTTTGCGCAACGAGGCGGGTCAGAAAGAGTGCCCGCTGCCGGAGCTAGCCGCGGCCGTCGAGGCGGCACTTGCCGGCGCCACGGCGCCGGCTGACTGATTGCTCGAGGAGGGGTGGTGGACGATTTTTTATTGAGCGAGCGCGAACAGTGGGAAGCGCTCAAGCGCCAGGTGCGTGAGAACGCACCGGCCGTGCTGGCTGGGGTGGCCGTAGCCGCCCTGGCGTTCGGGGGCTATCACTGGTGGCAGAACCGCGTGAACAACGTAGATCTCGCGGCCGGCGCGACCTACATCCAGATGGAGAATGCCTTCGCGCAGGGTAACCGCACCCAGGCTTTCATCCTGCTGGGACTTCTGGAGCGTCAGTACGCTGCCTCGCCTTACGCGGATCAGGCGAAGCTTGCCTCGGCAAAGGCGTTCGTCGAAGACAATGAGCTCCCGAGAGCCGCGGACGAGTTGCAAGATGTCATGCAGCACTCTCACGATTCCATTTTGAGGCTCATTGCGCGGCAAAGACTGGCACGCGTGCAGATCGCGCAGCAGCAGCCGGCGGCGGCGATCGCGACCCTGAACGGGGCCAACCCCGGCGCGCTGGCGCCACAATATGCGGAGGCGCGGGGCGATGCCTACTACGCCATGGGCGATAAATCCAATGCCCTGGCGCAGTACCGGCTGGCACGCGCCCAGGCCGGGAACGAAAGTGACACCGGGCTCCTCGACCTGAAGATATCCGACCTCACGGCCGATGCAGCCGCGCCGGCCGGCGCTCCGAGCGCCGCGGCCCAACCCCATTGATCATTGCCACTGCGCTTGAGGGCTCCCTTGCAAAACAACACCCTGCGATCGATGCGCTGCTGGGCCGTGCTGGCCGCCGCCAGCACCCTGCTGCTGGTCGCCTGCTCCAAGAACAAGAACCCGGAACAGCCGGCGAAGCTCGGCCCGATCAAGTCGAGCCTGCGCGTGGAGCGCATCTGGGACGACTCGGTCGCCGACCGCGGCGCGAAAAAGCTACGCCTCGGGCTCGGTCTGGCGCTCGACGGCAGTCGCGTATTCGCATCGGGTTTCCGTGGTCAGGTGGCGGCGTTCGATCTGCAGACCGGCCAGAAATTGTGGCGTACCAACACGAAGCTGCCGCTCGGGGGCGGACCGGCGGTGCGCGGGAATCTGGTAGTCGTCGGCGCCACCGACGGACACGTAATTGCGCTCAACGCGGCCGACGGCAAGCCGCTCTGGACGGTCCTCATCAACGGTGCCGTGATCGCCCCGCCGGCAATTGCGGACAACATCGTCGCGGTGCGCTCGGTCGATGGCAAGTTGCGCGGCCTGTCTCCGACCGATGGCCACGAACTCTGGGAGGCCGAGCAGGACGTACCCTCGCTGTCGCTGCGCGGCACATCGACGCCGCTGGTCGTCGGCGATCTCATCATCTGCGGCTTCGACAACGGCAAGGTCCTCGCCGTGAATTCGGCTGACGGGTCGCAGGTCTGGCTGGCGACGATCTCACAACCGCATGGCCGCACGCAGATCCAACGTCTGGCCGACGTGGATGGGCCGTTGGAAGTTGCCGACAAGGACATCTACACCGTGGGTTATCACGGCAATGTCATGATGCTGGCGCTCGACAGCGGTCAGACATGGTGGTCTCACAAGGCATCCAGCTATCGTGGGTTGGCGATGGATAAGGACGCGGTCTATATGTCGAGCGCGGACGGGCAGGTGGTTGCGCTCAACCGCGCCAATGGTGCCGTGATCTGGCGCCAGTCAGCGCTGGCTTACCGCGGGCTCACTGCCGTGGCGGTTGGCGATGACGCGGTGATCACGGCTGATTTCCAGGGCTACGTTCACTTCCTGGACAAGCACACCGGGGCGTTCATCGCGCGGGTGCGCAGCGGCAAAATGCGCATCAGCAACCCACCCGTCGCCGAAGGTGACGAGGTGGTGGTCATCAACGACGATGGCCGCATCAACGCATACCGGATGTCTCCCGGCGGATAACACCAGCAGCTATCCATGCTGCCCATCGTTGCCCTGGTAGGTCGGCCCAACGTGGGCAAATCGACCCTGTTCAACGTGCTCACCGGCACGCGCGATGCCATTGTCGCGGACGTCCCCGGACTGACCCGGGATCGCCAGTACGGCTTCGGGCGGTTGGGACCGGTTCCCTTCGTGGTGATCGACACGGGCGGCCTGGTCGAGAACCCGAAGGGTATCGAGGCGCAGATGCGCGCCCAGACCGAGCGCGCGGTCGCGGAAGCCGATCACCTCATTCTGCTGGTGGACGGGCGCGCCGGTCTCACTCCCCAGGACGAGTTCGTCGCCCGTGAGATCCGCAAGTCGGGCAAGCCGACGACGCTCGCCGTCAACAAAGCGGAAGGACTGGACCTCGACGTCGCGGCGGCCGATTTCCATGCCCTCGGCCTCGGCGAGCCGGTCGGCATCGCGGCGAGTCACGGGCAGGGGTGCGAGGACCTGATGGTTCAGGCGCTCGCCGGACTCGAGCCGCAGGCGCAGACCGAAGGCGACACAACGGATCGTGTCGCCGGCGGAGTACGCATCGCCATCATCGGTCGCCCCAATGTCGGCAAATCCACGCTCGTCAACCGCCTGATCGGTGAGGAGCGGGTCATCGCGAGCGAACAGCCGGGCACGACCCGCGACAGCATCCTGGTGCCGTTCGAGCGCGACGGGCAGAAGTTTCAGCTCATCGATACGGCCGGCATGCGCCGCCGCGCCAGGATCGAGGGCGTGATCGAGCGCGCGAGCGTCGCGAAGACGCTGCAGGCTATCGACGAGGCCAACGTGGTCATCCTCGTCGTCGATGCGCATGACACGGTCACGGAGCAGGACGCGAGCGTGCTCGGTGTCGCGCTGCAGCGTGGCCGGGCGCTCATCATTGCCATCAATAAATGGGACGGCATTCCGCCGGATCAGCGCGATGAGATTCACCGGCAACTGGCGCTGCGGCTCGATTTCGTACCGTTTGCACCGTTGCACTTCATCTCGGCGCGGCATGGCACCGGAGTTGGCGAGCTCATGCAGTCGGCCGTACGCGCCTACGAGGCGGCCATGCGCGAGATACCTACGAAGGAGCTGTCACGCACGTTGGAGCGTGCGCTGACGGTGCATCAGCCCCCGCTCGTGCACGGCAGGCGCATCAAGCTGCGCTATGCGCATCAGGGCGGCCGGAATCCGCCGCGGATCATCATCCACGGCAATCAGACTTCGTCCGTTCCGGATGCCTACACGCGTTATCTGGTCAATGTCTTTCGCAAGACCTACGACCTGTTCGCGACGCCCGTCGTGATCGAATACCGTACCGACAGGAATCCATACGACAGGTCACGCAGGACCCGGCCGGGACCGCGGCCCAGGGCGCGTTGAGTCTATTGGCCGCCGGCGCCGCTGGCGCCGGACTGCGGGCCCAGGGTCGCTGGCGGCTTGGTGCGCCGCAGGACGCCGAGGTAGTAGGGGATGTAATAGCCCACGACCGCGCCGGACACGGCAAGCAGGAAGGGATTCTGTTGATAGATGGCGACGAGGCTTTGTCCGGTAACCGCGGGTGGAGTCGCGCCGTTGAATGTGCCGAGGAAGCGATACAGCAGCCGGCCCAGGAAGAGCGCGGTTATCACCAACCCGATATAGGTGTGCGGTGTGTAGAAGCGCCCCTCGGATGTGATCTCGAACTTGGTGTATCGGAGCCCGACGTAAGCCAGGGCCGCGCCGCAGGCGATGCCGGCCACGAGGACGCCGAGCAACTCGACGTTGCGTGCGATCGCGCCGGCGATGAGAACGGTGGCCAGGCCCAGGATCCCGATCCTGAACCACATGCGCTTTTCCTGCACGGGCTGGCGGCCAAACGAGCGTCGCATGCGGCGGTAAACCGCCCAGACGACAACGGCGGCGGTGATGACAAACGGAGTGACGGCTCGCGGGTCCATTGTTACCTCGGTCCGTAGGGGACGAGCATGGGTACTCTGCTGCGGTAGCTGTCGTACGCGCCCGCGTCCAGCTCCTTACGCAGCCACTGCTCTTCGAGTCTCGCCTTCATCCAAAGCCCGAGCGTGATCAGGAGCGCGCCGACAATGCCCAGTATCGTACCCTTCGCGGCCGCGGTCGCATAGACGGCCAGCAGAATCCCCGTGTAAATCGGGTGGCGCACCACGCCATAGGGGCCCGTTTCGACGACACGATGGTCGGCCTTGCGGGTGATCCAACCGCTCCACAGCGTTCCCAGATGGATGCGCGCCCACCAGGTGAAGGCGAACCCGAGAGCAATGAGTGCGGTGCAGATCCAGGCTTCATCGAGCGTGACCATCCACAGTCGCAGCGGACCGTGATAACCGTGTGCGCGCGGAAAGAAAACGATCGCGCCGGCGATGAGCACGAGGCGATAGGCGAGCTCGCCCTTCACGCCAACACGCCGCTCGGCCGGCGCGCTCCAACCCGCGGCGAGCATCCACGAGATCGCCCAGGCCAACCACAGGAGAGGGATCAGAAGCGCGGGTCCGGATCTGAACATCTTTCTCTCCGTCAGGTCTCGTCGTCCGTTGAGGTCTCACCCCACGGCGCCATGTGCGTCAGTGCCACGAGCGCCATGCGCGTCTGCTCGATGCACTGTGCTCCCACTTTCGAGAGCAGCTCCGCATCCACGCGTTCCCGCGCCGCCGACTGCGTTGCTGCGGCTGCCCGGCCGCGGTCAGTCAGGGTGACGATGAGGCGCCGACGGTCCTGCTCGTCGATGGTGCGGGCCAGGTAGCCACGGTTGACCAGCGTATCGACGAGCTGGCCCGCGGCCTGCTTCGAGATCCGTAGATCCCGGATCAGGGAGGCGAGGGGAACGTCACCTGCCCCGATGGCGAGGCCGCCGATGACATAGAGACCGTTCTTGGGAATATCGTCGTAGCCGGCAGCTTCGAGCGCGCGGCGCATGGCGGAGCCGTAGGCGGCGCGCGCGTGCCGCAGGAGTGCCGGTATGGGGATCTGCTGGGACTCGGTGGGCTCGAGCATGCTTTAGCCTAACGTCTCGAAAACTGATAGTCAATTTATGTTACTATCAAAATGTTTTACTAGATGAGCGAGGCGTGCGCTAGACTTCCTCCCATGGAAGCCCGCCGATGCTGATCAGACTGCTGCGCGAGCATCTGCGGCCGTACGGACGCGGGCTGCTGGGCGTCGCCGTGTTCCAGCTGCTCTCCACGATCGCCTTACTCTATCTGCCGACCTTCAACGCCGACATCATCGATCTCGGCATCGTGAAGGGGGATACGGGTTACATCGTGCGGACCGGCGGCTGGATGCTGCTCATGACCCTGGGGCAGATCGCCTTCTCGGTTGCCGCCGCCTACTTCGGCGCGCGCACTTCCATGGGTTTCGGCCGGGATCTGCGCGCCGCCCTGTTCCGGCGCATCATGGGCTTCTCCGGCAGGGAAGTGGCGAGGTTCGGGGCGCCCTCCCTGATCACGCGGACCACCAACGACGTGCAGCAGGTGCAGATGTTGGTGGCCGTCAGCAGCACCACCATGATCTCCGCGCCCATCATGGGCGTGGGCGCCATCATCATGGCGCTGCGCGAGGACCCGGGACTCTCCTGGCTGTTGGGAGTCAGTGTTCCTCTGCTGGCGGTCGTCATCGGGATCGTGGCGGCGAAGATGGTGCCGCAGTTTCGGCGCATGCAAAAGCTCGTCGACGTGGTCAACAGGATCCTGCGGGAACAGATCGGCGGCATCCGCGTGGTGCGCGCGTTCGTGCGCGAGCCTGCCGAGATCCACAGGTTCGACCGGGCCAACATCGAGCTGATGGATACGGCCCTGCGGGCGGGCCGGCTGATGGTGCTGCTGTTTCCCGCCATCGTGATCATCCTCAACGTCTCGAGCGTCGCGGTGCTCTGGTTCGGCGCCGAGCGGATCGGCGCCGGGCAGTCGCAGATCGGGGATATCACCGCCTTTCTGGTCTATCTCGCGCAGATCCTGCTCGCGGTCATGATGGCGACTCTGATGCTGATGATGATTCCGCGGGCCGCCGTGTCCGCGGAGCGGATCACGGACGTCATGGCGACCGCACCGTCGGTGGCGCCGCCGGCGGCAGCCGTCAAGTCGGTGGAGTCGCGCGCGCAGGTCGAGTTTCGGGGCGTGAAATTCCAGTATCCCGGCGCCGCCGATGCGGTGCTCCATGATCTCTCCTTGCGGGTCGCGGAGGGTCAGACGTTCGCGATCATCGGCAGTACCGGGGCCGGGAAGAGCACTCTCGTGTCGCTGATCCCGCGACTGCTCGATGTCAGCGCGGGCGCTGTTCTGGTCGATGGCGTCGATGTGCGCGCGCTCGATCCCGATCTTCTCTGCAGCCGCATCGGTCTGGTCCCGCAAAGGGCTTACCTCTTTTCCGGCACGGTGGCGAGCAATCTTCGCTACGGCAACCCCGAGGCCACCGAAGAGCAGATGTGGCAGGCGCTGGAGCTCGCTCAGGCCAAGGACTTCGTCGCGGCGATGAAGGGCGGGCTCGAGGCGGCCATCGCCCAGGGCGGAACCAACGTCTCGGGCGGCCAGCGCCAGCGTCTGGCCATCGCCCGCGCGCTGGTGCGCAAGCCTGAGATTTATCTCTTCGATGAGTCTTTCTCGGCGCTCGATTTCGGCACCGAGTTGCGGTTGCGCGCGGCGCTTCGCCCCCTCACCCGCCACGCGGCGGTCATCATCGTCGCGCAGCGCGTTTCGACCATCTTGGATGCTGATCAGATTGGAGTGCTCGACGGGGGCGCGCTGATAGCCATTGGCCGTCATGCGGAGCTCCTGCGCACTTGTCCTACTTACGCGGAAATCGTTGCCTCGCAGCTATCACCGCAGGAGGTAGCATGAGCGGCGGCGCCCGTGGCGGCCCGCTGCCGGGAAGGTTGCCCGTCGCCGGCCAGTCCACTGGGCGCGCACCTCCGTGGATGGGGCTCGGCCGGCCGGGCGAGAAGGCGACAACCTTTTGGCCGTCCGCGCTTCGGGTGCTGGCGCGACTGAAACCGCATAGATTCGCGCTCGCCGTCGTGGTTGCAACGTCCCTGGTGAGCGTTGCGCTGTCGGTGACCGGACCGACGCTGATAGGCCGTGCGACCGACATCATCTTCTCCGGCGTCGTCGGCGAGCATCTTGCGGCAGGCGAGTCGAAGCAGCAGGCGGTGGCGGGGGAGCGGGCGGCGGGTCGCGGCCATCTGGCGAACATGCTCTCCCGCATGAGTCTGGTGCCGGGGATGGGCATCGACTTCGACGCGCTACGCGTGACGTTGCTCGAGACGATCGCCGTCTATCTCGCATCGGCTGTGTTCCTCTGGGTCCAGGGATACGTCCTCAACGACGTTGTCCAAGAGGTCGTGCTCAAGCTCCGCACAGATGTCGAGGAGAAGATTCACCGGCTGCCACTGCGCTACTTCGACCGGCAGACGCGCGGCGAGCTGCTGAGCCGCGTGACCAACGACATCGGCAACATCTCGCAGAGCCTGCAACAGTCCGTGAGCCAGCTGCTGACATCGCTGCTGACGCTGGTTGGCGTAGTGACGATGATGTTCGTCATCTCGCCGCTGCTGGCGCTGATCGCTCTCGTGACCATTCCCCTGGCGTTGTTTCTCACCCGGGTGATCTCGAAGCGCTCGCAGCGCCATTTCATCGCGCAGTGGGCACAGACCGGGGAGCTCAACGGGCAGATCGAGGAGGCGTTCACCGGCCATGAGCTGGTCAAGGTCTTCGGCCGCCACCGCGAGGTGTCGCGCCGCTTCGATGACAAGAACGAACAGTTGCTCGAGGCCGGCTTCGCCGCCCAGTTCATCTCCGGTCTCATCATGCCCGCGGTGATGTTCATCGGCAGTGTCAACTACGTGCTGATCGCAGTCATCGGCGGCCTGCGTGTCACGACCGGCGGCATGACGCTCGGTGCCGTGCAGGCGTTCATTCAATACTCGCGCTCCTTCAACCGCCCGCTGACGCAAGTCGCATCGATGGCCGGAACTATGCAGTCAGGCGTCGCCTCGGCCGAGCGCGTGTTCGGCCTGCTCGACGAAGGCGAGTTGCGGCCGGAGCCTGCGATGTCCACGGTCGCGGCGGCAGTCGCGGGACGCGTCGAGTTCCGGCATGTCTCGTTCCGCTACGAGCCGGATAAGCCGCTCATCGACGATCTGTCGCTCATCGCCGAGCCCGGTCATACCGTCGCCATCGTCGGCCCGACAGGGGCGGGCAAGACGACGCTGGTCAACCTGATCCTGCGTTTCTACGAGCTCGACCAGGGCCAGATCACCCTCGACGGCGTCGACATCGCAACGCTGCGGCGCGACCAGCTGCGCTTGCGGATCGGGATGGTGCTGCAGGACGCATGGCTCTTCAACGGCAGCATCCGCGAGAACATCCGCTACGGCCGCCCCGATGCTACCGACGAGGAGGTGATCGAGGCCGCCAGGGCGACATCCGTCGATCGGTTCGTACGCGGCCTGCCGCAGGGCTACGACACCGTCATTGACGAGGAGTCGAGCAACATCAGCGCCGGACAGAGGCAGTTGGTCACGATCGCGCGGGCGTTTCTCACGCGTCCGGCGCTGCTGATCCTCGATGAAGCAACCAGCTCGGTCGACACTCGCACCGAGACACTGGTACAGCACGCCATGGCGGCGCTGCGCACCAACCGGACCAGCTTCGTCATCGCGCATCGGCTGTCGACCATTCGCGATGCCGATCTCATTCTGGTGATGCGTGACGGCCGCATCGTCGAGCAGGGGACGCACGAGGGGCTGCTCGCGCGTGAAGGCGCCTATCGGGCCCTGTATGACGCACAGTTCGGCGGCCCGGTGACGGAAAGCGATCGTCCGCGCCAGGTAGCCGCGCGCGGCTGAGGGAGAAGCGCACCACAATCCAGGGGCTTCGGACTTGCCGACAGGCACCCGGACCGAATAGTCTTTGACAGAACGTGAGACAGGGTGTCTTCGCGTACCGAGCCGCCGCCGCGGCGTTACCGCCCACTGACGCTGCGCATGAACGCTCCTCCGCTGCCCAACCGCCTGAGCCGCTTCTTCCTGTATTTCGCCGGGCAGTTCCGTTGGGGCAGCCTGGGCTTGCTGCTGTTTCCGGTGCTGGGGCGCGGTGTGTTCGCCTCGATCGCCTTCGCGACCAAGCAGTTGACCGACACGGCGCTCAATCTGCACGGACCGCTGCGTGCGGCTGGCCCGGCGCTGGCGGGGCCGTTCGCGCTGTTCGCGGCACTGGTGGCGGCGCGCTTCGTCTGCGACGCGGCCACCTGGCTCTGCTCCTACCACACCCGCTCGCCCATGCTGATCCGCATCAAGGAGGAGGTGTTCGCCTACGCCCAGCGACTTTCGCCCGCGTACTTCGAGAGCACGCTCTCGGGCAAGATCGCGCACAAGGCCGTCATGCTGCCCGACCAGATGTTGGCGCTGTTCGACATGACGGTATTCGACTTCGTTCCGGGCGCAATGTTCTTCGTCTTCGTCGCGGCGTATTTCTACGTGGCCAGCCCGGCGTTTTGCGCCGCAGCCGGCCTCGGCATCGTGGTGTATTTCACCGGCAGTCTTCTGCTGGGCCGCGAGTGCGCCCGGCGCGCGGCCGCGAACAACGAGACGCGCGCGGCCGTAACCGGTCGGATCGTCGATGTCATCACCAACGTCCGCAACGTCTTCCAGTTCGCGAATCAGAGCGTCGAAGATCGTGAGCTGAAGGCATACACGGGTGAGGAACGGGAACGGCGCATGGCGCTCTATCGCGCCGTGGTGCGGCTGCGATGCTCCCAGTACCTCCTGGATATCATCATGTGGATCGGCTTCGTGGGCGCCGCGCTGTACGGATGGGTGCACGGCCTCATGACAGCGGGAGACTTCGTCATGGTGACGACGCTCACCGGCTCCCTGCTGCAAACGGCTTATACCCTGGGCCAGCGCATTCCGGATTTTTACGACCAGCTCGGCTCGGCGATCGAGAGCATCGATACGCTGATCGTACCGGCTACGGTCAGGGACGAGCCCGGTGCGGGCACGCTGACAGTCACGAGCGGCGCCATCCGCTTCGAGCGGATCGCCTTCGCGTACGAGCCGCGGGGGCGGGGACGTGGGTCGCGCAACATCGTCAATGATTTCGATCTTTACATCCCGGCCGGTCAGCGAGTGGGACTGGTCGGTCCCAGTGGGGCCGGCAAGACCACATTGATGGGGCTGCTGTTGCGCATGCACGATGTGACGGGCGGCGCCATCCGGATCGACGGAACCAACATCCGCGAAGTGACTCAGGAAAGCCTGCGCGGCGCCATCGGCCTCATTCCGCAGGACACCAACCTCTTCCATCGCAGCCTGCTCGAGAACATTCGCTACGGCCGGCCCGATGCGACCGATGCGGAGGTGATCGAGGCCGCCAAGCGCGCCCATGCGCACGAGTTCATCGCCGAGCTCGAGTATGGGTATGACACCCTGGTCGGAGAGCGCGGCATCAAGATCTCCGGCGGCCAACGGCAACGCATCGCGATTGCCCGGGCGATCCTGCGCAATGCGCCCATCCTGCTGCTGGATGAGGCGACCAGCGCGCTCGACAGCCACAGCGAGCAGAGGATTCAAGAGGCCATGAAGGAGGCGATGGCCGGCAAGACGGTGATCGCCATCGCTCACCGTTTGAGTACGGTGATGGACATGGATCGCCTCATCGTTCTCGAACGCGGTGTGATCGTCGCGGACGGCACGCACACGGAGCTGCTGCTGCGAGGCGGTCTGTACGCGGAGCTCTGGCGCAAGCAGTCGGGCGGATTCAATCCTGTCGCGCGGCAGGAAGAAGTGGACGTCGGGAACCCCGCCGAGGATGACTTCACCGGGGTCGCTCCCATCCATTCCTCGCCCGCGGCCTGATCCCGGCACCGCAACGCAACGTTGACCGCGGCGGCCCGGTTCCCGGCTGAGCGGGCTCACGTATAAATGAATGATATGGATAAGCTACCTTTATTGTATTGGATGCATATGACGCAGGCGTCGACAATGCTGCCCTCTTCAGCGTTAGCCCGCCGCTGGCGGCCCTCGAAAGATGTACAGCTCCTGGCCCGGTCTTTTGCTCGCATCGCTGATCGCGCTGCCGGCTCTTCTGCTCGGCCATTGGGAACCGTTGGTCGGCGCCCCCGTATTCGGCATCGTGTTGGGCATTCTGGCGCGCAATCTATTCGATCCGAGTCAGCGCTTTGAAGCCGGCATACGGTTCGGCGGCACGCGGATCCTCCAGTGCTCGATCGTCGTGCTCGGATGCGGGCTCAGCCTCAATCAGGTCGCACGTACCGGACTCGAATCTTTGTGGGTGACGCTCGTGACGATGAGCACGGCGTTCCTCGCCGCGTGGCTGCTCGGCCGATCACTCGGCGTCCCGGACCACCTGAAAATCCTGATCGGCGTCGGCACCGCCATCTGCGGCGGCTCCGCCATTGCGGCGGTAACCCCCATCATTCGCCCTGACGATCACGATACTGCCTTCGCGATCTCCACCATCTTTCTGTTCAATCTCGTCGCCGTATTGTTGTTTCCGCTGCTCGGTCATCTCATGCACATGAGCGATCTGGGCTTCGGGCTATGGGCGGGCACGGCGATCAACGACACCTCATCCGTCGTGGCGGCCGGCTATAGCTATGGCCATGCGGCCGGCGACTACGCCACCATCGTCAAGCTGACCCGATCCATGCTGATCATTCCGACCTGCCTGGTACTGGCCATCGTCGTCACCGCCCGCGAGAAGCGACGGCAGATACGGCAGGGTTGCCTCGGGCACTTCAGCCTGGCCACCACATTCCCGTGGTTCATCCTCTGGTTCCTGGCCGCTTCGGCGGTCCGCACCCTGGGGTTGATTCCCAACACTCTCCTGCCGCCCTTGCACGGCCTGGCGGAGCTTCTGATCGTGGTGGCGTTGACGGCCATCGGCCTGTCCGCCAACTTGCGACGCATGGCAAACACCGGAATGCGGCCTGTCCTGCTCGGATTGGGCGTCTGGATCGCCGTGTCGGTGAGCAGTCTGCTGGTGCAGCTTGCCATGCGCCGGCTTTAGCTATACTGCGGGACATGAACCTGCATCATCTCGCGGTCTTCAACGCCATCGCGGAGAGCGGCAGCATCTCCGCCGCGGCCCAACGGCTGCACGTCTCGCAGCCCGCGCTATCGCGCGAGCTCAAGGACTTCGAAGGCCGGCTCGAGGTTGCGCTGTTCGAACGCCTGCCGCGCGGGATGCGAATGACTCATGCGGGGCAGGTGCTGCACGAGTACGCCGTTCGCCTTTTCGACATCGCACGCACGGCGGAGGCGACCATGCGGGAAATCGCCGATGCGCGCACGGGTCTCCTGTCGATCGGTGCCAGCAACACCATCGGCACCTATGTGCTTCCCCAGCGACTCGCCATTTTCCGCCGCGGTAATCCGGGCGTGCGCATCACGATGTTCGTGGGTAACACCGAGCAGGTCTCGCAGGGCGTGGCCGACATGCGCTTCACACTGGGCTTCATCGAAGGCCCGCTTCACGTCAGCGGTCTGGTGGCGGAACAATTTCAAAAGGATGGACTGGTGCCCGTCGTCGCAGCCGACGACGAGCTTCTGAGCAGGAAGCGCTTGTCGGCCGCGGACATCAATGGACGTCCCCTGCTGATGCGCGAGAAGGGTTCGGGCACTCGCGAGCTGATTGGCGAGACGTTGGACGCGAATGAAGTGCGGCAGGGTAGTGTGATGGAATTTGGTAACACGGAGGCCCTGAAGCAGGCCGCCATGCACGGCGGCGGCATCGCCTGGCTGCCGCGCATCAGCATAACGAGCGAGCTGGAAGAGGGAACACTGCGAATGCTGCCCATCAATCGACTGGTGATCCAACGGCCACTCAGCGTCATCCGGCGCGCCAATGCGCGTATCGGCCCCACGAGCGAGGCCTTCCTCAAAACCCTGCGGGCACCCCTCACACCGACTTGACTTCGCCTCCGTCCATGCGGAGCTGGGAACCGGTCAGCCATTTCGCGCCGGGCGATACCAGGAAGGCCATCAACTCCGCGATCTCTTCCGGCTCGCCATAGCGCGCGATGCCGGCTTCCTGCGGGAATTTGGCCGTTGCCTCTGCCACCGTCATGGTGTGCAGCGCCGCCCAATGCTGCAGATACGAGCGGCGTCGACCCGTCATCACCGCGCCCGGCAGGACGCTGTTGACCTGCACGCCATCGCCGATGCCGCGATCCGAGAACGCCTTCGCCAGGGCGGCGACGGCGGCGTTGATCGTCCCGACCGCCGCATACGCCGCCTTGGGGAAGAGCGCCGAGTTTCCCGACATCAATACGACGGAGCCCTGGGCCGCCTTGAGGGCCGGCCATGCCGCAATCGTCAGGCGCCGCGCGCCGTGCAGCTTCAACGCGAGGCCGCCCTCCCATTGCTCGTCCGTCATCTCGAAGAGGTCGATCTGCGGCACTGCGCCGGAGATGTTGAGCAGGGCGTCGATGCGGTCGAATGCCTTCAGCGTCTGATCGACCACCGACCGCGCTGCTGCGGGCTGCGACAGGTCGACATCGACGACGAGCGCCCGCGCGCCGGCGGCTGTCACCGCCGCTGCCGTCTTTTCGAGATTGGAGCGGGTGCGCGCGACCAGGGTGACGGCCGCGAAATCCCGAGCCAGGCGGATGGCCGTTGCCTGGCCGATGCCTTGACTGGCGCCGGTGACGATGGCGACTGACTGCGTCATCTCGATGACTCCTCGATTGCTCAGCGAATGAGGAATTCCCGCATCGCCGCGCCGACCTCGGCCGCATGCGTCTCGAGTGCGAAATGTCCGGTATCCAGGAAGCGTACCACCGCGCCGGGTATGTCGCGCTTGAACGCCTCGGCACCCGGTGGCAGGAAGAACGGATCGTTCTTGCCCCAGATGGCGAGGAAGCGCGGCTCGTGAGTCCTGAAGTACTTCTGAAACGCGGGATAGAGCGCGACGTTGTTGCGATAATCACCAAAGAGGTCGAGCTGCACCTCGTCGGCGCCGGGCCGCGCGAGATAGAAATTGTCGAGCGAGTAACCGTCCGGTGATACAGCCGAGGAATCGGGGACGCCGTGGGTGTACTGCCAGACCGTCGTTTCGGGCTTGAGGAAGGCGCGCAGCGCCTCACGATGCGCGGGCGACGCATCCTCCCAGTAGGCCCGGATCGGATTCCAGCCGTCGCTCAGCCCCTCTTCGTAGGCATTGCCGTTCTGCGAGACGATTGCGGTGACGCGCTCGGGGTGCTTCAGGGCGAGACGGAAACCCGTCGGCGCGCCATAGTCGAATACATAGAGACCAAAGCGGTCGAAGCCGACGATCTCGGTGAAGCGGCTGATCGTGTTCGCGATTTTCTCGAAGGTGTAGCCGCGCTCCGGCAGGTCGGATCGACCGAAGCCGGGAAGATCGGGAGCGATCATGTGGAAGCGATCGGCGAGCAGGGGAATGAGGTCGCGAAACATGTGGCTCGAGCTTGGAAAGCCGTGCAACAGCAGGAGTTTCGGTGCATTCGCCGGGCCTGCCTCGCGATAGAAGATCTTGCAACCGTCGACGTCGGCCGTTCGAAAGTGGAGGGTCGTCATGGGGTTCTCCGGGATTGCTGTCATCCGATGTGGGTTCAGCGCGCGGTGCTCGCCCCGATTGCCTCGCGGATGATGTCCACGACAACGGCGGGGGCCGTCACGAGCGGCGTGTGATCGACTGGATGGGAATGCACCCGCGCCTTCATCCGCTCCGCCATGAAGCGCTGCGTCTCTTGAACGATCATGCGGTCCTGCTCTGCCACGAGAAACCAACTCGGGCGATCCTTCCACAGCGGACGCGCCATGCGCACGGTGATGCACGCGGGTGAGATCGGCCGCTGAACCGCGGCGAGCAGGGCATGGGTCTCGGGGGGCGCGTTGGGGGCGAAGGCCGTCCCAAAAGCACTATCGGGCAGGTAGATCAGCCCGTGGCTGTCGGGAGCCAGCTTTGGCGCCTGCGGATGTGGCTGCACACGGTAGAAGACATCCGCGACCGTTTCGCCCTCGTCCGGGGCCAGGGCCGCGACGTAGACGAGCGCTTTGATTTTGTCGTCGCGCGCCGCTCCGATGACGGCACCGGCGTACGCGTGGCCCGCGAGCACCACGGGTCCCTGCACGCGATCCAGAGTGCGCTCGAGCGCCGCTGCATCATCGGCAAACGATGTCAGCGGCAGCGGCGCTGCGACGATCCTGATGCCCAGAGCGGCCAGGGGCCCGATCACTTTCGCCCAGCTCGAGCCGTCGGCCCAGGCACCAGGGACCAGTACGACGCTGGTGTCATTCGAGGGCATGGGTTGCTCTGCTCACGCTTGTAACTAGTAACCAGATAAAATTATTTATAATGGTTACTACAGGATCCGTAACTTGTCAAGACGGATTTCATTGGTTATGAATGTATGGCATCGGGCCGGCATCCGGCCGCGAATCGGAGAACAGATGGGTCCGCACGGTCCCGCGATCTTCATTGGTGATGCGCCAGGATTAGATTTTCTGAATTCGATGGCGACGCCGTCCGATGCGACCATCGATTGGATCGACGACGGTGAAGGGTTGCTGAGCTGGCTGGAACAGGCCCGACTCGCGCCTGCGGATGTGCTCAGGAAAGTGCGCCGGCAGGCGCGGCCCGGTGAGCTCGACGCGATCGCGGCTCAGGCCCGTGACCTGCGCGAATGGTTCAGAGGCTTCGTGCTGAAGCACAAAGGCCGACCTCTTGCATTGATGGATCTTGCCGAGCTGCAGCCACTGAACCGGCTGCTCGGAAGGGACGAAGCGTACTACCGGATCGTCCCGGCGCCCAGCGGCAGACCCGCTGCGCTCGAGTTGCAGGTCGTGCGCCACTGGCGCTCCGCGGAGACGTTACTCCTGCCCATCGGAGAAACGCTCGCGCGTCTGCTCAGCGCCGAGGACTTTTCCAACGTCAGGGCCTGCGAAGGGCCGCGCTGTACTTTGATCTTCGCCGACCACACCCGGGGTCACGTGCGGCGGTGGTGCAGCATGGGTATCTGCGGTAATCGCGTGAAGCAGGCGACACATCGGAAGCGAGTCAAGTCGAGCCGTCGAGCCCGGTGACGGAGCGTCGCGGCGGCGTTGATCCCCGTATAGCCGCAGACCTGCTCGAGCGCGCATCCTCGTATGCTCGTTGATAGATGCCAAAGGCGGCGCCGAGGTGCTGCGCGCGCCCGGCTGCATCGTCGGCCCGGAGCGCCAGATCCTTATGCGTGCGCGCCAGGATGCCCAGCGCTTCCGCATCGGCGTGGCCGGCATCGGCGAGCTCGCGCAGCAGCTTGTTGGCCCGCTCGGCGTCCCTACTGCGGGCGGTCGCAAGGCCCTTGAGTTGTCGGAGTCTGAGGTTGTCCGGCCAGAGGGCGAGCCCCGCCTGCACCGCGTTGTAGGCGAGCAGGGGTTCACCGTGACGCAGATGCTGGTCGACAGCCTCGATCGCCTCAATTGCGGTCATCGCGCCTCCGAGACCCCCGGGCATCCTCGATGCCGACGCTACTTGGCAGTGCTCTCCAGAATACAAAACCCGTTACCGAACGGGTCGGCGCAGAACGCAATCGAGCCGTGCTCAGGGTCCTCGAAGGATTGCTCCTTGATGGCCCCTGCTCGAACTGCTTTATCGAATGCGGTCTTGAAATCGTCGACGTGGAAATCCAAGTGCACTGGCGTCCAGTGACGACCATAGTGCCGTACATCCCGTGTGATCGGGGAGGGTTTGCTTTGCTCGCCCTTCTCCAGAAGGGTGAGCGACGCTGCGCCGGCTTGCAGGACGGCAACACCCGGATAAGGCTCCGCCGTCTTGGTGAATCCGAAAGCGTCCGCGTAGAAGCGGATGCCGCGCGCCAGGTCAGGAACGTCGATACATATCTCGATGCTGATCATCGGACTAATATCCAAGCCAAAGACCCCTGCTTCTGAGCGTCACTCCCACTCTATGGTCGCAGGAGGTTTGCCTGAGATGTCGTAGACGACGCGGGAGATGCCGGCGACTTCATTGACGATCCGGCGTGAGACGTGGTCCAGGAACTCGTAGGGCAGTCGGGCCCAGTGAGCGGTCATGAAATCGATCGTCTCGACGGCGCGCAGGGCGACGACATAATCGTAGCGACGGCCATCGCCCATCACGCCGACCGACCGCACCGGCAGGAAGACGGCGAAAGCCTGACTGGTTCGATCGTAGAGATCGTGCTTGCGCAGCTCGTCGATGAAGATGTCGTCGGCGCGGCGCAGCAGGTCGGCGAATTCCCTGCGGACCTCACCGAGAATCCGTACGCCGAGACCGGGGCCCGGAAAGGGGTGGCGATACACCATCTCACGCGGCAGGCCGAGCTCGACACCGAGCCGGCGAACCTCGTCCTTGAACAGCTCGCGCAGCGGCTCCACCAGCTTCAGGTTCATCTTCTCCGGCAGGCCGCCGACGTTGTGATGCGATTTGATGACGTGGGCCTTGCCAGTGCGTGCGCCGGCCGATTCGATGACGTCGGGATAGATCGTGCCCTGGGCCAGGAACCCGACGCCCGAGAGCTTCCCGGCCTCCTCGTCGAATACTTCGACGAAGGTTCGCCCGATGATCTTGCGCTTGGCCTCGGGATCCTCGACGCCCGCGAGCGCCGCAAGGAAGCGTGCCTCGGCATCGACGCGGATGACGCGCACACCGAGATACTCAGCGAACGTCGCCATGACCTGGTCGCCTTCATGGAGGCGCAGCAGGCCGTGATCGACGAAGACGCAAACCAGCTGGTCGCCGATAGCACGATGCAATAACGCGGCAACGACGGAGGAGTCCACGCCACCCGAGAGGCCCAACAATACCTTGCCGTTTCCGACCTGGGCGCGGACGCGCTCGATTGCATCCTCGATGATGTTGCCCGTGCTCCAGAGCGCATCGCAAGCGGCGATCTCGCGTACGAAACGCTCGAGGAGGCGTGCACCCTGAGTGGTATGAGTTACCTCCGGGTGGAACTGCACGCCGTAATACCGCCGACGCTCGTCCGCCATCGCGGCGTATGGGATCGAGCCCGTGGATGCGGTGACAGTGAAGCCTTCCGGCAGGGCGCCGACGCGATCGCCATGACTCATCCAGACATCGAGAACCGGCTTGCCTTGGGTGTCGCGACGGTCCTCGAGATGATCGAGCAGTCGGCTCGTGCCGGTCACGGTTACTTCGGCGTAGCCGAACTCCCGCTCCGTCGAGCCCACGACGCGGCCGCCGAGCTGCTGTGCCATCGTCTGCATCCCGTAGCAGATGCCGAGCACGGGTACACCGAGTTCGAACACTGCCGCGGGCGCCTTCGGCGGACTGGCGGCGGTTACCGATTCCGGGCCGCCGGAGAGAATCACCCCGCGCGGTTGGAATACGCGTACCTCCGCGTCCGTGATGTCCCAGGGATGGATCTCGCAGTAGACCCCGAGCTCACGCACACGGCGCGCGATGAGCTGCGTGTATTGCGCCCCGAAGTCGAGGATCAGAACGCGGTGGGCATGGATGTCCGCGTGTGTCGCCGTGGAAGGCGCGGGTCGGGCAACGCTGGCCATGGGCTCCTAGGACACCCGGTAGTTGGGTGCCTCTTTCGTGATCGAGACATCGTGTACGTGGCTCTCACGGACACCGGCATTGGTGATCCGGACGAACACGGGGCGCGTTCGCAGGTCCGCGATGTTGCGGCTGCCCGTGTAACCCATCGCAGCCCTGAGGCCACCCGCAAGCTGCTGCAGGATCGTGACCACGCTACCCTTGTAAGGGACGCGGCCCTCGACGCCTTCGGGGACCAGCTTCTCGAGCTCCGACGCGGCGTCCTGGAAGTAACGGTCGGCGGAGCCGTGTCGCTCCGCCATGGCGCCGAGTGAGCCCATGCCGCGATAAGACTTGTAGGAAGCGCCCTGGTAGAGCTCGACCTCACCCGGGGACTCCTCGGTTCCGGCAAAGAGGCTACCGATCATGACGGCGTGAGCGCCGGCGGCGATCGCCTTGGCGATGTCGCCGGAGAAGCGGATGCCGCCGTCGGAGATCACCGGCACATCGCTGTTGCGCAGTGCCTCGGCAACGTTTGCCACCGCGGAGATTTGCGGTACGCCGACGCCGGCAACTATACGTGTCGTGCAGATCGAGCCTGGTCCGATCCCGACCTTGATCCCGTCAGCCCCCGCGCTCACCAGGGCCTGCGCCGCCTCGGCGGTCGCGATGTTGCCTGCGATCACCTGCTGCTGCTCGCCCCACTGGGATTTGATACGCTCGACGGTCGCGATGACCCCCTTCGAATGCCCGTGCGCCGTGTCGACGACCACCAGGTCGACTCCAGCCTCGCGCAGCGCCGCTACGCGATCCATGGTGTCGGCGGTGGTCCCGACGGCGGCGCCGACACGGAGCCTCCCGGTCTCATCCTTGCACGCGCGCGGGAATTCCGTCGCCTTCTGGAAGTCCTTCACCGTGATCATGCCGGTGAGCTCGTGATCGCCGTTGACGACCAGAACCTTCTCGATGCGGTGCTTGTGCAGCAGCTCCAGCACCTCTTCCTTGGGTGCGGTCTCGCGCACGGTGATCAGCCGATCCTGCGGCGTCATGACCGAGGAGACCGGCGCATCGAGCTTCTGCTCGAACCGCAGATCGCGGTGCGTGACGATTCCAACCGCCTTCCTGCCGATGACCACCGGCACGCCGGAGATGCCGCGTGAGCGCGTGAGCTCGAGCACCTCGCGGATGCTCATATTCGGGGAGACGGTGATCGGATCCTTGATGATGCCGCTCTCGAACTTCTTCACGCGGCCGACCTCGCGGGCCTGCGCCTCGATGGTCATGCTCTTGTGAACGATGCCGATGCCGCCTTCCTGGGCGATGGTGATGGCGAGGCGTGCTTCGGTGACCGTGTCCATGGCGGCCGAGAGCAGGGGAAGGTTGAGCCGGATGCGGCGGGTGACGCGCGTCGCCAGGTCGACTTCCCGGGGAAGTATTTCCGAGTAGGCCGGGACGAGGAGGACGTCGTCGAAGGTGAGGGCTTCTTCGAGGATTCGCATAGCTAATTCTACGCACGAAGGGCGCCGCGGTAAACCTCATGCTATGGTGGCCGGCCATGCCCGCCGACCTCTTCCCAGGCACCGAGCCCGACGCCGCTCCTGGACGCAGCGTCTATACCGTCTCCCGGCTCAATCAAGAGGTTCGGATACTGCTCGAGCGCGGCCTGGGGGTCGTCTGGGTGGCGGGGGAGCTTTCGAATTTCACCCAGCCCTCATCCGGTCATTGGTACTTCTCGCTGAAGGACCGCGGCGCGCAGCTGCGCTGCGCGATGTTCAGGCTGAAGAACACGGTGCTGGGGTTCACGCCCCGGGCGGGTCAGCAGGTGGTTGCGCGTGGGCGCGTCAGCCTCTATGAGGCCCGCGGCGAATACCAGCTGATCGTCGACCACCTGGAGGAGGCCGGAGTCGGTGCGCTGCAGCGCGAGTTCGAACGACTGAAGGCGAAGCTCGCCGCCGAGGGCCTGTTTGCGAGCGACCGTAAGCGCATCCTGCCGCGCTTTCCGCGGCGCATCGCCGTGGTCACCTCACCGACGGGGGCGGCCGTTCGCGATATTCTCAACATTCTGGCGCGCCGGTTCCCGCCGGCCGCGGTGCTGGTATATCCAACTGCCGTGCAGGGTGCGGCCGCGGCGCCGGCAATCGTGCACGCGCTGCAGTTGGCGTCCGCACGCATGGACTGCGATGTCCTGATTCTCGCGCGGGGTGGAGGCTCACTGGAGGACCTGTGGTCTTTCAATGACGAGCGCGTGGCGCGCGCCATTCGTGCGTGCGCGATTCCGGTGGTCACCGGCATCGGCCACGAGATCGACTTCACTATCGCCGATTTCGCGGCGGATGCCCGCGCGCCGACGCCATCCGGAGCCGCAGAGCTCGTCGCACCGGACAGCGTCGCCTGTCTGGAGGCTCTGACACGGATGCATGGCCGGATGAGTGCTTGCATGCGGCGAGAGCTGCGTGTTGTGTCGGGTCGGATCGCGGCCGTGGGCATGCGGCTGAAGCAGGCGCATCCTGGCTTGCGCCTGGTGCATCAGGCACAGCGCGTCGATGACCTCGAGCAACGCCTTGCAGGGGCTGCCACCGCCGTGCTGCACACGCGCCGGCATCGGCTGAGCGAGGCCGTGTCGCGTTTGATCCAGCGGTCGCCGGCCCACCTCGCCCGCGAGGGTGGTCGCCGGGAAGAGGTCCTGCGATCGCGGTTGGAGCATGCGATGGAGCAGTATCGGTCGCGTCTGTCGCATCGTGTGGAGCTTGCGAAGCGAGCTCTCGATATGGCGAGTCCGCTGGCGACGCTGGCGCGCGGCTTCGCGATCGTGACCCGTGCGGACGGCACTGTGGTCAGTGATGCGAAGGCAGTCCCGGCGGGTGAGGAGATCGAGGCGCGTCTGGCCAGCGGTCGCTTGCGGGCCAAGGTGACCGGATCGCGGGACCCCTGACGAAGGCTGCTGCTGTGCCGGGTGACATCGACTTCATGCGTCTCGCGCTCGAACAGGCCGATACGGCGCGGGCGGCCGGCGAGGTCCCGGTCGGTGCGGTGTTGGTGAGCGGGGATCACATCATCGCCAGAGGGGCGAACCGCCCGATCGCCGCCAGCGATCCGACGGCACACGCGGAAATAGAGGCGCTGCGCTCCGGAGGGCAGGCGCTGGGCAGCTACCGGCTCACAGATACCACGTTGTACGTGACCCTGGAGCCCTGTCCGATGTGCGCAATGGCGATCGTACATGCGCGCGTGCGCAGGCTGGTGTTCGGCGCCTGGGATCCGCGCGCGGGGGCGGCGGGCAGCGTGACCGACATTTTCGCGCTGCCGGGACTCAACCACAGGGTCGATGTGTTCGGCGGCGTGCTGATGGAGGAGTGCGGTAACCTGCTCAAAGAATTCTTTGCCGCGCGCCGCGGCTGAGTGTTGTCGGGTCCGGTCAGCAGAGTAGGCTGCCGTCGGTCACGGCACGCTCCAGAGCAGCGAGCACAATCGCGCCATCCTCGCGCGCGAAGCCGGTGACCAGCACCTCGGACTTGAAGCCTGCCACTCGCTTGTGTCCCAGGCCGGTGGCGCAGATCACCTGACGTCCGAGCAGATCCTGGGGTGTATATAGAGCGGTGAGCTGCGCGCTCGAGGCTTTGATTCCGAACGGCCCGAAGTCGATCCAGAGTTTGTAGGCCGGTTTGCGCGCTTGCGGAAACGACTCCACCTTGCGGATGGTGCCGGCGCGAAGTGCGACCCGCTCGAAGTCGGCCCAGCTTGCGTGCTCGGCGGATTCGGTGGTCATGCTGAGATCTCGCGGGGCGAGTCGACTCGATCGTGCTCGAGCGTCAGCCGCCGTTGCGGGGCGGCAGCGCTGCCGGCTCCGCGTCAGCGACCGTCATGTGCGGTACGCCATCGTCGGGCTGCCACTCGAGCAGCTGCATGAACTGGCGCACGTGCTCGACGTACTCGACCGGCTGCCAGCCCTGTGCGTAGCCGCACTTCGCCCGGGCGTACCAGCGGGCCTCGGCGAGCTTGGGCATTTCCTGGCTCACATCCGCCCAGGAGTCCGGGTTCTTGCCGAGCGTCTGGGCGATGATGCGTGCATCTTCCACGTGTCCGAAGCCGACGTTATAGGCCGCGAGCGTGAACCATGTGCGATCAGGCTCCGGGATGTGCGTCGGAACCATGCTGCGCACCTGGTCGAGATAGCGCGCTCCAGCGAAGATGCTCTCACGCGCGTCCGCACGATTCTTGATACCCATCGCCTGCGCGGTGTTGGAAGTCAGCATCATGACGCCCATGGCGCCGTTCGGTGAGCTTGCCTGCGGCTCCCAGCGCGATTCCTGAAAGCCGATGGCGGCGAGCAGCCGCCAGTCGACTCCGTATTGGGTTGCGGCCTGCTCGAACCAGGAGCGGTAATGCGGCAGGCGCTGCGTGAGGGAGGCCTGGAAGAGGCGCAGCTCCTGGTACTGGAACGAGCTCGTATCCCCGGAGTCCTTGTGCATCAGGCGAGGGAGCTCACCGGAGGTCTCCTCGACCTGGAAGAAGCGATTCACCGCCCGGAGGAGGTCATCGTCTCCCCCGCGTACTATCCACTGGACGGGGCGTTTCTCGGGTAGGCCGAAGCCCACTCTGATGTCCGGATAAAGATGATGGGCGTAGGAGTAGGTCCGAGCGTCGACGATCGCATAGCGCGCCTGCCCGGAGTCGACATCCTCCAGCGGGTCGGCGGAGCTCGGTGCCGTTTCCACCCAGGTGAGGTGCGGCGCCAGGATCTGCTTCATCCGTGCGAGCAGCTGCTCCTGAGCGCTGCCGGCCTGGACTGCGAGCCTCGCGGTCTCCAGCTGCAGGGTATCCCGGGGCTGTGCCTCGTCGCGACGGTAGACCACCAATTGCGGGATCTGGGCGTAGGGGGCCGCCGCTTTCCCGACCCGCCACCAGGAAGAGCCGGCGGTGAGTTGCGCGGCCGCAATATCGGCGTGCCCCGAGGACAGCTCGGAGCGGATGGCGGCTTCGTTGGGGACAGCGTAAATCTTGAGGCGAACACCCAGCTGGGAGGCAAACCGGCTCGCCAGGTCATACTCCAGGCCCTCGGGTCCCTGGGCGCCCAGGTAGTAGCAGGTCGGCAGGTTCAGGGTCACTACCCGCAGCTCGCCTCGGGCGCGAATCTGCTGCAGGGCGGAGGGGCCTTGGGAGCAGCTCGCAAGCAGGGTAGTGGCCGCGATCGTCATCACCACCCTTCCTTTGGCACGCCTCAGACAGCTACGGGCGCCAGTCAGCGTCAATGCAAACCCCCACTGGGCTCAAATGCTTAGGCTAGAATATCAGCTCCCAGCCCCTGGGTCCCGATGCGCACGCCCATTAACCATAATGCGGCGTTTTCGACGGATTTCGGCAGGCCGGAGAGGTACCGAAGCGGTCATAACGGCGCCGACTCGAAATCGGATGGTCGGGTAAAACCGGCACGTGGGTTCGAATCCCACCCTCTCCGCCATCCAAAAAAGTTGTTCAAAATCGATGAGGCGTGGGCGTCCGAGGTCAGCTTCTGCCTCGAGTGTCAGAGCCACAGGCATCCGCAGAGTGGAGTTCCGGATTGACGCGCCTCTCAGGCGGTCGTGCGCATCAGACCGGCTGGCTCCTGCGTCCCTACCACCTGCGCGCGCACGACCGGAAGGCTGCCGGGATGATGCTCCTGGATGTAAGCGATGAACTTCTCACGGATCTCGCAGCGCAGGTCCCAGGACTTCGACGAGTCTTCGGACGTCGCGAGCACCCGCAGCTGCATGGTTCTCTCGCTCGTGTCGGTGACCTGCAGGTTCCAGAAGCGCCGGTCCCATAGCGGGCTCGACTCGATGATCCGCCCGAGAGCCTTGCGGCCTTCCTCGAGAGGAAACGAATAGTCGACCCAGACGA
>DASXFY010000099.1:0-3090 GCA_036489335.1 Steroidobacteraceae bacterium
ATAGGCGCGCCATGCGCTCTGCCCGGCTTCCGGCAGGCTCGAGGCGACACGCGCGAAGCCTGCGGGTCCCGCTACGCCGAGTGTGACCTCCACACCGCCAAGATCGCGGATCTTGCGTACGAGCGCATCGTCGACCGCAAATCCCATGGCCACCCAGGCGATGATCTCCGGCGTGCGCACCGGAGCGAGAAAGAACTGGTAGGTCCGGCGGCCCAGCACCATGAACTGCGGCCGCTCGTGCCGCCCGCCGGAGTCCCCGAGCAGCAGGCCGCCGATTGAGGAGCCGACGTGAGCATCGGAAGGCGCGTTGGTGGCGAGCACCCGTCCCTGCGTATTCAGTAGGAGTACGAGATCGGCGCCAATCCGCCGGGCGTTGTTGCCGGCAGCGGAAAGCATCGTCGGCCCATCACCGCTCGCTACCGCCTCGCGGAAGCCGAAATCCTCGGCCAGCACGGCCACTGCGCTCGCGAGCTGCTCGGCCCGGTAGCGGATGAGCTGATCCACGGATGTGCCTGCTGCGGTCAGCTGCTCGGCGCCGCGCGCCTCCACGTTGCGCGCGGTGCTCGCCAGCACTGCAAACAGCGTCACAGTCTGGGTTAGAACCGCCAGACCAATGATCAGCACGAGAAGTCGTTTGCGGAAACTGCCCATCAAATCCGCTCGAATAAGTCGCATCGTAGGCGCCGCAGGGCTGCGGCGCGAGCCACCGGTGGGAGGAATGAGACTTTCAGCACGCTTGAGCCGCGCGTTTCGCAGCGCGATCCCCACCGCTATCGCTGCGGTGGTGTTGCTCTGCGCGCTCCTACGAGCCGCCCCGTCGGCGGCGGCGACCCTCTCCATTGCGGTAGAGCTGCCGGACGGTCACCCCCTGCCTGACGCCGTCGTCACCGTGCAGCCGTTGGGCCGAAAGCTGCCCGGGCCGGCTCCGACCCACGCGGTCATGGATCAGATGCATCGCATGTTCGTGCCCGAGGTGCTGGTGATCGCCCTGGGGTCGACGGTGTCCTTTCCCAACAGCGATTCGGTGAGTCACCAGATCTACTCGTTCTCTGCGCCCAAGCGCTTCCAGCTGCCTCTGTATCGGGGCAAACCGTACGCGCCGGTGCTGTTCGACCGCCCTGGAATCGTCATCCTGGGCTGCAACATCCATGACTGGATGATCGGATACATCTATGTGACGGACGCGCCTTTCTATGGGGCCACCGACGCGCACGGCGCCTGGTCCGCTCAATTGCCGGCAGGCCGCTACGAGATGACGGTCTGGCATCCGCGGATGCGCGAGCAGACGCCGACACTGGTTCGCGAGCTCTCCATCGATACCGGGGACAGCGCGGCGTTGACTCTGCAATTGACGAAACCCCTGCGGCCTGCGCCCATGGAAGGCGGGGCACCCTCGTGGGACAGCTACTGATGCGCGCAACTCCAACCCTGTTGGCGCTTGCCGGCACCGCGCTGCTGGCTGCCACGGCCGCCCGCGCGGGCGACTGGGAGTTGGATCTCGATCTTCGTGCCGTGGCCTCCGATGCCACGACCTCGGTGCTCGACGGCGGCTACAGCCCGACGCGATTCGGTCAGGGGCAGTCGGCATTGCAGCTCGGGCGCTTGCGCCTGGCCTTCGACACGCCGCTCGGCGAGGTCTGGAGAGTCCATCTCGACGCCTCTGCCTGGGATCGTTCCTACACGCATCCGTTCGGTCTGACCGAGGCGTATCTGCAGTTTCGGCCCTACCCGCGCGATAACCTGCGGGTGCGCGTCAAGGCCGGGGCGTTTTACGCGCCCATCTCGCTTGAGAACCGGGCGGGAGGGTGGGCGTCTCCCTACACGCTGTCATACTCGGCGCTGAACAGTTGGGTCGCCGAGGAGCTGCGCACCCTGGGTGTGGAGACCAAAGTGGACTGGCTCGGCACGCGCACCGGGCTGCCAATCGACATCGGCGCCGTCGCGGGGGCGTTCGGTTGGAATGAGGGGGCGGGCGCAGCGCTTGCCGACGGCGGGTTCATACTCGACGATCGCCAGACACCGCTCTTCGACACCGTCGGGAGGCTCGAGAGCCCTGGCGGCGCCTACATCGAGCCATTCCGTGAGATCGATGGACGTGCGGGATATTACAGCGGCCTGGACCTCGATGATCCGGGGCGCCTGCTGATCACGGCGCTGCGATACGACAACCGTGCAGACCCGTCGGCATCAGACGCTGCGGCGCACGTTCTCGCGTGGCACACCGCCTTCAACACCGCGGGCGCACGCCTGGAATACGGTGCGGGCTGGACGGTAATCGCTCAGTGGATGACAGGGCACACGGAGATCGCCCCGGCCGGAACCACGCTCGACTGGCCGTTCGATGCCAGCTACCTGCTGCTATCGAAGAGCTGGGGCCGCCAGATGCTGAGCGCCCGCTACGACCGCTTCGAGGTCGACAGCCGCAACGCGGAGGCCGACGGGCAGCAGAGCGGTCACGCGTGGACCGTTGCTTACGTGTTCGATGCAGGAAAGAGCTGGACGGTCACATTGGAATGGCTGCACGTGACCAGCAGCTCCTACAACTGGGGAGAAGACACGGACAACTACCGCCCGGTCACGGACAACCAGGGGCAGCTGAGCGTCCGCTACACCCTCGGCTCCGCGTCGTATTGACGCCGGCCAAAGAAAAAGGCCGGCCCCAGGAAGGCCGGCCTTCAGATTGGCTGCTTACCAGCGCTTGGGGGCGCCGCCGCCCCGTCCGCCGCCGCCGCCGCCGCCGCCGCCGGTGCGCTCCTGCGCCTCGTTTACCCGCAGGGCACGTCCGCCGAGCTCCTTGCCATTCAGGTTCTGAATCGCTTTGGCAGCATCGGCTCGCGCCATTTCCACGAACCCGAAGCCGCGGGGCCGGCCGGTATCCCGGTCGGTGATGAGGCTTACGGACTCGACGGTGCCGTGCTGCGCAAACAGCTCACGGACCTCGCTCTCAGTGGCCGAAAACGGAAGGTTTCCGACGTAGATCTTCGTCATGCAATCAAACTCCAGGAAACAGATGAGACCTGGCCGGGAACGATTCGGCTTTTAGGATAAGGGAAAGGTCACGGACGGGTTGGCGCGCACGATACCCCAGGA
>DASXFY010000097.1:0-4347 GCA_036489335.1 Steroidobacteraceae bacterium
GAACTCCTCGGGCAGCTCAAGGAGCGGATTCGCTCGGCCCAGGTTCGGGCTGCGCTGGCGGTCAATCGGGAGCTGGTCCTGCTCTACTGGCAGATCGGTCGTGAGATCCTCGCGCGGCAGAAGCAGGCGGGATGGGGCGCGAAGGTCATCGAACGCCTGGCGGCCGACCTGCGGCATGCGTTCCCGGAGATGAGCGGGCTCTCGCCGCGCAACCTCAAATACATGCAGGCTTTCGGAGAAGCCTGGCCCGACGAGCCAATTGTGCAACAGCTTGTTGCACAAATTCCGTGGGGCCACAACGTCCGCCTCCTCGACTATGTGAAAGACCGCCGCGAGCGAGAGTGGTATATCGTGTCCTTCCGGCAGGGCTGCCTGAATCCGTTTGGCTGATTTGTTAGGGTGGCGATCCTCTTCCTGGAGGATCGCGATGGACGCGTATGAGCGTGGGCCGATGCCGTCTGACCTGGTGCGCGGGCGCGCACGATTTCAAGCCTGGCGCCAGCGGCGAGCACTCGGCGAGCGGATCCCGCAACCACTCTGGGCGCTCGCCGTACGTCTGGCGAAAACGCACGGGGTCAGCCGTACCGCGACGGCGCTCGGCCTCGATTACTACAGCTTGAAGAAACGGGCCGACACATCGGCCACAGCGCCACCGCCGTCAGGCGGCCCCACGTTCGTCGAGTTCACGACTCCGGCTTTGGTCGCCAAGCAATGCCAGGTCGAACTGGATAACGGCTCCGGTGTCACCGTGCGCGTGCAACTGCTCGGCTACGACGCCGCCGATATCGAGGCGCTCGCACGCGGCTTCTGGAACGACCTGTGATGCTCCAGATTACGCCCCAGATGAAGGTCCTCGTCGCGGTCCAGCCGGTCGATTTTCGTCGCGGCATCGACGGCCTGGCCCGGCTCTGCCTGGAGTCCCTCCAGCACGACCCGTTCGCCGGAGCCGTTTTCGTCTTCCGCAATCGCAAGGCGACGGCCGTGAAGCTGCTCATGTACGACGGCCAAGGATTTTGGCTCTGCCACAAGCGGCTCTCTCAGGGCCGCTTCCCGTGGTGGCCCTCGGCGGCCGACGGCGCGGCAACGCGCCTCGCTGCGCATCAGCTCGCGGTATTACTCTCAGCCGGTGACCCGACGCGAACGGGCGCGGCGGCCGACTGGCGGCCGGTCGGGCCGCCCGCTTGACGCGGCGGCGACGGGCTCTTGCACGATCGCGGCCGGATTGCTTCACTGGAGCCTGGATGGGATGCCACGCTGGCCCTCAGGGAGATGGCCGGCGAAGCCTCTCCTCGGTCAACCGGTGGCTGCAGGATGCGACACGCGCTGGAGTTGGTGGAAGTGGACAGCGAGGAATTGGAGGACGTCCTGCGCCGCGTCGAGCAAGCGCTCGATGAGAAGGACAGCACTCTGGTTCGCAGGGTCTTCGAGTCGTACTCCTACGTGACCGAGTTGGTGGAGGACAAGGACACCTCGATTCGCCGGCTCCGTCAGCTTCTCTTCGGGGCGCGCACGGAAAAGACCGAGGCCGTGGTGGGACCGAAGAACGGGCCGCCGAACCCCGCTGCGCCGCCCGAAGCGGCCAGGCCCGAATCGACTGCCGGCGCAGGGAACACCGGCGAATCGGACACGACGGCCGCCAAGGGTCACGGGCGCAACGGCGCCGAGGCTTACCGGGGCGCCGAGCGGATTGACATTCCGCACCCGTCGCTCCGTGCGGGCGATGCCTGCCCCGCCTGCGGCGAGGGAACCGTCTACGACAAGGCGCCGGGCGTGCTGGTGCGGATCACCGGCCAGCCGCCGCTGGCGGCGACGGTGTACCAGCTCCAGAAGCTGCGCTGTCACCTGTGCGGCCAGGTCTTTACCGCCGATGCGCCCGCCGAGGCCGGCCCGACGAAGTACAGCGCCACGGCCGGCAGCATGATCGGCCTGTTGAAGTACGGCAGTGGAATGCCGTTCAACCGCCTCGAAGGCCTGCAGGGGGACCTGGGCGTCCCGCTGCCGGCCTCAACCCAGTGGGACGTTGTGGAGGCGGTGGCTGGGAGCCTCGCCCCCGTGCTCGATGAGCTGATCCGGCAGGCGGCTCAAGGGGAGGTGCTGCACAACGACGACACGACGGTCAAGATCCTGGAACTGATGGGCGAACGCGCGCGGAAAGAGGCGCTGGCCGGCGCCGAGGACGATGCGGACGAGCGCCGGGGTCTGTTTACCTCGGGTGTGGTCGCCCTGCGCGACGGCCATCGGGTCGCGCTGTTCTTCAGCGGCCGCCGTCATGCGGGTGAGAACCTGGCGGAGGTGCTCAAACACCGCGCCGCGGAGCTGCCGCCGCCGATCCAGATGTGCGATGCGCTGTCGCGCAACTTGCCCGGCGAGCTGCAGACGATCGTGGCGAACTGTCTGGCCCATGCCCGGCGGCGGTTCGTCGACGTCTATGATCGCTTTCCCGAGCCGTGTCGCCACCTGCTCGAATCGCTGGCCGTGGTTTATCGCAATGATGCGACGGCGCGGGAACGTGGGCTGTCGCCCGAGGCCCGGCTGCGGTTCCACCAGGAGGAGAGCGGACCGACGATGGAGGCGCTGCACGATTGGTTGGAGCGGCAACTGGGGGAGAAGCGTACCGAACCGAATTCGGCGCTCGGCGGGGCGATCGGTTACACGCTCAAGCACTGGGACAAGCTGACGCTGTTCTTGCGTCAGGCCGGTGCGCCTTTGGACAACAACCTCTGCGAGCGAGCCTTGAAGAAAGCCATCCTGCATCGCAAGAACGCGCTGTTCTACAAGACGCGGAACGGGGCTCGGGTTGGCGATCTGTTCATGAGCTTGATCTACACTTGCCAGCTGAACGAGGCGAACCCGTTCGACTATCTGACCGAGTTGCAGCAGCACGCCGAGGCGCTGGCCGCGTGTCCCGAGCGTTGGATGCCATGGAACTACTGCGACGCGCTGAGCTGAGGCTCGACGGTGCGGGCCGATCGAGTCGATCGTCGATCGACGCAGGCACCATCAAGGGAAATCGAGATCATGCCCAGACGCCCGCCCAGGCCCAGTAAAGCGGTTCCATCTCGGCAGCCACTCGTGCCCGCGTCCGTACTGCGGCAGGCGTTGACCCGTTGCAAGAAAGCGGAACTGGTGGCTGTCCTGGTCGAGTTGGCCGAGGCGGACCGTGGAATCCTCCGGCAACTGACCGCGCAGTTTGAGCTCGCGACAACCCTCGACGAACTGGTCACCGCGACGCGGTTGGCCATCGCCGACGCGACCGACTTCGACGAGCGGCAGATCAACCGTAACTTCGACTACGACGACGAGGCGTACAGCGAGGTCAAGAGAAACCTCGGTCGCTTGATCGATTCGGGGCAGTTGCGGCCGGCGATGGAGCTCTCGCTGGAGCTGATGAAGGAAGGAAGCTATCAGGTCGAAATGAGCGATGAAGGGCTGATGGCCGGGGACATCGAAGACTGCTTGAGCGTGGTCATCGCGGCCCTGAGGACGTGCGACTTGTCGGCAACGGAGGTCATTGCCTGGTGCTCGACGATGCTCGAGACCGACCGCGTCGGCTGCATCGCCCGTCAGCCCATGGAAGCGCTGCGGACAGACCGGCAGCGAACCGTGACCGGATAGCCACGCGCCCGACAGCCGACCCTCGGCGACGACCACGGCCGCCAACCCCTCGCTCGGCATTCGCCGAGCACTGCATGACGCACGCTGCCGCGCTTTCCAGCCGAGTAGCGGCGCCGCCGCCTTTTACACGGCTGCCGAAAGGACACTATTGAACGGTATTGGCTCTAGAACGAAACTCCCCGTCAAATACCACCGCATGACGTCGACGGAGCGGGCGAAGCGCAGCACTCTCGTTCCGACGCTCTGCATCGAAATGCCGGGCACCGCTTTTCCGATCGTACCTGATCAGGACAAGGCATTTCACTGCGTCGGCTGGTCGACTCGCTGCGATTTGGAGCGTTGTCTCCGTTCTCTTGCGTGGATTCCGATCGAGTACAGGAGTGAGTACGCATCGTCCAGGACGGCGACACAATCCGTGTAGCCTGCCCGCCACAGCTCCAGGCGGCTCATGCGGAGCGCTACGATCGCGTAGAAGAATTCGTCACCGAGCTTGGCAGGCGAGAAGGGAATCGCTCGCGCGGATGACATCCACTGCCACTTCGGAGTGAGCTTCTTCAACTCGTGAATCAATCGTTTCAACAAGGCCGGCGGCACCCTGTCCTCGTGCGGTGGCAAATATCTCTCGGGCACAAATCGCTGGAGAAATGCGATGATTCTTGCACACCAGATGATGAAGATCACCAACTGAAAATCGTCGATCGAGAGTATCGGCGCAGCTTGATGGTTTGGCGC
>DASXFY010000032.1:0-66992 GCA_036489335.1 Steroidobacteraceae bacterium
CGACACGGGCGCCTTGTCCGCCTCGCGCAGGATCTTGACCATCTGCTCTTCCGAAAACCTGCTCTTCTTCATGGTCCCCTCGCTTCCCGAAGGGCCATTCTCCCAAAGTATTAACTGGACCGAAAATCGACCAGCAGGTCAGTAGGCCACGTGGTCCGGCGGCCGGCTCGAGGGCAGTCGCCCTGACATGCGGGGTGCCGTGTATATGTGGGGGATCGACATCGCCGGTCGCCACGTGTATCAGTGCCACGTTTGTGAGCGCAAATTCGGCGCGCCGACACTTAACTACGAAGCGAAGCAGCGCCGCATGCGGATGCGGGACTAGTTAAGGGCGACTTCCTACTGCGCCACCCTCTGAGGGCAACAGCTCTGCGCGAGCGGCCTCAAGGCTGTCTCCGCTTCGTGAAGCTTTTTGTTATCAAAGTCAAACTCCACTTTGCCTTTGCCGGACCGGATGATTAGCACGGTAGCATTTTTCACAAGTGTATCTGCTGCCGTCTGAGTCGGTGCGGTAGCGATGAGTTGCACTTGCTTGCCGGTCATGCTCAGCGTGAGGAAGGCATCCAGAGCGAGCGGTTTCATGGCTTCATCCGAATCCTCGGACAGGGGATTATTTTCGTGATTGTGGTTTCTGACAGATAGCTCCCGACACGTCTGCGCCTGTGCGAGCAGCTTGCCATATAATTCTCTGCGCTCTGCATGAAACCGTCGGCTGTCTTCGTAGTTCTGCTGGAGCCGTACGCGTTCCGCCGCGGAGCGGTTGGTAAGATACGTGGCAAGGACGGTGCCGGCAATACCGGCAATTCCGACGATGGCGGTCCATGGAATCTGAGTGGCAGTTACTGTGGCAGGCATTGCGCTATAATCGCACATGTGCGGGCCTTGCAAAAGTAGGGGTTTACATGTCAACAGAGAGCGCGCTCCAACACTTTCGCCACGCATGGTTGCCAAACATCGTCTGCAGTTTGCTTGCGCTCATCATCGGGTGGGTCGCCGGCTCCTACTCCCAGCAAGACCTAATCCGGCGAGACAACACGATATTGATTGCGCTGGAGGACGCAGGATATGTCCAGCTGGCCCGCAATGCCAGGGGTGAGATAACTGGCGGTCGTATCGTTCACCTGCAAGGAGGCGGCGTCTCGGAGAGCTTTGCTACGGGCACTCTAACGGACGCGCCCCGGAGCACCGTAAAGCAGCAGGCGCCGGCCCAAGCAAAAGACAAATAGCTATGAGAAAGACCTATAGGCGATCACTCAAGCGTCCGACCGCAGAGCGCCAGGAAACTTACTCGATAACTGGCTTGCCCAACGCGCTGCGCCGCCGAGCCCTACGCTGCAAGCGAAGCGCGCCCGGCTGCTCAAGATTCTCGCGAGGAGTTGGCGTTCTCGCCGTAGCTGTCTCGGGGGTCGAACATGCTCCACCTCTTTGTGGTCTATGCATGCCTGCACTTCAGGGCCACCACCCCAATTCCGCAGGCCGGCAGGACTTGCTGCACGGAAGCGCAGGTATATTTTCGCGCTAGCGAATGCAAAAGCGGGCTTGC
This sequence comes from Steroidobacteraceae bacterium, assembly GCA_036489335.1. GTDB lineage: Bacteria > Pseudomonadota > Gammaproteobacteria > Steroidobacterales > Steroidobacteraceae > 13-2-20CM-66-19. Next base: position 1,544 of record DASXFY010000032.1, read on the forward strand.
GCGCCACAAGAGTTTCAACTCCAGCAACAAACTCGCTCGCGCATGGGCTGAATGTAGGGAAACCGTGGCCGACTCGTGGATACTCGCAGATGCAGCTGACGGAGAAGTTCGCGTTTACAAAGCACAGGCAAACTCATCGGACGCCCGTGCTATGGCTGACATTCTGGCACCGGCTACCTCCGCAGGCGCGTGTGACACTTCCGTCGAGTGAGTTCAAGCGCTCTTTTCGGGGCGCGTTCCAAGCCCAGAATGGCCTATCCTTCTTCCTGGTAGGAACAGGTTCAACTGTCATCGCGTTTGCGGTAACCAACCTCACCGATTCGCAATTCGCACAAATTGCGGCTGATGCGGGCGCGTTCAGCGGGTCGGTTGACGGCTTGGTTCTCGATAGTATGGCGGAAGACGCAGGGGTTGAACTCCACTACCACACAGAAGTGTCGCAACTGGTTGCACCTCCTCCAGGCGACGTAGAGTCTGCTAGTTCAGCTGCTCAACCGTGAAAGAGCTGGTCGCCAGCATGGTGGTAGTGGTGGCACTGCTATTCTGCTGAGACCAGATGACCGACAATGTGCCTGCTGTCTATTTAGAGGGTGGACTTCCGCGCCGTCGCTCCACTTCATCCATAAGTTCGTCGACGGTCGGGTTGCCTAGGATCGCGTACCGCTGGGCAGTGTAATCCCCGTGTCCAGGGTCGAACTGCTGGAGAAACCGGGCCATTCCGACTGGCCCCAGGGCCTTCACGAGCGCGTCAATTCCGACCCGCCGCAGCTCAGCAGGGGTCGCGCTGCCACCGTCGATAGTCTCTACTGCCGCGCTCATGGTGTAATGGCCTCTGAGAACCATTTTGCCGGATTTTCCACCTGAACCGCCAGTCGGGCGTTCTCACGGGTAGCACGGCTTCGCAGGCGATCATCGGTGGTCAATAGAACCTCGGCACCGGCACTCTCGGCACAGGCAAGGTGCAGGGCGTCGAAAGCGCCAAATCCCATGGCTTCCAGGTCTCGACCTCTTTGTCGTTCCCGGTCTCCTGCCGCCACTTTGGAGGTGGTGCAACTTAATAGGGCTTCGACCCCGCGCCGCTGGTCGGTGTTCCGATGGCGACTCGATTCCAAGTCGAGAATGTCACTCCCGATCCAGTTCAGTTCGCCGTGCCTCACTAGCTCGATCAACGCGAGGACAGCTTCGGCCTCGAGCCGCACGCGAGCCTGGTGCTGGTCGTCAAACGGCCGATTGAGGCAGCAGAGATCAAGATATACCGTTCGCATTGTCGCGTTCGCTTTAGGAAATGCCTATGCTGCGGGAAGCGGATGAAACGATCCCTGCGCTAGCGCCATAACAAACCTCAGCGTGTCGCGAATATCGTCAGCAGTGATGTCGTACTCGCGCTCGACCTCGGCAAATGACATCCCGCCAGCGAGGCTGCCAACGACGACTGTGACCGGCAGTCGCGTGCCCCGTATCACTGGCCATCCGTGATGGATTTCCGAATCAATGACAACGCGATTTGAACCGCACATAGCATCCTCGGTCGAGCCTCTGATCGCTGGATAGCAGCCGTCACTCACCACCGAGGACGCAAAATAGCTCCAGCTGAGAACCGGTGGTAGCCCCTTTTTTTGCCGATTTGTGGCAATTACTCGGGCGTTGAGCCTCGTTCCCGGGTTGCGTGATTCTCTCCGCGCGTTGAACTACTTCGTCCATGGACCTCGATTCGCGCCGGCCTGCGCGCAGTCCATCGAGGTAATCCGCCCAAGCCTGCATCATCTTTCTACGCTCCGCCAAGCGCTCAGCCCGGTTATACGCAGCCCGGACCTTGTTCCGCTCCGCGTGCGCCATCTGCAATTCGATGACGTCGGGGTGCCAACCGAGTTCATTGAGGCACGTACAGGCCATGGCTCGAAAGCCGTGTCCGGTCATTTCATCACGTGTATAGCCGAGGCGTCGCAAGGCGGCATTCACCGTGTTCACGGACATCGGCCTATCCGAGGTGCGAAGCGACGGAAAGAGGTATCTGCCCTTGCCGGTCACACTGCGGAGCTCTCCGAGGAGGGCGACTGCCTGAGAGGCCAGCGGGACGATGTGCCGTTCCCGCATCTTCATCCGCGCTGCTGGTACGCGCCACTCAGCCGTTTGGAGGTCGATCTCGCTCCATTCTGCCGCCCGAAGCTCGCTGGGACGTAAAAAGACGAGAGGGGACAACTTCAGGGCGATCAGCGTCGTCGGATGTCCAATGTAGTCGTCGATGGCGCGGAGTAGGGCGCCGATCTTCGCCGGCTCCGTAATCGCCGCGCGATTCTCCACCAGGACCGGCGCCAAGGCGCCTCGCAGGTCGGACGTAATGTCCCGCGTCGCGCGCCCCGTCGCGATGGCGTACCGGAAGATCTGCCCGCAGCGCTGCAAAGCCCGGTGGGTGGTCTCGTTCATCCCACGGCTCTCGATCGGCCGTAGCACACCGAGCACCTCAGGTGCAGTGATCTCGGCAATCGGCCGCGAGCCCAGGCGAGGGTAGACGAACGACCCCAGAATCCACCGCGCCTTGGTCATAGTGATCGGCGCCAGCCGTTCCGCCTGCATCTCCAGCCACTCCTCGGCAATCAGCTTGAAGGTGTCTACCTTGGCGATCTTCACCGTCCGCCGCTGCACGCTCGGGTCGATCCCTCGAGCGAGGAGCTGTCGGGCGTCCTGCAGCTGCTCCCGCGCATATTGCAGCGTCACATCCGGGTATACGCCGAGCGAAATCCCGCGCTCCCTCTCGTCAAATTTGTACTTGAACCGCCACCACCGCGACCCGTTCGGGTTGACCACCATATACAGCCCGCGATCGTCATAGACCTTGTACGCCTTCTCCTTAGGTCTAAGGCTCCGAATCTTCGCATCCGACAACATTGCCGCCACTCCGCCCCAAATTGGGATAACCGGGACTCACACCGACCCTGCTTACCCCACTTTTCGCACCTCAGGCGTGTTATCATGCCCTTGGATGGCGGTAGACAGGAGTCGGCGGGTGTCGATGTGGAAACCCTACGATTTCCATGGTTTCCGCGCAATGTTGGGATGTTGGAGGACGGGTTGGGAAGGTGTTGTATCACCTTCCAGAATGCCCGGGGCCGGACTCGAACCGGCATGGGGTTGCCCCCGAGGGATTTTCTTACCACTACAGTTTTCACTGCTGCGTGCTTGGCTCATGATCGCCGCTGCGCGCATTTGTGGTCTGGACTTTACCTTCACCCTGCCACGCCTTTGGAGGCATGGTTTAGGCGGGGGCCGTCAAGTCTCTACACTTTCCGCGCGATGTCTCGCGGCTTAGCTCGGTATTGCAGCCACCCTGACGTGCTGCTGGTCCACCGAATTTGACCCCATTCACGCCGGGCGTTTCCGCGCCGGGTGCTCAAATCTCTTCAAGTCCCTTGCGTCTACCGATTTCGCCACCCGGGCAAGGGGTGCGGGCGGGGATTCTACCCAAGTTGCGATGGGTCAGGCGGGACCAGGGAGCTGCTGGTGATAAGCTACTGAATTAATGACGCTTCTCGGCGACAATTAGCCATGTCCGACTACCGTCTCGAGGGGGATAACGTGCACCTCTGGCGCGGCGACCACCATGTCCTGCGCGGGGTCGGATTTCGGGTCAGCGGGGGAGAATGCCTGCAGCTCACGGGGGCAAATGGGGCCGGCAAGACAACGCTTCTCCGTGCCGCCTGCGGGCTCGCGTACCCGGAGGGAGGGCAGATCACCTGGTGCGGGGCGAACATCCGCACGGATATGCAGTCCTTCCACGCACAACTCGCTTATCTCGGGCACGAGCCACCGCTCAAGGCGGAGCTCACCGCACGTGAGAACCTCCACTACTGGGTTGGGGTCCGGCGGCACGTCGACGGCCAAGAGCTCGACCACGCACTCGAGCGCGTCGGTGGGGAGCATTGGGCGGATCGTCCGGTGCGAACACTCTCGGCAGGACAGAAACGCAGGGCAGCTCTCGCGGGACTCACACTGATGCGTGTTCCCCTCTGGCTGCTGGATGAGCCGACGACGAACCTCGACTCCGAAGGTCAGCAACTCGTCGGCGCACTGATCGATGAACACCTGCAGGCGGGAGGTCTCGCGCTAGCCGCGGTGCATCACGAGCTTGCGGTGTCTGCCGGGGACGGACTGCGACGGATGGAGCTGACGCTTGAGTGACTCGCGTGTCATGGGACGCGACGCCGCGACGCCGGTTCGCGAGCCTGACTCTTCTGCGAGCCATGATCGCAATGGCGAGGGTAGCTCCGTGTCGGCGCTGACCGCGGCCCGCCTGGTGCTGGCGCGCGATCTCAAGCTCGCCTTCCGCAAGCCGAGCCAACTCATCCAGCCGCTCGCTTTCTTCGCCATCGTCACGACGCTCTTTCCGCTCGGCGTGAGCCCCGATCTCCCACGTCTGAAGCCCATGGCGGCGGGTGTGGTTTGGGCGGCCGCCTTGCTATCCTCTCTGCTGGCGCTCGAGATGCTGTTCCGCGATGACGCGCAGGACGGGACGCTGGAGCAGTACGCGCTCTCGGGGCGCTCACTGACTTGGCTGCTGGCAGCGAAGACGGCGGCGCACTGGCTGCTCACCGGATTGCCGCTCGCTCTGATGGCGCCTCTGGCGGGGATGGCGCTCGGCGCGCCCAGCTCTGCGATACCGGGCATCGTTGCCTCGGTGGCGGTAGGCACGGTGACGCTCAGTCTGATCGGCTCGATCGGCGCCGGCCTGACGCTGGGCATCCGGCGCTCGGGGGCGCTGCTTTCGCTCCTCACGCTGCCGCTCGAGATCCCCGTGCTGATTTTCGGGGCCCGGGCGACGGAACTGGCGATCGATGGCGCAGCCTATGGTGTACCGCTGCAGCTCCTCGGGGCGCTCGCCGTGCTGGGCCTGACGCTCGCACCGCTCGCCGCTGCCGCCGCGGTGCGCATCAACCTGGAGTGAGACTGGAAAGAACGATGGCCTGGACCTGGTTCCACCGACTCGCCTCGCCGCCGCACATCTATCGTGTGGCCGGTCGCCTCACGCCTTGGTTCGCGTGGCCGGCGGCTCTGCTCATCATTGCGGGTCTCATCGGCGGGCTGGTGCTGGCGCCGCCGGATTATCAGCAGGGGGAGGGCTATCGCATCGTCTATGTCCATGCGCCGAGCGCCTGGATGTCCCTCATGGTGTATGTGACCATGGCCGTGGCCGCGGGCGTGGGGCTCATCTGGCGCATGAAGGTCGCGCACGCAGTCGCGGCGAGCTGCGCGCCGATCGGCGCCTCCTTCACGTTTGCGGCGCTCGTCACCGGATCCCTCTACGGCAAGCCCATGTGGGGCACCTTTTGGGTGTGGGATCCGCGACTGACTTCGGAGCTGATCCTGCTCTTCCTGTATCTTGGCTACATGGGCCTGCGGTCCGCGCTCGACGATGTGCAGCGGGCCGACCGGGTCAGTGCGGTGCTTGCGGTCGTGGGTGTGGTGGACGTGCCGATCATTCATTTTTCAGTCATCTGGTGGAACTCTCTGCACCAGGCGCCCTCCGTGATGAGGCTGGGCGAGCCCACGATGCCGCCCTCCATGTACGTTCCGCTTCTCCTGATGCTGCTCGGGTTCACGCTGCTCTTTGGCGCGCTGCTGCTCGTCAGGGTGCGCGGCGAGGTGCTGAGCCGCGAGCGCTCGGCCACCTGGATTCGTGAGGCGCTGCAGGCATGAGTGCTTTCTTCAACATGGGCGGCTATGCGGCATATGTGTGGCCGTCGTATGCGGTCACGTTCGCGGTCGTTGCGCTCAACATCATATGGGCGCGCCGGCTCCTCGAGCGCTCGCGCAAGGAAGCGCTGCAGCGACTCGCCATGGGAGGAATTGAGCAATGACCCCTCGACGACGCCGGCTGGTGCTGGTGCTCGGCATCCTGGCGGGAGTGAGTATCGCGGGCGCCCTGGCGCTCAGCGCGTTCCGCCAGAACGTCACCTTCTACTTCGTTCCCAGTCAGATCGCGCAGGGCAACCTCCATCCGGGCCAGCAGTTCCGTCTGGGCGGCATGGTGGAGAAGGGCAGCGTCGCGCGTCAGTCCGGCAGCATGCAGGTGCGCTTCACGGTCACCGACTTCAAGCGCCAGATCCCAGTGGTCTACACCGGCGTACTGCCCGATCTCTTCCGTGAGGGTGCCGGCGTGATCGCGCTCGGCCAGATGCTGCCTGATGGGACTTTCCAGGCGGACCAGGTGCTCGCCAAGCACGACCAGTATTATCGGCCGCCCGGCATCGACGGGCAGAAGCTCGATACCCGCCATGGCGAATCGCGCGACCAGGCGCTGCAGCAGCCGACAGCGAGCACCGGCCAGTCGCAGCCCGCCGCGGAGCAGCAATGATTCCGGAGCTGGGCGAGTTCACCCTCATCCTGGCGATGTTGCTTGCGGCATTGCAGGCGTTCTTCGGCATCGTCGGACCTGCTCTCAAGCGCGAGCGTTGGATCGCCGCCGTCACCCCGGCGGTCACGGGCCAGTGCGTCATGGTGGCCGCCTCGATGGGGTGCCTCGTCGCCTCGTTCGTCGCCAATGACTTCTCGGTCGCCTATGTCGCCGAGAATTCCAACTCCGCGCTGCCGCTCTTCTATCGCGTGGCGGCGGTGTGGGGCTCGCACTCCGGCTCGCTCATCCTCTGGATCTTCCTGCTCGCCTGTTGGTCCGTGGCGGCCGCGTTCGGCACCACGCGCCTGCCGAAGGCTTTCGCATCCAGAGTGCTCGGCGTGCTCGGCCTCATCAGCTTCGGCTTCCTTCTCTACACTCTCGCCACCTCGAACCCGTTCCTGCGCCTCGATCCGCCGTGGCCCGACGGCGAGAGCTTAAATCCCATCCTCCAGGATCCGGGCCTCGCCGGCCACCCGCCCATCCTCTATACCGGCTATGTGGGGCTGGCGGTGGCTTTCGCGTTCGCGGGCGCCGCCATGCTCGAAGGGCGTCTCGATAAAGATTGGGCGCGCTGGACGCGACCCTGGACCACGGCCGCGTGGGCGTTTCTGACGTGCGGCATCGCGCTCGGCAGCTGGTGGGCGTACTACACGCTGGGGTGGGGCGGCTTCTGGTTCTGGGATCCGGTGGAGAACGCTTCCTTCATGCCGTGGCTCATGGCGACGGCGCTCATCCATTCGCTGGCCGTGACGGAGAAGCGCGGACTCTTCAAGAGCTGGACGCTGCTTCTCGCGGTGCTCGCCTTCTCGCTCAGCCTCGTCGGAACCTTCCTGGTGCGCTCCGGGGTGCTGGTCTCGGTGCACTCATTCGCAGCCAGCCCGACACGCGGCACGTTCATCCTGGCCTTCCTCATCGTGATGATCGGCGGAGCGCTCGCGCTCTACGCATGGCGGGCGCCACTCCTCAAGTCGGAGGCCGGGTTCGAGCTCACCGCGCGTGAGTCGTTCCTCCTCTTCAACAACATCCTGCTCGTGACTGCCTGCGCGACGGTGTTTGCGGGCACGATGGCGCCGCTCATCTCATCGGCTCTCAATCTCGGCAAGCTCTCCGTCGGGGCGCCGTATTTCAACCCGACGTTCCTTCTGTCGATGCTGCCGCTCCTGGCGCTGCTGTCGGTGGGCATCCACGCCCGCTGGAAGCGGGGCAAGCTGAGTGACCGCGCCCGGCCCATCATCCTGACTCTGATCGCCGCCGCGGTGATCGGCTGCGCGGTGATCTTTGGCCTCTTCACCGGCGGCCGCGTGCTCGGCCCGGTGGGCGTCGCGCTCGGCTCGTGGATCATCCTCTCCTCGCTGATCGATCCCATCGACCGCCTGCGCCGCCACATCACCATCCCGCGCGCGGTGCTCGGGATGACGCTCGCGCACATCGGGCTCGGCATCTTCGTCATCTCCATCACGGCGGTGGAGGGGTTCACGGCGGAACACGATGTGGCGCTTGCTGTCGGAAGTACGGCGCAGATGGGCGCATATCAGTTCCAGTTCGAGGGCGTACAGCCCATTGAAGGGCCCAACTACAGCGGTGTCGGCGGCACCGTCATCGTGACCCGCAATGGCGCACCCGTCGCGATCATGCACCCGGAGAAGCGCCAGTATTGGGTGCAGCACACCGTGACCACCGCTTCCGCGATCAAGATGTATCGCACCAGCAATGTCTTGGTCGCATTGGGGCAGGACCTGGGCAACGGCAGCTGGAGCCTGCGCCTGCAGGTGCGCCCACTCGTGTCCTTCATCTGGCTGGCCGCCTTCATCATGGCGACCGGCGGCATGGTCGCGATCTCGGACCGCCGCTACCGCTTGAGAGAAGCCGAGGAGCCGGCGGTTTCACCGGCCGGCGCGCTCACCCGGGGTGAGGCCGGATGAGCCGCCTGCGCTACATCATTCCGCTCGGCGTCTTCGCGCTCCTGGTGGCGGTGCTGGCGATCGGCATCAGGCAGTCGCCCGACAAAGACCTCATTCCTTCGCCGCTCATCGGCAAGCCGGCGCCCGCATTCTCGCTGCCGAGCCTCACCGACCCCGGCCATCGGGTCAGCTCCGCGCAGCTTCTCGGCCATTGGTACCTCTTCAATGTCTGGGGCACCTGGTGCGTCTCCTGCCGCATGGAGCACGAGATGCTGCTCAAGATCAAACAGTCGCGGGTCATTCCGCTGGTAGGGCTCGACTGGAAGGACGACCAGGCCGATGCGCTCTCGTTCCTCAAGGATGCGGGCGATCCCTATGCGACCATCGCGGTGGACCGGGATGGGAGCGAGGCGATCATGTGGGGTGTTTACGGCGCCCCGGAAACCTTCCTCGTGAATCCGCAGGGCGTCGTCGTCTATAAATACATCGGCCCGATCACGGAGGAGGCCTGGCAGCAGGAGATCCTGCCCCGGCTGCCGACGGGCCAGACAGCGGCCACTCCCTCGAGCTCGTGATGTCAGCCCGCGCGGCTTCCATTTTCGTCGTCGTTCTCGTGACGGCGCTCATGCTCGGGTCGACCGCCGCCTACGCCATCGCGCCGGAGCAGATGCCGACCCCGCAGCTCGAGGCGCGTTATCTCGAGCTCATCCACGGATTTCGCTGTATGCAGTGTCAGGATGAGTCGCTCGCCGACTCGCCGGTGGATCTGGCCGCCGACATGCGCCGTCAGGTCCGTGACATGTTGCTCGCGGGCAAGACCGACCAGCAGATCCGCGACTTCATGGTGTCACGCTACGGCTACTTCATCCTCTTCAAGCCGCCGTTCGTCGCCAAGACAGCGTGGCTCTGGTTGACCCCGGGCGTGCTGCTGCTCGTCGGAGTGATCGCCGCATTCACAGTCATCCGCAAGCGCGCGGCGATCGCCGCGACGGACGTCGACGACAACGACCTGACGGATGCCTAGCGGATGATCGTATTCATCATACTTGCCGCGGTTCTCGCGGCAGCCTGTGTGGCGCTCATCGTCGTGCCGCTCTTGAAGGGCGTGCCCGCGCAGACTCCACGTGCGCCATGGACCGCGATCGCGACAACGGGATTGCTGGCTGCAGGCTCGGTCGCCCTCTACGTCACCTTCAGCAACTGGTCGTGGCACAAGTCCCCGGGCGTCGCCTCGCCCGAGGGGATGGTCGAGCGCCTGGTCCACCAGCTGAACGACCATCCCGACGATCTCACCGGTTGGCTGATGCTCGGACGCTCGTATGTCACCCTGCAGGAGTATCCGCTCGCCGTGCGCGCCTACGAGCGGGCGGATCGGGCGGCGAACGGGCGCAGCTCCGATGCGCTCATCGGCGAGGCCGATGCCCTGATGCACATCGACGAGACGGAAGTCACCGGCCAGGCGGGCCAACTCGTCGAGCGGGCGCTGGCGATCGATCCCACCTCACCGAAAGCGCTCTTCTTCGCAGCGGCCGTGGCGTTGCGCCGAGGCGACCTGCCGCTGGCGCGTGCGCGTTTCAGCAGACTTCTAGGCCTCAATCCGCCGGATGATGTGAAGGCGATCCTGCAACAGGAGATCTCCGGCATCGATCGCCAGCTCGGCGCCGCGCACCCCGATCCCGCACCCAAGAGCCCCTGACCGATCAAACGGCAGTTGTAGGGAACTGCTGACTCCACATGCACCAACCGGTCGCGAGGCTGCGGCCGGCATGCCTCTTGCTGGGTCCTAGCTGCTCGCTGGCCAGGATGTTCTCGACGAAGTCCGTGGGCCGCACATCGATTGCTGCCGCTGTGGTTGCCCGCGAGCGCCGAAGAACCCAGCTTGTGAGGAGGTAAGTGATGGCTCAGGTATCAGGTCACGACGGACGCAGCTCGGAGGCCCGTACGTCCAATCGGGGTTTCGCCTCGATGAATGCGGAGCGGCAGCGCCAGATCGCCAGTATGGGCGGTAAGGCAGTGCCCGACGAGAAGAGGAGTTTCTCGCAAAACAGGCGCCTGGCAGCAGAAGCCGGCCGTAAAGGCGGGCAGAGCGTACCCGGCGCGAAGCGCAGCTTCTCGCAGAATCGCGAGCTTGCCGCCACCGCCGGCCGTAAAGGCGGGCAGAGCGTACCGGATGAGAAGCGCAGCTTCTCGCAGAACCCGGAGCTCGCCGCCGAAGCCGGCCGCAAGGGTGGTCAAGCAAGCCACGGCGGAGGAGGAGAAGCGCACCGCGAAACGAGGTCCTGAGGAGTCCCTTTCAGGACCCATGTCGCCGGCGGCCATCGCGCTGCCGGCCCCCTTTCCTATTGCCTCTCTTGCAAAGTTTGCCCTTCCGATTGCAGTTCTTACCGGTCCGCTTGCGCCCAAGGTGTGATTGACGGGCGCGCACCCGAGGACTAGTGTTCCCGCCAGCAGAAACTAGGGGAGCCCCGGCAAGGGGCTGAGAGGCCAATAGCGCCGGTACGGCGCGGCGTGGCGACCCTCGAACCTGATCCAGTTCATGCTGGCGTAGGAAAGTTCTCCGTTCGCTTTCTCACGACGGCTTCTCTGGGTCTTCCGCGGTCCAACCGCTCGAGGAGCATCCACGATGAGTGCCGTCCCGCTGACCGTCGTCTCAGACTCGCTGCCCGCGTCCCGCAAGGTTTTCGCGGCCGGCTGTGTTCACCCCCAGGTGCGCGTCCCGTTGAGGGAAATCACGCTGCATCCGTCAGCGGCGGAGCCGCCGCTCATTGTTTACGACTCCTCCGGCCCCTACACCGATCCGGCCGTGCGCATCGACATAGAGCGCGGCCTCGCGCGCCTGCGCGAAGAGTGGATCCTCGGACGCGGAGATGTGGTCCCGGGCGAGGGGCGAACCGTGCGACCGGAGGACAACGGGTTGACGGAGAGCGGCGCCGGCGGGGCGCCCACGTTTCCGGTGAGACGCCAGCCGCTCAAGGCCCGCGGCGATGCGGCGGTCAGCCAGATCGCCTACGCCCGCGCAGGGATCGTCACGCCGGAAATGGAGTTCGTCGCCATCCGCGAAAATCTCGGCCGCGAGCGCCGCGTCGCCGGCGCGCGCGACGGTCAGTCCTGGGGCGCTGCCATCCCGGACTTCGTCACGCCGGAGTTCGTGCGTGCCGAGGTCGCCGCCGGCCGGGCCATCATCCCGGCCAACATCAACCACCCGGAGTCGGAGCCGATGATCATCGGCCGCAACTTCCTGGTGAAGATCAATGCCAACATCGGCAATTCCGCCGTCGCTTCCTCCACGGCGGAAGAAGTGGACAAGATGGTATGGGCCATCCGCTGGGGCGCGGATACGGTCATGGACCTTTCGACGGGACGCAACATCCACACCATCCGGGAGTGGATCCTGCGCAATTCCCCGGTGCCCATCGGCACGGTGCCGATCTACCAGGCGCTGGAGAAGGTCGGCGGTATCGCCGAGGAGCTCACCTGGGAAGTGTTCCGCGACACGCTGCTCGAGCAGGCGGAGCAGGGCGTCGACTATTTCACGATCCACGCCGGCGTGCGCCTTCACTACGTGCCGCTCACGGTCAACCGCGTCACCGGCATCGTCTCGCGCGGCGGCTCCATCATGGCGAAGTGGTGCCTCGCGCACCATCGCGAGAGCTTCCTCTACGAGCACTTCGAGGAAATCTGCGAGATCTGCCGCGCCTATGACGTCAGCTTCTCCCTGGGCGACGGCCTGCGCCCGGGCTCGATCGCCGATGCCAACGATGCCGCGCAGTTCGCGGAGCTCGAGACCCTGGGCGAGCTGACACGCATCGCCTGGAAGCGCGATTGCCAGGTGATGATCGAAGGGCCGGGGCACGTGCCCATGCACAAGATCAAGGAGAACATGGACAAGCAGCTCGCCACCTGCGGCGAGGCGCCGTTCTACACTCTCGGGCCACTTACCACCGATATCGCACCGGGCTATGACCACATCACCTCCGCCATTGGGGCGGCGATGATCGGCTGGTACGGCACCGCGATGCTCTGCTACGTCACACCGAAGGAGCATCTGGGTCTTCCGGACCGCAATGACGTCAAGACAGGCGTCATCACCTACAAGATTGCCGCGCACGCCGCAGATCTTGCCAAGGGTCATCCTGGCGCGCAGGAGCGCGACAACGCGCTCTCGCGGGCGAGATTCGACTTCCGCTGGGGCGACCAGTTCAACCTGTCGCTCGATCCCGATACCGCCTGCGCGTTCCACGACCAGACGATGCCGAAGGAAGCGCACAAGGTGGCGCACTTCTGCTCCATGTGCGGCCCGAAGTTCTGCTCCATGCGCATCTCGCACGAGGTGCGCGCCGAGGCGAAGCAGCAGGGCATGCAGGAGATGGCCGACAAGTTCCGCGCCACGGGCAGCGAGATCTACGTACCCTCGGCCCCCTCGCAGGGCTGAGCATGCGCGCGGTCGTTCTCGGTGCCGGCGTCGCAGGACTGGCCTGCGCGGTGACGCTCGCCGAGCGCGGTGTGGCGGTGGAGGTGTTGGAACGGGGCGATCGGCTGGGCGCGGGGTGCTGCTCCTGGTATGCCGGCGGCATGCTCGCTCCATGGTGCGAGGGTGAAAGCTCCGAGCCCGAAGTGACGACGCTCGGTGTGGAGAGCCTCGCCTGGTGGCCGAGCAGATTCGCGGGCACGGTCACCCGTGGCAGCCTCGTCGTGGCCCATGGACGTGACGCGGGAGAGTTGCGTCAGTTCGCGCGCCGTACGGAGCGCCATCAATGGCTGGATGCGCAAGGGATCGCGGCTCTCGAGCCCGACCTCGCCGGCCGTTTCAGCCAGGCGCTCTTCTTCCCGGAGGAGGGGCATCTGGATCCGCGCGCGGCGCTCGCTGCACTGGCCGCGCGGGTCACGGAGCTCGGTGGCACGATCCGCTTCGCAGCGGATGCGCAAACCTGTCGGGACAACCTTGCCGCCCAGGGGGCGGGCGATGCCGTCGTCGACTGCCGCGGCCTCGAGGCGCGCGATGTGTTGCAGGACCTTCGCGGCGTAAAGGGCGAGATGCTGGTCGTCCGGCTGCCCGATGTCAGTCTGTCCCGGCCCGTACGCGTGCTGCATCCCCGAACACCGGTCTACATCGTGCCGCGGGGCGATGGCCATTACATGATCGGGGCGACCACGATCGAGAGCGACCAGCCGACGCGCATCACCGCGCGCTCCATGTTGGAGTTACTGGGTGCGGCCTACGCTCTGCACCCGGCTTTCGGCGAGGCGGAGATCGTCGAGATCGGTACCGGCGTGCGTCCCGCTTTCCCCGACAACCTGCCCCGTGTCCGCCGGGTCGGCGGCACGATCTATGTGAACGGTCTCTACCGGCACGGGTATCTCCTCGCCCCGGCGCTCGCGCGCCAGGCGACGGAGCAAGTGCTGGCGGGAGACGATCCTTCAGAGGTGGCTCATGCGGATTCTCGTCAACGGCGCCTCGCGTGAAATCCGGGCGGCGGATCTCACGGCCGCGCTCGAGGAGCTGGGTTATGGCGGCTCGGTCGTCGCGACAGCGGTCAACGGCGAGTTCGTGCCGGTGACCGGGCGGCAGTCCGCGCGCCTCGCCGACGGCGACCGGATCGAGGTGCTGGCACCGATGCAGGGCGGTTAGGCGTGGGAGCAACGACGTTGCGATTCTATGAGGCGGAGCTGCGCTCGCGGCTGCTGCTCGGCACCGCGCGATACCCGTCGCCGTCGATTCTGACCGAGGCCGTGCAAACGAGCGGGGCGCAGGTGGTCACCGTGTCGCTGCGGCGGGAATCGGGCGGCGAGCGGGCAGGGCAGGGCTTCTGGTCGATCATTCGCGATCTCGGCGTGCGCGTGTTGCCCAACACGGCGGGCTGTCATTCCGTGAAGGAAGCCGTGACCACCGCGCACATGGGGCGGGAGGTCTTCGGCACATCCTGGGTGAAGCTCGAGGTCATCGGCGAAGACGAGACGCTGCAGCCGGATGTGTTCGGTCTGGTGGAAGCGGCGCGCATCTTGTCCCAGGAGGGGTTCGAGGTTTTTCCCTATACCACCGAGGACCTCATCGTCGCGGAGCGGCTGCTCGAGGCCGGCTGCCGCGTGCTCATGCCCTGGGGCTCGCCCATCGGCTCCGGCCGTGGACTCAACAACCTATTCGGCCTGAAAGCGCTCCGCGCCAGATTCCCCGACGTGCCGATGGTGGTCGATGCCGGCATCGGTGTGCCGTCGCACGCGGCCCAGGCGTTGGAGCTGGGCTTCGATGCGGTGTTGATCAATACGGCCGTGTCGCAGGCACGTGACCCCGTCGCCATGGCCGGTGCATTCGCGCAGGCGGTAGCAGCGGGCAGGGCGGCGTATGAGGCGGGACCAATGGAGCCGCGCGATCTGGCCGTACCCTCCACACCGGTTATCGGCAAGGCGTTTCTCGGATGAGGCTGCCGTCGGTCTACCCGATAGTCGACAGTGCGGCCTGGATCCGCCGCCTGCTGCCCGCAGGTGTGCGCCTGGTGCAGCTGCGCGTCAAAGATCGCTCTGCCGAGGATACGAGAGCGGAGATCCGCCAGGCGCGGGATCTCTGCAGTCGCGCCGGTGCGCAGCTCGTCGTCAACGATCACTGGCAGATTGCCCTCGAGGAAGGTTGCGACTTCGTTCATCTGGGTCAGGGCGATCTCGACACCGCGAACGTGCCGGCGCTGCGCCGCGCCGATATCCGGATCGGCATCAGCACGCACGATGGCGCCGAGTTGGCTCGCGCCCTGGGTTTCGTGCCCGATTACGTGGCGCTGGGCCCCATCTATCCCACGCTGCTCAAGGTCATGGCCTTCGCACCCCAAGGACTGACGCGCATCGGCGAGTGGAAGCGCCGCATCGGCGCGATCCCGCTCGTCGCCATCGGCGGCATCACGCTCGAGCGCCTGCCAGGGATCCTTGCGGCAGGGGCTGACTCCGCCGCCGTCGTGACGGACATCGTCCGCAATGCGGCGCCAGAGGAGCGGATGAGGGACTGGATAGCCGCGAGCGCAGCATGACCGATCGCTACGCAAGGCAGGTGGTGTTGCCCGAGGTTGGCGCGGCAGGGCAGGCGCGCCTCGGCGCGGCCAGCGTCCTCATTGCCGGTGCGGGCGGACTCGGCTGCGCCGTTCTGCAATACCTGTGCGCGGCAGGCGTAGGCCGGCTCCTCATCGTCGATCACGACCGCGTCGACGAATCCAACCTGCATCGCCAACCGCTCTACCGGATGAGCGATCTCGGCGAGCCGAAGGCTCGCGCGGCAGCGGCGGCCATGCGGCTGCTGAACCCGTCTGTGACGGTGGATGATGCTGTGGAGCGGTTGACGCCCGCCAATGCAGCGGAATGGGTCTCCCGCGCGGGCATCGTCATCGACGCCGCGGACAGCCTCGCGCTGACTTATATTCTCAGTGACGAATGTCACCGTCAACGCAAGCCCCTCATCAGCGCCTCGGTGCTGGGACTCTCTGGATACGTCGGCGCCTTCTGCGGCGGCGCACCCAGCTACAGGGCCGTTTTCCCGGAGATGCCGCGCCAGGCAGGCTCCTGTGCGCAGTCCGGTGTCCTCGGCACCGCCGTCGGGGTAATGGGGACATTGCAGGCGCATATGACGCTCGCGATTCTCCTCGAGCTCACACCGACCCCGCTCGGCCACCTGGTCAGCGTCGATTTTCGCACGCTACGCTTCAGCGGATTCTCGTTTGCCACCGCGCGCGAGCCAGCCGGGCCCGCGCTGCGTTTCATTGCGCCCGAGGAAGTGAGCGCGGCTGATCTCGTGATCGACCTGCGCTCTCTGACCGAAGCGCCGATGTCTCCGTTCCAGCAAGCGCTGCGAATCGATGTCGACGAAATCGAGCGGGCAGGGCTTCAGGCTGCAGCGGCATCGCGCGTGGTTCTCTGCTGCCGTTCCGGTATTCGCGCGTGGCGCGCGGCGCAGGCTCTGCGCCAGGCGGGACACGCCGATCTCGCGCTGATCGCTTTCGGAGATTGAGGGGTTGAGCGGCCCGCCCGCCGTGCTGGTGATCGCCGGCTCCGACTCCAGCGGCGGCGCGGGTATCGTGCGGGACCTGACAGTGCTCACGGACCTTGGCATCCAGGCGCTTTGCGCCATCACTGCCGTCACCGCTCAAACGCACGACCACGTGGTCAGTGTGCATCACGTGCCGCCAGAAATCGTGCGCACTCAGATCCGCGCGGCCCTGGAGTCGGGCAACGTCAGTGCCGTCAAGATAGGCATGCTGGGCACCCGCGCAACGGTGAGCGCCGTGGCCGACAGCCTGCCGCGCGGCGGCGCGCTTGCGCTCGTGCTCGATCCGGTGTTGCTCTCCTCATCCGGCGGCGTGCTGCTCGATGAGGAGGGCCAGGCGGAGATGCGCACGCGGCTCTTTCCACTCGCGTCGCTCATCACTCCCAACATCCAGGAGGCCGCAACTCTCTGCGGCACCTCTCCAGCCGCAGACCGCAAGGCGTTGCTCGCGCAGGCGCGCACGCTTCTCTCGATGGGCGCGCGCGCGGTGTTGCTCAAAGGCGGGCATGCCGACGGCGCTGAAGCGGTGGACCTGCTCCTCACCTCAAACGGCGCGCCGCAGTGGCTCTCTTCGCCGCGCATCGCGGCTCGATGCCGCGGAACCGGGTGTGCGCTGGCGTCGGCTATCGCGGCGGGTCTGGCAAGCGGGCAGTCCATGGAAGACGCCTGTCGCAACAGCAAGGGATACGTGCTTTCCATGCTGGTCGCGCGATTATCGTCAAAAACCCGCTAACGCGCGGCGCTACAGCGCGTTGACAGGCGCGAATCGATCGCCTCACCTGAAGAAAACTGCGTCAACCTGTAACAGATTCGTGCGCTCTGTTGCGGCAATGGCGGCGACCTGACGCGTCGCCACATCACGACACGGTACAGGCGAGGATCACGAACATGACCCCCAAGTTGTTGCGCGCAGCAGTATGCGCCGCTCTCATCGGCAGCCTCACCGCGTGTGGCGGCGGCGGCTCCTCCGATCCGTCAACGGGCGTCGGCATCAGTCCGCCGCCGCAGACAGGTCAGATGGCGATGATCATCAGCGACGCCGCCTCCGATGATTGGGCTACCGTTGCTGTCAAGATCATGAGCATCGCGCTCATGCCGCAGGGCGGGGGCAGCCCGGTGACGGTTTACACGGCTCCCGCCACACCGCCGCTGGTCAACCTCGAGGAGCTCGACCAGATCGGCGAGGTGTTGGGCAACGTGCCGGTGCCGGTGGGAACCTACAGCGGCGCGATCGTGACCATCGGTGGCAACCCGGGCGACGTGCAGCTGGTGGTCGCCGCGCAGCCGGAAGTGGGATTCGCGGGTACCTCGGGCGAGGTGATACCGTCCGCGGACATTCAGATCATGCGCACCCAGGGCGCCTCCGGCAGCCTCACCGCGCCGGTCAACATCAGCTTCGACTCACCCCTCGTCGTCGCGGCGAGCGGCTCGAACGCGCTCGATCTCGAGTTCGATCTGTCCCATCCCGCCTTCATCGTTGCCCACGATCCTCCTGGCGCCACCGCCACCCAGTGGGCAGTCAACTTCGTCGGCCCGGTGCGCCGTCACCCGATCAGCGATATCACGCACCTGGTGCTTCGGGAGATGTACGGTGATGTGACCGCGGTTGCCGCCGACGGCAGCTCGATGACCATCACCAAGCAGATGCCGACCCTGCCGGCCGTCAACCCGCAGACCCCCGTCTCGACGGGACAGTCGCTCACCATCGACGCGGATGGGACCAACGGCACGATCTTCTACAACGTCGATGCCGGAACCAGCACGACGATCACCAGCTTCTCCTCGGTGGCCTCGAGCCTGATGGGCGAGTATGTGCGGTTCACCGCCCGATATCAGGAGGACGGATCGCTCGTCGCGGTGCGCGTCTGGGCAAGCACGGACTTCAACAAGCTCTGGCTGAGCCCCGAAGGGCACGTGCTGCACATCGACGCTTCCACTGACACCATCGTGGTGGACAACGCCGCGGGCGTGCCGGTACCGATCACCGTCGACTCGTCGACGCAATTCTTCTTCCGGCAACCGGCGAATCCTTCGGCCGACGCGACACCGATCGGAACCGGGCCTTCGTTCCTCGCGAACGACAACTTCGTGCGCGGCTTCAAGGTAGAGGTGAGCTTGGTCGATCCGCTCGGCAGCCCGCTCGTCGCTCAGACGGTCGACATCGAGACGGCGGCCTACTCGGGGCGGATCTCGAATGCGCTGCCCGACGGCACGGGCTTCACGTACACGCACGACTACCTGACCACCGCGGACGATTACAGCGCGAATCTCGACTACATCGCGGGCACCAGCGCCAATGGCAAGGACTCGAGTGGCAATCCCATCGAGGGATTCAAGTGGTGGAACTTCGCCTACCCGACCCTGCTCGATGACGGCAGCGGCGCGATAACAGACTTCTCCAACGCCGTCGGTGGCGGCGCTTCGGGCGGATTCAGCTTCGCCAGCGACAACTTCTACGCCTGGGGCGTATCGGATGCGCGCTGGGGTGACCCCGCCAACCCCTCCGGCTGGGCGGTGCCGTGGGCCATCCTGGAGCCGACGCCGCTGCCGCGCGGTACGGTGGCCACGGCTCTGGCCAACAACTCCTTCAGCATGACGCTCAACGGCGGCACGACGCCGGGGACGGTCGCCATCAGCACGGCATCCGGCTCGGCCACCCTGGTCTATCAGGTGGATCGCTCGAACGGAATCGTGTCGATCAGCCCGATCGACATCACCACCGCGAGCGGTCTGAGCACGCTCAGCGGCGCGCTCATGGCTGGTACGCAGGTGAAGGTCTACGGCACCCCGCAGACGGACGGTACCTACAAGGCCTACGTACTGATGTACTTCTCGAACACGGAGCCTGCGGACTGATCAGTTGCGCAGCACGGTCATTCGGCTATAGTGCCGTGATCGACTACGAGCGCACGGCGCCGCGGCGGCCTGGATGGGCTACCGCGGCGCCATGGCTCCGGGAGGTCAGGAGTGTTGGGGGTTGACTCGTGGGAAGCGCGCCGCGCGCGCTGGGTGCTGCCACTGGCGGCGCTTGCAGCCCTCTACGGCTGCGGTGGTGGCGGCGGAGGTGGCGGTGGCAGCGCCACGGCTACCGGCACCGGCACCAGCACTATCACCTGGACGGCCGGCGTCTTCGAGCCGCCGGCGACCTTCGCGGCCCTCTGCGCCGCCCCGCGCACGGGTACCGACCCCTATACCAAACAGGCTTATCCCGATCACCAGGGCTCGACAGTGGATGAGACCAATTGGCTGCGCTCCTGGACCCATCAGCTCTACCTCTGGTACGACGAGGTGCAGGACGTAAATCCCGCGAGCTATAGTACGGCTGACTACTTCCAGCTCATGAAGACGATGGAGACGACGTCAACCGGCGCTCCGAAGGATCGGTTCCACTTCACATATCCAACCTCGGTATGGGAAGCACTGTCGCAGTCGGGTAATGAGATCGGCTACGGAGTTCAGTTCGAGATCGTCGCGGCCTCGCCGCCACGCAGCGTGGTGATCGCTTTCCTGGAGCCGACAGGCAGTCTGCCCTCTCAGACCGTTTCCGCGAATCTCATCCGCGGTGACACCATCCTGCAGATCGATGGCGTAGATGTCGTCAATGCCGACGATCAGACCAGCGTCAACACCATCAATGAGGGACTCGCTCCCTCCACAGCGGGGGAGATGCACACCTTCGAGGTGCGGGATCCCGGCTCGAGCACCCCGCGCACCGTGCAGCTCGCGGCCGCGGACATCACCTCGACCCCGGTCCTCATGGAGACAACCCTGACGGGGCCCAATGGCAACACTGTGGGCTACATTCTCTACAACGACCAGATCGCCACCGCGGAATCGGAGCTGATCAGCGCGATCAACGACCTGAAAGCGAAAGGCGTGACCGACCTCGTCCTCGACCTGCGGTACGACGGCGGCGGCTATCTCGATATCGCGAGCGAGCTCGCCTACATGATCGCCGGGCCCGGCCAGACCAGCGGCGAGACCTTCGAGCTGCAGCAGTTCAACAATCAATACCCGACCACGAACCCGGTGACCGAAGACGCCATTACGCCGACGCTCTTCCACACCACGACCCAGGGTTTCTCGACCACGGCCGGCCAGCCCCTGCCCACCCTGAACATGACGCGGGTCGCGGTGATCACCGGTGAGGACACGTGCTCGGCGAGCGAATCCATCATCAATAGCCTCCAGGGCGTCGGCTTCACCGTCTACCAGATCGGCTCGACGACCTGCGGCAAGCCCTATGGCTTCTATCCGCAGGACAACTGCGGCACGACCTATTTCTCCATCCAGTTCCAGGGCGTCAATGCTCAGGGCTTCGGCGGCTACGGCGACGGCTTCTCGCCGGCGAACACCACTCCGACCGCCGGGGTAGCGGTACCCGGCTGCTCGGTGGCGGATGACTTCGGGCACGCGCTCGGCGATCCGGGCGAGAGCCGTCTGCAGACGGCTCTGGCCTATCTCGCCAACCCGCAGCCCGCCACCTGTCCCTCGCCGCCCACCGGCACCGCACCGCCGGCGACCGTCACACAGCGGCAGCTCATGGAGCGTATCTTCGCCCGCTCGCCGCTCAGGGAAATGCGCATTCTGCGCAGGTAATTGTCCATGGCATGGCAGGCGAGGGCACTGTTGGCATTGACGCTGGCGGGGATGCCGGCCTGCCACGCGCTGCCCTCGACAAGAGGCGCACCGGCGATCATCACGCATCCCACCGCAGCAAGCCGCGCGGATCTCGAGCGCGCCGTATCGCAGGCGCTCCACGGAGCGCCGGTGCGGCTCGCCGCTGATGCGTTGACGCGTAACGAATTGTTGATCGTCGGACACGCTCAGATACGCGATGCGCGCGGGCTGCCATTGAACGGGCGCGAGCTCGGACGGCCGCAGCATTTCCGTTTGCTGCGGCGCGGCTCGCAATGCGTGCTGCTGCACGTGGAGACCGGCAAGCGCTACCGGCTGCCACACACCACCTGCCGGCTGTTGCTCGAGGGACACACCGACTCCAAAGGCCGACAGCTTGCGAGCTAGGTCTCATTTGAGTTGAGATATGTCACCCGTCGGCGTTCGGTCCGCCGCGGCGATCCCGGGCTCATGTCTGGAGGAGTGAAGACGATGAGCGGAAGTACTCGCACGTCCCGGCTAGGGTTGTATGTTGGTTTGTCGCTGGCGCTGCCCGCATCACTGGTGCTGGCGGGCGCGGCGTTGTGGCTCGCTTTCGGCGGCGGCTCCCGCATCGAGGGCGGCGTGGCTGCCGCAATCGTGGCGGCGGCATCGGCCTGCCTCATCGGCACGGCCCTGGTCGGCATCCCAGCGCTGCGCGAGCGCTCGGCGCAGGCCGCGCAGGCGCCTGGCCCGATAGCCGTCCCGAGGCCCAGCAGCCCGGAGGAGGCGGCCGCCCTGGCGCACGCGCAGAAGATGGAGGCGCTCGGACTCCTCGCCGGCGAAGTGGCGCACGATTTCAACAACCTGCTGCACGTGATCGGCAACGCCCTGGAGATCCTCCAGCGGCCGGAACAGGGGATCGACACGCACCGCTACCTCGAGATGATCCGTCGCAGCACCGACCGGGCGGCGACGCTCACCCGGCAGCTGCTCGCATTCGCTCGCCGCCAGCCCATCGAGGTTCGGCCCATCGACGCCAATGAGCTCGTGGCGCAGATGGCGGAGCTGCTGCGCCACTCGCTCGGGGAGCGGATCACCGTCGAGACCGTGCTCGGGCAGGGCGTCGGCAGCGTGGCCGCCGATGCCGGCCAGCTCGAAACCGCGCTCCTCAACCTCGCGATCAACGCGCGGGATGCGATGCCCCAGGCGGGCCTGCTCACCCTCGAGACGGCGGGCGCCATGCTCGATGAGCAGTACGTGGTCATCGCGGTATCCGACACGGGAACGGGCATGTCGCCCGAGGTGGCGGCGCGGGCGTGCGAGCCCTTCTTCACCACCAAGGAGCCCGGTCGTGGCACGGGCCTGGGGCTGTCTCAGGTCGCAGGCTTCGCCTACCAGTCCGGCGGGCGGGTGCGGATCGCGAGCGAGCCGGGCAAGGGCACGACCGTCCGGCTCTTCCTGCCCCGAAACGGCCGTCCGGCGCGGGCAGCCCCGAAGCAGCAGGCCGCGCCGGTTTACGCATGGTCCATCAAGAAGGAGACCCAGCGGAGCATGCCGCTGGCGATTGGGGCCGGCCCGGAGAGATAATGGCGCCGGCCTGCCTCGTGGCGTTAAGGAGAGATTCCCGCCATGCTCAAGAGAATCGCATCAGCGTTCACCGCTCTGCTCGTCGCGGCCTGTGCCCTACCGGCGCTCGCCGCTGATCCCACTCCCGCACGGGCACCTCTTCGTGTCCTTGCGACACGCACCGTGCGCGCCGGGCGACATTCGCTCGGGCTTCTCTTCTTCCTCGTTGGCGCGGCGGTGGTGGTATGGCTCGTGCTCCGCTGGCGCGCGGGGCGGATGGGATATCCCCACTATCCCGGGCACTACACCCCGGGCGGCGCGCAGCCGCGTCCTTACGGTCCCGCCGGCTACTCAGGCGGTTATACGCCGGGCGGCCTCGGGATCATGGGCAGCGTCGCTTCGGGCCTCGCGGGCGCACCACCCGCGGAATCCCCACCGACGTCCGATCCCAAATCCGACGACAGCGGCAGCAGCCCCGCAGACCCCGACGCCAAGGGCCGCGGCGACGGCTAAGTCGGGACGCGCACCGGCGTTACGCGTACACTGCGCTGACAAATGAGTCACGCCCGGAGGGGGGGCGGACAAACAATGGCCGATGAGCGTCGCAGACGGCTGTTGGACCAGATACTCAGCCACCGATCCGCCTTGCAGAAATACCTGCGACGATTCACCGCGGGCGCGGAGGACGTGGAGGACCTCGTGCAGGAGGCTTATGTGCGCGTGTGCGCCATGCCGCCCGCGCAAGTCGTCGACTCGCCACGCGCGTTGCTCTTTAGCATCGCCCGCAACCTCGCGGTCGACCGGGCCCGCCAGAAAGTCTCCCACGCCACCGACGCCGTAGCGGATTTCGAGCTGCTGAACGTCTCTTCTGGAGAGGCGGGACCGGACGTGCAGGTCGACCTGCGTCGCCGATTCGAGTCGTTTTGTGACGTAGTGGACAGTCTGCCACCTCTCTGCCGGCGTGTATTCGTGTTGCGCAAGGTGTACCAGCTGTCGCACGCGGAGATCGCGCAGGTGCTGGGCGTCTCGCACAGCACGATCGAGAAGCACGTCGCCAAGGGCCTGCTGCGCTGCCGTGACCAGCTGCGCAGCGCCGGATTGCTCGAAGGATTGGAAGTCGCCGCGGAAGAACCACTGGTGCGGCGGCGGGTCAAGGAAGGGGAGTCGAGATGAGCCACATCGTCAAATTGAAGACACAGACACAGATCGACAACGAGGCGGCGGTTTGGACCTGGCGCCTGGACTCCGGCACCCTGGGCGCCGCCGAGCTGGCGGAGTTCGAGTCCTGGCTGCGCGAGGACGTGCGCAATCGCCGCACGTTCGATGAGCTCAAGAGCGCCTGGAGCGCCCTCGACCGGCTGTCGGAACACGTGCGACCCGATGAGAGCATTGTCGCCGTCGCACGATCGGAACGCCGTCGGCGCTTCCTGCGCGCCCCGAGAGCGTATTGGGAAGCGGCAGCCGCTGCCGTACTCGTCCTCTGCATCGGCGCCGCAATTTGGACCGCACGTGGCCCTGGCATGCAGGTCATGTCGACCGCCATCGGTCAGCAGCGCCAGATGACGCTGGCGGACGGCTCGAAGCTCACACTCAATACCAACACGCTGCTCGCGGTAAAACTGACTTCACAGCGCCGCGACATCTATCTGCGCAGAGGCGAAGCGCACTTCGATGTCGTACACGATGCCTCGAGGCCTTTCTTCGTGCATGCGGGGGACGCCGTGATCCGCGATGTCGGCACGCAGTTCGAGGTGCGCCTGAACTCGGACCGGGACATCAACGTCCTCGTCGATGAGGGCGAGGTGCAGGTGCAGGGAGTGACAGCCTCATCCGCACCGGCCGACCTCGGGGGCAGCGCTCGCGGCGAGAACGCCGATTGGGTGAGGGCGCTCACCGCCGGGCAGCAGCTTCACATCGCAGGACCGCATGTGCAGGTGGCGTCCGTAAGCCCGGGGCAGATCGCCGATGATCTCGCCTGGCGCGACGGTGCGCTGGTGTTCAAGGGCGAGCCGCTGTCTCAGGCGCTCGCTGAGGTCGGACGCTATACCCGTGTGCGCATCGTGCTGACCGGGCCCACGGTCGGCTCGCTGCCCATCAGCGGCCGCTTCAAGACAGACGACGTCACCGGCTTCTTCCAGGCGCTGCAGGCGGCTCTGCCAGTGCGCGTGAGCCGGCCGGAGCCGGGTCGGGTAGACATCGCCCCCCGCTGAGCCAGGGTCGCCCCAAGCACGACCTTCGCCGTTGTATCGGCGCGACGAATGGACGATAAGGCTCACGTCCCCGGCTCGAGTAGCGTATTTTTGTAACCCAGTCATGGGCAACCTGAGCTCGGTCTCTCGCGGCTGGCCCGCGGCTGTGCTCCTGCTCGGCATGCTGGGCCTGGGACTCGGCGTCTACCCGGCCCGGGCCGCCGAGGCTTCGCGGCACTTCGACATCCCGGCGGAGCCGCTCGGCGCGGCGCTCAACGAGTTCGCCCGCCAGGCGAACGTGACCCTGCTTTTCTCTTCGACGCTGGTCACGCAGGCGCGTACCGGCGGGGTGAGTGGCGACCTGCCGGTCACGGCAGCGCTTGCCCGACTTCTCGGCGGCACCGGGCTCGGCTTCCGCCAGGTCAGCCAGTCCGCCATCGCAATCGTCATCTCTCCCGCTACCGAGACTGCCGCGGCGCGGCCTCGCGGGCCGACGCAGGTGCTGACGAGCTCGCCTTCGGGCACACCCATGAGTGGCGGGCACGGCGCGCTGCATCGGCTCGCCGGGCTCTTGAGCCGCGCAACCGGGGCGCTCAGCGGCCGCAATGAAGCGCAGCAGCCACCTGCGGACGCGCAGGCCACGCCCAGCTACGTCAGCCTGAAGGAAGTCGTGGTGACCGGGACGCCGGAGGTGAGCGGCGTCAAGCTCCTCGATGCGAGCTTCCCGGTGAGCACCGTCACCCTGGAGCAGATCCAGCTGGCGCAGCCCTCGAGCGCAGCGGACCTGCTGAAGGTCGCGCCCGGCCTGTGGGCGGAGTCGAGCGGCGGTGAGACCGGCGCCAACATCGAGGTCGCGGGCTTTCCCGGCGGCGGCGATGCACCCTACGTGACCTACCAGATCGAAGGCTCGCCGGTCTACCCGATGGCGACCCTTTCCTTCATGGACAACTCCTCGATGTTTCGCCTCGACGATACCATCGAGCGCAGCGAGATCGTGCAGGGCGGTCCGTCGGTGGTCTATTCCAACGGCCAGATCGGAGCCACTGCCAACTTCATCCTGAGGCACGGCACGTCCACACCCCGTGGCGAGCTCGGGGTGACCGCCGGCGACGAGGGCCTCTATCGCCTCGACGGCTTCTACGGCGGCCCGCTCGCGCGCACATGGTTCGTGAGTCTCGGCGGCTTCTACCGTATGTCCGATGGGATCAGGAGCCCGCAATATCCGGCCGATGCCGGCGGGCAGCTCACCGCGACCCTCTACCACACGATGTCCAACGGCAATCTGCTCTTCTGGGCGCGCCGGCTGCGCGACAAGAACCTCTTCATCACCGATGTTCCGGTGGCGGTGAGCCCGAACGGCAGAGACATCTCGCCGTTCCCCGGATTCGATCCGAATACCGGCACCTTTGCCGGCAATGCGACGCGCGCCATCACCGTCGGGGAATTCCCGTGCGGCACCCCGGGCTGCACGCCCGGAACGGTGAGCGCCGACCTGGCCGATGGCAGAGGATCGGACCTGCGGCTGATGGGAGCCGATCTCAATCTCGAGCTCGGGGCCTGGTCGGTCAGCGACAAGCTGGGGTTCACCGCCGGCCACATGCCGACCAACGCGCTCTTCAACAACTTCGCGCCGCAGACCATGGCGACCTTCATCGCCAGTGAGATCGCCGGCGTCAACAGCGATGCATCGGTGATGGCCGCGACCGGAGGCTCGCCCTTCGTGACGGGCACTTCCACCTACGTGCAGGGCGGCGGCGCCGTCAATCCCGACACGGACGTCGTCTCCGTCGGCTTCTGGATCGTCACCAAGAAAATCGAGGCGCTCACCAACGACCTGCGGCTCAGCCGCGCGCTCTTTCCGGGCAACACGGCGACGGTGGGCGGCTATCTCGCCGATTACTCTGCCAGCGACAGCTGGTTCCTCGGTAACAACGAGCTGATGACGGCGACGCCCAATGCGCAGCTCATCAACCTCTCGCTGCTCACGGGCGCGGGTAGCGCAGGTCCTGTCGCTCAGGCGACGCAGAACGGCCTCCTGAGCGGCGCGACCACGGCTCTCCTCGATCACTACAACGGCCGCAACGCGGCCGCCTTCGTCTCCGACCAGTGGCGCATCGGGCCCTGGCTGCTCGATGCCGAGTACCGGATGGAGAACGAGAGAATAGCGGGCATCGTGCAGTCGAACACGTACGTCGACCTCGATGACGATCCGCTGACTCTCTACAACGACGATACGGATGTGACCGCCGGCCCGTGGCTGGCCTCCACCTACGACCACACCCTCGGCGCCTGGAGCACCGGCGCCAACTATGAGCTCAACTCGCACATGAGCGTCTACGGCCGCATCAACAAGGGCGTGCATTTCCCGAGCTTCGATGATGTGCGCGTCGGCTCCCCGGAAGCGCAGCAGATCGAGAATTACCAGATAGGGTACAAGGTGCAGACTACCTCGCTTTACACTTCGGTCGATGTCTTCCACCGGGTCTTTTCCGGAGTGCCTTTCCAGGCATTCCTCGGCAACGGCACGCAGGTGGTCGCCATCTCCGGCGCCACATCATGGGGCACGGATTTTCAGGCGGAATGGTTTCCGCTCGAGCACCTGAGCCTGGGGCTCACGAGTGACTGGCAGCACTCCGTCTACACGCACTTCAGCTCCTTCGCGGGCAGTGACACCGAAGCATTCGACAACGACGGCAACATCCTGCAGCGCCAGCCGCGACTGCAGCTGCGCTTCACGCCGGCGTACGAGGTGCCAACCGGCTGGGGCAGGGTCCACTTCTTCGCGACGGTGAGCTACATCGACCTGCGCTATTCGGATCCCGAGAACACACAGATACTGCCGGCCTTCACGACGGTCGATGCCGGTATCGTGAGCTACTTCGGTGACCACCTGGAGGTACGCCTGCAGGGCACGAATCTCACCGATGCGCTCGGCTTGACGGAAGGCAACTCGCGCAGCCTCACCGCCGGCATCTCCACCGGATTCGAGATGGCGCGGCCGATCTTCGGCCGCGAAGTGCAGGGTCAGGTGAAGTATTATTTCTAATGGGCCTGCAGGGCTAGCGGGCCTGCAGGGCGGCCGAGGCGATGAGGAGGAGGGCGAGGGTGGCCCCGGCTGCCGCGGGCTCCAGATGCGAGACGCCGTAAGCGGCGAGCAGTGCCACCGCCACCGAGGCGATGTTGCGCGCATCCCCGAAAATGAGTTGCAGAACCTTTCTCATGCGCGCGCTCCTGCCGCAGCGGAGCCGGCAGTCCGCAAGCGCCAGGCGATGACCCTTCCGGCCGTCGCGTACGCGGCGAAGAGCAGCAGGAGAGTGATGTCACCGAGCGGCCATACGGCCTGCTCGCCCGCAAGTCCACCGAGCGCCCAGAAGCTGCCGAAGGAGAGGATCGCGCACGACACCAGGTATTTCAGGGTGTTCTCCGGCACGCGCGTCAGCGGCGCCCGCAGCGCGAGCCCCGCCACGATGACCACGACCAGAGAAGCTGCTGCGCTTCCAGCGGCAGTGGCATAAGAGAGCGTGTGACCGAGAGCGACCACCAGCAGCCAGACTTCGAGGCCCTCGAGCAGTACGCCCTTGAAGGCTATCACCCAGGCAGCCCGTCCCTCCGCTCGCTCCAGTTGCTCGCGCGTCTCGGCAAACTCCCGTGCTTCATCGTGCAGCGCGGTACGGCCGCAATAGCGGCGGATCGCCTTCACGTACCAACGAAGACCGAAGAGCAGGAGGAAGATGCCGATCGCCGCCCTGATGAGACCGATGTCGGCCTGGGCAGCCTCGAGGCCGGCGCCGGTGACCGCGACCAGCGCCACCACGACCGCGAGGCCCGCCGCCGCAGCACCCGATGCGCGGCGCCATCCGATGGTGAGCGCCACGGCCAGAACGATGGTCAACGCCTCCACCCATTCCACTGCGGAGGCGAGAAAGATGGCGGTAGCGCCGCCCCATTGGGCGGCGCTCATGGCGAATGGATCTCCATGGTGGGCGCGACGGTGCCATACCTCGGACCGCCTGTCGACCGGCGCGCTATTGCACTCAGCTGATCGGCACCGTCACCGTCGCAAAGATGCTGCGCTCGGGAATGGAGAAGTAGAGCGGCACGCCGCCCGGGTACTGCACCGTGCTTCCGGCCGTGGTGCCCACGAACATGTCGATGTTCGTGTTGTTCAGCAGGTTATCGAAGGCGAGCTTGACGGACGCGTTGTGCAGCCACCCCTGGGCATTGACGAACTTGTACCCGAGCGCTCCATTCAGGATGGCATATGAGCCGATCGCGTTCGTCTGGCCGGAGTTGTCATAGGTCCTGCCGACCCATTTGTCGATCAGCGAGCCATACCAGCCGTGCAGGTTGTAGATGGCGCCGAGCGCCGCGGTGAAATCGGGCGCGAACGGCACCCAGTCTCCCGAAGCCTTGTCCTTGGCACTGTTCACCGAGCCATTGGCGTAAACGCTGAAGCCGCTGCCGACATAATAGGTGCCCTCGGCCTCGACGCCTTTGTAGGTAGTGCCGCCGAGGTTGTAGAACACCGTCTGGCCGGCGACGGTCTCCGAGCTGATCTCGTCGTTGAAGTCGATGAGATACACATCGGCCGAGAGAGACAGCCGGTCGGTCTGCCAGCTCGTCCCTGCCTGATAGTTCCAGGTCTGCTGCGGGCTGAGGTTGGTCGAGCCCGGCGCCGCGTAGTTGAAGTAATTCTCGTTGGGTGCCAGGAAGCCCTTGGCGGCCTGCACATAGGCCGACCAGTGATTCGTGATCATGTAGTGCGCCAGGAGCGAGGGCAGGGTGGAGTCGAAAGTGTTGTCGTAATTCTGGCTCACGCCACTCTTCACGTTGACCGTCGCATTCACGTCCCGCTCGAAGGAAACATAGCGCACGCCCGGCGAGAGGGTGAGGCTTGAAACGGGCATCCAAGCGAACTGCACATATCCCTGCAGCGTCGTGAGCTCCTGATTGAGCAGCCGTCCGCCGAAGTACGCGGAGACGATCGATCCCGGCACGGCCTCGACCAAAGCATCGTTCAGTGATTCGTCCGTGTTGGCGAGTCCCCGGACGTTGAACTGCCGATCCACCCAGGCACCCGTCTTAAGGTCGCCGAACGACAAATCGTCCTGCAGGTTCAGCGTATCGCCCCAGGAGCGATAGTCATTGGTGAGGAGCGTTCCGGGAACGTCGTCCGCGCCGTACGGTGTGCCGTTCGGAGTCGGTCCGTTCGGATCCTCTCCGGCGTGCCCCCTGTGCCAGTAGCCGTACGTGTAAATCTTGTTATCGAGAGTCCAGCCGCTGCCGAGGTTCGATTTGAGCCCGAGGTACTCGAAGTCCGTATGGATGCTGTCGAAGTTGTAGCCGAAGTAGTCCTGGCTGTCCGGATTGCCCGACAGCATGTACGTCGGCCCATTCCCGGCCAGCTCGGCAGCCGTGGCGCCGACCCCGACATTCTGATGCAGCTCGTTGTACATCGCTACGAAGGTGATGACGCCGATGCCATCGAGTGGCACCTCGAACTTGGAGAAGATGTTCTTGCGGTCGATGCCCGAATTGCTCAGCTCGCCGTCGCTCGACAGGCTCTGCGCATCGATGTAACCGGCGGCTCCGCCCCACTTGGAGATCGTGCCGGTATCGAACTCGGCGCCGATGACCGAAGTGCCGAAGCTGCCGTAGGTGACCGACGGCGTCAGCGTCATATCGGCGAGCGGCGCCTTCGAGATATTGGAGATGGTACCGCCGAAGGTCGCATTGCCGATCGTTGCCGCAGTGCCGGGGCCGCGGTCGACCGCGACGCCGCCGAGATCGTTGTCCATGAAGTAGGACGTCGAATGGTGCGTGAAATCGTTCGAGTCGTTCCACGGAATGCCGTCGAAGGTGACGTTGTAGAAACCGTCCTGGAAGCCGCGAATGCTGAGCGCCTGATTCTCCATCAGCCCCGGTCCGTTCGGCTGGATCGAGCTCACGCTCGGCGAAATCGCGATGATGTCCGAATAGTTGCTGGTCGATGGCAGATTGTTCTGGATGAAATACTGGCTGATCATCGACGTTGGCTCACTCGCACCGAGCGGCGTCAGGGTAGGCGCCTGCGTGGTCGCGGATTGTTCCTCTATTGCGGTTCCGGAAACCACCACGGTCGACAGGGTCGCATCCTGCGCCTGTGCCGCGCAGGCAGCGAGCAATAGCACCGAGCACACGGCGAGATCGACCGGACGAAGGCAATAGCGATTCGCACCCAACTTTTGCATGGGCTCACTCCAAGCGTTGTTATTGAAGGACAGCGAGCGACGCGCGGCCGTCATGGGGCGCATCGATGGGTGCGGCAGAATAGTGACGCGTTGTTACAGAAGAATGACAACTACTTGGTGTTACAAAGTTTAACTTTGCAGCGCCAAGCAATGTCGCGGAAGAGGTGCAGAGAGGGAGGTCTGCGCGCTGCGCCGGGATCGGGCAGTGAAGTGAGCGCGGGCCTTAGGCGGTTTGCGCGACGTGCTTTCCGTCGACGGCTGACGCAGTCGCAGCGCCCGGAAGGATGCTGCCGTACAGCTCCTGCAGCCGCGTCACGCTGTGCTCCCAGGTGAAGAGCTGACGCACGCGCTCGCGGCCGGCGGCGCCCATCCGCTCGCGCAGATGCGGATCCGCGAGCAGCTTGCAGATCGCGGCGGCCAGGCCGTCTCTATCGCCGCGCTCGACCAGGATGCCGGTCTCGCCGTCCACCACCACCTCGGGTATGGCGCCGGCTCGAGTAGCGACCACCGGCAGGCCGGCGGCCATCGCTTCGATCACCGGAATACCGAAGGGCTCGTGCCAGATGGACGGAAAGACGAAGATGCCGGCGCGCGCGTACTGGGAGCCGATTTCTTCATTCGCCACGCGTCCGTGCATCAAGGCGTGGCCATTGAGCTCGCTCACGCCGCGGCAGATGAGATCGTAATAAGCCTCCGGGCGGCTGTAGTACTCCAGCAGGCCGTCGAAGAGCGGGTCGCGGCGGTGCGGGTCGACGAAGTCCTTCGGCGCCACATCCAGCGGGCCCACCAGACTGAGGCTCGCCCGTGGCTGCGTCAGCAGGACCTCGTTCATCGCTGAAAGGAGCACGTGCACGCCTTTTTCCGGGCAGAGCCGCCCGACGAAGAGCACGTTGCGTGAGGCGCCCGGATCCGGCGTGATCTGCAGGAAGCGGTCGTCGACGCCGTTGTAGAGCTCATGGCAGCGTGCAGCGGCGGCTGGGTACAGCTGGCGGATCTCGTCCGCGACGAATCGGCTGCAGGCGAGGATCAGCGCCGCATCCTCGAGCCGCGGCGCGATCACCGCGGGATCGAAATCGGCCAGCGAGTGATCGTGCATGTGCAGGACGATCCGCGCCTGCGGATTGGCGCGGCGGATCGGCGCGATGAAGTTGGAGATGGTGTGCAGGTGCACGAGATCGCAGTTGCGCTCGCGGATATCGCGCGCCACTTCCCGGGCGTAGTGAGCGTAATAGAACGAACTCAGCCGGAAGGGGCGGCGGCGATTCAAGAGCCGCGTCGCATCGAGAACCTTGAGGCCATTGAGCGCGCGGTCGATGCCTTCGGGGATGCGCCGGTAGGTGACGCCTTCGTGAGTCTCGATCTCGCTCTCGCCCGGCACCCACTTGGGGTAGGTGACCACCTCGTGCCGGCGGGCCAGGCGGCGGCCGATCTCGTAGTTGACGATCGCGAGCGCATCGTAGAGCTGCGCGTGCGGCAGAGGGATGTCGGCGTGCGGATAGACCTGGGCGATTCGTATGGCCATGCCTCCGCCTAGGCAGCAAATGCCATGCCCATGCGCGGCCCGCGCACTCGCCGATCTAAAGACCCCGGGACTGCCGATACGCCCGCAGCCGCGGCAGGAATGCCTCGCGCCGCGCCAGGCTCTCCGGCGACCACATGCGCTCGACCTCGTAGTACTCGGGGACCACCGGAACATCCTGTGGCAGCTGCACCCAGCTCTGCTTGGAGCTGGTGAAGATATGGACATGGGGCTGCAGGGCATCCGGTGTGTCGAGCGTGCCGACGCGGACGAAGCGCAGTATCGGACCGGCACCGCCGTAATTGCTCCAGACCGCGATCCGGCACTTCGGGCAGCGCGCGATCGTCTGCCCGCGCCCGCTCAGCGACGGCGTGTCGATGAGATCCGGCTGCGCCTGCATGTGCACCACGCGCTCCGCCTCGATCATGGCGTTCAAGGCGAATGCGGTTCCGGTTTCCCGCTGACACCAGCGGCAGTGACAGCAGTGGACGATGAGGGGAGCGGTTTCCATGCGATAGCGAACGTGCCCGCAGTCGCAGCCGCCTTCGAGGGGGAAGAGGGTATTCGAGGTCATGTTGGGCGAAGATTAGCCCGGGTCCCGGGCCGCGACTTGGGAAAAATTGCGATCTTCCACCGATGGCTCAGAGGAGCGGCGGACCGAGGCGCCCGTGGAGATAGAACGCCGCCACATAGAGCGCCAGAGCGGCAATGATCCGCCACGCGCCGATCTCGGCCAGGGCAGGCGCCAGGCGGTTGCCGCCGCGCACGATGGCCGCGAACGGGACGCTGGAGGTCGCTTGGGCGAATTGCCGCCATGCCTCGGGCGACTTGCGGCGGCGCTTGGCATCGATCGAAGCCGTGCCGCCGATCGCGAGCAGCAGCAGAGTGCCAAAGAGAATCAGCGAGGCGGCATCGCCGTTGACCACGAGGTGAGTGGCAGCCCAGAGACCGACGCCCCAGAGGAAGGGGTGACGGGTGATGCGCACCATCCCGCGGGCCATTGCCGGATCGACCTTCGACTCCATGCCGACCTGGGTCGGACTCGGGGTCATGATGCCGATCACGGCGAAGAGGAACGCGATGAGCACCAACACGTAGGCCGCCTGCCGAAATCCCAACAGCAGGCCCCAGGTGGGAACGAGCGGGGCGCGGCGATAGGCGTAGATCACCCACGCGATGCCGATGAGCGAGGCGAGCGAGAAGAGTCCGCGGTAGGGCCTCTCACCGAGTTTGGCGGCGAGCGCATCGCGCAGCCGCGTCCCGGATACCCCGAAATGGATCAGCAGGAAGTAGGCGCAGGCAGCGATGAGATCCGTCATGTCGAGACCCTCGTTCTTGGGGCGCGGTCGTTTGCCGGGGATTGTACTCCCGCCCCGTCAGCCGGCGGTTAATAGTAAGGTATTTACTTTAGTGTCAGCCTTGCCTATACTCATCGACATGCAAAGATCCCAAGAGCTCGACCGCCTGTTCCACGCCCTGGCCGATCCGGCCCGCCGCGCCATCCTCGAGCGCCTCGGCCGCGGACCCGCGCCGGTGAGCGAGCTGGCCAAGCCGCTGCCGATGTCATTGCCCGCGACCATGCAGCACCTCGGCGTGCTCGAGGCGGCGGGCCTCATCCGCAGCCAGAAGGTCGGCCGGACCCGCACCTGCGCGATCGAGCCGCAGGCCATGAGCCGGGCGGAGCAATGGATCACGGCACGGCGCCGGGAATGGGAGGGCCGCCTGGACCGGCTGGACGACTACCTGAAAAACCTGGAGCGCGGAGGCGATCGCCATGGCTCGAAATAACCCCCAACCTTGCGAGGCAGCCCATGCTGCAACCGGCGCAGCCGAGGCACGCTCCGTCGTGCACGCGGAATTTCACCTGGAGCGGGTCTATGACTCGTCGGTCGCGCGCGTCTGGCAGGCACTCACCCAGCCGCAAGCCAAGGCCCAATGGTTCGCTGGCGCCCACGACAGCTGGAAGGTGCTGGAGAGACAGATGGACGTGCGGGTTGGCGGGCGGGAGCGGCTCCAGGGTCGTTGGGACACCGGCGTCGTGACGACTTTCGATGCCATTTACCAGGACGTCGTACCGAACGAACGCTTGGTGTATTGCTATCAGATGTTTCTCGATGAGCTGAAGATCTCGGTGTCACTCGCAACCGTGCAGCTGCAGGCGACCGGCCAGGGCACGCGCTTGAGGGTGGCGGAGCAGGGCGCATTTCTGGACGGCTACGACGATGCCGGGTCCCGGGAGCGCGGCACGGCCAAACTCCTCGATGCCCTTGGCTCCTCACTGGTGTGACATGACCGCTGCCCGCATCCGGCCGTTCCCGCTCTTCTACGAGTACTATCTCGGTGAGCACCGCAATCCAACGTGCCGGCTGCTGCATTTCATCGGCAGCTGGCTGGTGATCGTCGTGGTGCTGGCGGCCATCGTGATGCGCCGGCCGCTCGTGCTGGTCGCTGCACCGCTCATCGGCTACGGCTTTGCCTGGGTCGGACACTTTTTCTTCGAGAACAACCGGCCCGCCACCTTCCGCCAGCCCTGGTACAGCCTGGCCGGCGACTGGGTGCTCTGGTGGCAGATCACGACCCGCAGGAGGTCTCTCTCCGGCCGCGAATGAGCGCGCGCTCGGTCCCGATCGCGACGGTGAGGGCACCTCATGGCCACGCCCGAACCCTGCTTCCTGTCCATCCACCCAATCAGCGAGTCGCGCCTGAAGCGCAGCCCTGACCGCTATACTTCCGCAAAGCCCTGGGAGGTGAGATGCGAGTCGAGCTCGATTCTCTGGAAGCGCGCCTGATCGGTTGCCTGATCGAGAAGCAGGTGACGACGCCCGATCAGTATCCGCTGTCACTCAACGCCCTGGTCAGCGCCTGCAACCAGAAGAGCAATCGCGATCCGGTGCTGAGCCTCGATGAGGCCACGGTGCAGCACACCCTCGATGCCCTCTCGCGCAAGCACCTTCTGCTCGAGCGCTCCGGCTTCGGCAGCCGCGTGCCGAAGTACCAGCACCTCTTCTGCAACACGGAGTACGGCACTCTCAAGTTCTCCACCCAGGAGCTTGCGGTCGTCTGCGAGCTGCTGCTGCGTGGTGCCCAGACGCCGGGCGAGCTGAGATCGCGAGCCAGCAGGCTGGCGTCGTTCACAGATGTCTCGGAAGTCGAGGCAGTGCTGCTGGCACTGCAACAGCGCGAGTCCGGGCCGCTCGTCGCGCGGCTGCCCCGCGAGCCGGGACGGCGCGAGTCGCGCTACATGCAACTTTTTGGTGGTGAGCCGATACCGCACGCCGCAGAGGCGGATGAGCCGGCGCAGGACGCATCGTCCAGCGTCGAGAGTGCTGCGCTCGAAGAGCGTGTCACCAGACTCGAGGCCGAGGTTGCAGCACTGCGGGCCGAGCTCGATGAGTGGAAAGCGAGAGGACTAACATGATCACGGTCTTTGCCAATGCCTGTGTTTTCGATGGCGTCTCCGAAGAGCTGCGCGCGGGCTGTCATGTCATCGTCGAGGGCGGCAACATCCGCGAGCTGACGAACAGCCCGCCGAGCTTTCGCGACGCGCGCGTCGTGGAATGCGGCGGCCGCTTTCTCATGCCGGGACTGATCGACGCTCATTTCCATGCGTATACGCCGAGCTTCGATTTCAACGCCATCGATCGCATGCCGCCCGCGCTGCTGGCGAGTCACGCTGCCCGCATCCTCACCGGCGCCCTGGAGCGGGGTTTCACCTCGGTGCGGGATGCCGGCGGCGGCGATATCGGACTCTGGCTTGCCATCGAGCAGGGGTTGATCCGCGGACCACGCTTCTTCTTCGCCGGCAGGGCGCTGTCGCAGACGGGGGGACACGGAGACATGCGGCGCGCCGAGGAGATCCAGCCGTGCGGCTGCTGCGGCTACACGGGCGCCCTGACCCGGGTGGTGGACGGCGTCGACGACATGCGCAAGGCGGTGCGGGAAGAGCTGCGCAAGGGCGCACACCAGATCAAGATCTTCGTCTCCGGCGGTGTTCTCTCACCGACCGACCCGCTGTGGATGCCGCAGTTCACCGCCGAGGAGATCGGCGCCGCTGTCTATGAAGCGTCGACCCGCCGTACGTATGTGATGGCTCACTGCCACACGGACGAGGGCGCTGCACGCTGCGTCGAGTGCGGAGTCAGAACCGTGGAGCACGGTACACAGATCCACAGGGACGAGACGGCGCGTCTGATCGCAGCGCACCAGGCATTCGTGGTCCCGACGCTTTCCGTCATAGACGCGCTGCAGAGGCATTCCGAGGTCGCTCGGATCCCGCGCGAATCGGTCGAAAAGGTGAAGAGCCTCGGCGACCAGGCGTACCACGCGATCGAGGTGTGCCGGCGTAACGGCGTCAAGCTGGGACTCGGCACCGATCTCGGCGGTCATTTCTTTCACCCGCTTCAGGGCGGCGAGCTGGAGCTGCGGGGACGCGTCGAGAAGCCCATCGATGTGCTGCGTGCCGCGACCTCGGTCAATGCTGAGTTGCTGCAGAAAAGCGGCCAGCTCGGCTGCATCGCCCCGGCGGCTTGCGCCGACCTGCTGCTGCTCGATTCCAACCCGCTAAACGATCTTGCGCTGTTCCGCGACCCGGGGCGGATACCGGTGGTAATGAAGGGCGGGGAATTCGTCCGCAACGCTCTTTAGCGCTGCCCGCTCAGATGAAGAAGTCGGGGAGCAGGTCCTCATCGCGAACATCAGCCTCCCTGTAGGGGGCAAAGTCCGTCACACCCTCCTCGCGCAGCACTTCCTCATCGATGCAGTAATGGCCGGAAAAAGTGCGGCTGTTCCTGGTCAGGATGGCGTGGGCCGCGTCCGCCATGATCTGAGGCGAGCGGACACGGCGCATCTCTTCAGCGCTCGCTCCTTGCATGGCGATCTGCAACGCGGCCGTTCCGATCACCGTGCGCGGCCATAGTGCGTTCACCGCGATTCCACGGGCGCGCAGCTCACCAGCGAGCCCGAGCACACACAAGCTCATGCCGAACTTCGCCAACGAGTAGGCCAGATGCGGCGCAAACCAGCGCTCCTCGATGTTGAGCGGCGGGCAGAGCGTCAGGATGTGCGGGTTCTCTGCCCGCGCGAGGTACGGCAGGCACAGCTTCGAGCAGACAAAGGTGCCGCGGGTGTTGATGTCATGCATCAGGTCGAAGCGGCGCATATCGGTCGCCGACGTATCGGTCAGGCTGATCGCGCTGGCATTGTTGACCAGGATATCGATGCCACCGAACTCCTGCGCGGTGCGCTCCACCGCGCGCGCCACCTGCTCATCGTCGCGAATGTCCGTCGGCAGGGGCAGTGCGCGTCCGCCAGCCGCTTCGATCTCGGCCGCGGCGGTAAAGACCGTCCCGGGTAACTTCGGGTGCGGCTCTGTGGTCTTGGCCACGATGGCGATGTTCGCACCCTCTCTCGCGGCCCGCAGAGCAATGGCCAGGCCGATCCCTCTGCTGGCGCCGGTGATGAAGAGCGAACGGCCTTTGAGGGAGCGGCTTGCGGGCAAAGCTGACTGTGCGCTCATCGCCTGATAATACGTCACCAGGTGTACTATGGAGGCCTCCGTTTGTCGCCGATTCGACGGGGGACCGCGATGCCAACGAACCCGACCGCCTCGCCGGAGGAGTGGCTGGCCGCGCGCAAGACGCTGCTCGCAAAGGAAAAGGCGCACATGCGCGCGGGCGATGCTCTTGCCGCGGAACGCCGCGCCTTGCCGTGGCTGAAGATCGAAAAGAACTATACCTTCGATACCGAGCGGGGACGGCGCACGCTGGGCGAGCTCTTCGATGGCTGCCGCCAGCTGATCGTCCATCACCTCATGTTCGCACCCGAATGGGAGGCGGCATGCCCGGGATGCTCATTCCAGGCCGAGCACATCGACGGCCCGGCGCGACACCTGCAGCACCACAACGTGAGGATCGTCGCTGTTTCCAGGGCGCCGCTCGCCAAGCTCCTGGCCTACCGGCGGCGGATGGGCTGGCGGTTCGACTGGGTGTCTTCCTTCGGCAGCGAATTCAACTACGACCGCCAGGTCTCGCTCACCAGGGGTGAGATCGACCGAGGGCGGATCGATTACAACTTCGGCACGATTACGACCGACCACCGATATCTCACCGAGGAGCTTCCCGGCGTCAGCGTGTTCGCCGCCGGCGGCAATGGCGAGGTGTTCCTGACCTATGCCACCTTCGCCCGCGCTCTCGACATGCTTCTCACCGCGGACCACTACCTCGATCTGACACCGGAAGGCCGGAACGCGCGGGCCTATCCCGGCTGGCCGCGCCGCTTCGATGAGTACCCGGCCGAAGCCACCGTGGCGCAAGCGTAGCAGGCCGCACCGCTCGCCAATCGGATCTGGCTCCGGGAGTGCATGATCCGGGTATCATCACCGACCAGGATCGCGCCTCCGAGGGGAACATGCCGGATACCAGGTTCATTGTGCGAAAGGCTGCCGTGCTCGGCGCCGGAGTGATGGGCGCGCAGATCGCGGCGCATCTGGTCGACGCGCGGGTGCCGACGGTTCTCTTCGACCTGCCGGCCAAGGAAGGAGACAAGAACGGCATCGTCAGGAAAGCGCTCGATGGGCTGAAGAAGCTCCAGCCTTCGCCGCTGGCCAGCCGCGAGACGACGGCCTTCCTTCAGGCGGCCAACTACGAGGAGCATCTGCCCCTTCTCGGAGAGTGCGACCTCGTGATCGAGGCGATCGCGGAACGAATGGATTGGAAGACGGATCTCTACCGCAGAATCGCACCGCACCTGGCACCGCACGCGATCTTTGCCTCCAACACCTCGGGATTGTCGATCAATGCGCTTGCCGAGGCGCTGGCCCCGAAGCTGCGGCCGCGGTTCTGCGGCGTGCACTTCTTCAATCCGCCGCGCTACATGCGCCTGGTCGAGATCATCCCCTGCCGGGAATCGCTGCCGGCCGTGCTCGATGACCTCGAGCGCTTCCTGGTCAGCACCATCGGCAAGGGAGTGATTCGCGCCAAGGACACCCCGAACTTCGTTGCCAACCGCGTCGGCGTGTTCTCCATGCTGGCGACCGTCGCCAACGCCGCGAGGTTTGGTATTCGATTCGACGTTGTGGACGATCTGACAGGCCCGCGCGTCGGGCGGCCGAAGTCCGCGACCTTCCGCACCGCCGACGTGGTCGGTCTTGACACCTTCGCCCACGTGGTGAAGACCATGCAGGACACCCTGCAGCAGGATCCCTGGCATGGCCTCTTCCAATCGCCGCCCTGGCTGACCAAGCTCATTGCCGCCGGGGCGCTCGGCGCGAAGACCCAGAGCGGCATCTATCAGAAGAAGGGCAAGGCATTGCGGGTGCTCGACCCGGCGAACGGTGAATACGTGGACGCCGGGACGGAAGCCGATCCGAGCGTCATCGAGATCCTGAAAATCGATGATCCGGGAAAGAAACTCGCGCGCCTGCGCGCAAGCGACCATCCCCAGGCTCAGTTTCTCTGGGCCTCCATTCGCGACGTGTTTCATTACAGTGCCCACCATCTCGGCGAGATCGCACACTCTGCCCGTGACGTGGATCTGGCGATGCGCTGGGGATTTGGCTGGAAGCTGGGCCCGTTCGAGACCTGGCAGGCTGCCGGATGGCAGCAGGTGGCGGGATGGATCGGGGAAGACATCGCCGCAGGCAAGGCGCTGGCGAATGCGCCGTTACCGGCGTGGGTGCGGGAGCCGGAGCGCAAGGGCGTGCATTTTCCGACAGGCTCTTACGATGCGGCCGGCAACACTATGGTGGGCCGCTCGAGCCTCGATGTCTACCGGCGCCAACTCTGGCCCGACACGGTGCTCGGCGAGGGTCGGCCGACTCTCGGCGAAACGATCTACGAGAACGCGGGCGTGCGCACTTTCACGAGTGGAGACGGCGTTCTGGTCGTGTCCTTCAAGAGCAAGGCGCATTCGATCAGCCCGGAAGTCCTCGAGGGTCTGAACCGCGCGATCGAACTCGCGGAGGAGGGGTACAAAGGCCTCGTCATCTGGCAGGCCGACGCGCCATTTTCCGTGGGCGCCAATCTCGAGTCCCTGCGGCCGGCGCTCATGGCCGGTGACTGGCAGAAGATCGAAGGGATCATCTCACTTTTCCAGAAGACCTCGATGCGCCTGCGCTACAGCGCCATTCCAACCGTGGCGGCGACCCAGGGCTATGTGTTTGGCGGCGGCTGCGAGTTCGTGATGCACTGCGACCGGGTGGTGGCGGCGCTCGAGTCCTATGTGGGGCTGGTCGAGGCGGGGGTGGGGCTCCTGCCGGCGGGCGGCGGCTGCAAGGAGTTCGCGCTGCGCGCGGCGCGGGAGAGCAAGGGCGACCTTTTCGCCTCGCTCAAGGACTACTACATGATGATCGCTACCGCCAAGGTGGCCGCCGGCAGCATCGAGGCGCAGGAGCTCAAGTTCCTGCGCGCGAGCGATGTGGTGCTGTTCAATCCCGCCGAGCTCCTCCACGTGGCGAAGCAGCAGGCACTGGCCCTCAATGATGCGGGCTATCGCCCCCCTCTCCAGGGCAGCCGCTTCCCGGTCGCCGGACGCGCGGGCGCCGCATCGATCAAGGGTCAGCTGGTGAACATGCTGGAGGGGCATTTCATCAGCCCGTATGACTTCGAGATCGGCTCGCGGATCGCCGAAGTGATGACCGGAGGGGACGTGGAGCCTGGCACCGAGGTCAACGAGGATTGGCTCCTGGCGCTCGAGCTGCGGCACTTCCTGGCGCTCCTTAAGAATCCCAAGACCCAGGAGCGCATCGCTCACACGCTCGCCACCGGCAAGCCGCTGCGTAACTGATCGGCCCGCGGAGAACGGAAGATCATGTCCAGTCAGATTCGAGAAGCCTACATCGTCGCGGCCACCCGAACTCCGGTCGGCAAGGCGCCCCGCGGCATGATGCGTCACGTGCGCCCGGATGACATGCTCGCCCACGTCATCCGAAGCGCTCTAGCCCAGGTGCCTGCGATCGAGCCCAAGGAAGTCGCGGATGTCGTCGCCGGTTGCGCTTTCCCCGAGGCGGAGCAGGGTCTCAACATGGCGCGCATCGCCGCGCTCCTCGCGGGACTGCCCGACACGGTGCCTGGCGTCACGGTCAACCGCTACTGCTCCTCGGGCCTGAATGCAGTGCAGATCGCGGCCGACCGCATTCGCGTAGGCGAGGCGGACGTGGTCGTTGCCGGCGGCAGCGAGTCGATGTCCATGGTGCCGATGATGGGCAACAAGGTGGCGTTGAACCCGGAGATCTTCGCCAAGGACGAGAACTACGCCATCGCGTACGGCATGGGCATCACAGCCGAGAAGGTCGCGCAACAATGGAAGGTGTCGCGCGAAGATCAGGACGCCTTTGCGCTCGAGTCACACAAGCGCGCGGTGGCCGCGACCAGCTCCGGCGCCTTCGCGGCCGAGATCTCCCCCATTGAGGTCACGGACCGCACGCCGGATCTCAAAAGCCGTGAGGTGCGATATTCCAGGAAGACCCTGAGCCAGGACGAGGGCCCGCGAGCCGACACTTCGCTCGAGGCGCTTGCCAGGTTGAAGACGGTTTTCGATGCGAAGGGAACGGTCACGGCCGGCAACAGCTCGCAGACCTCGGATGGCGCCGGCGCGGTGGTACTGGTGTCGGAGGCCGTCTTGAAGCGTCACGGGCTGACACCGCTTGCCCGGTACGTCACCTTCTCCGTCAGAGGTGTTCCACCGGCCATCATGGGAATCGGACCGAAAGTGGCGATTCCCGCGGCACTCGAGCATGCCGGCATCGCTCGCGACGATTTGAAGTGGATCGAGCTCAACGAGGCTTTCGCCGCGCAGGCGCTCGCGGTCATTCGCGATGTCGGCCTCGATCAGCGGCTGGTCAATCCCAACGGGGGCGCGATCGCGCTCGGTCATCCGCTCGGCGCTACCGGCGCGATCCGCACGGCGACCTTGGTGCACGGGATGCGGCGCAAGGGCCTCAAGGGCTATGGCATGGTCACCATGTGCATCGGCACCGGCATGGGCGCGGCGGGAATATTCGAGCTGCTCTAACCTTTCGCCGGGGTGAAATGCGTTTCCTGGCCGGTGACCGCCTGCCAGCGGCCATCGCGCCAGACGAATACATCGGTGAATCGCGAGTGCCGGATGGCAGTCGCGCTCGATGATGGACGAGTAATCACGAGCCCGGTCACGATCGCGACCTCACCACCCGTCACGAAACGCACCTTCGTGTCCGCGAAACTCTGCTCGACAAGCGGCGCAGGACGCGGCGGCGGACCTGCAAAATAAGCAAGGAATTGCGCGCGCGTGATCGTCTCGCCCTGGAAGTCGCTATCGATGAACTCACGTCCAAGGATGCGCGTGAGCGTCGTCACGTCGCGTCGCTGCAAGGCCGCGAGCCACTCGTGCTCGACCTTCATGACGGCGGCGGCCGTGCGGTCGCCTCGAGGCGGCTGGGCAAATACGGGCACGGTCGACAAGGCGAGGCAGGCGATTGCGATCGCGGAGGACTTCGCAGCTTTCGGCAGCGACCACCGCATCAGCGCCATTCCTTCTTGTCGAGGCGCGCCCACGCCCGACCGTGCTCGAAGTCGACGGTCAACTCCATCTGACGCAGGAAGGCGGGGTCGAGCTGACCGTCGAAGATCATATCTCGCGATGCCGCGTTTATTGGGACCGGCCCGAGACCGATGACATCCAGGTCGAGTTGCCGCTTGCTGTGAGCGGGAATGGAGATGCCGAGCTGCTGCTGAGCCATGGGCGTCAGAAACACGGGCCCGTTATTGCCACTGTCCGCTTCCATCCATAGGGTTCCTGTTTTTGCCCGTACCTCGATGAACGGCTCCACATCGCCTCCGGCCCCCCGGACGATGCGGACGCTGATGGGTCGCATGCCGCGGATGCGGCGAGCGAGGCTCCTGCGCGTTTCGATCGTCACGCGATCATGCGCGAGGTCGAGGGTCACCGCATGGCCATCGAAAGAGGCCAGGCCGACGATGCCACCGACCGGCGGCGCGCCTTTGCCGAGCATCTTCATGATATCGAACTCCGCCACCTCGCCGGTGGCCCGATAGCCTTCGATTGCAAGCGTGACCGGTCCGCAGCGGGACAAAACGATCTTGCCGCCATCGGCCCGAAACCCGGTGTCCTGCCCGAAAGGCGTGCAGCCCGCATAGTGGGCCGCATCCGGCGTGAGACCTGTAATCCCGGCGCCGGTATCGAAGATGAAGGGCATTTCGTGTCCGTTCACCGTCACTTCCACCGTGCGCAGATCCGTGTTTGCGTAGGGCTGCAACGTCAATTGAATCGGCCCTGCATCGGCCGGCCGGCAGGCAGCAAAGGCGAGGATGCCAGCGGCGAATACGAACACTGCATGGGCCTTCCTCAAGTCATCTCCTTTCATTCAAACGACTGGCGGGCGCTACGCGCTGGTGCAATACTAATGCACGAGAGGAATGCCGTCTTGAAGCAACTTGGGCGCACTCTGAGACTTGCCTCGATTGGCCTCGTCGCGATTGGCCTGGCACTGCCCACCGCCTTCGCCGACAGCTATTCCAATACAGTCTCGCTCTTCAAACAGGCTGGCGCCAGCGCGGCATTCTTCCGATCGAGCTACGGATATGCCGTGTTCCCGACGATCGGCAAGGGCGGATTCGTCGTCGGTGGGGCGCATGGCAAGGGCAGGGTATACAAGGGCGGCCGCTTCGTCGGCGACGCCACGATGAACCAGCTCAGCGTCGGATTTCAGGCTGGCGGCCAAGCGTATAGCGAGATCATCTTCTTCCAGACCCGGCTGGATCTCGCGCGCTTCGAATCCGGCAAGTTCGCGCTCGGCGCACAGGCCAGCGCGGTCGCGATCACCGCGGCTGCTTCGGCCAGTGCCAGCACCGCCGGCACCGGCGCCGCGGTGAGCGGCACTGAGGAAAACGCGACGACCGCCGGACGCTATCAGGACGGTATCGCGATATTCACGATAGCCAAGGGAGGCCTGATGTACGAGGTCACCGTGGCCGGCCAGAAATTCTCCTACGACGCAAGAGATTGAGCCCTGACGGTAATCTCAGCGTGCGACATGGACGCGGCGAATCTCACGGGCAGTTGCTGCTGTCGAGCAGCATGCTTACGATTCCTGTTACCTGGCACGACGCGGAGTAACTCGAAATCATGGCACTTCCCCAACGCGA
Organism: Steroidobacteraceae bacterium; assembly: GCA_036489335.1. Classification (GTDB taxonomy): domain Bacteria; phylum Pseudomonadota; class Gammaproteobacteria; order Steroidobacterales; family Steroidobacteraceae; genus 13-2-20CM-66-19. Next base: position 46,096 of record DASXFY010000032.1, read on the forward strand.
TACGCTGCGCCACACCTATGGCGAATATCTCACCTGGCCTGAGGGCGACCGCACGGAGCTCATCGATGGAACCGCCTACGTCAGAGAGCCTCCGGCTCCCTCGCGATCACATCAGGTACTGGCAGGCGAACTGTATCACCAGGTCCGGCTTGCCCTCGAAGGTACGTCCTTCCACACCTACATAGCTCCGTTCGACGTCCGTTTGCCAAAGGACGGAGAAGCCGATGAGGTCATCGATACGGTCGTGCAGCCGGACGTGCTCATCGTCCGCGATCTCGCCAAGCTCGATGACCGCGGCATGCGCGGTGCCCCCGACTGGATTGCAGAAGTTCTATCGCCGTCAACCGCGAGTCACGATCAGACTCTAAAGCTGCGTGCCTACGAGCGTGCCGGCGTGCTGGAACTATGGTTCGTCCATCCCGGCGATCGGACCCTGACAGTCTATTGCCTCGAGGATGGATGCTATGGACGGCCCACTATCCTGCAGCTTAGAGGCCGAACCTCAATCAGCGCGGTCCCAGGCGTCAGTATCGACTGGGACCGCCTCCCCAAAGATATTAATCAACAGACGAGGTAGTGCGAGTCATGCCAAGGTCGAATTGCCGCTTGCTCCTGCCGTCGATCCTGTTTACGTTCATGGCGCCAGCGCTGGCGCAGACGGCCGTAACTCCCCATCCGATGACGCTGAACGATGTGTTTCGCGTGAAGGATGTGGGTAACCCGCAGGTCTCACCGGACGGCAAGTGGGTGCTGTACACCGTATCGTCCACGGACCTGAAGAAGGACGATCGGACCACGAACTTGTGGATGGAAAGCTGGGATGGGACCCAGGATATTCAGCTCACGTACGACTATGACGACCCCGTGGATTCCCCCGAGTGGAGCCCGGACGGAAAGTACATCTCATTCCTGTCGGACCAGAAGGGGAAAGTCGAGGGCACGCAGGTATGGGTGCTGAGCCGGGGCGGCGGTGAAGCCCGACAGCTCACCGACGTGACCAAGAAATTGGGCGAGATCAAAGATTATCAGTGGTCTCCGGATGGCAAGCGGCTGCTACTGACGGTGCACACGGATGGGATGGTGAGCGCGAACGCATTCAACGATGCCAAGGACAAGAAATACATCCCGCCGATCGTGATCACCCGTTACCTCTTCAAGCAGGACATCAACGGGTACGTGACGGCGAAGTCGCACACCTTCCTGTATCTGTACGACCTTGCGAGCGGCAAGGCACAGAAGCTGACAGTCGGCACTCCATACGATGAGAGCGACGGCATCTGGTCGCCCGATGGGCAGGAAATCGCGTTCATCAGCAGCCACGCTGCCGAACCGGATCGCGACATCAATACCGACGTGTTCGTGGTGCCGGCGAATGCGGGATCGGAACCCCAACAACTGACGCACTACATGGGCGCGGACGTGGGACCACCGATGTGGAGTCCCGATGGCAAGGAGCTTGCGTTCTTGCGCGGCGGAGAGGTGAAGTACTGGCAATACCAGGAAGATCGGCTGGCGGTGATTGCGGCCGACGGTAGCGGGCGCGCCAGGGTGGTGACCGCGAGTTTCGACAGGCCGATCCATGATCCGCAGTGGACACCGGACGGCAAGCACATCATCGCGATGGTCGCGGACGACAGGAACCAATATCCGGCCAATATTGATGTGGCGACCGGCCACGTGAAACGGCTGGTGGACGGCGAGGGCGTTGCGGGGGATCACTCCGGGAAATCGGGCCACGAGGCACTGGTCTGGACGACCGATACGCAGCCGAGCGAGGTCTATGCACTGACCGATGGGGGCCTCAGGCAGTTGAGTCACCAGAACGCAGACCTGTTGCACGAGCTGGCTCTGGCTCAGGCTCAGAATGTGGAATGCAGAAGCAAGGACGGCACGCGCGTCGATGGACTGATCACTCTGCCTGAAACCAGTGCCACGAAGCCGTATCCAATGCTCCTATGGATTCACGGAGGTCCTCAAGGGCAGGACGCGCATGCGTTTTCCGCAATGAGGCAGTTGTTTGCGGCGCGCGGCTACGCGGTGCTGAACGTCAATTACCGCGGCAGCGATGGGCGCGGGATTGCGTATCAGGAAGCGATCTGGGCGAACTGGGGCGTGGATGAGGTGCAGGACGTCGAAGCCTGCGTGAACAAAGTCATTCAGCAAGGCCTCGTCGATCCGAAGCGCATGGGCGTCGGTGGGTGGAGCTACGGCGGCATCACGACCGACTTCATGATCGCGAGCACCAACGAGTTCAAGGCGGCGAGCTCCGGCGCGGGCATGGGCGATCCGCTCGTTCTTTATGGCGTGGACGAGTACATCAATCAATATAACTTCGAGCTCGGGCCACCGTGGAAGAACCTGCAGCGGTATCTCAAGATCGCGTATCCGCTGCTGCATGCGGATCGGATCCACACGCCGACACTGTTCATGGGCGGTACGAGTGACTTCAACGTGCCAGTGGAGGGCGGCGAGCAGATGTACGAAGCGTTGCAGACACTCCACGTACCCTCGGCGCTGATCGTGTACCCACAGCAGTTCCACGGACTCACCCGGCCGACCTACATTCGGGATCGATACCAGTATTGGTTCAACTGGTACGACCAATGGGTGCTGGGCAGGAAGGTGGAGCTGACGTATCTGCCGTGGGCAAAGGCCAAGAAGGCCGAATAAAGGCTATTAGTACTGTGTACTATCAAATAGTTATGGCATGTTCTTAAGCTTTTGGATCGCAGCGTCCTGCCGTGCGGCGAGCCGCTTCCCGATCCGTGTACACTGCGCCACGATAACCGGCTTAATGGATTTGGAGCTCGCATGCGTATCAAGTTCCTAGGTGTGCTCGCCCTGCTTTGCTTCGTCTCGGGCGCGAGCGCCCAGTCGGCGCAGTGGGTCGAAGGCACGAACTACCTGTTGGTCGACCCTGCACAGCGAACCAACGTACCGGCGGGGAAGGTCGAGGTCACCGAGGTCTTCTCCTACGCCTGCCCGGCCTGCAACGCCTTTTATCCCTATATGGACGCCTTGCGCAGGACTCTGCCGGCGAGTGCCGTGGTCGATTACGTTCCCGCGGCCTTCAACTCATCGGAGGACTGGCCGGTATTCCAACGGGCATACCTGACTGCCAAAGCCCTCGGAATCTCGACCAAGACACACGATGCCATGTTCGATGCGGTCTGGAAGACCCACCAGCTCGAGACGGTCGACCCGCAGACAGAGCGCCTGAGGAATCCGCTGCCGAGCATCGAGGACGTGGCTGCGTGGTACCACCAACAGGCGGGCACCCCCACTCAGACTTTTCTGGCTGCCGCACACTCCTTCGGGATCGACTTGCAAGTGCATCAGTCCGACGCCTACATCATGGCGTGCCAGGTGGATCAGACGCCCACTATCATCGTCAATGGCAAGTACAGGGTCGACCCCAGCTCTGCCGGCGGCTACGCCAAGATGATCGACCTGGTGAAATGGCTGGTGGCCAAGGAAGCGCAGCACTGATACCGCGGCGGTAATGCTCCTGGAGAATACGAATGAAAGTCCTTGCCGGCTTCGCCGCGGTATTGCCGCTGTGCCTCGCATGCTCGTCCTCGTTTGCGCAAACTGATACCGAGCCGCACACGTATCAGTTGAAGCCCACCCCCAAGACGGTGACCTGGGGGTATTACGCCGCCGGCGCGCCGCCGGTTCTGCGCATTCAATCCGGCGATACGGTCGCCATTCAAACGCTGCTCACCTCGAGCCCACAGCGCTTGTCCGACGCGGGCGTCCCCGCGAACGAGATCGAGCAGTCGCTGCGCAACATTTTCGCGCAGGTGCAGGATCGTGGCCCCGGTGGGCACATCCTGACGGGCCCCATCTACGTCGAGGGGGCGCAGGCCGGCGATGTACTGGAGGTCCGCATCAAGGCCATCCAGCTCGCGATTCCCTATGCCTACAACGGCTTCGGACCAGGTAGAGGATTCCTCCCCGACGACTATCCATATGGACGGATCAAGATCATTCCGCTGGACGCCAAGCGCATGGTGGCGCACTTTGCCGATGGAATCGACATTCCTCTGCATCCATTTTTCGGCAGCATGGGCGATGCTCCGCCCGCGGCCGCAGGTCGGGTGAGCAGCGGGCCGCCGTGGATGTTTGCGGGTAACCTGGACAACAAGTGGCTCGTCGCCGGCACGACGCTGTACATCCCGGTAAATGCGCCCGGAGCTCTCTTCTGGGCAGGCGACGGCCACGCCGGCCAGGGCGACGGAGAGGTGGACATCACCGCCATGGAAACTTCGCTGATCGGCACGTTTCAGCTGATCGATCGCAAGGACATGCATCTGCTGTGGCCGAGCGCGGAAACGCCGGACTACTACATCTCCATGGGAATCAACGCGGATATGACCCAGGCCGCGGAAATGGCCGTCCACCACATGATTGATTTCCTGATGCAGGAAAAGCACCTCTCGCGCGACGACGCATACATGCTGTGCAGCGTCGCCGGGGACCTTCACATCAGCGAGGTCGTCGACGGCAATGAAGTCGTCAGCATGATGATGCCAAAGGCCATCTTCACTTCCAAAACCGGGAAATAGCCCGCCAGGAGCTGAACCGTGGCCCATCTTCAGAGGCGTTGGATCTACCTGGTTGCCATCGCGCTGATCATCGGGGCCGCGGCCGATCGCCTCTTCGCGCGAATACCTTGGGCCGCCACCCAACATGACAGCTCCCCCGCGATGGCCGGGATCGAGCGGCTTCATGAGCTGGACGAAAGGGTGACCCTGTTGAACAGCGCGCAGGCCCTGCAGCAGGAGTGGACGGATGATGCCGTCCGGCTGGAGCCAGGCAGCCCTCCGGATATCGGCAAGCGCGCGATCTTTAAAACGGACAGCCGCTCTTTTGCACAAGCGCCCGGCGCAGCCTTCATCAGCTACAAGCCCGTGATTCGCGAGGTGCATGTAGTGGGCAGTTGGGCGTTCGAGTGGGGACTCTTTACCGTTGGCTACCGCCCGGGAGCCGGCAAGCCTGCACAGACTCTGCATGGCAAGTTTCTGCGTGTGCTCCACCGGGAGGCGAGTGGCGAATGGAAATTCGCCCGCATCATGGCGGGCGTGAATTCGAATTAGAGGGCGGAAACGGTGGAACCGTGAGCCCCCACACAGTCCGGACCGCGACGGCCCCGCAGACTGCGCACTGACCCCGCGCAGAAGCGCGGCGTCCAGGCACCTGGAACACTGCCCATGATCTCCAGAATCGCTCACATGATTCGCCGTCACAAAGGCCCGACCCTCGATCTTGGAATCATCCTGCTGGGGCTCCTCGTGGGGGCATTCGTCTGTTACCAGGTGGACCTGTTCGCCGACCAGTCTTCGCTGCCTATCCACCGCAAGATCATCGACCTCGACGAGAGCCTCTTTCTCGGCGTTCTCCTTACGCTCGGCATGTTCGTCTATTCCGTGCGCCGCCTGATCGAGCAGAAGCGGGAGGTGCGGCGCCGCATGACTGCGGAACAGCAGGCGAGGGAGCTTGCGCTGCAGGATCCTCTGACCGGCCTCGCCAACCGTCGTCAGTTCGACGAGGCGCTCGCCGCGGCGGTCCTCGCTCCACCCGCTGCGGGAGCGGCACACGCGGTGTTTCTGTTCGATCTCAACGGCTTCAAACGGATCAACGATGTCCACGGTCATGGCGTCGGCGACCAGGTTCTCATCGCGGTAGCGCAACGCCTGCGCAGAGCCATTCGTGGCGGTCACGTCGTGGCGCGTCTGGGGGGCGATGAGTTCGTGGTGCTGGCGCGCCATCTGGCGGGAGCGGAGTCGGCTACGAGCATTGCTGCACGTGTTACCCAGATTTTTGATCAGCCGGTCAGCGTCGGCGGCGTCAACCACGCAATCGGCGCTGCCATTGGCATCTCGCTTCTGCCGACCAATGCGCGGACCGGCGTGGATGCGCTGCGCATGGCCGACGTCGCGCTCTACCGCGCCAAAGCGGAGCGGCGCACCGTAGCGCGCTTTTTTGATCCTGACATGGACAAGCACGTGCGCGAGCGGGAGGAGCTGGAGCGCGAGCTGCGTGGCGCGCTCGCGGGGCGCACGTTGAGCGTGCGCTTTCGGCCATCCTTCGATTTGCGCAGCCGCAAGGTCGTCGGATTCGATGCCATCCCGTACTGGCATCATGCCGAGCTCGGACCCGTCCCCCCGGATCGCTTCATCCCGATCGCCGAGGATACCGGGCTCATTCACGGCCTCGTGGAATACACACTTGCGGCTGCCTGCGAAGCGGCCGTTGGCTGGCCTGACGAGATCACGGTCGGGGTCGCAATGTTTCCGGGTCAACTCGGCAACGAAGGCTCCAAGGACAGGGTCATCGAAGTGCTGAGACGCAGTGGCTTGTCGCCTTCGCGCCTGGAGGTTCAGATAGCCGAGAGCGCACTGGTCCAGGATCTACCGGCCGCCCGGGCAACGCTCGGCGAGCTGCGTGCACTGGGCGTGCGTATCGCGCTGGATAATTTCGGCACCGGATACTCGAGCCTCTATCACCTGCGCAACGTCAAACTCGACAAGATCAAGATCGATCGTCGCTTCGTGGACCACCTGGGCCTGGAATTCGACGGCACGATGGTCATTTCGGCGCTGGTGGGTCTGGGTCAGGGACTGGGGCTGACCATCGCGGCGGATGGAATCGAGAATCACCGCCAGCAGCACTCCCTCCTGCGCGCGGGGTGCGAGGTCGGGCAGGGCGCGCTATTCAGCGAGCTTCTCTCCGTCAGCGACGCCACCTCGCTCCTGTCCCAGGAACGTAGCGATTCCGCCTGACAATCCTACCCTTGGGCCTCGAACTGGATGTCTCCAGTATTGAGGAACAAAGCCGTCTCCGCGATGACGAGCGCGATCCCGCCCAGGGCAGTCAGCGTATGCCAATAGCTGTACCGCCATATTGCCCGGGAAGTCTCGACGCATTGGGAGTGGGCGCAGAGAAAGTAGTGACCGGCCCGGACATAGCCGTTCATGGCGTCGCCCCCCAGGTAGAGGAGTCCAGCCATGAAGGCGGCGAAGTTGATGACTACGACCGCAACAGTGGGATACAGCACCCACTTCGCGCGCCGCGAATAGGACTGAAACCTCAACCTGGTCTTCATTGAGCGATTCTACGCCAGGAGGCCCCGTGGGCGGACGGAGAGGGTGTCTGGTGTGATGGGGTTATCGGAGCTGAACGCCGGTCCTCGCCTGTGGGGGGCGCCGGGGTGAGACTTGGGGCCTGCCGGAGGTACAGGTGGCCGTTTCTCCTCTCCTGGTTTTGTGCGTCTTATTGGCTGTCGGCCTTACCGTGGTCGAACGCCTCGCACGAGCGTCTCGCCGTGGGGCGCCGCTCTGGCCGGTGTATGCGCGCGCTGTACTGACGGAGGCGGAGCGGGCCTTTTATGCGCGCCTTCGTGTCGCTGTTCCCCAATACGCCGTGTTGTGTCAGGTGCAGATCAGCCGGTTCGTCGAGGTCAGGAATGTAAAGGACCGGCTGGGGGTGCGCAATCGTTACGATCGCTTGAGCGCCGACTTCGTGATCTGTGCGGAGGACTTCCGGCCGCTGCTGGTCGTTGAGTTGGACGATTCGAGCCACGATCGGCCGGCGCAGCGCGCCAGGGATGCAAAGAAGGACGCCGTTCTGGCGGCGGCCGGTGTGCCGGTGGTGCGCTTTCGCGGCACGGTGTCCGGCGACCGGATTCGCGAAGATGTGTTGAAGGCACTGCGCGGCGTCAGTCAGAGCCCGCGCACCATCGAGCCTGTCGCCGATGTGGCGGGCCGCAAGATCCCGTACATAGGCAATCTCTAAGACACGAATCTGCACGGGCCTCATGCCTCCAGGGTGTAAACCCGGCGCCGGTGGACTGAGCACCACCGCCGGAGTAGCATCCTTGGAAAACGACGAGGGGGTCCATTCGAATGCCGCTGCACCCACTGAAGGGGAAGCTCCCCGGAGGTGACGCCCTGCCTTGTGCCTGGCGTGCGCCTCTACCCCGCCAAAGATGACGAGCGCCGCAGCGCCCCTTGTGCAGGACGTCGGCCTCGATGAGGACGCATGGGACGACCTCCTGAGCTTCATAGAGGAGCGCAGGGTCATCCCTATCGTGGGGCCGGAGCTCCTGATGGTGGCGACGGACGACCGGCCGCGGCTGCTCTACGACTGGATTGCGGAGCGGCTGGCAGCCAAATTGAGCGTCGACACGCGGCGATTGCCGCAGCCCTATACGCTCAATGACGTCGTGTGCTGGTTTCTGTCCGATCGGGGGCGGCGCGAGGAGGCCTATGTCCGGCTGCGTGCGGTGCTCAAGGACGCCAATTTCGAGCCGCCGGCGGCGCTGCGCCAGCTCGCATCGATAACCGATTTCGACCTTTTCGTTTCCACCACCTTCGACCCGCTGCTCGAGGCGGCGATCAATCTCGAGCGCTTCGGCGGCACGCCCTCCACCGAGGTCATCGCCTATACGCCTAACCGCGTGAGCGATCTGCCCGCCGAGCGCGACCGCTTGACCCGGCCGGTGGTGTATCACCTCTTCGGCAAGCTCTCGGCTTCTCCGACCTATGTGATCTCGGACGAGGATCTGCTCGAGTATCTCTGCTCGCTGCAGAGCGAGCACCTCGCGCCCGAGCGCCTGTTTCACGAGCTCGAGCACAATCACCTGCTGGTGATCGGCAGCGGCCTCACGAACTGGGTGGCACGTCTCTTCCTGCGCATGGCCAAGCGCCAGCGGCTGTCGGCGCCTCGCGATGTGGGCGAGGTCCTCGCCGACGACCATGCCACCTCCGATGAGCGGCTGATGACGTTCCTGCAGCAGGTAAGCGTGCATACGCGTGTCTATCGCGGCGCGGAACGCTTCGTGGCAGAGCTCTCAACCCGTTGGCACGCACGGCGAAACAAGCCCGCCGGAGCAAATGCTGCCGCCCCGGCTCGCTTCCTGCCGCCGGTGCGCGAGATGCCTGACCACGCAGCGTTCATCAGCTACGCCAGAGAGGACCTGCCGGCGGTGCAGCGGCTGAAGGCGGGACTCGAAGCGGCCGGTGTGACCACGTGGTTCGATGTCGACCGACTCGAGGGCGGCGACGACTACGACCACAAAATCCAGCGCAATATCTCCCGCTGCTCGTACTTCATCCCGGTGATATCCGCCAACACCCAGCGCCGCCACGAAGCCTACTTTCGGCGTGAATGGGGCTATGCGCTCGATCGCGCGCGCAACATGGCGGACGGGGCGCTCTTCATCCTGCCCATTACACTCGATGCGATCAGTGCCAACGAGGCGCTGGTGCCCGAGCGGTTCAAGGCGCTGCACTTCACGCAACTGCAGGACGGCGAGGTCACACCCGAGTTCGCCCGCCGGCTGACAGAATTCATGCGGGCCCGCGGCGCATGAATGCCCTTGCCCAACCCGCGGCCGCAGGGCCGTCACCGGATTCCTCATCGACGGTCGATGCGCACAACCCCTGGCTGGGACTGGCCTCGTTCACCGAGGAGACCCGCTCGTTCTTCTTCGGGCGGGAAGAGGAGGTGGCCGAGCTGGGGCGGCGTGTGCAACGCAAGCTCCTCACGATCCTCTTCGGCAAGTCGGGCCTCGGCAAGACCTCGATACTGCGCGCCGGACTGGTGCCGCGCTTGCGCGAGCACGGCTTCTGCCCCGTGTACGTGCGCATCGACTACGGCCGTGGCACCCCGGAGCCTGCCGAGCAGATCAAAGAGGCTATCCGACGTGCCGCGAGCGCCTCGGGGCAGTGGACGCAGGTGGGCGTCGCCGCGGCAGGAGAGTCTCTCTGGGAGTTCCTGCATCACCGCGACGACGTGCTGCGCGATGCATCCGGCGCGACGATCATTCCGCTGCTGATATTCGATCAGTTCGAAGAGCTGTTCACCCTCGCGCAGAGCGATGAGTTCGGCCGGGCACGCGCGGCACGATTCGTCGAGGAGCTGGCCGACCTGGTCGAGAACCGCGCCCCCAAGGCGCTCGAGGCGCAGCTCGAGCGCGATGAGGCGGCGACAGAGCGCTTCGACTTCACTCGCGGCGATTACCGCGTCCTGATCTCACTGCGGGAGGACTATCTCGCGCCACTCGAGAGCCTGAAGCGGACGATGCCCAGCATTTCCCAGAACCGTCTGCGCCTCGCGCCCATGACCGGCGATCAGGCGCTGCAGGCCGTGCTGCAGCCCGGCCGGCGCCTGGTTACGGACGAGGTGGCGGCGGCCATCGTGCGCTTCGTCGCGGGCGGAGCGGAGCTCGCCAATGCGGAAGTCGAGCCGTCTCTGCTCAGTCTCATTTGCCGCGAGCTCAACGATACCCGCATCGCCCAGGGCCGTAGCGAGATCTCGCTCGATCTCCTGGCCGGCTCGCACGCGAGCATTCTCAGCAATTTCTACGAACGGGCGCTCGCCGACCAGCCGGCCGCCGTGCGGCGGATCATCGAGGACGAGCTGCTCACCGAATCGGGTTTTCGCGAGAACGTTGCCGAGGAAAGCCTGCTGCGACGCTTCGAGCAGGCAGCTGCCGCACCCGATGCGCTCGCCACACTGGTCAACCGCCGGCTGCTGCGCATCGAGGAGCGGCTCGACGTGCGCCGCGTCGAACTTACGCACGACGTGCTCTGCAGCGTCGTGCAATCGAGTCGCGATCAGCGCAAAGCACGCGAGGCGCAGGAGGCAGCCGAACGCGCACTCGCTGATCAGCGTGCGCGGGAACAGGCGGCCCAACGCGCGCTCAGGAAGGCGCGCTCGATCGCCACGGGTTGCATCCTGCTTGCGATAGTGGCGCTCTCCGCAGCGGTCTTCGGTTACGTGAGCACGCGCCGAGCGGAGCGAGCCGAGCTCATGACGCTGCATAGCCGGGCGGTGGCCGAGCAGGCCCGCACCCACGCCGAGCAACTGCTGGGGTATCTCAGCGATACGTTCGTGCGCGAGCTGGAAAGCTTCGGACGACTGGAGGTCCTGGCTCAGTTCACGCAGCGCGAAATCGACTATTTTCACTCGCTGCCGCCGGAGCTCCGGACTACCGACACCGTTCGCAACGGCGCGCTGGCGCTGGTCGATCATGCGAACGCGGTAGGGTATCTGGGTCAAACCGGCACCGGACTGCGGAACACCGGCGAGGCTATCGGACTGCTCGAAGGCCTGCGTGCAAACGGCGACCGGACGGATCCAACGCTCATAGCGCTCGGCGCTGCCTACACGGCCCGCTGCAAAGTCCTCAGTAATCAGCAGGCTCCCGATGCCCCTGCGGCATGCGCACATGCCGCGAGCATTCTCCAGCCGCTCATCGAGGGGCCACGCGCCAAAATCTCTGCCAAGCGGGTTTACATCGAGAGCCTGACACGCACCGGCTTCGAGGATCTACAGTCCAATGACGTCGAGGGAAGCGTGCGCTTCGAGAAGCAGGCCTTCCAGATGGCCGGCGAGCTCGGCGGCGGGAATCTCAGCGATCTGCAGCTGAGCGCCGCTTACGCCGAGGCCGGCGGTTGGCTGGTGAACGGGCTCGCTCTTCTCGGTCGCAACGATGAGGCACGCCAGGTCGGCAAGGAGGCGCTGGCCGCGGCCGATGGAGTGTTGCAGCAGCGTCCCGGCTACCGACTCGCCTTGCATGCCAAGCAGCTCACCGAAATCCAGCTGAGTACGGTCGCCTTCAACGAGCTCAATCCTCAGGAGGCTCTGCGGGATGAATCCGCGGCTGAGCAGACCGCGGACCTGCTGTTGCAGCTCGATCCAAACAACATCTCGATGTTGAACAACCTAACCGTGACACTGTCGTCGGTGGGCAGCGCATTGTGGGCCCGCGGCCAGCTCGATGAGGCCGACGCCTACTATATTCGATCGATACAACCGCTCAGCAAGACCGTGCATGCCGGCAGCTTTTTCGCGGCGAATTATGCGAGCTTCGTCGGCCAGACCGGCTACTCTCAAGCCCTCGCCGGCGACCTTGCAGGGGCACTGCGCACGGCAGCGAGTGGTCGCGCAATCATTGACGAAATTCGTCGCAATCTGCCGCGGGACAGCGGCGTCATGGGTCTGATGGACCAATGGCCGCTCCTCGTGCAGGCGATTGTAAAGTACGAGCGCGGCGACTTCGCCGAAGTAAACCAACTTGCGGCTCAAGCCATCCAGCAGACGCGCGACGCTAAGCTAACCGGCGCCGTGCAGGAATCCTTCCGACCCGGTCTTTTGTACTGGTGGTACGACGTCGACGGTCCGGCCGAATACCAGCTCGGTCACTTTGCCGCCGCCGAAAGCGCCGAGCGTGCCGCGGTCAAGTGGGGGGTCATCACCCTGACCCAATCCATTTCGGACCGGAGACAGATGGTGAAGGATTCGACCTGGCTCGCCATGTCGTTGGCTCGGGAAGGCAAGCTGCGTGAGGGGGCGCAGGTTATTGCTCCCGTGGTGAAATTCGAGCAGGGGCTCCTCAACCGCGACCACGGCGATGTCTGGGTTGCTTACGAGCTTGCGGGCGCGCTCTATGCACAGTCCCTTGCCGAGCCGGCCGAGCGCGCACACCTGGTGTCGAAAGCAGCCGCGCTACTGCGAGGGCTGCCGCCGCAGGTGCAAAAGGTGCGCGACGTTCGCTGGCTGCGGCAGTGGGTGGCGCAGTCCGGTTAAGCGGCCTGGGCCGACCACACCGCCGATGAGGGCTATGTCCCCCTGATGCCGACCGCTTCGTTCACGACGGTCCAGTGTGCTCCCTTGTCGGTCGATACCTCGAGCCGCCCGAGCTGCTTATCGGCGCCGACGAAAGTATAGATTTCGCGCGCGTCGATTGCGCCGCCGCTCCGTTTCTGAATTTGAAACGGCCGGGTCCAGACATTTCCAGCGACCTGTATGAGATCTTCGCTCGGGCCACCTTCCCGGGCGACGTTCGTATATTTGAAGGTCTTGTCGATGTCGCTGTAGTAGATGACGGCAACGTCCTTGCGGATGCGCCCTGAATCGGGATCGGGTTGCAGGCTGCGGTAATCGCAGGCCAGGAAGGTCCCCTGCGGGAGAAAGGCACATCTCGCGTCGTACCGGTCCATTCTGGCGTGACCGTACTTCGTCTCTTTGGTATCGATCTGTACCGTCCAATGGCCTACCCAGTGCGCGAGTTTCGCGTGCGGGGACGACGGATCCTGGCCTGTGGCGCCGGCGGTCAGGGCAATCAGGCATGTCGCGCCGAGCGCCGCCGACCCTCTCGAGAATATTTTTGACACGTGCATAGCTTCTCTCCGATCAGGATATCTTCGTTCCCACGGACTCTGACGTGAGAGTCCAGGTGCGGCCGCCGTCCAGGGAGAACTCGATGCGCGTGATCCGTTTCTGCGGCGTCACGAACTCGTAGGAATCCCTCAGGTTGATCTTTTTCCCACCGGCAGTCGCGAGCTCGTAGTCGTAATGCCAGAGGTTCCCCTCGACGCTGATCGGAGTCTCCTCGAGCGTCTTGTAGTCCTTGCTGATGCCGAGGTGCTTGTAAGCCTTCCCCTCGAGGTCATAGGCGAAGATCGACAGATGATCCGAGCGTTGGGTTTCCTTCGGGTCGACTTTTTCGCTCAGATACTCACAGACCATATATCCCCTGTCCGCTGACCAGGCGCAGGTGGTATGCGCGGGATGCGATGCGGCGTGGCTGATGGCGGTTTCTTTGGTGTGCACGACTTCGTGCCAGGTCCCGACCCAAATATTCATCCGGTCATTCGGATCCGGTGTAGACGCATGGCTACGTGTCACGACGATCGCCAATACGGCGGCGAGTGTCAGGGCCTTTAAAACCCGGATAGGTGTACGGCGTCGCATCAGGGCATCTCCTCGGCAGGCATGTGAGCTTGTACTCCGGCCATGCTAAGGGTCAGCGTTCCTCCACGACCACACCTATGTGGCGGATCGCCCGTGCCCTGGGGCGAGTGACTGCTGTTTCGGGGTCGTTGCCGGTATGACCCGCGCATGACTGACGAGTGCTATATTTTCGCCTCCAGTTCTCGGAGGTGAAGGAATTGAAGTCCGTGCGCGCAACTGGCGCGGAGCCCAGCTTCGTCGTCCGGTATGGGAGGTACGAAATCTCCCATCATCTCCTCTTCTGGGCACTGCAGTCGGTTGGCTGGTTGGCGTATGGACTCATGGCGCTCGGCTTTGCGCTGGCGCGGGAGACCTGGCTGCAGGCGAGCTTCGATGTAGTCGAGCTCGTCGTCACAGGCTATGCGCTCACGCTCGTGTATCGGTATCTCTTCCGACGCTGGCGCCGCCGAGCCACGCCACCATTACAGCTCGTAGCGCGGATAGTGGCTCTGACCCTTGCCGCCATACCCCTTTGGTTCGAGTCCCAGGTTTTGATCAGCGGTATTGCCCAATCCGTGCACCCGTCTCTGGTGCGATCGGTCCCCCCGTATAGGGTGATTCCGCTCAGCATTTGGATCACCTATGGGTTCGCGCTGCTGGGATGGTCACTGCTGTACTTCAGCGTCAACGGCTGGATCAGCCTCGAGCGTGAGCGGCGTCGGGCAGTGGCAGCGGAAGGGCTGGCGCAATCCGCGAGGCTGCAGGCGCTGCAATCACAGCTGCAGCCCCATTTTCTCTTCAATACGTTGAACGGTATTTCAGCACTGGTGGTGGACGGGCGCCTCGATGCGGCTACATCCATGATCTCCAGGCTGAGCGATTTCCTGCGTCTTTCCCTGCAGACCTACGCCACGCCGCAGATCCCCGTTGCCAGCGAGATGGTATTCATCCGCCATTACCTCGACATCCAAAAGGTCCGATTCGGCGACCGGCTGACGTTCCGGCTCGATGTCGCCCCCGCTGCGCTGTCGGCGTTGGTTCCAACGTTGCTGTTGCAGCCACTCGTCGAGAATGCCGTGCAACACGGCATCCTGCCGCACAAAGAAGGCGGATCCGTGACCATCACGGTCCGCACCGAAGCAGGCAAACTGAAACTGCAAATTGAAGACGACGGCCCCGGTCTCAGTGATTCCGCAGCGCCTTCATTCGGAGTGGGGCTTTCCAATACCGCCAGCCGGCTGGACGAGCTGTACGGTGACCAGGCAAAGCTGTCTGTCGGCCGCGGAGCCGTCAGCGGCGTAGTGGTGAGCATCGAGCTCCCTCTCGTTGTCGCAGGCGATCGGCCTGAGAGCACCTATGTGAAGGAGAAGGGCTGATGCCCATCCGAACCCTGCTGGTGGATGACGAGGAGATCGCCCGTCGCGGCCTGCGGGTCCGACTCGAGCGTGCCAGCGAGATCGAGATCGTCGGCGAATGCCAGAACGGAGCTGAGGCCATCGAGCGCATCCATCTGCTGTCGCCCGACCTGGTCTTCTTGGACGTTCAAATGCCGGAGGTCTCCGGCTTCGACGTCTTGCGCTCGGTGCGACCGAAAGCGATGCCGCACGTGGTCTTTGTCACGGCATTCGATCAATACGCCCTGCGCGCCTTTGAGGTTCACGCTCTCGACTATCTTCTGAAGCCCATTGACGATGAGCGCTTGGCCGCGACTCTACGTCACGCTCGCGAGGTCATACTCGGGGCCCGCGACGGCGCGTATGCCCGTCAAATCGCCGATGCCATTGCGAGCCTGGCCCGAAACGGTACGCCGCCCGCCGAGCAACCAGGCGCCGATAGGCTGGGCATCCCCGTGGGCGATCGCATGATGATCATTCGGGTCGCCGACATCGACTGGATCGAGGCGGCCGATAACTACGTATCCATTCATATCGGCAAGAAGTCGTGGCTGCTGCGCGAAACGATCTCCGCCCTGGAGCAGCGGCTGACTCCCAAGGGCTTCGCGCGCATCCACCGCTCAACGATCGTGAACGCGCAACGGGTGACGGAACTGCGATCGCTGCCGAATGGCGAATTCGCGATCGTGCTCGCCGATGGGACCACGCTGAGAATGAGCAAGAGCCATCGCGCGGTCCTGGACCAGCTGGTGGGTACCGCCCGCTAGCGCATTCACTGATCCGTGCTGCGACGGCCGCGGCTTCGCCGCCGTTCCGGTTGCGAGCTCGGGCGCCGAAGGCCGCTCGAGCTCTCGCGGCGCTCCTCGGCACGGCGGTCCGCATACTTGCGGTACGTGCAGGGGCACGTCGCAGGGGAGGGGCAATCCGCCAGGGGAAGCCGTGGCGCCTTGGTACCGAGATAGCGCCGCCCCTTCAACGCCTGCGCTGCGGGACAACTCGCGCTCGTACAGACAACCGACACGGCGCTGAAGCGGCTGGGTGTCTTGATGGCCATGACACGGAATCTACGCCGTAAACGTTGCCGGAGAAATAGGGAAGCCTGGGTCCATTCATGAGGTTCCGTAACCCCATGATTTTACAACTACTTTACCACCCGATGCCTCGGCGACCTGGCCTGGGTTGCTCCGGTCTGGGGCCAATATACGCCGCAATACTGGGCTGCTGGCAGATGGGCCGCCCGCCACCCGGGGATCAATTTCATTTACAATACCATTTGGTAATGTGTCTGCGGGGCGAGAAACCAACTCCAGATGTGGCGCCTGTTCGCAACGGATCCGGCGGGTAGGATCGCCTCGCCGAGAGAGGGGGCGCGTCGGGCAAGTGGTTATATTGATGCGCGGCAGGTGGTCATATTCCCGTTACACAAACCAAAAGTAACTGCGCAATCATCATTGGCTATTAGACTCCGTACCGCTTACTGGTTACGGTACTGTCCCCGCCGAAGCCCTGCACACGCGGTCAGAAGGAAATAAGGGAATAATGAAAGCCATTTCATTCCTGCCAGGTATCGGCCTGGCACTGTCTTCGCTCGTCCTTTCATCCGTCTCCATGGGCCAGTCGCTGCCTGCAGGCTCCTCGAACGAGTCGCAACCGCCGGCGCTACAGGAAATCGTCGTCACCGGGTCCCGCATCGCGACCAATGTGGCGAACATCAATCCCGAAGTCACGGTCATCACCGGCGCGCAGCTCGAGAGCCGCGGTTTCACCAATGCCTTCGATGCGCTGAACAATCTCACGCAGAATACCGGCTTCACTCAGGGCGCGGACTTCGGCAATACCTTCACTCCGGCCGCGAATGCCATCAGTCTGCGCGGCCTCGGCCCGAACCACACGCTCATCCTGATCAACGGCCAGCGCGTCGCGGATTACCCGGTGCCCTACAACGGCGCGGTGAACTTCGTGAACCTGGCCAATATCCCATCGGCATCCATCGAGCGTATCGAGGTCCTCAATGGCGGCGCTTCGGCGGTCTACGGCTCCGATGCCATCGCCGGAGTGGTCAACATCATTCTCAAGGACCATGTCCAGGGAATCGATGTCGACGTGAAGGGCGGAACGACACAGCACGGTGGCGGCGGCAATGGCAGGGTGCAGGTGACCGGGGGCGGCAACTTCGGCAACCTCAGCACCGTGTTCGCACTGGAGATCAGTCGCGTGGAGCCCATTTGGGCGGAGCAGCGCAGCTTCATGACGTCCACCAGCACCGGGCCTGGCGCCTATCCCCCCTTCGTAGTCTGGCAACGGACCGATCTGACGCTGGGTAACAACGATGCGCCGCCGGGTGGCTGCGCGCCGTTCACGGGGCTGTATCAGAATAGTACCGCGCTGGCAATGGACTCCGACAGCGCCACCGGCCCCTATTGTGGCAGCGGCAAGGTCCTCCCTGACAATTGGACCACCCAGACCGGCAAGCAGGCTGAGAACGCGTACGGCAGCCTCAAGTACGCCCTCAGCTCGAGCACCGACCTTTTCAGCAATGTCATCCTGGGGTGGAATCACATTTGGAACAACACCTCCGGAGCGTCGTGGACTTCGGACGCGGCGACGACAGGGTATTTCCTGAACCAGGACACGGGTGACTATGAAAGCTGGTCCCGGGCATTCGGACCGGAGGAAACCGGTGGAGTGAACCGGCTGGACCAGTACTGGGACGATTTCTCCGGCATCTTCACGGCCGGCATCGAAGGCGATATTGGTGCCAGCTCATGGAAGTACAAAGGGACCTACAGCGGCTCCGTCTACGCCGATTACAATGCCGCGCCCAATCTGCTGTCGAGCGTCAATTCCTACTTCCTGGGATCTCAACTCGGCACCGACAGCAACGGCGTGCCCATTTACTCTCCCAATACGAGCCGCTTCGATCAGCCCCTTTCGCCGACTCAATTCGATAGCCTGATGGGCACGATACGCTCAACCAATAATTCCTGGCTGCAGACCGTCACGTTGACCGCCAACGGTAAATTGTTTCATCTGCCCGCCGGCGCGGTCGGGGCGGCCAGCGACCTCGAATGGGGAGATCAGGGATTAACCGAGCATCCCGACCCGGGAATCAATCAGGGCATTTACAACTTCAATAGCCCGGTCCAGGACTTCCCGTCCAGCGGCAACCGAACCCGTTACGCCGCCGCACTGGAGTTCAACGTACCGATTCTGTCGAGTCTGAGCGCGGATATTGCCGGACGATACGACCACTACTCGTTTGCCGGCACCAGCGAAGGCAAGCCCACGTTCAATGTCTCGTTGAACTACAGGCCAATCGATATGGTGCGCATCCACGCCAGTTATGCCACCAGCTTCCGCGCGCCGGACATGAACTATATCTTTCAGGCGAAGTCATTCGGCTATGAAGCGGTGACGACCGACTATTATCGTTGTGCCATCGCCAACGACCCGTTGTCGAGCTGCCCGTATGCGAACATGTCGCCGGGCGTTAACTACACCCAGTTGGGCAGCCGCAGCCTCGGCTTCGAGAACGGACGCTCCTTCGACTATGGCGTGGTATTGGAGCCCATCCCGCAGGTAGTCCAGCTTTCCGTGGACTACTGGAACCTGCGGATCGACAACGAGGTGACGCTGATCGACTATGATCAGTTGCTGCGCACCGAGTCAGCCTGCCTTCTCGGCCAGTTGAACCCAAGCTCGTCCCAGTGCGTTCAGGCCATCTCTTCGGTGCAGCGCAATCCGCCCAGCGCGATCTATCAGCCCGACGCGATCACCAATATCGACCTCTATCCGATCAATGCCGCCTACGAGCGGACCGACGGCATGGACTTCGGCCTGGTGGTGCGCTGGAAGTGGAACAGCATCGGGGATTTCACCTGGAATACGACCTACACCATGGTGATGAGCCACTGGTTCGATCAGGGCCAGGGTAGCCAGCCGCTGGACCTGGTGCGCTCCTTCCTCGTCCCGGGTGGGGGCTCGGATTTCCCCAACAAGGCCACGTCCACTCTCGCATGGACCCTGGGTAACCTTGGCGCTACCGTGGAAGCCGACCGCTACGGCCAGATCATCAACGAGGCGCAGACTGGTTGGTTGACGCCTACCACGCTGGTGAACCTGAGCGCGCAATACAAGGCTGGCAACTCCACGTTCATGGTCATCGTGGACAATCTGTTCGACACCCAGAAGCTGGACAGCAGCTTCGGTTGGCCGAACTACGCGGTGGGCTACTACCTCCCGTACGGCCGGCAGGGGTGGGTGGAATACAGCTACCACTTCGGCGCAAGAGGCTAACTGCGGCCGATACATGACCGCTGAGGGGCATTCCGGTCACATGCCATAGTGTGGCCATTTTCCGGTCACGGCGGCGCCACTATCTCAAAAGAGACTCTCCAAGGAGCCCATCCGAGGAAGAGTAGACAGTGCACGTTGCGGCTGACCGCTTCATTGCCATCGCGGCCCTCACGGCGACCGCCCTGGTTGCAGGCTGCGGCAGCACATCGAAGCAGCCTTTCGATCAGGAGGCGTACATCTGGCAGCGCACCTGGACGCCCGCGGTCAGCCAGGCCGTACGTGACGTTCCGCCGCCCATCTCGGCCTGGCGCGTTCTGATAGCTCAGGCCGGCCCCGCGGGCTGGCGACGATTCGCCCCCGATATCCCTGCGCTCGAGTCGGGACATCGGCCGTTGATCGCGGTGATTCGAATCGACGGCCAGCGTCGCATTCCCGATGCGCAGCTGCTGGTCAGCGACATCCTGGCGAGCTTCCAGGCATTTCCTCACGGCGTCTGGGGCGAGCTGGAGATCGACTACGATTGCCCCACCCATGGCCTCGCAGGGTATGTGCGCCTATTGAGCGACCTTCGGTCGCGATTGCCGCCTGACATCGGGCTTTCTGTCACGGCGCTGCCCACATGGATCACCTCCGATCGGCTGCGTGAGCTCCTCAGCATTGCGAATGAATCCGTCCTCCAGGTGCATTCGGTCATAGATCCGCATCGCGGCCTCTTTGATCCGGCGCTGGCGAAAGCTTGGATCAAAGCGTATGCGCGCGTGTCTCCTCGACCGTTCTACGTTGCGCTGCCGGACTACGGGTCCCGCGTTGAGTTCGATGACAGAGCCCGTCTGGTTGACGTCATCAGCGAGGATGAAGTTTCGGGACCTGAGAGAGCCGGCGAGGAGCTGCAACCAGCCCCTGCCACTGTGGCAAGTTTCCTGTCAGCGCTGCGGGCGAATCATCCTTCTTCGGTGCGTGGTGTCGCTTGGTTTCGCTTGCCGATCGATGGCGATCAGCGAATCTGGGGCACGGAAACCTGGCGGCGCGTGGTATCGGGTCAGGCGCTCATGCCTCATTTGGTCACTACCGTACTCAAAGACAACTACGGCGCCTATCAGCTGCGCCTGAGCAACGACGGTAACGCGGACGCTCCAATGCCTCGGGGTATTGCAGTCCCAGTGAGTTGCCTGGAAGCGGACGGTGAGGACCTCTACGACGTGCAACAGCGCGCGGACGAGACGGTGTGGCGGCTCAGTGCCGAGCGCTGGCTGACCGCCGGTCACTCTGTACGGGTGGGATGGATCCGGTGTCCATTCAAAGCGGAGGGCGTTCGCCTTGAGAACTATTGAGTCTTGCGTAAGTACGTGACGACTGTCAAAACAGCTCTGCCTGTTTCCAGAATGCGGTCACGAGCGTGGCGCGCCGCTGCATCGAACGCAGGTTCCTCCGGGCGCGCTGGGCCAGGTCTACGAAGTTCGTGGC
>DASXFY010000089.1:0-36588 GCA_036489335.1 Steroidobacteraceae bacterium
GGCTTGGCGTGCCCGGCAGGACTCGAACCTGCGACCACCGGCTTAGAAGGCCGGTGCTCTATCCAACTGAGCTACGGGCACGCGGACTGCATCGCCCACTCGCCCGCCTTCCTAGCCGGGGGGCGCGAATCATACGGAACCGCCCGTGGGAGCGTCAATTTGGGTTTATTCTTGCCAGCTCCATGCCGCCAAAACCCCGCCAGCCTTCCGCCCCCCCTGCCGCCGCTGGCGAGGCGCGTGAGCTCGAGTGGCAGCTCACGGCCCCCGATCTGGGGGTGGTCCGGCGCTGGCTCGATCAGCATCGGCTCCTGGATAGCCTGAGCATCCAGCCGCGACCTGCGCAGCAGCTTCATGATACCTACCTCGATACCGAGGACTGGCGCCTCCTGCGCGCCGGGTTCGCGCTGCGACTGCGTGCAGAGGCTGGTCGTGTCGAGGCGACCTTGAAGGGCCTCCATTCGGCGCGACGCGACGTCGCCGACCGGCGGGAGATCACCGAGCGGCTCTCCCAGGGTGGCCTCAGAGCCCTGGCTCAAGCCACCGGTCCAGTCGGCAGTCGCGTGCGCGACGTCGCGGGCGTCAAGCGCCTTCGCCCCCTCTTCGAGGTTCGCACCTCGCGACAGCGCTTTGCGGTTCGTAGCCGTGATACCGCCAGCGACGCAGGCGAAATTGCACTCGATGAGGCCAGGTTCTCGCGCGGCAGCGGCCACAGGCGCCCGATGCTCCTCACGCGCGTGGAGCTCGAGGCGATCGGCGACGATTCAGCGCCGCTCGAGCGACTGGCGAACCGGCTGCGGGCTGAATGCGGCCTATCCCGCGCGACGGAGAACAAATTCGCTGTCGGACTGCGCTCGACGTCTCTGGAGCCGCCGCGGGCGGCGCGCCCGGACCAGGAGGCTGCACTTTTGCCCGCCATCATGGATGGCTCGACCCGAGCCAGCGACTTCGCCATTGCTGCGCTGCGCAGGCTCCACCAGGAATGGCAAGCCAACGAGCCGCTGGCGAGGCTCGGCGAAGGCCCCGAGCCGCTGCACAGGCTGCGGGTAACCGCGCGACGCATGGCGACCATCGTCAGCCTCTTCCACGCCAGCCTGCCCGCTGGCCTCAGGAAGAGCCGACGGACGCTCAAGGGCCTGCTGGACACGCTTGGCATGGTCCGAGACGCGGATATCCGCCTCGAGGCGGTGGGCTCGTTCCGCGCCCGCCTCCCCGAGGGCGATCGCAGAGGGCTCGACCCGCTGCTGCAGCATCTGCACGCGGAAAGAGCCCGCGCGCGCGCAACCATGCTGCGCGCCTTGGATGCGAAGCCCACCCGGGATTGGCTGGATACGCTGCCGGACCAGCTTGCGAAGACCCCGCCTGCTGGTCCATCCGCATCCTTGAGCAAGGCCGCCGCGCTCAGCGTTGTGCCCGATCTCATCCACAAGCGCTTCCGCAAATTGCGCAAGTACACGCGTCGGCTGACTGCGGAGTCGTCGATGACGGAGTTTCACGATGTGCGGGTACGGGCCAAGAAGCTGCGCTATGCCCTCGAGGCCGTGTCGCCGACCTACGCGAAACCCGCGGGAGAGATGCTCGTGGCACTGCACAAACTGCAGAGCAGGCTAGGTACGCAACACGATGCGGACGTCATCGCGCTCTACCTGACACAACTCGCGAGCCAGCCGCCGGCGACTTTCACCGCGGCGACACTCTTCGCGATGGGCAGAATGGCGGAGCTGCATGCGCGCGAGGCCGCGCGCATGGGAGCCAAGGCCGCAAGACCCTGGCGGCGGATGCGCGGCAAACGCTGGAAGGCTCTGCGCTCACGCATGGAAGAGTTGAGCGATGGCGCAACGGCGCGCCGCAGCAAAGAGGGTGTCGTCAGTTACGGCTCCCGCGCCAACGGCAAGCTCGCCGGTCCCGCCGGCAGATGGGCAGTAGCCGAATCGATCCACTGACCATGGAGCTGCTCATCCTCCGCCACGCCATCGCCTTCCCGCGGGACGCGAAGCGTTGGCCCGATGACTCGGAACGCCCACTGACCCTGGAGGGAGTGAAGCGGGCGCGGCGCGCGGCCGCGGGCCTGAAGCGCATCGCAAGCAGGCCTGCTCTGGTGCTGACGAGTCCCCTGGTTCGCGCGCGCGATACCGCGCGGATTTTTGCGCAGGCCGGGGGCTGGCCCAAGGCGGTCGAGTGCTCCGGGCTCTCGCCGGGAGGATCCCCGGACGAGGTGCTGGAGGCGGTTCGGCGTCAGGGCGCCAAGGCCGCGTGCGTTGCCGTCGTCGGCCACCAGCCCCATCTCGGGCGGCTGCTCGCGCTATGCCTCGGCGGCGATGCCCGCTCCGAGGCGTTCGAGCTCAAGAAGTGCGCCATCGCCTGCGTGCGATTCGCAGGATCGGTGCACGCACGCCAGGGAATACTGACGGCGCTATATCCGCCCAAGGCGCTCCGCCGGATTTAGTGTGCGCCGGCCGCGGCTTCTTTGCTCGCGGCACCGCCCATCGACGGGCGCGCCAGCCATATCAGGGCCGCCAGCACCACGAACAGAAATCCCGATACGTAGAAGATGTCATTGGCGGACAGCATGTATGACTGCACGTCGACCAGATTGTTGAGCAGCGCATAGCCCTGCTGGTGCGTGAGTCCGCCGGCGTGCAATTGCGCCATGGCCTGTGTCATTGCGGCATTGGAGCCGGTCAGATGCTCCACCAGCTGCTCGTGGTGCAGCGTCGCGCGCCGGTCCCAGAGAGTCGTGGTGATGGAGGTCGCGAACGAGCCGGCGGTGATGCGCGCGAAATTCATGAGGCCGGAGGCCGCGGGAATGCGCTCCGGAGCGAGTCCGGAGAACCCGAGCGTCAGCAGCGGCACGAAGAATGTCGCCAACGCCACGCCCTGGATGAGCGTCGGCACCAGCAGCGTACTGATGTCAGCCTGCGTGTTGAACCACGAGCGCATGAACATCACCAGCCCGAAGACCAGGAACGAAGTGGTGACGATCAAGCGCGGATCGACGCGCGACAGGTTGCGGCCCACGAGTGGCATGAGCAGGATCGCCAGCACGCCCACCGGGGCGAGCACGATGCCCGCCAGCGTGGCGGTGTAGCCCATGTACTGCTGCAGCCAGAGCGGCAGCAGCACTACATTGCCGAAGTACAGGCCGTAACCGACGAGCATCGATACGGTGCTGACGGAGAAATTGCGTCCGCGAAACAAACTCAGGTCGACGATCGGATGCTTATCGGTCAGTTCCCAGACGAGGAAGATCGCGAAGCCGACCACCGCGACGATGCCCAGCGCGACGATGACCGGTGAGTTGAACCAGTCGAGGTTCTTGCCCTTGTCGAGCAGGATCTGCATCGCGCCGACCCAGAGAACGAGCAGCCCCAACCCTACCTTGTCGATCGGCAGGCGCGCGGTGGGCGTCTCGCGGCGCCGGTAGATGACCCAGGTCACGATGGCCGCCGCGATGCCGATCGGCACGTTGATGTAGAAGATCCAGGGCCAGGAGATATTGTCGGTGATCCATCCGCCGAGCACCGGACCGACGACCGGAGCCACCAGAGTGGTCATCGACCACACCGTGAGGGCGGCACCGGCCTTGGCCTTTGGATAGCTCGCGAGCAGCAGCGATTGCGACAGCGGGATCATGGGACCCGCCACCAGGCCCTGCAGTGCCCGGAAGGCCACCAGCATGCCGATCGAGGGCGCCAGGCCGCAGAGGAAGGAGGCCACGACGAAGAGCGCCGTCGAGGCGGTGAAGAGACGCACCTGCCCGATGCGGCGGGTCAGCCAGCCCGTGAGCGGCATGGAGATCGCATTCGCCACCGCGAACGAAGTGATGACCCAGGTGCCCTGATCCGGCGAGACACCGAGATCGCCGGCGATGGAGGGAATCGCGACATTGGCGATCGACGTGTCGAGCACGTTCATGAACGTCGCAAGTGAGAGCGCGATCGTGCCCAGCGCCAGCGCGGTGCCTTTGAGGGACTCCGTTTGCGGCGCGGCCGTGCGCGCGGGCACTGCCGCCACAGGACTCGCCTGCGGCGGCGTTTCCCGTCTTCCCTTGAAGACTGCGTTCATGTTGGGCCTCGAGCCTGCTGTGCTATTCGCTCAGCGCGACGGGCAGCTCGAGCGACCGGGCGGGCTGCGTGAGGACAGCAGAGCTGGAGCCAACCCGGGCAGCCAGCCGATGCGACGTCGGGCGCAGCGCAGCCGGGGCATTCGCCGCGATGATCTGCTGTACCGCCTGATCCGCTTGCGCCTCTACGGAACCGAACACGTCCGTCGAGTAGTCGCGATCGTTGCTCGCGACCTGGGGCAACCGCTCGCCGTTAGCGTTGCGCACGTTGACGTAGGCCTTCATGGAAAGCCCGATCTGCAGCGGATGTTGCGTCAGTTCGCGCGGATCGAGCGCGATGCGTACCGGCACCCGCTGCACGATCTTGATCCAGTTGCCGGTGGCATTCTGCGCCGGCAGCAGGGAGAAAGCCGAGCCGGTTCCCGCCCCGAAACCCACGACGCGGCCGTGGAATACGACACCGCCGCCGTAAAGATCGGACGTGAGATCAACCTCCTGTCCGACGCGCATCGTATCGAGCTGCGACTCCTTGAAGTTGGCATCCACCCAGACTTCGTCGAGCGGTACCACCGACATCAGAGGCTGGCCAGTATTCACACGCTCACCTAGCTGCACGTCACGTCTGGCAACGAAGCCGGAGACGGGGGCGGGCAGTATCGTCCGAGCGTAATTGAGGTATGCTGCATGCACGGACGCAGCCGCATCACGGACCACGGGATTGCTCTCGATGGTCGTGCCATCGACCAATGCCCGATCCGCCGCCAGCTGCTGTTGCGCAGCCGTTACCCCCGCCTGTGCCGCTCTCACGGCGTCATCGGCGTGCTGTAACTCTTCCTGGGAAATCGCACCGCTGCGCTGCAGTCGCGCACGGCGGGCGTAGTCACTCTGCGCCTTGGCTAGATCCGTGAGACGGAGCTGGACGTTCGCCCGCAGCTCCGAGGTGGTCGCGAACACGTTGCGCACCTGGCGCACGGTCCGCGCGAGCTGGGCCTCGGACTCCTGCAGCATTACTTTGGCGTCCGCTGGATCGAGGCGTACCAGTGCCTGTCCGGCCTTGACGAACTGAGTGTTGTCAGCGCCGATGCCGATCACGGTCCCGGCGATGCGCGGCGTGATCTGGACGACGTTGCCGCTGACGTAGGCATCATCCGTGTACACGGAGTAGCGCAGATCGCGATCCCAGTAGACGCCCCAGGCAACACTGATGACGAGGAAGCCTCCAAGAATCAGCGTGAGCCACCGGGCCCTGGGGCTTTTCCAGAGCGAGTGGGCAGTTTCGTTGCGAGTCGTCATGTCTCAGTCTCCCAGTCAGTCTCGTCTGCCCTGGCTGAAAATGCCTAGGCAGACTTCTTCCGCAAAAAAATCGGTCGCCATCCTCAGGCTGCGTTCTCCAACATGCGCCCGAGCAAGCCCTCGAGCTGGCGCGCATCCGCGCGGCTGAAGCCGCGCAGGAAGCGGTTCTGGATCGACATCGAAAGCTCGCGCAGCCGCGGGTAGACGGCGCGCCCCTGCTCGGTCATCTCGAGGTACACCAGCCTTCGGTCCTGCGGGCAGCGCGCCCGGCGGATGAGGCCCTTGCTTTCGAGACGGTCGATCATGCGGGTCATTGCTCCAGCGTCATACGACATCTCCTTGCAGAGATCGGAAGCGGACTTCTTGCGCTCCGCCGCTGCGAGGCGTGCCATCACGATGAACTGCGCCGCAGTGACGCCGATGTCGGCCACGTGTCTGTCCGCGGTCAGCTCCCGGTCCAGGGCGGCCAGCATCTCTGCTCGCACCTGCCCCACCAGATTCGCCACGCACCGGCTGGGCTCGTAGCTCTCGCTGTCGTAGATGGTCACCAAGATGGCTCTCCCAGAGAATCTCCCAGAAGGGAGATGCGGGAATTTACTTGCCTAGGCTGTCTTTGTCAAGGCCTCTACTGCTCGGGCAATCTCGTGCCCGAAGGGCCACGGCCCCGCATTGCGGGGGTCGCGACAGAAGCCAATGGGTAGTAAGAGGTGGTCGGGGCAGCCGGACTCGAACCGGCGACCCTCTGCTCCCAAAGCAGTCTCAGGGCGTGCAGGGGTGAAAGTACATGAAATGCCATGAGAGCGCAACTCCCGTGATTTACAGGTCGAGAGCACCGTCACTCGATTGCATGCCATTTCACCCTATTTCCGGTAAAGTGGACACAAGGCGGACACAATCCGGGTGCTGGGATCATGACAAAGGGCCTCGAGCAGGGCGGATACAAGGCGCGGACACAGCCGCAACGGCTCGTCGCGTCCCGCGTAGCCGCGCTGCCGCCCGGCACGTACACCGACCCTGGCCAGACCGGCCTTCAGCTCAGGGTGCGCGAGAAGCGCGGCGGCGCGAGCCGAACGTGGCTGCTGCGGTTCAAGTTCCGGGGTGAGGAAACCCGGATCCTCCTCGGTCACTTCCCGCAGACCAGTCTCGATGCCGCACGCGGAGAGGCCCGTAGGCTCCGCGAGCTTGCCGACCAAGGGATAGATCCTCGTCGGGCGCGGGCGCGGCGCCGGGAGCGTCCTGCGCCACTTCCAGGCTCGTCTGCGACGGCGAAGCCGGGTGACCGATACACCGTTGAGTTCCTCGCCAGCGAATTCCTAGAGCGCTACGTGAAGCCGCACCGGCGGCGGCCGGAATACGCTGACTGGCTGCTCAAGCGGGACGCGCTGAAGGAGTGGCGCGGCCGGGACGCGCGCACGATCACGCCCACCGACGTTGTGGAGCTCCTTGATGGCATCGTAGATAGGGGCGCGCCGGTGCTCGCCAACCGGACCGCCGCCCTCCTCTCGCAGTTGTTCCGTTTTGGCATCCAACGCCGGATCGTCGAATCAACCCCGGTGCAACTCCTGATGCGACCAGGCGGCCGGGAAAAGCCACGCGAGCGCGTTCTCACCGAGGAGGAACTCAAAGCGTTCCTCGCCGATCCCGAAGGTGCCACCCGATACCCCAAGCTCGCGCACGCCATGACGGCGCTCCTGCTCACCGGCCAGCGTCGGGGCGAACTCGCTCGGGCAAAGTGGGCCGACATCGATTTTGAGGCCAAGACCTGGACCATTCCGGATGAAAACTCAAAGACCGGACGCGGGCATGTTGTTCCGCTCTCAAACTGGGCCGTGGAGGAATTTCAGGCACTCAAGCGCCTCGCCAATCGCTCGCGATGGGTGCTGCCCACCGACGACGGCAAGAGCGCCGCCGATCCTCAGCTCTTGACGCGTGGGCTCGCGCGGTGTTTAGCGCGGTTCAAGCAGCGCAAGGTCGCCGCGTTCAACCTGCATGACCTGCGCCGGACCTGCCGCACCGGACTCTCGCGCCTCAAGGTCGAGCCGCATATCGCCGAGCGCGTACTGAATCATGTGCAGCCCGGTGTCGCTGGCGTGTACGACAGGTTCGCATATCTCGAAGAAAAGCGCGCCGCTTTAGAGAAATGGGCCAGCCACCTGCACACGACTTGCATGCAGAATCCGAAAGCATGACTAGCACAACATCCTCACTGTTGCCGCCGCGCTTGTGTAGGTTCCGCACATACGGCGCTGCTCACGCGGGCGGCAATGACAAGCGCGAGGTGTTCGACTTACTTGCCGGACGAATTCGCTTCTCCCGGCTAAAGGACTTCAACGATCCATTCGAGGGACGTCCTTGCGCAGTACCAGCATTTAGCGATGCCGGCAGTCAGCGCGCCGCCGTCCTAAAATTCCTATCTGATTTCTACCGGCGGACCAGGGGATTATCCCCCACCGAAGCGCGCAAGCTGTCCGAGACGAATTTGCGCGGCAAGACACAGCAAGAAGTGGTCGATCTGATTGGAGAACAGCTTATTCAAACAGCCAGTAGTGAGGGCCTCCATATATGCTGCTTGTCAGATCAAACAGCTCTGTCAAATCCGCTACCTTGGTCGCACTACGCCGACCGCCATCGCGGAGTTGCAATTCATTTTTCCACGGCGCGTGCGCCCTTTTCCTTTGCCTTCCCGGTTATTTATTCTCAAACGTACCCAGAAGTCATCGTTCCCCGGACACATCAAGATCCGTGGGAACATGTGGAGCGCATTTTCTTCACTAAGAGCGCACTATGGGCTTACGAACACGAGTTCAGAATTATGCGGGTTGAATGGACGGACCCCGAGCGAGACCCCAGGGCCATATCCCTGCACGTGGAATGGAACGGGGCTACGGCGGTCGCCCCGGGAGACGCTGTCGTCGGCATCACAGTTGGCGCAAAAATGGAGGAACGCGATAAGGCAAACCTAATCGCACGCATCAGCACTGAATTCCCACACTTAGAAATTTGGCAGGCCCGCTTACACCGCACGCGATACGAGATCACCAGTGATCGTGTTAGGTAGGATTCGCTGAATGCACTGCGCTCGAGAAAAGTGGGCGGCGCATATCAAGGCGCTGAAAGCATGAGCGCCTCCGACGCCGAGACGGAAGGCCTCCGCGCACTCGTCGGCGCGATAGTAGCCGCCCAGGGTCGCGGCGCGGTGAAAAGTCTGACGCCTAATGAAAAGCGGATGATTGAGAAGGAGAGCACGGCTTTAGCAAGAAAGCGCATTGACTCGCTGTTTCGTGCCGTCATCAGATCCCTAACCTACTTCAAGCTCGAGCCCAAATACCGACGATTGGCACGCCCGCGTCCGCTCGGACAAGCACAACTGCAACAGCTCGCGCAGGTTCTTGCCAACATCCTGAATGGATACGAAGAACCTCCGCGCAAGGCTGGACGCCGTCAGCATGATCATCGCCTGATCGTGATCGACTTTCTGCTAAGAAAGCAGGCCGCGCCGAGAGCGGCGCTCAAAAAGCTCCATGCCGACATCGCAGTTGACTGGGGCACCACGGACGCCAATGTGAAGAAGCTGATCGCCGAAAACCGTCGTCCCGCCGGCGCCTTGTTGGAGAAGATCGGCGTAGAGAAGGCGAACAGGACGGTACAGGCGGCGAGAAGGCAACTCCAACGATACCGAAATAGCACCTAATTTCGGTACCAAAACTCCCGAGCGCGCTGCGGCGCGATGCCTATGATTAGACACCATGCGATTGCATGGTGTTCTATGACAAACGATCAAAAGGCTACGCGTAAGCCAAAGCGTCTACGCACTGCCGGCCCCGGAATCATCTATCCACGCGGGCTCGAAGTCCGCTACGCCATTTCGCTCTCGACGAGGTGGCGCTGGGAGCGCGAAGGACGACTGCCCGCGCGTGATGTGTTTATCGGCGGCGCACCCATAGGATGGCGCCCCGAGACTATCGAGCGCGCGGAGCGCGGCCAGGGAGAAGGCGCCGCAGCGTGATTTTCTCCATCCCAAAAACGGCGATGCCCACCGGATCACAACTTCCGGCGGGCACCTATTTCGTCTATCAGGACAGCAAACAGCATGCAGATCATAACGCATCGTGGCGCCCCGCGGCAACCTGAAAATCAAGCCTTAGCGGCCCTGCGGCATCTGTCGGCCTTGAGCCAACAGCAGAGCGCCACATGAATGGACGCGCCAAACACCGCTCTCCCCGAGGTGTTCGCGGAGCTCGACGGCGACCGCCCTGCACTCGTCGAGCCGGGCGAGTACGACTTGCGGTTCCTGCATCACGAGACTCTCATCCTGTTCGGGAGGGCCTCGAAGCTCGTACTCTGGTTCAAGATCATCAGCATGGGCTCGCCGTACTTCGACACGGTGAAGCTGGCCCGCTTCTACAACGTGAAGCGAATCATCGGCCGACCTGGGCGGCATGGTCGGTTCAAGGTGGGCTTCAACAGCGACTTCATGCGGGAATACGGCCGGCTCTTTCGGCCACCGAGCCGGCTCGATCGCATCTCCATGTCCGCCTTCGAGCGGGCAATCATCGTCGGCAGAGCGAAGACCGTGACCCGCGGCTCGGACCAGACCGCAATCCCCGAGGGACTGCAATACAGCGTGCTCGAGGAGCTGACCGGACTGCGGACATAAGAACCTACACCTACACCTACACCTGTACCCACACCTACCTTAAAATCGGGGACTTCTGCTCTGGGATGCCTTTATTCCCAGGCTTTCAGCAACGGCGGTCGATTCGATTTTTGGCAAAGGCTTCGGACCCTGGAAAACAGTACGGTCCGAGGGCAGCAAGCTATCTACCTTCCTGTCCATCTACTGGCCCGGGCTCCGTGCTCGCGTGCATCTGCATGTTGGCGCGTCCCGGGTTCCAAAACTCAACGCTCAGCGACATGTCGCAATCTGTCGCGAGGAGTCACGGAGGACTCACGGAATCCTCACTGAGGACTCACCGAAAGCCTTCAGGGAGGCTAGACGCCGCTACCACTGTGCTTGCACCGTGCTTGCACGAGTCGAGCACCCGTCACGCACGCGTCGGTACCGCTGAAACGTTACACAACCGTTTCCGAAACGTTCCCGAACCCTTCCGCAACCGTTTACGGCTGTTTACAGCCCATTTACAGTGGGGAGATTGAACTAACATGCCCGATGTCGCTCTAACCATTGATGGCCTTGCGGGGCAGATCATCCTCGAGCACCGGGCAGCCCTGGAGCACGCGGAGACCGCTGTCGGGCATGCTCGCCGGGCCGGTAGCCTGTTACTTGAGGCCCGACAGCAGTTCGATCGGGGCGACTGGCTCCCCTGGCTGACGGCGCACTGCCCGGAGATCTCGGAGCGGATGGCGCAGCGATACATCCAAGTCGCCCGCCATCCTGAACTCGAGGCCGGCTCCCTGCGCGAGGCCCTCTTCAAGCTCGCGGGGCCGGCGAAACCTAACAATCCGACACGCGTGTCGGCTTCGCCCTCTCCGGCGCTCTCTCCACCCGTAGACGATGGTCCGGCCGACCCGGAGCTGCTGAGCGACAGCGAGATGCTCGAGGAGATGGAACGGGAGGAGCGCCAGTACCAGGAAAGCATCAGCAAGGTCATGGAGGCCGACGACACCCTCTCGGCCGCCAATGCCGAGATCAAGCGTCAGGCGGCAGAGATCGCCGTCCTCAAGACTTCCCGCGACGGCTTCATGAACGGGAAGGCCGCGATCACAGAACTCCTCCAAGCGGAGCAGCGCAAGGCTGAACGCCAGTCAAAGCTCATCGACCACCTGCGTAAGGAGATCGAAACCCTCAAGGCCGGAAGGCCCGCAGACACCGAGGCGCTACAGCAGCAAGTCGAGAAGCTCGAGGGGGAAAACGAGAGGCTCAGGGAGCGGATTGCGATCATGGAGGAGTCAGCGTGAGCACAGAACAGGATCAGTTCGTGAACGTCCACCTGACGGACACCGATGGCACCGATCCGATCAGCATTGCATTCACGATTCCGGACGGTCCCGATTCATCCCTGAGCGGCGGTAAGAACGTCGTCGACGGCCTGTATGCCATTGCCTTTGCCATGGACCGTATCGCCCGAGCGCTTGAGCACATCAGCCAGGGCATGGACACCGAGGGCCATCTTGCGAGCAGGATAGAGGCAGGCGCCGAGACGATCGCGAACTCGATTAAGCGTGCGGCAGATGCTATCGAGTTGAGGGAGACGGAATGAGGATGGGAACGGCTGCCCACGAGTTCACCCCGGCTCGCTGGGTAGGGGTCGCACCCTCCACGCCCGAGCGCCGCGCTCTAAATCCGCCACCACCACCACCGCCAATCTCCAACGCCGACAAATGGTTGCGCTCGCAACTACTCTCGCAGTCCGTTCTATCCCGGCGCTCAGGTGGAACGCGAGCAAATCTATTGCCGTCCGCTCGGCCGCATCGCGCCTCAAGCTGGGCGGATTCGAGAACCGACCTCGAACCTCGATCTCATGAGATCAAGGTTCCACTGTCGAATGGGAACAATATGCGGTCCCGCTGGTGCCCATACGGAAATCCTAGCCGGATTCCGCATCATACGACCCTACCGATTCAGAGGCTTACAGAGGCCCTTCAATGCATACTGATATCAGTTGTCATCCGTATGTCGAGAGCGTATGCTCTGAGCCTGGAATTACCGAGGTTTCAGACATGGGCAAAGGCAAACGGGTCGCGTTCTATCTCAGGGTCAGCACCG
This sequence comes from Steroidobacteraceae bacterium, assembly GCA_036489335.1. Lineage (GTDB taxonomy): Bacteria > Pseudomonadota > Gammaproteobacteria > Steroidobacterales > Steroidobacteraceae > 13-2-20CM-66-19. The sequence goes on from DASXFY010000089.1 coordinate 12,081, forward strand.
GCAGCCAGACCGTCGAGAACCAGCGCCGCGAGCTCGCAGCCGCCGCGCAGCAGCGCGGGTGGACTGTCATCGAGCTCTACAGCGACAACGGCGTCAGCGGCTACAAGGGCCGCGAGCAACGCCCAGCGTTCGACCGACTCTGCAAGGATGCCGTCGCCGGCAAGTTCGACATCGTGGCCGCCTGGAGCGTTGACCGGCTCGGCCGCTCCGTGCTGCACCTGGCGCAATTCGTCGAGGACATGCGCGCCGCTGGCGTCGGCCTCTTCCTCCTCAAGCAGGGCCTCGACTCCGACACCCCGACCGGCCGGGCAATGCTCGGCATGTGCTCGGTGTTCGCTGAACTCGAGCGCGAGATCATCCGCGAGCGCATCCATTCCGGTCTCGCCCGAGCGCGTGCGAAGGGTAAGCGCCTCGGCAGGAAGCGCGTCGCACCAGCCATCGAGCAACGTATCCGCAGACTCCATACGGACGGCATGGGCAAACTCAAGATCGCCCGCGAGCTGGAGATCGGCACCTCAGTCGTCCAACGCGTGCTCAAGGAAGCAGCCGCCACCTGACACGGCAACAGCGCAGCGCCGAGAGGCGCATCCCAACCATGCCGAGGTAGCGGCCCTGCCTCGAGCCGCTCCTGAGCCGTCCTATCGCGTCCTGCGAGGTGCCGCATGAGCGGCTACTGGCTCGAGCCGGTCTGCCCTGAATGCGGGTCAGACTTACCAGGCGTCGGCGAGTGTCCGATCTGCCGAGTGGAAGCCATCCCACTGCTCGTTACGGATGACACATCGCCCACATGCCGATGCGGCGCCATCCTCAATCCGCTCGAGCATGCGTGCAGGCAGTGCAGGAGTAACGCTCGGCAGCAATCCCAGGCGGCTTCGCAATCCCAGGCTTCGCAGCTTGATTGGCTGGAGACATCGCCATGAGCGCGCACTGGCAAACCCTCGTCGCCAACGTCTACGACCGCGAGCAGCATAGGCCGCAGTCACGCGACGAGATGCGCGTTGCAGCCTGGGAACTGCGCCAGCGCGGCCTCACCGTAGAGGATATCGGCTCGGCGCTAAGGCTATCCGAAGGCGCTGTCCGCGAGCTGCTCGAGGTGGTGGCATGACTGCTCCGCCAATTGGCGGACTCACGACGGCCCAGGCGGCGCGCGTGATGGCCGTCAGTGTCCGATCCGTCGAGCGCGCTATTCAGATTCTCAAGTCTGGAATTCCCGAGCTGGTCGAGATGGCCAAGCGGGGCGACCTGAAGCTCGGACCGGCTGAGATCATCTCGAGGCTGCCGCACGACAGACAACGCGAGCTCGTCGCGCAAGGGGCGGCTGCATGCCGCCAATTGGCGGCGGGCCGACGCGCCAGTGCTGGCCAGAACGGCGTTGCCGAACTGCGCGACCTCATCCAACGCGCTGCCGATGACATCCGGAAGGACTGGCCGGAGGCCGCACTCGATTGCCTCGGCCGGGCGCTGCGATTGCTGGGGGCGCCGTGAGCGCCGAGTGGCTACCAGCGCGGTCGCACGACCGGGCCGGCCGGTGTCACGACAACCTGCGCGCTGCCATCGTCATCAGGCAGCGGGCGCATCTGCGCGCGGTAGATCTCTTCCGGCGTGAGATAGGCCGCCTGCACGTCGATCGGTGGCTTGGGCAATTCGGGCATTGCGCCCGGCTCCCGGCGTTTGGGCATCGGTGGTGCTTTGGGCAGATATGCCAGTCCGCCCTCAAGCGGAATGCCGCCGTGACGGATGACCTCCGACTCGGTTTCGCTCAGTCGTGCAAGTCCGGGCAGCACTTCAGCCGGCGCCGGAACCGGCGGTGCGCGCTCCAGCATCCCAGCGAGAGAAGCCTTGACCGCGCCAAATCCCTTGAATGCCGCCAGGACATCTTGCGGTGTCACCGGTGGCGCCTTGGGCGGTTCTGCAGCCGCCGCAGCAGCCTGCTCCATGTGCGGATCAATCCGCCCATACGAAGGCAACACCCAACGCATCATCGTATCCATCAGCGCCGCGGCTTTCGCGCCATCGTTCTTCCATGTGTCGGCACTCGAGAGCCAGGTACGCAACTGCGGCATCGATTGCTGGATGATCGCCGTCACGTCCCGGCGCACTCGATCGCGTTTATGCCCAAGCGAGCGCGGCCCGATATTCAGACTGCCCGGGAGCCGCCCACCGGTTTTCGGTTTGCCTTTTCCAGCCATGTCGCAATTTAACGTTCATGAATGAATTATTGCAACGTCTGCACGACGCAACCAACGACACCGAGCGTGTGGCGCTGCTCGGAGCACTCTCGGCGCCGGAGCTTACTCAGCTCAACGCCGCACTGGCCTATCACAGCCTCATGGCGGAGGCCTCAGCCGCGGCAGCCATCTCTGATGCCTTCACCGCCTCGCTCGCGAGTGCTCTCGATGATAATGCTCGGTTGAAACTCATTGCCCAGGCGCGCGCCGAGCATGGGGACGAGTGGCTCGCCGAGTGGTCATGGTGGCGCAAGGCGACGCAGACAGAAGCATCGACGCGTTGGCAAGAGCTGGTTCGTAGGGGCTAATGCGATGAGAGCGAATTCCCCGTTGGTGCGCCGCGGCCGGCTGCTCGACCTGATGAAAAGGGTCACGTTGTTCGACGATTGGGGTGACGCGGACCTCGCCCGTGAGATGCACGTCTCCCTGCGAACGCTCCACCGCGACTTGGCATGGCTGCGCGCGCATGCTCATTTACGACGCCGGAAGCATTAAAGGCCGCGCCTCAAATTGGCGGCAAAAATGCCACATTTCCCAAAACTCCATCAAATACTCCAAGTTGCCCGCCCGTGCACAGCGACTGCACGGGAGGGTACCGGCGGCGGACTATCCTCGGTCCCAGTTCCCGTCGGTTGGGTGGCCGCCGTCCCGTCATCTTCAGCGGATGCGGCGGCCTTCCTTTGAAAGTTCGAGGTTAAACTATGTTATTTCTGACTGATGACGGGCCAATCAACTGCGACGACGCGAGACATGTCGTGCGCGACATGCGTACCGGCAGGTCCAAACGCTCGCCCGAGCGCCTGGCACTGGATGAGTCACGACTCACGACAATGGTCCGCAGATGGGCCGCCTCCAAACGGCGGCACGCTCAGGATTCGACAACTCCACGACAGGACAAAAAAGTGCGCTCCAGATTCAATGCCAACGCGCTGATGCAGCGCAACTCAGATCGTCGCGACGGCGAGGCTTTCGCGGATTACGTGACCGCCCGCAAACACCCGCTCGAATTCTGGCGCACGAAGGTGCGCGAGTTCTCTCGCACCGCGAGCCGGCATGCCTTCGATTCCGCTAGCGATCACGAAGAGGCGATCAAGCATCTCACTCGCATGGCCAATCACATCGATGTCAGAGGAGGAACTGCCGAATTTGATCCGATGTACATGGCTCAGTGCTTCGCGTCCATGTTGAAAGCCATGGGCTCCGAGGATGATAGTGCCGAGGATGACTATGAGACAGACCTCACCGCAGAGGAGCGTCACCGCCGGGCGACCGGAGAACCGTCCGTCAATGGGGAGGACGACGTCGGCGAGACTCCGGCGCGCAGTGTCGTGACCACCAAAGGTCCACGCTGTAATCCCGATCATCGCAAGGACTTCAACGATATCGCTGAGGGCGGCGCGGACTCTGCCTATGGCTTCGATGCCAACGCCCTGTTTCAGCGGAGCGAGCGATGAGCCTTCCTTGCTTCATTCGTTGGCAGGGCGACGTGCTCGGCCCCTTCATCGACGAGAAGTTGATGATTGATGAGTTGATGCGCCGCAGCCGAGAGTTTGAGGCCAAAGGTGGCGACGTGCAGACCTCAATGGCTGACGGCTCGTTAAAAGTCGAGCGCCTATACGTCTCCCCGACCGAGTTTATTGTCCCGGAAACACCGGAAGGACACTGCAATGGCTAATGCAACATCCCGCGGCAACTCGACCAAGATAGTGTGGGTCGGGTGCAAGCTTCCCCACGGAATCACGCTCGAGCTTTTCGACGACACTCCTTCCACTTCTCCCATGCAGAGCGCATCCGGCGTGATTAGTCCGTTGATGTTCAAGCCGCCGCCCACCAAGGCCAAGGTAACACTGCGCGGAGCGAACTCGGTGCGCAACGACTACACGCTGCGCGCCCTTTCGCAGGAGTTTTATCCCTACGGTGTCACGCCAGTGCCTGCGGACTTCTGGGAGCAGTGGATCGCGCGCAATCGAGACTTTGCGTTCATCAAAAACGGCTTTGTTTTCGCACTGGACCGAGAGCGGGAACTGGTGGCCGAGGCGAAGCAACGCGAAAGCGAGCGCACGGGCTTAGAGCCGCTGAAACCGGTATGCGAAGAGGACCCGCGCATGAGGCTCTCGCGGAATGTGCCGAAAGAAACGCAGGTTCACACGGATCGCGAATGGCTCACCAAATTAAACAACATGAACGGGAAATAAGCCATGGCAACTCGAGACCTAACACTCGGAGCGACTTATCGCAGGCTCCATGACCTCGGTTTCGCCGCGACCTCAGCGACGAATCCGGACAGGCATGTCTCCCTGCCCGGACACCGTGACTCATTCATTTCGCTCGCCGATCATGCCGCCGCAGTGTTTTGTCGCCCCTCGGCCGCCCTCGGGTGCGAGGTTGAGTACCCGGAGCAACGGCAAGTTGCGCTGCTCGTTCTCACCGGCTACCTACTCGCAGACAAGCGGCAATCGGCGGTCGTCAGGGAGGTGTTAGAGAAGTTCGGACTACTCGCAGGCCCCTGCCGGATTGATGCATTTCAGAACCAGGAATATCCGCTGCGCTATACCGGCCAGCCCATTTTCGACGGCGAAGCCGCGGCCAGGCTCACCTTCGACGACGATTATGCCACGGTATTCGTGAGACACGCCATCTCGCCGGGCCGCTACATCCAACACACCGACAGTTACGGCCGGATGGACCAGCGAGCCGCCGAGCCGATCGGGTCGCACGTGATCGAGCTCTCGGGCGAATGGCGAAACGGAACGTTGCTCGATACCCCCAGGGACCGGCTGCCCGAGCTTCTGCAGGCAGACGTCGCTCGGATCATTTCCGATGTCGAGTCTGCAAGATGGGGCGCACGTCCACTTGCAAAAGAGGTAGCGGCGTGAGCGGCGTAGTGGCAGCAACACCTGCATAACGCGTTGTTTACGAAGCTCGAAGCCCTGGATCATGCGAGACCGTAAGCTTGAGGCAATCCGCGCTCGGCACGCGCCGCCAAAGGGTTCGCCCCTCGAGTGGCCGCCGCGGTGGATTGCCAAGCGCTCCCGCAAAGGCCGGCCTCTCCTACGCAAAGACCGACGACCGTATTCGCGTCCCGCGCCCGGGAATGAGTTGTGAGCCGCCCACTGCCAGCCTTGGTCCCGGAAGCTCCGGGTCCAGAATTCCACGCAAAGATTGACCCGAAAAGTTGGCTCGGCGATTGGCTGATCGGGCACGTCTATCGCGCAACGCCAGCCGGTGATTTCACCGTTGAACCCATTCAAAAACCTGAGCCAAAACCATGAGCGAGATTGACAGTCTAACCGTTGGCGTTGGCCTCACGCAGGAGGACTTTCAGGCCGGCGTTTCGAAGATTCTGAAGTCCCTCGAGGGCCTGCAGGGAGAGACCGCTGCAGCCGGCACGAGCATGACCGAGTCTTTGGGTTCCGTCGGTAGCTCGGTCGTCGGCCTCGGCCTCAAATTCGCCGGCCTCTTCATAGCCGTCAAGGGGATAGAGGATGTCGTCGGCTACTTCAAGAATCTGTCATCCGAACTCAGCAACCTAAGCTACGCGTCCGAATACCTCGGCCAGTCTGTTCCGCAGCTTGCCCGCTTCGGCGAAGTCGCAAAGCTCGCCGGTGGTCAGGCGCAGGATGCGATCTCCGGCATAGAAGGCTTGCAACAGTCGATCTTTGGCCTGGAGTTCCAGGGCCAGATATCGCAGAACCTCCTCATGCTGCAACGTCTTGGTGTCGCATATCTCGACACTGCCGGGCACATGCGCAACATCAAGGATATTGCCATGGAGAGCGCGGCCGCACTCCAGCAGATGCTCCCCGGGAAGGCTAACGAGCCGACGCGGGTGCAGTGGGCCGCGCAAATCTTTGGCGCTGGCGGAATAGCGAATGCGGTGGGCGCAGGACTTACGGACCTGCGCACGTATTACGCCAAGGCCACGAGCGAGCAGAAGGCAGTAACCCAAAAAGCGGCCGATGAGCAAAGGAAAGTTCAACAGAACCTGACAGAGCTATCCTACGTCATCAAGAACGATGCGACGAAGGCGCTCAACGATCTTACACCGCAGATCAAAGATCTTATCAAGGTCATTCGAGATCGGCTGGTCCCGGTCATCGATGAGGTGATCGAAGACATCCTGCATCCGCTCAATGCGATAGCCGGCTCCGCAGCGGCAGAAAATATCGTTGGCGGCACTGTTGATGCATTCAAGAACTTCGGGCGCATGATGGAAGAGCCCTTCATGCGCCGGAAGATCGAGGCCGGCAAGATTCCCGGTTCCGTGCTGGCAAGACTTCCGAGCGGAATTACAAACAATCCGGATTATCCCAACGCGCTCGATGTCCTCAAGATTTTCCACTTTGAGGCCGGCGGCGATGCTGACGATCCGAACTGGTCAAAGGCCATCACGAACTACGTCGGCTTCTATGGCGATAACGCCACGAGGGCGGCAACGGACTACAAGCAGGCCGCATCGCAGGGCCGCCCTGGCGCCACCTCCCGTCACCTCCCGGTTCACGCGCTCTCTACCCCCGGCGCAGCCCGTCCTGCGGCAGGCTCCGCAGCGGCCGGCAAGCCGACGGCGAGCACCGGAGGGCCGCGGGTGACGATCGGCTCTATCGCCATCAATACCGCCGCCACGGATGCGCGCGGAATTGCGGCGAGCCTGAATCGAGAACTCGAACGCAAGATTTTAGTAGGCCAGTCCGATCCGGGCCTCGCATGACCAGTAGTTATGACAGCAAACTCTTGCGCGCGACCCTGCTGCTACCCGAGGGCAATTTCCCTGGCACCTCGAATAACACGCTGACGCTCGTGGGCTATCGCATGTCGGCGACGATTCAGGCGACCAACAGGAAGCCCAACACCCTCGACATCATGATTTACGGCATGGAACAGGCCGACATGAACTCATGTACGATCATATTCAGTGCCGCGACGCCACAGTCGGTGAATGCGCGAGCACAGATTTTGTTAGAGGCCAGTCCAGACGGAAAAGCGTGGACGCAGGTTTTCGAGGGCACGTTCACCGAAGCTCAACCGGACTATCGGGACGTGCCGCATGTTGGCTTTCGCGCCCAGGCTTGGACTGGCGCAGGTATGCAGTACCTGCTAGCGCCGGCCACCTCCTACCGCGGCGCGACTTCCATTGCGACCATCGCGCAGTTTCTCGCAGGAAAGATGGGCTTTGCATTCGAGAACAATGGCGTTGCCGGCAATCTCGCGAGCCCCTACTACCCCGGGACATACATGGATCAGTTCCGCCAGCTCTCGAGCCATGCGAATTTCGACTTCTACTTCGACGGCAACGCGGTGCTGGCTATTTGCCCGCAAGGCCAGCCGCGGCAGAATAAACCTTCACCGGTATTCACGCCCTCATCCGGCTTGATCGGATTCCCAACCATCGGTCGCTTCGGGCCGCAACTCGACGTGCTGTTTACGCCTGCTCTCACCGTTGGGGGAAATATCACAGTATCGGGAAGTCAAGTACCCGGCACCAACGGGACGTGGTTACCCTTCGCAATCACGCACACGCTTGAAAGCCTCATGCCGGGCGGCGCGTGGTTTTCGCACCTCGCCTGTTCCCGGCCGTTGCCGTGAACCGCCATCCTGGGGAGCCGATGCGCACCCCATCATCCCTCAGAGAACTTTCGCCATGTTGAAACGCCTCCTTGTCCTTCTGGCTCTCCTTGCTTCGCCTGCTGTCTTCGCGACAGTCCCGGCCTGGGTCGGGAGCACCTACGCTCCCAACGGGGCCGTTTCTTACACACCCACGGCCGGCAATGACCTGGTGATACAGGTTATCGGACTCGGCGGTACGTCGGTTCTATCGAGCTTGTCGGACTCGGTCGGCGGTGACACGGTTCTCGCGGATTCTTCGTATACCGTCGTGTCGGGCCTCGGGATCGGGGTCTACCGGGTTCATAACGCAACCGCAGTCAGCCACACATTCACGCCCAACTGGGCGACCACGCCTACGGTTGACTACTATGTGACGGTGTACGAGGTGTCCGGCATCTCCGGAGTCGATACCGGGGCCGGCACCATCTCGATCAACACCGGGAGCTCCATTTCACCGGTGACCGAATCACTCACGCCAACGGCGAACGATGATTTCCTCCTGGCAGCGATAACGGCAAACAACTTCGAAACGCTCGGGAGCTGGACCAACGGCTTTACGCAAAAAACGACTTACAGCGGTGGTCCCACCTTCACAACCGCCTACCTTGTCCAGTCTACTGCTGGAGCTGTCAGTGCGGGCGTCGGGTTCAGCACCGGCGTAGCGTGGGCCGCGAAGCTTGTGGCGTACAGCGCCGCCGGCAACACGACTCCGTCAGTGGTGGGGCAAGCCGAGGCGAGCTCGGCCACTGCGCAGACTTCGCTTGCAACGGGTACGCCGTTCAATGTCCAGGCTGGCGACCGATTCTGTGCGGTCGTTGCCTCGGAATCGCCAACGCCGCCTACCGTGACCGACACCGCGGGGGACAATTTCAATCTCACCGGGGCCGTGACTCCGCAGAGCGGCTATTACCTATACGCCTACCTGACGTCCAACGGCGCAGCCAATTCCGCCGAAACAGTTACAGCGCACGGGACGAGTATCTTTGCCGTCGCCGCGTTGCAACTGCGCGGGCTCGTGAGTTCTCTTACCTCCTATTTCCCAGGTGCGCCGGGCTCTATCGTTCAAGTCACCGGAGGCCCGGCGCTCAACTACAATCCCCAAGTCGCCCCAGGAACGGGTACAGACGAAATTACGAGTCTCACAGCGGCACTGAATGTCCACCCCGCGATGGTCATCGGCTTTTCGGCTATTCCGGGTAAGAACGGCGCGGCCGTGAACGCGGCGCCGAATGCGGGTACGGGATTCACCGCGCAAACTGGCGTGTGGGGAACATGGGGAGGCGGTGCTGGTGACTATCTCGGAGTGTTCGAGACGGAGCAGCTCACGAGCGTGACGCCAGTTGCCGCGACCTTCACCGCTCCAACTTATGGCACCGTCGCCTATGGGACCTTCGTCTGGATCATCCCTGCGTCCTCCGTGGGGCCGTAACGAAAGGGGCGCCGAAGCGCCCCCTCGTGCGATCCGTGTGCAGTGTCAGCTACGCACGTTCCCCCTTCACCGTGAGCCAATGCTGCCGCTCGGTCAGGGTGTCGGCCGCCCCGGCGAGTTCGAGCAGCGCCGTCCTGAGCAGTTTCCTCGCATGGGAGACGGCAACGGGCCAGTGAAGCGCTCCCGACTCGCACTGGCCGCCGTTGCGCCAGTCGGCTGACGCCCGTCCCAGGACATCGAGCGCCGCCTGTACGGCTTCCTGCGCGGTCACGGCGCCTCCTTCGTGTTATCGACGACGAGGCGCAATGCTGGGCGCGGAGCGCTTGTCGGCACAATTCCGAACAGGGTTGCGATCCGCTGCTCGTCGTAGGCCCACGGGCGCTGCTTCTTGTCCCAGGTTACGTATTCCTCGTATGCAGCGAGCGCCTCGGTTGCTCCAGGCCAGCGACCGATGGTGTGCAGCGGCCTGAGCCGCGTGATCTTGCAGTACCGATGCGGTTTGCCATCGGATCTGAGCCTCCAATAGCGCATGATGGAAGCGCGCCCGCCGTCGGGATCACGCCGATGCTTGCCGGTGGGGACCGCCATCTCGGGAGTCATTGCGCCCGCCGCAACGAGTTCATCGGGCCAGCCCGCATACTCGATACGGACCATCGCGGGATCTTGGTAGTCGCGGTGCACGATCACCAGGACATCAGAGCCGGGCAGTGTCACGTAGGCGCTGGGCGCCTCGGCAGCCGGCGTCGCGTTGTCGGCGCTCATGACAGCGACTCCCGTGCTGCCTCAGCTCTTGCCCGGTTCGAGGCGGCTTGGACCTCCTCGACCTTCGCGGTTTCCTCCCTTGCGGTGCGCAGCATGGGCTCCTCCTCGAGCGAATCGAGCACCCGCTGGACCTGATCCGCGATGAGATCGACAGCGCCCGCGATCTCACCTTCATCGGGTGCCGCATCGGACTGCACCGCCTGGACGATGCAGCGCAGCGACCCGAGTACATTGAGAAGCCGCTCCCGCTCATCGTCCACGATGTCGAGGAACGCGCGCTCGTTGATGCCGGCGAGCGGGTGCCTCTGCTGCGGATCATCCCGGAGCGATAAGGCCGTCAACTCGATACATGCATCGACGCCGATCGCATCGAGAGCGCGCACCAGCGCCTGAGCCGCCCCAACCGGCAGGTTCGCGATGGCCGTCGGGGGATGTTTTATCACCTCATCGACCATGCGCTCGAGCACCTGGGCGCGGAGGTCCGACACCTTGCGCAGATGATCGAGGACGGCCGGCTTGTCCGCCTCGGAGCAGGCAGTCAGCAGCACGTCGGCGCGCTCGGGGAGCAGCGCCACTGGGGCGCCGGATGCAGCGGAGGAAGGGGACGGGATGTCGTCCCGGTCGGCGAGCCAGTGATTGCTCCATTCTGTCTCAAGCCGGCACTGCTCGACCTTCTCGGCTTCGGTCAGTTCGGGCTTGCCCTGCAGCTCCATGATGCGCTGGAGCAGGGGCGCGAGGGAGGAAGGGGACGGGGCGCCCGAGGGCGCGGTACGATCTACGGTAGCCATTTTTCAGCACCTCAATGCTGGAGTTGGTGAGCCGCTCGGCCGTGGAAAAACACGGACCGGGCGGCGCTCACACGCCGCTGAGGTGCCTATCGAGAGGAGGCTCGGAACCGAAAGTGGACACAGGAGCGGACACAATCTGTTTCGAGGTTGCTCGGAAAAGCTGGTCGGGGCAGAGGGATTTGAACCCCCGACCCTCTGCTCCCAAAGCAGATGCGCTACCAGACTGCGCCATGCCCCGACCGGGATGAGGCTGGGATGATATGCGAGAATGCCCGCCCCTCAAAGGGCTAGGAACGGCACTCGCGATGACGGCGCAGCTGATCGACGGCCGCAAGCTGGCGGCCGAGGTCAAAAATCAGGTCCGCGGCAAGATCGAAGCCGCGCTCGCGCTCGGCGGCCGGAGGCCCGGGTTGGCCGTGGTCAAGGTCGGCCATGACCCCGCCTCGGAGGTCTACGTGCGCAATAAGCGCCGCGCCTGCGACGAAGTTGGCATCCGCTCGCTGGCCCACGATCTGCCCGCCTCGACCTCCGAGATCGTGCTCCTTTCGCTCATCGACGAGCTCAATCGCGACGCGGAGGTCGACGGCATACTGGTGCAGCTGCCGTTACCTGCCCAGATCCAGCAGACCTCCGTCATCGAGCGGATCGATCCCACCAAAGACGTCGACGGCTTCCATCCCTACAACGTCGGACGTCTCGCACAACGCATTCCAGTGATGCGGCCGTGCACGCCCTACGGCGTCATCAAATTGCTCGAGAACATCGACGCCCCATTCAAAGGACAACATGCAGTAGTGGTTGGCGCTTCCAACATCGTCGGCCGGCCGATGTCGCTCGAGCTACTACTCATGGGGGCTACGACGACGGTCTGCCATCGCTTCACGACGGACCTTGAAAAATATGTTCGCGAGGCTGAGATCCTGGTCGTAGCGGCCGGCAAGCCAGGGCTCGTTCCCGGCGAATGGATCCGGCCGGGCGCGATCGTGATCGACGTCGGCATGAACCGTCTCGATAACGGCCATCTGGTGGGCGATGTGCAGTTCGATTCCGCCAGTGAGCGGGCCGGCTGGATCACACCGGTACCCGGTGGCGTGGGGCCGATGACGGTGGCGATGCTGATGCACAACACACTGGAAGCTTTTCATCGCCGGCACCAGCGGCCGGGCTGAGCCGCCGCGGGCGGCAAGCAGCGGCAAGGCCTTGCCGCTTCAAGGCTGCGCGTCACGGCCCTGCAAACTGAGACACCGCGATGGCGAAAGCTCGCGGATACTCCTCTCCCGACATCCCCACGTGAGGAGAGCACATGATCAGCGGAATCAGCGGGACGGGGACTCACCCCTACTCGCTCTACGGCGGCAGCGCCTCGAGTGCAGTTAACGGCTCGAACGCGTTCAGCTTGAGCCCGTCGAGCTCAGCGAGCACATCGAGCGCTGCAAGCACAGCCAGCACTTCGAGCACGAGCAGCATACCGAGCGCGCTCGCCGCCGCTCTGAGCAGCGCGGCCGCGACGGCCGCCTCTACCACCACGGCGGCAGCCGGCGCCACGGCAGCGGCCGGCCAGGCCCATCACGGGCATCACGGTCACCGTGGCGGTGGCTCGAACTCGCTAATGTCGCTCTTTCAGCAGAATCAGGCGAGCGACGCCAGCTCCGACACAACGAGCATGCCGACGCTGAATATCTACGCCTAGAGCCAAGGGCGGCGGGCGCGCGACTTACGCCCGCCGCCACTCCGTCCGGCCGTCGGGCTTGTCTTCGAGGATCACGCCGGCCTGGGCGAGCTCGTCGCGGATGCGGTCGGACTCAGCCCAGCTCCTGGCTTTGCGCGCGCTGACGCGTGCGGCGACCAGCCGGTCGACTTCGGCGTCGCTCGGGCCGCTGCTCGCCGAGGAGCCATGTCCCAACCGGAACCACTGCTTCGGCAGGTCGAGCCCGAGCACTCCCGCCAGCAAGCGCAGCTCCGCTGCCACGCCGGCGGCACGCGGCTCGTCCCGTGCATCCTTCGCGGTGTTGATCTCCCGAGCCATGGTCTGGAGGACCGCGACGGCCTCCGCCGTGTTGAAATCGTCGTCCATCGCCTCCTGAAAGCGAGCTGCAAATTCGGACGTCGGCGGCGCCGACTCCGGCAGATCGCGCAGCGCGGTCATGATCCTTTCCAGCGCGACATCCGCCTGGGCGAGCTGCTCCAGCGAATAGTTGATCGGTCCGCGGTAGTGGCTCGACAACATGAAGTAACGCAACACCTGCGGATGGCGTACGGCTTTGGCGAGAACCTCACGCACGGTGAAGAAGTTGCCGAGCGACTTCGACATCTTCTCGTTGTCGATGTTGACGAAGCCGTTGTGCATCCAGATATCGGCGAAGCGGTCGCCGGTGGCCGCGCACGTCTGCGCGATCTCGTTCTCGTGGTGCGGGAACTTCAGGTCGAGGCCGCCCCCATGAATATCGAAATGCGAGCCGAGAAGCTCCACCGACATGGCGGAGCACTCGATGTGCCATCCCGGACGTCCCTTCCCCCATGGCGAGTCCCAGGCCGGCTCGCCGGGCTTGGCATGCTTCCAGAGCACGAAATCGAGCGGATCGCGCTTGGCCTCGTCGACTTCCACGCGGGCGCCGGCGCGCAGGTCCGCCAGCCGCTTGCCGGAGAGTCGGCCATAGCCATCGAACTTCGCTACCGCATACATGACGTCGCCGTTGGGCGCTGCGTAGGCATAACCGCGCTCGATGAGCGTTTCGATCATGGCGATTATGGCGGGCAGATACTGAGTGGCGCGCGGCTCGAGATCCGGGCGCGCAACGCCGAGCGCGTCGCAATCCTCGTACATCGCCGAAATGAACCGCTCCGTGAGAGCGCCGATGGGCTCACCGTTCTCCGCGGCCCGCTTGATGATCTTGTCGTCGATGTCCGTGATGTTGCGCACGTGCGTGACGCGATATCCGCGGTACTGCAGGTATCTCTTCACGACATCGAACACGATCATCATGCGCGCATGCCCGACGTGCATGCGGTCGTACACGGTCAGGCCACAGACATACATCCGGACCTGGCCGGGCGTGATGGGCTTGAGCGGCTGCTTCTCTCCGGCGAGCGAGTTGTGGATGCGGATCATTTCGTCTGTGTCGTGAAAGTGGACTGTCGGTATGTCAGGCAAAGCGTGCGAGCCGCACCTGCGCCTCGCCCGCCGGCATGGCCTTGAGGAGCGGCGCGAGCTCCGGCCCATGGGTGCGGCCGGTGAGCGCGAGGCGCAACGGCATATAGAGCTCCGCGCCCTTCCTGCCGGTCGCCGCCCGGACGGCCGAGGCTATCGCCGGAAGGTCGTTGCCATTCTGTGCGGCGGCCTGGGCGGCGGCCGCGAAGTAGCGCTCGCCCGCGCTGCGTACGATCGCCTCGCCGTCGGGCTCGAGCACCGGTGGCGGTCCGAAGACGATCCGCGCCCACGGCTGCGCATCCTCCGGCAACACTACGTTGGGCAGAACGGCATCGATGAAGGCGCGCACGGCGGGCTCGCTGAGCTCGGACGGGAGCACCGGTGCCAGCCACGTCCGCGCCTCCTCGGCCGGCAAGTGGTGCGCCGCTTCCTTTTGCCACACGCGCAGCTGCTGCGCATCGAAATGCGCCGACGAGCGCCCGAGGTGGGCCGGATCGAACGCGCGCGCCATGGCGTCGAGGTCGAGCAATCCGTGCTCGCCAGTCGAGTGGCCGAGGCGGAAGAGATGGTTGACCAGAGCCTCCGGACGGTAGCCGCTGTCGCGATACTCGCGGACGCTGGTTGCACCGTGCCGTTTGGATAGGGGTGACCCGTCGGGCCCCAGAATGAGCGATACGTGTCCGTAGCCCGGTGCGCGCAGCCCCAGCGCTTCGAGAATCAGCAGCTGCCGCGGCGTGTTGGCCAGATGATCCTCGCCACGAACCACCAGAGTCACGCCCATCGAGGCGTCATCGACGGCATTGGAGAAAAAGAAAGCCGCCGTGCCGTCCGCGCGCCGCACGATGAAATCGCCGATGTCATCCGACAGGAAGCTCTGCGGACCGTGGACCAGATCCGTGAATTCGATTCGCCGGCCCGCAGGAACGCGGAACCGCAGGGTGGCGGCCAGGCCCTGCGCCTGCCTGGCGCGGCGCTGCTCGAGGGACAGGTCGCGGCAGGTGCCCGCATAGCGCGGCGGCCGGCCGGAGCCGAGCTGCGCGCGGCGCGAGGCCTCCAGCTCGAGCGGCGTGCAGAAGCAGGGATAGGCGGTCTCCTGCCGCTCCAGCGCGGCGAAGAAATGAGCGTAAATCGTGCCCCGCTGTGACTGGCGATAGGGTGCGCGGTCGTCCTCCCGGTCCGGTCCCGCATCCCAGTTGAGGCCGAGCCAGCGCAGGTCCTCGAGCACTACGGCGAGGTGCGCCTCCTGGCTGCGCTGCGCGTCGGTGTCCTCGATGCGCAGCAGGAAGCGCCCGCCGGCGCGCCGCGCCAGCAGATAGTTGAACAGCGCGGTACGCGCGTTGCCCAGGTGCAATTCGCCGGTCGGGCTCGGCGCGAAGCGCGTCACCGCGTCACGGTAGAACCCTGCGGCGGCTGTGCTGTCCATTCCGGTCATGCGGCAATGGTACGGGGTTTGCCGCGGCAGCGACATCGCCCAGCCCCCGGGGCTCCGGCGCTGCTAAGATCCCTGTCTCGAGACCATAAAGCGACGGAGAACAGATGCGCGCGCGCCACCGGATACTGACACTGAGACCTGCCCTCGCCCTGGCGGCCGTTTGCGCTTGCCTCTTCCTCGCGCCGCCGATGGCGCGTGCGGATGATGCGACCCCCTCCAATCCGGAGGTGCGCGTCACGACGAATATGGGCTCCTTCGTGATCGAGCTGTATCCGGACCGGGCGCCCCTCACCGTGGCCGATTTCCTGCGCTACGTGAACGAGGGCTTCTACACCAACACCCTCTTACACCGCGTGGTCGCCAACTTCGTCATCCAGGGCGGCGGCCATGATGCGAATCCGCCCTACGATCTGAAGCCCACCTATCCGCCGGTCAACAACGAGTCCGGCAATGGCCTGCAGAACAAGCGCGGGGCGGTCGGCCTGGCGCGTGCCGCCGGCGCGCATACCGGCAATGCGCAGTTCTACGTCAATATAGTCGACAATCCGGAGCTCGACCCTCTGCCCACCCGCTGGGGCTACGCGGTCTTCGGCCAGATCGTCGAAGGGATGGACGTCGTCGATCGGATCGGAGTCGTGCCCACGGGTACCTTCGGTCCCTTCAAAGCGGATGCGCCCGTGAAGGCTGTAGTCATCCAGAGCATCGCGCTCATCACCCCACCGGGGCTGACCACGCCCCCGGCCAGCACGCCGCCGGGCGCGCCGCCGTCGGCAACACCACCCGCGGGCGCAGCGCCTTCAGGGACAGCGCCCGCAGGCACGGCGCCGCCGTCTTCACAACCGGCCGCAAGCCCCGCGGCGCAGCCCGGAAACTCGGGATCGCCGTCCCCGGCGCCCGCGGGCACGAAGCCGGCCACCGCGCCGCCGGCAACACCCGCGTCGCCGCCGAAGTCGCAGGCGAACGAGGCCGACCAGCCCAACGATGGCGGCTCGCTGCGGTGATACCGGCCTCGGACCCCGCGGTGCCGCGGGCTCCGAGCTCGGCGTCCGCGCGCTACCTGTTCGTTTCCGACGTCCATCTCGATGCCGCAGCCCCGGAGGCGCAGCAGCAGTTTCTCGATTTCCTCCGCACGGAAGCCGCGACTCCCGCGGCAACTCGCGCGCTCTACATCCTGGGCGACCTGTTCGAGAGTTGGGTGGGGGATGATGATGCGGGGGGCGAAAGGTCGGCGGTAGTAGCCGGGCTGCGTCAGCTGACGAGCCGCGGCGTTGCCTGCTTCCTGATGCATGGCAACCGGGATTTTCTCCTTGGCGGGGATTTCTGCCGCCAAACCGGCTGTCAGTTATTGCCCGACCCTGTGGTTGCCGAGATCGGCGGCGAGAGAGTGCTGTTGACGCACGGCGATGCCTTCTGCACCGACGATCATGCCTATCAGGAGCTGCGCAGCATCGTGCGGATACCCGACTGGCAACGCCGGTTCCTGCGCCTGCCGCTTTCGGACCGGCAAATGCTGGCCAACGCGCTGCGCGCCGGCAGCCGCGCCCATACCACGCGCACCATCCCGAAAATCATGGACGTCAACTCCGCTGCGGTCACCGCAGCGTTCGAGGCCGCGCGAGTCCGCCGGATCATTCATGGCCACACGCATCGCCCCGCGGTGCACGATGCGCAGATTGGGGGGCACCCCGTTCAGCGCATCGTGCTTGGCGCCTGGTATGAGCAGGGCAGCTATCTGGCGTACGGAAACGAACGCTACGAGCTGCGGTCACTGCCCCGCTGAGCGTTTACTCCTGTCCCGGGCCCGGAGGAGCCGGCGGAGCTCCGCCGTGGTCCTTCCACATGCCCGGCCCCGGTCCATGCATGCCCATGCCTCCGTGCATGCCCATGCCTCCGTGCATGCCCATGTGCCCATGCATCCCCATCCGCCCCCGCATCCTGAAGTGATGCCGGTCCGGCATGAGCAGCTTGAGTTTCGTCATCTGGGAGGGACTCAACACCTGACCTAGCTTCGTCTCGGTCTCGGTGTGCGCCGCGCGCGCCGCCTGCATCGCCTGTTTCATGGCCTGCTGCATCTCGCTGCGCTCGCTCGCAAGGACGGCCTGCACCTGCTGCTTTTGAGCCGGAGTCATGTCGAGCAGCACCGCCAGGCGATCCATCCGCTTCTGCTCCATCTGAGCCCGCTCCTGCTGCCACTTCTGCGCCCACTGCTGGCGCTTGGCCTGCCAGTTTGCGTGCGCGTCCGGGGGATTCGTTTGGGCAAGTGCCATCCCCGAGGCGCAAAGCATCGCAACCACGACAACACTATGTCTCATCATCGAAAGTACCCCTGTTTGGGCCTGACTGAGTGGCACTGTAGCCGGCTTGCGCCAGGGTCGGCGTAAGCAATCCTTAAACCGCGTCCCGGGACATGCTCTGGCGCCTAGCCGCCTCGGCGCGGCAGGGTGAGCCGCGCTTCGAGCCCCCCTTCCGGACGATTCCTGAGGGTCACCGAGCCGCCATGGGTCTGCGCCACGTCGCGCGCGATGCTGAGCCCGAGGCCCGTGCCCCCCGTATCACGGTTGCGCGAGGACTCCAGGCGATAGAACGGCTCGAACACTCTCTCGAGCTCCTCCGGTGGGATGCCTGAACCCTCGTCGTAGACACTGATCTCGAGCTGCCCGCCATCCCGCGCCACGATGCGCGCGCGGCCGCCGAACTTGATGGCATTGGCAACGAGGTTGGTGATGCAGCGCTTCAACGCCTGCGGCTTGCCCGTGAACGGCCCGAACGCGGTTCCTTCCAGTGTCACGTCCTTCCCCATCTCCACGAACTCGCCACGTATGGTCTCCAGCAACAGATTGACGTCGACCGGCTCCGGCGCCTCATCGTCGTTGAGGCCGCGAAAGAGCGCGAGCGCGCCGCGCACCATGCTCTCCATCTCATCCAGCTCCTTGCCGAAGCGCGTCTGCAGCGCCGGATCATCGATTTGTGTCTCGACCTGAAGCCGCAGCCGCGTGAGCGGGGTCTTGAGATCATGGGACATGGCCGCGAGCACGCGCGTGCGGCTGTCGAGATATCGACGGAGGCGATCCTGCATGGTGTTGAAGGCGTGCGCCGCGCGGCGCAGCTCTCTTGCTCCCTCCTCCGCCAGCTTCGGCTGCAGGATGTTGCGCCCGAGGCTGTCGGCCGCCGAGGCCAGCCGCGACAACGGGCGCGTGACGCTGCGGGCCACGACATACAGCGCAATGACCAGCACGAGCACGAGCAGGATCATATTGAGCATGAGACTCGGTGGCAGCGGCGTTCCGGGGGAGACGCGCGTCACGCGATAGATGAGCATCGAGCCGTCCGGCAAACGGACATCCACGTCGTACGACTCCGTGGGCCGCTGAGTGGGCAGACCGAAGAACGGCGATGGAATGGGAATGACGCCCGCCACCGGCGCAACAGCCGGTTGCACTTCGACATCGTAACCGGTGCCGAGCTCACCGCGCAGCTGCTGAGTCAGGACACCCTGCACGTCCGACACGAACGGCATCTGGATGAAGATCTGCGGCCAGAACTGACTCTGCCGCGGCTGGCGCCGCTCGCGCACGATGAGACGCGGGCCGCGCGGCGGGAGGCCGGCAGGTGGCCGGGCACGCTGCGACGGCCCCATGTCGAGCGGTGGCAGCAGCAGGGGCCCTTCGCCCCCGAGGCGATCCGGCCGCGCCCGGTCCCGCCGCTCCATCCGCAGGGCGACTCGCTCCGCCTGCTCCTTCAGCATCGTGACCGTCGCCGCGCGCTGCTCGATTGGCAGCTGCTCGAGCAGCACCGTGATCTCAGTGATCCGCCGCGACCACTCCCGCACGCTGCTGTCGACGACGAATCGCTCTCGGTCGCGCGCAAACAGGTACAGGCTCGCCGCCTGCGCCAGCACGACGGCGATGACCAGCGCTGCGATCAGGCGGCCGAATAGTGATTGCGGCCAGAGTGACAGGCGCATGGTGCAATCCGCGGCCGGCTCAGGCAGTCTCGACCGGCACGCCGATCACGTAACCCTCACCGTATATGGTCTTGATGATCTGCGGCGCGCGTGCGTCATCGCCCAGGATCTGACGCAGCCGGCTGACCCGTACGTCGATGCTGCGGTCGAAAGGGTCCGCCTCGCGACCGCGCAGCAGCTCCGTGAGTTGTGCCCGTGACAGCACGCGATTGCCGGCGGACAGCAATACGGCGAGCAAGCGATATTCCGCACCGCTCAGGGAGACATCCTTACCGGCCGCATCTGTCAGCGTGCGCCGAGTCGTATCGAGCCGCCAGCCACCGAACGTGAATCCACGGACCAACTGCGGGTTGGGATCCCGAGGCGTATGCGCGGCGCGGCGCAGCACCGCCCGCACCCGCACCAGGAGCTCCCTGGGGTTGAACGGCTTGGGCAAATAATCGTCGGCACCGATTTCGAGCCCGACGATGCGATCGACGTCCTCGCCGCGTGCCGTCAGCATGATGACCGGAATCTGCGAATGGGTACGCAGCTCCCGGCAGAGGGTGAGGCCATCCTCCCCGGGCAGCATCAGGTCGAGCACGATCAGATCGACCGCCGAGCGATCGAGGACCCGCCGCATCTCACGGCCATCGGCGACGGCCGTGGTGCGAAAATCGTTCTTCTCGAGATATTGACTCAACAGCGAGCGGATCTCGCGGTCGTCATCGACGATGAGGAGGTGTGGACGGTCGGCCATGGCGAAGGAAGATAATCGGGCTGCGCGCGCCAGCTGTAAAGAACTGTTATTCCACCGGCTCCGGCCCGTGAGCGGGCGGCGGACCGGAGTGGAAGCGCAGCTGTGGATCCGGCCCCGTGGCGAGCCGCGCTTCCTGCTCCGCGAGATCCCGCAGCCGCTGGCGCCACTGCGGCGCGGCCTCCTGCGCCAGGCCGAGGTACTGCTCGAAGTGACGCGCCTCGGAGCGCGCGAGCTGCGCGTAGAATGCGCCCAGCTCCGCCGGCAGGCGCGGCGCGAGCAGCCGAAAGCGCTCGCAGGAGCGCGCCTCGATCAGCGCTCCCACGAGAAGGAGATCGAGCTTGCGTCCCGGGTCGACGGTGCGCAGCGCGGCCCGCAGTCCCGAGGCATAGCGCCCCGGCCGCTGCCGCTCGAAGGGCACCTCGAGGGCGATCATCAGCTTCTGCACCTGCTCGAAGTGCCGCAGCTCCTCGCGGGCCAGGCGCGACAGGGTACTCGCCAGACGCCGGTCCTCCGGATAGGTGAACATCAGCGCGAGGGCCGTCGATGCGGCCTTTTTTTCGCATTGCGCATGGTCGTTGAGGAGCTGCCGCCAACGGCCGGCCGCCGCCTGCACCCAGGCTTCGGGGGTCGGCGCGAGCAAGATGCCCGGCTCAGCGCCGCTCATGGCCTCACACCGGCTGCAGGAACTGCTCAAGCTGCCGATCGAGCGCCTCGGCGGCCGCGAGCGCGCTCGGGAAGCGCTCCTGCGGCAGCTTCGCCAGCAGCCCTTCGAGCAAGGGCTGCAGGCTGCCCAGATCGGGCGCGAGCTGCGGCACGGGCTCCTTGCGATGTTTGTAGATGAGCCCCATCGGGCTCTCGGCGCGATAGGGCTTGCCGCCGGTCAGCATCTCGTAAAGGATGACGCCGAGACTGTAGAGGTCGCTGCGCGCATCGGTGGGCTCGCCGTGTCCCTGCTCCGGGCTCATGTAATGCGGCGTGCCGAAGATCAGGCCGCGCTCCGTCAGATCGAGCCGCTGCGCCGAATCCTTCGACATGCCGAAATCGATCAGGGCGATGCTGCCGTCCTCGCGCAGCATGACATTGCCGGGCTTCAGATCGCGATGCACGACGCCATCCGCGTGCAGCGCTGCCAGTGCCCGCGCGATCGCCGCGGCGACACCGACGGCCCAACGCGGGGCGACCTGCGACTTCATGCGCCGGCGCAGGTCGCCGCGCGGAAAGTACTCCATCACCAGCCACGCATGATGATCGCTGACACCGAGATCGAACAGCTGCACGATGCCAGGATGGCGGATGCGCTGCGCGATCTCGTACTCCTGCAGGAACCTGAGAAATGCATCGGGCGCATCTTCCTGCTCCGACTCGTCACGCACTACCTTGAGCGCCACGAGCGAGCCGGTTGCGATGCGCTCCGCGAGGAAGATGTCGGCGCGCGTGCCCGACGCCACCTGGTGCACGCGCTGATAGCCGCGGACGAAGGCGCCGCCGAAGCACTGCGACTCCGGCACGGTGCGCGGATCGTGGGGATGAGCAGGCGGTGTTTCCGGGGGCATTGGCACTTATATCATGTCCGCGCGCGCGGCAGCTTCAGGCCGATCACCAGATCCGCAACGTTGGTTCCGGTTGGGCCCGTGCTCAGCAGCGCATCCGTCGCGGCCAGCGCCGTGCCGGAGTCGGCCCGCGACAGGCAGTCATCGAGGTCGAGCCCGGCGAGGCCGAGCCGCGCGCAGGTGTCTGCGTCCACCAAGCCTCCCGCCGCCTCGGTCGGGCCATCGGTCCCGTCGGTGCCCGCCGCAAGCAGCAACAGATCCGGGTAGTCCGCGAGGAGCCTGGAGGCGGCGAGCGCCAGATGCTGATTGCGCCCTCCATGTCCCGGCCGCGGCGGCAGGTGCACGGTCGACTCGCCACCCCAGACGCGGATCTGCGTGTTGCCGATGAGGAGCTCGTGGGCGAACCGGGCCGCGAGGCGCATTGCATCGCCGGCAAATCGTGACCGCACGCACTCCGCCGTCAGGCCGCGCTGCAACGCCTCCATGGCAACACCATCCATGGCGTCATCCACCGAAGCGATGACCTGCCGCTCGATGTGATCCGTGCCGGTCGCGGCCGGGCCGAGGAGCCCGGAGCCGATGACCGCGGGGTTGTCATCCGGCACGTCTGACACGAAAAGCGCTCGTGCCGTACGACCGCCAAGCCGCGTCGCGAGGCAACCGCCCTTGATCCGCGACAGGCGTGCACGCTGCGTGTTGAGGTCGGCGATGGGAACGCCGTCGGCCAGCCCACGAGCCGAGAGCTGCTCGAGCTGCGAGAGCGAGACGCCGGGTGCGAGGACCTCCACCAGGCTCGAGGCGCCGCCCGAGATGAGAAAGAGCGGCGCCACCGCCGCCGGTAATTCGCACACCCAGTCGAGAAGCCGCCGTCCAGCCGCGAGCGAGCGCTCATCGGGAACCGGGTGGGCGCCTTCGTGCGCCTCGACGTGAGACAGCGACAGGAGCTCGGGGGCGAGATGTCCCGCCTTGGTGATCACCAACAGCCGCTCGAGGGTGGGACCCAAGGCGTCGACGGCGCCGAGCGCCATGGAGGAGGCTGCCTTGCCGACCGCGGCTGCCCATACCGGCACATCGGGCGGCAAAGGCCGCGCGCGCAGCGCTTCACGCACACAGCGCCGCCCGTCGACTCTGGCGAGCCCGGCCTGGAGCAGATCCAGCAGGAGCCGGTGCCGCCAGTCGCCGGCGGGGGCCATCTCTACCTAACCGCGGATGACCTTGAGCGGCCGGCGGTCGTCGCGCAGCTTCTTCGCCTCGTCGGAGCGCTCGAGCTGCAGCCGCTCCAGGTACTCCGGCGTCACATCGCCCGTGACATACTCGCCGGAGAAGCACGAGGTGTCGAACTCCTCGATGCGCGCATCCTCGTGCCTGCACGCTGCGATCAGGTCCTCGAGATCCTGATAGATCAGCCAATCGGCACCGATGAGTCGCGCCACCTCATCCATCCGCCGGCCGCTCGCAACGAGCTCGCGGGCCGCCGGCATGTCGATGCCGTAGACGTTGGGAAAGCGCACCGGCGGCGCCGCGGAGGCAAAATAGACCTTGCGCGCGCCGGCCTCGCGCGCCAGCTCGATGATCTGCGCGGAGGTGGTTCCGCGCACGATGGAGTCGTCCACCAGCAGCACGTTCTTGCCGCGGAACTCGAGGTCGATGGCGTTCAGCTTGCGGCGCACCGATTTCTGCCGCTCTTCCTGGCCGGGCATGATGAAAGTGCGGCCGATGTAGCGGTTCTTGATGAACCCTTCCCGGTACTTGAGGCCGAGCCGCTGTGCGAGCTGCAGGGCGCTGGTGCGGCTGGTATCGGGGATTGGAATGACGACGTCGATGTCGTGGTTGGGCTGCTCGCGCACGATCTTCTCCGCGAGGCGATCGCCCATGCGCATGCGCGCGCGATAGACGGAGATGTTGTCGATCTTCGAGTCCGGACGGGCGAAGTAGACATATTCGAAGATGCAGGGGGTATGGCGCACGCTCGCCACGCACTGGTGCGAATGCAGCCGGCCGCTCTCGTCGATGAATACGGCCTCGCCCGGAGCGATGTCACGCACCAGGCGGAAGGAGAGCATGTCGAGCGCCACGCTCTCCGAAGCCAGCATCCACTCCGGTCCTTTCGGCGTATCACGCTGCCCGAGCACGAGCGGGCGGATGCCGTTGGGATCGCGAAAGCCGAGGATGCCGTGCCCGATGATCATCGCCACCACGGCGTAACCGCCCCGGCAACGGCGATAGACGGCGTTGAGCGCCGCAAACACGTCGGCCGGAGTAATGCGCGGCGTGCCGATGCGCTGCAGTTCCGAGGCGAAAACATTGAGCAGCACCTCGGAATCGGAGCTCGTGTTGAGATGGCGCCGGTCTTCGCGAATCAACACCTCGGCGAGCTCCCTCGCGTTGGTCAGATTGCCGTTGTGGGCAAGACAGATGCCGTATGGCGAGTTGACGTAGAACGGCTGCGCCTCAGAGGCTCTGTCGCAGCCGGCAGTGGGATAGCGGACGTGGCCGATGCCGGCATTGCCTTTGAGCTCGACCATGTGGTGCTGCTGAAAGACATCGCGAACCAGGCCACGGCCCTTGCGGACGCAGAGCTCCCCGTCACCGTAGGTGGCGATACCAGCGGCATCCTGCCCCCGATGCTGCAGTACCGTCAGCGCGTCATAGATGCGCTGATTGATCGCGCTCGCGCCGACGACACCGACGATTCCGCACATGGTCCTACCTCGAAGGTTCCGCGCCGACGAGCACGCGCAAGCCGTTGGCCACCGAGTCACCGTAAGGCAGCAGCATGGAATGCCGCCACCACACCTCGCCATCGAGCTTGAGCAACTGCCCGAGGATGACGAACACGCCGATCAGCACCGCCCCGCGTGCGG
>DASXFY010000006.1:0-1978 GCA_036489335.1 Steroidobacteraceae bacterium
GGTCATCGAGCAGTAGTACCTGCACCTTCTGTGCCATGGAGATTCAGCCCTTCTGCGGAGTAAGTATTATCGCAATAACATATACCCAGCCCATGCCCCACACAATTCCGGGGGGTGGAACTTCTTGGTACACCGAATAGGCACTCAGCGAAACCGTAAGCGAGGCGCAGCATCCGCGCTACGTCACGTGACAATAAGGGCACAGTTAGCATATCGCCCAAGCGCACGTTGTCATCGGCCGAATCCGTTTCGAAGAGCCGAATCAGATCACCGGAACGCTTCTCAAGCGGCCCGGCGGGAAACACGATAGCCGATCGGCGAGCTCGGATAAATCGCTGATGTCGCGAAATATAAGCTTCTGCCGTGCTCGCGCTCGGCCGGCCGCTCCTCGTCGGCGGCTGCGTCCTCGGCCCGTTCCCTGTGCTTTGGCGCAAGCTCGCGCCGCACGATAGCCCAGGCGCCGATCAGAACGGCGGCGCAGACAATCGCAGGCGGTGTAAGCGCGGCAAGATCCTGCAACATGGCACTACCTCGACCCGTGGTCAGCGGCGGCCGGTCGCGACCGGCGGGCATCCGCGGCGACCTGGCCCGTTGGGTGAACTGCCCGCACCTGGCACTCTACCCGGCGTAGTTGACGGGCCGGGCGGCAGCGGCCGCCGACGGCAACATATCGCCGCCAAGCGCCAGCTACCGGCCAAAATCCTAGAGCCGGAGCAGCATGCGGGTGTTTCCCAACGTGTTGGGCTTCACCCGGTCTAGGTCGAGGAACTCGGCGACGCCGTCATCGTAGGAACGCAGCAACTCAGCGTAAACCTCGGGTGCCACCGGCGTGCCGCTGATTTCGGTGAAGCCGTGACGGCCGAAGAAGTCCACCGCAAAGGTCAACACGAATACCCGCGAAACGCCGACCCGACGAGCCCGGTCGAGCAAGTCATCGACGATCAGGTGCCCGATGCCCGCGCCGCGCATGCTCCGGTGCACGGCGACGGTGCGCAGTTCGGCGAGATCCTCCCACATAACATGGAGGGCCCCGCATCCGACGACGGCGCCGTCGTCAGAACTCTCGGACACGCTGAACTCGAGGATGTCCTCGTATAGGTTCACCGTGTGCTTCTCGAGCAACCGGCGCGAGCCGACGTTCTCGTCGATCAGGGCGCGGATTTCCTGGACGTCCCCGGTACGCGCCTGCCTCACTATGTACCCCATCGCGGCACTACTGTATCGCCAGAATGCGATCGGCCGGCGACCGCACGCCGGCCGCCATACCACAGGCACCCCATCGGCGCCGGGAAACGTCGATACCGTTAGAAAGACAAAAATTCATGCGAGTCGGTCGCCAGCGGGGGCTGCATCTAATAACGTGCATCGACGTGCGTACACTCAGCCGGGTTCTACCGCTCGTCGTGGCCGCCGCCTCCGTAGCCGTCCTCTTGCAGGGCAGCGCGAGCCAGGCGCAGACGGTCCGCGTTCAGCCGTCGCTCAACACGCTGGTGGCGGAAGCCAAGCAGCTTTCCAGCCAGGTCGACTCGCTCAGCGACCAGTACGACGGCCTCAAGATCGAGATCTCGCACGCCAAGAGCGAAGAGTACTTCGCCAAGCAGGCCGAGAAGCAGGCTGACGCGGCGATGGCGGGCAGCCAGGCCGCGGTCGCCCAGCTCGCCGCGATGGGTTACATGAACGGGGGGATGGACCCCACCCTGCAGCTGCTCACCAGCGGCAACCCAGGGCAGTTCCTGAGCCAGGCCTCCACCGTCGAGGAAGTCGACAACCAGGCCGGCCTGCGGCTGTCCACGCTCCAGCGGGAGCAGCTCGCCGCGACCAGGGCCCAGGAGGCCGCCACCCAGCAGATCAACACCGTCAACGCGCTGACGAAGGAGATCAACAGCAAGGTCTCCCAGATCAACGGCAAGATGGCAACCCTGCAGAGCTCGGAGATGTCGGCCGCGGTGGCCGTGTTCGACAAGACCGGGACCTACCC
>DASXFY010000036.1:0-20166 GCA_036489335.1 Steroidobacteraceae bacterium
CGTTGCGAGTCGATCCTGCTTCGTAGCCATTGGGTCCTTGTGGTGATCGACGTGTGTACCCGCCGCATCATCGGCTTCGGGATCGGCGGCGAATACATCGACGGCCCGGCCGTGTGCCGCATGTTCAATCGGGCCATTGCCCGCCATGCGCCGCCCGTTCGGATCAGTACGGATCATGACCCGCTGTTCCGCTTTCACCGATGGCTCGCGAACTTACGGATCCTTGAGGTCGAGGAGATCAAATCGGTGCCGTATGCCCCAACGTCGCACCCATTCGTGGAGCGACTGATCGGGACGATCCAGCGCGAATATCTGGACCACACGTTCTTCTGGAATTCGATCGACCTTCACCGAAAACTCGAGAAATTCTGCGCCTATTACAACGGCGCTCGCGTCCACCGCTCCCTCAACGGCACCACACCCGCGAATTGCGCCGGAAACGCCTCATCTGCCAAAGCCAACCTGGCTCGCTATGGCTGGGAACGACATTGCAATGGGCTATTCGAAACTCCCGTCGCCGCTTGATTGGCAATTCGCCTCCCACAGGCGCGGAGGCAGCGAAAAGCGCTGAATCACCTGCCCGAACTGCGGGCGGTCCCTTAAAACCCAACGGGGGAAATCATGATGCTCCTGCACGCCGAGGGTCCGACCGTCCTGATCACGCTCAGATCAGCGGCCACATGGTGCCCGGATCGGACCGTCGCGCGGCCCTATTGCCGCGCGCTTAGCGGACGGTGCAAGGTCCGATTTCGCGCCGGGTCCTTTCGGATCCGTCAGCGTACCCGGCTTGCCGCAGAGCTTGCTGTAACCACATGGGTTGCGGGTGCGTAACCGACTCGGTTACACTATGCATCGTGATCAAGACTTTCAGGCATAAGGGGCTTGCAGCGCTCTTCGAGACAGGGAATGCACGCAAAATGCAGCCGAAGCACGCGAAACGCCTGAACCTGATCCTTACCGCCCTCAATGCCGCGACCCAGGCGGCGCAGATGGCGATGCCCGGAATGCGGTTCCATCCGCTGCATGGCGACCGCTATTCGGTTTGGGTGGATGAGAATTACCGCGTGACGTTCCGTTTCCAGGGCGGACACGCGTACGAGGTGGATTATGAAGACTACCATTGAGAGCTCGGGCCGGATGCACAACCCGGCCCACCCCGGTGAGATCCTCAAGGACATGTACATGGTGCCGCTCGAGGTGACGATCACGCAGACGGCGGACGCCCTTGGAGTGAGTCGTAAGCACGTGTCGGCGATCGTGAACGGTCGTGCGCCCGTCTCGCCCGATATGGCGGCGCGTCTGGCTGGCGTCTTTGGCACCGAGCCGGACATCTGGATCAACCTTCAGGCGCAGTACGACCTCTGGCAGGTGCGCCAGCACGGACGCCCGAAGGTCAAGCGATTGGCAGCCTGAGGACTGATCCAGTCGAGACTGATGTCGAGCCGGAGGAGCGGCTGCTAGCTGCGACGATCTCGCGTGCCGATGTCCCGCCAGCATCGCTCAATGTCCGCATGCTGGTGGATTAGAGCGACGTGCGGCGCGGGATCCCGCGGGGGTGGATCCATCGGAGTTCGGCGTCGGCTACGCCGTGTGGCGTAACATCCCACAGCAGCCGTTATGCGTCAGCAGCGACTGAGGCATCATTGTCATGAAGTCGAAATACTACGTTCGCCTGATGCGCCCGACCATCCAGCGGGCGATTCTCACGGTCGAGGCGCGCTCCGAGGAGGCGGCGGTGCCGTAGTGTCCAAATATTCGGACGACGCTATTTGAAACGCGCTGCGAGGTTGCAAAAATCGGGGCCCGATATCTGAGAGGCCGATATACTCAGCCACCATGTCTCCCCTTCTTGTGCCTCTTCACCTGCTTATCTTGATGTTCGCCGGTTGCGTCAACCGCCGTCAGCTGGACGTAATCGAGTATCTCCAGGAAGAGAACCGCGTCCTGAAGGAGCGATTGGGCGGGCGACGCATTCACTTCACCGATGTCGAACGCCGTCGACTCGCCCGAAAAGCGCAAGCACTCGGGCGCAGGGTGTTGACAGAACTTCAAACGCTGGTCACGCCGGATACGCTATTGCGATGGTACCGGGAATTGGTGGTGTCCAAGTGGAACTATAGCCACAGGCGTGGCCCCGGCCGGCCTCGCATCATGACGATGATCGTCGATCTGATTGTGCGCATGGCGCTTGAGAATCCCTCGTGGGGTTACACCCGAATCCGAGGCGCACTGGCAAATCTGGGGCATCACGTTGGACGCGGCACCATAGCGAATATCCTCAAAGATAAGGGGATCGAACCCGCTCCCGAGCGCGACACGCACACCCGATGGTCGACGTTTCTGAAAGCTCACTGGGAGTGCCTGGCGGCAACCGACTTCCTGAGCGTCGAGGTCTGCACTCTCAAAGGTCTGGTCACGTATTACATCCTGTTCTTTATCGACATCGCCTCCCGATCCGTATACGTCGCCGGCATCACTGCTCATCCCGAGAACAGGTGGATGATGCAGATCGCACGTAACGTTACCGATCATGAGGATGGATTTCTCCACGGTACCCGGTATCTGATTCTCGACCGAGACACGAAATATACCGAAGCATTCCGCAGCCTTCTCGTTCACGAGGGCGTCGATGTCATTCGACTTCCGCCGAAATCACCGAACTTGAACGCATACGCCGAACGCTTTGTCCGGTCCGTAAAAGAGGAATGTCTGAGTCGAATGATTTTCCTCAGCCACGGATCGCTTCGATACGCGCTCACCCAGTTTGTGACCCACTACCACCGCGAGCGCAATCATCAAGGGCTCGAAAATCGCCTACTGCGGCCTTTATCCGCTGGTGGCGCTTCTGCCACGGTCAAACGGCGCGAGCGACTCGGCGGGATGCTCAGCTATTATCACTGTGAGGCCGCCTGACCGTCGGACGACCTTCGGCCGCATTTCTGGACATTACGCGATCAGCCAGACGAAAATCTCGACAACGAATCCATCTACCGGCTGCTGACAGGATATTTCAAGGACGCGAAGACCCGACGCCAAATCATCCTAATCACTCACAATCCAAATCTGGTTATCAACGCCGATTCGGAACAGGTGATCGTTGCCAACTGCGAGCGCCGGGCGGACGGACTGCCGCACATCAGCTACGTTTCCGGCGCGCTTGAGAACACTGCCGCCGATGGCAGCGGCATCCGCCAACAGGCCTGCCGCATACTGGAAGGCGGCTCGGATGCATTTCGGAAACGCGAGCTGCGATATTCTCAGCCGCAGTAACACTGCGCGCTGTTGCAAAAAGGGATCGATCTACTGCAGGCGACTGGATGGGCTGACGAAGGATGAGCTGGTGCGCGTGCCTGCCTATGCGGGCCTTGTGCTTATGGCATTCGAACTTGGCAAAATCCTTATCGTCAACCTCAAGTGTTTTACCGTAATGTGACGTTCGGCGGGGGAATGCCACTTAAATCCTACCAACACGATGTCATGTCTGATCCGATTCGTGGAATGGACTGCCGATGGCCGGCTGCGGCACGCCGCGTTCCTAGGCCTGCGATCGGAGAAGCCTGCTTGCGCGGTACATCGGGAGCTTTGAGCTTTGGATCCGGATACCTGCGCGAACCTCCCTTGTTGACCGAACTCTTTTTTCAGCGGACCATGACACCGGACTTTCGGCGCCACCCGATCAGTATTGCGGGGTGCATGGCCCGTACAATCATGCGAGCCTTTCGGCCAGGCGAGTCTGCCGATCACCCTCTGAATTCAAGCAGGTCCACCAATGAGGCCCCCAATGAACGAGGAAGTCTTCAATCTGAGCGTGCGCAAATTCCTGAAGTCATTCGGGCTGAACGGTCAACGGGAGATCGAGCAGGCCGTTGCCAAGGCGCTGGCAAGCGGCACAATCAACGGGACAGAGTCGCTTCCTGGAACGGTCAGGCTGGAGATTCCAGGGCTGAGCCTCAATGTGGAATTCAACGGGGAGATCGCCCTGAAATAGCCCCCGGGGAAATGCTCGGGGCGCATCGTGCGAGAACTTGAGCAGTATGCCGGCGTGTCAGGCGTCAGGGAGCTGCGGAGGCCAACTCCGGCTACACGCCGATGGGCAGCGACGGAGGGGCTTACCAGGCGCGTTCTGTCGCAGCCGCGTCCAACCGTGGCGGCAGACGTTCTCGCGGCTCAGAACGTCCATCCGCGTCCACAACGCGCTTTTCATATAGTTTTCATATGCAAAAACGCGCGACTTCAGACGGCGAGCGGAAGTCATTGATTCTGGCGGAGAGAGAGGGATTCGAACCCGGGCAAGTAGCTTTTGGAATCAGCAACTTGCTGATTCCAAAACAACTTTTGCCCCCCCTCAGTCCCCTCGAAACCCCGAATTTGGCAGTAGATTTGGCAGTAGCTGCGGGGGGGAGCGCGATTCAGCCTGCTTTACGCTGCGGCACCAGCGGAACGTCCAATTCCACCCGATCATATATCACTTTTGGCGTGATGCGGCCCCTCTCATCCCGGTCCAGACGAACGAGCCCATACTGCTCCATCGTCCGTAGAGTCCGCGACAAATTCGACTTCGCTCGGCCCGTGATCTCGGCGAGCTTCTCGAGCGAACGGGGGCTTCGATCCGCAATCACGCGCAGAAGCTCCCGGTTGCGGGCCGAGAGGACCTTGGAGAACGATTCCGTCGAATTAAACCAGACCTTGGGCTCCCCAAGCCCGATGCGCCGCTCGCCTCGCGCCACGGCGAGCGTCCGCGCCTTCATCTCTTCATAGCTGGCAATGCCGACTCTCAAGGTTGTCATGGGAGCACTCCTCGTTCGCGAAGCACGGCGTCGACCGCATTCCAGAAGTCCGCCACGAGAGTAGCCGCATCCGAGTACGCATACGGCGCGACCGTTCGCAGCTTGTGACGATGATCCTGGGAGCTTCCTCGCTCCTGCCCGTGCACTGGATGAGCATTGTCAAAGCCGATCAGGCGCTCGCCGTCCGGTCCATGCAGCGTAAGGGAATAGTCGATGCCGTGCGGCTTATTCCGCGTTGATGGCACCCGCGTGACCACGAACTTCACACCAGTAGCCTCCTTCGGGATCGACGACGAGAAGCTGCCCGTCGAGGTCCAGCAGGACATCCAGGGTCGGATCGTGAGCTTCCGTCACCTATTAAGGTTATCAGACTAAGATAACTAAAGCAAGTTTGGCGAGCCCGTCGTGGCGGATACACCCGAAGGGCATGATACGGAAGTACCCCCCGCTCTTACTGTCACGAAGAGCGATCGCAATTGATCAATCAATCTATGCGGGACCGCGCCGGGAGCACCCAATGGACCGGTCAACCGACCGTGCATCTGAGCGCCGGTATCGGCGGTGCCCCTGCGGCTTGTCAAAAGGGGGCACATTGATCCCTCGCTTCGCAGCGCCTAGACTTCACCTCGACACCGCAACGCGGAACCCAAAGCCGCAGTGAGGGTCCCCATGCAAGGGTCCTTTGTTCGCTTCTACGTTCACGAGGGCCACCGAGTTCACGGGCGTCTCGTATGGGAATGGCTGCTCGAGCAAGGCAACAAGCTCGGCATCCGCGGCGGGTCCGCCTTCAAAGCCATGGCCGGGTTCGGCCGGCATCACGTGCTGCACGAGGCGCGATTCTTCGAGCTCGCCGGGACGCTTACCGTCGAGGTCGAGTTCATCGTCACATCCGAGGAAGCACAGAAGCTCCTCGACATGCTGCACAAGGAGAAGGTGCGGCTCTTCTATGCCTACACGCCTGCCTGTTTTGGCGTGGTCAATCCGGACGCTGCGGACCCGCCCTCCGTGCAAGACTGTCCCGAATCGCTCGGGTGATCAATGCCAGGTTCGCGCTGCACTGCCGAGCGACGGAGGATGTGGAGTGCCCTATGGCGAACGGCCACCTCGGTATCGAGGCATAGGGCGGAGACGAGCAGTCCCTGCTCGCACCAGTACCGCGACTCGCATGCCAGCTCGGTGCATTTCACGATCCAACCGGGGCGACCACGAGCCGCATCCAACAGCTTCTGCTCGACATGGGATGCCAGTGGCGGCAGACTAAGGCCTCCTGTCAGCGCGTACAGCAGCCTGCGCAGTTGCCGCGTTGCGGTGAGCGGCATTCGCACCGACATGGCTCCATAACGCGAGGGCCGCCGAATCCGGGAATACTCGCGCTGATCATCGATGTCGATGGCACTGAGTACGCCCGCGACCTTGCCGTGCAGGCGCTTCAGGAGGAAAACCATCGCATTGCTCGACGAAAAGTGATCGAGCAGCAGGATGCCGATACTCTGCTCCGCTGCGATCCGCAACCGCGAGCGCGCTGCGCGGCGCGAGACTTCCGCCGTTTGTACCCCAGGATAGGCGCGCTCCAGCGAACGGGTAATGTCGTCGAGAGAGGTCGTGACGCTGGAATACGCGCACGGAACTCCCGAGGCGATGAAGCGGGAATGGAGTCTCGCGAGCAACGTCGATTTGCCGCTACCTCGTGGGCCGAAGAGACTCAGATGCTCGCCGTGTAGAAGCCGCCGTTCCAGGTCGGAAGCGAGCTCGGGAGGGTGAAGCTGCATGGACGGGCCTGCCTGTAGTGTGGTGAAGCACTCTCAGCAGGCATCATCAGCCGCGTAGCGGCGGTTTCGGGAGGTATGCCATCTCCCCTCAAGCTCAGCAGTGTAATGCCCGTGGCCCATTACCGGCAAGGGCGCGAGCAGAGTGCATGGACGCTTGCCGGCCGCCCGCGCGCTCCGTATATTGGCTGCGGGGAGATGGCATTCCTCCCGTAACAAGAACCGCCGCCTTCGGCTGATGATGCCTACCCATTCCGTCCGCGGACGGAGGAGCGGTAGTGCACAGACCCGAGCATGGCCCGAGCCTGAAACCCGACCTGCGTACACCGGCAGCCGAGCCCGGCCTCATAGGCATGGACGGTTGACTCGCATGTCGCCGCTCGTCCGCTATCTCCTCATCAACCTCATCCAGATCGCCTTCCTGCTGGTGTTCGCGCCGCTGCTGAAGGGCGTGCTGACGCGCTTCGAGGAAATCATCCAGGGCAAACATGGGCCCAGCATCTTCCAGCCGTACTATGACATCTGGAAGCTATTCGGGAAGGATGAGGTCGTATCCGATCAGAGCACGTGGCTCTTCCGGTTCGCGCCGCTGATCGAGTTCGTGATGCCGCTGTTCGTGGTCATGCTGATCCCGGCGCTCACCGCGTATCCGCTCTTCTTCGCGTTCGCGGGCGACATGATCGCAGTGGGGTTCCTCTTCGCCACCAGCGGCTTCTTCGTGGTTCTGGCGGCCATGGATACCGCTCAACTGTACGGCGGCATTGGTGCCAGCCGCACGCGCATGGTCGGATTCCTGGCAGAACCGGTATTCATGCTGGTGTTCTTTGCGCTCTCCTATATCGCCGACTCGACCATTCCGTACACGGTCAACGCAACCTGGGCGGCATCATGGGCAGCGACGCTGCAGCCGGCGCACCTGCTGGTGATCATCGCGTTCCTGTTGCTCGTGCTGGCCGACGAGAAGCGCCTGCCCGTGGACAATCCGTCCGGCAAGGCCGAGACCGCCATGATCGGCCACTCCACCAAGCTCGAGTACTCAGGTACCGGTGCCGCGCTCATGCATTGGGGTGGCGCGATGAAATTCATGGCGGTGTTGATCGTGTTCCTCAATGTCGTGATCACGCCATGGGGACTCGCCAGTACCACGCACTGGGGCGATGTCTTTTTCGCGATCCCGAAGGTACTCGCGAAGATGTTCCTCTTTCTCGCGGTGCTGGCGGTGATCGAGACGACACTCGCCAAGCTGCGCCTGTTTCGCATCAGTGAATTCCTGGCCACGGCCTTCGTGATTGCGCTCTTCGCGATGGGCGTACGCCTCGCGGGGGTGGGCTGATGCCAACCGCGCTTGCACTAGACGGGCTCATTGCGGCGCTCTTCGTGGTGTTCGGTCTCGCCGTCATCGTGACCCGACAGATGCTGGGCACGCTGTATTTCTTCATGCTGCATGCGGTGGCGCTGACCGCTTCGGCCGTCCTGATCGGCATGGCGCTCGACAGCCCTCATCTTTACTGGGTCGCGCTGATTACGTTCACCACCAAGGTCATCGCCGTGCCGCTGGTGCTGCGCTGGTCGGCGGGCGCGGAAATCTATGAGCGCCGCGAGGTGGATCAGGTGCTGAGCATTCCGTGGTCACTGCTGATTGCGGGTGTGCTGGCGCTCATCGCCTGGATCGCCGCCGATCCGCTGGTGCATGCCGTGGCGGACCGGCCGTTCGCGGCCATCAACGTCCCGACGGGACTGATGGCGGTGTTCTTCGGCGCGATGACGGTCGCGGTGCGCCGCGAGGCGGTGGCGCAGCTCATGGGCATCTTGATCATGGAAAGCGGCGCGTTCTTCGCGTCCATCTCGATCGTGAACGAGTTGTCGATCATCGCCGAGATCGCAGCGGCGGTGGACGTTCCGATCGCCGCGCTCGTGATCGGGCTCTTGATCCGCAGCATCCACCGTGTCACCGGTATGACCCGCGTGGGTTTGCTCGCGGAATTGAAGGAGCAGCGGTGATCCTCGAATGGATCCTCATCGTGCCGGCGATCGCGACCGTGCTGACGCTCGCGAGCCGATGGGCCGCACCATGGATCACGCTCACGTCCTCTGCCGTGGTCCTGGCGCTTTCCTCACTAGCCGCGCTCGGGGTCGATCGTGTGGGGTTACTCGAGGAGGCCTCCGGTGGGCTATCGCTCGATGCTTTTGCCGCCGTCTATCTGCTGCTGATTGCCTTTGTCGGCTTCACCGCAGCGCTCTATTCCATCGGTTACTTGCCGACCCACTACCAAGAGCGCGAAGGCACACCACCCCCGCGCTACCGCGCGTACTGGCCGCTCTATAATCTCTTCCTGATCTCGATGCTCGGCGTGCCGCTCGCCTCGAATCTCGCGGTCATGTGGATTTCAATCGAGCTCACCACGATCTTTTCCGCGTTTTTGGTGGCCTACAACGACCGCACGGCGGCTCTCGAGGCGGCTTGGAAGTACGTAGCGCTCACGAGCGTCGGGGCGATGATCGCGCTCTTCGGCGTGCTGGTGCTCTATTACGGAGTCCACCACGCCGGCCAGCCCGTGACATGGGCGGGACTCGTCGCGGCAGCACCCCACATCCAACCGGCCATCCTGCTCGTGAGCTTTTCGCTGTGGCTCGTCGGGTTCGGCACCAAGGCGGGTCTCGTTCCGCTTCACACCTGGCTGCCCGACGCGCATAGTCAGGCGCCGGCTTCGATCTGCGCGCTGCTCTCGGGCGTCGAGACGAGCGGTGCGCTCTACATGCTGCTCCGGATCTACCCGGCGCTCGCGCGCAACCCCGGGATCACGCATCCGCAGAATTGGTATCTCATCGCGGGCCTCCTGAGCGTCACGGTGGCCACGTTCCTGCTGCTTCAGGTGCAGGACTTCAAGCGCCTGTTCGCGTATTCGACCATCGAGCACATGGGAGTGATTCTCGCCGCCTGCGGGCTCGGCGCAAACACCGACCAGCTCGGCACCGTGTATCAATTCTTTGGGCACGCGTTCACCAAGTCGTTCTGTTTCTATGCGGCCGGCATGGCAACGATCGTGTTCGGCACTCAGAAGATCAAAGCCGTGCGCGGGCTGATCAGCCGCTCGCCGCTCGCCGGCTGGGCGCTGCTCTTAGGCGGCGTCGCCATCGCGGGCGCGCCGCCCTTCGCGCTCTTCATCTCCGAATTCAAGATCTTATCGGTGGGGTTCGGCGCTGGCGAATACCTCGCCACGGGCATCCTGATTGCGCTCCTGGCGCTGGCCTTCATCGCGATCCTGTACCAGGTGAGCCGCATCGTGTTCGGCGAGCCCGTGCCCTGGCCGCACGAGAGGCTGCCGAAGACCAGCATGGCGGCGCTCGGCATCGCCTTCATCCCGATGCTCGTATTCGGGTTCTACCTGCCCCCGCCGCTTGCGAGTCTCATCGAGCATGCGGCCGCGGCGCTGAGAGGTGCGCCATGAGTGGGCGCCCGGAATGGATCGATCGGCTGAGGTGCCTGAGCCACGGCGCCGCGGTCGAGGACGCGGGGGGCTGGGTCGAAGTTCGGACGACATCCGACACCATGCGGGAGCTTGCGATCACACTGGTGGAAGCGCACGGCTGCGAGTTTGCAACACTCGTCGTGGAGGCCGCCGACACCGCGACGGATGGTATCGCGATGCGGTACTTCCTATACACGCGTGATGACTCCACCGTCATCGCCATCCGGATCGATCTGGCCGAAGGCCTCCCCCTGCCGTCCATCAGCGATCGCGTCCACGCAGCCGATTGGCACGAGCGCGAAGCCGAGGACCTCTTCGGTATCCGATTCGACGGCCATCCCTTCCTCGGCGACTTCGTGCTGCACGATGCCGTATGGCCCGAGGATGTGGCGCCGATGCGGCGCAGTTTCGATGCCACGAAACGCGTGGAGCAGCACGGCCTCGGCGAAGCCTGGACGCCGCGCCGCATCCTGCATCAGGAAGGCTCGATCGCCTTCCCGGTGGGACCCATCTGGGCCGACTACAACGAGGCGGGCATGTGGCTGCTCGAGACCCCCGGCGAGCAGATCTACGAAAGCCAGACGCGGCTCTTCTACAAGTACCGCGCGGTCGAGAAGATCGCCGAAGGCCAAGCGCCGGAGCGCGGCGTCCTGCTCGCGGAGCGTTTCAGCGGCAGTTCCGCGTTCGCTCACGCCTACGCATATTGCCAGGCGTTGGAAAAGATCGCCCGCTGTGAGGTGCCGCCGCGCGCGCGCATCCTGCGCGCATTGTTTGCGGAGCTCGAGCGGATCCGCTACCACGCAGCCACGATCGCCGAGCTCGCGGGCTCGACCTCGCTTACGGTCGGCAAATCGATGTCGCAGGAAATCGAGGAGCGCATGCTCCGCTTAAGTGGCGAAGTATGCGGTCACCGCTACCTGTTCGGGGTGTGCACGCCGGGTGGACTCGCCTCGGATCCGGGCGCTGCCGCCCTTACCACATTGCAGGCGGGCGTCGCGGATGCCGCGAAGGAGTTCGCGCGGTTGGAGCGACGGTTCATGCATACCTCGAGCTATCTCGACCGCATCGAGGAGATGGGCACATTGCGGCCCGAGGTCGCGGACCTCTACGGCGTCGTGGGGCCGGTGGCGCGGGCATCGGGGCGGCAGGTGGATCTGCGCCGCTCACTGCCATATGGAGTCTATGCCGATCATCCGCCGGAAATCCCACGCGAAATCGAAGGCGACGGCTACGCCCGCTTGCGCGTGTACTTTGCGGAGATCCGGGCCAGCACCGCCCTGATTCAAGCGCTGCTCGCGGCCGTGCCGGGTGGCCCCGTGAGAGCCGAGTGCCCCGTGACGCCCGGCACCGCGCTCGCCTGGACGGAAGCGCCCGCCGGCGGGACGTTCCACTGGCTGCGCATCGACGATGCAGGGCACATTGGCCGATGGCGCATCGGACCGCCGGGCTTTCGCAACTGGCACGCATTTCATCGCGCGCTCGAGGGGGCCGCATTCCAGGACTTTCACATCGTCCTGGCGAGCTTCGGCCTATCGGTCGCAGAGAGTGACCGCTGATGGCCAACTGGACGCTCGCCAGCCTCCTGCGCGGCATCCGCACGACGCACTGGCCGTACCGTGATGACGTTCCGCCAGGCGCGCTGCCGGCGCGGCTGGACGGCCTGCCGCACTGTGGGACCGATCGTGCGCCTACGGCCGATCGCATCACGTGGGCATTCCGGACGCCAAACTCTCAAGGCCCCCTGCCCGCGCGCTTTCGGCATTCGATGCACGTGCGCTTCATCGACGCCGGCGCTAATGGCGCCTTGATCAGCGAGGTGCGCCTGATCGATGCGCCGCCCTACAACCTACACCGCTTCGGCATCTTCATCACCGCGACACCGCGCGATGCGGATGTGCTGCTGGTGGGCGGTCCCGTCACCGAGGCCATGCGCGAGCCGTTGCGCAAGGCGTTCGACGCCATGCCGACGCCGAAGCGGGTGGTAGCGATCGGCGACGACGCCATTGACGGCGGCATTTTTGGCAAGAGCTTCGCGAGCGCGGGCGGGGTCGCTAGTGTCATCCCGGTCGATTTCATCGTCCCGGGCTGCCCGCCGCCGCCGCTCGCCATCATCCAGGGGCTCCTGGCGGCTGCCGGTCAGGTGACGCTCCCATGAACCTCATCTCCTGGGCCTTCCTCGCCCTCGCCGTCGCGCTGTGCGCATCGATTCTCCTGCCATCGCGCAGCCGATCCACTGGGTTCCTCGCCGGCAGTTGGGCCGCCGTGGTGCTGGTGCTCATTGCCAGCGTGCATTCCATGGCGTCAGGCCCGACGCAACAGGCCACGCCGGGCCTGCTGGTGATCCTGCCGGGATTCGGCTTTGCGCTGAGTCCCTTGCGCGCGCTTTTCCTCATCATCGCGGCTGGCGTGTATGGGGTGTCCTCGCCCTTCGTGCTGCGCGATGTCCGGGAAAGATCGCGGCCCCGCGGATGCTTGGTGCTGGCGATGTTCGTGGTGCTATTTGCCGCGGTATTGACGGTGCTGCTCGCCGCAGGCGTGGCAAGCCTGTTGTTCGCCTGGGAGATCATGTCGCTCGCGTTGGCGGCTCTAGTGTTCCTCGGCCGCGGCGAGCAGGTGGAGACTCGCGCCGGCCTTCTCACCTTGGCGTTTTCGGAAGCCGGGGCACTGGCCGCGCTCGCGGGCTTACTTGTCCTGGCTGGCGCCGCGGGAACGTTTTCCCTGGCTGGCATCGCCGCAGCCGCACCGCGGCTTTCAGGCGGTATCGTGTGGGCCGGCTTCCTGCTGACCTTCTTCGGCTTCGG
Organism: Steroidobacteraceae bacterium; assembly: GCA_036489335.1. Classification (GTDB taxonomy): domain Bacteria; phylum Pseudomonadota; class Gammaproteobacteria; order Steroidobacterales; family Steroidobacteraceae; genus 13-2-20CM-66-19. The sequence continues at coordinate 12,825 of DASXFY010000036.1, forward strand.
CGTGAAGACCGCGATCGTGCCGGTCAATGGCTGGATGGCCGACGCCTATGCCGCCGCGCCGCGGGGCGTACTGCCGCTCTTCTCAGGGGCCACCTTGAACCTCGGGGTATTCACGCTGTGGGTGGTGGACGGGCCGCTCGCGAGCCATGCGCTGTGGCCGGCGCTCGCGGTGCTGGTCGTGGGCGCGCTCACGGCGCTGCTTGGCATCATGTATGCGATGACGGAAAGCAACATGACGCGCCTCTTGACACGCAGCTCCATCGAGAACCTCGGCATCGTCGTTGCAGCGCTCGGAGCCGGCTTCGCATTCACGGCGATGCAACGTCCGGTGCTCGGCGGATTGGCGCTAATCGCAGGCCTCTACCACATGCTGAATCACTCTGCGTACAAGACCCTCTTGTTCATCGGGGCGGGTGGCATCGGCAACACGGTCGGCCACGATGACATGAACCGGCTCGGCGGACTCCTCCGGCACGTCCCGCTCTTCGGCACGGTGTTCCTTTTCGGATGCTTCGCCATCGCATCGCTCCCGCCGTTCAACGGCTTCGTCAGCGAATGGCTGATCCTGCAGTCATTGCTGCGCATCGTCGAGCTGGGTCCGGTGCCGGTGCGAATCGTATTCGGGCTCTCGGGTGCGGCCCTCGCGCTGACGGCGGGCCTTGCCGTGACCTGCTTTGCAATGCTCGCGGCCTCCACGCTCCTCGGCCTGCCGCGCTCGCGCGAGGCCGCCGAGGCACGACACATGCCGGCCAGCGCGACCGCGCCGATGGTGGTGCTGATCGTCGTCTGCTTCGGGCTCGGTTTGTGGGCGACGGGTGTGATCCCGGTGCTGGGGCGCCTCGCGGCACCGTTGACAGGGGTCGATGCCACCGCTTATCTGGTGCCCGCATTCTTCGGCCACGCGACCGTTCTCGCCGCGGGCGTCGTGCACGATCTCACTCAGCTCGGCGCGCAGCTCGGGCGCGGCCTGCTGCCGCTGCGGGGCCTCGTGATCCTGCACTCCGATGCACCGCGAGCCGGTGTGGTCTACGCGATGTCCACCGCTCTCACTTTCGCGGTGCTGGCCTGCATGCTGCTCGTCGTATGGATAGTGACCCGCGTGCTGCGCCGTCGTAGGCAAGTGGCGCGGCGTGCGCCGTGGAACGCCGGCATCCCCAGTCTGCGGCCTGAAATGACTTACACGCCGACAACGTTCGGGGCGCCGGTACGCGTACTGTTCGACGCGGTGCTCAACCCCGAAGTTGCCCGGCAGGAACAACGCCAAGGCGCGTTCCTCACTGCGCGGAAGCACCAGATCGTCCACATACCCCTCATCGATCGACTGCTGCTCGCTCCACTCATCGCGGGCATGCGGGGGGTGGCCCGACTGCTTGCGCGCATGCATCACGGCAAGGTCACGGCCTACGCGAGCTACGTGCTGGCGAGCCTCGTGGTGGTGGTCTTGGCGGCGGCGATCGCATTGAGCTGACGGATGTCCTTCGAGGCCACCGCGTACCTGATCGACTTCATGCGGGGCGGAGCGGCCGGTAGTGCCGCCCCACCCAGACGAAGAGCGGCACCGCTGCAAGCTCCGCGGCCACGCAGAAGGTCGTCGCGGCGCCGATGGAATGATCGTACAGGAATCCGATCGCGACGCTTCCGAGAAACCAGAACACGCCATATCCCGCAGTGAAGAGCCCAAATGCCGAGGCACGCCGCTCCGGGCGGACCATCGGCGCCACCGCCGCGGGGATGATCGACTCGTGAACGCCCATACCGAGCCCCCAGATGGCCGCACCCACGAGCGCCACATCGAAGTTGCCCAGGAATACCAGCGGCGCGAAGGTCGCCGCCACCAGCGTAAGCCCGATGAGCACTGTGAAGCCGAAGCGGTCGAACAGGCGCCCGAAGACGAGCGACCCGGCGCCACTCGCCGCCATGGCGACGGAATAGAAGATTGCGATCCACGCACCGCGCGCGATGCCGGCGCGGCTCAAGCGATACGCGATGACAGGATAGTCGGCGAAGCCGGCGGCAACGAGCGCTGCGCCAGCGAGATACACCCAATACACCCGCGGCAGCCCCCGGCCGCGCACGTTGGGGAGTGTGGCTTCGAGGTCCTGAGGGCGTGGATAGACCAGGCGCGCGACTGCGACCAGGCTGAGAGTGATGATGGCCGGCACTGCGAGCACGGCGAACGCCAAGTGATAGCTGCCGCGCCGGGCGAGCATGGCGGCAACCAGAAGCGGACCCACGAGAGCTCCGAACTGATCGAGCGCTTCATGCAGTCCGAATGCCCAGCCGTAGCCACCAGCGCGCCGGCCCGCGTGCGAAAGCATCACATCGCGCGGCGGATTGCGGATCGCCTTGCCGACGCGCTCGAGGATGATCAGAGCCGCCGCCGCCCCCCACGTATGGGTGAGTGCCAAGGTAGGCACGGCTGTCATCTGCACGACGTAACCGATGATCACGATGGGCCAGAATCGGCGCGTCGCGTCGGCCAGAGGGCCTGACAACAATCGCAGCCCGTAACCTGCCAACTCGCCGAAGCCGGTCACGATGGCAATGACCGCGGCGTTCGCGCCCAGCGTTCCGAGGTAAGGTCCGAGGACGCTCCGCGAGCCCTCGTAGGTGAAATCAGCGAAGAAGCTCAGTGCACCGATGAGGAGAATGAACTTGAGTGCGCGCCGCCGTGCGGAATCAGCGTCCGCATTTGAAGGACGCTCGGCTGAGCGCCTATCCTTCATTGCGGCTCCGCGCCGGGGGTTGGAGCGCTTCCTCTCAAGCCCGCAACCAGTTGACGGTGCCCATACCCGCAACTGTCATGAGAATCGAACCCGTCACGTGAATCAGCAGTTCCGAGCAGGCCCACACGACACGCCCGTCGCGCAGCAGGGCGACGAGTTCCGCCGAGAAAGTGGAGAAGGTCGTCAAGCCACCGCAGAACCCCGTGACGATCAGCAGCCGCCATTCGGGAGGCAGCGCCGGGAAGGTGGCGAAAAACGCGATTCCTGCGCCGATCACGTACGCGCCGATCAGATTGGAGGCGAGGGTCCCCGGAGGAATCGTCGGATACAGTCCATTGAGCTTCGCGCTCAACCACCAGCGCAGGATAGCGCCCAGGCTTGCACCGACGGCAACCGCAACGATCGACTTCCACACTACTCCGCCCCCCGACCCCACCCCAGTGAAGCTCGAGCCGACCCGGATCAGCCGCCGTAGGCGACGCCGTTACCCAGCTCGTGCTCGATCTCGAGCAGACGATTGTACTTGGCTATGCGTTCGGAGCGACAGAGTGAGCCGGTCTTGATCTGTCCGCCGCCCATGGCGACCGCGAAATCAGCGATGAAGTTGTCCTCGGTTTCTCCCGAGCGGTGCGAGACGACGAAGCCCCAACCCGCCTTGCGGCAGAGCTCGATGGCCTCGACGGTCTCGGTGACGGTCCCTATCTGATTGAGCTTGATGAGCGCCGCGTTGCAGGTGCGCTCCGCAATGCCGCGGCGGATGAACTGCGGGTTAGTGACGAGGATGTCGTCCCCCACGATCTGAATCCGGCCACCGAGCTCGGCCGTCAGGTCCCGGAAGCCCTCCCAATCGTTCTCCGCGAGCCCGTCCTCGAGCGAGACAATCGGGTATCGGTCAAGCCAGGAGCGGTAGAGTGCGATCATCTCCACGGAACCCTTATTCCCTTGGCGACTACGCGCCAGCCGGTACTCGCCGCCCTCGAAGAACGATGTTGCCGCGGGATCGAGCGCGATAGCGATGTCCCTGCCCGGCTGAAACCCGGCGCGCTCAATGGCGGCGACGATCAGCTCGCAAGCCTGCTCGTTGCTCTCGAGCGCGGGGGCGAAGCCGCCCTCATCGCCAACTGAGGTGCTGAGACCCCGCTCGTGCAACAGCTTCTTCAGCGCCTGGAACGTCTCCGAGCCGTAGCGCATCGCTTCGGAGAAGCTCGGAGCGCCGCGCGGCACGATCATGAATTCCTGAAAATCCAAGCTCGAGTCGGCATGCTTGCCTCCATTCAGGACATTCATCATCGGTACCGGCAGCCGCCGCGCGGCGGCGCCGCCGAGATACGCGTAGAGCGGCATCCGCCGCGCCGCCGCAGCAGCCCGGGCGACGGCTTGGGATACCCCCAATATGGCGTTGGCACCGAGCCTCGACTTATTGGGGGTACCGTCGAACTCGCGCATCATGACATCGATCCGGGCCTGCTCGCCGGGATCGAGCCGGACCAGCCGCGGCCCGATGATCTGATTGACGTGCTCCACTGCTTTGAGTACCCCCTTGCCGCCGTAGCGTCGCGGATCCCCGTCGCGCAACTCCACTGCCTCGTTCTCCCCGGTCGAAGCGCCAGAGGGCACCGATGCCGTCCCGACGGTACCGTCCTCCAAAAGCACCATGACACGGAGTGTCGGAAAGCCGCGGGAGTCGAGAATCTCAATAGCCTTGATAGACTGAATCGCTGTGGACGACATGGTTACCTTCCGTCTCAATAGGGTCGATACGGGCTCGCGAGCGCGACTTCGATCTCGTTCGCACGCCCAAGTTCCGCGACGAAATCAGGGATCGAGGCGGGATATAGCAAGCACGCGTCGTAGACGACGGTAAAGCTTGCCAACTCTATCCCTCCCCCCGATGGCCCACGTCCGATGTGACGCTCAGGTATCGAGCTTCGTGTCTTGCGAGAATGCGGCAAGCTCGCGCACCGCCGCTTCGCTTTCCCGCCTCGCGACGCCGCTTGTATGTCATCAGATCCGAAAACCTGACTCGACGGTGCGTCCCTACCTTGTGGAAGGGCAACTCGCCGTTTTCGAGGACGCTGACGAGAAACGGGCGCGAAACATTCAAGAGGTCGGCCGCCTCTTGCATCGTGAGTTCAGCGTGGTGCGGCATAAGGGTCACTGCGTTGCCCCTGGCCAGCTCTGTCAACAGCGCCGAGTAACCGGACGGCCGCAGTCGGTAGGACCACGGGCTCGTCTGGCGCACTCTCGAACCGAGCCAAGCAGGTTCGCCTGGGGGTGTACCGAGGACGCGGAACAGGCGGCGACTCGCGTCGGCGACGAGCGCGGAAATCTCTTCTGTCGGATGAATGGGCTCGGGAAACAAGCTCAGTACGGCTGCCATGGCAGGAGTATACGTCCCCCAATGCTTCAGCTCAGCCGGGGCCGCCTGTCTCCACCCGCCTCATCAAGAGGGGGAGGGCGGCACCATGAGCGCCGGTCCGGCGCGGCGAATCCGACCGCGGACGCGCGGGACTCCCCTGGCCCACTGCACCGCCGCGCTACGGTGGAAATTCTGCGCTGGGCAATGAAATCCGCCTGAGCCTGAGCCCACGATGTTGGGCAATGTTGAACGTGTGGAGGAGAAGTACCATGGGTAGACGATCAAAGACCGGCGGCGTGAATGCCGCAGGGCTCAACCGAATCGAATTCACCTTCAGTTTCGAAGGTAAACGCTACCGCCCTACTCTCCTGATGATACCGACCGAGGCGAACCTGCGCCGAGCCCGGCAACGACTGGCTGGAATCAAGGAGCGGATTGCGGCGGGCACGTTTTCATTCGCGGAAGAGTTTCCCGACTACCGCCACCTCCGAAAGGTCCCCGATGGTGGTGCCCCGTGCACCTGTGCGCAGATCTTTGACGAGTTCCTTACGCACTGTGCTGCGCGAGTGGCAAAGAATGACATGGCGCCGGTCACGATGGCATCCTATCGACGCATACTGGATGGATTCTGGCGTCCACGGCTCGGACACCTGCGATTCCTGGGCGTTCAGTATTCCATGCTCGTCGCCCTTTGCGATGAGGCGCACTGGAGCAAGAAATCGTACAACAACGCCGTCAGCGTCCTGCGGCGAGCATTCAAATTCGGCTACCACGATCATCCGGACAAGCTTGATCCGACGCGTGCCCTCAAGAGCGCGCGCATCCGCAGAAGGGATCGTCCCGTCATCGATCCATTCACTATCCACGACGCCGAAGCGCTGATCGAGGCCATCCATCGCGACTTCGGCGAAGCACAAGGCAACTACGACGAATTCCGATTCTTCACCGGGCTCAGGCCGTCGGAACAAATCGCGCTCCTCGTCGCGGATTTCGATCCGGTGCACGGCACACTGCGTGTCAGCAAAGCGCGGGTCGCGGGCATCGACAAAGACTCGACGAAGACCGGAGAGGATCGCGTTATCGCACTTTGCCCTCGCGCGATCTCCGTGCTCGGTAAACAGCTCGCCTTGCGCGCTGAGCTCGAGCGCGCCGGCAAGATCGATCATGAGCGACTATTCTTCAAGGCGAGCGGCGAACCGATCCGTAATCTCCAATATCCGTATGCACGCTGGCGGCGTACGCTCGGGCGTTTGCAGAACGTCCGCTATCGCAAGCCCTACTGCGCGCGCCATTCCTCGGTCAGCTGGGATCTGATGATCGGCCGAAGTCCCCTTTGGGTCGCTCGCCAGCACGGACATAGCGTCACGACCATGCTGCGGGCCTACGCCGGGTGGACGGAAGGGGCGAGCGAAACTGATATTGCTGCGATCCGGAGAGCTATGGGTGTAGGTCGCGGCCGACAAAGGGTGCGGACACTACGCGACAAAACACCGGTGCTGACCGAGAGCCCGGTGTCCAGAGCGTTCGGCTCCGCGCAGTGGCCGCCAGTGAAGCCGCTGGCCCCACGAGCGCCATTTGCCAGTAGAATTGCCACTAACGGGCATCGCCCGCGCGCCAAGTGCTCGAGGCGGCTGGGATTTGTGTGGCGGAGAGAGAGGGATTCGAACCCTCGAAGGGCTTTTGACCCTTACACCCTTAGCAGGGCCGTCCAGTAACGTGAGTCGCCGACAACGCTTCCAATCATTACCGTATCATTACCGCATGGGCCGAGGATTACCGTACCTTACCACCATAATTCGTTGAATTTGTGGTGGAAAGGGAGGGACTCGAACCCTCGACCCCGGCATTATGAGCTCGCTGCTCCGCTCAAGATAGTCTTTAGATTCAACAACTTGCCGAGGGACGCCCCGTTGCGCTTGGCACGACGAAGCACAACTGAGCACAACCGATTCCCGCAGAATTCCCGCAAGCATTTCACCACCAGTCCCGCCCTGCGGCTTGCAAGCCCACACAGGCTTGCCGAGCGCGCAAGATCAGGCGCTCAACATGGCTACGGTTACCGCCCCTTATCTGGGGCCCCTGCTCGTGCAAGGACACTCTTGCGGTCATCCGAAGTCTACGTATAATGCGTATATTCTGTCTTCTTGTCCGAGGCATCCATGACCCAGACCACCGCGGTGGAGTTTCAGCGCAAGTTCGGGGAGTTTCAGCACGAAGCACGGCGCGAGCCCGTAGAGATCACGCGGCACGGGCGCCG
>DASXFY010000095.1:0-5364 GCA_036489335.1 Steroidobacteraceae bacterium
TATGACAGAAAGAAAGAGGGGTCGGCAGCGGGACGCCTCTGGCGCCAGGTTCAACGGGCGCACGCTGAACGATCTGCTGCCGCAACGGCCGCTGCTGCCGTTGCGCAGCCACGCGGAGCGCGCCCTGAGCGATTACTTCACGAGCCTCAACGGCTCGCGGCCGGCGGACCTCTACGATCTGGTGCTGCGCGAGGTCGAGGAGCCGCTCTTTCGCGTGGTGCTCGACTACGCGGAGGGCAATCAGAGCCGCGCGGCCGGGATCCTCGGCATCAATCGCGGCACGCTGCGCAAGAAGCTCAAGCAGCTCGGCCTCGCCCATTGACCGCGCAGATGTTGCCCGTACGGCGGGCGCTGCTGTCGGTTTCCGACAAGACCGGCCTGGTTGAGCTCGCGCGCGCCCTCGCGGCACGCGATATCGAGATCCTTTCCACGGGAGGTACAGCGAGCCTGCTCGCGGGCGCCGGCCTCAGCGTGCGCGAGGTGTCGGGCTACACGGGATTCCCCGAGATAATGGATGGCCGCGTCAAGACGCTGCACCCCAGGATCCACGGCGGACTTCTCGGTCGGCGCGGCCGCGACGATGCGGTGATGGCGCTGCACGGCATCCAGCCGATCGATCTGCTGGTGGTCAATCTGTACCCGTTCGCTGAGACGGTTTCGCGTCCGAACTGCCGCTACACCGAGGCGATCGAAAATATCGACATCGGCGGTCCGGCCATGCTGCGGGCCGCCGCCAAGAACCACGAATCGGTGGCCGTGGCCGCCGATCCGGCGGATTATGCGGCGCTGGTGGCGGAGCTGGCGGCGCACGACGGATGCACGACGGCAGCGACACGGTCCCAGCTCGCCGCCAAGGCGTTTGCGCATACGGCGCGCTACGACACGATGGTCGCGAGTTATCTCGCTGCCTGGCAGGGGGAAGCCACGGAGCGCTTTCCCGCCACGCTGTCGCTGGTCTTCGACAAGGTGCAGGACCTGCGCTACGGCGAGAACCCGCACCAGCGGGCGGCGCTGTACCGTCAGCCGATGGCGCAGGAGTCGGGCGTCGCGACGTCGCGACTGTTGCAAGGCAAGGATCTCTCGTTCAACAACATCGCGGACGCGGATACGGCGATCGAGTGCGTGCGCCAATTCGAGGAACCGGCCTGCGTCATCGTCAAGCACGCCAATCCGTGTGGGGTGGCCGTGGCCGGCTCGCCGCGCGAGGCTTACGAGCGGGCGTATCGCACCGACCCAACCTCCGCCTTCGGCGGCATCATCGCGCTCAACCGGGAGCTGGACGCGGCGCTCGCCGCCGCGATCCTGGAGCGCCAGTTCGTCGAGGTGCTGGCGGCTCCAACCGTTGCGCCTGAGGCGCTGCGGGCTCTGGCGGGCAAACCCAATGTCCGGGTACTCGCCGTCGGCGGCTTCGATCGCGCCTCCTCCCCCAACGAGGTCGAATACCGCAGCGTCAGCGGCGGCATGCTTGCGCAGACGCGAGACGTGGCGCGTGCGAGCGCCGCGGACTTGACAGTGGTTACCCGCCGCAAGCCGACGGAGCGGGAAATCGCCGATCTGCTCTTCGCCTGGCGGGTATGCAAGCTCGTGAAGTCGAATGCCATCGTGTTGGCTCGCGACGGCGCGACGGTGGGCGTCGGGGCGGGACAGATGAGCCGGGTGTACTCGATCCGGCTGGCCGCCCAGAAAGCTGCCGATGAGAAGCTGGCTGTCGCGGGAACGGTGATGGCCTCGGACGCCTATTCCCCTTTTCGCGACAACATGGATCTCGCCGCCGAATACGGAATCCGGGCGGTGATCCAGCCTGGCGGCTCGAAGCGCGATCCCGAGGTCATCGCGGCAGCCGACGAGCACGACATGGCCATGGTATTCACCGGCATACGCCATTTCCGGCATTGATGAAAGTCCTCATCGTCGGTTCCGGCGGCCGCGAGCACGCCCTGGCGTGGAAATGCGCCGCATCGCCCCGCGTCACCGAGGTGTTGGTGGCGCCGGGCAATGCCGGCACGGCGGGGGAGCCGAAAGTGCGCAATGTGCCGGTCCAGGCGACCGATCTCGCGGGACTCATCCGCATCGCCCGCAGCGAGGGAGTCGCGCTCACCATCGTCGGGCCCGAGGCGCCTCTCGTCATCGGTCTGGTCGATGCCTTCGAGCGCGATGGCCAGCGCTGCTTCGGGCCCCGCCAGGCGCCAGCGCGTCTAGAGGGCTCCAAGGCCTTCGCCAAGGAATTCCTGCGCCGCCACCGGATTCCAACAGCGGCCTCGGTCACGGTCACGCGGGACACCTTTGATCCACAGACGGTGCTGCGACAGCGCACGCCCATAGTCGTCAAGGCGAGCGGCCTGGCGGCGGGAAAGGGTGTGGTGATCGCGCAGACAGCCGCCGAGGCCGTCACGGCCGCGGAGGCGATGCTGTCCGGACGGCTGGGTGAGGCCGGACGCGAGGTGGTGATCGAGGAATTCCTGGAAGGCGAGGAAGCGAGCTTCATCGTCATGGCGGACGGGTCACACGTGCTGCCGCTCGCGACGTCGCAGGACCACAAGCGCCTCGAGGATGGCGACCGCGGTCCCAACACCGGCGGCATGGGCGCGTACTCACCGGCACCCGTGGTCACACCGGCCATCCACGCCCGCATCATGCACGAGGTGATCGAGCCGACGATCCACGGCCTGGCAGACGAGGGGATGCCGTACACCGGGTTTCTGTATGCGGGCATCATGATCGCGCGTGATGGAACGCCGAACGTGCTGGAATTCAACTGCCGATTCGGCGACCCCGAGACGCAGCCCATCCTGATGCGCCTGCAGTCGGACCTCACGGTGCTCTGCGAAGCTGCTCTCGATTGCCGCCTGGACCAGGTCCAGGCGAGCTGGGACGCGCGCGCGTCACTCGGCGTGGTGATGGCGGCGCAGGGTTATCCAGATACTCCCCGCACCGGGGACGCGATCTCCGGGCTCGAGCATGCCGCGAACCTTCCCGGGAAGATCTTCCATGCCGGGACGCGCCTCAGCGGCGATGAGGTGCTGGTGAGCGGCGGCCGTGTCCTCTGCGCCACGGGCATGGGCGTGACGATAGCCGAAGCGCAAAAGGCCGCCTACGCCCTCGCCGATGCGGTGCACTGGTCTGGAGCGATGTACCGCCGGGACATCGGCTATCGGGCACTCGCTCGAGCTTTGTAAATTTGGCGTAGCCGCGCGTCAGAGCGCGCCGCCGATCTGAACGGCGGCTTAATCACTTCTTTTCTACAGTGCCGCTAGCCGCAGCGAGGCGCATAATGACTTCGCTGGTATGGTCGTTGCATTGCCCGGTATGGAGACGGGGAGGAGCACTGACGATGACCGCGATTCACACTGCATCAGATCGTTTCGCATCCTGGCTCGAGAGCGAGTACTGCGCCTCCGTGGCGGCAACCATGCTCGCGCGCAACGAGTATTTCGGGCTGTTGGAGGATGCGATGATTTCGCCCGCGCGCCTGGCGCAGGCACTCACCGCCTGGCGCGAGCACGCCAGCCACACCGAGGTGATCGGCGGGCTGGTAGGTACTGCGTAAATCTAGCGCTTCATCGCCTCGAAGAACTCGCTGTTGGACTTCGTGTCCTTCATGTGGTCCAGCAGGAACTCGATGGCGGCCAGCTCGTCCATGGGGTGCAGGAGCTTGCGCAGGATCCACATCTTGGCGAGCTCGCCCTGATCGGTGATGAGCTCTTCCTTGCGGGTGCCGGAACGGTTGATGTTGACCGCGGGGAACACGCGCTTCTCCGAGACGCGCCGGTCGAGATGGATCTCGCTGTTGCCGGTGCCCTTGAACTCCTCGTAGATCACGTCGTCCATCTTCGAGCCGGTGTCGATCAGCGCGGTCGCGAGGATCGTGAGGCTACCGCCCTCCTCGATATTGCGCGCGGCGCCGAAAAAGCGCTTTGGCCGCTGCAGCGCGTTGGCGTCGACGCCGCCGGTCAGCACCTTGCCCGATGAAGGCACCACGGTGTTGTAGGCTCGCGCGAGCCGGGTGATCGAGTCGAGCAGGATGACGACATCCTTCTTGTGCTCCACCAGGCGCTTGGCTTTCTCGATGACCATTTCCGCGACCTGCACGTGGCGGGCCGCCGGCTCATCGAACGTGCTCGAGACCACCTCACCCTTGACGGTCCGCTGCATCTCGGTCACTTCCTCCGGCCGCTCGTCGATCAGCAGGACGATGAGGTGGACCTCGGGATGATTGGCCGTGATGGCGGTGGCGATGTTCTGCAGCAGCATCGTCTTGCCGGCCTTGGGCGGTGACACGATGAGGCCGCGCTGACCCTTGCCGATGGGCGCCACCAGATCGATGGTGCGGGCGGTGAGGTCCTCGGTGGAGCCGTTGCCACGCTCGAGCTTCAAGCGCCGGGTGGGATGAAACGGCGTCAGGTTCTCGAACAGGACCTTGGTGCGCGAGCTGTCGGGCGAGTCGAAGTTGATCTCACCGACCTTGAGCAGAGCGAAATAGCGCTCGCCGTCCTTGGGCGGCCGGATGAGCCCGGAGATGGTGTCGCCGGTGCGCAGGTTGAAGCGGCGGATCTGGCTGGGGCTGACGTAGATGTCGTCGGGTCCGGCCAGATACGAGCCGTCGGCCGAGCGCAGGAAGCCGAATCCATCCTGCAGGATCTCGAGCACGCCGTCGCCGTAGATGTTCTCCCCATTGCGCGCGTGCGCCTTGAGGATGGAAAAGATGATGTCCTGCTTGCGCGAGCGCGCCAAGCTGTCGAGTCCCATGGACTCGGCGACCTTGACCAGCTCATGGATGGGCTTCGCCTTGAGCTCCGTCAGGTTCATCGAAGCCCGCGATTGGATGAGCTCCGCGGGACTGATGATCTCCGAGTCGTCGGCGTCGAAGGCCTCCGGCTCGTGCATCAGCTCATCGGGACGCCCGCCGCCATTGCCGTTGACGCGGTTGCCGTCACGGTTGCCGTCACGGTCCCGACCGCCGCCGCCGCCGCCGCCACCGCCACCGCCGTGGCGGGGACCTTTGGGCCGGTTGCGGCCCTGATTGCCGAGGTAGCCTCTCACAGGTTGCTTTCCAGAAATGCTGATAATTGGGATTTGGACAGGGCCCCGACCTTCTGGGCCTCGACCGTGCCGTTCTTGAAGAGAATGAGCGTGGGTATGCCGCGAATGCCGTACTTCGGCGGGGTCTGCGGGTTCTCGTCGATGTTGAGCTTGGCGATCTTCACTCGGTCCTGGTATTCGCTTGCGATCTCATCCAGGATCGGCGCGATCATCTTGCAGGGACCGCACCACTCCGCCCAGAAATCGAGGAGCACGGGCTTGTCGGACTTGAGGACGTCCTGGGCAAAGGTGGCGTCACTGGTATGCACGATGTGCGGATTGCTC
>DASXFY010000023.1:0-326832 GCA_036489335.1 Steroidobacteraceae bacterium
CGCGCTGGTCCAGGCGCGTCGCGGTCAGGGGATCTTCCGGGACAATGTGCGCTCAATCGAGCACGCCTGCCGCATTACCCGGGTGCAGCGCATGGAGCACCTGCTCGCGAGCCACATTCAGCCCTGGCGAGACAGCAGCAATGAGGGGCGCCTCGATGGCGAAAACGGTCTGCTCCTGACCCCGACGGTGGACCACCTGTTCGACAAGGGATTTATTTCTTTCGAGAACGCGGGACAGCTGATCGTATCTCCCGTGGCGGACCCGGTGTCCCTCGAGCGGATGGGAATCGATCGCGACGCCCGAGCGAACGTCGGCGCATTCTCCGCGGGGCAGAGACGGTATCTCGAGTTTCACCGCGAGAACGTGCTGCGCATGGCGCGTGGTGTCTCGAGGCGCTGATCCGGAGCCTCGATGCCGTTCGAGCATTGGCCGTAGCCGCGTAGAGCATCGGGCCGTATACTTCACGCCGCACTTTCCCTCAGCGTGCACCCATTCCGCCACAGGAGCGCGCCGTCCCGATGGCCACGCCTGATCGATCTGATATCCGCTCCCAGCCGGCGTATACCCTCGCCGAGGCTGCGCGCTATCTGAAGGTGGCGCCGGCGACACTGCGCACCTGGATTGTCGGACGCGACTATCCCAAAGGGGGCGGCACGGTTCATTCCAAGCCGTTGATCCGGCCATCGAAGAATCCTCCGCCAACGCTGTCGTTTTGGAACTTGATCGAGGCGCACGTGCTGCGCTCGTTGCGCACGGATCACGGCGTGAAGATGGACGCTTTGCGCAACGCTATCAACTACGCGCAGCGGCATCTCAAGATCGATCGTTTGCTGTTGAGCCCGGAACTGTGCACGTCTGCCGGCAAGGTGCTGTTGGAGCGGTACGGTGAATTGATCGAGCTGTCGGCCTCCGGCCAAGTCGCCATGAGGCACGTATTCCAGGCGCATTTGGCTCGTGTGGAGTGGGACGAGTGGAAATTCCCTGTCCGCTTGTATCCGATCACGGCCACAGAGATGGTGACCGCCGCCAAGCCGATTGCCATCGATCCGCAGATCGCCTTCGGACGACCCATATTGGCGGCAACGGGCATTAAGACCAGCACTATCGTCGAACGGATCGATGCTGGGGAATCCACAAAGGATTTGGCCGAAGATTACGACCTGACTCCCGAGCAGATCAAGGAGGCCGTGCTCTACGAGCGCGCCGCATGACCCCAGCTCAGGTCTTCTTCACGGACCGAGACCTGGGCAAGAAATTTCCCGCGATCCTGCGTGAGGGTGGCCTGACTGTCGAGCGCCACGCGGACCACTTCGCGGCGGACTGTCCCGATGAAGATTGGTTGCAGGAGGTCGGAAAAAAGGGGTGGATCGCCGTCACCCACGACCAGCGCATCCGCTACAAGCCAAACGAGCTGGCGGCGGTCATCGATAACCGCGTGGCGTTATTGGTGGTGATCGGGCAGGCTCCCTATCCGGAACTCGGGCAGTCATTCGTTGCCACCTATCCGCGTATCCAGGCCTTCATCCAAAGCCATCAGGCGCCGTACATCGCCAAGGTTTATCGGCCGCTACCCGCCGATCCGAACAGGGATCCAGGATCATCCGGCCGCGTAGAGCTGTGGTACCCGAAACGGTAGTGTGCTAAGCCATTCTCTTTCCTGCTGTCCCTTGGCGACTTGGCCAGTCGAGGCAATTCAGGCGGCACGTGTCGGTTTCGGAGGTTTCGCAAACTGGCGACAGGGAGTCATTGCAAGAATTCAGCCGCTTACTAACTAAGAACCGAGATGCCGGGAGTTTCATGAACTGGCCTGGGATGTCAGAGGTTTCCTGTACTTGGTTCGCCAATCCTCCCACCAGGTCGCGAAACTTCCCAGTCCACGAAACCTCCGACATCGACATCCGGCAATTACGCGGCGTGAGATTCTGGTGCGGCCAAGCGTGCGTGCAGGATAGCTTCGCGGCGGCTATTGTTATACACGCTGACCAAGGCGATGTGCGGTGGTGCACCAGTGGATCCGCACGGAGTGTCGCGACACGCGCAGCCGGCGCTCCGTAGACTCGGCTGGACAGTGTGGATGGCGCGTCGCTATCCGAAGATGCTGGTCATCGATGAGTCTTAGCCTCTCGAATCGGCACAAAGAAAAAGCCAATGCCAAAACCACCCCTGCCCAAAGCCGTTGCGTTGCGCATCGAACTCAAGGAGGTGGCGCCGCTCGTCTGGCGACGGGTGCTCGTCCCCGACAATTGGACGCTTGCGACCCTGCACAATTATCTGCAATGGGTGATCGGCTGGATGGATTCGCACGCGCATGAATTCGAGATCGGGGCGGGTCTGGTTGCGCCCGATTGGTGGATCAGGGAGGCTTGGTCCGAGGAGGAAGCCAACCGCTATCGAGACGAACGTCGAGTCTCGGTCGCTGCCGTCGTGGCGGAGCTGGGGCCGAGGGGAGAATTCGAGTACCGCTACGACATGGGGGACAGCTGGGCACATCGGATTGTCGTTGAGTCCGCACCGCCCTCGGCGGCGGGCGAGTTCCCCCTTCCAGTCTGTGTCGCCGGGGAGAATGCCTGCCCACCCGAGGACGTCGGCGGGCCGCACGGCTACGCGGAGTTCCTTCGGGCGCTCGGCGAGCGTAGGCACGAGCAGCACAAGGACATGGCGCGCTGGATTGGCGGTGTGTTCGACCCGAAGGGGTTTGATCTGAACTGGATCAACCGGGACTGGAAGGGTGGCAAGCGGCGGCGCCGCTGACCTGCGCGACCGCCGGCTCGGTCCTTTCGGCCGCTGTGTGGATCAGCCCGCCTTGCGTTGCTCTGATCGTTGGCCGATCGCTGTCACCTTGCGATCGCCGCGCTCGGTCTCGAGCAGCAGAGCGGTCCACTGCTCGAGCGCCGCACGCCGCTCCTTGAAGTAGTCGTGTCGGTCATAGGTGCCTTCGACCCCGCGCAGCTGGTGCCCCAAGCAGCGCTCGGCCACTTCGCGCCGGATACCGAGCGCGGCGAGCTGGGTCCGCGCGGTGCGCCGCAGGTCGTGGAGCGTAAAGGGCCGCAGGCCGTGCGGCACGCGCTCCAGAGCTACGTTCAGCGTATCGAGACCGACATGCGGTACGCGCTCGCGGGGGTCGCGCCGGCGCTTCGGGAACAAATACTCGCTGCTGGCCGCGAGTATCTTGAGTTCCCGGAGCCAACTGACCACCTCGGGCACGAGCGGAATGTCGAGGGCGGTGGCTGTCTTGGTACGGGTCCCAGGAAGATGCCAGACCGCGCCCTGGAGCGTGTTGCCGTCGAGATCAAATTCTTGCCACCGAGCCCCCAGCAGTTCGCCTTTGCGGACGCAAAGGGCAAGAAGCAGCTTGAGGGCGATTGCGTTTGCTGTACCGAAGCTCGGCGTTTCGCGGACCTTCTCGAAAAGCTGCGCCAACTCATCGAGGCTCAGGGCGCGGCTGCGGGGCCGCTCGGTGCCGCCTCCATCGAGGCGCGGTGAGAAACCGGAGGCCGGGTTGGCAGGGACCATGCGCCGACGCACACCGAAGGCAAAGATGCGGTGGGCGAAGCGCAGCAGGTCGTTTGCCGCCGTCGGTGCTCGTCCCTTGATCTCGTCGATCACGCGGGCGATGTCCGCGGCGGTGACGTCCGACGCCGCCGTGCGCCCGAGCTTGGGCAGCAGGTATTTGTCGAGATGTCGGCGGGGAACGCTTGGATGCTTGATCCCCCGGCCGATGATCTCGTTTCGGTACCACTCCTCGCACAACTCGCGAAACGATCCGCGCTGGCGCTGCGCGGCCTGAGTGGCGCGGCGCACGCTCAAGGGGTCCTGCTGCTTGTCGACCAGTACGCGCGCCTCCCGTGCCTCGATGCGCGCCTGGGCGAGCGACATGTCGGGGTAGTGCCCCAGGGTCAGCCAGTGCTCGCGGCCGGCGAAGTGATAGCGCAGCGTCCACGAGGCGCCATCGCGAGTCTGCTTGCGCAGATACAGCCCGTCGCCGTCACTGAGCAGCATCCGCTCGCCCGATCGGTGCGCCCGCTCAACCGCGAGCGTAGTGAGTTTCGCGCGCTCCATTCGACCCCTCCATCCGCAAGGATTCGATCCGGTGGCTCTCGATCGATCCAGGTGGTTGCGCAGTGTTTCGGCACCTCGCAAGCCGCCCGGATCGTCGAATAGCAGCCACGGACTTAGCTACAAGTCAGCTACTGTCCTAGCTACAAGATAGCCGATATGCGGTTGGATGGAAGTGGCCATTTATGGCCAAAATCACTGGAAATGCAGGGTATTCAGGACGGCGATGGATGCGCCTCGACACCCCTGAACGCTATTCTGCGTTCTGCACCTGCTCCCGCATCTGCTCGATGACGACCTTCATGTCGACCGCGCTGCGCGTGGTCTCGAGGTCCTGAGACTTCGATGACAGGGTGTTCGCCTCGCGGTTGAGCTCCTGCATGAGGAAGTCCAACCGCCGGCCGGCCGGCTCGTTGGCGGCGACGACCCGGCGGATCTCCTCAATGTGGCCCGAGAGCCGGTCGAGCTCCTCGTCGACGTCCAGCCGCTGCAGCAGCAGCGCCAGCTCCTGCTCCAGGCGGTCCTGATCCACGTTGGCGGTCAGCTCCTTCAGCCGTTCATCCAGCCGCGCCCGCATACGGGTCTGCACCTCGGGCAGGCGCTCACGCACCCGGCGCACATGATCCTCGAGGCTGGTGCAGCGCAGCTCCAGGATCTCCTTGAGCCGCAGCCCTTCGCGCCCGCGTGCCGCCACCAGATCCTCGAGCGTGCTGCCGAAGAGCGCCTTCGCGGCCACCAGCAGCTCCTCGCCGGCGGAGCTGTCCTCCTTGAGCACGCCGGGCCAGCGCAGCACATCGACGAGATTCACGCTCTGTTGCGGGAAGGAGCGGCCGATGTCTTTCAACCGCGCGAGCAGCCGCTCGAGCGCGTGGCTGTCGACCTCCAGCCCGGCCTCGGAGACCTGCGCGCGGCGATAGCTCATCGTGCAATCGACCTTGCCGCGGCGCACTTCACGGGCGAGGTGCTGGCGCAGCTCACCCTCCGCGGAACGGAGTTCATCCGGCAGGCGAAAACCCGCCTCGAGAAACCGATGATTGACGCTGCGCAGCTCGCAGACCAGCGTTCCCCAGGGGCCGGAGATCTCGCGCCGGGCGAAGCCCGTCATACTGGCGATCATTGTCTAAACGCTACGCTTCCCGTGCTGCGGGGTGATATAAAAGGCGGATCGAAAGTCTAACAGATGCAGGGACTTATTCTTGCGCGTTGAGTATGCCGACATCAGCCTGCTGGGCGGCCGCGAGGAGAACCAGGACCGGGTAGCCGCCGCGGTTGCCGACCATGCGGCGTTGCTGGTCGTCGTGGATGGCATGGGCGGCCATGCCAACGGTGCGCGCGCCGCGGAGATCGCCCGCGAGATCGTGCTCGAGGCCTTCGGTCATACGACGCAGCCGGTATTCGATCCGCTGGGCTTCCTCCACCTGGTGCTCGGCCGTGCGCACGAGGAAGTCGTCAAGCTCGGCGCGCCACTGCCGCTCGAGCAGCGGCCGCGCGCCACCTGCGCGCTCTGCCTGGTGCAGCAGGGCGCGTCGTGGTGGGCGCACGTCGGCGACAGCCGGATCTATCATTTGCGGGCCGGTACCCTGGTCGGGCGCAGCCGCGACCACAGCCACGTCGAGGTGCTGCTGCGCGAGGGCCTGATCACGGCGGAACAGGCCCTGACCCATCCGCACCGCAACTACGTCGAATGCTGTCTCGGCGGCGATCCCATCCTTCCTGACATGGCGATCGCGCGGCGCCGGCCGCTGGAATCCGGCGATGTGTTGCTGCTGTGCACCGATGGCCTCTGGAGCGGCCTGAAGGACGCGGAGATCGCCACTGAGTTATCCGCGCCCGGCGGGGCCCAGGGCAGTCCCGCCGGGACACCGCCCGCGCCGCTGCGCGAGAAGCTGCTCGAGCTTGGCCAAAGAGCGGTGACCCGCAACGGTGCGGGCAGCGACAACACTTCCGCCACCGCGCTGCGTTGGCTCTCATGACGCGTCCCAGCGGGCGCGCGCCCGACGAGATGCGCGCGGTCAGCTTCTCGCACGGGTTCGCCAAGCATGCGGAAGGCGCCGTGTTGATCGAGGTCGGCGACACTCACGTGTTGTGCACCGCCAGCGTCGAGGACGGCGTACCTCCCTTCTTGCGCGGCAAGGACCAGGGTTGGGTAACGGCGGAGTACGGGATGCTGCCGCGTTCCACGCACACACGCTCGGCGCGCGAAGCGGCGCGCGGCAAGCAGAGCGGCCGTACGCAGGAAATCCAACGTCTCATCGGCCGATCGCTGCGCGCGGTGATCGATCTCAAGGCGCTGGGTCCCCGCACCGTCACGATCGACTGCGACGTGCTGCAGGCCGACGGCGGCACACGCACCGCCTCGATCACCGGCGGCTACGTGGCGCTCGCGCAGGCGTGCGGCAAACTCGTCGCGCAGCGTACGATCGCCGGGAATCCGCTGCACGGACAGGTCGCCGCCATCTCCGTCGGCATCGTCGGCGGCCGGCCGGTGTTGGATCTCGACTATCGCGAGGACTCGCAGGCCGAGACGGACATGAACGTGGTGATGCGCAGCGGCGGTGCCTTCATCGAGCTGCAGGGCACCGCGGAAGGACACGCGTTCCGCCGGCACGAGCTCGACGCCATGCTCGCGCTGGCGGCCGACGGCATCGAGCGTTTGTTCGCATTGCAGACCAAGGCCCTGGAAAACGCGTCTTCGGACGCTCGCGGCGCATGAGAACGGTCCTCGCCAGCGGCAATGCCGGCAAGCTGCAGGAGCTGATGGCCATACTCGCGCCGCTTGGCCTCGAGCTGGTCGCGCAGAGCGCGCTCGGCATCGAGTCGGCGCCGGAGACCGGCATCACCTTTCTCGAGAACGCGCTCATCAAAGCCCGCCACGCGGCGCGAGAGTCGGGCCAGGCGGCGCTCGCCGATGACTCCGGCATCGAGGTCGACGCGCTCGATGGGCGGCCGGGCGTGCGCTCAGCGCGCTTCGCGGGCGAGGGGGCGAGTGATGCGGAGAACCTCCACAAGCTCCTTGCGGAGCTGCACGACGTCCCGGCGGAGTTCCGCCAGGCGCGCTATCACTGTGTGATCGCATTCGTACGCCGTCACGACGACACTCAGCCGATCGTCGCGCACGGCACCTGGGAGGGGCGCATCGCGCTCGAGCCAAGGGGTAACGGCGGCTTCGGCTACGATCCCATTTTCATCCCTACCAGCCTCCCGAAGCCCGCAGGGCGTAGGGAGGCAGAGATGCGCTGTACCGCGGCGGAGCTCGATGCGAGTGTGAAGAATGAAGTCAGCCACCGTGCGCAGGCACTGCGCGCATGGCTGGTCGCCGCGCGTGAGGAGCTCGACCTCGGCACGGCCCGGACGACGCCGACCACGCGAGGTACGCTTTTCGTGCTGGCGGCGCCATCGGGAGCCGGCAAGACGTCCCTGGTGAACGCGCTGCTGGAGCGCATGCCCCGGCTGCAGATGTCGGTCTCCCACACGACACGACATAGGCGCACGAACGAGGAGCACGGACGGGAGTACTACTTCATCACCGTCCCGGAATTCAATCGCATGGTCGCCGACGGGGAATTTCTCGAGCACGCCCGCGTCTTCGACAATCTCTACGGCACGGCACGCGCGCCCGTCGAGGCGCGCCTCGCTCAGGGCGGCGACATCGTGCTGGAGATCGACTGGCAGGGTGCGCGGCAGGTGCGGGCGGCGATGCCCGACTGCGTCACGATCTTCATCCTGCCACCCTCCCGCGAGGCACTCGAGAGGCGCCTTCGGAGCCGCGCGACCGACTCTCCGGAGGTGATCTCCCGCCGTCTGCGGGATGCGGTCAGCGACATGTCGCACTGGCGGGAGTTCGACTATGTCGTCGTCAACGATGACTTCGAGAGGGCGGTAGCGGATCTCATGGCCATCGCGGCAGCCCACGGGGAGCGGATGGCGCCGGACGCGAGCGCGGCCGCTCGCGGCACGGGCGCGCGCAGGCTGGCGGCCGGCAGGCCCGAGCTGGCTCCGCTGCTGGCGCGCCTGCTGGCCTGAGCACCACCAGTGGGGTTATAGTAGGCAGTCTTCCGCGCCAGTCGGCGCTCATCTTCTACCGTACCCCTACTATGGCTCGAATCACCGTCGAAGACTGTCTGCAGAACGTCGATAACCTCTTCCAGCTCGTCATCCTGGCGGCCCAGCGTGCGCGCCGGCTCGCCAACGGCGCCGAGCCCACCGTCGGCTGGGAGAACGACAAGCCGACCGTGGTCGCGCTGCGGGAGATCGCCGCCGGCAATGTCACGCTCGACATGCTGCGCGAGCCTGAGCCCCCGGCCGAGCCCGCGATGCCGGAGCTCGACGCGCAGTCGTCTTTCCGCGCGCCTCAGTTCGGCCTGGGGGATTGAACCCTCCCGGCCCCTTCCCATGGACTATGCGTCTTCACTCCTGGGACTGCTCCCCGGTGGAAGGCGCACCCCGGGACTCAAGGAGCTGTTGGCCGCCGTCGGCAAATACCTTCCGCCGGAGCAGGTAGCGCGCATCGAGGAGGCGGCCGAGTTCGGCGCCTCCGCTCACAAGGGACAGAAGCGCCTGTCCGGCGAGCCTTTCATCGCCCATCCGGTGGCCGCGGCCGCCATCCTCGCCGACCTGCGCCTCGATGCGGATACGCTGATCGCGGCGATCCTGCACGATGTCATCGAGGACACCCCGACGCCGAAGGATCAGCTTGCGGCGCGCTTCGGCGCCGACGTCGCGGAGCTCGTGGACGGCGTCACGAAGCTGGATGCGATCCAGTTCAAGAGCCGCGAGGAGGCGCAGGCGGAGTCCTTCCGCAAAATGCTGCTCGCGATGGTGCGCGACCTCAGGGTCATCCTGGTCAAGCTCGCCGACCGCACCCACAACATGCGTACCATCCAGGCCATGCCGCTGACGAGGCGGCGGGCCGTCGCGCGCGAGACGCTGGAGATCTACGCGCCCATCGCGGAGCGTCTCGGCCTCTACAACATGAAGCTGGAGCTCGAGGACCTCGGCTTCGAGGCGCTCTACCCGCACCGTTACCAGGTGCTCGCGCGCGCCTTGCGCAAGGCGCGCGGCAACCAGAAAGAGTTCCTGAAGAAAATCGACCAGCAGCTCACCGGCGCCCTGGCCAGGACTGAGATCCAGGCGCGGGTGGAGACGCGCGAGAAGCACCTCTACAGCATCTATAAAAAGATGTTGCGCAAGCGTGCCTCGCTGGCGGAAATCGTCGATGTCTACGGACTGCGCATCGTCACCGACAAGCCCGATACCTGCTATCGCGCGCTCGGGATCGTGCATGCGGTGTTCAAGCCCATGCCCGGGCGCTTCAAGGACTTCATCGCCATCCCGCGCGTCAACGGCTACCAGTCGCTGCATACGACGCTCTTCGGTCCCAACGGCGTGCCCATCGAGGCGCAGATTCGCACCGAGGACATGCATCAGGTCGCGGAATCCGGCATCGCGGCGCACTGGAAATACAAAAGCGGCGGCGATGCGGACTCCATGCAGCAGGAGCGGACACGCGAGTGGCTATCGAGCCTGGTCGAGCTGCAGGAGGATGGCAGCTCGGAAGAATTCCTCGAGAGCGTCAAGGTCGATCTGTTTCCCGACAAGGTGTACGTGTTCACCCCGAAAGGGACGATCCTGCGGCTGCCGAGCGGCGCGACCGTGGTGGACTTCGCCTACTCCGTGCACACCGATATCGGCAACCGCTGCGTCGCGGCCAAGGTCGACCGGCGGCTGACACCGCTGCGCACGGTGCTGCGCAATGGCCAGACGGTGGAGATCATCACCGCCAAGGGAGCCCTCCCGAACCCCTCGTGGGTCAACTTCGTGGTCACCGCCAAGGCGCGCAACGCGATCCGGCATTACCTCAAGAGTCTGCGGCGCACCGAAGCCATCGCGCTCGGCCAGCGGCTGCTCAACCAGGCTCTCGGCGAGTTCCGCCTGGCGCTGGAGGAAGTCAGTTCCGAGGTGCTGCATGCGGTGCTCGGCGAGTTCGGCATGAAGGACCTCGACGATCTCTACGAAAAGATCGGCCTCGGCGAGCGCCTGGCGCCCCTGGTCGCGCAGCGCCTCCTGCCTGCGCCGCCGACCCAGGGCGGACCGCACGTGCCGGCGCCGCTGGCGATCGCCGGCACCGAAGGACTGCTCGTCTCCTACGCGCGCTGCTGCTTTCCACTGCCGAACGACCCGGTGTTCGCATTCCTCTCGGCCGGCCGTGGTGTCATCATCCACCGCGAGCGCTGCGTCAACGTCGAGGACTACCGCAAGCACCCCGAGAAGTGGCTGCCGGTGAGCTGGCGGTCGGCGCCGGAGCGGCTCTTCAACTCGGAGATCCGCATCCACGTGGTCAACCGCACCGGCGTGCTGGCGGCGGTGGCCGCGTCCATCGCCAGCACCGAGATCAACATCCATCACGTCTCCATCGAGGAGCAGGAAGGAGACGCCTCGATTCTGACTTTCGAGCTGAAAGTTCGCGATCGCAAGCATCTGGCGCGTTTGATGCGCATCATCCGGCGGATGCCGGACGTGACGCGTGTCATCCGGACGATTGCCGCCCATGCGCGCACCGGCCCGGTGGACGGAGGCCTCGAAGGCGTCGACGAGAGCGACGATCCGGATGCGAATCCCAACAGTGAGTGAGAGAGAGCAAATGAGCCGTAAAGTGATCCATACCGATCGGGCGCCGCTGGCGATCGGCACCTATTCCCAGGCCGTGCGCGCGGGAGACACCGTCTACCTCTCCGGCCAGATCCCTTTGGACCCCGCCACCAAGGAGATGGTTTCCGGCGACATGGAGACCGAGATCCGCCGCGTGTTCGAGAATCTGAAAGCGGTCGCCGAGGCCGCGGGCGGCAGCCTCGCGCAGGCCGTAAAGGTCAACGTCTACCTCACCGACCTGGCGCACTTCGCCAAGGTCAACGAAATCATGGCGCTCTACTTCCCGCAGCCCTGCGCGGCGCGGGCGGCCATCGGCGTCGCGCAGCTGCCCCGCGGAGCGCGTGTCGAGGCCGATTGCGTTCTCTACCTTGGCTGAGACGATCGAGCGACATCCGATCACGGCGTTGCGCGGCGTCGGCGAGGCGCTGGCGCAGCGCCTGGCGCGCCTGGGAGTTGCGCAGGTTCAGGACCTTCTCTTCGTGCTGCCGTTGCGGTACGAGGATCGCACGACCATCGTCAGGATCGGCTCCCTGTTGCCGGGGATGCGCGCCGTCGTCGAAGGCGAGATCCAGCTGGCACAGGTCGCCTACCGCAGGCGGCGGCAGCTGCAGTGCAGCCTGTCGGACGGCTCCGGGTTCCTGACTCTGCGTTTCTTTCATTTCTCCGCATCGCAGCAGCAGGGGCTCGAGCGCGGCGCACGACTGCGTTGCTTCGGCGAGGTGCGCCGCGGTCCCCAGGGCCTGGAGATCGTCCATCCGGAGTATCGCCGCGTGAGCGGCGGTGAAGCGCCGCCGGAGGAGACGCTGACTCCCATTTACCCGCTGACGGAGGGCGTGGCGCAGGGACGCCTGCGCGCACTCATCGCACACGCGCTGCACGAGCTCGACACGGCGGCCGTGCGGGATTGGCTGCCGCCGCAGGTGCTGGGGTCGTTGCAGCTACCGTCGCTGCGGGATGCGCTGCGCTACGTCCACCGACCACCGCGCGAGGCGCAGCTCAGCGAGCTCGAGGCTGGATGTCATCCGGCGCAGCGCCGGCTCGCGTTCGAAGAGCTGCTCGCCCACCAGGTGAGCCTGCGGCTGATGAAGCGCGCCGCCAAAACCGACCCGGCGTCGCCTCTCGATGATCCGCAAGCGATGGCGGCACGGCTCATCGCCGCTTTGCCCTTCGCACTCACGCGCGCACAGACGCGCGTACTGGCGGAGGTCGAGGCGGATCTGCGCTCCAGCGTGCCGATGGTGCGCCTCATCCAGGGAGATGTCGGCTGCGGCAAGACCGTGGTGGCGGCCGCCGCCGCGGCACGTGCCGTGGGCAGCAGCGCAGCCGATGCGCCCGGCGAGCATTTTCAGGCTGCGCTCATGGCGCCCACCGAGCTGCTCGCCGAGCAGCACTGGCGAAATCTCGCTCAGTGGTTCAGGCCTCTCGGCCTCGATGTCGCGCTGATCACCGGCTCACAGCCCGCACGCACGCGCCGCAGCGCAATGGAGGCGGTCGCCACGGGCGGAATCCGTGTCGTCGTCGGCACCCACGCGCTCTTCCAGGAAGGCATCGAGTTCTCGCGCCTGGGCCTGATCATCGTCGACGAGCAGCACCGCTTCGGTGTCCAGCAGCGCCTGCGCCTGCGGGAGAAGGGCAGCAGGCTCGGGCGCTTCCCGCATCAGCTCATCATGACCGCGACGCCTATCCCGCGCACGCTGGCCATGACGGCCTACGCCGATCTCGACATCTCCGTGATCGACGAGCTGCCTCCGGGCCGCACCCCGGTGCAGACTGTCGTAGTACCGGAGCAGAGACGCGCGGAAATCGTGGCGCGCATCGTTGCGGCTTGCCGCGACGGCCGTCAGGCCTACTGGGTCTGTCCGCTCATCGACGAATCGGACGAGTTGCGCTCGCAAGCCGCGGAAGAGACCGCCGCTGCTCTCGCGGAGGCTTTACCCGAGGTGCGGGTGGGCCTCGTGCACGGGCGAATGCCGTCCTCGAAGAAGGACGCGGCGATGCTCGCCTTCAAGGCCGGGCGGATCCAACTGTTGGTCGCCACCACCGTGATCGAGGTCGGAGTCGACGTTCCCAACGCCACCCTGATGGTCATCGAGAATGCCGAGCGCATGGGGCTCGCGCAGTTGCACCAGCTGCGGGGCCGGGTGGGTCGCGGGGCGGACGCCAGCACCTGCGTGCTCCTCTACCGGGCGCCGCTCTCACCGCTGGCGCGCCAGCGGCTGAAGGTCATTCGCGAGACCAATGACGGCTTCGAGATCGCGCGCCGGGATCTCGAGCTGCGGGGTTATGGCGAGCTTCTCGGCACGCGCCAGACGGGGCTGGCGCAACTTCGCGTCGCGGACCTGACGCGCGATGCGGACCTGCTGCCACGCGTACAGGAAGCCGCGGAGCTGCTGATCGCGAGCTACCCGGATAATATTGCGCCGCTCGCCGCCCGGTGGATCGGCACCGGCGAGCAGTATGCCCGGGTCTGAGAAAGCAGATGAATAGCACGGCAATTACCAGCGACATCGCCCCCACGAGCAAGCTCAAAGAGGCTCCTCTATATCACCGCCTGGCGCGGCGGCTGGAGGAGTACGGGCGGCTGGCGCGCTTCGACCGCCCCATCGGCACCTGGCTGCTGCTGTGGCCGGCACTCTGGGCACTGTGGGTTGCCGGCGGCGGCCGGCCACAGCAGAAAGTACTCATCGTCTTCGCGCTGGGCGTAGTCCTGATGCGCGCTGCCGGCTGCGTCATCAATGATTTCGCCGACCGCAACATCGATCCGCACGTCAAGCGCACTCGCGAGCGGCCGCTCGCCGCTCGCCGCGTATCGCCGACTGAGGCCCTGGTGCTCTTCGTCATGCTCGGCGCCGCCGCGCTGTGGCTGGTCACCCGGCTCAACATCTTCACGATGAAGCTCGCCGTCATCGGCGCCGCGCTCACCGTCTCGTATCCTTTCGTGAAGCGCATCTTCCCTCTGCCGCAGCTCTATCTCGGCATCTCCTTCGGCGGCTGGAGCGTGCCCATGGCCTTTGCGGCGCAGCGCGATTCGCTGCCGCGCATCGCCTGGGTGCTGTATATCGCCGCGGTCATCTGGGCGGCGGTGTACGACACGATCTACGCGATGGTCGACCGGGAAGACGACATCGCGATCGGCATCAAATCCAGCGCCATCCTGTTCGCCGACATGGATCGGTTTTTGATCGGCGTCCTGCAGGCGATGATGCTCTTCGCGCTGGTGCTCGCCGGCCGCGACTTGAGCTTCGGCAGCTGGTACTACGCGGGCCTCGTGACGGCGGGCGTGCTCTTCCTCTATCAGCAGTGGCTGATCCGTGCGCGTGAGCCGACCGCGTGCCTGCGCGCGTTTCTCAACAACAACTACGTCGGCATGGCCATCTTCATCGGCATACTGATGCAATACGTATATTCGCGTTGAGCCCGCAAAAGAACCAACCGCTCTGGCGCCGCATGGGCTTCGCCATGGCGGGCCTCCTGCATGCCCTGCGTGCCGAGCGCAGCGTGCGCTTCGAGGCGGTGGTCCTCGTGCTGGTCTGGGCGGCCCTCGCGATCCTGCGCCCCGACCCTGTCTGGTGGGCGGCCGTGGCGCTCGCGAGCGCGGGGGTGCTCGCCGCGGAGCTGCTCAACACCGCGATCGAGACGCTCGCCGACCATCTCAGTCCCGAGCTGCATCCGCAGATCCGGGTAGTCAAGGACTGCGCCGCCGCGGCTGTCTTCGTCTCCGTGGTCGGCGCTCTGGCGGTGGCCGCCGCGCTCACGGCACACCTGCTGCGCCACTGATGATAAAATGAGCAACTGTCGACACGGAGGCGCCGGCTGCGTTGACATTCGCCGTGCCGCCCGCGAACATCGCCGGCGTCGCGCTCACCGGATCCGCCCATGACCCCGACCGCCCTCGGAACCATTCGCCACGACTGGACGCTGCCGGAAGTCACGAGCCTCCTCGGCCTGCCGCTCATGGACCTGCTGTACCACGCCCAGCGCGTGCACCGGGAGCATCACCAGCCCAATACGGTACAGATGAGCACGCTGCTGTCGATCAAGACAGGTGCCTGCCCCGAGGATTGCGCCTATTGCCCGCAGAGCGTGCGCTACGACACCGGGCTCGAGCGGGAGGAGCTGCTGGAGGTCGCCGCCGTGCGCGAGCGGGCGCGGCTCGCGAAGGAGGCCGGGGCCACCCGGTTCTGCATGGGCGCGGCCTACCGCTCGCCCAAAGCGAAGGAGCTGCGGGTCATCGGCCAGATGGTCCGCGAAGTCAGCGCGCTCGGTCTCGAGACCTGCGCCACCCTCGGCATGCTCACACCGGCGCAGGCGCGCGAGCTGAAGGACGCGGGCCTCGATTACTACAATCACAACCTCGACACCTCGCCGGAGTTTTACGGCGAGATCATCACGACCCGCACGTTCCAGGACCGGCTCGACACGCTGGAGGCGGTCCGCGCGGCGGACCTCAAGGTGTGCTGCGGCGGCATTCTCGGCATGGGCGAGTCGGCCGGCGATCGCGCCGGGCTGCTCATGACCCTCGCCAACCTCCCCCGGCACCCGGAGAGCGTACCCATCAACCAGCTGGTGCAGGTGCCGGGCACTCCCCTCGATGGCACGGCACCGGTCGATCCCCTCGATTTCGTGCGCGTCATCGCGGCGGCTCGGCTGATGATGCCGCGCGCTCACGTGCGCCTGTCGGCTGGACGACAGGGGATGAGCGATGAGCTGCAGACGCTCTGCTTCCTCGCCGGTGCCAACTCCATCTTCTACGGCGAGAAGCTGCTCACCACCGGTAATCCGGACGTCGAGCGGGATCGGGGCCTCCTCGCACGGCTCGGCATCAGGCCCGAGCGTTTGTCACACGATGAAGAGACAGCCGCTTGAGCCGGCGCTCGAGGACATCGAGCGGCAGCATCTGCGGCGTCGCCGCTCGACCGTAGACGCTTACCCGGAGACGGCCAGCCACACACGGGTCATCGTCGACGGCGATCCGCTCGTCGACTTCAGCAGCAACGACTATCTCGGGTTGGCGGCGCACCCGGCGCTCGCCAACGCAATGGCGGAGTGCTCGGCCCGCTGTGGCACGGGCAGCGGCGCCTCACATCTGATCAGCGGCCATGGACGCGAACACGCCGCCCTGGAGGAGGAGCTCGCCGCCTTTACCGGCCGTCCGCGCGCACTTCTCTTCTCGACCGGATACATGGCCAATCTCGCTGTCGTCACCACGCTCGCGGGTCGCGGTGAGTCAGTGCTGCTGGACCGCCTGAGTCATGCGTCGCTGATCGATGCCGGGCTCCTGTCCGGCGCGCGCTTCCGGCGCTATCCGCACTGCGACACCGATGCGGCCCGCCGCCTGCTCGCCGAGAGCACTCCACAAACGACGGTAGTCGCGACCGATGGTGTTTTCAGCATGGACGGCGATATTGCGCCGCTCGCCGCTCTGTCCGATGCTGCCCGCGCACATGGCGCGTGGCTCGTCGTCGACGATGCGCACGGCATAGGTGTGCTGGGCGCGAACGGCGGCGGCGCGCTGGAGCTTGCCGGCCTGGGTTGCGAAGAAGTGCCAGTGTTGGTTGGCACCCTGGGCAAGGCGTTCGGCTCCTTTGGCGCCTTCGTCGCCGGCGCGGAAGATCTGATCGAATTTCTCATCCAGCGCGCGCGTCCCTACATCTACACCACCGCTCTGCCACAGCCGGTGGCCGCGGCAACTCGTGCAGCCCTGCGCATTGCGCGCGAGGAAACCTGGCGGCGGCAGCGCGTGTTGGCTCTCACCGCGCGCTTTCGCGCGGCGGCGCGGCAGGCGGGCGTGCCGCTCGCCGACTCCGTGACTCCGATCCAGCCGATCCCGCTCGGCAGTGCGCAGGCGGCGCTCGCCGCCCAACACGCGCTGCGGCAGGCCGGCTTCTGGGTCGTCGCCATCCGCTCGCCGACCGTGCCCGTGGGCGCGGAGCGGCTGCGCATCACACTCACCGCCGGCCATCAGGAAGGTCAGATAGACAGCCTGGTTGAGAATCTGAGCCGCATCCTCGCCTCGAGGCACGAGCCGTGAGCGGCCTCTATACCGAAGTCCGCGGCAGCGGACCGACGCTCGTTCTACTGCATGGCTGGGGACTGAACGTGCGCGTCTGGGACGGCCTCGCCGCCGCGCTCTGTGACCGCTTCCGGATCATTGTTGTGGACCTCCCCGGGCACGGCCGCAGCGGCTGGGTACCCGACCACTCTTCGCTGCAACAGCAGGCCGAAGAGATTCACGCGACCGTCGCCGCGATCGCCGCGGATTACTTCCTCCTCGGCTGGTCGCTCGGCGGCCAGATCGCGCTGCAGCTCGCAGCGACACATACGGCGGTGCGTCGCCTGGTGTTGATTGCCACCACCCCGCGCCTGGTCGCCGCCCCTGACTGGCCGCATGGGGTGCCGCCCGAGCGGCTGGCGGCGCAGGCGGAGGGCTTGCGTACGGATTATCGGCGGACGGTGAGCGATTTTCTGGAGCTGCAGGTCCGTGGCAGCGCCGGCGGCGCCGCGGCCCTGGCGCAGCTCAACGCGGCGCTTTTCGCCCACGGGTCCGGTGAAGGAGCCTTGGGCCCGCGCCTGGCGGCGCTCGCGCGCGACCTCGAGCTGTTGCATGACACGGACCTGCGTCCCCTGCTCGCCGACGTCACGGTTCCCACTCTCGTCGTTGCAGGCCAATACGATCGCGTGACGTTGCCCGCAGCCTCGCACGCGCTTGCCGACAGTCTTCCGGATGCGCGCTATGTGGAGATTCACCGCGCTGCCCACGCGCCATTCCTGTCGCATCTCCCGGAGCTCAGCTCGCTGGTCGCCGACTTTCTGTTGCGGACATGAGCGAAGCCGATCTTTTCCAGCTCGACAAGGCCGGCGTGCGCGCCGCCTTCGATCGCGCGAGCGCGAGCTACGAGGCCGCCGCCGTCCTGCAGTCACGCGTCGCCGAGGAGCTGCTCCAGCGGCTCGAGCCTTTCGACTTCCGGCCGCAGGTCGTCCTCGACCTCGGGGCTGGCACCGGGCGCGCCGCCGCGCAGCTCAAGCGCCGGTACCGCGGCTCCACGGTGATCGCCCTCGACCTCGCACCGGGCATGCTCCATCAGGCTGCGCGCCATCAACGTCTCTTCCGCCGCTTCGAGCGCATATGCGCCGATGGCGCCCGCCTGCCGCTCGGATCCGCCAGCGTCGACATAGTCTTCAGCAACCTCATGCTCCAATGGTGCGACCCCCTCGACGACGTTTTCGCCGAGATACGCCGCGTCCTCAAGCCGCAAGGTTTTTTCACCTTCACCACCTTCGGCCCCGACACCCTGAAAGAGCTGCGCAGCGCCTGGGCGGAAGCCGACAGCCACAACCACGTCAACCGCTTTCTCGACATGCACGACGTCGGCGATGCGCTGGTGCGCGCCGGCCTGCAGGAACCCGTGCTCGACATCGACCGTACCCAGCTCACGTACGATGACGGCATGGCGCTCATGCACGATCTGAAGTGCATCGGTGCGCGTAACGCCACCGCGGGTCGTCCCCGCTCCCTCCTCGGCCGCGGCCGCCTGCGGCGTGTTCTCACGGCCTACGAATCCTTTCGCAAGGACGGCAGACTCCCGGCCACGTACGAAATCGTCTACGGCGCCGCCTGGGGGACGGCTGGCCGCCCCGCGACATCCGTGCAGGGGGGCGAGGTCAGAATTCCTCCCGCCGCAATTCGCAGAAAAAAGTGAAGCCCGACATGACCGCAGCGCCGCTCGCACAGGGCTGGTTCGTCACGGGCACCGACACCGGTGTTGGCAAGACCCTGGTCGCCGCGGCCCTGACACGCGCCCTGGTTGCCCGTGGGTTGCGCGTCGCGGTGATGAAGCCCGTCGCCTCCGGCTCCGAACCAACAGCGGAAGGCCTGCGAAACTCCGACGCCCTGACTCTCATGGCTGCCGCCAACGTCACGGCGCCCTATGAAGTCGTGAATCCGTACTGCTTCCTGCCTCCGATCGCGCCGCATATCGCCGCCCGCGAAGCGGGGGTAGTCATTGATCTCACGCTTCTGCGCTCCCGCTTCGACTCCCTCGTCAAAGCCGCCGATTGTGTCATCGTCGAGGGCGCCGGCGGCTGGCTCGCCCCGCTCGGCGACGCCGCCGTCATGGCCGACCTCCCCGCCACGCTCTGCCTGCCGGTGCTGCTCGTCATCGGCCTGCGCCTCGGCTGCCTCAATCACGCGCTCCTCAGTCGCGAATCGCTGGCGATGCGCGGCGCGGCCTTCGCGGGCTGGATCGCCAACGGCATCGATCCACATTTCGAGCGCGCCGCCGAGAATCTCGCCTGCCTCAGCGCGCACCTGGACGGGCCGCCTCTCGCCCGCATCCCCTTTCTCGCGCCCGGGCTCAGCGCACCCGATCTGCACCAGGCGGCTGCCAAGCTGTGCGCTTGAACCGCCCCTGCCGGCGCTCTACCATCGATCCGCTTGCGCATCGTCATCTGCCCGAACTGCTCGCTCAGTCTGCGCGGGGCCGCGCTCTTTTTCTGCGGCCTCTGCCTTTTTTGCTTCACTCTGGCGGGTGTGCTGGCGCTCCTGGGAATGTGGCCCATCCTGCCGTTCGCCGGCCTGGAAATGCTCCTCGTCGGCTGGGCGCTGCATGCCAGCCTGGCCCGGCGATATCGTTCCGAAATCATTACACTCACGGACGCGGACGTCAGCGTCGAGTCGCACGATCGCACTGAGTGCAGGCGGACCGTGTTCCAGCGGCACTGGGCTCAGGTTAAACTGCGCTGTCCTGCCTCGCGGCTGCATCCGAGCCGGCTCACCATCGAGTCGCACGGCCGGCAGTGCGAGCTGGGAAGCTTCCTCACGGAAGAGGAGCGGTACGGCCTGGCGCTGAGGCTGCAGCGCCTGATAGGCCATATCAATGAGTCGCCTTCGCTGGCCCCCGGGCCGAAGTAGGCGGCGCAGTCGGCGTTTTAATTCGATTCGCCAGAGAAAGGGCACGACAACGATGTATCGCGCAAGACTCGGAATACGGCCCGGGACATGGCTCAGGATCGCGGCGCTGCTGATCGCAGCCGGAGCGGCATTGCCCGCCATGGCGGATGAGTCTCCCAATGGCGGCTGGGGTCTCCTCAATCTTCCAGTGGGGGTGACCAGCATCAGCAAGGATGTGTACAGCATCCACATGATGGCGTTCTGGGTCTGCGTCGTGATCGGCATCCTGGTCTTCGGGGTCATGCTCTGGTCGATCATCTTTCACCGTCGCTCGCTCGGTGCCGTCGCCGACGTGACCCTCGTCCACAACACCAAGGTCGAGATCCTCTGGACGACCATTCCGGTGCTGATCCTGATCGGGATGGCGATCCCGGCCGCGCACGGCCTGGTGCTGATCAGCGATGACAGCAATCCGCAGCTCGAAATCAAGGTCACCGGCTTTCAGTGGGGCTGGCAGTACGAGTACGTCGGCCAGGGAGTGAGCTTCGTCTCCAAGCTCGACGCCAAGAGCATGGCGGCAAGCGAGCTCGACTCCGGCATCAGCCCATACAGCGTGCCGCATTACCTGCGCAACGTCGATCACCCGCTGGTCGTGCCGGTCGGCACCAAGGTGCGGCTGCTGATCGGCGCGGTGGACGTGATCCATTCCTGGTGGGTGCCGGACCTCGGCATCAAGAAGGACGCGATTCCCGGCTACATCAACACTTCATGGTTCGAGGTCGACGCCGATAAGCCAGGCGTCTATCGCGGCCAGTGTGCGGAGCTCTGCGGACGCGGCCACGGCTACATGCCGATCGTGGTCGATGCAGTGTCCAAGGCCGACTTCCAGGCCTGGGTGAAGCGTGAAGCGGCGGCCGAGAAGGCCGCGGCAGCCGCCAACGCCGCTTCGAGCTGATCCAGGGCAGTCGCACCGCCCAAACTGCCTAAGACCGGAACCCATTTCCCGATAAGGGGGAGAGCCCATGGCCGAGAAGCCGCACAGCGAAGTTCACGCGCACGACGATCACGATCACAAGCCGCACGGCTGGCGCCGCTGGGTGTTCGCGACCAATCACAAAGACATCGGCACGATGTATCTCGTCTTCTCGTGCATCATGTTCTTCACCGGCGGCCTGTTCGCAATGGTGATCCGCGCCGAGCTCTTCAAGCCCGGCCTGCAGGTCGTCGATGCAGGAGTGTTCAACTCCCTGACCACCATGCACGGCCTGGTGATGATCTTCGGCGCCATCATGCCGGCCTGGGTAGGGCTCGCCAACTGGATGATCCCGATTCAGATCGGGGCGCCCGACATGGCGCTGCCGCGGCTCAACAACCTGAGCTTCTGGATCCTCCCCTTCGCGTTCCTGCTGCTGCTCTCTTCCTGGCTGGTGCCCGGCAGCGCACCGGCCGGCGGCTGGACCATGTACCCGCCGCTCACGCTGCAGTTCGGCGCGTCCTTCCCGATGCTGATCTTCGCGATCCACATGATGGGCATCTCCTCCATCCTGGGGGCCATCAATGTGATCGTCACCATCATGAACCTGCGCGCCCCGGGCATGACGCTGCTGCGCATGCCACTCTTCGTATGGACGTGGCTCATTACCTCGTTCCTGCTGGTCGCGGTGATGCCGGTGCTCGCGGGTGCGGTGACCATGATGCTCACCGATCACTTCTTCGGCACCAGCTTCTTCAATGCTGCCGGCGGCGGCGACCCGGTGATGTTCCAGCACATCTTCTGGTTCTTCGGCCATCCCGAGGTCTACATCATGATCCTGCCGGGCTTCGGCGTGGTGTCGGAGGTCATCCCGGCGTTCTCGCGCAAGCCCCTGTTCGGATACGAAGCGATGGTTTACGCCACCGCCTCGATCGCCTTCCTGTCGTTCATCGTGTGGGCGCACCACATGTTCACGGTGGGGCTGCCGCTCTCGGCGCTGCTCTTCTTCATGTTCGCCACGATGCTGATCGCGGTGCCGACGGGGGTGAAGGTCTTCAACTGGACGGCCACCATGTGGCGCGGCTCGCTCTCCTTCGAGCCGCCGATGCTGTTCGCCATCGCCTTCCTCTTCCTCTTCACCATCGGCGGCTTTTCCGGCCTCATGCTTGCCATGGTGCCCGCCGACTTCCAGTACCAGGACACGTACTTCGTGGTCGCCCACTTCCATTACGTGCTGGTGTCGGGATCCGCCTTCGCCATCATGGCCGGCGTCTACTACTGGCTGCCCAAGTGGGTCGGCCGCATGTACGACCTGCGGCTCGCCACCTGGCACTTCTGGCTGTCGGCGATCTTCTTCAACGTGCTCTTCTTCCCGCAGCACTTCCTCGGCCTCGCCGGCATGCCGCGCCGCATCCCGGACTATGCCGTGCAGTTCGCTGACTGGAATATGGTGTCCTCGATCGGCGGCTTCGCCTTCGGCCTGTCGCAGCTTCTCTTCCCCTACATCATCTGGAAGTGCGTGCGCTCCGGTCAGCGCGTGGAAGGCACCCGGGCATGGGAAGGTGCGCGCGGCCTCGAGTGGGAGCTGCCCTCACCGGCGCCGTACCATTCCTGGACGACTCCGCCGACCGAGGCGATGATCGCCCGCGGCGCGGAGCACTGAGCGCCTGGCATCACGGATGCAAGCAATGACTTCATCGGAGCAGCCGCTCCTGCCGCGCCAGGACGACGCCGGGCGGCGCAAGCGGGTACGGCGCACCACTTTCGTGGTGACATTCGTCGTGCTCGCCTTCTACTTCGGCTTCATCGCGATGATGTTCTACCGCGCCACCCACGCGCAGTAGTCACCACGCAGTCACGAAGGTTAAGACATGGCATCAAACGCACACGCCCCCGACAGCCAGCAGTACTACATTCCGCACGGTAGTCCCTGGCCGATCGTCGCCGCGATCGCGCTCTTCACCCTGATGTGGGGTGCGGTCGCCTACCTCGACAACTGGGTCGGCGGTTGGGTATTCCTGCCCGGACCGCTGCTGCTGCTGTTCATGTTCGGCGGCTGGTTCCACACGGTCATCGGTGAGAATCAGCAGGGTATCTACAACTCCCAGGTAGACCGCTCCTTCCGCATGGGGATGCTGTGGTTCATCTTCTCCGAGGTGATGTTCTTTGGCGCGTTCTTCGGCGCGCTCTTCTATGCACGCGTGCTGTCGGTACCGTGGCTGGGCGGGGCCGGCGCCAAAAGCCTCACCGGCCTGATCCTCTGGCCCAACTTCGAAGCCTCCTGGCCCACCAACGGCCCGGGACACGTCGGCGGTGCCTCCTTCGAGGCGATGAGCGCCTACGGCATCGCGGCAATCAACACGCTGATCCTGCTGACCAGTGGCCTGACCGTCACCATTGCCCATCACGCTCTGCGCTCGGGCAACCGCGGGCGGCTCAAGCTCTTTCTGGCGTTCACCTTCATCCTGGGTTTCTGCTTCGTCGCGTTCCAGGGTCACGAGTACTACGACGCCTATACCAAGCTCAACCTGCGCCTGACGACGGGTATCTACGGCTCGACCTTCTTCATGCTCACGGGCTTCCATGGCCTGCACGTCACCATCGGCGCCATCATGCTGGTGGTGGTCTGGCTGCGGGTGCTACGCGGGCATTTCACGCCGCGGCAGCACTTCGCGTTCGAGGCCGTCTCCTGGTACTGGCATTTCGTCGACGTGGTGTGGCTCGGGCTCTTTATCTTCGTCTACTGGCTGTAGTAGAGGGTAATCAGACACACGGATGTGTCCCGCCGCCGCAGGTGGCGGAGCCGCGAGCAAAAACCACGCTTTTTGATCGCGGCGCGCTGGGCCGGGCAGGAGCCCGGATCCAGCGTTTAACGAGGGATGAGCCCGTGGGGCGTGATCAGCCCCGCGTACCAGGCGATCATGATGAGCGCGAAGAGCGCCAGTGACAGCGCGATGCGCACTGTCAGCGCGCGCGCCATTTTGGCGGAATCCTGTTGGGTGCCGCGGGAGAGGTGGTACAACGCCGAGCCCAGGCTCACCACGATGGCGGCCAGGACAATGAGAACCAGGATTCGAAAGAGCTGCGGCATGACACCGTCCAGTCTACCCGGAAAGCAACCCCTGTACCCATGCGCCTGAGCTTTGGCAGCCGTCGGTTCTCGCCCTCGCCGGGCCTTACGATCCTGATGCTCCTGCTGTGCGTGCTGTTCATCGCTCTCGGGCGCTGGCAATGGCGGCGCGGCCACCTGCATGCCGCGGAACATGCGCTCTTCGAGCGTGGCGCCCGTCAGGCCCTCAGCCTGGGCTCGCAACCGCTCACGCAGGTGCCCGATGATCAGCGGGTCACCATCAGCGGCACGTACGATCCGGCACACCAGTTTCTCATCGACAACATGAGCTATCGCGACCTCGACGGCTATCAGGTGTTGACGCCGCTCGCACGTGCCGGCGGCCGCATGGTGCTGGTCGACCGCGGCTGGGTGCCCTTCCTCGGCAGCCGCGCCGAGCTGCCGAACATCTCCATGAAAACCGCGGGACCGGTGACCCTCAGCGGCCGTGTCGGCAACCTGCCCGTCGCCGGATTGGCGAGCGGCCGTGCGCCGCCGCCCGACAGCGGCCCATGGCCCCGGGTGACCAGCTTTCCGACCATAGCGCAGCTGGGCGCCGTCCTCGGCCAGACTCTCGAGCCGCGTGTCATCCTGCTCGATCCGCAGGCGTCGGAGGGTTACGTTCGCGACTGGCAGCCCCCCGGTATTCCCGCGCTGCAGAACTTCGCTTATGCCTTCGAGTGGTGGTGCTTCGCGGTGACCGCGCTCGTGATCTGGGTGGTCCTCAGCACGCAAAAGCCGAAGGAGGGCGCGTGACCGCCGAGACGCGCGCGCTGCGCGCCCGCAACCTGCGCACACTCGCCGCGCTGGCCGCGCTTTTCTTCCTGCCCCTCATTATCTCCGCGTGGCTTTATTACGGCATGAGCTGGATACCCGGCGGCCACGTGAACCACGGAGAGCTGATCCAGCCGCCGCGGCCGCTGCCACGGGCGGAGCTGCCGCGCGTAGCGCTCGGTGAGAGCGCCGCAGGCAAACTCCCCGCCGCCGCGTCGACTCCGTTGCGCGGCAACTGGACGTTGGTATACATCGGCGACGGAAGCTGCGACGCCTCCTGCCGCGAGGCGCTATATGTCATGCGGCAGACGCGGCTCGCGCTCGGCACGGACATGACGCGGCTCGATCGGGTCTTCCTGGTCACGGCAAATTGCTGTGCAACGGGCTATCTGGGGCGCGAGCACGCCGGCATCACGGTCCTCGATGCGACCGGCGCCGCCGGTGCGCCTCTGCTCGCAGTGTTCCCGGCGGCCGATGAGGCGCACACGCTGTTCGTCGTCGATCCCCTCGGTAATCTGATGATGCGCTACGATGTCCGGCGCGACCCGCGCGGCCTGCTGGTGGATCTGAAGAGACTGCTCGAGCTGTCGCAGATCGGCTGAGGCGGCCTGGAGCCGCCATTCGACTCAGGAGACCGCTTGTCCCAATCGTCCATCGACCGCTGGCTGCGCGGGCTCGCGCTCTGCGGCGTGCTGCTGTGCCTCGGCGTGGTCGTGCTCGGCGCGTACGTGCGGCTCACGGACGCCGGCCTGGGCTGCCCCGACTGGCCGGGATGCTACGGCCACGTCAGTCCGGTGGGTGCCGCGGACAGCTCCGCCAGCCAGGCGCGATATCCGGACAGGCCGCTGCAGGAAGGCAAGGCGTGGCACGAGATGATTCACCGCTACGCGGCCGGCACGCTCGCCGCGGTGATCACCGTGATTGCGGCGCTGGCGATCGCGGCACGCAAGCCGAAGGTCGTGGGCGCGGGATTTGGGCTGCTCCTTTTCGCCACGGTGATCGTGCAGGCCATCCTCGGCATGCTGACCGTGACCTGGCTGTTGAAACCGCTCATCGTGACCCTGCACCTCATCTTCGGCATGACCACGCTCGGGCTCCTCTGGTGGCTATGGCTCAGAGTGCAGCAGCGCCCGCGCGGCAGCGTGCAACTGCAGATCGTGCCGGAGCATGGTCCGACGGGGTGGTCGAGCGCGGCGTCAGCGGCGCGGGTCGCCTACTGGCTCGCGGTCCTCAGCGTGATGGTGCTCGCGGTGCAGTTTTTCCTCGGCGGCTGGACCAGCGCCAACTACGCCGCGGTCGCCTGTCCCGACTTTCCAACCTGTCAGGGTGCCTGGTGGCCGCACGCCGACTTCCGTCACGCCTTCGTGCTGTGGCGGGGAGTCTGGATCGACTATCAGGGTGGCATTCTGACGAACCCGGCGCGCGTCGCCATCCACCTTGCTCATAGGCTAGGCGCACTGACGGTGACCCTGACGTTCCTTGCCGCATCTTTCTTCGTGATCAGCCGCCCCTCGCTCGCCGCCGCGCGGCCGCGCGCCTACCTGGTGCTGGCCGTGCTGGGCCTGCAGCTTGCGATTGGCATCTCCATGGTCGTGCGGACATTTCCGCTCTGGCTGACGACCGCCCACACCGCCGGCGCGGCTCTGCTCCTCATGGCCATCCTCGCATTGACAGCCAAGTTGTACGCCATACGCGCGGTGCGCGTGGCCTGAGTAAGAGAGCTCGCGGTGGCAACAACGGAATACGCGACGGTCGCCCCGGCGGTTTGGCGGCGCTACTACGAGCTGACGAAGCCGCGGGTCGTGGCGCTCATCACTTTCACGGCGGTCGTCGGCACGCTGCTCGCGAGCCCCGGCTGGCCGCCGCTGCGGGCGCTCATCTGGGGAACTCTCGGTATCGCTCTCGCCGCCGGAAGCGCTGCCGCCATCAATCACGTTCTCGACCGGCGCTATGACGAGCAGATGGCGCGTACCCAATCGCGCCCGTTGCCAACTCGTCAGCTCACGGAGCGGCGCGCACTCATCTTCGCAGGGGTGCTCGGCATCGTCGCGATGACGATTCTGGCGTTTCTGGTCAATCTGCTGACGGCGGCGCTGACTTTCGTCTCGCTGATCGGTTATGCGGTGATCTACACCGTGTGGCTGAAGCACGCCACATCGCAGAACATCGTGATCGGCGGCGCGGCAGGCGCGGCACCGCCGGTTCTCGGCTGGGCCGCGGTCACCAACCACATCGATCCCAACGCGCTGCTGCTCTTCCTGATCATCTTCGTATGGACGCCGCCGCACTTCTGGGCGCTGGCGATCGCGCGCAAGGATGAGTACGCGCGCGCCGGAATCCCGATGCTGCCGGTCACTCACGGAGTGGCGCACACCCGATTGCAGGTCCTCCTGTATACGGTGCTGCTCACCGTCGTGACCCTGATGCCGTTCTTGACCCGGATGAGTGGCCTCATCTATCTGGTCGCGGCGCTGGCGCTCAACGCGCGTTTCCTCTACTTCGCGCTGGCACTGAAGCTCACCACACGCCAGGAAATGCCGATGCGCGTGTTCCGCTACTCGGTGAGCTATCTGGTGTGGCTGTTCGCGGCGCTATTGATCGATCACTACCTGCATTATTGACGGCGGAGGAGCACCTGCCAGGAGGAGAGGCGCCGGTCCTCGAGCAGCAGCATCCCCGTCGATTCGTAGCTGTCATCGTCGAGGCGGCGAAGATGGTCCGCGCCGTGGTAGCCGGCCGATTCCGAACGGTAGGCCGAGAGGATCGAGCTGCCGATAACCGAGAACGTGCCGTGGAGCTTGCCGAGGGTTGCATTCTCGGAGCTCCACTTGATCGCGGCGCCCTCCCGGCCGGGGAGCTGGATCCAGTAGGCGTTCACGAACTCCACCGGCGGCGAGCCCAGTACCTTCAGGCTGCCGGAGAGCAGCCAGCACTCGGTGCGGTGTGCCACTTCGGTGCGGCATTCCGCGGGCAGCGGCTGGCCATCCGCGCACCAGAACGTCCCGCTGCCCGTCCAGACAGCCGGTTGGAAAAGATAGGTGTGGGACATCAGCAGACTTCCCGCGCCGTGGCCATGACCTGGCCATTATCTCTCGGCTGGACCTCGACCGCATGTTGCGCCACAGCAACGCTGAAGGCTCAGTCTATGAGCAGGTATTCCTCGTCCGGCGGCCGAAGGGCCCCGCCCAAGGGCGCTCCGGTGGAGCCCCGGATGACCAGGCGCGGCGGCAGAGTTACACATTCCGCAGGTTGGCCGTCTATCAGATGAACCAAGGTCTGGACAAGCAGGTCGCCCGCTCGCTTGGTGTCCTGCGCCACGGTGGTAAGAGCCGGCCGGGTAAAAGCCCCCATCGGAATCCCGTCGAACCCCACCACCGCGACATCGTCCGGCACGCGGCGGCCAGATGCAGCTAGCGCCGTCATGGCGCCAATGGCAATGAGGTCACTGGCCCCAAATACCGCGTCGAAGGGAATCCTACGCTCGAGCAGCGACTGCATGGCCTCGTAGCCGAAGGCCTCGGTCGAGATGGCCCCGACCTGCAACCGGGGATCGGCGTCCATGCCCGAAGCACCAAGTGCGGCTCGATATCCTCGGTATCTCGCCATCATCTCCGGCGAAGAAGGAGCAATCTCGCCGAGAAATGCGATCCGGCGCCGGCCAAGCGCCAGCAGGTGCTCTGCGGCAACTCGCCCACCGAACGCATTGTCGCAGCCGATGGAAACACCCGGCTGATCCGTAAGCACCGGACCCCAGCGAACCAGGTGCGCGCCCCGCTCGAGCAGGGGCTGCAAGCGGTCGCGGTGCACGACGTAGTCACCATAACCAAGCAGGATGATGCCATCCGCCTTATGAGTGTCCTCGTAGTCGGCATGCCAGTCGCGCAGCAGGTCCTGGAATGAGACCAGGAGGTCGTAGCCGTGCTTGGAGCACGCACGGATGATCGAGCCCAGCATCGAGTGGAAGAACGGATTGATCGCCGAGTCGTCGGCGGTCGGGTCCTCGAAGAAAAGCAGCGCCAGCGTGCCGGAATGGCGGCGGCGGAGGTTCGACGCATTCTTGTCGACGTGATAATTGAGTTGGCGCGCCACCTCGAGCACCCGCTCGCGCGTGCACGCGCTGACCATGGGGTCGGCGCGCAATGCGCGCGACACGGTCGATTGCGAGACACCCGCCAAATGCGCGATGTCCAATGAATTGGGCCTGCGTCGCTGGTCACGCATGACCGGAGCCACCCCCTGAATGTGTGTACTCGTGTGGCGCCCCTAGTCTAAGCCATGGTTCCGGTGCTACCCAAGCCCCCTCCGTTGCTCCTGTGCAACGCGAGCGAAAAAGACGCCATGCGCCGGCAGCTCGAGCTTACGGCCGGCCGCCCCGCCGGCGCTCAGACCGTGGTCATCGAGGGGTGTGAGGGGGCCGAGCGCAGGCAGGGCGACAGTCTGCGGACTGCCCGACAGATTGAATGCC
Source organism: Steroidobacteraceae bacterium (assembly GCA_036489335.1). GTDB lineage: Bacteria > Pseudomonadota > Gammaproteobacteria > Steroidobacterales > Steroidobacteraceae > 13-2-20CM-66-19. Next base: position 28,917 of record DASXFY010000023.1, read on the forward strand.
GCCAGAATGGACTGCGAGCCCAGCGTACGAGTGAACGCCAGTAATGGCTCCGGCAGCTCGATGAAGGCGATATCACCCTGGCAAAGGGCGAGATGACGTCCGCGCCAGCGTAGAAAGCGGCAGAACACGTTCAGGGGCGATTCCGGCTCGGACTCCTGTCGGGAGACCGCGAGCGGCAAGTGCTCCGGCGGGATGGGCAGCCACGGAATGCCCGTGGTGAAGCCTCCGTCCGCGGAATCCCGCCAGGGCATGGGGGTGCGACAGCCGTCCCGGCCTTTGAAGCTAGGCCAGAAGGCAATGCCGTAAGGATCGCGAAGCGCCTCGAACGGCAGGCCCGCTTCCGGCAGACCCAGCTCCTCCCCCTGGTAGATGCAGACCGAGCCGCGCAGAGAGCAAACCATTGCAGTCAACATGCTCGACATCGTGGGTGAGGCGGTCGCGCCGCCCCAGCGGGTCATCACCCGGGCCACGTCGTGGTTGGAAATCGTCCAGCAGGGCCAGCCGTGCGGCATCTGGCGCTCCAGGCTCTCGACCGTGCTGCGGATGTGCGCGGCCCGGTACTCCTCGGTGAGCAGCTCGAAGCTGTAGGCCATGTGCAGTCGCGTCTCGCCGATGTACTCCGCCATGGTCGCAAGCGAGTCCTCCGCGGCGATCTCGCCCATGCCGACCGCGCCCGGATAGCGGTCGAGGAGCTGGCGCAGCTCCGTGAGAAATCCGAGATTCTCCGGTTGGGTGTTGTTGTACCAGTGATATTGGTACGCGTATGGATTGTCCGCGGTGAAGCCGCGGCCGTTGCGCAGCTCCGCGGGCTTCGGCGGGTTGTCGCGCAGCAGCCGATCGTGATAACAGAAGTTGATCGCATCGAGCCGCAACCCGTCGACGCCGCGCCGCAACCAGAACTCGAGGTTGTCCAGCATCGCGATCGGTACCTGCGGATTGTGGAAATTGAGGTCCGGCTGCGAATCGAGGAAGTTGTGCAGGTAATACTGGCGCCGCCGGGGATCCCAGCGCCAGGCGGGGCCGCCGAAGATCGATTGCCAGTTGTTGGGCGGACTGCCGTCGATCGCGGGGTCCGCCCAGACGTACCAGTCGGCCTTGGGATTGTCGCGGCCCGAGCGACTCTCGAGAAACCAGGGATGTTGGGAGGAGGTGTGGCTCAGCACCTGGTCGATCATGACCTTGAGGCCGCGCGCATGCGCCCCGGCGACCAGCCGGTCGAAGTCGGCGAGATCGCCGAAAAGCGGATCGACGGCGCGGAAATCGGCGATGTCGTAGCCGAAATCCGCCATCGGTGACTTGAAGAACGGCGACACCCAGATCGCGTCCACGCCGAGGGCGGCGACATAATCCAGCCGCTCGGCGATCCCCTTGAGATCGCCGATGCCATCGCCATTGGTATCCAGGAAGCTGCGCGGATAGATCTGGTAGATCACCGCGCCGCGCCACCAGGGAAATGCGCTCATGCTGTGAAGGTTCCTGCCCCGTTACAACTACTCTGACACAGAGAGCCGCAGCGCCGCGCAGCACCGCATACGTATGCGAGCCTGAATACGTATGCGATTCCTTGCATTCGAGTCGCTCCCCCGCGAATGATCCGTCAGCCGATTTCCAAGACTACAAATCCCGGGGGGGATATCCAGTGATCAGACGCAAGCGCAACATCCTCGAGATGGCGGTCGCAACGGCAATCTTTAGCGCCTGCGTGGTCGCGGCGATGCCCGTCTCGCGCGCTGCACAGGCCGCGGGTGCCGCAGGCGATGCCCAGAGTGACAACAGCGCCCAGGCGACGCCCACAACCACCGACCAGGACCAGACGACCGGCAAGAGCCAGGATCAGGTCGCCAACGAGAACCTGCTGCAACCCGTGGTGATCAGCGGCTTCGTCAGCAGCCTGCAGAATTCGATCGCGATTCAGAAGAACTCCGACACCATCGTCGAGGCCGTATCGGCGCAGGAGATCGGTCAGCTGCCCGGCACCAGCATCGCCGATGCGCTCGGCCGCATGCCCGGCGTCAGCGCCCAGTACTTCAACGGCCGTCCCCAGCAGATCAGCATTCACGGCTTGAGCGCCGACTTCGACGTCACGCAGGTCGCCGGCAGCATCCAACCGAGCACATCCAACAATCGGGACGTCGAGCTCGATCAGTATCCGCAAAGCTGGTTCAGCACCATCAAGGTATACCTGACGCCGAGCGCCGATCTGGTCAATCAAGGTATCGCCGGCACCATCGACATGCTTCCCATGAAGCCGCTGGATCAGAAGAAGCCCAGCGCCACACTCAACGCGAACTACCAGACCATCGAGCCACACGACGTGATGCCGGGACCCGGTGTCAGCGCCAACGGCCACGATATCGACGGCATCCTCGCCGACCAGTTCATGGATCACACGCTCGGTGTCACGTTCGGCGTGGACCTCGAGTCGAATCCGTACCACATTCTCCATCAGGCGCCCTGGGGATACGCCACCGATTCCAACGGAAACCTGATCATCGGCGGCTCCAAGAACTACAACGTCTCGGATTTGCTCGACCGCAAGGGCTTCATCGGCGCGATCGAGTACAAGCCTTCGAGTGCGCTCGACAGCACGCTCGATCTGATGGAGGAAGACTCGAACGAGACGCAGCAGGCCAAGGGCGCGGAGTTTCCACTCGGATTCGGCGGCGGCGAGATCGAGCTCCCGGGTACCCCCTCGAACGGCTTCGATACCACAGGAACGTTCGACAATGTCTATCCGGTCATCCGCAACGACTATAACCATTATCAGGCCCGCATCTACAACATCATCTGGACCAACGACTTCAAGCTGAGTGACAACTGGACCGGGGATTTCACCGCAGCTTATGGCCGTGCAGAGCGCGACGATGAGTTCCTGGAAGCCTATTCCGGCTACGGCTACAACGGCCCCGGGTCCGAAGGCACTGCGAATGCCTTTCCCGGCACCGACGTCGGCTTCCGCGAGAGCGGCAACGGCGAGCTGCTGCTCTACCCGTCCCAGGGCCTCGACAGCAACATCCTACTGACCGACCCCCAGGGCTGGGGCGCGGGATCGAATCTCGTGCAGGCCGGCTTCATCAACGAGCCGCACACCGAGGATCACATCGGACGCCTCAAGCTAGGCGCGACCCGCTACTTCGAGAGCGGACCGTTCTCCGGGCTCGAGTTCGGCGCCGACTACGAGCACCGGCTCAAGGACTATGACATCTCCCAGGACTTCCTGGTGCCGGGTGGTGCCGCGTGCGGGCTGGTCATCACGAGCACCTGCACTCCGACCCAGACCGCGCCTATCCCCGCGAGCGCCCTCGAGGGCATTGGCGATCCGCTCGGCTTCATGGGAGTCGGACCTGAAGTGCTCTACAACCCGTTTGCTCTCATCAAGAGCGGCACGCTGGTTGAGTACCCGACAGCGCTATCCTCGATCGCCGTGCCTCCGAACTGGGAGCTGGACGAAAAGGATACCACCGGGTATGTGCAGCTCGACATTCATGCCGATCTCGGTGCGAATGTGGGCCTGAGCGGCAACGCCGGACTGCAAGTGGCACACACGAATCAGGCTTCCGCGGGCTCGCGTGTCGCTCCTGGCTCGACCATTGGCGGTGCCGCCACCACGCTGCTGCTGCCGGTGTCGGACGGCACGAGCTATACGCGGTACCTTCCGAGCTTGAACCTCAAGTTCAGCCTGCCGGATGACAACGACGTGCTCCTCAGCGTTGCGAGGACGATGGCCCGGCCGCGGCCGGACTATATGAGCGCGAGCTTCAGCGTCGGGGGCGACATAACTCACTTGACGGACGCCAACCCGCTCCAGTCGTACTTCAGCGGCTCAGGCGGCAACCCCAAGCTTCTGCCGACCATGTCGACCAACGTCAATGCCAGCCTCACGCATTACTTCTCGGGACCCTCGAGCGGCAGCTTCAATTGCGCCGGCAGTCAGTCGAAGACCTCCGCCCTGTGCACCTCCGGCGGCGAGGGCTACGTGCAGCTCTCGGGGTATTACCTCAAGCTTACGGACTTCATCAACCCGAGTGCGCTGTCGATTTTCAATTTCACGCCCTACGAGGCGGGCTACCTGACAACGGGTCAGCAGGCCCAGCTCGGCACACCCTACGGCATCCTCAACATCCCGCAGAACAACGGTGCCGGGCACATCGAGGGCGAGCAGGTCTCGGCCAACGTGCCACTCGGGGATTTCATGCGCTGGCTCAACGGGCTCGGTGTCACAGGAAGTGTCGACCGCACATTGAGCACTGTCTATTATTCCGGCCAGACCTCCCCGGTCACGGTCCCGGGGCTCTCGAAGTGGGTCGAGAACTTCACCGTGTACTATCAGCGTGGAGGCTTCCAGGCAAGCGTGAACGACGACATCCGCTCGAGCTTCCTCGGCGAGGTGTTCGGCATCAGTTCGACCCGCATCGAGCAGGTGTTCAAGAGCACCGCCACAGTGGACGCGCAGGTGAGTTACGACATCACGAGCGGCATGCTGAACGGACTCACCCTGATCGTCACGGGCTCGAACCTCAACAACCATACCATGCAGACCGACCAGAACGGCGATCCGCGGCAGGTGCTCACCTGGGAGCAGTACCCCCGGCTGTACACGATCGGATTCTCGTACACGTTCCAGTAAGACGAGTTGGGATCGGCCCCGGGCGCTGACAGGCGTGCTTTTGGGCGCGCTCGGGTTGGGCTGTGATACGGTGTCGCGATGAGCGACTTACGCATCAGTCGTGTGGTGATCGTGGGCGGGGGCACGGCCGGATGGATGACTGCGGCCATCCTCAGCCGAGCCATGGGGGATAGCCTGGCGATCCATGTTGTGGAATCCGACGCCATCGGAACCGTCGGAGTTGGCGAGTCCACCATCCCCCAGATCCGCAACGTCAATCACTTTCTCGGCATCGATGAAGACGCGATGCTCCTAGCCACCAGCGGGACCTTCAAGCTCGGCATCGAGTACAACGATTGGGTACGGCCGGGACACAGCTACCTGCACGCCTTCGGCGATGTCGGCCTGCCAGTCGGGCCGCTCCCCTTCCAGCATTACTGGTTACGCCACAGAGCGGAGCCCGGCGCCCGGGACCTCGCAACCTACTCACTCAATGCGACCGCGGCTAAAGCCTGCCGGATGGCCAGGATCGAGAAGATCGGCAGCAGCGCCATGGCTGGTATCAAGTATGCATTCCAGTTCGATGCCGGGCTCTACGGGCGCATGTTGCGCACCTATGCCGAGCAGCGTGGCGTCAAAAGAACCGAAGGCAAAGTTGTTGACGTGCGGCTGCGGGGCGAGGACGGGTTCATCGAAGGCATCGTGCTCGAGAGCGGCGAGCGCGTCGACGGCGATCTTTTCATCGACTGCTCGGGATTCCGGGGCCTGCTGATCGAGGGTGCGCTGAAGAGCGGCTTCGAGGACTGGCGGCAGTGGCTGGCCTGCGACCGCGCACTGGCCGTCGGTAGCGTCTCAGCCTGTCCCATGCGGCCGTATACGCAGGCCAATGCGCGGCCAGCCGGCTGGCAGTGGCGGATACCTCTGCAGCACCGCACCGGCAACGGCCACGTGTACTGCAGCGAATTCATGAGCGACGACGAGGCAGCCGCGATCCTACTCGATTCTCTCGATGGTGAGCCGCTGGGCAATCCGCGGCCGATCCGGTTCACTTCAGGGGTGCGGCGGCAGATCTGGTCGCGCAATTGCGTGGCGGTCGGCCTGGCCGCAGGCTTTCTCGAGCCGCTCGAATCGACGGCGATCCACCTGATCCAGTCGGGTGTCAGCCGTCTGCTCTCGCTCTTTCCGGACCTCGGCTTCGATGCCGCAGTCATCGAGGAATACAACCGCAACACCCGCAGGGAATACGAGCAGGTGCGCGACTTCCTGGTGCTGCACTATCGCACCATCGAGCGGCGGGACACGCCCTTCTGGCGGCGCTGCGCCGCCCTGGCGCCACCGGAATCACTGCGGCACAAGCTGGACATCTTCACCGCCACCGGCCAGATCTTCCGCGAGGGCGAGGAGCTCTTCACCGAGCAGTCCTGGCTGCAGGTGATGGTGGGGCAGGGAATCCTGCCGCGACGGCATCACCCGCTGGCCGACCGCCTGCCACGGGACCAGCTCGAGGAGTTCCTCGGCGGCATCCGCGCGCTGATCGGCGGTGCAGTCGGACAGATGCGCAGTCACGAGCACTTCATCGCCGAGAACTGCGCCGCGGAGGGGTTCCAGACCTGAGCGGGGGTGGCTCCGCCCGGGACCGCCCTCGAGGCGTCAGCGTAATGATCATCCCGGCAGAGAGCCCTCGTAGATCTGGGCCAGAGGCATATTTAGCCCTATCGAGCGGAGCTCGACTCGTGCGTCCGCGCTCGAGCAGAGCATCGGGCGCCAGTCTTCCAAGCGCCGATGGACGATGACTCTGGGCTGATTCTGCGCGATCAGGACGTATTCCTCGATTGTCTCGACACGCCGATAGGACATCGCCTTCTCGCGCCGGTCGATGTGCTGCGTCGATTTCGAGAGGATTTCCACGACGAGCTTCGGATTACGAACCATCTGATCGGTCCGGTCTTCCGGGCGGCAGGACACCATCGCATCGGGGTAGTAAACGATCTGGTCACGCCCCGCTCGGATCTGAAGTTTAGCCTCGAGAAAGAACGGCTCGCAGGGGCCGCCGCGCAAGTGCGTTCGGAATGCCACGACCAGCTGCTGCGTGATGCGATTGTGCGCAAGGCTCGCACCGCCCATCGCGTAAACCGTGCCGTTGACGTATTCGTGTCGGTACGGACTCCGCTCCTCGAAGGCCAGGTACTCTTCCCAGGTCATGACGAGCGGCTCCTCCTCGGAGAGGTATTCCGGTTGCGTCTCGCGCACATGGAACGCGCGATAGCGTGAATCCTCCACCTCTCCCTCGAGCCAGTCCGCCATGCTCTCGAGCTCCGCTGCCGATAGGCTGCGCAGGGCCTGCTGGAGTTCAGTGATCGTGCTCATTTCCGCCACCGCAGTGTGATTCCGCGCCAGCCTACGCTGCCAACGCTCTGTCTGGAAGATGGTATTTCTCTGTAATTCATCGAGAAATTCGACGTTACTGACTACGTAGTGCTCATACGTCATATTCCCTCTGTAAAAACTAGAGCAACGGTTGACGGTGTTGATCGCGTCGGCGCGCAAAGGGCGCTCAGCGACTGAATACGTATGCGGCGGGTTGCAAAGGGCCGCCATCGCGCCGCATTCTTCGACCGATGATCCCCTTTCCCTGGAGCGCTGGGCGCCATCGCAGGCTCTCTGCGGCACTTGCCGGCGCGGCATTCATTATTCTCATGGCCGCGCCGGCCGGTGCCGCGATTCTTCCGCGGCAGGCCCCTTCCGGGGTTTATTACGAGATCTTCGTTCGCTCGTTTGCCGATTCCAATGGCGACGGTGTCGGCGATCTCAACGGCGTCACCGCCAGGCTCGATTACCTGAAATGGTTGGGCGTGAGCGGCCTCTGGCTGACACCGATCTATCCCTCCCCCAGCTACCACGGCTACGACGTCACCGACTACTTCGCCATCAATCCGCAGTTCGGGACCATGGGGGACTTTCGCCGCCTGCTGCACGAAGCTCATGCACGCGGCATCAAGGTGCTGATCGACATGGTGCTCAACCACACCAGCGACCGCCATCCATGGTTCCAGCAGGCTCTCGATCCGAAGAGCTCGTACCACGCTTGGTATACGTGGGCGGGTAAAGGCGCCGACCTCTCTGCACCGAGTGCGGTGGGAACTCCTGCCTGGCACCAACGCGACGGCGAGTACTACCTGGGCGATTTCAGCGCCGATATGCCGGATCTCGATTACGACAACCCGGCGGTGCGCCGGGAGATGATCAAGGTGGGCCGCTTCTGGCTGGCTCAGGGTGTCGACGGATTCAGGCTCGACGCCACGACTCAGATCTATGTCGACTTCGAGTCTGATGTCGGCAGTCCGCGCGCGATCCGCAAGAACATCGCGTGGTGGCAGGAGTACCACTCCGCATTGCGCGCGGCCGATCCGACGGTGTTCCTGCTCGGTGAAGTCCCTGCCCGAAGTGAAGCGGAAGCGGCACCTTACTATGCCGGGCTGAATTCCGTGTTCGATTTCCCGCTGGCGAAAGTTCTGCTCGCTACGGCCGCCAGCGAGACCAGCCCGAATCTCGGCGCTTTCGTACAAAACGCGTGGCGCAACTTCCGGCGGAGCGCCCGAGGGCCGATCGTCGATTCGCCGTTCATCGGCAACCACGATCGGGACCGCGCGCTCGACCAGCTCCATGGAAACAGGAGCCATCTGCGCATGGCGGCGGCGATGCTGCTGACGATGCCGGGAACTCCCTACGTCTACTACGGCCAGGAGATCGGGATGCACGGTGTGAAGCCGGACCCGGCCATCCGTGAGCCCATGCGTTGGGATCGTAACCCTCATCAGCCAGGCGAGACCTGGTGGGAGCGTGCACCCGACAATGCTTCACCAGGCCTTTCGGTCGCCGCGGAGCGCGCCGATCCGGCTTCACTGCTGAATTTCTACCGCCACTTGATCCATTGGCGCATCGAGCTGCCCGCTCTGCGTGACGGAGATATCGCGCCTTATGCCGGCGACGGCGGCCCGATCAGCGCCTACACGCGGGCCGATCACACGCAGCAGTTGCTGGTCATCCACAATCTCTCCGGCATCATCCGCCGCGTCAGCCTGTCGGATCGAAGGTTCCGCAGCGTCATTCGGCGCACTCACGCCGGCGTCCACCTCGCCGGCAGCGAGCTGACGATGCCCGGTTACTCCACCGCGATCCTGCAGTAGCGGCATCGCGGCCCCCGTTGGCAATGAGCTCAGAACCAACATGATGGGAAACAGAATACGGCCAGGAATGCTCGGCGCCCTGTTGCTCGCGAGCGCGTGGCAGACTCAGACACATGCGGCTGTGCCGCGGGCCCCGGCAAGCGGTCCCGCCGGCGTTCCGCAGAGCGTGCAGGTGCGTACTTCGGGCGCCGATATCCGCCTGCCCAATGGCCTGCTGTCGCTGCGCCTGCTGGACGGCGACATCGTGCATCTTCACTTCATTCCGTCGGCAGGCGCAACGCCGCCTGCGCTGGTGATGGCGCCGCGCCCCCTCGCCACCTCCTCGACACGCGTCGTCGCCAGTCGGCGACCAGGTGATCTCCTGCTTCGCGGCGGAGCCCTTCGCATAGTGCTCGATGAGGGCTCCGGAACACTCACCGTCTTCCAAGCGACTGCGAGCAGACCGCTGCTGAGAATTCCCGGCATCGGTCGCGTGGCCCGCGGCACGCTCTTGCTGCGCTTTCCCGCAACGACACCGCTCTACGGAATCGATGGCAACGACGCCTTCGATCACAATCCCGCCGGTCCCCTTCGCCGCGGCAGGAGGGTGGCGAAGGCCGGCGCGCAAGGCAATGCCGGTGCGCCCTTCATCTGGAGCACCGCCGGCTTCGGCGTGCTCTTCGACAGCAAGGCGGCCGTCTTCGACCTGGCACGGGGGAGTCTTCGGGTCTCCGGGCTTTCGCGACCCGACCCCGACTTCTATCTGATTGCCGGCGGGCCCGCGGCCATCTTCGCCGCCGTCGCCGACTTGAGCGGCCATGCACCGCTCTTTCCCAAGTGGTCGCTCGGCTTCATCAACAGCCAGTGGGGGATCGATGAGAAGGAGCTCCTGCGGGACGTAGGAACCTACCGCGCGAAGCACATTCCGCTCGATGCCTTCGAGCTCGACTTCGATTGGAAGGCCTGGGGGAAGGACCGCTACGGGGAGTTCCGCTGGAACCGGCAGACATTCCCCGATGGCCCCAGCGGCAAACTCGGGGGGCGGCTCACGGCACTGGGGGTGCATCTCATCGGTATCATGAAGCCGCGCATCCATGTGAACACGATGGAGGGGCGTTATGCCACCGCGCATGGACTTTGGATCGCCGGCGAGAAGCCGAGCGCGGATTACTTCTCGCACCTGCCCGTCGAGGACCTGGATTTCGACAACCCGGCGACTCGCGCCTGGTTCTTCAACCCGACGCTGGAGCACAGCTTCAGAACCGGCATCGTGGGCTGGTGGAACGACGAGGCGGATGAGGCGGACGGCAACACTCAGTTCCTGAACATGGAACGCGCCATCTATGACGGCCAGCGCGCAATGACCGACACACGCGTCTTCTCGCTCAATCGCAACTTCTGGCTGGGCGCCCAGCGCTACGCCTATGGCCTCTGGTCTGGAGACATCCAGAGCGGCTTCGATAGCATGGCGGCCCAGCGCCCGAGGATGCTGAGCGCGATCGACGTCGGAGAAATGTGGTGGAGCATGGACGGCGGCGGCTTTCACGGCCACCCCTCGGATGAGAATTACGCCCGCTGGATCGAGTTCGGTGCATTTACGCCCATCTTCCGCGTACACGGGGTCTTCCAAGAAAAGCGCCAGCCGTGGCTCTATGGACCGGTGGCCGAGCGCGCCGCCACTCACGCCATGCGGCTGCGTTACGAGCTGCTGCCTTATATGTACTCCTACGCGTGGCACGATCGTGTGGCGGGTATCGGACTCGTGCGGCCACTTACTTTCGGCTGGCCGGCAGACGCCAAGGTTCGCAATGACTCCAGCGCCTGGCAGTTCGGGCAATACCTCCTCGTCTCGCCGATCGTGGAGCAGGGCCAGAGCGAAAAGCGGCTCTATCTTCCCGCCGGTATCTGGACGGACTGGTCGAGCGGCAGGGTCTATCTCGGCGGGCGCACGGTCACGCTTGCCGTCGACAGCAAGACCTGGAGCGACATTCCTCTCTTCATCCGCCAGGGAGCGATCATTCCGACCCAGCCGGTGGAGGACTACGTCGGCGAGCGCCCCGTCACCACGGTGCAGGTCGAGGTCTTTCCAGACTCGACACGCACCGATTTCGACTACTACGACGACGACGGCAACACCTATGCTTACGAGCACGGGGCTTATTTTCTGCAGCGCTTGAGCGCACAGGCCCGTCCGGACGGGGTCGGACTGACTGCCGCGGTGCCCGGCGGCACCTATCGACCGCGGCTCGCCCACTATGTCTTTGCCGTCCACCGGACAGTGGCAACCCGAGTCACTCGCAATGATACGGCACTGACTCGTGTTGCCGATCTCGCTGCGCTACGCGGCTGCGCGGATGCCTGCTGGACAATAGGCGGCGACCGCTACGGCGGCGTCACCTATGTGAAGCTACCAGCGGGTGTTGCGACCCGTGTACAGATCGAATGAACAACCGGCATCCTCTGCTTATGGGTGTCCTTCTGACCGGTGCGCTCCTCTGTAGTGTCGGCCGCGCCCAGGCGTGTACGAACGACAACAACGTCGAACGGGACTACCTGTTCTCCGACCAGGGGACGATGTACGACAGCAATCCGGAGCCCAGCGCGACGACCCCGGTAACCCTGACGTTGCGAGCCTGCAAGGGAGACATCACCGCCGCACATATCAAGTACCTCGACACGGCGGACAACTCGTTCCATCGGATCTCGATGCGTCGGAGGTCGAGCGATCCGGCCGGCATGTTCGACTACTGGCAGGGCACCGTTCCCGCCAGCGGCTCGGAGAAGTACTACCGATTCCAGATCAATGACGGCTCAGCCACCGTATGGCTCAACGCGGCCGGCATCAACTCGAGCGAGCCCTCGTCGGGGGATTTCTTCATCATCCCCGGCTTCAAGACCCCCGATTGGATGAAGAACGGTGTGATGTACCAGATTTTTCCCGACCGCTTCTATGACGGAGACACGTCCAACGATATCGCCAGCGACGAGTACACGTACGACGGCTGCGCGACCGAGCACCACCGCTGGGGCGCGAGGGTCTTCCCGAGCGCCGACGGCTGCAGAAGCGAGGTATTCTTCGGTGGCGATCTCGCGGGTATCGACCAGAAGCTCGGTTACATCAAACGCACGCTGGGCGCCGACATCGTCTATCTGAATCCCATCTTCAAGTCCCCCAGCAACCATAAGTACGATACCCAGGACTACTATCAAGTGGATCCGGCCTTCGGGACCGCCGCTACCCTGCAGCACCTCATTGCCGACATCCACAGCGGCTCCAATGGCCCGGCTGGCCGCATCATCCTGGATGGCGTGTTCAATCATAGTGGCGACACCAACTGCTGGTTTGGAAGGCAAACGTACGCTTCCATCTCCTGCTCTCAGCCCGGAGCCTACCAATCACAGTCGAGTCGCTATTACAGCTATTACACGTTCCAATCCTGGCCGCGCTCGTATTCCACGTTCGCGATGAGCGTGCCCAGCATGCCCAAACTGAATTACGGCCCGAGCGGCTCCGCGGTGCGCAACCGGATCTACGGCGGAAAGACCTCCGTCATACAGACATATCTGCGTGCGCCGTACCGCATTGACGGCTGGCGGCTCGATGTCGCGCAGGCTCTCGACGCCGGTGGCAAGGATGGCAGCGATCCCACCAATCACGAGATCATGCGAGAGCTACGCGCGGCAGTGTTGTCCGTCAATCCAAGCGCTGAAATCCTCGGCGAGTACTGGGACGACGCTTCACCATGGCTCGATGACGGCAAGCAGTGGGACGGGGCGATGAACTACAACGGCTTCACCCGGCCGGTCTCGGAGTGGATTTGCGGTGTGGACGAGAAAGGCATTGGCGCTCCGATCAACGCGAGCACGCTCGACCGGCGGCTGCGTGCCACCCGCGCCGACCTGCCCATCGGCGTCCAGGAGACGATGCCGAACGAGCTCGGGACGCACGATACGTCGCGTTTTGCGACGCGTTGTGGCGCGGACATCCGCAAGACGTATTTGGGGCTCATCTTCCAGTTCACCTACATGGGCACGCCCACCATATACTACGGGGACGAGTATGGTGAGCAGGGCGGCAACGACCCGGATAATCGCCGCACCTTCGACTGGACGCAGGCAACCACCAGCAATACCGCCGTGGCACTGACGCAAAAGCTGATCTCGATCCGCAACACATATCCCCAGCTGCGGACGGGGTCATACATGACTCTGTTGGTCGACACGACCAACCACATCTATGCGTTCGGACGGTGGGACGCCAATCACCGTATCGCCGTGGTGCTCAACAACACAGCCAACACGGAGTCGGTCACGATCCCGGCGTGGCAGTTGAGCATGACCAACGGATCGCGGGTGACGGATCTGCTCACGAACGCCACCTATCAGGTCGCCAGCGGCAATCTCACGGTGAGCGTGCAGGGACATTACGGCGCGATTCTCGAGCAGTAGGGATTTGGATCGGGCATGCACGCTTCGCCGCGGCCGCCTCGACACGATAGTCGGGGCGGCCGCGGCTGCAGTAGCGATTGTCGTAGCGACGATGCAGGTGTGGGCGGCGGAGGTCAGGCCCGCGCTGGGATCACAAACACCATCGCCATCGGACGTATGGCACGGTAGCCTCGGCTGGCGCGGACAAAAGGCGTATGTAAGTGTGCGGCTGGACGGAAAGTACGTCCTTCACTCGCCCGTGGGCGAGCGGGTGATCGCGGCCCAGCGCTGGCGCACGCAAACCGCAAGCCCGCTGTTTGACGCCCTCTTCGCGATGGCGCAGGAGGATCTGAGCGACGATTCGGTCAAGGACATCACCGACGCGGCGTTCGACCACGGCAGACCCATTCCGTGCCGGTGCTTCATCGCGGGAAAGGAGTGGCCCTTCGTTTGGACGCGCGACGTCTCCTATTCGATCGATCTCGGCTTGTGGCGGCTCGACCCGGCGCGTGCCCGCGCCTCGCTTCTCTTTAAAATCTCCCCGCCCCGCGCGGGCCCCGCACCGCCCGGGTTGTACGTGATGCAGGATACCGGCTCGGGCGGCAGTTGGCCGATCAGCACCGACCGCGTGGTCTGGTTCCTCGGCGCCAGGCATTTGCTCGACGACGGTGCTTTCGCGGACACGGCGTATCGTGCGCTGACCGATACCCTCGCTCAGGACCGCCGCTACATCTTCGAAGCGCGGATCGGTTTGTATCGTGGCGAGACGTCGTTCCTCGACTGGCGCGAGCAGACTTACCCCCCACAGACCGCGCACGATGTCGTATTCATCGCGCAGTCGCTCGCGCTCTCGACCAATGTCCTGCATTACCAGGCTCTGCGGCTGGCGGCCGCGATGGCGCGGCAGCGCGGGCGGAACGCTGCCTCGGCGCTGTACACGCGGCAGGCCGCGTCCCTGAAGCAGGCGATCAATGCCCGCTTCTGGAGGCCCGCGCGCGGCCTCTACATGAGCTACATCGGCGGCGGCACCGGTACCGGTACCGAACTCTTCGACGCGTACGATCTTCTCGGACTGGATCTCGCCATCACCAGCGGCGTGGCGGACCCGCAGCGAGCGGCGCAGTCTTTGGAGCACTATCCCGCCTGGCCGGCGGGAAGTCCCGTGATCTGGCCGGAGCGGCGCGCCGAGCCGATCTATCACAACCGGGCGATCTGGCCGTTCGTGAGCGAGTACACTCTGCGGGCGGCGCGGCGGATGAGCGATCCTTCTCTGATCGCACTCCAGGTGCGCTCCCTGATGCGCGGCGCGGCGCTCAATGTATCCAACATGGAGAATTACTCACTGCTCTCCCAATCGACGCACGTGGCCGGCAATCAGGGCGGACCCCTGGTCGATTCGCCGCGGCAGCTCTGGTCCGTCGCGGGATACCTCGACATGGTGGTGCGCGGCGTATTCGGACTCGAGGATGACGACCGCGTCGCACCGCGGCTTCCGGTATCGCTGGTGCCCATGCTGTTCGGTTCCAGACGGCAGATCAGCCTATACCTGGACGGCCGGGACATCGTGCTCGACCGTCCGGCGGATCTCGACGGTGCACTGCTGGTTGCAGGTGGTATCCAACACCGTGGCGACATCACCGAAGTGCAGCTCGTTGCCGCCCCGGCCCGAGCCGCGCCGCCGCCAATGACGGCACCGATGTACCTCGCTACCGCCGCGGCGGCAGCCGCTCCCGCATCACCACTCGCCGTAGTACACGGCGCCAGCCCGACGGTCCGCGTAGGCGGTCCGTGGCCGAGGCACTGGACCGCATCGCGCCGCGGCGGGTATGTCGCCTGGCTCGATTACTCCAACCACCATGGCCCGATCAATACCGGCGTCACTGCGGCGGTGAAACGTCTCGAGATTCGTTGCGCAGGCAGCCCGCCCCGGGTGCTGCCCGTCGTGATGCCCCAGAGCGAGGGATGGCAGGCCTCCACGACCGTTCATTTTGACGCCGATGCCCGTGCATCCTGCACGTTCTCACTGCTGCAGGGCTTCAACATGAGTGACCTTGCACGGTTCGCCCACTACACCGGCTCACCGGCACCGCCGCCATCGGCATCGGCATCGCCGGTGAGTGCGCGACCGCTCGCCAACGGCGGTGTCACGGGTCCGCTCAATCGTGCGCGGATCGGCGGATTGCACATCGAACCGCTCGCGCCGGGGAAGAAGGCTCAATGACCGCAAAGCCGGAACTGTCGTTCCGGCAGGTCTGGAACATGTGCGTCGGCTTCCTCGGCATTCAGTTCGCGTTCGCGCTGCAGAACGCCGACGTCAGCCGGATTTTTCAGACGCTCGGCGCGGACCTGCGGGAAATACCGATCCTGTGGGTGGCGGCGCCGCTCTCCGGGCTCATCGTGCAGCCCATCATCGGCTACGCCTCCGACCATACGTGGACGCGGCTCGGGCGGCGGCGGCCCTATTTCCTCGGCGGCGCGCTGCTCACGACACTGGCGTTGGCCTGGATGCCCAACTCATCGATGCTGTGGGTGGCAGCCGTGATGCTGTGGCTGATGGACGCCTCCATCAACATCTCCATGGAGCCGTTCCGGGCTTTCGTCGGCGATCAGTTGCCCGAGTCTCAGCGGCCGCTGGGGTTCGCGCTCCAGAGCTTCTTCATCGGCGTGGGCGCGGTGCTGGCCTCGCTGCTGCCGTGGGCGTTGGCCAAATTCGGCGTCGCGAATGTCGCTCCGGCTGGTCAGATTCCCGCTACGGTGCGTATCGCCTTTTACGTTGGTGCCGCAGTCCTCTTCTGCGCGGTGCTGTGGACGGTGGTGACCACTCGTGAGTATGCGCCGGAACGCCTGCTCGGCTTCGCTCGCAGGAATCTGGGCCTCCCGCTCACGGACGTCTCCAGAGCATGGCGGATCGGTCTCGCCATGCTGGTGGCGGGAGGACTGGGGATCGCTGCGATCCGGCGGTTTTCGCTCGCGGATGAGCTCTACCTCCTCGCCGGCGGCCTGGTGGTGTTCGGGGCGCTCTTCGCCTGGCTGAGCGCGACCGCGAGCCGCGGCGTGGTGCGTCAGGTGATGAGCGACCTCTATGGCATGCCGGGCGCCATGCGGCGCCTGGCCTGGGTGCAGTTCTTCTCCTGGTTCGCGCTCTTCGCCATGTGGATCTACACCACACCCACCGTGACCTCAGTGCAGTTCGGCAGCGCCGATCCCCGCTCACTCGCCTACAACACGGGCGCCAACTGGGTGGGGGTGCTCTTTGCCGCCAGCAACTGCTTTCTCATCGCGGGGGCGATCGTCATTCCGCTCATGGTCCGGCTGCTCGGCGTGCGCGGCAGCCATCTCGTGAACCTGGCGGCGGGCGGGCTGGGTCTCGCCTCATTCGCTTGGGTCCGCAGCCCCGACTGGCTGCTCCTTTCCATGGCTGGCGTCGGCTTCGCCTCGGCGTCGATCCAGTCGCTGCCCTACACGCTCCTGTCCGACAACCTGCCGGCGGAGAAGATGGGCGTCTACATGGGGATCTTCAACTTCTTCATCGTGATTCCGCAGATGCTGGCCGCCAGCGTGCTCGGCGGCGTGGTGCATACGCTCTTCGGCGACCGGCCTGCCTTCGGCCTGGTGCTGGGAGGCGCCAGCATGGCTATCGGCGGGCTGTGCACCTTGCGGGTTGCAGAGCCGAGCTCCGCGGAGGTGGCGCCGCCGTCCGCACTGGGCGCGAAAGAGGCCTGACCCGGCCGCTTCCGGTATGCTCGCCGGATGCTCGTCGAGCGCATCTGGTCCGCCAACCCGTACCGCAATTTTCACTATCTCATCGCCTGTCCGCAGACCGGCGAGGCGCTGGCGATCGATCCGCTCGAGTGGCGGCTGTGCCTGGATGCGGCCAGGGCAAAGGGCTGGGAAATCACTCAGATCCTCAACACTCACGAGCATCGGGACCACACGGGTGGCAACGCGGGTCTCGTGGGCGCCACGGCGGCGAAGGTCCTGGCGCACGCGGCGGCCGCAAGCCGCATCGGTGGAGTCGACCGCGGCCTCGGCAAGGGGGATGTCGTGCGTGTGGGCCGCACCGTGGAGCTCGAATGTCTCGATACCCCCGGACATACGATGGCACACATCTGCCTGCTCGCCAGAGCCGAGCGGCCGGCGCTCTTCTGCGGCGACACGCTCTTCAATGCGGGAGCCGGCAACTGCCACAACGGCGGTCATCCGCAGCAGCTCTACCAGACCTTCGTGACCCAACTCGCCCACCTGCCGGATGAGACGCAGGTCTTCCCCGGACACGAGTACCTGGCGCGCAATCTCGAGTTCACACTCGACCGCGAGCCCGACAATGATGCGGCGGGGTCTCTTCTGGCGACTGCGCGCCAGCAGGCGCCGGACGCCATGCCGATCACGACCGTCGCCGAGGAGAAGCGAATCAACACCTTCTTCCGCCTGCAGAACCCGACCGTCGTCGCGCGCTTGCGTGCGGCGTTCCCCGATATCGGCGAGCAGCCCGATGCGCGCACGGTATTCCTGAAGCTGCGGGAGCTGAGGAATGACTGGTGAGCGAACCGGCTACGAGCATCCTCTATGTCGATGACGAGCCGGCGCTGGTCTTTCTGCTCACGCGCGCGCTCGAGAAGCTCGGCATCGCCACCCGCGGATTCGGCAGCGCGGATGAGGCGCTCGCGGCATTCGAGCGCGAGCCGCACGCCTTCAGGCTCGTCGTGACGGACTTCACCATGCCAGGAGGCATGAGCGGCCTCGAGTTGGCGCAGGCGATGCTCGCGATACGTCCGGACGCCGCCGTAGTCATTGCGAGCGGTGCCATCGATCCTGCGGACGCCCGTCGCGCGGAGGCTATCGGCGTGCGCACGGTGATCCAGAAGCCCGCGAAGATTGCCGAGATGGCCGCGCTGGTGAGCGGGCTACTCCACGACCTGCCGCCCGGACGGTGACCCGATGATCTACTCCGGCTTCTACCGTCGCAGCTTCTTCATCGCGACCGCGGCAATCCTGGCTTACCTCTTACTCGCGGTGCTGGAGCCGCTCAAGGGAGCGCTCGGCTGGGCGGCGGTGCTGGCCTTCCTGCTCCATCCTTTGCACGAGCGGCTCTCGCGCCGCCTCAAAGGCCGCGCCATCCTGTCCGCCGGCATCATCACCGGCCTGACTCCATTCCTGGTGCTGGCACCGCTCTCCGTTCTGGGAGTGGTGTTTGCCGGCCAGGTCGCCAACCTGATCGGCTATCTGCGCGGACAGAGCTTCGCCTATCCGCAGCTGGTCGCGCGGCTGGAGAGCTACCCGCTGCTCGGCAGCCTGCTGCGCTGGTGGAGCAGCCATTTCCCCGTGACTGCCAATCAGGTACAGGGATGGGTCACGGGCGAGATGCAGTCCGTGTTGAAGTCGGCGGCCACCGTGGGTGGCGGTCTTGCGCTCGGCCTCTTCGGCACCGTGGTCGGCTTCTTCATGATGCTCTTCCTGCTCTTCTTCCTGCTGCGGGACGGGCGCACGATTCTCGACCATCTGACGCGGCTGATTCCGCTTCAGGCCGCGCGCCGAGAGCGGCTGCTGAGCTACCTGGCGCAGGTGACGCGCGCGGTGGTGTTCGGCTCGGCCGCGACGGCGCTCATCCAGGGCATCTTCGTCGGGGTAGGCTTCGCGTTCGCCGGCCTCCCTTCTCCCGTGGTCTTCGGCGTCCTGGCGACCATTGCGGCACTGCTGCCTGCGGGCGCCGCCCTGGTGCTGGTGCCGGCGATACTCTATCTCGCGGTGAGCGGCCACTGGGTCGCGGCCGTCTTCCTGGCCATTTGGACGGGGCTGCTTTTTGTGGTGGAGAACGTCGCGCGGCCGCTTCTCACGGCGCACCGCGCGCACGTCTCGACCCTCGCGATATTCGTCGGTGCCGTGGGGGGCGTCTCGGCCTTCGGCATTCTGGGACTGATCATCGGGCCGGTGCTGCTCAGCTTCGTGGTGGCCCTGGTCAGGTTCGCGACCGAGGTGCGCGGCGCCGCCATACCGTAAAATGCGCCCCCTCATGGATCTAGACCCCATCCTCAATCCTCTCAACGAGGCACAGCGCGCCGCTGTCTCCGCGCCACTCGTTCCGGTGCTGGTGCTGGCCGGCGCGGGCAGCGGCAAGACGCGGGTTCTCACCCACCGCATCGCCTGGCTCATCCAGGTGGAGCACGCGTCCCCCTACTCGGTTCTGGCGGTCACGTTCACGAACAAGGCGGCCGGTGAGATGCGCGGCCGCGTCGAGCAGATCCTCGGCACCCCGCCCGGCGCGCTCTGGATCGGGACCTTTCATGGCATCGCGCACCGGCTGCTGCGGCTGCACTGGCGCGACGCGGGGCTCACCCAGGGCTTTCAGATCCTCGATTCGGACGAGCAGCAGCGGCTGGTGAAGCGGATCATCAAAGCCAACGACCTCGACGAGTCCCGCTGGGAGCCGCGCGAGGTGCAGTGGTTCATTAACTCGAACAAGGACGAGGGGCGCCGCCCGAAGGATCTGAAAGCCGGCAACGATCCGACCCGCGCACAGATGATCCGGCTCTACGGCCTCTACGAGGAGGCGTGCGCCCGCGCAGGCGTGGTCGACTTCGCGGAGCTGCTGCTGCGCGCCTACGAGCTCTGGCGCGACCGTCCGGACCTCCTCGCACATTACCGACAACGCTTCCGACACGTGCTGGTGGACGAGTTCCAGGACACTAACTCTATCCAGTATTCATGGATTAAGCTGCTCGTGGGCTCGGAGGGCCATCCATTCGTCGTCGGAGACGATGATCAGTGTCTAGCTGCGGGCACGCTGGTTACGATGAGCGACGGGGCGCTGAAGGCAATCGAAGCCATCACGCCCGGGGAGCGCATCCTATCGAGCTACGGCAGTGGCGACTTCAGACCCGCCACGGTGACGGACAAATTCACTACCCGCCGCGAGGGTAGGATGGTTTGCGTGCATCTTCGGTCCGGAAAGACAGTCCGGAGCACGCCTGAACACACGCACTTCGCCGGCTACCTCCTCGGCGAGACGCCGCAAACTTACTTCCTGTACCTCATGCACAAACGCGGCGTCGGCTACCGCGTGGGCACTTCCCAGGTCTATACCAAAGGCCAGGCCCGGCCCGTTGTAGGCTTCAAGCAACGGGTGCTGCAAGAGCACGCCGATGCAGCCTGGATCATCCGTACCCACTCGAATGAAAACGATGCCCGGCTGGATGAGATGCTCACCTCGCTGCGTTACGGCCTGCCAACCCTGCCGTTCGTTCCCCGCAAAGGGAAAGCCCGCAATGGCCTGGTACACGATCCGGGGTATATCGAGCGGGTGTTTCGCTCGATCGACACCGAGACTGCGGCGCAGCGCCTCCTCGCCGAGTCCGATCTCGATCCTCAGCGACCACATCATTCGCCACGCAGTCGCAACTCCTCTCGCCGCAACATTGTGATTACGTTGTGCGGTGACCGCCGTGGCGCGAGCCCAATGCATTGCATCAGCGTCGTCGGTGTCCATGGCGCCGATCGCGCAGCCTTAGAGGAATTGGGTCTCAGCGTACGCCCTGCCAAGAGCGGCAGCCGGAGCTGGCGATTCGAGACAGTCCGGCGCGATTTTGGCGAGCTCATGGGTCTCGCCAGACAGATTCGCGACAAGCTGGGCGCTCGCTACGTACTACAGGGACGCATTCTCAACCGCTCATTACCATTCATTCGAGCCATGGACATTCGATCCGGTATGGCAATGGCAACGCCGTTCGGAGGCTTCGACACCGTCGATCATGTGGCGCATCAAGACCTCGACATCGATGTTCATGACTTGAATATCGCGCAAACCCACAATTTCATCGCAAACGGGATCGTTACCCATAACTCAATCTACGGCTGGCGCGGGGCGCGGATCGGCAACGTTCGAGATTTCCAACGGGATTTTCCGCGCCGCAAGCTCTACCGGCTGGAGCAGAACTATCGCTCCACCGCGGCGATACTTGCCGCCGCCAACGGACTCATCGCGCACAATTCCGGCCGTCTCGGCAAGACGCTGTGGACCAACGGCGAGCCCGGCCTGCCGATTCAACTCTACGCGGCGTTCAACGAGCGCGACGAGGCGGAGTTCGTCGCCCGGCGCATCGCCGACTATGTTGCCGCCGGACACAGGCGCAGTGATATCGCCGTGCTGTACCGCTCCAACGCCCAGTCGCGCGCGTTCGAGGAAGCGTTCATCGCGGCGCGCATCTCCTACAGGGTCTACGGCGGGCTGCGGTTCTTCGAGCGGGCGGAGATCAAGGACGCGCTCGCCTATCTGCGGCTGCTCCTGAATCGGGACGACGATGCCGCGTACGAGCGGGTCGTGAATCTTCCCACGCGCGGCATAGGTGATCGCACCGTCGAGAGCCTGCGCGAGGAAGCGAGGGCTGCCGGTATCTCGCTGTGGAAGGCGGCCGGCGCACGCGGCGACGCGCAGCAGGGCGGCAGGACCGCGAACGCGCTGCGCGGCTTTCATGAGCTCATCGACCGGCTGGCGCAGGAGGTCGCGGGACTGGCGCTGCACGAGCAGATCGATCACTTGCTCAAGGAGAGCGGCCTCATCCAGCATCACAGCCGCGACAAGCCTAGCCAGGAAGGGGGGCGCGGCGAGCTGGCGCGCAGCGAGGCGCGGCTCGAGAACCTGGCGGAGCTGGTCAGCGCCGCGCGCAGCTTTGGCGCCGAGAGCAGCGACCTCGAGCTGTCGCCGCTGGAGGCCTTCCTCGCCCACGCGGCATTGGAATCCGGCGAGAGAGGGTCCGACGCAGGAGATGACTGCGTGCAGATGATGACGCTGCACATGGCCAAGGGCCTCGAATTCATGTTCGTTTTCCTATGCGGCATGGAGGAAGGGCTCTTCCCCCATAACCGCTGCATATCGGATCTCGAGGCGCTGGAGGAAGAGCGCCGCCTCTGCTACGTCGGCATGACGCGCGCGATGAAGCAACTCTATCTCACCTATGCCGAGCAGCGCCGCCTGCACGGCATGGACACTCATCCCGCGCCTTCGCGCTTCATCAAGGAAGTACCTGAGGACATCGTCGCCGAGGTCAGACCGCGCGTGCAGGTCAGCCGGACGCTGGCACCCCGCGGTCGGCGGGAGCAGCCGGCGGCGCCCGCGATCAGATTCCGGACTGAGGAGCCGCCGCCGCCCGGAATGCGCCTCGGCGCGCGGGTACGGCACGGCAAGTTCGGCGAGGGCGTGGTGTTGAATGTCGAGGGCAGCGGCCCGCACGCGCGGGTCCAGGTGAACTTCGAGCAGCAGGGCACCAAGTGGCTGATGATGCAGTACGCCAACCTCGAGCCGGTCTGAGATCCTCGGAATGAAAATCCTCATTCTCGGCGCCGGACAAGTCGGCCGCACCGTCGCCAGGCACCTCTCGCGGGAGGAGGCCAACGAAGTTACCGTCGTCGACGCCAACGAGGACGTGCTCCGCGATCTTCAGGATCGCCTCGACGTCCATACCGTCGTCGGCAACGCCGCCTATCCGCCGGTTCTCGAGGCCGCGGGCGCGGCGGAGGCGGAAATCCTCGTCGCGCTGACCAACAGCGACGAAGTCAACATGATGGCCTGCCAGGTGGCCTTCACGCTGTTCCGCACGCCGACCAAGATCGCCCGCATCCGCTCCGCCGAATACACCCAGCGGCCGGAGCTCTTCGGCGAGCAATCGATCGCCGTCGACGTGTTCATCAGCCCCGAGCAGCTGGTCACGGAATACATCGAGCGGCTCATCCGCCATCCCGGCGCGCTGCAGGTGCTCGACTTCGCCGCCGGCAAGGTGCGACTGGTCGGTGTGCGCGCCGTGAGCGGCGGCCTGCTGGTCGGCCATTGCCTGCGGGAGCTGCCCGAGCATCTCGCCCGCATGGAGGCGCGGGTGGTGGCCATCTATCGCCGCGGCCGCAGCATCCCGCCCGAGGGAGCGACCGTCATCGAGGAAGGCGACGAGGTATTCTTCCTCGCGGCGAGCGCCGACATCCGCCGAGTGATCGGCGAGCTGCGCAAGGAGGAAACCCGCGTACGCAGGGTGGTCCTCGCAGGCGGCGGCAACATCGGTTTTCGCCTCGCGCGCTCGCTGGAGAAGACCAGTCAGGTGAAGCTCATCGAGCGCGACGTCCGG
The DNA here is from genome assembly GCA_036489335.1 of Steroidobacteraceae bacterium. Classification (GTDB taxonomy): domain Bacteria; phylum Pseudomonadota; class Gammaproteobacteria; order Steroidobacterales; family Steroidobacteraceae; genus 13-2-20CM-66-19. Next base: position 52,223 of record DASXFY010000023.1, read on the forward strand.
CGGGCGCGGCGCGTGTCGGAGCTGCTCGAGAACACCATTGTGCTCGCCGGCGACGCCGCCGACGAGGAGCTGCTGATCGAGGAGAACATCGACAGCACCGACGCGTTCGTCGCGCTCACCAACTCCGAGGAGGCGAACATCCTCTCGGCCATGCTGGCGAAGCGGCTCGGCGCGCACAAGGTGATGGCTCTGATCAACAAGCCCTCCTATGCCGACCTCATCGAAAGTGGCAGCATCGATGTGGCCATCTCGCCCCAGAGCATCACCATCGGTTCGCTGCTCGCGCACGTACGCCGGGGCGAGGTGGTGCGCGTGCACTCGCTGCGTCGCGGTGCCGCGGAGGCCATCGAGGCGATTGCGCATGGCGATGAGCACACCTCGCGTGTAGTCGGCCGGCCCGTCGCCGAGATTCCGCTGCCGGAGGGGTCCTCGATAGGCGCGGTCGTGCGCGGCGAGCAGGTGATCATGGCGCATCACGACACCTTCGTGCAGTCCGGCGATCACGTGATCCTCTTCCTCTCCGACCGCCGCCACATCGATGCGGTCGAGCGCTTGTTCACGCGCGCGGTACGTCCGTGACCTTCGACTAGAGGCGTACGTTGCTCGGCATCGCACACCTCCTCGGGCTGATCCTCGCCGCTTTCGGCCTCGCCTACATCCTGCCGATAGGATGCTCGCTGGCCACCGGCGACGGCCTCTGGGTGCAGTTCCTCATCGCCGCCGCGATCACGATGGCCGCCGGCTCCGTGCTGGCCGCCGCAACCTTCCGCAATCGCCGCGAGCTCAAGCCGCGCGACGGCTTCCTCCTGGTGACTCTCGGCTGGATCCTGCTGGCCGCATCCGCCGCGCTGCCGCTCATCTTTACGCTACCGGGTCTGACCTTCACCCGCGCTTTCTTCGAGACGATGTCGGGACTGACGACGACCGGATCGACCGTGCTCGACGGGCTGGATTCGCTGGCGCCCTCGATCAACTTCTGGCGCCATTCGCTCATCTGGCTGGGCGGCCTCGCGGTCATCGTGGTGGCGGTGGGAGTGATGCCGCTGCTCGGGGTGGGCGGCATGCAGCTCTCGAAGGCCGCAGCGCCCGGTCCGGTGAAGGACGAGAAGCTCGCGCCACGCATCACGGAAACCGCGCGCTCGCTGTGGCTGGTCTACGCGCTGCTCACGCTGGGCGGCATCCTCGCACTGCGGCTCTGCGGCATGACGTGGTTCGATGCGATCTGCCACTCATTCTCCGCCGTCGCTCTCGGCGGTTTCTCGACCCACGACGCCAGCATCGGGTACTTCCACTCGGCAGCCATCGAGGCCGTACTGATCGTCCTCATGCTGATCTCGGCCTTAAACTTCGCGCGCCACTTCGCAGCGCTGCGGCGACTGTCGCTCAAGCCCTACCGGCACGATGTGGAGGTCAAAACCGCCGCCATTCTCCTCGCGGCGAGCGTCGTCTTCATCGCCGCGCTGCTGACCTGGCACGAGGTCTATCCGACCTTCGGCACCTCACTGCGATACGCAGCCTTCAACGTGGTGTCGTTGGCGACCACGACCGGCTGGGTGACGGTCGGCTCCACGGGCTTCACCACCTGGCCGGTGTTCGCCCCCATCTGGATGCTCTTTCTCTCCGGTATCGTCTGCAACACCGGCTCGCCCGGCAGCGGCATCAAGATGTTCCGCACGCTGGTGCTCGCGCGCCAGGCCGGGCGGGAGCTCAAGCTCCTGGTGCATCCGAGCGCCATGGCGCCCGTGCGGGTGGGCGGCCGGCCCGTGCCGGAACGCGCCGCGGATGCGGTGCTGGCGTTCGTCTTCCTCTATTTCATGACGGTGTCGCTGCTGACCTTCGCGATGCTGCTCACCGGAATGAGCTTCGATTGGGCCTTCCGCGTGGTCGTCGCCTCCATCAACAACACCGCCTTCGGGCTGCCCGGGCCGGCCGCCTGGAACCTGCATTCGCTCACGCCACTGCAGACCTGGATCTGTACGGCGGCGATGCTCCTCGGGCGCCTGGAGATCTTCAGCGTGATCGTGTTGTTTACGCGGACGTACTGGAGGAAGTAGCGCTACGGCGCCGCGCCGCGCAAGCCGAGATCCTTGCTGTACGTGACATTCATGATGTTGCCGTACCAGCCCGTGACCCGCGGCTTGACCAGATTCTTGCTCACGTAGTAGTAGATCGGGATTACCGGCTGATCCGCCAGCATGATCTGCTCGGCCTGCTGCAGCAGCGCGAGGCGCTTGTCCGCGTCAGTCTCGGCGGCGGCCTGTTTGACCAGGCCGTCGTATGCAGGGTTATCGTAGTGGGTGAGATTGACGCCGAAGTCGCTCTTGAAGTACTGGGCGAAGGTGTAGGCGTCGTTGTAGTCGCCGATCCAGCTGGAGCGAAACATCTGCACGTCACCGCGGTCGATGTCCTGCATCAGTGAGCGGAACTCTTCCCCGTGCAGCGTCACCTGCGCGCCAAGCGCCTGCTGCCACATGGAGGAGATGGCGATCGCCACCTCCGTCTGGATCTCTTCCGTGTTGTAGCGCAGCTCGAAGCGAAGCGGCTTCGCCGCGGAATACCCCGCTTCGGCATACAGCTTGCGCGCCTCGGAGAGACGTTGCGCCTGGGACAGTGCGCGGTAGTCCGGCGATTGCGGCGTGTAACCGGCTACACCCGGCGGCACCCAGCCGTAGGCCGGCATCTCGCCGGTGAGCAGAACGAGCTGTGTCAGCTTCTCCCGGTCGATCACCATGGCAAGGGCGCGGCGCACCTTCACGTCAGCCGCGAAGGGAGCGCGCCGCATGTTGAAACCGTAGAAGTAGACCCCCAGCTGCGGCGAGATGTGCAGCTGATCCGCCAGGTGCGCGTGAATCCAGTCGAACTGACTGCGGGGGATGATGTCGGTGATATCGAGCTGATCCGCACGATAGAGCGTCAGCTCGGCGTTGTCGTCGGGGACGATCAGGTACTTCACCCCATCGAGGCGGGTGGCGGCGTCGTTCCAGTAGTAACGGTTGCGAGTCAGATAGACGTATGAGCCGTGAACCCATTGCGACAGGATGAAGGCTCCATCAGACGGCAGGTTGCCGGGACGGGCATAGGCCTCCTTGTCGTTGACGAGGGCAACGGGGTCCACGGGGCAGGTGCTCGGATGCGAGAGCAACGCCGGCAGATACGGAGCGGGGTCGCTCAGCCTCACGATGACCGTGTAAGCGTCCGGGGCCGACACGCCGAGGCTCTCCGGAGGCTTGCGGCCCGCGACGATATCGCTCGCGTTTACGATGACGTCGACAACCTCGGCGTAATCCGAAGCGGTGTCGGGCTCTACCAAACGACGCAGACCGGCCACGAAATCGGCACCTACCACGGGCTGGCCGTTCGACCACCTGGCCTCATGCCGCAGGTGAAACGTATACGTCTTGCCGTCAGGACTGACCTGCCACGTTTCGGCGATGCCGGGGGCGACGCCGCCCGACTTGTCGAGAGTGGTCAGGCCCTCGCAGATGTCCCGCAGCACCCGCTGCGCTTCGACCGCCCGTGCTTTCTGTGGGTCGAGGGAGTCAGGCTCCGCGCCGAGACTGCGCAGGAGGATCGCCGTGCCGTGCGCTGCACCGCCCGATGAGCTGGTGGTGTGAGAACGGGAGCAACCGGAAAGCACCGCGAGTGCGAGCAGCGGGGAGACAAGGGCGCGGGCAACGCTGCGCATCGACACCGCCTACGCTCGCCGCAGGCGGTGGCCATTGACCTGATCCCGCAGCGCGAGCGCCGCGGATCTGGCTGCGGCGGCAAAGTCCTCACCGGAAGATGCATACAGAATCCCGCGCGAGGAGCTGACGAGAAGACCGGTCCCCGCGGCAGTCTGTCCATTGCGCACGACCTGGGCGACATCGCCACCCTGCGCACCGACGCCGGGCACCAGCAGCGGCATTTCACCCACGATCCGCCGGATCTCGGCCAGCTCCTGCGGATAAGTGGCGCCGACCACCAACAGGCAGTTGCCTCGCGTGTTCCAGCGCGTTGCAGCCAGCTCCGCCACCATGTGATAGAGCCGTCGGCCGCCCGCGCCCACCTCCAGATCCTGCAGGTCGCGCGCTCCCGGATTGGATGTACGGCAGAGCACCACGATGCCGCGGTCCTCCCGCCGCAGGAAAGGCTCGAGCGAGTCGCTGCCGAGGTAGGGGTTGACCGTGACGGCGTCGGCGCCGTAGCGCTCGAAGGCCTCGATCGCATAGCGCTCCGCGGTGTTGCCGATGTCACCGCGCTTGGAATCGAGGATGACCGGCACGCCGGGATAGGTGCGATGAATGTAATCGATGGTGCGCTCGAGCTGGTCCTCCGCCTCGTAGGCCGCGTAGTGGGCGAATTGCGGCTTGTAGGCGCAGACCAGGTCCGCGGTGGCGTCGATGATGGCTTTGTTGAACTGGAAGATCGGCGAGGGTTGCTCGGCAACCTGCTGCGGGAAGCGCTCGATCTCCGGATCGAGCCCGACACAGACCAGCGAGTCGCTGCGCGCCCAGGAGGCGGCAAGTTGTGTCAGAAATGTGGTCATGCGACCCAGGTGCGCTCCGCAGCAAGGCTGCGCTTCTTGAGGTGGACCAGTAGCAGCGTGACAGCGGCCGGTGTCACGCCAGGCAGCCGCCCGGCCTGCCCGACCGTGGCCGGGCGATACTCCGCGAGGCGGCCGCGCACCTCGTGCGAGAGCCCCGTCACCTGCTGGTAGTCGATGTCGTCCGGCAATTTAGTCTCCTCGTTGCGGCGCTGGCGATCGATCTCCTCGCGCTGCCGCTCGATGTACCCGGCGTACTTGGCGCGAGCCTCGACCTGTACGCTCACTTGAGGGGGTACACGGTCGTCGGGCGGCGTGCGTAGCCAGTCCGGACTTCCTACAACGTCGAGCAGGGCGTCATAGCTGACTTCCGGCCGGCGAAGCAGCTCGAATGCCGTCACGTCCCGCGCCAGCGGGCCGGAGAGGACCCGCTGCGACCATTCCTCCGGCACGTCGCCCGGATGGATGCGCAAGCCCTGCAGCCGCGCCGTCTCCTCCTCCGACAGACGCTGCTTCGCGTCGAATACCCGCCAGCGCTCATCGTCCACCAGGCCGAGGTCGCGGCCGAGTGCCGTCAGGCGCAGGTCGGCGTTGTCTTCGCGCAGCAGGAGGCGATGCTCCGCGCGGCTGGTGAACATGCGGTAGGGCTCCCGGGTCCCCCGGGTTACGAGGTCGTCGATCAGCACGCCGAGATATGCCTCACTACGCTTCGGCACCCAGGCATCCCGCTGCCGGCAAGCCAGGACCGCATTGATGCCGGCGACGATGCCCTGCGCCGCGGCCTCCTCGTATCCGGTCGTGCCGTTGATCTGCCCGGCGAAGAAGAGACCCCCTAGCACACGCGTCTCGAGCGAGGGACGAAGATCTCGCGGGTCGAAGTAGTCGTACTCGATCGCGTAGCCCGGCCTCGTCAGGTGTGCACGCTCGAAGCCAGGGATGCTGCGCACGAGCTCGTACTGCACGTCGAACGGCAAGCTGGTGGAAATGCCGTTGGGGTAGATCTCATGCGTATCGAGGCCTTCGGGCTCGACGAAGATCTGATGCGAGCTCTTGTCGGCAAAGCGGAAGATCTTGTCCTCGACCGAGGGACAGTATCGGGGGCCGACACCTTCGATGACCCCGGTGAACAGGGGCGATCGATCCAGGGCGCCACGGATGATCTCGTGGGTGCGCTCCGTTGTATGTGTAATGAAACAATCTATCTGTTTTGGATGATCTTTGGCTCGCCCCAGAAACGAAAACACGGGTAGCGGATGGTCGCTGGCTTGCCGGCTCATGGCCGCGAAATCCAGTGTCCGGCCATCGAGCCGCGGTGGTGTGCCGGTCTTGAGCCGTCCGACCCGAAGTGGCAGCTCCCGAAGCCGGCTCGCGAGCCGGTTCGAGGGTGGATCCCCCGCCCGCCCGCCCTGGTAGTTGTCCAGTCCCACATGGATGCGGCCGCCCAGAAACGTCCCCACGGTGAGTACAACCGCCGGCGCCTCGAAGGTGATGCCGGTCACCGTCACCACACCCTTTACGGTCTCCCCGGTGACGAGGAGATCCGCGACTTCCTGCTGGAAGATGGAGAGACGTGGCTCGGCTTCGAGCAGGGAGCGGATGGCCTTCTTGTAGAGCTGGCGATCCGCCTGAGCGCGGGTGGCACGGACCGCCGGGCCCTTGCTGCCGTTCAGCGTCCGAAACTGAATGCCCGCCCGGTCCGTGGCGCGCGCCATTGCACCGCCCAGGGCGTCGATTTCCCGCACGAGGTGGCCCTTGCCGATGCCGCCCACCGCCGGATTGCAGCTCATCTGACCCAGCGTCTCGATGCTCTGGGTCAGAAGCAAAGTGTGCGCGCCCATCCGCGCAGCCGCCAAAGCCGCTTCCGTACCGGCATGGCCGCCACCGATCACGATGACATCGAAGGTTTGGGCAGAGCGCATCCCGGTATTGTAGAGATGAGCGGCGCCTGAACAAGGGCAGGGTCTTCATCTCTGCGGATGAGCTGTCCGCAGGGCGTGCAGGTATTTATCGGCGAAAGCGCGCGCCTCGACCTCGAAGCGATTGTTCCAGTACCCGTGGCGCAGCGACTCCAGGCAATAGCGCGCGACGGTCAGATCGCGCGGCTCCCATTGCTTCAGCACGTGACAGAACTCGTGCAGCATCAGCCAGGGATCACCGAAGAACTCCTGCGCGGAGCCCCGCAAGTAGATCCGCCGGCGACGGGTGGTGGCGATCGCGCGGGGATGCAGTCGCACATAGAGGGAATGCTCGATGATGCGGACATGCGAAACTGACTCGCCGACCACGGCCTCGAGCGCCGTGCGCAGGGAACTCGGAAGAGTTACCTTGCGTCCAAGCTTCACGATCTAGCCCTGTAGAATACCTGCATGAGACTACTGGCTGCCGTCGCGCTAGCTGCCGTTTCCTCCTGGGCGCTCGCCCAGCCCTATGGGGGCTCGCCGTCAGGCCCGGGACCCCGGCCCGCAACCATCCAGGTCACGGGCGAGGCGCAGGTGTCGGAAACCCCAGATCGAGTCTACATTGACATCGGGGTATCGACCCAGGCGCCGAAGTCCGAGACCGCGGCCGCCCAGAACGCCGAGCGCCTGTCGGCCGTGATCGCGGCGGTGAAGCGTGCGGGCGGTGCCGGAGCGCAGCTCGCGACAACCGAATATTCCATCAGCCCCAACTATCGCTATCCGCGGAACGGTGCTGCGACGGTCGTAGGATACACGGTCAGCAATGTGGTTCAGGTCAGGCTGGACGACCTGCAGAGGATTGGGCGGGTGATCGATGCTGCGACCGAGGCGGGATCCAACAATGTGCAGAACATCCGCTTCGCGTTGCGCGACGAGCAGGCCGTCCGCGACGAAGCCCTGAGGCAGGCCGCTCTCAAGGCTCGCCGGGACGTCGAGACCCTCGCCGACGCCCTCGACCTGAAGGTCGTCCGGGTACTGACGGTGAATGAAGAAGGCCCCGCGATGGCACCTGTCTACCCGCGCATGGCCCTTAGGATGGAGGCCCAGGCCGCTCCCGCCACCCCTGTCGAGGCGGGAACGCTGGACATCAGCGCTACCGTTACCCTGACAGTGGAAGTCGCCCCCGCCAAGCGCTAGGCTGTCTCCGACCAGTGCGGCAGATCGCCGCAAATGTCGGAGGTGCACCATGACTGCCGTGCGTCACCTGCTCGACCGCAAGGGTCGGGCCCTTTTCAGCATCGAGCCCGAGGATCCGGTGCTCGAGGCCATCCGGATGATGGCCGATCACCACGTTGGTGCGCTTCTCGTGATGCGAGGCACCGAGCTCGCCGGCATCGTCTCGGAGCGCGACTACGCCCGCAAAGTCGTCCTGCTCGGCCGCTCCTCCGCCGACACGCCCGTGTGGCAGATCATGACCGCGCCCGTCATCACGGTCTCACCCGACAATTCGGTTCAGGACTGCATGCGGCTGATGACCGACCACCACATCCGCCACCTACCCGTGACGGAGGGTCCGCGCGTGGTCGGCATGATTTCGATCGGTGACCTCGTGAAGGCGGTCATCGAGGAGCAGCAACAGACGATCGAGCAGTTGGAAAGCTACATTCACAGCTGATACCTTTCCTGTATCCATGGAGCATTGAGCATGGTTTTGTGGCATTACTGGCTCGCCGCCATCCAGCAGGTGTTGGCGTTCTTTGCGTACGACATGCATCTCGGCATGGGATTGGCCATCATTCTGCTCACCTTGAGCGTCCGCGCGGCGTTTCTGCCGCTCACGTGGAGCGGCGCGCGCCATGCCGACATCCGCCGTCGGAAGCTGCAGCGCCTGGCGCCTGCCTTGGAAGCACTCAAGAAGCGGTTCGAAGCCGATCGGCAACGGTATGCGCAGGAGATGCTGAGACTCTACCGGAGCGAGGGAATTGCCGTAGTCGACAAGGCGAGCCTGGTTGGCGCCTTCATTCAGCTTCCGGTTTTTCTCGGCATTTATCAGGTATTGCGTGCAATGCGAACTGCAGCGCGGTTCCTCTGGATCGGCAACCTCGCGCGGCCGGATTTCTTGCTCGCCATGATCGCCGGAGCCGCAACGATGGCGCTCATGGCAATGAATCCCGACCTCCCGGAGCACGTGCGCATCCTGCTCATACTCGTTCCGGCAATCTTCACAGTGATGGCGGCTCTCAAGTTCTCAGCGGCGCTGTCCCTGTATTGGACGACGACCAACCTGTTCTCCAGCGTCCAAACCATTGCGCTGCGCGTCGTTACACAGCGCGAGAGCCTGGGGACGCGCTCAGCGTCTTGATTTTCCCCGGCGATGACCGCCCGGCTTCGGGTCGCGGGGACCTTTATGAGAAACCGCTCGCTCCGCCCGCCGCTGTCTCCGGCGTTGCACATGCTCCTTCCAGGCCGCGGTACGATCGCGAACGAAATCCCCGAGATCCGACGCTGACGCGAACGTTGGGGTCGGTACGTCCTCCGGGTAGTGGCCATGCTGATTGCGGATGGGCAACGCCGCCACGAGCGCGGCGTGGATTCTGGCCAGCTTGGTCGGTTTGGACGGGTTTGGAGGCGCCGTCGAGGAGACGGGCGGCAGGACACCCTTCAACGGATCATCTGTCCGGGGAGTCGCAAGGGTAAGGACATCGCCCAGCGAGGCCGCATTGCGGTCACGGTTCGTCAGCGCCGCGGTGCCCCATCGCAGCGAGATCGTCTTCAGTACTGAAGTATGGTCGATCGGCCCGGAGCCCCTGAAGACCGTGCCCGCCGGGATCAACGGTGAAACCAACACGGCCGGCACCCGCAGGCCGAAGCGGGTGAAGTCGAATCCGTCTTCACCCACGGTGCCATCTCCAGGCGGAGTCACGTTCGCTGGCGGCGCAACATGATCGTAATTCCCGCCGTGCTCGTCGTAGGTGATGATGAGCAGAGTGGAATTCCACGCCGCCGTGTTGCTGCGCAGCGCGACGTAGATGTCGTGCAGGAACTGCTCGCCCTTGGAGACGTCGTAGTTGGGATGCTGGCTGTTGCCGGAGGCATCCCAGCTCGGCTCCAGGAAGGTGTATGGCGGCAGCGTTCCGGCCGCCGCGCGCTGCTGAAAGTCGCGGAAGTGACCGAAATGGCTCTCGGCCGCGGCTTTGGTGTCCGGGAACGTCTGTCGCGTCAGGGGATCGCTGTTGTAGCCGTAGATCGCCCAGTCGAGGCTCTTGTCGGAGAGCCTGCCGAAAATCGTCGGGCAGGTATAGGTCTTCGGGGTATCGTCGAGATGCCCCTGCGAGGTCGCGGCGGCGGCGAAGGCCCGGTTGGGCAGGGTCATCGTGGGCACGGACGCGAACCAGACATCGCACACGGCATAGCCGCGCGCCAGGCCGCAGAGGATGGGCAGCAGCTCCGGGGTGTACATTCCCATGATCTGCGACGGCTGCGTGCCGGGCAGCGTATCGCTGTAGCCCTTGGCGAGGTCGGAGGCGATCGCGGACTTGAAGTTGACCACGAATCCCATGTTGTCGGGCGCGGCGCCGGCGGCCGGGTCGTCCGTCGAGAAGAGCTGGTAGTTGGTGTTCAGGAACCCCTCGCCCGGATCCGCCCCCGGCATGAGGTACGGGCTCGGGTCCGTAGCCTGGATGGCGTATACGCCGACCTTGCGTCCCGTGTCGTCGGGATTCGACTCATCGCCCGTCAGGCCGTCGAGCGGCTGGCCGGCGGGGGAGACGTTGCCGCTGGCCGCGTAGAGATTGCCGAGCATGTGATCGAAGGAGCGGTTCTCCAGCATCACCTGCACGATGTGCTCGATTTTTCCAAGTTGGTTTGCCATGGTGATCAGACCTCCGCGACTGTCGAATGCCCGCTGCTCGGAGGCGGAGACCGCCCCGCGAATACCACCAGCAGGGGAATCACCGCGAGGGTGGCGATCATCAGGAACTTGTAGTCGTCGATGTAGGCTATCACCTGCGCCTGCTGGGTGATCAGCGCATCGAGCGCGGCCCGGCCGGCGGCGGTCAGAGGGTTCAGTGTCTGGGCGACGATCGGATTGCTGAGCTGCGGGTTGACGGCGGTGACGTACTGCGCAATGTCCGCATGATTGGCCTGGGTGGTACGCGTCAACAGCGCGCCGACGATCGAGATACCGACACTGGATCCGACGTTACGCGCCAGGTTGTAGAACCCTGCGCCTTCCGGCCGCACGCCTGGCGGCAGAGTCGCCAGTGAGACGACACTGAGCGGCGTGAAGAGAAAGCCCAGCCCCACACCCTGGACCACTCCGACCCAGATGATGGTCCAGCTCGATACGTCCGGGGTCCACCCCGTCATCAGGTAGAAGGTCCACGCCGAGAGGCCCAGCCCGAGACCGAGCAACAGCCGCGTGTCGGTCCGACCCATCAGCTTGCCGACGATCATCATCGCGCCCATGGTGCCGATGCCGCGCGGACCCATGACGAACCCGGCCGTGATGACCGGGTAGTTCATGAGGACCTGCAGGTAAGGCGGCTGCAGAGCGAGCGAGGCGTAGAACGTCAGGCCGACGATCGCGACGAAGATGACGCCGGCGGTGAAGTTGCGATCGCGGAACAACGCCGGTCGCATGAAGGGCTCGCGCGCCGTGAAGATGTGCGCCAGGAAAATGTAGAACGCCGAGGCCGCCACGATTGCCTCGACCACGATTTCCTTCGAGCCCAGCCAATCGAGCTCCTGGCCGCGGTCGAGCATCACCTGCAGCGCCGCGATCGCGATGCTGAGGCTGACAAAGCCAGTCCAGTCGAGCCGCGCATTGGTGCGGCGGCGCGCCTGAGGCAGGAAGACCACCATGCCGATGAAGGCGATTATGCCGATCGGCAGGTTGATGTAGAACACCCACCGCCAGCTGTAGTCCTCCGTCAACCAGCCGCCGAGCACGGGACCGAGGATGGGTGCCGCCATGACCGCCATGCCCCAGGCGGCCATCGCCGACCCGTGGCGCTCCGGTGGATTGATGTTGAGCAATACGGTCTGCGACAACGGCACCAGAGCCGCGCCGAACAGGCCCTGCAGCCAGCGGAAGATCACGATCTCGGGCACGGTCTGCGCCATGCCGCACAGCATGGAGGCGATGGTGAAGCCGATCACCGAGACGATGAAGAGCCGCTTGAGGCCGAGCCGTGCCGTCAGAAAGCCGGTGAGCGGCGTCGCGATCGCCGCCGCCACGATATAGGACGTCAGGACCCAGTCGACCTCATCCTGGCTTGCAGCGAGGCTTCCCTGCATGTGCGGCAGCGCCACATTCGCGATCGTCGTGTCGAGCGACTGCATGAGGGTGGCCAGCATCACGCAGATCGTGATCGCGCCCCGATGCGGCGTGTTGGGGTGCAGCTCCTCGGCCATCGCCTCTTCCCGTCAGAGAATGGACCAGCCGCGTACGTGGCCGGTGCGAATGCTGACTTCGACGCTCATCCCGGCACGCAGCGGCGGCAGATTGCGATCGCTCGTATCGACGGCTATGCGCAGCGGGACTCGCTGCACGACCTTGACCCAGTTGCCGCTGGTGTTCTGCGCCGGCAGCAGCGCGAACTGCTGGGCGGCAGCCGGGCTGATGCTCTCGACCGTGCCGTGCCACTTCTCACCCGGATACGTATCGACCTCGACCGTGACCGATTGTCCCGCACGCACGTAGGTCAACTCCGTCTCTTTCGGGTCCGCATGCACCCAGACGTGTTCGGTATCGACCAGGTAGAACGCGGTAATGGACGCTGCAAGATATCGGCCCGGCTGGATCGAAGGCACGCTGGTCACGATGCCATCGAAAGGCGCCCGCACCACGGTATGGGCCAGCTCACGAGCCGCCTCGTTGCGAGCGGCAAGGGCGCTGAGGTACTGCGGATACTGCTCCACCGGCGCCGTGGGACGGCCGTTCAGGTTGGCCGCCATGCCGCCGAGCTGCTCATTCAGGGAAGTCAGCGCCTGTTGGGAGCTCTCGACATCGCGATGCGCCGTGTCGAAGCCCGTGCTCGAGACGATGTGCGCGTGGGCGAGATTCTGGGCACGCCGGTAGAGGACCTGACTGTAGCCGAGGTCGTATCGCGCCTGCGCGATCCTCGCCTGCATATCGCGGTAGCTCGCCTGCATCGCGAGCAGGTTGTCACGCACGGTGCCCAGCTGAGCGTCCGCTCGATCCAGCGCGTAGCGATATTGCAGATCCCCCAGGGTATAGAGGACCTGACCACGGGTGACCCGTTGGTTTTCCTTGACGTACACCTGCGCGACGATGCCCGCCACGTCGGCCGACACACCGACGGTGTTGGCATCCACGTAAGCGTCGTCCGTCGACATGGTGTTACCACCCATGGCGTAGGCGATCAGCGCGATGATGAGCGCCAGAGGCAGGAGCAGAAACAACACGACACGCAACCGGCGGCGCGTGGCCGACGGGGCCGGGTGCGCCGGCGCGGGAGTGGGAGACGGCGCATGTACCACCGGGGCGGGAGAGACGGCCGCTTGCTCCACTGCCGCGGCGCCGGCGGGTCCGAGCTCATTCTGCGCGAGCAGTGTCGCGAACTGGGCCTCGTCGATGACGTTCTGGCAAACCAGCAGGCTGCAGCCGATGTGATCGCTGAGATACGCGCCGCTCGGCCCCGACCACCAGCGCCCGATCGCAGTCTGGCGCCGATGCCCGACGACGACCAGGTCGGCTTTCACCTGCTGCGCATAAGCGCCGATCTCCCGGGCCGGCTCACCGATGACGAGCTTGCCCGATGCATGGAAACCGAGCGTCGTGAGTCGCGCCATGCCCTCCTGCAGCACGCGCTCGTATTCCCCCTGCTGCTGTGCGACGCCTCCGCCCCCGACGCCCTCGCCTAGCTTGGTGCCAGCCGCCTCCCGGATGACTGAGAGCACGAATACCTGCGCGCCATAGCGGCGCGCCAGGAGCGCCCCCTCGCGCAGCGCGGTGCGCCCTTCGAGGGTGCCGTCGTAGGCCAAGAGGATTCGCTGGTACACCGTGACGCCTTTTTCTTGGATCCGCGGGCGTAAATGGGGACCGCTAGCATATTCACTTACCGATGCAGAAGCTGCCGAAGATCCGACCCAGCAGGTCCTCGCTGGTGAACTCCCCGGTGATCTCGTTGAGGGCCTGCTGTGCGCCGCGCAGCTCCTCGGCGACCAACTCGCCGGCGCGGCTCTCCCGCAGCTGCCGCTCCGCTTCAGCCACCAGCCGGCGGGCGCGGTCGAGCGCTTCGAGATGGCGTTGCCGAGCGGAGACCGTGCCGGCCTCCAGCGTCTGGTATCCCATGCAGGTCTTCAGGTGCGCACGCAGCATGTCCAGTCCCTCACCCGTGCGGGCGGAGAGAGCCAGTCGCGGCGGCCCCGTCACGGTGTCGGCGACCGGGATGCCGGTCGCCAGGTCGCATTTGTTGAATACCAGCGTCACAGGGACATCGACCGGCAAGCGGCTCCGTTCCTCGGCAAAGGCGGCCGCGCCGGAGTCGGCGACTGCGTCGATGACGAAGAGCACTCTGTCGGCGCGCCGCATCTCGAGGTGCGCCCGTCGGATGCCCTCCGCTTCGACCACGCCCGCGTCCTCACGGAGGCCCGCGGTATCGAGGATATGCAGGGGCATGCCGTCGATATCGATCCGCTCGCGGACGATGTCGCGGGTGGTACCCGGGATCGCCGTCACGATTGCCGCGTCATAGCCGGCCAGCCGATTGAGCAGACTCGACTTGCCCGCATTGGGTCGACCGGCGATCACGACCGTCATCCCTTCGCGCAGCAGCCGCCCCTGGCGCGCGCTCTGCTCGACCGCCTCGAAATGGTCGTTCACGGTCTCGAAGCGCTGCTCGAGCTCCCGGTCGGCCAGGAAGTCGATCTCCTCCTCAGGGAAGTCGATGGCTGCCTCGACATAAGTCCGCAGGTCGATCACCGCATCGGTGAGCCCACGCACCATGGCGGAGAATTCCCCCTGCAGGGACCGCATGGCCGCGCGCACCGCTTCGCGCGAGCCGGCATCGATCAGGTCGGCGATCGCCTCCGCCTGGGTGAGGTCGAGCTTGTTGTTGAGGAACGCCCGTTGGGTGAACTCTCCGGGCAGCGCGCGCCGCGCGCCGAGCTCCGTCACCCGTGCCACCAATGCCTCGAGCACCAGCGGTCCGCCGTGGCCGTGCAGCTCGAGCACGTGCTCGCCGGTGTAGGAATGCGGCCCGGGGAAGAAGAGCGCGAGGCCGGCATCGATCGGATCCTGCGCGGCATCGAGGAACCGGGCAAAGCCGGCCCGGCGCGGCAGCGGCAGCTCGCCAAGCAGCACGGCGGCGATTTCGGGCACCCGCGGACCCGAGACGCGTACTATCCCGATGCCGCCTCTTCCGGGCGGCGTCGCCGCCGCCACGATGGTATCGGCGCGGCTCATTCCGCTGAGGCTACCGCCGGTCCGGCTCCGGTTGAAGGGCCGCTCGCCGCGGCCACCAACGACTCCAGCGCAAACCGCTCAACCGTTCCGCCCATGGAGCAGCCTCGTCACGGGCCCGACGCGCATCAGCTGCCCGTCAGGGCGTTGCTGACCCCGAGCCGGCGATTGATGTTCCATTGTTGCGCGACCCCGAGGATGGTGTTCGTGACGTAGTAGAGCACGAGGCCCGCGGGGAAGAAGGCGAACATCGCCGACATCGCGATCGGCATGACCATCATGACCTTCGCTTGCGTGGGATCGGCCGAGGTGGGATTGAGCTTGTACTGCACGAACATGGCGATCGCCATGACGCCCGGCAGGATGAAGTAGGGGTCGCGCGCCGACAGGTCCTGGATCCAGAACGCGAACGGCGCCTGGCGCATCTCCGCGCTGTAGAGCAGCACCCAGTAGAAGGCGAGGAATACCGGCAGCTGCACCACCATGGGCAGGCACCCGGATACCGGGTTCACTTTCTCGCGCTTGTAGACGTCCATCATGGCGCGCCCGAGCTTTTCCTTGTCGTCCTTGTAGGTCTCCTGGATGTTCTTGATGCGCGGGCCGAGCGCTTTCATCTTCGCCATGGAGCGGCCGCTCGCCTCCGACAGCGGATAGAGCAGGAGCTTGAGGAGGAACGTCACCAGGATGATGGCGACCCCCCAATTGCCGGTGATCGCGTGCACCTTGCTCAACAACCAGAAGAGCGGGCCCGCGACTATGGTCAGATAGCCGTAGCCAACCACGTACTTGAGGCTCGGCTCGATCTTTTCCAGTTGCGAATGCAACATCGGGCCGACGAACAGCGTCTGGCTGATGATGAGCGCCGCTCCGGCGGCGACGGTCTGCGGGGGGCCCATCGCCGCCAGCACGTACTCGGGTCCGGAGACGTTCAAGCTGAACGTATAGGCCGCGCCTTTGGGCAGCACCACCGCGCTCACGAAGTCGTTCTGGGTGGCCGCAATCCAACCGTTGGTCACGGCCTCGGTGAAGTGCTGGTTTTCCGCCTTGGAGGGATCGAGCCGCTCGTATTTCACGCCGTTCCACAGGGCAGGCCCGTGATAGGCGTAGCTGTTGGGGTTGAAGTAGCTGCTCTTGGTCCGCGGATCGTCCCGGTAGAGCTGGTCGTAGGGAGCCACCTTCCACGCCGCCGAGCTGTGATTCTGAATGCTGTACTCGAGACCGATGCCGTAGGCGCCTTTCGTGAAGACGAACGTCTTGGTCACCGTGATGCCGTCGCTGCTCCAGGTAAGCGGTACGCGCAGCTGCGGCGAGCCGTCCATGTCATAACTCTGCTGCGGCGCCGTGAACAGCGCGGCGTGATTCGGGTACGCGGAATTTCCCGATCCCGCGAGTCCGCTCTGCAACAGATATACGGTCTCCGGGCCGGCGTCGTTCTCGAGCTCCACCCGAGCCGCCTGGCCTTTGATTTCCGCGTACTTGAGCAGATGCACCCGCTCCACTGTGCCGCCGCGGGTGCTGATGTTGATGTCGTAAACATCCGTATGCACGTGGATCAGCGGCGCATTCGCGGACGCCGCCGGTACCACGGCGGGGATGCCTGCGACGGCAGCTGCCGGAGGACGAGGAGGCGCCGTAGTAGTAGCGGGCGCCGCGGCGGCGCTCGGCGCGTTGGACTGCTGCAGCTGGGGAATGGTGTTGGCCAACGAGCTCGACTGTTTGGATGGCACAGTCTGACTCGGAGCGGCCGATGCGGCCGGAAGCGGCGGATACTCGCGTTGCCAGGTCGTGTAGTTGATCCACAGGACCACTGCGAGCGCGAGCCAGAGGTAGAAGCGCGGACTGTTACTCATTGGATGTCCGAAGCGAAAAAGGCACCGGATCGAACCCGCCGGCATGCCAGGGATGGCAGCGCGCGATGCGCCTCGCGCCGAGCCAGCCGCCGCGCAACAGGCCGAACCGGCCGATCGCCTCCGCGGTGTAATGGGAGCACGAGGGCTGGAATCGGCAGCAGGGGCCGAGCATTGGGCTGATGGTCCACTGGTAGCAGCGGATCAGGCAGATCGCGAGCAGGCGCATGACTCGGCTCATGCTGAGCCCTCGATGATTTTCGTCCACAGTTCAACCAGGCTCGCATGCAACTGCGCTCCCGGTATTCCCCGGGCTTTCGGCCGCGCGCTGACGACGAGATCGACAGCAGGCAGGGAATGCTGGTGCAGGCGGAATGATTCCCGGACGATGCGGCGGAGACGATTGCGCTCCACGGCGTTGCCGGCGGTACGCACGGCAACTGCCATCCCGAGGCGCGCGCCGTGCTTGTCGTTGCTGCTTGCTGTCACCGCGAAGAATCCGTTGCCAAAGCGCCGGCCGCGCGCATACGCGGCGTCGAATTCCGACTTGCGCCGCAGACGCTTGTGCGCCGGGAAAGTAAGCCGGTGCATAGTCTAATTGCTGGAGCCGGCCCAGTGGGCCGTCCCAGCACATCTCCGCCAGCCGTGCCCCCAGAGTACGGCCAGGAGTGGCAACCTTGAAAGTCGGAGCCTGTTCGGAGCGCCTTAAGGGATCAGCTTCCGCCGCCCCTTGGCGCGGCGACGGGCCAGCACTTTGCGGCCGTTCTGGGTCGCCATGCGTGCCCGGAACCCGTGCGTGCGCTTGCGACGCACTTTGCTAGGCTGATAGGTACGCTTCATTCGGGGCGCTCCAGAGGATCCGTGGGGGTTCCAAAAAGGGGCGGCAAGGCTAAGCCGTTGAGCGCCAAGGTGTCAATAGAGATTGGTCGTCGCGGCCCATGGATTGGGTCGCGCAAAACCTTCAGCCGCGGCGCTCAAGGGTATAGACTCCGCAGCCCTTTCCCCGTCGAAGCAGTCGCGGAGGCAACGCGCGTGGAAGCGTCGCTTTGGGCTCGGTGCAAATGCGCGTTGGAGGCCGAGCTTCCGGAGCAGCAGTTCAATACCTGGGTGCGGCCGCTGCAGGCGCTCGAAGGGGCCGGTGCGCTCAAGCTGCTCGCGCCCAACCGCTTCGCGGTCGAATGGATCAACGAGAATCTGCTGCCGCGCATTGGCGAGTTGCTGCGCGACGGGAGCACCGGAGACGCGCCCATCGTCACCGTCGAGGTCGGCTCACGCAGCACGCCCAAGCGCGCCGCTGTGACGCCGGTTGCGCCGCCGGGAGCCGCCTCACCGGCGCAGCGACCGCGGCGTGCAGAGGGCCTGGTCGTCGGTGCCCGCCTCAACGGGGATTCCACCTTCGGCACGTTCGTGGAGGGCAAGAGCAATCAGCTCGCCAAAGCCGCTTCCCGGCAGGTCGCGGAAAATCCGGGCCGTGCCTATAACCCGCTGTTCCTCTACGGCGGTGTGGGTCTCGGCAAGACCCATCTCATGCACGCCGTCGCGCACCTCATCAAGGAACGCGATGGCGAGGCGCGCATTGCCTACGTGCACTCGGAGCGATTCGTCGGTGACATGGTGCGTGCGCTGCAGCACAACACCATGAACGAGTTCAAGACTGCGTACCGCTCCCTCGATGCGCTGCTCATCGACGACATCCAGTTCTTCGCCGGCAAGGAGCGCTCGCAGGAGGAGTTCTTCCACACCTTCAACGAGCTGCTCGAAGGCCAGCACCAGGTCATCCTGAGCTGCGATCGCTATCCGAAAGAGGTCGAGGGTCTGGAGGAGCGGCTGAAATCGCGCTTTGGCTGGGGATTGACGGTTGCCATCGAGCCGCCGGAGCTCGAGACCTGCGTCGCCATCCTCATGTCCAAGGCGCAATCCGCCAGCGCTCACCTGCCCGAGGAAGTCGCATTCTTCATTGCGAAGCGCATCCGTTCCAACGTGCGCGAGCTCGAAGGCGCGTTGCGCCGCGTCATTGCCAACTCGCGCTTCACCGGCCACGCGATCACGCTCGATTTCACTCGCGAGGCGCTGAAAGACCTGCTATCCCTGCAGGCGAAGCTGGTCACCATCGAGAATATCCAGAAGACCGTGGCCGACTACTACAAAGTCCGCATGGCGGATCTTCTTTCCAAGCGCCGCAGCCGCTCGGTAGCACGGCCCCGCCAAGTCGCGATGGCGCTGGCCAAGGAGCTCACCAGCCACAGCCTGCCAGAGATCGGCGATGCTTTCGGCGGCCGCGACCACACGACGGTGTTACACGCGTGCAAGCGCATCAAGGAGCTGCGTAGCTCCGAAGTGCGGATGAGCGAGGACTATTCGAACCTGTTGAGAACCCTGACGGGTTGATGGGGGCAGGCCTGTGAATTATCTGTGGGCATTTCTGGGGATAAAGTTACGCACAGGCCGCCCACAGTCGCCGCGCAGGTCGTGCCATGAAACTGGTGCATCATGGACGGGCCAAGCCGTTGATCTCATGGGATCAATGAGGTTGTTCCCGCTATCCCCAGGCCTAATCACTACTACAATCTGAATTTTAAGATCCTAAAGAAAGAAGAGATTATGAAGCTGACAGCGAAGCGCGAGGATCTTCTTGCCCCCCTGCAAAGCGTGATCGGCGTGGTCGAGCGACGGCAGACGATGCCAGTGCTGGCGAATGTGTTGCTGTCGGCACGGGACAACCGGCTTGCGATTACGGGCACGGATCTCGAGGTCGAGCTCGTTGCCGCCACGAAGGTCGGATTGGAGCAGGCGGGAGACATTACCGTGCCGGGCCGCAAGCTCGTCGACATCTTTCGTGCGCTTCCGGACGGAGTGAGCATCACTCTGAGTACGGAGGGGGAGCGCATAGTCGTGCGCGCGGGCCGCAGCCGTTTCACGCTGTCCACCTTGCCGGCGGCGGAGTTTCCGGTCGTCGAGGAGATCAATGCCGCGCAGACTCTCTCCCTGCCGCAGGGCGAGTTCCGGCGTCTCATCGACAAGACGCATTTCTCGATGGCGCAGCAGGACGTGCGCTACTACCTCAACGGGCTGCTCCTCGAGACTCAGGAAAGCGCTCTGCGCGCCGTGGCGACGGATGGACACCGGCTGGCTCTCTGCGAGATGGCCCTTCCTTCGCCAGGCAAGACGGGCCAGGTCATCGTGCCGCGCAAGGGCGTGCTGGAGCTGCAGCGAATCCTCGGAACCGAGGGAGATGTGGAACTGGCGATCGGCACGAATCACGTTCGCGCTCAGATTGGCGACATTCGCTTCACTTCGAAGCTGATCGATGGCAGATTCCCGGAGTACGGCCGGGTCATTCCGGCCAGTCCGGGGAAACTGGTGCTGGCGGATCGGGAGCTTCTGCGACAAGCCCTGCAGCGGACGGCGATCCTCTCGAACGAGAAATACCGGGGGATTCGGCTGGCGGTGCGCACGGATCTGCTGACCATCCAGGCGCACAATCCGGAGCAGGAGGAGGCGGAGGACCAGGTCGAGGTGGTCTATGCGGGAGATGAGGTCGAGATCGGGTTCAATGTCAACTACTTGCTGGATGCTTTGAGCGCGATCGAGGGAGATAAGGTGGAGATCGGGCTCACTGATTCGAACAGCAGCTGTTTGATACATGCGCCGGGATTGACTCAGACGCGGTACGTTGTGATGCCTATGCGGCTTTGATTGATCCTCTGTTGATACGAGCAGGAGATTTTGATGCGCTTGGGCTGGGAGCGAGCTCCGTAATGGGTCCTGGCCAGAACGCCGCGAGTACGTCCCTGTAGGCTAGCGGATCGCCTTCCTGGCGATCAGCTTCTGGCCAGAACCCATTACGCATCTCGCTCCCCTTGCGTTCGCGGGCTGAAGTTGCCCCTTCGATCTCTAAGACGGAACGCTCTCTAGTCGCGGTGCAGCACCAAGGGGCCGGGGTTACAAAGGGATTTGGCGGGGGCCTGTGGAGTCAGGGATGACGGAACGGAGCCTCCACGGATCAGTGAGCGGGCGGTAGCCCGCGCAACCGGATTCACGACGTCCCCCCGCCAGGTCCCTTTGCAACCGCGGCCCCGTGCGCCGAGTGTCACAATCACGGACCCATGATCCTCGGCGAGCTAACCATTCGCGATCTCCGCTGCATCGAGCAAGCGGAGCTTTCTCTGCACCCGGGACGCAACCTCATCTGGGGAGGCAACGGGTCGGGCAAGACCTCGCTGCTCGAGGGGATATTCCTGCTGGGTCGGGGCCGATCGTTTCGCACTCGCAATTCAGAGCGGCTGGTCCGGCATGGCCAGGAGCGCCTGGTCGTCTTTGGAAGGACCGAGAGCTCGGGGCCGGAGGCGAGTGGGCTTGTGCATGCGGTCGGCGTGGAGGTCGATCGCAAGGACGGGACCAGGGCTCGGATCGACGCTACGGCCGTGGCGTCACTGGCGGATCTATCGCGGGTGTTTCCCGTCCAGGTCATCGATCCGGAAATCCACAAGCTGATCGAGGAAGGCGGCAGGAGAAGGAGGCGATGGCTCGATTGGGCAGTGTTCCACGTGGAACCTCAATTCGCGGACTGCTGGGTGCGCTATACACGGGCGGTGCGGCAGCGGAACGCGGTACTGCGCACCCGAGGGAGCACGAAGCCCTGGGACGTGGAAGTGGCGGGGCTTGGCGAGAGGATCTCGGAAGCCAGGCGCGCCGTGGTCGAGCAAATGCAGCCCTGCTGGCGGGAGGTCGTGGCCGGGTTGGATTGCCCGGCGGGGGAGCTGCATTACTTTCGCGGGTGGGGAATGCAGCATTCGCTGGCGGAAGCCCTCGAGGCTTCACGTGACCGGGATGAGGCGCGGGGACTTACGCATTCCGGGCCGCATCGGGCAGATATAGTGATTCGGGCCGACGGAAAGCTCGCGCGAGAGGTGCTGTCGCGGGGACAGCAGAAGCTCATGGCGGTGGCCCTGACCTTGGCACAATTGCGGCTGCTCAAGGAGGTTTCGGGGACGACTCCGACCCTACTTCTGGATGATCCAGCGGCGGAGCTCGATGCGGAGCACTTGGGGCATTTTGTCCGCCAGATCGCGCCACTTGGGTGTCAGATGGTAATTACCTCGCTGCACCCGAAAACAGCGGCTTTTGGTGCTCCAGACCGGGTGTTTCACGTGGAACAGGGGAGGGTGGGCCGGTATAATGTCCTATCCTGAGAACGGACCTTGGCATGCCTGAAGACGACGTCTACGATTCCAGCAAAATCAAAGTACTAAAGGGCCTCGATGCGGTACGCAAGCGCCCAGGGATGTACATCGGTGATACCGACGACGGCAGCGGCCTGCACCACATGGTGTTCGAGGTCGTGGACAACGCCATCGACGAGGCGCTGGCCGGGTACTGCGACAGCATCGTAGCCACGATCCACGCGGATGAGTCTGTGACCGTATGGGACAACGGGCGCGGAATTCCAGTGGATATTCACCCGGAGGAGGGGCGTTCCGCGGCTGAGGTCATCATGACCGTGCTGCACGCGGGCGGGAAATTCGACGCCAGCTCCTACAAGGTGTCCGGCGGCCTCCACGGGGTGGGCGTTTCCGTGGTCAATGCGCTCTCGGACCACCTGCTGCTGACCGTATATCGGGACGGCAAGGTACATCGCCAGGAATACCACCTCGGCGATCCGGTCGCACCCCTGGCCGTGGTCGGCGATACGGCCGAGCGAGGCACGGTGGTGCGCTTCAAGCCAAGCTCGCAGATCTTCACGAACATCCAGTTCAACTACGACATCCTCGCCAAGCGTCTTCGGGAGCTCTCGTTCCTCAACTCGGGCGTGCGCATCGAGCTCATCGACGAGCGCGAGAACAAGTCCGACGTTTTTCAGCACGAAGGCGGCCTCAAGGCCTTCGTGAAGTACCTCAACCGCACGCGCGTGCCGATCCATGAGTCGGTGTTCTGGTTCAAGAGTCAGGACGGCCCGGTGTCGGTCGAAGTCGCCATGCAGTGGAACGACTCCTACCAGGAGAGCATGTTCTGCTATACCAACAACATTCCGCAGAAGGACGGCGGCACGCACCTGGCCGGGTTTCGCAGCGCGCTCACCCGCACGCTCAACGACTACATCGAGAAAGAGTTGTCCGTAAAGAAGGACAAGTTGCCGACCACCGGCGACGATTCCCGCGAGGGACTGACGGCCATCCTGTCGGTGAAGCTGCCCGACCCCAAGTTCTCCTCGCAGACCAAGGACAAGCTGGTGTCCTCCGAGGTCAAGGGTGTCGTCGAGGCGGTGGTCGCCGGCAAGCTCCAGGAGTTTCTGCTCGAGCACCCGCAGGAAGCCAAGGGCATTGTCGCCAAGATGATCGAGGCCGCGCGTGCGCGCGAGGCCGCGCGCCGCGCGCGTGAGATGACGCGCCGCAAAGGCGCTCTCGATGTCGCCGGGCTGCCGGGCAAGTTGGCAGATTGTCAGGAGAAGGATCCGGCGCTGTCCGAGATCTTCATCGTCGAGGGCGACTCGGCCGGTGGCTCCGCCAAGCAGGGCCGGGACCGGCGAACTCAGGCCATCCTGCCGCTCAAAGGCAAAATCCTGAATGTGGAGAAGGCGCGCTTCGACAAGATGCTGGCGTCGGTGGAGGTGGGTACGCTGATCACCGCGTTGGGATGCGGCATCGGCAAGGACGATTTCGATATCAACAAGCTACGCTACCACCGTGTCGTTCTCCTGACCGACGCCGATGTTGACGGTAGCCACATTCGGACGTTGCTTCTGACATTCTTCTATCGGCAGCTTCCGGACCTCATTGCACACGGTCACATCTATATCGCCCAGCCGCCGCTCTTCAAGGTGAAACGCGGCAAGCAGGAGTTGTATGTCAGGGATGAGCCGGAGCTCGATGCCGCTCTGCTCAATACTGCGCTGGAGACTGCGGCGCTGCACGTGAACGCATCGGCACCGCCGCTGCAGGGTCCGGGTCTCGAGGCTCTGTCCCGCAAGTACATGGAGGTCCAGGCGATCATCAAGCGCTGGTCACGCCGCTACGATGACCGGCTGCTCGAGCAGCTCATCTACATGCCGGAGGTGAAGCCGGCGGACTTCGACCGGATCGACTGGTTGCGCAGCTGGGCGCAGGAGCTGCACCAGCGGCTCAACTCTCTCGACGATGCCACGCGCGCTTACCGTGTGGAGCTGCACAGCGCGTCCGGCGAGCATGCGACGCGCATCATGATCCACAAGACCGAGCACGGTACCGCTAGCCACAAGTACCTGCCGCGCGAGTTCTTCGACTCGGCGGAATACCAGCGGATCGCCGATCTCGCCCGCACCCTGGCAGGCCTCATCGGCGACGGCGCCTTCGTCGGCCGCGGCGAGGAGCGGCAGGACATCGGCTCCTTCAAGGAAGCGATGAAGTGGCTCTTCGACCAGGCCCGCAAGGGGCAGACGATCCAGCGCTACAAAGGCCTGGGGGAGATGAATCCCGAGCAGCTCTGGGAGACGACCATCAATCCCCAAACCCGTCGTCTGCTGCAGGTGAAGATCGAGGACGCCGTCGCTGCCGACGACATCTTCACGACCTTGATGGGCGATCAGGTGGAGCCGCGGCGCGAATTCATCGAGAAGAATGCGCTTTCCGTGACAAATCTGGACGTTTGACCCGATATTGTCTCGTATATGAGCTAATGCCCTAGCGGCTTCCTCATTGTGCTGTGCCCTTGCGGATAAGGTCGATCTGCATCGGCCCTGTCCAGTGCCACGGCCCTCCCATCGTCCAGGCACCGCTCAGATGGCTTCCGTCTGCACCTAGCGCTCCGTTGAACGTCGCTTGATAGCCCAGCACTTCCATGTGCACGGCTTTCCCTGACTGCGTCATCCGGCAGGGTAAGGGACTATCGCTGCTCCCAACCATCTTCACGACGCACGACGCTGGGTCGCTCGGAAGTGAAATGCGAGCGTCGCGGTGCCTTTGCTGGGTGGGAGCCCAGGGAAACTAGCAGTGTAATTTCCGGTGCCCACCCAATCCCCGTTTACCGGATTGGCACTGGCGGCCGCCTCCCTCGCAGCCGCCTGAGCGGCGGTTCTCACGTGATGCCACATCGCATCGATCGTCGACATTCCTGTCGCTGCCACGGTCGTGCCGTCTGTGCTGAAGGCGCCCTGGTAAGTATGTCCGTCTGCCATCGCGTAGGTAAGCGTGCGGCCACTCACCGCAACGTCCTTTAGCGGTACGCGTTGCGACATCGGCTCCGGCACGTCGATCGTCGCCGTCAACGCGCCCTTGGCATCGAGGCGTAGCCGCAGCACCAGCGGCGTCGGTCCTATGGTAGGCGACTCCCAATCGCCCGCCAGTCGCGACAGCGGCTCGAATGGCGGTGACAACACGATCGAGCCCGCTTTGACCCACATGTAGGGGCCAACCATTTTCGTTCCTCCGGGCAGTACCACCTCATGGATCGTTCCCAGCGGCGGCATCGTATAAGTGAGCATGTTGCCGGCAAGATAAACGTTGCTGAGTGCGATCTGCTTCGGTGGCGAGCCGGGTATGTCCACCGTTCCGGACATGGCGCCGTCGGCACTCACATGCAGGTGCAGCAGCAATTTGAGCGGCGGATTGACCACGTACTCCCAGTCGCCTGCCAGCGTCCGGGCGGATGCTGACGGTGCGGTTTGTCCGGCTGCCGTTGCGGCAACCGCGCAGGAAATCGCAACGGCCAATATTGAAGTGCAAGTTCTCATGTTCCGCTCAAACCCCCAGGCCGCGCACGCCCACGTATACCGCATAGAGTGAAGTACTGGCACAGATGTAGAGCCGGGTACGGTTGTGCTCGTATCCGCCAAAGCACAGGTTCGCCGCCACTTCCGGCAACACGATGCGGCCGATCGGAGTGCCGTCGGGCGCGAATATGCTGACGCCATTGAAATTCCTGTCTGGCGACCAGCCGCCCGCGCACCACAGGTTGCCATCCTCGTCGACGCGGATGTCATCGGCGATGCCACCGTGCGTGTCCGCCAAGTCATGGAGGACGTGTGCTTTGCCGAGTCTGCCGTCATCGCGGACGTCGTAAAGACAAATGTATGACGGCGGCGCGGCAGTCTCGGAAACATAGAGCTTCTTCTCGTCAGGAGAGAAGCAGATGGCATTCGGCTGCTTGTAGTCGTCCGCCACCGCCATCAGCGTGCCGCTGCGCGGATCGAAGCGGTAGACGCTGCCTGGCAGCTCGGATTTGCCGCGCCAGCCCTCGTGATCCCCCTCGATGCCATAGGTGGGATCGGTGAACCATACCGTGCCGTCGGTCTTCACGACCACGCCATTCGGAGAATTGAGCCTCTTGCCCCGATAACGGTCCACGAGCACGGTGATGCTGCCGTCGTATTCGGTGCGCGTGATGCGCCGGGTGCGCTGCTCACAGGTCACCAACCTCCCCTGCCGGTCACGCGTATTGCCGTTGGCGTCGTTCGATGGGTAGCGGAAGACTGTGGTTTGTCCCGTGACTTCGTCGTAACGCATGAGCCGATTGTTCGGCACGTCACTGAAGATCACGCAGTGCATGTCGCCGAAGTAGGCCGGCCCCTCGGTCCACTCCGCACCGGTCCAGAGCCGGCGGACCTCCGTCGTGCCGACGATGTACTTCTTGAAGCGGGGATCGAAGGCCTCGATCGCCGGGTCCGGGTAGAGGACCGACGGGGGGTCGTTCCAATCCCGCGGCGGCGGCGGCAAGCCCGGCGGGTCGGACTGCGATCGCGCCAACGCGGGGCCGGCCGCAACCGAGCCGATCGCAGTCGCGGCAGCTGCGTTCAAAAAAGAGCGTCTGTTCATGCGAGGCACCCCCCGCCGATCATACGCGACCCGCTTGAGCTCGCGCTCAGTCCGCGGGCTACTTCACCGGATCGAAAAAGAGGAGCTCGAGCGAGCCGGGGGTGAATGGCGACGGACCGCGCCTGCCCGCCTCTCGGGCTGCACGGAACGCGGCCATCGCTTTGGCGTTGGTCGCGGCCGCCGCCAGGAAGATCCGGCCGCTGACCGGATCCACGCTCATCGTGCGCGCCGATAAGGCGGTCCTGACCGTCCCGGCGGGCACGAAGGTGTTGGCGTCGACCTCGCGGATGACTGACAGCGTGCCATCCATACCGTTGGAGCTGAAGATCAGCTTGCGCGTCGGGTCGAAAGCCGCGGCGTCGGTGCCTTGACCGATCGGCAATGTCGCAACCGTCGCGCCGGTGTCGGCATTGACGACCATCAGGCGGCCGTTCTCACAACTGGAGAAAAGCCGGTGTGTCGCGCTGTCAATGGCCAGGCCATGCGGCGCCTGGCACTGCGGGATCGACCAGGTGGCATCGACCTGGTTGGTCGCGGTGTCGACGCGGTAGATCTCCCGCTTTTCCACTCCATTCACGTACACCTTGCCGTTGTCGCCGGCGACCGGGTACTCCATCTTGCTGCCCACATGCACCGTTGCGACCACTCGATCCCTCGCGGGATCGATCACGGTGAGCAGGCCCGGATCACCGTCGACCACGAAAACATGCCCGCTGGTCGGATCGATGGTAACGGCGTCGGCGTCCGGCGCCGCCGTGAGGTGTTTCACCACCTTCAAAGTTTTCAGGCTGAAAGCCACGGCTTCGCCCGCGCGGCCATCATCGGTGTAGCCGAGTCCCGCGGCATGAGAGATGGCGATGCCATGCGTGCCTCCCGGCATGCCGGCGACCTCGCCGACGATCCTGCCGCTCCTGCCGTCCACGACCGTCAGGCGGTCGCCGTGAGCGACGTAGACGCGGTGCGATGGACTGTCGTAAATGACATAGTCCCAGCGATCCGGCGCGCCCAGCCGCACGCTGCGCGTCAGGTGATAATTGGCGGTGGAAGCGGCAAACGCGATTGGTACCAATCCGAACACAACAGCCGTCGCAAATGCGTGCAGCAGATATCGTCGCGCCACATGTCCTCCACTCGATTGAGGCGGGTCGTACAGGCTCACCATAGCATCCGACTCCTTTGCCGTCACGGCTTCCAGCCGCTAGACTGCATCACCTCGCCGCAGACGGCCAACATCGCCATGCCGGAATCAGCGCAATTATCCGCTGGCAAGGACGCAATCGACCTCGACCGCTACCTCGCCCGGATCGGCTACCACGGCCGTCCCCGGGCAGATCTCGAAACGCTGCGCGCCCTGACGGCGCTGCACCCGGCGGCAATTCCCTTCGAGGCCGTCGACGTTTTCCTCGGTCGCCCGGTCGATCTCAGTCCGGGAGCCCTCCAGGCCAAGCTCATCGATGCCGGCCGCGGCGGCTACTGCTTCGAGCAGAATGGTCTCCTCAAGCGGGTGCTCGACGCGTTGGGATTCATCGTCGAGGGGCTGATCGGGCGCGTGGTCTGGATGCGACCGCACGATGCCCCTCCTCTACCCCTGACCCACATGGCGCTGCGCGTCACGATCGATGGTGAGCGGTGGCTGGCGGATGTGGGCTTCGGCAGTTGCGTCCCGGGCGCTCCGTTGCGCGTGGACTGCGCCGGCATGGCGCAGCCAACACGGCACGAAGCGTTCCGCCTGACATCGCGCGGCACGTGGACCGTCCTCGAAGCCCAGCTTCCCGAGGGCTGGCATCCCGTTTATCTGCTCGCGCCGGAGCCCGCGCTCGAGATCGACTACGTAGCGGCCAACTGGTACACATCGACTCATCCGGAATCACGATTTCGCCAGGAGCTGCGCGTCGCGATGACCACGCCGGAGCGGCGCACGACGCTATTGAACAACCGCCTGACCGTGCGTCATGCCCAGGGAGGACTGGAGCGGCGCTTCCTCGGAGAGTCCGGGCTCGCGGATGCGCTCGTTTCGACCTTCGGGCTGCGACTCGATGCCGAATCGGCGCGGCGGGCCGCCGCGCTCGCTACCGCCTGCGCACTGCAGATGCCCGCTTGAATCCCGCCGGCGAGCGCGTTCCGCGACTTCGCTGGCGCATCGCCGGGCTGATCGCCGCCGGCGTGCTGATCAATTACTTCGACCGCATCAGCCTCTCGGTCGCATACCCGCAGCTCGAAAGCTCATTCCATCTGACGAAGACCGATTACGGACTCCTGCTGAGCGCCTTTTTCTGGAGCTACGCAGCGCTGCAGATCCCCGTCGGCCTGGTAGTCGATCGCCTCGGCGTGACCAGGGTCGGCCGTTGGAGTGCCCTCCTGTGGAGCGTGGCGCAGGTGCTCACGGCTTGCGCGAGCGGCTTCGGCGGCATTTTTGCCGCGCGACTGTTGCTCGGCATCGCCGAAGCGCCGAGCTTCCCCGGCAGCTCGAAGGCCATCGGTTACTGGTTCCCGCGCTCCGAGAGAGCTCTGTCGACGGCGCTTTTCGACGTCGGGGCGAAGTTCTCGAACGTCATCGGCGTGCCGCTGGTCGCGCTGGCCGTGGTGCGCTTCGGCTGGCGCTGGGGCTTCGCCGTGGTGGCGGCACTGAGCTTCGTCTATTTCCTGGCATTCTGCTGGAAGTACCGCGACCCCAGCCAACATCCCAAGCTGACACGCGAGGAGCGGCAATACCTTGCCACCGGCGGTGCGGAGCCCGAAGGGCAGCCTGCCGGAAGCATCGCCAGTGTGCTCGTCTACTTGCTGAGCACGCGCAAGGTGTGGGGAATCGTGATCGGATTCGGCGCCTATGGTTACAGCTTCCATCTCTTTCTGACCTGGCTGCCCGATTATCTCAGGGAGACGATGCACCGCAGCATGCTGTCTTCAGCCGGCTTTGCGGCGATCCCGTGGGCCTGCGGCTCACTCGCCGACCTGATGGTCGGCGGCTGGCTGATCGACTTCCTAATCGGCAGGGGACATGACGAGACGCGCGTCCGCAAGGCCGTGCTGGTGATCGGCATGTGTGGCGGTCTCGCAGTGCTGGGTGCCACGGCTACGTCCCGCCCGGGCATCGCCTTGATGTGGATCTCGATCGCACTGACCGGCCTCTCCGCGGCCGCGGCAGTCGCCTGGTCCCTGCCGTCGTTGGTTGCTCCCAAGGGTGGAGTCGGTGCCGTCGGCGGCCTCATGAATTTCTCCAACACCATGATGGGTGTGGTGGCGCCGATCGTCACCGGCTTCATCGCCGACAGGACGCACTCCTTCGTCGGCGCCTTCCTGGTTGCCGGCCTGGTGTTGGTTGCGGGGGTTGCCGCCTTCGTGTTCCTCCTCGGCCGCATCGAGCCGCTGCCCGGACCGGTCAGCGAAGGTCGTACTCCAGCAGATCCTTCCCCGGGATGACGGGGCCGGAAAAGTACCGCATGACACCGGCCGTGAACGTGGTCGGATCCGTGGTCTTGCCCGGCACGAAGTGCGTCAGGATGACGACCCTGACGTGTGCCGCCGTCGCCAGCTTGCCGACCTCCTCCGGTGTCAGGTGCTCGTTGTGCATGTGGAAGTTCTCTGTCTGGTCGATCGCCGCCGCCGTCCGCATGCTTGCTTGTGACGTCGCCGTCGGCTTGACATCTGCGGGGGTGTCGCACAGGCAGACCTCACTGACCAGCACGTCCGCATTCCGCGCCAGTGCCGTCACCGCCGGACTGGGCCCGGTGTCTCCGGTGAATACGACCGAGCCCTGTGGAGTATCGAACCGGTAGGAGAACGACATGTCCCTGCCCGTCGCGGCGGAGCCGGACTTGGAATGGAAGTGAGTGTTTTCGGCGGCAGTGACGCTGATGCGGCTGTCGCGATAGAACTCGCCGTTGGCGTGAATGTCGTGCGCGCTGAACATGGTTGCTGCCGGCTGCAGTGCCGGCACTCCCGCGCGGAAGATGCGCTCGGAGACGCTGAGGTAGTCGAGTGCCGCTCGAGTCAGGAACCGAGTGGCCGGCGGCCCGTAGATCTGCACCGGCGGCAGCGACTGGTTATCCCAGGCTGTATCGAACCATGTCAGTGCGATCAGCGGTGACAGCCCGGCGTCATGGTCGATGTGATGATGAGTGATGAAGATCGTCCGCACCTTCGGCAGCGCGAATCCCGCCTGGGCGATCTGACCCGCGACGCCCTCGCCGGCATCGATGAGATAAGGAGTCCCGTTCACCACGAGCAGGTTCGCCGGCTCGGCGCGGAGCGGATAGGGGCGAGGTCCACCATTGGTGCCGAGGAGAATGATTCGTGTCACCCCGGCGTCAGTCGTTTGCGCCGGCGCGGCTATGGCGACGCCGGCTGATGCTGAGAGCGCAAGCGCCGCAAGCGTCGTCGGCAGGAAGAAATTCAATCGCGTAGCAGTGCCCATTTCCACTCTCCCGGTCAGCCGCGGCTGCTGGCCCGGCGCTGACTCCGCGGCATATGATGCCTGCTCCTTCGCCTCAAAGGTCGGGTATGACGTCGAACGAGACTTGGACTGCGGTACATCGCAATGTCGTCGTAGCGAGCTTTCTGGGATGGATGCTCGATGCTTTCGACTACTTCCTGGTCGTGTTCGTGCTCGGGCGCCTGGCGAGTGACTTCGGCACCGACGTCAAGACCATAACCTGGGCCCTTTTTCTCACGCTCGCGCTGCGACCGGTTGGCGCGTTCCTCTTCGGCCGTGTCGCCGACCGCTTTGGCCGCCGGCCGGCGCTGATGGCGTGCGTGTTGCTGTACTCGGCCATGGAGCTGGCGACGGCATTCGCGCCGTCACTCGTGGCGTTCTTCGTGCTCCGTGCGCTCTATGGCGTCGCGATGGGTGGGGAATGGGGCGTGGGCGCCTCGCTTGCTTTCGAGTCCGTGCCGACCCGCTCGCGGGGACTGGTCTCCGGCATCCTGCAGGCTGGCTATCCCTGCGGGTACTTGCTGGCCGCC
The DNA here is from genome assembly GCA_036489335.1 of Steroidobacteraceae bacterium. Classification (GTDB taxonomy): domain Bacteria; phylum Pseudomonadota; class Gammaproteobacteria; order Steroidobacterales; family Steroidobacteraceae; genus 13-2-20CM-66-19. Next base: position 83,668 of record DASXFY010000023.1, read on the forward strand.
GTGGTCTACGGCTTGCTGTTCACGCACATCGGCTGGCGCGGCATGTTCATCGTCGGGGCGGCGCCGGCGCTGCTGGTGGTGTTCATCTTCCACAAGGTGCCGGAATCCCAGACCTGGACCGCCGGCAGCCGGGCGCCCGCGAGCCGCGGCCTGCTGACGGCCCTGCGCGGCCACTGGCCGCTCGCGCTCTACGCGATCGTACTCATGACGTGCTTCAACTTCTTCAGTCACGGGACCCAGGACCTCTATCCGCGCATGCTGCAAGCGCAGCGCGGCTACTCGCCGGCGACCACCGCCGGGATCGCTGTCGTCTACAACATCGGTGCCATCTGTGGCGGGCTCCTCTTCGGCTCGCTGTCGACCCGCATCGGCCGGCGCCGCAGCATTGCGCTCGCCGCGGCGCTCTCTTTGGCTGTGCTGCCCTTCTGGTCTTATTCGTCCACTCCCGTGACGCTGGCCATCGCCGCCTTTGCGATGCAATTCATGGTGCAGGGGGCATGGGGTGTCGTGCCGGTGCATCTCAATGAGCTGTCGCCGCAAGGCATACGAGGTACGTTTCCCGGCGTCGTCTATCAGCTCGGTAATCTCTTGGCAGCGTGTAACGCCCCGCTGCAGGCTGGCATAGCCACCGCGCACGGAGCCCCAGGACACCTGGACTACGCGTTTGCGCTCACACTGGTGTGTGGAGTGGTCGCTGTGGCCCTGCTGTTCCTGTCATGGTTCGGACCAGAGCGACGGGGCGTGAGCTTCGCGGCATAGGGACAGAACGCATGGCGGAGAAAGTCGATTGTGTCGTCGTCGGCGCGGGTGTCGTCGGCCTTGCTGTTGCGCGGGCTCTGGCGATGCGTGGCCGCGAGGTCCTGGTGTTGGAGGCCGAACAGGGCATCGGCACCGGCACCAGCTCCCGCAGTAGCGAGGTGATCCACGCCGGGCTCTACTACCCGCCCGGCTCCGCCAAGGCCAAGCTCTGTGTCCGGGGCAAACACCTTCTCTATGCGTACTGCCAGGCACGCGGCGTCGGACACAGCAGATGCGGCAAGCTGGTCGTCGCCGCCGACGAAGAGCAGGCCGGGACGCTGGAGAAGATCGTGGCAACGGCCCGTGCCAACGGCGTCGACGATTTGCGCCGGCTCACCGCCGCGGAAGCACTGGCCCTGGAGCCGGCGCTGAGCTGTGTGGCCGCCCTGCTCTCGCCTTCCACCGGCATCGTCGACAGTCATGGGCTCATGCTGGCGTTGCAGGGCGATCTCGAGGCCGCCGGCGGCACGGTGGCCCTGCGAGCGCCGGTCAGAAGAGGGAAGTGCAGCGGCGACTTCATCCACCTCGAGGCGGGTTCCGACAGCGTGATCGAGCTTTCGGCGCGAGTCGTCGTCAACAGTGCCGGCCTGCGGGCTCAGGAAGTCGCGCGTTGCATCGAGGGCATTCCGCGGGAAAGCATTCCGCCGCCGATCTACGCCAAGGGAAGCTACTACGTTCTGCAGGGGCGCGCGCCCTTCAGGCATCTCATCTATCCCGTACCGGAGACCGGCGGCCTCGGCGTGCATCTGACGCTCGACCTCGCCGGCCGGGCGAGATTCGGACCCGATGTCGAGTGGGTCGAGAAGCTGGACTACGCCGTCGATCCAGCCGGCGCGGAACGTTTCTATCGCCTGATCCGCCGCTACTGGCCCGCGTTGCCGGACCATTCGCTGCAACCCGGCTATGCGGGGATCCGTCCGAAGCTCAGCCGCGCCGGTACCACCTCCGCGGACTTCCTGATCCAGGGACCGGAAGGCCACGGGGTTCGCGGTCTCACCAGTCTCTACGGCATGGAGTCTCCCGGCCTGACATCGGCCCTGGCAATCGCCGAGCGGGTCGCGGACTCGGTGTCTGCGCCCTGAGACAACCCTGAGATAGCTGTGGCCGGCCGGCTGCGCCGGAGCTAAGGTAGCCACGGACCCTGCACCCGCAGACTAGGAAGGAGGCGCCATGGCCAGACGTCCACTCAAGGGAAGCGAGCGAAGCCCGCTTCCGAACTCTCGCGCATTGGGGCCCGCGGATCCGGCGGAGAGACTCGAAGTCACGGTCGTCATACGGGCGATGGACCCGCAGGGCCTTCGTGATCGGATGCAAAAAATCGCGAGCGGCAAGCCTGCGACGCCGCACCTGTCCCGCACTGACTATGCCCGGCGCCATGGCGCCAGCCAGGCGGATCGGGACGCGGTGCGGGAATTCGCCGAGGCTCACGGGCTCGCGGTGGTGCAGGAGCACGCGGGGCGCAGGACCATGGTGTTGTCAGGCACGGTCGCGCAATTCAACGACGCTTTCGATGTCGAACTGCAACACTGCTCGCATCCGGGTGGCACTTACCGCGGGCGCTCGGGTCCGGTGAACATACCGGCGGAGCTGGTCGGCATCATCGAGGCGGTGTTGGGTCTCGACAATCGCCCGCAAGCGGAGGCGCACTTTCGCATGCAGACGAGCCGCTCCGGGCGGCGCGCGCGACCGGCGCTCGCGGGAGCGAGTTCCTTCACTCCCGTGCAGCTCGCCGCGATCTATGACTTCCCGCAGGGCGACGGCAAGGGCGAATGCATCGCGCTCATCGAGCTCGGTGGCGGCTATCAGCCGCAGGATCTGCAGAACTACTTCAGCGGTCTGGGCGTTCCGCTCCCCGGCGTCACCGCGGTGTCCGTCGACCAGGCCGCCAATCAGCCGACCGGCGACCCCAATGGACCGGATGGCGAAGTCATGTTGGATATTGAAGTGGCCGGCGCCATCGCGCCCGCCGCCGCCATCGCCGTGTACTTCGCCCCCAACACCGACGCCGGATTCCTCGACGCAGTGACTACTGCGATTCACGACGAAGTCCGCAAGCCGTCCGTCGTCTCCATCAGCTGGGGCGGCCCCGAATCGACCTGGACGCAACAGGCGATGACCTCGATGGACCAGGCGTTTCAGGCTGCCGCCGCAATGGGAATCACAGTGTGCATCGCCGCGGGCGACAGCGGCTCGACCGACGGCGAGAGCGATGGCAGCAACCATGTCGACTTCCCGGCTTCCAGCTCCAACGCGCTGGCATGTGGAGGAACCAGTCTGCAGGCCAACGGAACGACGATCACCGCGGAGGTCGTCTGGAATGACGGCGATCCGGCCAATGGCGCGGGAGGAGGCGGTGTCAGTACCTTCTTCGGGTTGCCTTCATGGCAGCAGGGCCTGAAGACCACCGATGCGGAGGGAACGAGCAGTCCGTTGTCGATGCGCGGTGTTCCTGACGTGTCCGCGGATGCCGATCCGCAGACTGGTTACAACGTGTTGGTCGATGGGACGACTGCCGTGTACGGCGGCACGAGCGCCGTGGCCCCGCTGTGGGCCGGCCTCATCGCCCGCATCAATGCCCTGACGGGACGTTCCGCCGGATTGATCAACCCCGCACTCTATGGCCAACCTGCCGCCTTGCACGATATCACTCAGGGCAACAACGGCGGATTTGCCGCCTCGCCGGGCTGGGACGCATGCACCGGCCTGGGGAGCCCCGATGGTGCCAAGGTGGCGGCCATCACCGGGATCTGATTCAGTTGCAGAGCGACAGCGCCTTCGTGCGGGTCGCCCGCATCGCCGATGTGCCCAAGGGAAGGATGCTCGAGGTGACCGTGGGCACGCGCAGCATCGTGCTCTGCCATACCCGCGACGGATGGTTCGCGGTAGACAATCTGTGCAGCCATGCTTACGCCAAGCTGAGCGAAGGACGCCTGCGAAAGACGCGGATCATTTGTCCCCTGCACGGCGGATCGTTTGATTGTCGGACCGGGGCGGCGACAGGCGCGCCGGCGGTGGCGCCGCTGGCAACGTACCCGATCCGGCTGATGGGTGAAGACGTGGAAATCGCCGTGGAGAAGCAGCTCGCCGGTTCATGACCGGTTCAAGCGGTGGCGCATAGCCTGTGCAGCACATGGCGTCACCGTGCCACAGAAATGCAAGTGCTTCGCTCACCATGAGGGATCTTCAGGATTCTTCACACAGGGGCGCGACTCAGCCGCGCTCCCCTTCGCGTAAAATCCCACCTCTGTCGCCGCTCCCGTCATCGGTGGACCGGCAACGGCGTTGAACCGAAAGATGACGGAAGAGTGATGGAAAAGGCCCTCATGCGAACGTTCCAGAACCAACAGACGATCTCCGGATCCGCGGCCGGCGCCTTGGCAGTAGTGCCGCCCGCCAACATGACCGGGTCTCCCAGGGAGCCGGGCGAGCTGTGGACGTATGCAGTCTATGCGCTGGTCGCGATTGGCTGCGTCATCGTCGGCTATTACCAGTTCCACATTATCGTGCTGCGCATCCTGGCGATGGCGGCGCGGCAACACGGGATACGCGCGCTCGCCTATGTCGGCCTGCTGTGGCTCGGTCTCGGCTTCCTGCTGGTAGTGATCAGGACGATCTTCTGGATCGCCTACCGTCCGGCGCACTCGGCCACGCGCGAGAGCGCACCCGGCCTGACGGTGATCATCCCCGCCTACAACGAGGGCGCCATGGTCCTGCAGTCGATCGAGTCGGTGGCCAAAGCCGACTATCCGCACGATCGGCTGGAGATCCTGGTGGTCGATGACGGCAGCAAGGACGACACTTGGAGTTATATCTCGCAGGCCGCAGAGCGCTATCCGGGCCTGGTCACCGCACTGCGCCAGGACCGCAACCGCGGCAAGCGCGAGGCGCTGGCCCTCGGCTTCGCCCGCGCCCGCGGCGAAGTGCTGGTGACGATCGATTCCGACAGTGTGATCGACCGCGACGCGCTGCTGGCCGTCGCCGGGCCGTTCCGCGACCCCAAGATCGGCGCAGTTGCGGGCAGGGTGGAGGTCTACAACCGCAGCCACGGAATCATTCCGCGCATGCTGCATGTCCGCTACATGCTGTCGTTCGACATGCTGCGCGCAGTGGAATCCGTGTACCGCAATGTCTATTGCTGTCCCGGCGCGCTCACCGGGCTGCGGGCCGCGGGCGTCCGCAAGGTGCTCGAGCGCTGGAAGAATCAGCAGTTCCTCGGGTCCCGCTGCACCTTCGGCGAGGACCGCGCCATGACCAACTACCTGCTCGACAGCGGCTACGACACGGTTTATCAGCGCACGGCGGTGGTGCGCACCCTGGTGCCGATCTCCTACGTGAAGCTCTGCAAGATGCTGCTGCGGTGGGATCGCTCGTATGTGCGCGAGGAAATCCGCTTCATGGGCATCGTATGGAAGCGGCCGTGGCCGATACGCGTCATGGCGCTGTTCGATCGCGCAGTGACCAACTTCCGCTACCCTGCATCGTATTCCAGTCTCGGATTGCTGCCCATGCTGGTGATGCATGACCCGACAGTCACCATGCCGATAATGGCCACGATCGGCGCTATGTCGCTCTTCAGCGTGCTCTACTTCCTGCGCACCGAGCGCTCGATGAGCTTCCTCTACGGCGTGCTGTATACGTACTATTCGGCGATCGCGCTCTTCTGGATCATGCCTTATGCGGTCGCCACGGTTCGGTCACGCAAGTGGATGACGCGCTGAGGCGAAGAACTCGGCGTGCTCGCGCCGATATTTCTGGTACCTCTCGCTGGTCGCGCGGATGTCGGCGATGATGGCTTCCTCTGCCGCGGCCGGCCGGTGCGCGCGAATGGCGTCGAGCGCCTGTTGGTGATGCGTGGTGGCGCCGCGCTTGATCTTTTCCACCCCAAGATCGACGAACAGCGCCACGGTGCACGGCCCGCAGCGCACCCATAGCGGCTCGATCAGCTCGAGCATCGTCGGCTGATGCGCCGCCTCGTAGATGGCGAAGTGAAATTCCCGGTTGCGCTGTTGGATGACGGTCGGTGGGCTCGGCACTTTGGCGCTGAGGAACGCGCGGCTCGCCTCCTCGATCCTCTCCAGCTCCGCGGCATCGGCGCGCTCCGCCGCCAGACGTGCCATGTGACCCTCGAGCAGCATGCGCGCCTCGCAGATCTCCGCGAATTCCTCCGCTGACAACACCGGCACCCGCACCGATCGCGTGGGCAGGAGCTCCAGCACCCGCTCCACCGTCAGCTTCTGCAGCGCCTCGCGCACCGGCATGATGCTGGTGCCGAGCTTCTGCGCCAGCTCGCGGATCGTCAGCACCTGTCCCGGCTTGAATTCCGAGTGGATCAGAGCCTGACGGATGCGCAGATACACCCGTTCCTGCAGCGTGTCGCGCGCAATGGGTTGCAGCGAGTGGGTATGGGGCTTCAGCTCCATGATGCATTCTGCCTGAAAGACTGTCGGTACTCTTGCGGCGACATGCCGCTCCTGGCATGGAAGAGGCGCGAGAAATACGCCGCGTCCTCGAAGCCCAGATCGAGCGCGATGGCGCCGATCGGCAGCGAGGAGCCGATGAGCCGACGCTTGGCTTCGCGGATCAGACACCCGTGGATGAGGCGAACCGGCGGCACTCCGGTGACCCGGACGCACATCGCGCGAAGATGGCCCGCTGACACGTGCAGCGCGCTTGCGTAGTCGGTCAATCGCCAGCGGTCGCGACAGTGTGCTTCCGCCAATCGCACGAACTGCGTCACCAGCTCCGCGGGACGGTTTCCGCTGCCCGCGATACCGTCGTTCCGCTCGGCGACCGCCTGATCGAGAAGACTCAGCGCCTCGGTGAGCAGCGTCTGGACGCGCGCTTCCACGCCGCCCTGCCGGGCCGCGCTCGCAAGCTGCAGCTCGCGGATGAGCGAGGAAATGCCCGCTGCCAGCGAAAAATCCAAATCACTGCTCCGAATCGTCCATTGGGCGAAGTGCCGCGGGACGGTATTGTGATCACAAGTACTGATATTACGCCAGGGGGCCTAGCGTGAAAATGATGCAGCCCATTGCAATGAGCGCGCTTTCCGTCATGGCCTCTGCCGCCGCCCTGGCCGGCGCGGAGCATGCGCCGCCTCTCACCATGGCGCAGATCGCGAGCGCGCCTTTCCCCTACGAGCTGACCGCTTCCCCGACCGGCGGGAGTGTGGCCTGGATCTACAACGAGCGCGGCGCGCGCAACGTCTGGGTCGCGCAACCCGGACCGCACGGTGGCTATTCCGCGAGAAGGCTCACGCCCTATACGGCCGATGATGGCAATGTCATCGCGAATCTCGCCTGGACCGGCGATGGCACGGCACTCTTTTATACGCGGGGTGGCCTATCGTGGAACGCGGAGGTCGCGGTCAATCCGCTGAGTCTGCCGAGCGGACCCCAGGCCGGCGCCGTCTGGGAGATCTCGCTGAACGGAGGCGCGCCACGGCGGATCGGCGAGGGCACGATGCCGGCTCCATCGCCCAAGGGCGATGTCGTCGTCTTCCTTCATGACGGCCAGCCTTGGGTGACTTCGAGCCAGGGTGAGGGCAAGCCCGCGCCGCTCTTCGTCGATCGCGGGCGCGTGGGCTCGCTTGCCTGGTCGCCCGATGGAGGTCGCCTCGCCTTCGTCAGCGATCGGCCGGCGCACAGCATCGTCGGTGTCTATGAGCTCGCGACGAAATCGATTCATTGGATCGCGCCCGGCATCGACTACGACATCGATCCCGTATGGTCGCCGGACGGCAAGCGCATCGCATTCGTGCGCACCCCGTCCGATCCGGTCGTCCCGTTCACTTCCGATCGCGAGGGCACGCCCTGGGAGATCTGGGTCGCCGATGCCGCGAGCGGGCAGGGTAGAAGGATCTGGCGTGCCGCCGACGGCGTCGGCAGTCGCTTCCGTCCGCTCTTCAACAGCCGCGACAGCCTCTTCTGGGGTGCCGGCGACCGGCTGGTGTTTCCCTCGGAGGTCACCGGATGGGTGCGGCTGTATTCGTTGTCCGTCGACGGCGGTGAGCCGCTGCTGCTGACACCCGGGCAGTCGGAGGTATTCGGCGCGCAGCTCAGCGACGACCGCGTACACCTGGTCTACTCATCCAACCAGGGCGATCTGGACCGGCGCCACATATGGGAGCTATCGGTGATCCATGGGCAGGCACGTCAAGTGACTCATGGCGACGGTGTGGAGGACATGCCGGCCGTCGCGGTCGACCAGCGGATCTTCGCTCTGCGTGGCGAGGCGCGCCGACCCTTGCGGCCGGTCGAGGTCACGAAGGAAGGCATGGTCGAACTGGCGCCGGATGCCGTGCCGAAGGACTTTCCGTCGAATGATCTCGTCGTGCCGCGGCTGGTCACGTTCGAAGCGGCCGACGGCGCCACGATCCACGGCCAGCTCTTCATTCCCCGCGGGCGCACGGCTCCCGGGCCGGCAATTCTCTTCTTCCATGGCGGTCCCACCAACAGGCAGATGTTCGCGGCCTGGGACCCGTTCGAGACGCATAGCCATCTCTACGAGTCGAGCCAATATCTCGCCAACCATGGCTTTGTGGTCCTGTCGGTCAATTACCGTGGTGGCGCCGGCTACGGCTTCGGGTATCGCGAGCCGGCCCGCTTCGGCGCCGGCGGCGCTTCGGAGCTCGGGGATATCATTGCGGCCGCGAGATACCTGCAGTCCCGGCCGGATGTCGATCCGAAGCGCCTCGGTGTATGGGGTGGCAGCTATGGCGGCCGGATGACGTTGCTCGCGCTGGCACAGGCGCCGCAGTACTTTGCCGCCGGCGCGAGTTATTCCGGCATCTACGACTGGGTGACGATGCCGGAATTCGACATCGACGGCGCCCAGCCCGGCAACGAAGCGGCCGTCAGGCTCGCTTATGACTCCGGCCCGGTGGCGCACATGGATAAATGGCGCGCGCCGGTGCTCCTCATGCTGGGTGACGCCGACCCGATCGTCAACATCCAACAGACCACCGCGCTCGCCGCCGTCCTGCGCCGGAAGAAGATACCCGTGGACGTGCTCATGATTCCCGACGAGGTCCACTTCCTGCTCCGGGACAGCTCGTGGAACACGGTCTTCGAAGCGACCAAAAACTATTTCGACAAGCACCTATGAGCCTCAGGAGCGCATACACGGCAGCGGTTTTCGCTCTGGTTACAACCGCATCGGTCGCGCCCAACGCCGCATCTGCGGCGCCGACGCCGCAACTCACAATAACCCTGACACCTGCCGCGGCCGGCGCGGACGGGAACATCTCTTACGTCGACGTGCAGGTCGTCGCATCTGACATGCACGTCGCGCGGGGCAAGCCGCTGTTGCGCCTGCCCCTGGTCTCGAGCAACGTGACCACCATTGCGGACAGCCTCGAGGGTCTGCGCGTCACCGATTCCGCGGGCGCATTGTCGCTCACGACCCGGGACGATCAGCCGTCCGGCCTCATGTATTTCCGCCACTGGTACGCGGGACGGGCGGTCGCCGGAACCGTCACCATTCGCTATCGCGCGCCGATCACCAATGCCCTCAATTCCAGGGGCGCCGCCCCGCCCCTCGAGCTGCGCACTGAAGATGGGGGCTTCTCAGCCGACGCCAGCACTTTCCTGGTGTTGCCGGACTCCGATTCCTCCTACCGCATCGCACTGCGCTGGAACTTCGATGCGCTCGGCCCGAGCGCCGTAGGTTTGTCGACCCTCGGGGCCGGCGATGTCAGTGCCGCGACAACCGATCGGAGCGAGCAGCGCGGACTCAATGCCCTCTATGACAGTGGTCTCTATCTGATGGGTGGGCGGGTGCATGTCTATCCATCGCCCCTGCCCGCCGGCGGATTCATGTCAGCCTGGCAGGGGACGCCGCCATTCGATGCCACCGGACTGATGCGCTGGACGCGGAAGCTCTATGGCAGCTATCTGCGGTTCTTTCGCGCGCCGCCGCGGCAACCCTACGAAGTGTTTCTGCGTCGCAACCTGGTCAACGCCGGGGGCGGAGTGGAAGTCGGCCGCTCATTCGTCGGCACCTTCGACCAGCAGACGAGCGAGCAGGATTTCAAGCTGACGCTCGCGCACGAGATGGTGCATACCTTCGTCGGCGGGTTGGATACTTCCGACGAGCTGCTCTCGTCCTGGTACGCGGAGGGACTCGCGGTGTACTACGAGCGGGTGCTGCCGTGGCGCGCCGGACTGATCTCGACCGCCGACTTCCTCGACGATCTCAACAAGACCGCGGCGCGCTACTACACCGACCGGCTGAACGACACCCCGAACGGTCGGATCCCCGCGCGCTTCTGGGCCGACACGCGCGTTCGTGTGCTGCCGTACGACCGCGGCTCGCTCTACTTCGCGCAGTTGAATGCCGAGATACGCCGCCGCACTCACGGCAGGCATTCGCTCGATGATCTCGTGCTGCAGATGATCGCCCGCCGCCGTCAGGGGCAGCCGGTCGACGAGGCGGCCTGGAGCTCGCTGCTGCGCCAGACTCTCGGGGGCCGTGGCGTGGCGCAGTTCGACGCCATGATGCGGGGCAAGCTCGTCCTCCCCGCGGCCGATGCATTCGGCTCCTGCTTCGAGCGGACGACGGCGCCGCTGCGCCGCTATGAGCTCGGCTTCGACAGCCAGGTGCTCATGGAGCCTTCACGAATTGTGCGCGGGCTGATTGCGGGCACCACCGCGGCGCGGGCCGGCCTGCGCGACGGCGATCGCATCGTGAAGCCGGTGCCCCAGGACGCCATCCAGGCGGATCAGGCCGCGACGCTGACCCTGCTCATCGAGCGCGATGGCAGGACCTTCCCCATTACCTACCTGCCGCGCGGCGCCACCGTGCCGGCGTATCAGTGGCGGCGGCGGCCGTCGGTCCCGGACCGCGATTGCCGTCTTTGAGGAGTTGCCGAAGGCGAAAAGTCCAAATGCCTGCGCTGCTTCGTCCATTGGCGCCCTGCCGTCACGGTGCTACTGTGATCACAGATTAATCTATTACAGGCCCGGGGGATCTCGAGATGAACGTACGGTCTATCGTGCGATTGCTGTTGCGCGGCGGGTCGCCTGCGGCGGCCGCTCTGCTGTTGCTCGGTATCTCAGGCGTGGCCGGCGCGCAGAGCGCCTCGACCGCCGCTTCGGACCAGCCGAATGAGGCTCCGATGCAGCTACAGGAGGTCATCGTCACCGCGGAGAAGCGGCGGCAGCCCCTCCTCGAGGCACCTGTGTCGGTGACCGTCGTCACCGGGCAGACGCTCGATCAGCGGCACGAGGTCAAGCTGTCGGACTACCTGGCGCAGATTCCAGGCATCTCCGTGCAGGACAACGGCTTCGGTCAGGTGGACTTCTCGATCCGCGGTATCGGCTCTTCGCCCTTCCTCGCGCCGACGGTCGGCGTCGAGGTCGATGGGGTTCCGATCGGCTCGAGCAATGCCGCGGGTGATGCAGCACTCAAGCCCGACATCGACCCCAACGACCTGGCGAACATCCAGGTCCTCTACGGTCCGCAGGGCACTCTCTACGGCGACGATGCCATGGGCGGCCTCGTGGAGTACACCACCGCGAAGCCGGATCTCACTCGCTTTACCGGCCGCGTCGAGGCGGATGGCTCGCAGGTCCAGGGCGGAGGGGTCGGCGACTCACAGCGCGCAATGGTCAACCTCCCGCTGATCGACGGCACGCTCGCCTTGCGAATCTCCGGCTTCCTGCGACACGATCCGGGCTTCATCGACGACGTGGAGTCGGGGCAGAAGAATGTCAACGACGACGCCGCCAAAGGTGGACGCGTCGATATGCTGTGGCAGATCGCGAGCAACGCCTCCCTGCGCCTCAACGCGCTCGCCCAGGATGGCGATGCCAACGGCGATGCGGAAGAGATCCTGAATTCCGACTATCAGTCGGTCAACGGCGACCTGAAGGGCACCGGCCGCGCCGGCTTCAACGGCTTCCAGAGCAAGTATCGCTTCTACACCGCCACGCTGGACATCGATCTCGGCTGGGCGCAACTGCTGTCACTGTCCGGTTACAACACCACGGAATACAATGCCGACCTGGATCTCACCAACGTCTTCGGGCCGATCTTCGGCACGCCGCCGTTCGTGCTCTTTCCGCTGACGCAGAACGACCGCACCAGCAAGTTCAGCCAGGAGATCCGGCTGACCTCACCGTCGAATCAGCCGCTGGAGTGGATCGGCGGCCTGTACTACACCCGCGAGAACACCAGTTTCGCGCAGACGCTGACCGACATCGATACGACGACGGGACAGGGATTCGCGGGCTTCCCCACGTCCGTCCTGTCGGCGCCGCTGGTGAATCCGCCCACGGCTTTCCACGACTATGCGGGCTATCTGACGCTGACTTACCACTTCTCGCCGAAGTTCGACCTCGAGGCGGGCGGGCGATATACCAGCGAGACCACCGACGTTCCTTATGCAAGTGCAACCGGGCTCATCGCCGGCGCGCCGACGCCCGCGACCAGCGAGAAAGACAGCGCGACGACCTTCCTCGTTTCCGGCCGATACCACATCTCGGCGGACCAGATGGCCTACCTGCGCGTGGCTTCAGGATTCCGTCCCGGCGGTGCCAACGGTGTGCTGCCCGGCGTGCCACCCACCTACGGGCCGGACAAGACGGTCAATTATGAGGTCGGCTACAAGGGGGCATTCCTCGATCACCGGCTCGAGGTCGAGACGGCATTGTTCTACATCGACTGGACCAACATCCAGCTCTCGGCGCTGAATCAGTACAGCGAGGGGTTCACCCTCAACGGCAACAAGGCGAAGAGCCAGGGCTTGCAGTTCAGCGGCCAGTACCTGCTCGGTGAGGGCTTCTCCGCGCAGCTCTCGTTCACCTACACGGATGCCACGATGAACCAGGCCGGTCCGGCCAGCTCCGGTGCCCCGGCCGGCGCGGAGCTGCCCTATGCCAACAGGTGGAGCGGCAGCTTCAGCCTCGAGAAGCGCATCCCGATCACGCCACGCTGGCAGGGCTCGGCGCAGCTGATCTACACTTACTTTGGCGATCGCTACGGCCCGTTCAACTCCGTGACACCGCCGGCGTCCGCACAGCCGCAGGTCTTCATTCCCGACTACAGCACGGTCGACCTGCTCGCCGGCATCGGCGATGGGCGCTATTCGGTGAATCTCTTCCTGCGTAATCTTGCCAACAAGCGCGGCATCACCAGCCTGCAGGCGGAGGGCGGCGGTGGCAACGGTGGTCTGCAGGCGACGATCATTACGCCGCGAACCATCGGCGTATCTCTGACGGCCAACTTCTGATATGCGAAATCTCAGGACCACGATGCGACTTCCGATGCTGACGTTGGTGGCGCTCGCAACGCTCTCGAGCGCATCTTGGGCTGGTGACATGCCGACGCCGCGGTCGGCCGTCACTCATCACGTCGGGGATTTCAACGGGACCCCGGTGAAGTACACCGCTTGGGTCGAGGACAATTTCGTCAACGACTCGCACCGCAAGCCGGGTGCTTCCATCATCACCGTGGCCTATACCCGGGATGGTGTCGCCGATACGAAGGGGCGACCGGTGCTGTTCGCGTTCAATGGCGGTCCGGGAGCGGCGGGCTCGATGCTCAACTTGAGCGGTATCGGGCCGGTGCAGCTCGTGAGCAGCGGGCAGGGCGGCCCGGGAATCCAGCTGGGACTGCGGCAATCCGCGGGCTATCACGACAATCCCGACAGTCTGCTCGATGCCGCGGACCTCGTGTTCATCGATCCGGTAGGCACGGGATTCAGCCGTGCCTTCGCGGGTGAGAACCCGAAGCAGTGGTATTCGGATGCCACCGATGCAGCCTCGGTGACCGAAGCCATCGGGCACTGGCTCACCGCGCATCACCGCTGGTCCTCGCCGCGATATCTCATCGGCGAGAGCTATGGCACCGATCGCGCCGGGACGATGCTCGCAAAGGACAAGCGCCTGCGCTTCACGGGCGTGGTGCTGATTGCGCTTGCCGTGCCGGCCGATGGCCGCCTCATTCCATACGTGACCGCCCTTCCCACCATGGCGGCTGGGGCGTGGTATCACAACAGGATCCCCAGGGATGGACGCACGGTCGAGCAGGCGTACGATGCGGCCGCGCAGTTTGCCCGCTCGGACTATCTGGCGGCACTCTATCGCGGCAGCAGCCTGCCAGCGGCCGATCGCGCACGGATCGCGCAGCGCCTGGCGGCACTGATCGGCCTGCCGACCAGCCTGATCGCGGCGAATGATCTGCGCATCGAGAAGAACACCTACATGTTCAACCTGCTCAAGGACCAGCATCTGCGCACTGGACTGCTCGACGTGCGGGTCACCGGGCCGTTGCTCGCCAACGGGCAGGGCGCCATCGACGATCCGGCGCTCAACGTGTTGCCCAAGAAGCTCCTCGGCTCGAAGCACCTGACCGCGGCCAGCATGGGCATCCTCAAGAACCCGAAGATCGGCGCCTACCTGCGTCAGGAGCTGCATTTTTCGACCACTGAGGAGTACTACAGCATCAACTTCATCGCCAACTCGCAGTGGACGTACGACCGTGACTTCGACCCCGTGGCGGCGATCAGCACGGCGATGAAGGCGCAACACGAGCTGCGGCTGATGTGGGTCCAGGGTCTCTACGATCTGACCTGCCCCGCCGATCTCGCCCGCTACACCATCGATCAGGACGGCATTCCTGCCGATCGCCTGACCGCGGTCCTTCTTCCCGGTCCGCACAGCGCCTACACGACACCGAATACTCTGCCGATCTTCACCGGCGCACTGCGGAAGTTCGTTTCGCCGGGAGCGCGCGCGCCGTGAGCATCCGCCGTCGCCCGGTGCATGCGGCGGCATCCGGTCTTCTCGCCGTACTGTTGGCGGCTCAGGCTCCGGCATCCCAGCCGGCGAGGCAGGTGACGGACGGCTTCAGTTTTGCGGCTGGCGGCGATCTCATCGGGCCGAATCACACGCTCGCCGGCGCCCCGGATCCGCAGCTGGAGGTCGTGGCACGCCACTTCCGCGCCGCCGACCTGGGCTTCGCCAACGTCGAAGGGTCGCTCTTCGATCTGACCGCCTTCAAAGGCTGGCAGGCGGCGGAGACCGGCGGCGGCTACCCGATCGCGCCGGCGGTGGTGGCCAGAGATCTCAGGTCTCTTGGGATCACTCTGGTCTCCAAGGCCAACAATCACGCGACCGATTGGGGTACGGAGGGATTGGTGGCGACGCTCGCCTCCCTTCGGGCCGCCGGCGTGGCCGAAGCGGGAGCGGGCATGAGCCTGTCGCAGGCGCGGGCGCCCGTATACCTCGACACACGCGGCGGCGTGGCAGCGCTGGTGGACACCGCCTCGAGCTTCACCCCGATGGCCGTCGCCTGTCCGCAACCCAACGCTCGCTACGGCGCATCCGCTCGCGCTTGCCCCGGCATCAGCGCGCTGCACGTCCGCGAAGTCCACCTGCTACCCCATGCACAGTTCGACGAGCTGCGCAGTCTCGTCGCCGGGCTCAGAGTGACCTCACCGCAACAGTCATGGTCGGGCGAGCTCGACAACGCGCTGGCGGGGCAGGGCAAAGGAGATCTCTTCGTAGGCGATACCGTATTTCGCGGTTCGTCAGCACGCGGACTCACTTGGGAGATGGACCCCGACGACTTCCATGCCGTCATCGATAGCGTCCGTGAGGCAAGACAGCATGCGAACTTCGTGCTCTTCTCCATTCACGCACACGAGATCGCCCCCTACGAAAATCCGGCGCAGGGAGATGACAACGATACGGCAAGGCCGGCGAACTTCGAGCCGGTTCTTTTTCACGCGGCCATAGACGCTGGCGCCGATGCGGTGGTGCGCAATGGCCCACACGTGCTCGGGGGCATCGAGATATACAAGGGCAAGCCCATCTTTTACAGCCTGGGGAGCCTCTTCTTCGAGTTCGGCGGCACGCGCAGCTACAAGGTCCCGGGTGGCATGCTGCTGCGTTTCTCCGACGCATGGTTCCAGACGGTCGTGCCGGTTGTAACCTTCCGCCGCGGTGAGGTGAGCGAGATCAGGCTCTATCCCGTGATCATCGAATCCAGTCACACACCGACGGACGGCCGTCCGCGGCCCGCCGACCCTGCGCAGGCACGGCAGATTCTGGCTCGCCTGCAGGCCATGTCGGCGCCATACGGGACACGAATTCAGATCGTGAATGGCGTCGGCATCATTCACGGACCGGGGTAGGCAATGGCATTTCCAATCAACCGTAGCGCGTGGCGCCGGCGGGCACAGTGGCGGAGCGCCGCGGCGTTGGCCCTGTTGGGACTGGCGCCCGTACGCGCGCCCGCAAACCCTCCCGACGACGCGCCGATCATTACCCGGCAGGAAGCGCGGGTCGGGGGCCGGGAATTGGCCTACTCGGCGGAGGTCGGACGCATCGCCATCCGTGATGTCGAGACCGGCCAGCCGCACGGCTATATGTTCTACACGGCGTACAGAGCGGACGCCGCACAGCAAAGCGGCAATGCAAAGCGCCCGGTGATGTTCATCTGGGACGGCGGTCCTGGAGCGCCGTCGGCGTGGCTGCATTTCTACATCGCGGGCCCGAAGCTGCTGCAGGGTAAACAGTGGGTCGACAATTCCGACTCATGGCTTGCCGCCTCCGACCTGGTTCTGGTCGATCCGATCGGCACGGGCTTCAGCCGTCCGACCAGCACGGCCTATGAGCATGAGTTCTACGGCACCGTGGGCGATGTCGCATCCGTCACGGAGTTCGTCCGCTGCTGGCTCATCTTGCACGATGCCGTCGGCGCTCCTGTGTTTCTCGCCGGCGAGAGCTGGGGTGCCGGCCGCGCCGCGAGCGTCGCGTACGCCCTCGAGAAGCGGGGTGTCAACGTCAATGGCCTGATACTGATCTCAGGTGGCTTCGGCCTCGATCGGCAATACGGCTCGCCACCACTGCTCCAGGCGATGGGCGTCGTCGACATGGCGAGCACGGCGCTCTACTGGCACCGCAGCGCGCCTGAACTGGGCAAGGATCCCACTACGGTCCGCCGTGCGGCCGAAACCTGGGTGCGCGCGACGTACGCGCCTGCTCTGGCGCACCTGGGACAGCTTTCAGCGGTGGCGCGCAATCGGATTGTCGCGCAGCTTGCGCGATTCACCGGCATCGCACCCGCGGCCATCGACCGGCGCACGCTGGTAGTCACTCCTCATCAGTTCCGCACGGAGCTGCTGACGAGCCGAGGCAAGGTGCTCTACCTGCTCGACGGCCGCCGCACGAGCCCGCCGAGCGATGCGGGCACGCCTGCAATGCTGCACTACCTGCGTGCGACGCTGGGGTATCGCACCGATCTGCCCTACATCGACCTCGAGGACCTGACTCAGGGCTTCGCTCCTTCGGGCACTTACCCCATGAGCGTCGGTGAGCAGTGGAACTATGCCACGGCCCCCATGACGGCCGAGCAGGTGAAGGCCGCGATCGCGGCGGCGGTTGCCTCCGGTGCCGGACCGCCGCAGCTCGGGCCGCCGCTGCCCGGCATGCGGCAGGCACTGGCGCTCAACCCTCATGTCGAGGCGCTGGTGGCAGTGGGAATCTATGACCCATACCAGCAGTGCGCGCGCGGCCAGGTTACCGAGGATGCGTTACCGGCCGCCCTGCATCGCGCCATCACCTTCAAATGTTATGCGGGCGGACACGCGATGTATCTGGGCAGCGCTGCCATACGCGCGCAGCTGAGCCGCGATGTACTGCAGCTGGTCGAGAAGGCGCATTAGCGCCAGAGGAACGGAAATGCGTCGGATGTCTCGATCGATGATCTTTGGGCTCGCGTTGCTCGGCAGCACGCTCGTGCCGGTCGGTGCCGAAACCGCCGGGCAGCTGTTTCCTGCGCCACCGTTGGCGCCGCTCGTCATGACGGCAGTGGACGGAGCTCATGAATTCAACACCGAGCATAGCGGCATCTTCAACGGGCATCGTATCCGCTACCGCGCCACGGTTGCCGAGACACTGGTCGAGGATCCCGGCGCGGTACCGGCGGCCGATCTCTACTCGTTCAGCTACGTTGCGCAGGGGATCGGCAATGCGGCGGCGCGGCCCGTCATGTTCATCTTCAATGGCGGCCCGGGCGCCTCATCGGTGTTCCTGCACCTCTGCTCCCTGGGGCCGAGGGTCCTGCGCGATTGCACTCCGACCGACACCTCCAACCCCGCAACGCCGCTCAGCGACAATGCCCTGAGCCCGCTGGACGTGGCCGATCTGGTATTCATCGATCCAGCGGACACCGGCTGGAGTCATACGCTGCCCGGCGTCTCGCCCGAGCAGTTTCACTCCGTCGATGGTGATTCCGACGAAGTGACCGCGCTCATCGTCTGGTGGCTGCGCAAGCACGGACGTCTCGGCTCGCCCGTGTATGTGTACGGCGAAAGCTACGGCAGCATGCGGGGCGTGGCAGTGGCTCGCGATCTCGAGCGCAGCAAGCCAAAGGTCGTGGTAGCCGGCCTGATGCTCGGTGGCTTCGCGATCACGTTCGGTCGCGGCAACGGGACGCCGGATCCGATCTGGGATGCTCTGCGCCTGCCGACAGCGGCATCCATGGCCTGGCACTACGGCAGGATCGACAATAAACATCAGACCTGGGAGCAGGCTGTCGACAAGGCCGACGTGTTTGCGCGGACGCAGTATGTCGGAGCGCTGATGCTGGGACAGCAGCTCGACGCAGCCACGCAGCGGCGAATCATCGCACGCCTGCCCGCACTGTGCGGCATTCCGCAGAGTTACTTCGTCGGCCACCACACCATCGAAACGGGGGATTTCGCCACCGTGCTGCTGCAGGATCAGAAGCTGGTGCTCGATGGCGACAATGGACTATGGACATACCGTGTCGGTGCCAAGCGTCCAAAAGACGGTTATGTCGCTTACTCCAGAGGCATCGCCCGCTACGCGCACGATGAGTTGCAGGTGCAGGGTCTGGGGAGCTACGAGATCATCACGCCCAACGACATGCAGGTATTCGGGTCCTGGAACTTCCGTACCAGCGGTGCATCCTCTCTCGAGGGCACGCTTGCCGAGGAGATGCGCGACGACCCACACCTGCGGCTGCTGGTGGTGCAGGGCCGATATGACACCCAGACGCAGGTCGCCGATACCCGTTACGTCCTCGACCAGACGGACATCCCGCGCGATCGGCTCAGGATCGCCTACTTCGACGGCGGCCACATGCTCGAGCCGAAATCCGAGGTGATGACGGCCATCCGGGTGTTTCTGGCGGGGGGCATGTGATGGCTGCCGAGCCTGCGCCGGCTCTCGAAGCGGCCCGCGCGTCCTTCCCTTTCGTCAGCGAGGCCGTGTACCTGAACACCGCCACCGCGGGGCTGGCCTGGAAAGGGCTCGGTCAGGCATCCGCGGCATTCTACGAGGCGAAGCTGCGCGGCATCTGCGGTCGCGGCGATTGGGTCGCCACCGCGGCGCGCGCCCGCGCGAGCCTGGCGGGGCTGTTGGCAGTTCGGGAAGACACCATATCCTTCACCGGCAGCGCAACGGAAGCACTGAATCTGGCGTGCCTGGGGCTGCCGCTGCCGGCGGGCAGCCGGATTGCCATCGCCGCCGATGAATTCCCTTCCGTCTGGCAGGCCTGCCTGGCACTGCGCAAATCGGGAGTCGACATCACGCCCATCGACATCCGAGCTGAGACCGGGCGCAGCGATGCGATCGCAGAGGCGGCCGCTGGTGCGCAGGCCGTGGCCGTCTCTCACGTCCATTGGCGCACGGGCACGACGGTCGATCTCGATGAGATCGGCGCGGCGTGCCGCGCCAGCGGCGCGTGGCTGATCGTCGATGGAGTGCAGGCGGTAGGCGCCATACCGGTACGCGCGGGACTGGCCGACGCCTACTGCGGCTCATCGTTCAAGTGGCTGCTCGGCGGCTTCGGCCTCGGTTTCATGACTTTGGGCGAGCGGCTGGCGCGCGAGTGGACGCCGCCATTTCGCGGCTACGCCAACGAATGGCCGAGCCGAGACCCGCAGTACGGACATCTTGACTACCCCGGGATCTATGCGCTCGGCGCCTCCCTCGCGTTTCTCGGTGGGCAGGGATGGCAAGCGATATTCGAGCGCGTGGCCCGGCTCTCGAGCCGGCTCGCCGACCGGCTGCACAGCGACGGATTCGAGGTATTGACGCCGCGCGCGGCAACCGCCGGAATCGTCTCCGTCCGCCGCGACGACGCGGCGGCGCTGGTGGAGCGTCTGGCGCGGGAGTCGATTTTCGTCGAGGACCGCGACTCGATCCTGCGTGCCTCGCCTCACTTCTATAACACCGAGGCGGAGATCGATCGCCTCGCGGAGGCGCTCGCGAAGAGATGAGCGCGACGACGGGCAGAGAACCATCGCGGCGCCTCGACTGGTCGGGTTTCGGCTGGGCGACCGGTGAGGTCGGGCTGGCCTGTTATGCGGCCATCTCGACCATCTACCTTCTTTTCTTCGCGATCAACGTGCTGCGCTTTCCGCCGGTGTGGGCCGGTCTCGCGCTGCTCGTTCCTCGCGTCTGGAACGTTGTCGCAGATCCGATCGTCGGAATCATTTCCGACAGGACGCGGACGCGCTTCGGCCGGCGGCGACCGTATCTGCTCGGCGGCGCGATATTCTGGGGTGTCTGCTTCGCGGTGCTCTTCAATCTCCCGCCCGGCCGCGCATCGGTGCTCGATATCGTCTGGTTCGGCGCCGTTTTCCTGCTCAACAACACGGGACTGTCGCTCTACCAGGTGCCGTACTCCACCATGCTCACGGAGATCTCGCGCGACCAGAAGGTGAGGACACGTCTCGCGGGCTATCGCGAGATCGTGGCGCGCGGCGCGGTCCTGCTCACGCTGTCGATCGGTCCGTGGCTGCTCGGCTCCACTCCGCGAGCGGCCGATTACGGCGTCCTCGGCGGAGTTTTCGGGGCGGCCATCATTGTCAGCGGAGTAGTGGCCTTTTTCGCGACTGCCGACGCCCCCGAACCCGAGACGGCGGTCCGGCAGCGCCACGGATTGCGCGATCAGCTCGCGACACTGGCGGGCAATCGACCGCTCGCCTGGCTCTCTGCGAGCTTTCTCTTCGTCAATCTCGGCGACACCGTGTTCAGTGGAGCGCTTGCCTTTTACCTGACTCGGATCCTGGGCGACAGCCCGGCCGCCATCAGGGACTATTATCCGGTGAGCTCCATCACGGGCATTCTGCTGGCACCGGTCTGGTGGCACCTCGCCAATCGCCTGGGAAAGATCCCGATGTGCCGCGCGGCCTTCGCCCTCAATGCGCTCTGCTGCGTTCTGCCTCTATGGATAACCCGCGGGCACGCGATCCTCATGTATCCCTTCATGGTGCTCTACGGTCTTTCCAACACGGGCGCCCGGCTGTTGCCGAACGCCATGGCGCCTGACACGGCGGATCTCGATCAGGCGCGCACGGGTGAGCGACGCGAGGGAGCGATATTCGGGATTTTCGTGTTCGTCCAGCAGACGGGGTTCGCGATCGGCGGCTTTCTCCTCGGGTTGCTTCTCGCGGTCGGCACGCACGCTGCCTCGCACGAACCGACATCGAGCGCGATCCTGCTGACTTTCACCCTCGCGTCGGCGGCCCTGTATGGAGGCGCGTTCGCCGCCATCTTGCCCTACCGCATGCCGGCTCAGCCGATCTGGTCTACGTCGACGCCGAGCTGAGCCCGCAGCTCCCGCCGTCCCTTCGGCAGTACCTCGACCGCGCGACTCTCACGGCCGCGTCGTAGCCAGCCCGAGGCGCACAGCACGCTCATCAGCTCGACGCCCAGGGGGCCCGCGACGTGGTGTTGTCGCTCCGTCCAGTCGAGGCACTGGCGTGCGAGCCCTCCGCGGGAGGGCTTGATGCCGCGCAGATCGACACCCAGCCGGCCGAGCCACTCCGAGCCGGCAGGCGTTACTTCCAAGCGCTTGTCCTCGGCAGGCCGCAGGTACTGGCGCTCTTCCAGGGCGCGTGTCAGGGCCACGCCGACCCGACCCGCCAGATGGTCGTAACAGCTGCGACAGAAGCGCAGCCGCTGCGCTTCCGGGCTGATCGCCCGGCGGCGGATCTGCGTCTCCGGCCGGATCGCCGCCAAGTGCTCCAGCGCCTGCGCCACATGCGGGCCGGCCAGGCGGTAGTACCGATGCCTGCCCTCGACCTCGAGCGCGACCAGGCCGCCGCGCAGGAGCTTCGCCAGATGAGAGCTGGCGGTCTGCGCCGTGACGCTCGCCGCGTAGGCCAGCTCACCCGCAGGCAGTGCGCGGCCGCCGAGCAACGCCGTGAGCATCACGGCGCGGGCCGGGTCGGCCAGCAGGAATGCCGTGCCGGAGAAGCCCGGAAGTTCGGGATGTCCCTGTTCGATCATGGTCGTTACGCTACCATCGACCCGTGCAGGAAGCTTCGACATCCGTCGAAACGTCGCGGACCTTGCGGAGGGTACTCTGGGTCCCGGACACACGCGAGGAGGCACATTTGGACACCATCGTGCAACGAAAGGGAGCCCGGAGGACCGGACTGAGCCATTTTCCGGCACTGCTCACGCTGTGCCTGGCGGTGCTGGTCGCGCAGATCGACACGGCGGTCGTCAATCTCGGGACACACCGGATCGGGGGCTATTTCCACGCCAGCGTCGGCGCGCTGCAGTGGGTGGTCGATGCCTACAACCTCACCTATGCCGTACTGCTCCTGACGGGCGGACTGCTCGCCGACCTGATGGGCCGGCGGCGAATATTCATCATCGGCGCCGCGATTTTCACCGCGGCCTCGCTCCTGGCCGCATTCTCACCTTCGATCGGTGTGCTGATCGGGGCACGCGCCGTGGCGGGTGTTGGCGCCGCGCTCCTGATCCCGGCATCGCTCGCGATCGTGCGCGTCATCTGGCGCGACACCCGCGAGCGCGGTCGCGCGCTCGGCATCTGGGCGGCGTGCAATGGCGTGGCGCTCGCCATCGGACCCACGCTCGGCGGCGTGCTGATCGAGCAATTCGACTGGCGAAGCATCTTCCTCGTCGTCGTTCCCGTCAGTCTCGCGGCCGTCGCGCTCGCACCGCTCACCCTGTCCGAATCGGCCGATCCGCAGGGACGCAGTTTCGATATTCCTGGGCAGACCCTGGGCGCGATCGGGTTGGGTGCCGTGGCCTTTGCGGCCATCGAAGCACATACGAGTACCTGGGCCGCGCTCAGCGGATGTGTCGTCGCGACCGGTTGCATCGCCTCTTTCATTCTCGCCGAGAAACGTGTCGGCTCATCGGCCCTCGTGCCGCTCGAGTTGTTTTCATCGAAGCCGTTCACCGCGGCCTCCGTGGCCACTGCCGCCATGACCTTTGGCATGTACGGTGTTCTCTTCCTGCTGCCGCTCACCTGGCAGAGCTCGCGCGGGCTCAGCGCCACGATGGCCGGCATTGCGCTGATCCCGATGGCGCTGGTGTTCGTCATCGTGTCGCCATTCTCCGGCAAGCTCACCGAGAGGTTCGGAGCGCGCTTTACCACCGCTGGTGGTGTCGCCATCGTCGGCGTGGGCCTGCTCCTGATCGGCGTCACTGCCGGCCAGACCTCCCTGGTGCTTGCCGAGATCGGCCTCGCGCTCACGGGAGTCGGCATGGGATTCGCAACCGGGCCGTTGATGGGCGAGGCGGTCGGGGCTGTCAGTGCGGCGCGCTCCGGGACGGCCTCGGCGCTGATCAACGTCGCGCGGATGGTGGGCGCAACGGTCGGCGTGGCGGCACTCGGCGCGGTGTATGCAGCCTTCAAGAGCGGGCCGGAGGGCTTGCGCTTCGCGATGATCCTCGGCGGGGTCGCCCAGCTCTCGGGAGCGACTTATGCCTGGGCTTCCACCGCCAAGGCAGCCGCGGCTGCCTCGAGTTAGGTCTATGCCTGCAGGCTCGCCACGGTGGCCTCGATCCACTGCTGGATCTCGCGGTTGACCTCGCGCACGTCCCGGTCGCCGGGAGCGACCGGGTCACCGATGACGACCCGGATGGTTCCCGGCTTCTTGAGCAGACCCCGCCGTGGCCAGTAACGGCCGGCGTTGTGTGCGACAGGGACGATGAGCCTGCCGGTCTCCGCCGCGAGCAGGGCGCCGCTGACTCCGTAGCGACGCGTCTCACCCGGCGGCATGCGCGTCCCCTCGGGAAACACGATTATCCAGTCGCCTTCCGCGATGCGTTGCCGCCCCTGGGCGATCACCTGGGAGACGGCCGAGTGGCCCGACTTGCGATCGATGGCGATGGCGTGAAGCTGCCGGATGCCCCATCCAACCACCGGAATCCAGAGCAGCTCCCGCTTCAGCACCCATACCTGTCGCGGGAAGACCACGGTCATCGCGAACGTCTCCCACGAGGAAGAATGCTTCCACAGCGCGATGTGATTGCCTGCGGGCACCCGCTCCGAGCCCTCGACCCGGAAATCCAGCCTGCAGGTCCACTTGAGCGCCTTCAGCAGCACCCATCCCCAGAGCCGAGCCAGCAGAAACCGGTGCCTGAACGGCAGCAGCAGGCAGGCGAGCACGAAGAAGATGGCGTAGCAGAACGTCCAGACGAAGAGGAAGGTGGTGAAGACAAGCGAACCGATGAACTGCATGGCGCGTCAATCAACCCGGCAGTCGCGACAGGTCCGCGACGCCCGTGAACAGCTCACGCATGCGGGCAAGGAGCGCCAGGCGATTGGCGCGCAGCTTCGGGTTCTCGTCCATGACCATCACCTGGTCGAAGAATGCGTCCACCGCCGGACGCAGTTGCGCGAGTAGCGCAAGCGAACCGGTGTAATCCTTCCGCGCCGTCGCCGCCGCGACACCATCGCGCCGCTCGCGCATCGCCTCGAACAGCTGCCGCTCCGCCGGAGCCTGCAGAGCGCCGACATCGACGGCGGCCGGCGCGCTCTCACCCGCTTTGCGCAGGATGTTGGCGACACGCTTGTTGGCGGCGGCCAGGCTCGCTGCATCGGCCAATGTCAGGAAGGCGCTGAGCGCCCGCAGTCGGGCATCGAAGTCGAGCGGCGATACCGGCCGTGTCGCCAGCACGGCGTCGAACATTTCCGTGCTGATGGCCGACCCCTGCATTGCGCCCAATCCCTCGAGGTAGTAAGCGCGCAGGCGCTCGAGCACGTAGTCATAGATTTCCGCCGCGACATTCTCCAGCGCGAGGGTCGGCGCCGGTTTACCGCCGGGCGCGGCCGACTTCTCGATGTCCGCGCGCGCCAGCGTCACCGCGCGCTCGAGAAGCCGTGACAGGTCGAGGTCGAGCCGTTTCTCGATCAGGATCCGGACGATCCCGATCGCCGCCCGGCGCAGGCCAAACGGATCCTTGGTGCCACTGGGCTTCTCCCCGATGGCGAAGATCCCGGCCAACGTGTCGAGCTTGTCGGCCAGCGCCAGCGTCGTTCCGGTATCGCTCGCCGGCAGCTCATCGCCGGCGCCGCGGGGCTGGTAGTGCTCCCGGATGGCGGCGGCAACTTCCGGCCCTTCTCCGTCAGCCAGCGCGTAGTAAGCACCCATGATGCCCTGCAGCTCCGGGAACTCGCCGACCATCGCGGTGAGGAGGTCGCACTTGCAGAGTTCCGCCGCGCGCTGGGCCTGCGCGATTTGACTGCCGGGCGATGGGTGGGCTCGCGCCTGCGCGATCGCCGCCGCCAACGCCGCGACGCGTCGCGCCTTGTCGCCGAGGGAGCCGAGCTTCACCTGAAAGGTCACCTTCGCCAGTCCCTCGGCGCGGGCCGCAAGCGGCGACTTGCGGTCCTGATCCCAGAAGAACGCTGCGTCCGCGAGCCGGGGACGCACGACCCGCTCGTTGCCGGCGACGACCTTCGCCGGGTCGCGGCTCTCTATGTTGGCGACTGCGATGAAGCATGGCAGCAGCCGGCCATCCAGGCCCTCCACCGGAAAATAGCGCTGGTGATCCTCCAGCGTCGAGATCAACACTTCGCGCGGCAAGGCAAGGAAGCGCTCCTCGAAACGACCGGCGAGCGGCACGGGCCATTCGACCAAGGCAGTGACTTCATCGAGCAGCGCATCGCTCACGAGCGGCTTGCCGCCCACGCCGGCGGCGATGGCCGCGACGCCCGCGCGAATCAGTGACCGCCGTGCCTCGAAGTCGGCAACGACATAGCCGCGCTCACGCAGCGTCCGCTCGTAGACGCTCGGGCTCGAAAGACGCAGCGGTTTCGGCGCGTGGAAACGGTGGCCGCGCGTGAGGTTGCCGCACGCGGTGTCGAGAATACTGGCCGGTACGACCTGCTTGCCAAACAGCATCGCGATCCAGTGGACCGGCCGGACGAACTGCGCCTCGCCGGCGCCCCAGCGCATGCGCCGCGGGATGGGCAGCGCATCGAGGGCACTTTGGACCAGTCCGGGCAACAGCTCCACCGCCGCCGCGCCGGGCCTGATGCCGACGTAATAAAGGAAGGTGCCTTTGCCTTCGTCGCGGCGTTGCAGCTCCTCTATGGATACCTTGCAGCTCGCGGCGAAGGCTTGCGCGGCGCGCGTCGGCAGACCCTCGGCGTCGAATGCCGCGTTCACGGGCGGTCCGCGCCGCTCGATCTTCTGGCTCGGCTGGTTGGCCGCCAGACGACGAATCAGCACCGCCAGGCGCCGGGGTGTCGCGAAGGACTTCATCTCGCCATGCTGCAGAGACGCCTTGGCCAGCCCGGAGGCAAGATCACCGGCAAACGCCTGCTCGAGCAGACGCAGCGCTTTCGGTGGCAGCTCCTCGGTTCCGATCTCGACCAGGAAGTCGTGCTTCGCGGAGCTCATGCCGCCGCTCCGCCGCCCGCGGCTGGCGGCGACTCTTCCCGGGCCAGCAGCGGGAAGCCCAATGCCTGGCGGCTCTCGAAGTAAGTCCGCGCCACGCCGCCGGCAAGCGAGCGCATGCGCAGAATGTAACGCTGCCGTTCCGTCACCGAGATCGCGCGCCGCGCGTCCAGCAGGTTGAACGTATGTGATGCCGCCAGCAGCTGCTCATAGGCAGGCAGCGCCAATTTCGCCTCGAGCAGCTCGTTGCAGGCGCGCTCGTGATCGTCGAAGTGGCGCAACAGCGTCGCGACATCGGCGAGCTCGAAGTTGTAGCGGGATTGCTCGACCTCGTTCTGGCGAAAAACGTCCCCGTAGGTCACTCTGCCCAGCGGGCCGTCGGTCCACACGATGTCATAGATGCTCTCCACTCCCTGCAGATACATGGCGAGCCGCTCGAGACCGTAGGTGATCTCGCCGGTGACCGGCCGGCAGTCGAGGCCGCCCACCTGTTGGAAGTAGGTGAACTGGGTGATTTCCATCCCGTTCAACCACACCTCCCAGCCCAGACCCCAGGCGCCCAGGGTAGGCGACTCCCAGTTGTCCTCCACGAAGCGCACGTCGTGCACCAGCGGGTCGAAGCCGAGCGCGCGCAGGCTGCCGAGGTACAGATCCAGGATGTCGAGCGGCGATGGCTTGATGATCACCTGGAACTGGTAGTAGTGCTGCAGCCGGAAAGGGTTCTCGCCGTAGCGGCCGTCGGCCGGGCGGCGCGAGGGCTGGACGTAGGCGACGCTCCACGGCTCGGGGCCGATGGACCTGAGGAACGTGGCCGTGTGAAAAGTCCCGGCCCCCACCTGCATGTCGTAGGGCTGCATGACGAGGCAGCCGCGCTCTGCCCAGTAGCGTTGCAGGGCGAAGATCAGCTCCTGGAAGGTGCGGGGCGCCGTGCCGATTCTCATGGATAGGGTCGGAAGCACAAAAGAGCCGGCGAGTATATCCCGCGGAAACCGCGCCAGCGGTAGCCCGGCAGGGTGCACCAAAACGAAGCGCTCGGCGTCCGCTGCGGGCCTGCTTGCGGTCGTACCGCAATGGCATTGCACCAAGTTGGTGCCAACATGAGGTGATTTGCACTATTATGGTGCGACGTAGCGGCCCAGCCGCCGCTAACCCCTTGATCTGTCGGGCGGCGAAGGTTGGCACAGCGCCTGCACTGCCATACCGCTCCGCCACATGCCCCGGGTGACGCCCCAGGTTCTCGAGATCGCACGGCGCGAGTCACCAATTCCTATCTTCCGGAGGAGATATGACACCGGCCGATGTGCTCAAGCTGATCAAAGAAAAAGAACTCAGATTCGCCGACCTGAGATTCACCGACACGCGCGGCAAGGAGCAGCACGTGACCATTCCGGCGCGTCTCGTCGACGAGGATCTGTTCCGCGACGGCAAGATGTTCGACGGCTCGTCCATCGCGGGATGGAAGGGCATCAACGAGTCGGACATGATCCTGATGCCGGACGCCAATACGGCGGTCATCGATCCGTTCTTCGAGGACGCGACGATCAACATTCGGTGCGACGTCATTGAGCCGGCCACCATGCAGGGATACGAGCGCGACCCGCGCTCTCTCGCAAAGCGCGCTGAGGCGTACCTCAAGTCGACGGGCATCGCCGACTACGCGCTCTTCGGGCCCGAGAACGAGTTCTTCATCTTCGACAGCGTGCGCTACAGCAATGACATGCGCGGCTGCTCCTACTCCATCGACTCGGTGCAGGGCGCGTGGAACTCGGGCACGGAGTACGCCGAGGGCAATCGCGGTCACCGCCCCGGCATCAAGGGCGGCTACTTCCCGGTGCCGCCGGTCGATGCGTTTCAGGACGTCCGCTCGGCGATGTGCCTCGCCTTGGAAGAGATGGGCCTGAAGGTCGAGGTGCATCACCATGAGGTGGCGACCGGCGGACAAAGTGAGATCGGCGTTGGGGCCGGCACACTGGTGCAGAAGGCCGACCAGGTGCAGATCCTCAAGTATGCGATCCTCAACGTCGCGCATCGCTACGGCAAGACCGCGACCTTCATGCCGAAACCGCTCGTCGGTGACAACGGCAGCGGCATGCACGTGCACCAGTCGCTGCAGAAGGAAGGCAGAGCGCTCTTCGCGGGCGACCGGTACGGCGGCCTTTCGGATATCGCCCTCTATTACATCGGCGGCATCATCAAGCACGCGCGGGCACTCAACGCGTTCACCAACGCTGGCACCAACAGCTACAAGCGGCTGGTGCCCGGATTCGAGGCGCCGGTGATGCTCGCGTACTCCGCCCGCAATCGCTCGGCCTCCATCCGGATCCCGTGGGTATCGAACCCGAAGGCCAGGCGCATCGAAGTGCGCTTCCCGGACTCGAGCGCAAACCCCTACTTCGCCTTCGCGGCCATGATGATGGCCGGCCTCGATGGCATCCAGAACAAGATCCATCCCGGCGACCCGGCCGACAAGGATCTCTATGACCTGGAGCCGGAGGAAGCCAAGCACATCCCGACCGTCTGCCACTCGCTCGATATGGCGATCGACTATCTCGACAAGGACCGCGAGTTCCTCACCCGCGGCGGCGTATTCACCAATGACGTGATCGACGCCTATATCGGGCTGAAGATGCAGGAGATAACCCGGTTTCGCATGGCGACCCATCCGGTGGAGATGGAGCTCTACTACAGTTGCTGATGTGCCCGACCCGCACGAGCGCCCGGAGAGCGCCCGCGCACGGATGCGCGGGCCGGGGGCCCTGCCGCCATGGATGGCCAGCGGCACGACCTCAGTTCTGGTACGGCGTTCCTTTGTCCTCGGCGCCGCATCGGGCTATGCTCGTGCCCTATGCGCCATTTCCGATTTACCTTAACCCGGCGCGCCACGGTGCGATCACTCGTGGCAGCGAGCCTCGGCCTCCTCTGCGCGGCCGCGCTCGCCGACAATGGCGGCCAGACCACCGTCTACAGGTGGGTCGATGCCCAGGGGGTGGTCCACTACAGCGATCAGCCGCACCCCAATGCGCAGAAGCTGGAAATCCGCGGCGCCCAAACCTTCTCGGCTCCGTCCCCGCAGGGCTCCTCGACATCCCAGCCGGAGCAAAGCCAGTCCAGCGCTGCCTACGACAGCTGCGCCATCGTGCAGCCCACCGACCAGCAGATGCTGATGAATGTCTTTCAGGCGACGGCGGTCGTGCAGACCTCGCCCGGACTGCGGGGCGGCGATCAGGTCCACCTGTTCGTCGACGGCAAGCAGATCCAGGGCTCCAGCACCTCCTTTACCTTCAACGTGGTTCGCGGCCAGCACTCCGTGCAGGCCGTGATCGAGGACAGCACCGGTCAGATCGTCTGCGAGACGAGCAGCGTGACCTTCTTCGTGCATCAGCCCTCGATCCAAAACCCCCAAAATCCCGTAACCCACCCGCACCCGCACTAGGCCGCTTCGCGGCGGTCTCCTCGCCGCTCAGTTGCGTAGCACCGAGGATCCCGGCCCCGCCGAGTGGCGAAGCGCAACGTCCAAACGCACACGGAGCGTGCGATGGCCGCTGAATACAACATCCCCTCGGCGCTCTCCCATTTCGAGCCCACCGACCTGCTGGATGCGCTCTCCACCGGCATCATCGTCCTGGACGCCCACCTCTGCGCCATCTACGCCAACGTCGCCGCGCAGGACCTGCTGGCGTTCAGTCTCAACAAAGCACGCGGCCGCCCGTTCTCCGACTTCCTGCTGGATGCCAACGGGCTGACCGCCATCCTGCGCCGCGCGCTCGAAACCGGCGAAGGCATCACCGATCGCGAGCTGGCCATTCGTCCCGCCGGCGCCCTGCGTGAAATCCGCACTCTCGATGTCACCATCACACCGCTGGAGGGCCAGGTCACCGGCACCCACCTGCTGCTGGAGCTGGCCGACACCACCCAACGCCAGCGCATCTCGCGCGAGAACGATCTGATCGCGCGCCTCGACGGCAGCCGCCTCATGATCCGCCAGCTCGCCCACGAGATCAAAAACCCGCTCGGCGGCCTGCGCGGTGCCGCGCAGCTGCTCGAGCGCGAGCTGCAGGGCGCCGAGTTGAAGGAATACACGCAGGTCATCATCGGCGAGGCGGACCGCCTGACCGCGCTGGTCGATTCCATGGCGGGTCCCAGGCGCGTGCCACTGAAGTCGCTCATCAACGTGCACGAAGTCTGCGAGCACGTTTATCACCTGCTGCGCGCCGAGGCGGGCCCCGCGATCCACATCGAGCGCGATTACGATCCGAGCCTGCCGAACGCCATGTTGGATCGGAATCAGGTCATTCAGGCGCTGCTCAACGTCGCGCGCAACGCCATGCAGGCGTTGGGTGCCGGCGGGCGGATCGTGCTGCGCACCCGTGCGCTCTCCAATGTCAGCATCGGATCGGCCCGCCATCGCCTCGTGGCCGTTATGCAGGTCGAGGATGACGGTCCCGGCGTTCCCGAGGAGCTGCGCTCGAGCATCTTCTATCCCCTGGTCACCGGCCGCGCGGACGGCACCGGCCTCGGCCTCGCGGTGGCGCAGGAGTTCGTCTCGCGCAACGGCGGCCTCGTCGAATTCGAGAGCGAGCCGGGACGCACCGTATTCACACTATTGCTGCCGCTGGGAGAGCCCGCATGACCACCACCGGTGCTCTGCGTGTCTGGCTGGTCGACGACGACGCGTCCATCCGTTGGGTGTTGGAACGTGCATTGCGCAATGGCGGCATGACGCCGCGTGCGTTCGAGGCGGCGGAACCGGCGCTGGAAGCGCTGCGGCGCGAAGCGCCGGATGTGTTGATCACCGACATTCGCATGCCGGGCCAATCGGGCCTGGCGCTGCTGCGCAGGATTCGCGACACCCGTCCCGCCCTGCCTGTCATCGTCATGACGGCGCACTCGGACCTCGGCAGCGCCGTGTCGGCCTATGAGGGCGGCGCCTTCGAGTACCTGCCCAAGCCCTTCGACATCGATCAGGCGGTTGCGCTCGTCCGGCGCGCCGCCAGCGGCGGCGCTCAGGGCGATGGCGAAACGGCCGCCATGCCGCGCATCCCGGAGCTCCTGGGCACCGCGCCAGCCATGCAGCAGGTATTCCGTGGCATCGGACGTCTGTCTCGCTCGAGCGTTACCGTCCTCATCACCGGGGAGTCGGGCACCGGCAAGGAGCTGGTGGCGCGCGCGCTGCACGACCACAGCCCGCGCGCCGGCAAGCCCTTCATCGCCCTCAACACCTCCGCCATCCCCGCCGACCTGCTGGAGTCGGAGCTCTTCGGCCACGAGAAAGGCTCATTCACCGGCGCCGACAGCCAACGGCGTGGGCGCTTCGAGCAGGCCGACGGCGGCTCGCTGTTTCTCGACGAGATCGGCGACATGTCGACGCCGCTGCAGACGCGCCTGCTACGTGTGCTGGCAGAGGGTGAGTTCTATCGGGTGGGCGGACAAACGCCGATCCGCGTGGATGTCCGCGTCATCGCAGCAACGCACCAGAACCTGCAGGACCGTGTGGCGCGCGGCTCATTCCGCGAGGACCTCTATCACCGCCTCAACGTCATCCGTTTGGAGCTGCCGCCGCTTCGCGCCCGGGAGGAGGATATCCCGGAGCTGCTCGCCCACTATCTCAGGGTGGCGGCTCACGATCTCGGCGTGGAGCGCAAGGCGTTGGCCAAGGAGGCGGAGGCGAAGCTTTCTGCGTACGGCTGGCCCGGAAATGTCCGCGAGCTGGTGAATCTGTGCCGCCGCCTTTCGGTCCTTGCACCCGGCCGGGAGATTCGTGCCGAGGATCTGCCGCCCGAGATTCTCTCTGCCGGTGGCGCGACCGATGGCGACGCCGATTGGGAGCGAGCCCTGGCGGGCTGGGCGGATCGCCACGCCCTCGGCAGGCGCCCGCTGCTGGAATTGGCGCTGCCTGCGATGGAGCGCATCCTGATCGGCGCCGCGCTCAAGCGCACTCAGGGCCATCGTCAGGAGGCGGCAAAGCTCCTCGGCTGGGGACGCAACACCCTGACCCGCAAGCTCAAGGAGTTGGGAATGGGAGCCGGCGAGGATCAGCCCGATACCGGAGCGTCCTGAACCTCTTTCCCCGTGCGTAGGGTGCCCACGAGCGCCGCTACGCTGTCGCAGCCATTCTCGCGCAGATACTCGGCTATCCCGTCATTCACTTTCTTGCAGGCGAAGGGATCGTAGAAGAGCGCCGTGCCGATGCCGACCGCGGTCGCGCCGGCGATCAGGAACTCCACCGCATCCGTCGCGGTGGTGATGCCGCCCTGGCCGATGATCGGGATGGCGTGCGGCTTCGCCACCTCGTAGACCTGGTGAACCTTCAGCAGCGCGATCGGCTTGATCGCCGGTCCCGACAACCCTCCCTGGATGTTGCCGATGATCGGGCGGCGCGTACGCGCGTCGATGGCCATGCCCATCATCGTGTTGATGACCGAGAGCGCATCGGTCCCGGCCTCGATGCACCGCCGCGCGTTTTCCCGGATGTCCGTCTGATTGGGCGAGAGCTTGGTGATGAGCGGCTTTTTCGTCACCCGGCGGCATGCCTCCACGACTTGCGCCGACATGTCGGGGTAATTACCGAACGCGACGCCGCCCTCCTTGACGTTGGGGCAGGAGATGTTGATCTCGATCGCGTCGATCGGTGACTGATCGAAGAGACGAGTGACCTCGGCGTATTCCTCGACGGTGGAGCCGGACACATTGGCGATGAACCGCGTCTCGGTGAAGTCGAGGTCCGGCAGAATGCGGCGCACGACGTGCTCCGCGCCGGGGTTCTGCAGGCCGATGGCATTCAGCATTCCGGCCGGTGTCTCGTACACGCGGTGCGGCGGATTGCCAAGCCGGGGGCTGAGCGTCGTGCCCTTCAGTACCACCGCGCCGGCATCCCGGTTGGAGAATCCCTGGATGCGCGTGTACTCCTCTCCGAAGCCGACGCAGCCGGAGAGCAGCACGATCGGCGAAGCGAAGTCCAGTCCACAAAACTTCAGCCGCAGGGTGCTCGGCGGCGAGCTGGCTTCGCTGCTCATGTTCGCACCTTAAAGCCTGTGGACCTGCACGTCTATCTTGCCCCGGGGCCCGATCAGCATGGAGCCGAGGCAGCCCGTGATCCAGACGACGAGCGCCGTCGCGAACGCCGACCAGAAGCCACCGTGGATGTGGAAGCCCGGCAGCATCCACGCCACCAGCGCCACCATGGCGGTGTTGACCACCAGCAGGAAGAACCCGAGGCTGAGGATGGTGATCGGTAGAGTGAGTACGATCAGTATCGGCCGCACGATGGCATTGACGAACCCCAGGAGGAGGCCCGCAAGGACCAGCGTACCGGCATTGTCGATCCGGATCCCAGATACCCATCGCGTCGCGATCCAGAATCCGATGGCGCTGATGAGGGCACGGAGAACGAAGCCGGTCACGTACCCTCCCGCCGGGCGCGACCCTCGATCAGGGCCTTCAACCGGGTCATCGCCGCCTGCCATCCGGTCCGCAACCGCAGATACTGCGCATCCCATTCCGGCGCGCCCGGAATCCCCGATCCCAGCAGCCGCAGGATCGTGCCGCCGGCCCGGACCGACTCCAGGATGAAGTCATCGATCAGCGCGCTGTCGGCAGGTGGGAGCTTTGCGCTCGGCAGGTAAATGAGCCGCAACCGGCGCCCGGGCTCGTACACATCGATATGCGCCTCGAGCTCCGTAACCCGGTCGACGCATGCGCGAAAGAGGCCGCCCGCACGCGCGCGGATCTCCGCCTTGGGAGAGCACCACGTGACCAGCACTGCCGGGTCGGTCAGGGCCCGCCAGACCGTTTGCACATCCACGGTGAGGTCGATCCGGTGGGCATAGCCCCGAGTCTTGTCCTTCATGCGCGCAATTGTGCCATCAGCGCGCGGCCTTGACCCGGTCGGCAGCGGCATCGTTTATCCTAAAGGCCACGCTTACGGAGCTCTCATGGCCCTCGTCAACCTGATAGTCGCTCTCGCCCTGCTGCAGTTCTTCGCTTTCGCGACCGCGGTCGGCGTCGCAAGAGAGAAATACAACGTTGCCGCTCCCGCTACCACGGGCAACGAGGTATTCGAGCGCTACTTCCGGGTGCAGATGAACACCATGGAGCTGCTTATCATGTTCGTGCCGGCGATCTGGCTGTTCGGCTTTTATGTCAGCGCCCACATCGCCGCCGGCCTCGGCGCGGTTTACCTCATCGGGCGCGGCGTCTACTTCTTTTCCTATGTCAAAGACCCGAAGAAGCGATCGCTGGGCTTCGGGCTGTCCGCCGGCCCTGTGGTGGCGCTTTTGATCGGTGCACTGGTCGGCGCGGCGATCGGCGTCACCCGCTGAGATCAATCCGTTTCCGACTTGATCGGCCGCCGCATCAGGGCCCGGACCGCATCGGGCGCCGGCACACCCTCATACAGCACCTGGTATACGCCCTCGCAGAGCGGCATTTCGACCGCGGCGCGAGCCGCGACGCCGTGCAGGGCTTTGGCCGCCGGGTAGCCCTCCACCACCTGTCCGATCGCCGCCAGGGCCTGCTCGGGCGTCTGCCCCGCCGCCAGCTCCAGGCCAAAGCGCCGGTTGCGCGACTGGTCGTCCGTGCAGGTCAGGACGAGGTCCCCGAGGCCCGCGAGTCCCATGAAGGTCTCGCGTTGTGCCCCGAGGGCCACGCCGAGCCGCATCATCTCCGCCAGGCCGCGAGTGATGAGCGCCACCCGCGTGTTGGCTCCGAAGCCGAGCCCATCCGACATCCCGGCGCCCACTGCCAGCACGTTCTTCACGGCTCCTCCGACCTCGACGCCGGCAATGTCAGTCGACGTGTAGGCCCGGAACTGTGCTGAAGAAAGATCGTTTGCCAACGCCTTTGCGAACGCTGCATCGGACGACGCTATCGTCATCGCAGTTGGCAGTCCTGCACCAACCTCACGCGCGAATGTCGGTCCTGACAACACCGCTACCGCACGCTTGGGCCCCAATACCTCGCGTGCCACCTGGTGGGGCAGCAGCCCTGACGGCAGCTCGAGCCCCTTGGTCGCCCATGCGAGCCGCATTTCCGGCGCGATCAGCGGCGTGATGGCGCCGAGCAGTGTCCGGAAGGCGTGACTCGGCACCGCGATGAGAATATCGCACGCGCCGCGCAAGGCTTGGGCGAGCTCCGGCTCCACGGTGAGGGACGGCGGAAACGTCCCCGCCGCGAGGTAACGCTCGTTGCGCCGCTCCTGCGCCATCGCAGCGAGACGCGCGCGATCCCGCCCCCAGAGACGCGTGGGCCGCCCGCTGCGTGCGAATTGAATGGCGAGCGCTGTCCCCCAGGACCCTGCGCCCAGCACGGCGACCGGCGACGCGCTCCCGGAGATCGCGCTCATGACGCGCGCTTACGGCTCAGTTGGTCTGTTCCGGGGGCCGGCTCTGGTTGGCCGCATAC
The DNA here is from genome assembly GCA_036489335.1 of Steroidobacteraceae bacterium. GTDB lineage: Bacteria > Pseudomonadota > Gammaproteobacteria > Steroidobacterales > Steroidobacteraceae > 13-2-20CM-66-19. The sequence goes on from DASXFY010000023.1 coordinate 119,513, forward strand.
AGCGCATCGAAGTTGACAGGCGGCAGCAGGAACTGCGGGAACCCGCCCTGAGTCACCAGGCTCGATACTGCCGCGCGCGCGTAGGGAAAGAGCACTCCCGGGCAGACGCTGCCGACCGCGCGCTTGATGTCCTCTTCCGGCAGATTTCGCATCACGAAGATGCCGGCCTGCTTCACCTCGACCAGGAAGATGGTGTTGTCGTTCTGCTTCGCGGAGACGGTCACCGTGAGCACGATCTCGCGCACGTCGGCGGCCAGAGGCGCGGCGGCCGTGTGCAGATCGAGATTGATCTGCGGATTCCAGTTGCCTTCCACACGCGGGCCGTTGGGTGCCTCGTAGGAGCAGTCCTTGAGGTATACGCTCTGCAGGGCGAGCACCGGGCCATTCGAGGCCTCGGGTACCGGCGCGATGCCGGCAGCTTCATTCGTCATCTGTCACTCCAGTTTGCAGTAATTTGTCGAGACCCCCGTCGGCATCGAGATCGTGAAGATCGTCGCACCCACCGACATATGTCTCACCGATGAAGATCTGCGGCACCGTGTGCCGCCCGCTGCGGGACATCATTTCCGCCCGCGCCGCCGGCGCCGCCTCGATGTCGATTACCTCCAACTCGACGCCTTTGCGCTCGAGCAGTTGCCGCGCTCGCTCGCAGAAAGGACACCAGCCCGTGGCATACATCACGACCTTGGGGCGGGTCATCCGCCCGCCTTCGAGCCCTTCTCGAGCGGCAGATTGTCGGCTCGCCATGCCGTCAGGCCACCGCGCAGATTGAAGGCCTGCTCGAAGCCCAGGGCCTTGAGCTGGCGGGCGGCCGAGCCGCCGAGCGAGCCGGATTCGTCATAAATGATGAGCGGCTTCTGCTTGTACTTCTTCAGCGTGTCGCCGGCCTTCAGGACCTGGTCACCGTCCATGCGGCGCGCGCCGGAGAGGTGTCCGGCGGCATACTGCTCGGCGGGGCGCAGGTCGATTACCACCGCGCCACGGTTCATCAGCCGGATGGCGTCCTGCGGTGATACCGCCGAGAAGCTCTCGGCGCGGGCGCGAATCTCGAAGACGATCACCAGCACGAGCACCACCGCCGTGCCGGCGACCAGCCAGTGATTGACCTGGATGTATTGGACTAGACGATCCATGCGAATGGCAACAGATGAAGGGCACGCCGGCCGTAAAAAGGGCGCGCATTATAGCGCTCATATGCGACGCCTCCACATCATTGGCCTGATCGCGCCTTTTCTGCTCGCAGGGCTCGCAGCAACGCCGGTGGAGGGTATTGGCCGGCACGCCGCGCCGGGGGCTCATACCGACGCCCGCAAGGCGCGAGCGCAGCTCCAGGCGGTCAGTGATCAGATCGCGCGCATCGCCCGCCAGGTGAGCCGGGGCCAGGCGGAGCGCGACCGTCTCACCCGCCAGCTACGGGTCACGGAAGAGTCGGTCGGCAAGGCTCAGGCGGCGCTCGATGATCTGCGCCAGCAGCGCCAGGCCGGCGCTACCCGGCGGGCGCAGCTCTTGGCGCAGAAGCATCAGCTCGAGGCCGACCTTGCCGGTAACCGGGATGCCCTCGCCGGACAGCTGCGGGCCGCCTATCTCACCGGTCGCGAGGAGCCGCTGCGGCTGCTGCTCAACCAGGGCAACCCGGCGCGGGCAGGCCGGATGTTCGTCTACTACAGCTATTTCAGCCGTGCCCGCGCCCTCAAGATCCAGGCCATCGAGGCGGACCTGCAGCGCATCGGCCAGCTCGATGGCCAGCTTCAGGCGCAGGATACGAAGCTTGCCGGCCTGCAGCAGGCGCAGCAGCTCCAGGTCTCCACGCTTCGTCAGGCCCGGTCGCAGCGCATGCACGTGCTGGCGAGCATTTCCGCGCAGACCCAGAGCCGCGCCGCGCGGCTGTCCCGACTGCAGCATCAGCGCAGCGACCTGGAGTCACTGCTGGCGCAGCTTCGCCGGGCAACCGCGAGCCTCCCGCCGGAGGATCTGGGCCATTCCCCATTTGCGCATCTGCGCGGCAGGCTGCCTCGCCCGGTGGCGGGCTCGATCATCGAAAGGTACGGACAGGTGCGCGCCGGTGGTCTCAAGTGGCAGGGAGATCTCTTCGCGACGCAACGTGATGCGCCCGTACGCGCGGTATCTCCGGGCCGGGTGGTTTACGCGGACTGGCTGGCCGGTCTCGGGCTACTCATCATCATCGACCACGGCGAGGGCTATATGAGCCTCTACGGCCACAATGACCGCCTCTACGAGTCGGTCGGCCAGCATGTCGCCGCCGGCCAGGTCATCGCGCGGGCCGGCGACAGCGGCGGCAGCGCCCGGCCGGAGCTCTATTTCGAGATCCGCAGGGAAGGCGAGCCGCTCGACCCGCGCCTCTGGCTGAGGCATTAAACGTGTGAGCCACTTCAAGCTTTGAGACCGTCGGCGGGCGGCTCGTACCCGAACCGCCAACTCGCGCAAGGCCCGCGTCGTCCCTTCCGCGCGACATTGGCGGCCATTTTCCATCATCAGGTCACGATTTTCTCGGCATGAGCCGGCCACCGGACGACAACAAGGTGTCCTCTGAGACCCGCGAGAGCGGGTCCGAGATGCCCGGGAAAGCCGCGGACCCCTGGACGGGGTTCGAGCCTCACGCGCAGCTCTGCCGGGCGCTGCTGCCCCGCGCTCAGACCATCGCCATCTTCGACGCGCGAGGCGCATTGCGCTGGTCGACCGATGCGGGCGCCGCCGAGGGCCTCGAGCCGGTCGTCACCGCTGCTGTCACCGCGGCTCGCTCTGCGCCGGAGAGTCCTGGCGACCTCCACATGCTGCCCGGCAACGCGCCGGCATATGTATGTTGGATTCGCGACGACTCGCGCCATGCGCTCGCACTGGTCGTCATTGCCTATGCTCCGGCTGGCGAGCGGACGCCGGAAGCTCGCAGCTTCTCGCTCGTGCACGGCCTGCTTGCGCCCGCGCTGGAGTGTCTGCGCCGCGAGCTGTTGGCGCGTGTGACGGTCGGCAAGCTGAAGCGGACGATCGCCGAGCTCAAGAGCATGCGTCGCGGAGCGGACGTCGGCAGCTTCGACACGCTTACCGGCCTCTACACGCGGCCGGCGTTCGAGACTCGCGTGCGCCTTGCCGTCGCCAGCGGCGAGAGCTCGTCGGGCTGGAGCTCTCTCTACATCAACGTCGATCAGCTGCACGTCATCAACGACCACTTCGGCATGCCGGTCGGGGACAGCGTGCTCGGGCAGCTCGGCGAGCTGCTGCGCGGCCGCCTGCCAACCGGCGCCTTTGCGGCCAGGATTTCCGGTGACCGCTTCGCCGCGCTGTTGCCGGGTCACCTCGATGACGCCGAGCGCTTCGGTGAGGCGCTGCGCGAAGCTGCCGAGCAGTTGGGCAACATGCAGGGCAACTCGCGCCTGCGCGTCTCGATCAGCATCGGTGTGGCGGCTCTCGATTCCAGCGAGGGCGAGCTCATGCACTCGCTCGCCGCGGCCGAGACGGCCTGCAAGGCCGCCAAGGATCGCGGCCGCAATCGCGTCGAGGTCTATCGGACCAATGACGCGAGCCTGGTGCGGCGATTCGCCGACATCAACATCGCCGGACAGTTGCACGATGCCATCAGCGCCGGACGGCTGCGGCTCGATGCGCAGCTCATTCTGCCCTTCGCCAGCGGCACGCGTTTGCGGCCGCACTACGAGCTTCTGGTACGCATGATCGACGAGAACGGAAACGACGCGCCGCCGGAGAGCTTCATGTCGGCGGCGATACGCTATCAGCTCATGCAGAGCATCGATCGCTGGGTGATCGACACCGCCGTCCAGCGCCTCAAGGCTCACGCCGACACTTTCGCCGGTGTGCCGCTCTCCTTCGCCATCAATTTTTCCGGTCAATCGCTCAATGACGGGGGCTTCGGCGAATTCCTGCTCGATCGCATCCGCGGCGCCGGCCTGCCGGCCGAGCTCTTCTGCTTCGAGCTCACAGAGAACAGCGCCGTCGCCAGCGTCAAGCGCGCGACCGACCTGATGCGCCGGCTGCGCTCGCTCGGTTGCGGTATTGCGCTCGATGATTTCGGCACGGGGCTGTCCTCGCTGGCGTATCTGCGCGAGCTGCCGGTGACGATGCTGAAGATCGACGGCAGCTTCGTGCGCGATGTCGTCCGCGACCCGCGCGCGGAGTCGATGGTCCGCGCGATCGCACAGCTCGCGCGCACCATGTCGCTGGTCACCGTCGCCGAGTATGTGGAGACCGAGGAGATCCGCGCGCGCGTTGCCACTCTCGGCGTCGACTATGGGCAGGGATTTGCCATATCGCGGCCGGTACCTCTCGACGATCTGCTGGCGGAGCTCAACTCCTCAGAGGATGCGGCGAGCGGACCCGCGCGCGCACTCGGAGCCGCGGGCTCGTATTGACCGCGTCGCATCATTGCGACTCATCTGGTCGGCTCGTGCTCGCCGACGGTCGGGCGGCCATTGACCGGCAGAGCACGCCGTAGCATCGTTGGACTTTGATTCGGCGGGGGGATTCTTCACATGTCGTTGCGGTCGCGGACGCTGATCGCTCTCGTTACGGGGGCCATATTCGGCTTTTCCGCCGCTCTCGCGGGCGGTGTTCTGGCGGAGGGTCCGGGTACCCGGGCCGATTCCAACGATCCGGCCACCCTCCCGTGGCAGCAGGCGCGCCTTTTCGCCGAGGTGTACGAGCACATCAAGCACGACTACGTCGATCGTGTCAGTGACAGCAAACTCATGGACGCCGCCATCCGCGGCATGGTGTCGTCGCTGGATCCGCACTCGGCCTATCTGGACACCGAGGAGTACGAGGAAACCCGGCTCAGCACCATGGGCTCCTATCCCGGTGTCGGCATCGAAGTGGCCGCCGAGGGCTCCGCCGTGAAAGTCGTCGATGCCATCCAGGGCTCCCCTGCCGATGAGGCGGGCTTGCGGGCCGGCGATGAGATCGTGGCGATCGACGGCCATGAAGTGGGCGCCGATGTGAACGGCGCCATCGAGCATATGCGCGGGGCCTCCGGAAGCACCGTGACCCTCACCGTCCATCGCACGGGAACATCCGGCTTGCTGAAATTTGCGCTGCGCCGCGCGAACGTGGAAGTGCACAGCGTCTCCTATCAGACCCTGACGCCGGGATATGGCTATGTGCGCATCGACTCCTTCAGCGATACGACCCCTGATGAGGTGAATGCCGCGATATCGAGGCTCCAGCGCGACAATCATGCGGGTCTGCAGGGCCTCGTGCTCGATATGCGCGACAATCCCGGTGGGGTATTGGAGTCCAGCGTCGCCGTGGCCGACGACTTTCTCAACAGCGGCGTGATCGTGACCGCGGAGGGTCGGACACCCGATGCCCGGTTTGAGATGGACGCCACGCCGGGTGATCTGATGAACGGTGCGCCCATTGTGGTGCTGGTCAACAGCGGTACTGCGTCAGCCGCGGAGATCGTCGCCGCGGCGCTCAAGGACCACGGCCGCGCGCTGCTGATCGGGCACCGGACCTATGGCAAGGGCACCGTGCAGACCGTCATCCCGCTGGAGTACGGTGGGGCCGTGAAGCTCACCACTTCGCGGTATTTCACCCCCTCGGGTGGATCCGTGCAGGGCAAGGGCATTCTGCCGGACATCGTCGAGCGCGGCCCGGAACATCAGGCCGCCGGCATCATGAGCGGCAAGAGCGCGCCCTCCCTGCAGTCACGCGATGCCGAAGTGCAGCTGGCCTTGAATACGCTCGAGAACGAGGCGCACGGCGGCAGCTCGCCGGGTCATCTGGTGACGATGTCGCAGGACTTCTCATCGCCCGCCGCCGACGGCGAGGACATGCTGCCGTAGGGGCGCGGCCTGCTAGGCTGGACGCATGTCGTGGCTGATCGATCTCGTCCTGCACCTCGACCGGCATCTGGTCGAGCTGCTGGCACGCGTTGACCTATGGATCTACCCGATCCTTTTCGCCGTCATCTTCGCGGAGACCGGCCTCATCGTGACGCCGTTTCTGCCCGGCGACTCCCTGCTCTTCGGCATCGGCGCCCTGGCCGCGGTCGATACCAGCGGCACACTCGATGCACCCGTCCTGTTCGTCGTGCTCGGCCTGGCCGCCGTGCTCGGCAACACGGTCAACTACTCGGTGGGACGGTTCATAGGCCCTCCGGCGTTCAGCGGCCGCTATCGACTGCTCAAGGTGCAGTACCTGCGCCGCACCGAGGAATTCTTCCAGCGCCATGGCGGCCGGGCGGTCGCGCTGTCGCGGTTCGTGCCCATCGTCCGCACCTGCATGCCGTTCGTCGCCGGCATCGGCCGCATGCCCTACGCGCGCTTTCAGGCCTACAACATTGTCGGCGGCTTCGGCTGGGTGCTGCTCTTCCTCTGCGGCGGCTACCTGTTCGGCAACGTGCCGCTGGTGAAGCGCAACTTCGGGCTGGTGACGATCCTGATCATCGTCGTCTCGCTCATTCCAATGGCCGTTGGGCTGCGCAGGCGGCGGCGGGCGGCGCCCGATACGGCAGCATGAGGTGCCCAACGTGAAACCGTGGTTGACGACCGCGCCCGAGCTGCGCGAGATCCTGGAGGAGCTGCGCAGCCGCGAGCCGATCTTTCATCGCCCGGAGCTGGGCAGCACCCGGGCGGACTTCGCGGCAATGACCGCGGACGGCTTCTGGGAAGTCGGTGCATCCGGCCGCCGCTACAGCCGCGAGCACGTGCTCGATGTGCTGGAGGATCGTCACCAGGTGGCCAGCCACCTGGCGCTCGAGGATACGTGGGAAGCGAGTGACTTCGCCTGCAGGGAGCTGGCAGGCGATACCTACCTGTTGACTTATACGTTGGCGCAGGGACAACGCGCGACGCGCCGCGCGACTGTCTGGCGGCGCTCAGCCGGGGAGTGGCGGATCCTGTTTCATCAGGGAACCGTGGTCGAGGACGATACGTCGGAATAGACGTCATCGAGCACCCGACTGTAGCGCACCGTATTCAAGGTGACGTTCCATACCTGCTGCGCCCGGAGTGATTCGTCACGGCTCCAACCGTCGGCGCGGTAGAAACGCTGCGCTCGGCTGTTGTCTGCTACCACCCACAACACCGCTTTCCTGAACCCCTGGCCGTATAGTTCGGCGCGCGCGGCCGCCACCAGCGCCTGGCCGATTCCCCGGCCCCAACAGTCGGGCTCGACATACAACGCGCAAAGCTCTCCCTGGCCGGCTGCGCCCGCATCGCGGGCGGGTGCGATCGTGGCGAAGCCGAGGATGGTATCCGCTTCCAGGGCGACGAGCGTTCGCGGCCGGCCCGGGTTGCAACCGGCGAAGTCGTAACGTTGCGCCCGGTCTTCCGGGCGCATTCCCTGCAGTTGCTCATCCGGAATCAAACCGCGATAGGCGACCTGCCACGCGCGCACGTGAACCCGGGCAACCGGCATGGCGTCATCGGGCACCGCAGGTCGCAGGATCATCGCAGCGCCTCTTCGAGCGCCCTCGTGAGCGGCTTGAGGAAGAAGGACTCCTCCGGCATGAGCCGCACATTGATTCCATGCCGGCGCAGCGTCTCTGCCACGACAGGTCCGATCGCGGCCACCAGAGTGTTGGCTAGCGCGGATCTGACGCCGTCCGCGGAGGCGACGGCGATCAGCCGCTCGATCTGCGCCGAGCTGGTGAAAGCAATGGCATCGACCAGTCCCGCGCGCAACTGCTCGATCAGGCTGCGCACCGCCTGTTCGTCAGCGGCATCGGCGTATACGTACGGCGCGACTGTCGATACGACTGCGCCAGCGGCGGCGAGAAAATCGACGAGCGGCCGGTTCGGCTCCGTGCCGTAAAGCTGTACGCCCATGCGGCGCCCGCCGAGGTCCAGTCCGCGGAGGCTCGCGATGACTCCTTCTGTCGTCGGCGTCTCGGCCGAGATCTCGGGCTTCATTCCCAGCTCGCGCAGGACCTTGGCCGGCTTCGGGCCGCGGACGATCTTGCGCATCCCTCCGAGGGCGTCGATGAATCGCGGTCGCAGAGCGGGCTCGTGGCTTTCGATGCACGCGAGGATCCGCAGCAGTCCTTCTCCCGTGAGGAGAACCAGATCGTCGAGCGCCGCCGCCGCGAGCCGCCTGCTCCAGTCGAGCACCGGCACCCAATCCGGAGCGTCGCGGATCACCACCAGCGGGCAGCGGATGACCCGCGCTCCGCGCCGCTCGAGCAAGGCCGCGAACACCTCGAGCGCGCGGCTCTCGGGAACGGCGATGGTGCGGCCGGCGAGGGGCTGAGCGGTCATTTGCGCGCAAGTGTACCCGCGAACCTGCGGCCGCCAATCGTGTTAGCGCTCAAACTTTCCCCCGCAAAGCGCGCTATGCTCCGCCTCACGGACACGCCACAGGCGGCCCGGGGGATTTTTGTCGACACATACCGCTGCGCAGCCGCGCGCCACGGCACCGGCACCACGCTGGAGCCGGCTCCTTGCTCCCCGATGCTGGCCGACCTGGATCGGGCTCGGCCTGTTGCGGCTGCTCGCGCTGCTGCCATTCTCGCTGATGCTCAAGGTCGGAGCGATGCTCGGGACGATCCTGCGCCGCCTGCCGCTCGCCTGGGTGCGCATCGCCCGCCGGAACATCGAGCTGTGCCTGCCGGAGCTCGGGCCCGAGGCACGGGAGCGCCTCCTCAGCCGGCATTTTGCCAGTCTCGGCATCGCGCTGCTGGAGGTGCCGCTGGCCTGGTGGACGCCGCAGCCGCGGCTCGACCGGATCATCAGCGTGGAGGGCGCCCAGCATTTGCGCGACGCCTTGGTCGGGGGAAAGGGTGCCATCCTGCTCACGGCCCATTTCACGCCGATGGAGATGGCGGGGCGCATGCTGGCCTCGGTCACACCGGTGAATGTGCTCTATCGTCCAACGAAGAACGAGGCGCTCGCGTATGCGCTTGCGCGTTGCCGCTGCGATCTCGGCGTTCGCCCGATTCCGCGTGACGACATCCGTGCGCTCATCTCGGCCCTGAAGAACAACGAGGTCGTGTGGTACGCGCCCGACCAGAGTTATCGCAAGAAGGGCGCGGAGATGGTGCCCATGTTCGGCATACCCGCCGCGACCAACACCCTCACCTCCCGGATCGCGCGCATGACCGGGGCTCCGGTGCTGCCCTACTTCGTCGAGCGGTTGCCGGGCACGCGCGGCTATCGCGCCGTCATTCATCCGCCGCTCGAGAACTTCCCCAGCGATTCTCCGGCTGCCGACGCGGAGCGGTTCCACCATCTGATCGAGGCCCGGGTGCGCGCCGTGCCCGAGCAGTATCTCTGGATCCACCGCCGCTTCAAGGGACTCAGCGCCGACTATCCCGATTACTACTCGCGACGGCTGCCGCCGCAAAGCCAACCCAACCGCGCCGCAAGCTGAGATGCGATCGCCCTCTCCAGGCATCCGCTTCCGGATCGATTTCCACGATTGCTGCTCCGTCGGCATCGGCAAGATAACTCTGCTGGAAGCCATCGCACGCACCGGCTCTCTGTCGCAGGCGGCGCGCGACATCGGAATGAGTTACCGGCGCGCCTGGCTCCTCATCGACAGCATGAATACCGACTTCGATACGCCGGTGATCAGTGCGACCATCGGTGGCAGCGGGGGCGGCGGCGCGCGGCTCACGTCATTCGGTCAGGAGCTGATCCAGGCCTACCGCAAGCTGGAAGCTCGCCTCATGTCTCTGACCGCCGCGCACATGAATGAAGTCGTGGGGCACGTGGCCGCACCACGCAAGCCCTCGGCCGTCAGCGGTTCCGCACCGCGTGGACGCCTCTCGAGGTCGCTGAAGCGGACAGCATCGGGTCAGCGCGCTCTCGGAAAATGAAACGACCAGAGCAGGGTCGCTGTAATGGGGACGCGGCGCGGCACCAGACTTCAATTGCGCTGAGGCAGCTTTCCAAATGTGCGCCCGACATTTGCCTGCGCCACGCCAAACGCAATCTGCAGTGCGAGCGCCGCAAGTAGTGAGCTCCACCTGCAACTGCTCGTCCTCTCCACGGTGCTGCTCTTCATGACTCCCACCCTGACCCGCTATTCGTGAATGTTCTGAATGTGCGCTATCTTACGTCCGGGCTCGTTTTCCGCGCCTTCTCAACCTCAACCTTCGAGCCTTCGATTCGAAGCTCCATCACGGGCTCAGGTCTTTGGCTGACGATACCGGCGGGGGCACCGAGGGCATTACCGGCAAAAGACCGGTCAGGCTGATCGCGACGGTTGCGGGCTGTTCCAGTGAAGGAGACGTTACCGAAGAGGCTCGCGCGGAGTCATCTCACACCACCCACTGCAGCGCGGTGCTTCCCTGGTATGCCCGCTGTGCCCGTTGCTCGGATGCTCCACCTGCCCAAAGGACCGGAGCCACGAGGAGGACATGCAGAGCGATGGCTGTCAGAGCAGCCGCGCAACTGGCCAACAGCCGGCTTTCCGGCTGAAACCGGCTCCAGAGGCTTTCAGATACAACGGGCCGCTCTGGGGGAATGGCTTCGGCTGAAGCCGGCGGCGATACATACTCGACTATTTCGAGCGATCCCCTCAGCACGGTCGATCCCCATCCGTCTTCCACGCGCGCGCAACACCGCCGCAGCAACGCGAACGGTGCCACTTCGGCTTCAGTTGCCCTGTGCCGTTACCAGCCCTCGACTTTTTGTTTGTTTTCCGGTGTTGTGTTGACCGGAAACTTTAATGCCCGGTTTAGTATATGCAGCGTCGCGGCGGAGCGCGGGAGGGGGGTGTCTATCGACACCTACAGAGCGAGGTGGGTACCCGGAGATTCAGTATCGGTTCAACAGGAGAGCCGTGGTCTCATCTGACCTTGCTGTAGTCGTACCATACGGCTTCGATGTTGTGGCCGTCAGGGTCGTGGACGAAAGCGGCGTAATAGCCCGGCGAGTAGTCGCGATAGCCAGGCTTGCCGTTGTCCTTGGCTCCGGCGGCGAGCGCGGCGGCGTGGAACGCCTTCACGGCGGCCTCGTCGCGCGCCTCGAAGGCGAGATGGGTCGGCGCGAAGATGTCCTCCTTGCTGATCCAGAAGTCCGTGTTCTTGCCGTCGTTGAAGCCCGCGGACTCGCCGTGCTCCATGTTGTTTCGGTAGCCGAGGGGGGCCAGCGCGTGGCCGTAGAAGGCCTTGGACTTGGGGTAATCGCTGACAGCGAGGGTGGTGTGAGCAATCATGGCATCGCCTCCGGGAAAGAACCCAAATGACGAGCCATCCTCAGCACCCGCCGTGCCGGGATGCCGGCGGTCGCGTCAGCGCACCCCTGCCATCAGCCGCTTCACTGGCGGCGTGATCAGCAGCATGACGGCGCCGCTGGCGGCGCTCCACCAGAAGAGCTTCAGGTAAAGCGCCGGTAGCGTCTCGAGATGCTGGGCGTTGTAGTCGCCGGAGAGGAGGCCGGCGAGGAAGCTTCCCAACGCCAGGGTGAGGAACCACAGACCCATGGTCTGAGCCGCGAAGCGCGCCGGCGCCAGCTTGGTGGTGGCGGAAAGGCCCACGGGCGACAGGCACAGCTCGCCGCAGGCGATGGTGAAATAGGCAACTATCAACCACACGGGAGAGACCTTGACCCCATGCAGCACGCGCAGCGCCGCGAGATACATGACGAGCATGCCCAACGCCATCAACAGCAGTCCCCAGGCGAACTTCGCCGGTGCGGACAGGTCCCGGTCGCGCTTGCCGAGCCCCACCCACAGCGCCGCGAACACCGGCGCCAGCAGGATGATGTAGACCGGCGGGAAGGTCTGCATATTCCCCGCCGGCATCTGCCAGCCGAAGACATCGAGATCGGTGTAGCGCTGCGCGAACAGCGTCAGGGAGCCGAAGATCTGCATGTAGGCCATCCAGAAGACGGTGGAGGCCGCAAACAAGGTCATCATCGCGAACACGCGGTTGCGCTCCGCGCGGGTGAGGCCGCCGAGGACGGCGATGTAGAGCAGATATCCCGCCAGCAGGACGCCCACCACCCACGATACGCGGGCGGCGAGCGTCACCGGATCGACCCTCACGATGCCGCTCAGCAGCAATGCCGCCAACGCCGCGATCACGGCCACGATGACCCACAGGGCGACCCAGGAGCCTGGCCGGGTGCTCGTCGGCGCGGCACCGGCGGAGCCCAGGAAATGGCGCGTGGCGAGAAACTGCACCACGCCGATCAGCATGCCGAGGGCCGGCAGAGCGAAGCCGGCATGCCAGCCGTAGCTCCGGGCCACGAGCGGCACGAAAATCGGGGCGAGGAGCGAGCCGAGATTGATCCCGATGTAGAAGATGGAGAAGCCGGCGTCGCGGCGGGAGCCGCCTTCGGGATAGAGCTCGCCGACCGTATTGCTCACGTTGGGTTTGAGCATTCCAACGCCGAGCACGTTGCACAGCAGCCCAAGGAAGAAAAGCCGCGTGCCGCCCGCGGCGAGCAGCGTGTTGCCGGCCGTGATCAGCACTCCGCCCGCGGCTACCGCGATGCGCCCGCCGGTGAGCTGGTCCGACACCCAGCCGCCGAGGAGCGACAGCAGGTAAGTGCCGCCCATGTACAGGCCCCAAATGGCGCTGGCGCTCTGGTCGTTGAAGCCCAGTCCGCCGCGGCCGCTGGCGGCGACCAGGAACAGGATCAGGATCGACTGGATGCCGTAATAGGTGAACCGCTCCCACATCTCCGTGAAGAAGAGGGTCGCGAGGCCGCGCGGATGACCGAACGCGGTGGGTTGCGCGGGGCCGGCATCGGCAGCCGCTGCGGATGCCTGCGTGCTCGATGACGCCATCAGGAGGCCTGGGGTTGCTCGGCATCCCGCCGTTTCGAGCGCTGCAGAATGCGCGCCATGATGAGGCCGCCTTCAAAAAGGAGATACATCGGGACGGCCAGCAGCGATTGTGACACAGCGTCCGGTGGCGTCAGAAACGCCGCGACGATGAAAACCCCCAGGAGAACGTAGCCGCGGTAACTCTTCAATTTGTCGAGCTCGACCAGGCCGGTGAGCACCAACAGTACCACGGCCACGGGCAGCTCGAACGCGGCGCCGAAGCCGAAGAACATCAGCAGCACGAAATTCAGGTACTGCGAGATGTCGGTCATCATCGTGACGCCCTTCGGCGTCGTGCTGGCAAAGAAATGAAACATCGCCGGGAAGACGAAGAAGTAGGCGAACGCCATGCCGCCGTAGAAGAGCAGTATCGAAGAGACCAGCAGTGGCAGGGCGAAGCGCTTCTCGTGTCTATAGAGACCCGGCGCGACGAAAGCCCATATCTGGTAGAGCACGAACGGCATCGCCAGGAAGAGTGCAACGAAGAAGGACAGCTTGAAGGGCGTCGTGAAGGGGGCCGCGACGCTGGTCGCGATCAGAGTCGTGCCCTTTGGCAGCCGCGAGATGAGCGGCTGCGACGCGATCGTAAAGAGCGGATTGGCGTAGAACGCGCAGGGCACGAACACGATCCCCACCACTACCAGCGCGCGGATCAGCCGATCGCGCAGCTCCAGCAGGTGGGAGATCAGCGTGCCTTCGGCGAGTTTCTCAGGTTCCTCGCTCATCAGTGCCCGGGGTCAGATGCTCGGGTGGCTGCTCGCTGCCCGAGGCGCCCGCGTCGACTGACGGGGCGGCCGCAGTCTGCCACGGGACGTCCATTCCTGGTACCGGCTCCACATGCTCGGGCGCCGGCAATGGCGGATTGGCGGGCGGGGCGCCGCCCACGGGACGGACCGGTTCCGGACGGGGGCTCGAGCGATTGCGGTCGACATCGACCTCATCCTCGAGCTGCTCCTGGAACTGGCGCGCCATGGCGCGCGCGCGGCCTACCCAGCGGCCGACCTCGCGCACGACGCGGGGCAGCTTCTCCGGTCCCAGCACGATGAGCGCCAGGATGAAGATGACCAGGATCTCGGAGAATCCGATGTCGAACATACGGAATTCAGGTTGGAAAAGTATGGCGGTGAGCGGGATCGCCGGACCCGGGCCGCAGCATCCCCGTGGCGCGGCTCGCGGCCGCGTCGGACCCTCTGCCCGCGATCACAGGAGGCTCAGACGCTCCGCTCGCTCTTGGCGGTGGCCTCGGCCTTGGGGGCGGCCTTGGACTCCGGAAACTCGGCATCGGGGGTGTCGGTTCGGATCTGCCGGCGCGATGCGGCGGACTCTTCCTGATCGCCGTCGTTCATCGCCTTCTTGAAGCCGCGCACGGCATGGCCCAGATCCTCGCCCACGCTCCGGAGCTTCTTGGCGCCGAAGACGACGAGCACCACGACCAGAATGATCAGCAGCTCCTTCATTTCCATAAAGCTTGGACTCCGCTCCGCTTACGCGTGAGAGAACAGGATTGAAAGGGAATAATAAGACAAAAGACCGGTTCCAGCCGGGAAAATTCGCGAATTTGTGGATTTGTGCCCGTCCGGCTGCCGCTCACCCTTCCAGCCAGAAGGTCACGGGGCCGTCGTTCACCAGCGCCACCTGCATGTCCGCCCCGAACTCCCCGGCCGCCACCGGCGAGTGCCTGCGGGTCGCGTGCTCGAGCAGGTGGGCAAAGAGCGCTCGCGCCTCCTCCGGCGCGGCCGCTGTGCTGAAGCCGGCGCGCGTGCCCTTGTGAGTATCCGCCGCGAGCGTGAACTGCGGCACGAGGAGCAGTCCGCCGCCGACCGCCTGCAGCGAGAGGTTCATGCGGCCCTCTTCATCGGGAAAGATGCGATAGGCCAATAGCCGCTCCAGCAGCCGGTCGGCCGCCGCGCGATCATCACCGCGGCGCACGGCGACCAGTGCGAGCATGCCCCTGTCGATGTCCGCCACGCTCCGCCCGCCGATGCTCACGCTGGCGCGCGAGACCCGTTGGATGAGCCCGATCATGGAATGCTCCGCCCGCGGGCCAGACCGCCCCCCAGCGGCTGCGCGGATTTCGGCTGACTGGCGTCCGACGCAGCGGGTCCGATAAGATGCGCCGCGGTTTTGCGCACCGGTGCGGAGATCACGATGGCGGGACGTTGGTCAGTGGGTTCAAGTGTGCGGGTTGCCATGACAGCCCTCAAAGTCGGGGTGACGGTCGGCCTCGCGTCGATCGCGGCGGCGGCCTTTGCACAGCAGCCGCAGCCGACGGGCGACGCGCACCGCGGCCAGACCGTGGCATCCACGTGCCTCGGCTGCCATGGCATCGAGGGCTACCGCAACGCTTACCCGGATTATGCTGTGCCGCGGCTCTCGGGTCAGCACGCTCAGTACCTCGAGGATGCGCTCAAGGAATACCGTAGCGATGCGCGCCAGTACCCCACGATGCATTTGCAGGCGCTGTCGCTGTCCGATCAGCAAATGGCGGATGCCGCCGCATATCTCGCCAGCACGCCGCTCGTCAGCAGCAGCAGCACCAGCCAGCCGGAGATTCCGCAGCCGGCGCTCGTCTGCGCGTCCTGCCATGGCAAGGATGGAATCGGCGTGACGCCGATGTATCCGTCACTCGCCGGGCAGCACGCCAGCTATATCACGCGCGCGATCCAGGAATATCAGACGGGCTATCGCAAGAATCCGATCATGAACGGCATGGTCGCTTCGCTGAAACCGGCGGACATTGCCGCCATCGCGAACTACTTCAGCAGCCTGAAGCCGGGACTCCATACGGAGTCCCGGCCCTATTTCCGCTGGACCGATCACAGCAAGCGCTAGCTCAGCGCACCTGCACGGGCACGAAGATCCGCGTGCCTCCCCGCTGGATCAGCAGGGCCACGTGGCCGCGCGACTTTTCCACCGCCGAGCGTAGCTCGTCGACGGTGCCGACTCGCACCCCGTTGGCCGCTAGCACGACGTCGCCCGGCTGAATGCCGGCATCCTCCGAGGGACCGGTGACGCCCTCGACGAGAAGTCCGCCGTGCGTGTGTGTTTCGCCCTGCTCATCGTGAGTGAGCGGCCGCACCGCCAGCCCGAGGCTGCCGCCCTGCTGCTGCGGGTGCTGTGCGGAGGCCACGGTCTCGTCGCCCATCGGCACGAGCTTCACGGCAACGTCCCGCCTGGTGTGATCACGCCAGATCGTCAGGTGCACCGTGGTACCGGGCATCAGGCTCGCGATCTGCACCGGCAGCTGGCTCGAGGTCTGAATCGACTGCCCGTTGAGCGCCAGGATCACATCGCCCGCCTGCACGCCCGCATGCGCCGCCGGTCCACTCTGCTCGACACTGGAAACCAGCGCGCCTTCCGGCTGCGGCAGGCCGAAGGAATCGGCGAGCCCCTGGTCGACGTTCTGGATCACGACGCCGAGCTTGCCGCGCTCCACGTGACCGGTCGTCATGATCTGATGCGCGACCTGCATCGCGACGTTGATCGGGATGGAGAAGGACACGCCCATGTAGCCGCCGGTGCGGCTGTAGATCTGCGAGTTGATGCCGATCACCTGTCCTTGCATGTTGAAGAGCGGGCCGCCGGAATTGCCGGGATTGATCGGCACGTCCGTCTGGATGAAAGGCACATAGCCGGAGTCAGGCAGCGTGCGGCCCTTGGCGCTGACGATGCCCGCGGTGGCGCTGTTCTCGAAGCCGAACGGCGCGCCGATCGCGAGCACCCACTGGCCGACCACCAGCGAGTTGGAATTGCCCAGGTTGACGGTCGGCAGGTTGCCCGCCGGGATCCTGATGACCGCGACGTCCGAGGTCTTGTCGACGCCGATCACCTTGGCGGAGTACTCGCGCCGGTCCGTGAGCTGCACCGTCACCCGCGTCGCGCCCTCGACCACGTGGGCGTTGGTGAGGATGAGCCCGTCCGCCTGGATGATGAAGCCGGAGCCCTCGCCGCGGATCGGCTCCTGCTGCGGCGGCGCCTGGAACGGCAGGCCGCGGAAGAACGGCGCGAACGGACTGTTCGGTCCGAAGGGATTGCCGTTGCCCTCGTCCTGCGCCTTCTCGATGACACGAATGTTGACCACCGCCGGCCCGAACTTTTTCACCAACGTGGTGAAGTCCGGCAGCATCACGGATACGCCGCCGCGCGCCGAGGTCACCGCCGCGGGCGGTGGCGATCCTTGCGCATGCGCCATCGTGGGCGTGGCGATGCCGTAAAGGGCGGCCAGAGGCGCGGCGCCCAGCACTACACCGAGCACGCCTGCGACCAAAGGATTTCGAACTGCAGTCCTCACTGTCATGACTCACTCCCGGATCTCAGGATCTACCGGCGCCAAGAATAGGCGCCGGACCCTTAAATGACGCTTAAGGGAGTGGTGAGGTCCGCGGGCTCAGGCGCGACGCCTCTCCAGCCAGACGAGGAGTCCCTGAGTGTTGAGCTCCAGGTCGCCCTCGAGGAGCGTCAGGAGCTGCTCTGGAGCCAGCCGGCAGCCGTGACGCGCGGCCAGCTCGCGCCAGAGCTCGCTCATGCCGGCGCGGATGGCTGCCGTCCGATCAGGAGCGTCGGCGCTTTCCACGGCGATGCGGGTCAGCTCCCGGATCTGCCCCTTGAGCGACTCTCCCAGGCGCGCCACGTCCGTGACGCGGCTGAAGTGCATGAGATACATCGCGGAGGGGGAGTATGAGAGCAGCCGGTCGACGGAGGCGATCAGCTGCTCCGGATCGAACTGCGTGGGCGTCGTCGTCGGGATGATGAAAGGGCCTCGGGGCGAGTCGAGTTCGCGATAGGAGATGCCGAAGGTGTCGCCGGTGAAGGCACAGGCGTGCGCGCGGTCGACGAACACCTGATGATGGAGCGCGTGCCCGGGTGTGTGCAGGATCTCGAGCTCCCGTCCCGCCAGGCTCAACGTATCTCCGTCCCGAGTCACGCGCACCCGCTGCGCGGGAATGGACACGAGGTCGCCATACAGCCGTCGGAAGGGCTCGTCGCCGTACACCGCCCGCGAGCCGGCGATCAGCCGCGCCGGATCGATCATGTGCGGCGCGCCGCGCGGATGCAGCACGGCGACTGCATGCGGCAACTCCTGCATCAGCCGCCCCGCGCCGCCCGCATGATCCAGATGGACATGCGTCAGCAGCAGGTAGTCGACCGCCTCGCGTGCGATGCCCAGAGCCTCGAGCGCAGCCAGAAGATAGGGCACCGAGTCATTCGTGCCGACGTCGACGAATGCTGCCCGCCCGCCGTGTTGAACGATATGCGCCGCCGCGTGACCTGGACGCACGTACTCCGTATCGACGGCCGTGATGCCGTCAGGGTGGCGGAACAGTCGTGGGGCGGGCAGCGCCGCGGCATGGTTTGCCATGCGCATAGGGTAGCAGGTGTGCGGCAGCACTCCTTTCAGCAGCGGATTTCAGGCAAGCTTGATGCATGATCCCATTTGCATCCCTGCGAGCCGCGATCGTGCCGGCGCTGGCGGCATTCCTCATTACCTTGGGCTTTCCGGCGCACGCCCAGCCCTTCACCGTTCCCACGCACCGGATCGACGGCAAGCTGGTATTCGACGGCATCCCGCCTCTCGATGCGAGCCTCGCATCGCGGGTGGGGCGCTATCAGGACTGGCGCCAAGCCACCTTCCTCGACTGGCTGCCTGACGGCAGCATGCTCGTCGCGACGCGCTTTGGGGCGGAGAGTGAGGTGCATCGGGTCGCATCGCCGCTCGGCATGCGCGAGCAGCTCACCTTTGGCGACGGCTCCGTGATCGAGGCGCGCGCGCCGCAGAGCGGCGCCGGCTTCGTATTCGTCAGGCAGGTCGGCGGCTATCCGCAGCTCTTCGACTACGCGGGTCCCGGCGCGGCCCGCCAGATCACCCAAGGCAATTATCAGCACGGCAGCCCTGTCTGGTCCCACGATGGCAAGCGCGTCGCCTTCTACGGCACCGACCGCACAGGCGCGAACGAGGACATTTACGTCGTCGATGTTGGCGCGGCAACGCGCCCCCGGCTGGTGATCGCCGGCGCAACGGGCAGCTGGCGCCCGCTCGACTGGTCGCAGGATGACGGCAAGCTCCTTCTGTTGAATACGCTGTCGCCGCAGAAGAGCGCACTCTTTGTCGCCGACGCCGCCACCGGCGCCCTCACGCCGGTGAGCGTGCCTGATTCCAGCATCACCTCCGCGAGCTTCGCCCCGGACGGCGTCGGCTTCTATCTGATCTCCGACGCGCAGAGCGATTTCGAGCAGCTTCTCTATACCAACCCTATTACCAAGATCACTCGCCGCGTATCCGCTGACGTGCCGTGGGACGTGGAGGAGTTCGCAGTCGCCGCGGGCGGTCACTACGTTGCGTATGTGGTGAATGACGACGGCCAAAGCCGGCTGACGGTGCTCGACACGCTGCGCAATCTGGAATTCAAGCCTCCCGGCCTGCAGGACGGTCGCATCGACGACATCCGCTTCGACGACACGGGTCAGAAGCTCGCTTTCTGCTACGAGTCGGCCCGCTCACCGCACGACGTTTATGTGTATGACGTCGCGCAGGGAACCGTGCAGCGCTGGACAAAGAGCGAGATTGGCCCGATCGATCCCGCGAGTATCGGCACGGCGCAGCTCATCCACTATCCCACCTGGGACCATTTCGGCTTGAGTCGGCGGACGCTCTCCGCCTACGTCTACCTGCCGCGCGGGCCGTCGCCCTGTCCCGTGCTGATCGCTCTGCCCGGCGAGGAGGGGTTGCATTCGCAATCCCGCCCGGATTGGAAGCCGTTCATTCAATTCATCGTCAACGACCTCGGCTATGCCGTGATCGCGCCCAACGTGCGCGGCTCCTCCGGCTACGGTAAGGCATTTCGTGCGCTGGACGGCGGCAAGCTTCGCGACGATGCGGTGCGCGACGTCGGTGCGCTGCTGGTATGGGTAGGTCTGCAGCCCGGTCTCGACTCCCACCACGTGGCGATCATGGGCCGCGGCTATGGCGGCTTTCTCGCGCTGGCGTCACTCGCGACCTACGGCGATCACCTGCAGGGCGCCGTCGACGTTGCCGGCATCGCCAATCTGGTCGACTTCGTCGGCAACTCGCCCGCCGGTGAGCGCGCCCAACGCGTCGCCGAATTCGGCAACATTCAGGACACTGACATGCGGGCGTTTCTGGATCGCATCTCACCGTTGGACAACGTCGCCCTGATCCACCGCCCGGTGCTCATCGTCCAGGGGCTGGATGCGCCGGGCTCGCGCGCCGCCGACTCGCAACAGCTCGTCTGGCGCCTGCGCTCCGAGCGTGATCAGGCCTGGTATCTCAGTGCCAGCGATGCCGGCAATGATTTCACGACGCTTGCCGACCGGCAGGCCTATCTCGATACCGCGGCGCAGTTTCTCCAGATGTTGGCCAAATGAGCAGGTCGCATCCTACCCCGCCGGAAACGCCACGGTGACGGCCAGCCCGTCGCCGTTCGGCCGCTGCCCAAGGGTAACCGCGGCCCCGTGCGCGAGCGCGATCGCCCTGACGATCGCCAGGCCGAGGCCGCTGCCCGGCGAGCGCGTTCCCGGCTTGCGGTAGAACCGATCGAACACGCGCTCCCGCTCCTCCAGGGGGATCCCCGGGCCGTTATCCACCACCGTGACCACGGCCTGCGCCGGAATCGCTGTCGAGCGCTCGACCGATATGTCTACTCGGCCGCCAGGCGGCGTGTAGCGTACCGCGTTGTCGACGAGGTTCCTGACCAGCGTCGCCACCGCATCCCGCTCACCCTGCACGAACACGGTCTGCGCCTCCGACATCCCGAGATCGATCTGACGCGCGTCGGCGAGCGGCACCAGCTCGGCCACGACTTCACGCGCCAGCTCGTCGAGCGCGAACCGCGTGCGCACGGGCTCCGCGCGCGGCTCTTGCCGCGCCAGTGCCAGCATCTGCTCCAGCAGCCGGATCGCTCTCTGCACGCCTTCCGATAGCTTGCCCATGGCGTCCGTGCGCTCTGCCTCGGTTCCAGCGCGTGCGAGTGCGCCAAGCTGGAGGTGCAACGCCGTCAGTGGCGTGCGCAGCTCGTGCGCCGCATCCGCCATGAAAGCCCG
This sequence comes from Steroidobacteraceae bacterium, assembly GCA_036489335.1. Classification (GTDB taxonomy): domain Bacteria; phylum Pseudomonadota; class Gammaproteobacteria; order Steroidobacterales; family Steroidobacteraceae; genus 13-2-20CM-66-19. The sequence continues at coordinate 140,318 of DASXFY010000023.1, forward strand.
TTCGCGGTCGAGGGCCGCGGTCAGACGTCCCAAGAGATCGTTGAGCGAGCCAACGAGCGGGCGCACCTCTTCCGGCAGCCTCTCGTCCGAAAGCGGCTCGAGTGCATTCACCCGGCGCGCCTTCACTGCCCGCGCCAGCCGTTGCAGCGGTTGCAACGCGTGACCGACCGCCAGCCAGACGATGAGACCCAACAGCGGCATGAGGAGGGCGAACGGCGTCAGCGTGCGCACTGCAAGTTGCGCTGCCTGCTGTCGCCGCACGCTCATCGGTTGCGCGATCTGCACGACCTTGGTCAGAGACTCCGTGCCGTACACCCGCCATCGCCCGCTGCCGGTGTTGACAGTGGCGAAGCCGATGGTCGCGAAGTTGGGCAGCGACGCGTGCGGCCGCGACTCATAGACGAGCTCGCCGTCGAGCGTCCACACCTGCACGACGAAGTCATAAGCGGCGTTGTTGGAAGGTATCGGCGGTGGCCCGAGATATTCGACCGGTTGGTCGCGCAGCAGGAGCGCAGTTTCCTTGAGGTGATAGTCGAAGAAGGCGTCCGCCTCGGCCAGAGCGTTGCGATAGACGACCAGGCCGCCGGCGACGCCGACGAACAGCACACCACCCAGGAGCCACACCAGCAGGCTCGTGCGCAGACTTGCCCGCAGCGCGTTGCCTTTCATGACGGCGGCACCCGATAGCCGACGCCGCGCACATTGAGAATGTAGTCGGCGCCCAGCTTGCGCCGCAGCCCGTGGATGTGGACCTCCACCGCATTGCTCTCGACTTCCTCGCCCCAACCGTAGAGCCGCTCTTCTATGCGCGCGCGCGACAGGATCGTGCCCGGCCGCTCCATCAGCAGCTGCAGGAGCGCGAATTCCTTCGGCGACAGCGCGACTTCGCGGCCCTCGCGCGTCACGGTGTGCCTGGCGGGATTGAGTACCACGCCGCGATGCTCGATGGCCGGCGCCGTGCGTCCGGATTTGCGCCGCAGCAGGGCGCGAATGCGCGCCGCCAGCTCATCGAGATCGAACGGTTTGACCAGGTAGTCATCGGCGCCGGCGTCCAGGCCCTGTACGCGATCGGAAACGGCGTCGCGCGCCGTGATGATGAGGACCGGAAGCTCCTGCCCATGAGCGCGTGCGGCCGTGAGGACCTCGAGACCACTCCTGCGCGGCAGGCCGAGGTCGAGCAGCAGCAGATCGAAGAACTCCGTGTTCAGGACCTGCGACGCGGAATCGCCGTCATACACCCAGTCCACGGTGAAGCCCTCGCGCCTCAGGCCCTCGCGGATCGCCTCGCCGATCATGGTGTCGTCTTCTACCAGCAGCAGTCGCATGGGGAAGGGAATATGATCGCTGGATGGTTCAGCGTCTCGTACACGATGCCGCCGCTCTGGGCGTGGCGCTGTCGGAGCACGATGCCGCGCGGCTGCGCCAGCTCCTCGAGGAGCTCGCGCATTGGAACCGCCAGTTCAATCTCACCGGCATCACCGACCTCGAGAGCATGGTCAGTCATCATGTGCTCGACAGCCTGGCCGTTCATCGCCATCTGCATGGCGCCGCGATAGCGGATGTGGGGACCGGCGCGGGATTTCCCGGGTTGCCGCTCGCACTGGTGAATCCGGAGCGGCGCTTCACTCTCATCGACTCGAACGGCAAGAAGATCCGCTTCGTCTCCCACGCGATGCGCGCCATGGGACTGATGAACGTGGAGCCACTGCAGACCCGGGTCGAGACTCTGCGCCCCGAACGGCCATTCGACACCGTGGTGGCGCGCGCGTTTGCGCCGCTGCCCGAGATGCTGCAAGCCGTGCAGCCGCTTTGCGGCAGCGAGACACGCGTGCTCGCCATGAAGGGCAAATGGCCACAGGCGGAGCTCGACTCCCTGCCGCCGCTTTGGCGGGTGGCCGACTCGCACACCCTGACCGTACCGGGTCTGGCGGAGGCGCGCTGCCTCATCGTCCTCATGTCAGGCGTGGCTCACTAGGATTTGCCGGCGAGCGGAAGGGCGGTCGTCTCCTTGATGACCGACAGCGCGATGGAGGAGTGGACGGATTGCACTCCAGGGAAGCGCGACAGGTGGTCGAGGAAAAAGGCCTCGTACGCCTTGATGTCGCGGCAGACGATGCGCAGCAGAAAGTCGGTCTCGCCCATCAGGGTGTAGCACTCGAGGATTTCCGGATGCTGGCGCACGGCCTGCTCGAACCGCAGCAGCGCATCGCGCCCCTGGGCGATCAGCTTCACGTGCGAGAACACGAGCACGTTGAGCCCCACCCGCTCCCGATCGAGCAGCGCCACCCGCTTGCGGATGACACCGAGCTCCTGCAGCCGGCTGAGGCGCCGCCAGCAGGTGGAAGCCGTCATGCCCAGCCGCTCCGCGATCTCGGCGGCGGAGAGGTCGCCGTGATCCTGGATCAGCTCCAGGATCCGCGCGTCGCCACGGTCTAGGTCTGCCTGCATCGCCCATCTCACCCATGATGCTTGTGGTGCAATGAATGATTCATCGCGGCGCGCCGAAGAGCAACCTTTGTGACGCGCCGTGCAGGGTGCGGCGGGTATCGTGAACCCTCTCACGATGCTGGAGCCAGGCGATGGACCTCTTTCAGATGCGGGATTTCGATGCCCACGAGCAGGTGACTTTCGGTTACGACGCCGCATCGGGACTGCGTGCTCTGATCGCGGTGCATTCCACGGTTCTGGGTCCCTCTGCCGGCGGCTGCCGCATGTGGCCGTACCCCGCCTTTGCGGATGCAGTCGCCGACGGGCTGCGGCTTTCGCGCGGCATGAGCTACAAGAACGCCATGGCGGAGCTGCCGTTCGGCGGCGGCAAGGCCGTGATCATCGGTGATCCGCGGGACAAGACCCCGCAGCGAATGGAGGCATTCGGGCGTCTAGTCGACTCGCTCGGCGGCCGCTACATCACCGCCGAGGACGTGGGGACGACCACCGCGGACATGGAACAGGTCGCCCACGTGACGTCATTCGTGAGCGGGCTCGCCCGCGAGTCCCCACGCGGTACGGATCCCGGCGCGCCGGCGGGCGGTGACCCGGGCCCGAAGACGGCGCTCGGCGTCTTTCTCGGCCTGAAGGCCGCGGTGAGATTTCGTCTCGAGCGCTCGAGCCTGGAGGGCCTGAGGATCGCCGTTCAGGGAGTGGGTGGCGTCGGCTACCCGCTCTGCCGGCTGCTCGCGGCTGAGGGCGCATCGCTTCGCGTAGCGGACGCGCGCCCAGGGGTCGCACAGCGGGTTTGCCAGGAGCTCGGCGCGGTGGAGGTGCCCGCGGAATTGATTCTCTCGCAGGACGTGGACGTCCTGTCGCCGTGCGCGCTCGGCGCGATTTTCGATGCGCGCTCGATCCCCACCGTGCGGGCGCGGGTCATAGCGGGCGCGGCGAACAACCAGCTTGCGCGCGAGGAGGATGGGGAAGCTTTGACCCGGGCGGGGATTCTCTATGCCCCCGATTACGTCATCAATGCGGGCGGCATTATCAGCGTCGCACGCGAGTACGAGGGTGGCGTGACCTCGGCCCAGGTGAAGGCGGAGATCGAGAAGATCCCCACGCGCCTCACCGAGATTTTCGAGCGCGCCCGCCGCGAAGCCCGTCCCACCAGTGCCATCGCCGACCAAATGGCGCGCGAGCGGCTTGCGGCAGGCAGCCGGAGGATGGTCGCCTAGGGGAGCGTGGTGGCGGTGAAGTACACTCTGGCGCATGAAGCGCGTCATCGCGGTCGCCAATCAGAAAGGCGGCGTCGGTAAGACCACCACCGCGGTCAATCTGGCCGCCTCGCTAGCGGCCACCCGCCGCCGCGTCCTGCTGCTGGACCTCGATCCGCAGGGTAACGCGACCATGGGTAGCGGGATCGACAAGTCGCAGCTCGCGCGCGGCACGCTCGAAGTGATGCTCGGCGAGGCGGATCTGGCCTCGGCGCTGTGCAAAGTCGAGCACGGCGGCTATGCGCTGTTGCCCGCGAATCAGGACCTGACATCGGCCGAGGTGCGGCTTCTCACGCAGACCGTCGGCCGCGAGACGCGGCTGCGTCGCGCGCTGGAGCCGGTGCGCAGTTCCTATGACGTCATTCTCATCGACTGCCCGCCGGCTCTCAACATGCTCACCGTGAACGCGCTCGTCGCGGCGGACAGCGTGCTGATTCCCATGCAGTGCGAGTACTACGCGCTCGAGGGCCTGTCGGCTCTGCTCGGCACGGTCGAGCAGATCCGGGTCGCGGTCAACCCGCCGCTCGAGATCGAGGGTATCCTGCGCACCATGTTCGACCCGCGAAACAACCTCGCCAACGAGGTGAGCGCGCAGCTCCTGATGCACTTCGGCGAAAAGGTGTTCCGCACCGTCATCCCCCGCAACGTCCGCCTCGCCGAGGCGCCGTCGTTCGGGCGCCCGGTGTTGTTTCACGACAAAGAGTCCCGCGGCGCCCTGGCGTACCTCGCCCTGGCGGGCGAGATGATCCGCCGGGAGGAAGAGGGGCTGCAGCCCGTCCGCGCTCCGGCCGCGCCAGCTGACGACGTGGCCGCCGGGGGCGGGCCCTCGTGATGCAGAAGAAGCCGACTCTGGGCCGCGGTCTGGCGGATCTTCTTGGCCAGATGAGCCCACCGCGCCCCGTATCCCCTTCAGGGGAGCCGTCAGCCGCCGCTGCGGCCGCGCCGCCCGGCGAGGAGTTGGCGCGGCTGCCGCTCGATCTCCTGCAGCGCGGACGCTATCAGCCGCGTATCGACATGCGGCCGGAAACGCTGGAGGAACTGGCCGCCTCGATCCGGGCGCAGGGCGTAGTCCAGCCGATCGTCGTGCGCCCGATAGACGCGCCTGCAGCCGGGGAATCGCAGCGCTACGAGATCATCGCCGGCGAGCGCCGCTGGCGTGCCGCGCAGATCGCCGGACTGGCGGACATTCCCGCGGTCATTCGCCGCATTCCCGACGAGGCCGCGATCGCCATCGCGCTGATCGAGAACATCCAGCGCGAGAGTCTGAATCCGCTGGAAGAGGCGCGCGCCCTCGAGCGGCTGATCACGGAGTTCGAGCTCACTCATGCGCAGGCGGCTGAAGCCGTCGGCCGCTCGCGAGCCGCCGTCAGCAATCTCCTGCGCCTGCTCGAGCTCGCCCCGGAGGTCGGCGCGCTGCTCGAGCGGCGGGAGCTGGAGATGGGCCACGCCCGGGCGCTGCTCGCCCTGTCGGGCCGCCGCCAGCAGGCGGAAGTGGCGACGGTGGTGGCCAGGAAGAGCCTCTCGGTGCGCGACACCGAGGCGCTGGTGCGGCGCATCCAGCAACGCGGCAAGGAGGCCGAAGGCACCGCGGCGCATGAGAATGCAGGCGCGGGCGATCCGGATGTCCGCCGGCTGGAGCAGGAGCTGGCCGACAAGCTCGGGGCCAAGGTGCTGATCCAACACTCGCAGGCCGGCAAAGGGAAGCTCGTGGTGAGCTTCAACAGTCTCGACGAGCTCGACGGAATCCTGGCGCATATCAGTTAAGCGTATGGGTTAAGTGCTGGACCGGGCTCCTGCCCGGGCCCGCGCGGTCTCGAGCAAAAAGCGTGGCTTTTGCCCGAGACTCGGCCACCTGCGGCGGCCGGGCACGTCCCGGTGCCAATGTCGCTCGTCGAGACTCTGAGTGCGCCATTTGTGCGCCTCCAATTGCACGTGTGCTTCGCGGGCGAAGTGTGTATGGTCTTTTCGGGACGGGATCACTATAATTCCGCGACTTTGCCCTTCGATCTGACGCAAGTGTCTGTCGGATAAGGCAAAACTGCGGCCCGGTGCTGCGGTTTTTGGCGCGGCAGGCGCCTCGATCGAACCCACGTGATTGAGTGACACGCTCGAGCGTGCGGGTAGGGGTGCGGGCGTGTCGTCAACAGTTGGCGGGGTTGAGAGGGTGGCCATCGTCATGGATCTGCCAGCGGCAAGGCGGCTGGCCTTCGGAGTCGTGCGCGGACAGGCGGCGGTCACAGCTGCCGCGGCGCTCGTGGGCTTTGCGCTCGGCGGCGCGCACGTGGCGCTTTCCTGCGCGCTGGGAGGTGCGATCGGCACGCTCGCGAGCCTCGGAATGGCGCTGCTGGCGTTCGGCGGCAAGTCACCCGCCAGTCCGGCGCGCATTCTGGGGGCGTTCTACGCCGGCGAAATCGTGAAGGTGGTGGTCGCGGTCGTGGCTTTCATCCTGGTGCTGAAGCTGGCCGGCGCATCGCCCCTGCCGATGTTCGCCGCCTACATGGCGACTTTCGTCGTCTACTGGATCGTGCTGGCGCGCATGGCGCTGCCGGCACTGGCCGCCACGCGCCGGGCGCGAGCCTGAGAGAGACCTTAGGAAACGTCATCATCATGATGCTGCCGCCACTTTACGCCGCCGAGACTCCGAACCTCACGGAGTACATCACGCATCACATCACCTTCCTCACCAACAGGCGGCCGGTGGGGCTGATCGATTTCTCGGTGGTGAACTTCGACAGCGTCTTTTTCTCCATCGCGCTCGCGATACTTTTCATCGGGACTTTCTTCGTCGCGGCGCGGCGCGCCACGACTGGCGTGCCCGGCAAGTTCCAGTGCGCCATCGAAGTGCTCCTCGAGCAGGTGAACTCGCAGGTGACGGATACCTTCCAGGGAACGAGCAGGCTGATCGCGCCACTCGCTCTCACCATCTTCTGCTGGGTGTTTCTGTTCAACTTCATGGACCTGCTGCCGGTGGACCTGCTGCCGGGTGCCGCGACCGGCTTGGGCCTGGCCCACCTCAAAGACGTGCCGACTACGGACCTCAATATCGTGTTCGGCCTCTCGCTCACCGTGTTCGTGCTCATCATCTTCTACAGCATCCGCATGAAGGGGCTGGGTGGGTTCATCGCCGAGTTCACGCTGCACCCCTTTTCCAACAAGAACTGGCTGGTGCAGGCGCTGTTCGTGCCGGTGAACCTGCTGCTCGAGTCGGTGATGTTCTTCGCCCGGCCGATCTCGCTCGCGCTGCGCCTTTACGGCAACCTCTACGCCGGCGAGATGGTATTCGTGCTCATCGCGCTGCTCACACTGACGAGCAGCTATCACGCATTCGCCAGCGTTGGCGGCTGGCTCCTGATCATCGGGCAGTTCGGCCTGGGGCTCGCTTGGACGGCGTTCGATCTCATCATCGGGCTGCTGCAGGCGTTCATCTTCATGATGCTCACCGTCGTCTACCTCTCGCAGGCGTACGAGCATCATTAGTCGAACGGTTAGAACTACCAACGTCGAGAGTTACGTTTTCATCCGGAGGCTCAAAGTGGAAGGTATCGCACAAGTTCAGGCCATGACCGCAATCGCCGTAGGTCTCATCTTCGGGATGGGCGCGCTCGGCACGGCCATCGGCTTCGGCATCCTTGGGGGACGCTTCCTCGAAGGCATGGCGCGCCAGCCGGAGCTCGCACCTGCGCTCCTCGTCAGAATGTTCATCGTCGCGGGCCTGCTCGATGCGGTCTCGATGATCGGCATCGGCTTCGCGCTGTTCTTCATGTTCGCGAACCCTTTCCTCACGGCCCTGCACACGGTCGCGCATTGATCGGCTGATCCAGCTGACCTGAGGCGCACGGGGCGCGGCGGGTTCGCCCGGCGCGCTTCGCAGCACTCGTAACGGGAGACCAGAGTGAACATCAACCTGACGCTCATCATCCAGATGATCGTCTTTGCTTTGCTCGTCTGGGGCACGATGAGCTTCATCTGGCCGCCGCTCATGCGTGTGGTGGAGGAGCGGCAGAAGAAGATCGCGCACGGGCTTGCCGCCGCCGATCGCGGCGAGCAGGAGCTGCAGCAGGCGCGTCAGGGCGCCGAGGAGATCCTGCGCGAAGCGCGCGAGCGCGCCGGTCAGATCATCGACCAGGCGCAGCACCGCGCGAACGACATCATGGAGCAGGCACGGACCAGCGCCAACCAGGAGGGCCAGCGCCTGATGGCTTCGGCGCAGCAGCAGATCGGCCTCGAGGCCACGCGCGCGCGTGAGAGCCTGCGGCGCGAAGTCGGCGGGATCGTCGTCGCTGCGGCAGCCAAGCTGCTCGAGCGCGAGATCGATCCGAGCGCGCACCAGGATCTCATCAGCAAGTTGGCGGCGCAGATCTGACGGAGCGATGACGGATGGCGGATAAGAGCACCATTGCCCGGCCCTATGCCAAGGCAGCTTTCGAGGAGGCGCGCGACCGCAAGCGGCTAGGCCCCTGGTCGGAGGCGCTACGAACCGAGGCCGCGGTGGTCAGCGACGCCAGAGTCGCCGCGCTGCTCGGCAATCCTCGGGTCACGCCCGAAGAGCTGGCCGGACTCGTCATCGAGATCGCCGGCGCTCAGCTCGACGAGGAGGGCCGTAACTTCGTGCGCACTCTCGCCGATAATCGGCGCCTGTCGCTTCTGCCTGAGATCGCCGCGCGCTTCGATGAGCTCAAGAGCGAGGCCGAGGGCGTGGTCGATGTGACGGTAACCTCCGCCGCGCCACTCGACGACTCCCAGCTCGGCAAGCTGGCCGCCGCCCTCGAGCGGCGGTTGGGACGCTCGGTGCGCCTGCACTGCGCGACGGATGCAGCGCTAATCGGCGGCGCTGTGTTACGCGCCGGGGATCTGGTCATCGACGGCTCGCTCCGCGGTCGGCTCGAGCGCATCGCCTACGAGCTGACCGCCTAAGCAATTTTCCGGGGAAACATCCAATGGCCATCAAGGCAAGCGAAATCAGCGATCTCATCAAGCAGCGGATCGAAGGCTTCAAGTCCGTTACGGAGGCGCGCAACGTCGGCACGATCGTGTCGGTCACCGACGGCATCACGCGCATCCACGGGCTGGCCGATGCGCGCTACGGCGAGATGCTGGAGTTCCCGGGCAACACTTTCGGGCTGGCTCTCAATCTCGAGCAGGACTCCGTCGGCGCGGTGGTGCTGGGCCAGTACACCCACCTGCGCGAAGGCGATCAGGTCAAGACCACCGGCCGTGTGCTCGAAGTGCCCGTGGGACGAGAGCTCCTCGGCCGCGTGGTCGATGCGCTCGGCCGGCCGATCGACGGCAAAGGTCCTCTCAACGCCACGCGCACCGCGCCCATCGAGCGCGTGGCGCCTGGCGTCATCTACCGCAAGTCCGTCAGCCAGCCTGTGCAGACCGGCTACAAGGCGATCGACTCCATGGTCCCGGTCGGCCGCGGCCAGCGCGAGCTCATCATCGGCGACCGCCAGACCGGCAAGACCGCGCTCGCGGTCGACACGATCATCAACCAGAAGTCTTCCGGGGTGAAGTGCATTTACGTCGCGATCGGCCAGAAGCAGTCGACCATTGCCAACGTCGTGCGCAAGCTGGAAGAGCACGATGCGATGAAGCACACCATCGTCGTTGCTGCTTCGGCCTCCACACCCGCCGCCATGCAGTACATCTCGGCTTACTCCGGCTGCACCATGGGCGAGTTCTTCATGGACAACGGCGAGGACGCGCTGATCGTGTATGACGATCTGTCGAAGCAGGCGGTCGCTTACCGGCAGATCTCGCTGCTGCTGCGCCGACCGCCCGGACGCGAGGCGTTCCCGGGCGACGTTTTCTACCTGCACTCGCGCCTGCTCGAGCGCAGCGCCCGCGTCAACGAGGAGTACGTCGAGCAGGTCAGCAAGGGCGCCGTGAAGGGCAAGACAGGCTCGCTCACCGGCCTGCCGATCATCGAGACGCAGGCGGGTGATGTCACGGCGTTCGTGCCGACCAACGTCATCTCCATCACGGACGGTCAGATCTTCCTCGAGACCGACCTCTTCAACGCCGGCATCCGCCCGGCGATGAACGCCGGCATCTCCGTATCGCGTGTCGGCGGCGCGGCGCAGACCGACATCATCAAGAAATTGGGTGGCGGCATTCGTCTCGCACTCGCTCAATACCGCGAGCTCGCGGCGTTCTCGCAGTTCGCTTCCGACCTCGACGAAGCCACCCGCCGCCAGCTCGAGCGCGGCCAGCGCGTCACGGAAGTCATGAAGCAGAAGCAATACGCGCCGATGTCGGTGGCGGAGATGGCGCTCTCCATCTTCGCCGTCAACAACGGCTACATGGACAAGGTGGAGCTGAAGAAAGTGGTGGCCTTCGAGGCGGCGCTGCAGGCCTTTGCGCACACCAGCTACCAGCCGATGCTCGAGCGCATCAACAAGGAGCCGAAGCTCAAGGACAGCGAGGCGGAGCTGAAGAAGTGCGTCGAGGACTTCCTCAAGACCGGAACCTATTAACGGCAACTTTGTAACATGCCAGGCACCAAGGAAATCCGCTCCAAGATCTCGAGTGTCAAGAACACTCAAAAGATCACCAAAGCCATGCAGATGGTGGCCACGAGCAAGATGCGCCGCGCGCAGGACCGCATGCGCCAGGCGCGCCCCTATGCGGAAAAGATGCGCAACGTCATCGGGCACCTGACCGAGGCCAATCCCGACTACCGTCACCCATTTCTTCAGTCCCGCGAAGACGTCAAGAGTATCGGCATCATCGTCGTCTCTACCGACCGCGGACTCGCCGGTGCGCTGAATGCGAATGTCTTCAAGCAGGCGCTGCACCTCATGCGCGAGTGGCAGTCGAAAGGCGCGGCCGTCAGCTTGTGCCTGATCGGCGCGAAGGGGCTCGCCTTCTTCCGGCGCCTGGGCGTGCCGATGCTGGCCAATGTCTCGCATCTTGGCGACCGGCCGCACGTCAAGGATCTCATCGGCACCGTCAAAGTGATGCTGGATGCTTACCGGGAAATCAAGATCGACCGGCTGTTCCTGGTGAATGCCCAATTCATCAATACGATGACGCAGAAGCCCGTAGTCGAGCAACTGCTCCCCATCCAGGCCATGGACACCGAAGGGCTGCAGGAACACTGGGATTATATTTACGAGCCCGAAGCCGCGCGGATCCTCGACGGCCTGCTGATGCGCTACATCGAGTCGCAGGTCTACCGCGCGGCGGTCGAGAACGTCGCCTCCGAGATGGCCGCGCGCATGGTCGCGATGAAGTCTGCCTCGGACAACGCCGGCAAGCTGATCAACGAGCTGCAGCTCATCTACAACAAGGCCCGTCAGGCCGCGATCACCAAGGAGCTTTCCGAGATCGTCGGAGGAGCGGCCGCGGTATGATTATTCTTCTGAGGAAATTACATGGCTAACACGGCCGAAGGCACCATCATCCAGATCATCGGCGCCGTCATCGACGTCGAGTTCCCGCGTGACGCCATTCCGCACGTCTATGAGGCGCTGAAGCTGAAGGACTCCGACCTGACGCTCGAAGTGCAGCAGGAGCTGGGGGATGGCATCGTGCGCACCATTGCGATGGGATCCTCCGAGGGACTGCGGCGCGGCCTGCCCGTGGTCGCAACGGGTGCCCCCATCACCGTGCCCGTGGGCAAGGCCACGCTCGGCCGCATCATGGACGTGCTGGGCCACCCGCAGGACAACCGTGGCCCGGTGCAATCGACCGAGCAGCTGCCGATCCACCGCGCGCCACCGTCCTTCGAGGATCAGGCGGGCGGCCAGGATCTCTTGGCCACAGGCATCAAGGTCATCGACCTGCTGGTCCCGTTCGCCAAAGGCGGCAAGGTGGGCCTCTTCGGCGGCGCCGGCGTCGGCAAGACCGTCAACATGCTGGAGCTGATCAACAACATCGCCAAGCAGTACAGCGGCCTTTCGGTGTTCGCGGGCGTCGGCGAGCGCACCCGCGAAGGCAACGACTTCTATCACGAGATGATCGACTCGGGCGTCATCGATCCGAAGACGCTGTCGAACTCGAAAGTGGCGATGGTGTATGGCCAGATGAACGAGCCACCGGGCAACCGCCTGCGCGTGGCCCTCACGGGCCTGACGATGGCGGAGTACTTCCGCGATGAGACGCGCGAGGATGGCGGTAAAGGCCGTGATGTGCTTTTCTTCATCGACAACATCTACCGTTACACACTCGCGGGGACGGAGGTCTCGGCGCTCCTCGGTCGCATGCCCTCCGCGGTCGGCTACCAGCCGACACTGGCGGAGGAAATGGGTGTGCTGCAGGAGCGCATCACTTCCACGAAGACTGGCTCCATCACGTCCATCCAGGCGGTGTACGTGCCGGCTGACGACCTGACGGACCCCTCGCCCGCCACGACCTTCGCGCATCTGGATGCCACCGTGGTGCTGTCGCGACAGATTGCCTCGCTTGGAATATACCCGGCGGTCGATCCGCTGGACTCGACCAGCCGGCAGCTCGACCCGCTGGTGGTGGGCGAGGAGCATTACAACACCGCCCGCGGCGTACAGGCGGTGCTGCAGCGCTACAAGGAGCTGCAGGACATCATCGCGATCCTCGGCATGGACGAGCTGTCGGAGGACGACAAGCTGACGGTGTATCGTGCGCGCAAGGTGCAGCGCTTCCTCTCGCAACCGTTCAACGTCGCCAAGGTGTTCACGGGGCAGGACGGCAAGATCGTCCCGCTCAACGAGACTATTCGCGGCTTCAAGGGCATCCTCAGTGGTGAGTACGACTCGCTGCCGGAGCAGGCCTTCTACATGGTCGGCTCCATCGATGAGGCGGTCGCGAAGGCGAAGACGCTGCAGTAAGAGGACCCGCCATGGCCGAGCAGCACACCATTCATGTCGACATCGTCAGCGCCGAGGGCGAAATCTTCTCGGGCGAGGCGGCGATGGTGTTCGCCCCGGCTTCCGAGGGTGACATCGGAGTGGCGCCGCGCCATGCGCCCCTGCTGTCGCTGCTCAAGCCGGGCGAGGTGCGGGTACAGACGCCGGACGGCCAGGAGCTGCACTTTTTCGTGGGTGGCGGGGCCATCGAGGTGCAGCCTTCCAAGGTAACCGTGCTCGCCGATACGGCCCTCAGGGCCAAGGACATCGACGAGGCGGCAGCGCTGGCGGCGAAGCAGCGGGCCGAGGAGGCCCTGAAGGATCGCAGCGGGCACATCACGCAGGCGGAGGCACTGGCGGAGTTGGCCCGGGCGGCGGCGCAGTTGAAGATTATCGAGCGCTTGCGCAAGCTGAGAAGCTGAAGAACCCTTCCGGGCTTGCGATCAACGCTCCGACCACAGGATCGCCATGGCCAAATCACCCTCCGGGGCCCCCGCGTCCCCCCTGTCCGTAATCATCCTCGCAGCGGGCGAGGGGAAGCGGATGAAATCCGCCCTGCCGAAGGTTCTGCAGCCGCTCGCGGGACGCCCGCTGCTTGCCCACGTCATCGATACCGCCCGGTCGCTGGAGCCGGCGGCGATTCATGTCGTATACGGGCATGGAGGCGAGAGTGTGCGCGAGGCGCTGCCGGACGAGCCGGTCTCGTGGACGCTGCAGGCGCGCCAGCTGGGGACCGGGCACGCCGTACTGCAGGCTATTCCGCAGGTACCTGACAACCATGTGGCGCTTGTCCTCTATGGGGATGTGCCGCTTCTCAGCCGTCAGACACTCGTGCAGCTCGTGGCCCTTGTCGGGCCGCAGCAGGTGGCGTTGCTCACCATGACCGTCGATGATCCGGCGGGCTACGGACGGATCGTGCGGGACCCCAAGGGCCGTGTGCAGCGGATCGTGGAGCAGAAGGACGCCTCGGCAGAGGAGCGAGCAATCCGGGAATGCAACACGGGCGTCATTGCCGCGCCAGCCAAGCTCCTCAAGCGCTGGCTGGAAGGCCTGAAAGCCGACAACTCGCAGCGCGAGTACTACCTCACCGACATCATTGCGACGGCCGTAAAGGATGGGGTTGCGGTCAATCCGCTTGGGATCACCGAGGCGATCGAAGCGCTCGGGGTGAATGACAAGGTGCAACTGGCGCTGCTGGAGTCGGAATGCCGGCGGCGGGCCGCGCGGGAGCTGATGCTGGCGGGGGTGACGATTGCGGATCCGTCGAGAGTCGACATCCGGGGCCGGGTGACTCACGGTAAGGATGTCTTCATAGACGTCAACGTTGTGCTCGAAGGAACTGTGAAGCTGGGGGATCGCGTGCGCATCGGGCCGGGATGTGTGGTTCGCAACGCCGAGATGGGCGACGACACGCAGGTCTTCCCGCATTCCGTCATCGAAGGGGCGGTGATCGGCGCAGGCTGCAATATCGGGCCCTTTGCCCGGTTCAGGCCGACGTCACGGCTGTCCAGCGGAGTCCACGTCGGTAACTTCGTCGAGGTCAAGAACTCGACCATGGCGGAGGACTCGAAGGCGAACCACCTGTCGTATGTCGGCGATGCCCAGGTCGGCGCGAGGGTCAACATCGGAGCGGGCACGATCATCGCCAATTACGACGGCGCCAACAAACATAAAACCGTAATCGAAGATGATGTGCACACGGGTTCCAACAGCGTGCTGGTGGCACCGATCACGATCGGCGCCGGCGCCACGGTGGCGGCGGGATCGACCGTCGCGAGCCACGTGCCCGGCGGCAAGCTCACCATTGCGCGCGCGCGCCAGACCACGATCGAAAGCTGGCAGCGGCCCAGGAAGCCGAAGAAATAGGCTCCGTCAGTACGTATGACATGCAAACGTCATACGTGTGCCAACTCGCCAGGTCGCCACGGAATTTTCGCCGTCGCTTGCGTGCAACGAAGCCGTAGCACTCATGCGTTAGCGTGTGCGTGACTTAGATCACACGAACGCGCCTGGGTGAGGTTTATGAGTGCGTCCGCCGATCCCCGGTCCGACTGGCTCGCTCACTCTATGTGGGACGGTACCAAGCGGCCCGAAGGCCGCGAGCTCCAGCGGGAGGACGATCTCGCCCGCCGCCGGACGTCGGATGAAGCCGAAGAGTTACGTAGCGCATGGAAGGATTACTGCGAGGTGATCGCGGAACTCGACGATGCCACTGCGGCGCTCGAGCACCTGCGCACGGCACGGGCTGAGACGCGGGCCAGGGCGGCCGATGGTTCTGCTAGCGCGCCGAGCGCGGGCACGCCTCGCCTCATTGCAGGCGTGTGCAGACTCGCGGCGCAGCGCAACGAAGCGTTGCGGCTCTTGGTCGCTACCCGGCACGCGTCTGCTCCGGCGGTGCAGCGCGAGTTCTGGCTGGAGTTCTCGTGGATCGACCAGGAATACCGCGCCGCCGTGCACCGGCTCGCCGAGTTCAATCGTCAGCGGCTCGCCCGTTCCACATAACAGCCTTCCCTGCTGCGGGTAGCGCACCGTGGGTTGTGCGAGTACCCCGGATAAGCGGTACAGTCCGCCCTCGGCGCGATGCCGCAGTTGTCCGATGGATTGCCATGACGAAAGACACTTCTCGACACATCGACCTTCTCTGCCTGATCGCAACGGCGATCTTCGGCCTTGCGGTGATGGCTCCTGCGTCCGCGGCTGCTCTGCGCACGGGCAGCATGCCGCCGATCCGCCACGTGTTTCTCATCGTGCTGGAGAACAAGTCGTTCGAAGGTGCCTTTGGGCCGGGCTCACCCGCACCGTATCTTGCCAAGACCCTGCCTGCGCGCGGCGCTCTGCTGACGCAGTACTACTCGACCGGACACTGGAGTCTCGACAACTACATCGCCATGGTGAGCGGGCAGGCGCCCAACCCCGCGACCCAGGGAGACTGTCCGCAGCCGGTCGAATTCCAGCCGGTGAGCCCTGCGCTCGATGCGCACGGCCAGCTGCTCGGAGCCGGCTGCGTATATCCCGCGATCGTGAAGACCCTGCCGGACCAGCTGGAGCCGGCCGGATTCACCTGGAAGGGATATATGGAAGACCTGGATCGCAATCCGGCTCGCGACCAGCCCCAGACCTGCACGGCAGGCAGGGTCGGACAAGGCGATCAGACCGAGCATGCGGCCAGCGGCGATCAATACGCTGCCAAGCACGACCCGTTCGTCTACTTCCACACCATCCTCGACGACCCTGGCCGATGCGCGGCGCATATCGTCAACCTGCACAAGCTGACCCGGGACTTGCGCAGCGTCAGGAGTACTCCCAACTACTCCTTCATCACTCCCAATCTCTGCAATGACGGCCACGACCTGCAATGCGCCGACGGCGAGACCGGCGGCCTGGTCGGGATCAACAGGTTTCTGAAGAAATGGGTGCCCGTCATCACCCACTCACCCGCATTCCGCAAGGACGGCATCCTGATCATCACGTTCGACGAATCCGACGGCAAGGCACCGGATGCCTTCGATGCTTGCTGCAACGAAAAGCCTTTGGCGACGGATCCCAACAGGGCGGGTTTTCAGGGACCGGGCGGGGGCAGGATCGGAGCCGTGGTGCTGTCGCCGTACATCCGGGCGGGCACCGTGTCAGGGGTGCCTTATAACCACTATTCGCTCCTTCGTACGGTGGAGGACATCTTCGGCCTGGGGCATTTGGGCTACGCTGCGGAGCCGGGGCTGAAATCCTTTGGGCGGGACGTCTTCACCAGCCGGTAGCGGCTCGACTTGACTTATCCCGCCTAGCGGATCCGGCCGAGCCGCAAAAGATTCGCCAGACCGATCAGGATTACCGCCCCCAGGAGCGAGACGAGCACGGCGCTCAGGGTGAAGAAACCTTGGCCGGGGAGCGGCCCGGTCAGGAACGGCACGAGCAGCCGTCCCGCGAGAAGTGCGCCCAGGATGCCGGCCAGAGTGCTCAGCACCGCGCTGCGGTCGGCATTGCATCGCATGATCAGGCTACCCAGAGAGCCGATCACGATGGCGACGATTATCCAGAGGAAGAAGCTCATCGGGACCTCGAGCGAAATCCCAGCGGAGTTACTCTCCTTTAAGCAGCCTTCGTGCCTGGCCGCGCTTGCGCCTCAGCCCATGGCCCCGGGGGTCCTCCCGGCCCGGAATTCAGGCAAACTGGCACTCCTATAAGACCCAAGGCTTGGCCATTATGTGCGGAATCGTCGGTGCGATCGCGGAGCGCAATATCGTCCCCATCCTGATGGAGGGCCTGCGGCGCCTCGAGTACCGCGGTTACGATTCCGCGGGCATCGCGGTCCTCAACGGCGGCGGGCACCTTGCCCGGCTGCGTACCGTCGGCAAGGTGCGGATGCTCGAGGAGGCGCTCGAGCGCTCCCCGGCCACCGGCCAGCTCGGGATCGCCCATACCCGCTGGGCGACCCATGGCGTACCCAGCGAGCGGAATGCCCACCCGCACGTTTCGCTCGATGGCTTGGCGATCGTCCACAACGGCATCAGCGAGAACCATGAGGAGCTGCACGCGGATCTGTCACGCCGCGGGTACGCGTTCTCGTCTGAAACAGACACGGAGGTGGTTGCCCATCGTATTCATCATCACCTCGAAACTCTCGGTGACCTCTTCAAGGCGGTACGCGCCACCGTGGCGGAGTTGGAGGGCGCCTACGCGCTGGCGGTCGTCAGCGAGAAAGACCCCGACCGCGTCGTGGCGGCGCGCCAGGGCTGCCCGGTGGTCATCGGATTGGGCGTGGAAGAGAACTTCGTCGCCTCGGATGTCGCCGCGCTGCTGCCGGTGACCCGGAAGTTCATATTCCTGGAGGAAGGCGACGTCGCCGAGGTTCGCCGCAAGTCGGTGCGCATCATCGACGCCAATGGCAACACAGCCGAGAGGCCGGTACACGAGAGTGAGCTCAACGCCGAAGCGGCCGAGAAAGGGCAGTACCGCCACTTCATGCTGAAGGAGATCCACGAGCAGCCGCGCGCCATCGCCGATACGCTGCAGGAGCGCGTTGCCAATGGCCGGTTGCTCGAGGCTGCCTTCGGCCCCGCGGCGGCGGAAGTATTCAAGCGCACGGTCGGTGTTCACATCGTGGCGTGCGGCACCAGCTTCCATGCTGCGGCGACCGTCCGCTACTTCATCGAGCAGATCTGCCGCATCCCCTGTGCCGTCGACATCGCCAGCGAATACCGCTATCGCAATCCGCTGGTGCCGCCCGGCTCCCTGTTCGTCACGATATCCCAGTCCGGCGAGACCGCCGACACACTGGCGGCGCTGCGTCTGGCGAAGGAGTCGGGGTACCTCTCGACGCTGGCCATCTGCAACGTTCCGGAAAGCTCCCTGGTGCGGGAGTCGGAGCTCGTCATGCTGACGCGCGCCGGTCCGGAGATCGGTGTCGCCTCCACCAAGGCCTTCACGACGCAGCTCGCAGCGCTCTCGATGCTCGTCATCGCCCTGGCCCGCCACCACGGGGCGGATGCGGAGCGCGAGCGTGGACTGGTGACGCGCCTGGTGGAGTTGCCCTCCATCATCGAGAAGACACTGGCGCTCGATCCGATCATCCACCGTCTCGCAGAGCGCTTCGCCGACAAGCACCACGCACTCTTCCTCGGTCGCGGCGCTTTGTACCCCATCGCCATGGAGGGGGCGTTGAAGCTCAAGGAGATCTCCTACATTCATGCCGAGAGCTATCCCGCCGGCGAGCTGAAGCACGGCCCCCTGGCGCTGGTCGATGCCGACATGCCGGTCATCACCGTGGCGCCCAACAACGATCTGCTCGAGAAGCTGAAATCCAACCTGATGGAAGTCCGTGCCCGCGGCGGCGAGCTGATCGTCTTCGCCGACCCTGAATCAGGTTTTCAGGAGAGCGATGGCGTCACGGTCATCGAGATGCCGAAGCACGTGACGTACTTCCAGGCGCCTGCCGTCTACACCGTCCCCCTGCAGCTCCTCGCCTACCACGTCGCCATCCTCAAAGGCACCGATGTCGACCAGCCGCGTAATCTCGCGAAGAGCGTGACGGTGGAGTAGCGACCGCGCCCCTATCTGGGCGGATATGTCGAGGAGCATCCCTTCGGACATCCGGACTTGCCAGGAGGAGAGAATCATGACTGTCCACATTTTGTGGCCGTGAACAGCGCTGGCGTAAGCATGGAGTTTCCCTATCAGCCAGGATCGCCATGACGAATCACATGGCCCCCGAGCTTTTGCGCGCACGCACACGCTTCGGCAGTTGTTCATCCGCGAGCTGAATCCCTAGCTCGTCGGTGGCTGTATCGAGTAGTTGCTCCAGTCGAGCGAGTTCGCCAAGCACATACAGTGTGCGCGCGAGATTTTGGAGCGCCACTGCTCCGTCGCCCTTCTCCAGGCGCTTCAGGGTTGCCTCGGAGACTCCGCTGCGCTCGGCGAGAGAAGCGCGTGAGAGCCGTCGCCGTCGCCGCGCTCTGGACACGTCCTCACCGAGTTTGGTGATTGCGCGAACCACCGGAAGGGGGTGCGGTAGCCGAGTATTAGTGGTCATATAAGAACTTTTATATACGATAAAAGATCATATACGACCGGTATGCCACACGCACCGTCGGTGGTCCACCCGGCGCCGCCTCAGATAGCGGCGGCGCCGACGGGTGGTGTCAGGGCCAGATTACCGTTGGCTCGCTCGCGCAAATCAGGGAGCAGAATTCGCCGCGGATCAGGGCGGATTCTTCGGGTGATCCTCGCCGTGCGGTGCCCGGGTGTGGGAGTTCTGTGGCGGCCCCTTTTCCCGCGGGGTAGGTGCGTGCCGCGTAGGTGCGTGTTCCTGGGCGGGTGCGTGCTGCGGCTGCCTCTCCATTCGCCCGGGCTGGCCCTGGCTGGTGTGTCCATGCTCTTCCGGCCGCCCTTCGGGGTGGCCGTTGACGGGCGGTCGTCCATGCGACATCGGCGGTGGTCCTGCGTGAGACCGACCGGGCGCTCTCGAAGGCGCCGGGAAATGGCGATGCGCCCATGTGTTGCGCTGCGCATAGAAGGGACGGCTGCGGTAGTAGCTGCCCCAGTAAGTCCCGACCGAGAACGTGACGATTGGCAGGCCCAGCCTCGGTCCGTATGAGTAGAGCGGGACTCTGTCGCCGTTGTAGACGAAGGAAATACCACCCGCGTACAGCCAGCCTCTGGCGTCCTCGAACGAGACGTCACACCAGCTATAGCCGTCGAGGCAACCGTGCACGTCGAGCGGTGCGCCGGCGTCCAATTGCGCGACCGCCGGGTAGTCCCGATTCGGTCCGGCGCGCAGGTTCATGGGTTTGGCTGTATAGGCGTTTTGGGCGCTGGCGATGCCGGATGCGGCAAGCAGCAGCGCTCCGAGAGAAAAGATGAGATGGCGATGCATGGCCGAGTCTCCGCTGAGTCCCGTTCACGGGACCGAGGTTGAAGGCGAGCTGACGATAGGATAATCCATCAGGGGCCGCCGAAGTTCCTGAAAAGGCTCAGCTTGCTGCCTGAAAGGGGCCTTAACCGCGATAACGCCCCTTTCAGTACCTCGCCGGGGCTCCGTGTGGTCAGCTCGCTGCGGGGGAATACCGAAAGCCTTCATAGGCGAAGGCGCGGGAGATCTTCTCGCAGTCGGGCTCGCTCACGCCTTCGCGACGGGCGACCGCATACCAGCGCGTCCGGACGCACGCTTCCATCTCGTCCACGGTTCGCGCGGCTTCTGCCTCATCGAGCAGAAACCGGGGTGCCTGCGACAGGAGATTGTCAGCATTCGCATACCGACCATAGTCACCGATAGCGAGGGCCAGATCCCGACGCTCCTGGCTCACATGCGGAAAGGGAACCAGGTCATAGGCAGGTGAAAGACGGAAATCCCGGTTGCTCGCAATGACGGCGTGGTTGCGCGGGTGATCGTCGGTATTGGATATCAACGCGTTTAACGTCATGCGCCGAAAAAGCTCCGCCGCATCCTGCTTGGGTTCCCGGCTCACCCGGCGCAACTCCTCGGCCAGCAGCACGTAAGACCAACGATGCCGGTCCTGATAGGAGTCGCCGCTGTGGAGGAGCGTGAGCGCGGAGAGCATGCGCGCGCGGTGATACGCACCCGGCGCGACGGGCATGCGATCGAATCGCTTCACCAGAAGCACATCGCGGCCGCCGACCTGAGCAACACGGCTCTCAGCGGTGGCGACGCCGCATTCACGCCCGAGCACCAACATCGCATGCTCGACCCGCGCCTGATTGAACGAATCGTCCTGGCGGTTGAACTTGGCCAGCCATAGATGACCAGCGTCTTCGACCACGGCCTTGGGGCGCGCACCGCCCATGGATGTACCGAGAAGGAGGAGATCCTGGACCTGCTCCAGCTCGTCCGGCTTTGCATCGGCGCTCTCCTGAGCGATGAGCTGATCGGCGAGTGCCTGCAGCCGCTCGAGGTCCACGGTACGGTTGTAGGTGCGTAACGGGGCGGGCGGTTCGCGGTTGATTCCGAAGCCGAGCGCACCGGCACGATCATCGGGGGAATGCAACAGGTAGTCGAGCTCCCCAAGCTGGCCGAGTCCCGCGTATCTTTCGACGACACGGCGTCCCCAATAGTCAGGACCAGCATCGCGCAGGGCGCCGAACATGCCCTTGAGGCGCTCCGTTTGGTACGTACGGTCCGACAGCGGCAGCTCGATTGGATCGATCGGCACCGCGTCGCTTCGCGCGAGGTAGCTGCGGCCATAGACGAACCGGCCGAGAGGAACGCCGGCGCGGTCGGGCGCGAGCACGAAGCGGCCCGCGGCAACGAACTCGCTCGTTTCGGGAAGCATGAGATGGACGAAGACCTCAGAAGTCATTGTCGAGCGTGCCCTTTTTGGTTGGATAGGCTCGCTCGCGCACTTGCGCAGCACGCTGTACCGCGGGATCGCGCGCAGGCTCGGCTACCTCACGGACCTGCCCGAGCAGGTCGTAGGCCCAGAGGAGCGACAGGTAAACGCCGACGGCGGTCGTTGCCTTGCCGGCTTCAGCGGTGGCGACCGCGCGGTAACCGACCCCGATCTTGGTGGCTGCCGCCTCAATGGAGAGGTTGCGGGCCAGCCGCGCAGTGCGCAGGTTGGCGCCCAGCGCCTTCAGCGCCTGCGCGACCTCATAGGGCAGAGCCGCAGTAATGCCATTTCTCTTGGCCATACGCTTTAAGGAGCAGGAAATCAGGTGTTTTCGACCTTTTAAAGCGTAGCACGGGAAGAGGCGACGGTCCAGCCTCGCCAGCTTTAAAGGGATGAGAAGCGGCGATTATCCGCTTTTTAAAGCCGAATGCCTCGGACGGCTCAAACTTGGCGGCTCACGTCCAACCGAGCGATTGCCACAACTGGCGCTCCTCGCCGTTCGGATCCATTGCCACCCGACACTGGCTATTCAGCAGCATCACCTCGCGTGTGGTCTCGTCGTAACGCGGCCACGCGGGCTGCCCCTGGGCGGCGGGAACTCCGCTGCGGGCGAAGCTGGCGAAACAGCTGCTCATTGCCCTGGAAGCCGCCGGGAGGCCCGGCCCGTTACCCTGCAGGTCCGCCATCTCGTAGTTGTAGAACACAATGGCGATGTCGCTGGCATGACAGGCGCGCAGCGTCCAATCCGTGCCCACGATCGGCACGTTCGACTGGAAATCGTCGCGATAACGATAGACCGGTGCGGCTTGCCGCGATTTGCGATCGGCCAGCAATGCCGTGTTGTTGCCCATGAAAATCGCGGTCTCGATGGCAATTGAGCGCTCGACCGCCGACGCGTCCGGCATGCTCTGCCGATAGAGAGCGAGAACTTTGTCCGCTGCATTGCCGAGCCTGGAGCGTGCTTGCGCGGCCAGTTCCGAGGCGCTCGAGTAAAAGTACCGCGGATCGTCCCGGTGGAAGAAGACGGCCTCGTCGTGCGTGTTGCCGATGACGAGCGGCACGGCCGCGGCGAGCGGTGGCGCGTTCGGCTCGAAAGGATCCCTCGGCAGAAACGTTCCATCCACGACCGGTGCCCAATCGCCGGGATGCCGCGCCCACAACGCTGCGATTCCAGGCCTCGGACTCGGATGGCTGGCGAGATAACCCTTGGTCGGGACTGACAGCGGACCCTCGCCGTTGTCGCCCATGAGTTGGATGGCGAGGAGCTTGTCGGCCGGCACTTCGGCAAGTCTGCCAATCTCGTGCGGCGCGAGGCCCAGGCCCGTCAGCAGCCGGCGAGCGGTCTCCGTGGCGATATCCCCGGGCAGGCCGCGCAGCATGGCGCCGCTTGTGATCCCTGCCTTGTGAAACAGCCCGTGCGCGTCAGGCATCGCCATCAGCGCGCTCGTTTTCTGGCCGCCGCCGGACTCGCCAAACAACATCACATTGGCCGGATCGCCACCGAAGGTGGCGATGTTATCCCGCACCCAGCGCAGTGCGGCGATGATGTCGAGAATGCCCTGGTTGCCGGAAGTGGCGTATTCGCCGCCGCCCAGCTCGGCGAGATAGAGATAGCCGAAGAGACCCAGCCGATGATTGATCGCCACCACGACGACATCGTAGGTGGCCGCGAGACGCGCACCGTCCTGGATGTTCTGACCACCGGATCCGGTGGTGAATCCGCCGCCGTGACAGTAGAACATCACAGGCCGTTTGCCACCGTCGTTCACCGCTGGTGTCCAGACATTCAGCACCAGGCAGTTCTCGCTGTAGGCAGGCTCATGCTCGCCGTAAGTGGTGCCCGGTCCCTGCATCGCGGGTGGGCCGAGTCGTGTCGCGTCACGCACGCCGGTCCAGGGGGTTACTTTGGGAGCCTCCTTGAAGCGGTTGCTGCCTGACACTGGGCCGGCGTACGGAATTCCCTTGAAGGCGAGCGCGCCGCGGCTATGGCCGCCGCGGGTGCGGCCGCTCGCGGTCTCGACCTCGATGAAGGGAGCGACGGTCTGTGTAGGCCACGCGGGCTCTGCGGCTCGCACCGGCAGCCAAAGATAGGGCGCGCTGAGCATCGCCGCTCCGGCTTTCAGGACATTCCGCCGGTTGTGAGACTGTGCCATGGTGCGGGGTTTTCAATGGTACCGCTACCATAATAACACGCCGGGGCCTCAGCTGCGGCCGCGTTCCGCGCGAATGGCTCAGCCTGACGAAAGCACGAACTGGTTGCCGTCCGGGTCCCTGAATATCGCGAACTCACCCCACGGCTGCTTCTCCGGCCCCTTGACGAACTCCACCCCGCGCTCCTTCAGCTGCCTGTAAGTCGCCTGCACATCGTCGCAGGCAAAGGCGCCGTTGAAGAACGAGCCGATGCGGTCCTCATGCCCCTCGGGCGTGAAGAGCACGACTCGCGTCGCGGAGTTGGCTATTCGCAGCTCGATCCATCGCTGCTTGTCGGTGAAGGGCTGGTCGGTGGAAACGGCGAAGCCCATTTTCTCGGTGTAGAAGCGCAGAGCGCGCTCCTGGTCCGAAGTCGCTATGCCGACGAACTTGAGCTGCGTGATCATGCTGCCCCGGGGCGGTAGTGCCTGCGGGCGATCTTAGCCGTCCGCGCCTGGCAAATATGCCGTTAATTGCTATAGCATTTATCGCTATGCAAAAAATAGCCGTGGACAGCTACGTGATCGACGTCCTGATGCCGGACCTGGTGGGGCACGACCGGCGTCCGGCGGCCTTCCTGGTGTATCTCTTTCTCCTGCGCCAGGCAACGCGGGGGCGCAAGGATCAGGTTTCGGTCAGCCTGCAGGCGATTGCCACCCACACCGGCCTCGCAAAATCGACCGTGCAGACGGCGCTGCGCCACCTGCGGCGTCGCCGGCTTCTCGATCCTGACGTGGCAGCCAGCTCAGCACTGCCGGTACGCGCGATTCTCCGCCCCTGGATGAAGCGGCCCTAACGAAGATGCGTGGTCATCCAGCCGACCCATCGGCGGAAGACATCGGTCGTACGCACGATGTCACCCGGGAAGTGAGTGTCGGCTGGGTAGGCGTAGAACTCCACCTGCACTCCGTTGTCGCGCAACGCGTGATACCACTCGTAGCTGTTGACCAGAGGCACGTTGGGATCGCCGACATCTCCCATGATCAGCGTCGGCGCCTTGACGTCCTGGGCGTGGGCGATCGGCGATTGCGCCCGCCAGATCTGATAGTCGTGCGCGGTCCAGGGCGAGCCGCCGAAGAAATAAGCATCACCCTGCTGGTAGTAGGCGACGGTGTAATCCATCACCCAGTCGTTCAGCGCGGCGCCGGCGACCGCCGCCTTCCACACCAGCGGATACCGGCTAGAGAGCCAGTCCGTCATGTAGCCGCCGTAGGACCAGCCACTCACGCCGATGCGCGTTTGGTCGACCATGCCCGACTTCTCGACCGCGGCCAGCCCGGCCATGACGTCCTTGCCGGGCCCCTCGCCGGTATCGCGGTAGATTGCGTGCTGGTAGGCATCGCCGAGATTGGTGCTGCCGCGATAGTTGGGCTCGAAAACCAGGAATCCTGCCGCGGCGAGCAGCTGAGAGAGTGGCGAGAAGCGCACCGTTGAGGCGCCCTCCGGGCCGCCATGGACCAAAAGCACCAGGGGGCGCTTGCTTCCCTGCTGGTAGTCCGGCGGATAAGTGAGCACGCCATCCTCGTGAAAGCCGTTTGGTCCCTGCCAATCGACAGTGGCCACACGGCCAAGTGAGAGGGAGTCGAGGAAGCCGTTGACGTCCGTCACGCGCCGCGGTTTCGCGCTGGGCGACGCCATGACATACAGCTCGTCCGCGTGGCTGGCCGTGGCACCGACGAAGGCGATCATCCCATTCGAGGCGACGCTCGGCCGGTCGGCAATCTCGATGCCACCGGCATCGAGCATTCTCGCGGCGCCACCCACCGCCTGTTCCCACATCACGGAGTGAGTGCCGTCACCGCCGACGAGCAGCAGGTTTCTACCGTCCGGCAGCCAAACGTAAAAGTCGAAGTCGCGCGCAAGCTTGCCGGTGGCGTCGACGGTGTTATTTCCATCTGTTACATAGACCGCGGTTCCGTTGTTCTCATCGCCATTGCGGGGCCGCGTGAATGCGAAGGCGCCTCCCGACGAGGCATAGTTCAGTGTCGTCGCGCCCTGAAGCCCGACCAGGGTCGACGGCGTCCCACCTTTCACTGCGACGACGTCGATGGTCGACTGGTAAGACAACGCCCAGTAGGGGTCAGGGAAGCGGCTGAAGGCGATCGTACTGCCATCCGGGCTCCACACCGGCTCCGGTGCCGAATCCTGCTGGTCGGTGTAGAGGCTGAATTTACCCTCCGTCAGCCGCTTTGCCGTGCCACCCGTGCTCGGCACGACCCAGAGGTGCGAGGGAGTCAGTGCCGCACGGACGAGGAAGTTGTTCTCCGTGACCTTGAAGCCATCGTCATGCGCTTTGATGGCCTTCTCGTTCACGGGTACATCCGCCGCGACGTAGGCAATCGTCTTGCCGTCCGGGCTCCAGGAGAATGAAACCACGTCCTGGCTTGCATCGGTGATGCGCTGCGCGTCGCCCCCATTCATCGGCAGTACGAAGACCTGGTCGTGTTTCTCGCCTGCGTCAGCCGCGGTGCCGCTCTTGCCAGCGGCGGACTCGGAGTTTGCCGGCGTCGTGTCCGCGGCAATGAACGCCAGCCGCGTTCCATCCGGTGACCATCGAGGCGAAGCCACATCCGTGCGGTAACGCGTGAGCGGTCGCCGCGCGCCGGTCGCGACGTCGATCAACTCGATCCCGCTCGTCGCCTTGTCGGTATTCCAGTCCGGTGTGGAGACCATCACCACGACCTCACGGCCATCCGGCGACATCTGTGGATCGCTGAGCGACACGATGTGTCGCAAATCACCCAGCGCGAAGTCCTTTCCGCCCGCGTGCGCTGCGCCGCAAACCCCCAGGCCGATGAGCGCCGCGGCACCCATGGTCAAAACGCTGCCGGTTCTCATGTTGTTCTCTCTATTGCTGATTCGCGCAAAGAGCGGGCATTTTACCGGCCGTGCCGCCGAACGGCGTAGAATCTGCGGCAGGCCGGTCCGAAGGTGCGATTGCGGGAGATAACCGTTGCCGGTGAACGAGGCATTCCATGCACAGCGCTACCTGCCGGCAGCGCTACTCGTCATGCTGCTTCTGCCGGGCTCTCCACGGCCGACTGCCGCTGTTCCCACGGCGCCGGCCGCCCCGAGCTCGCAGGCGCCTCGGAATACGCTGACCTCGATTCTCCTCGTGGCTCAGGGCGCCGTGTCTGACCCCAATTTCGGGGGCTCCATCGTCGTCGTGATGAATAACCTCGGTCCCGGCCCGATCGGCATCATCATCAACAGGCCGATGCCGGTGACCGTGCCGCGCTTCTTTCCGAAGCTCGAGCAGCTGGCGCACGTGCACGACAAAGTGTATTACGGCGGTCCCGTCGAGTTCGGCACGCTGTGGTATCTGTTCCGTGCCAAAACTGCGCCGGCGCCCGCGATCCAGGTGTGCGACGGGGTCTACGTGGGCTCGGATGAGAAGCTGCTGCTCAAGCTGCTGAGCCGTCCCGACCCGATGCAGGGGCTGCGGCTCTTCGTCGGTCATGCGGGCTGGTACCCGGGCCAGCTGCAGATGGAGATCCAGGGAGGCGCCTGGACACCCAAGCGTGCCGACGCCGACTCGATTTTCAACCCGCAGCCGCAGCTCCCCTGGCCGTCGGGTCGAGGGCCGAAGTCAGGCACCTGACACGGCGGACGGCCGATCCATCCGCCGCAGCCAGTGCTCTCGCGATCAGCTGCTACGTCCCATGACCCGCGCGTGGGCCGGCCGTGCCGTACAACGCTGACTCCAGGCGTTGACGTGTTGGTATTCGCTGAAGTCTACCTTCATGAATCGCAGCCAGCCGAGCAGGGAGTTCACGTGGGTATCCGCCAGCGTGTAGCCCGCGAGCAGATACTGCCGCCCGGTGAGCGCCCGGTCGAGAATCCGCAGGCAGTCGTGCGTGTCGGATTCGGCGGCCGCGGCCGCCTTTGCGTTGTGCTGCTCGGCCGGAAACCACTCGGTCGTGTTGCGAACGAAACGGCCGAATGCATCCCCCAGGGTCACGTTGGACCAGATCACCCACTTCATCGCGTCGCCGCGTTGCGGCCCGGGCTCGGGATACAGACCCTTGGCGACGCCGAAGATCTCGCCGAGATACAGGGTGATCGCCGCCGACTCCCAGATCGCGATCCCGTCGTGGACCAACACCGGAACCTTGCCGTTGGGATTCACGCGGAGGAATTCCTGCGTATGGGTCTCCTTCTTTTTCAGATCGACCGTGATACGCTCGCACGACACCCCGAGCTCTTCCAACACGAGATCGGTCAGGGTCGCGGTGCTCATCGGAGAGTAATAGAACGTCAGGCTCATGGCGCTCAGCTCCCGTTGTTGGTTGGGTAGCCAGTGTACTGCCGGCGCTTGCCGCCGGTCCAACCAGCCGCTGTCGCGCTCAGGTACTGGATGGCCCGACGGCTGCGGCTCGAGCCTCACGGGCGGCACGTAACTCGCTACCGCGGCGCGCAAAACCTACTTGCGCGACGTCGCGACCGACGCGGCATCGAGCCGCCCCCACAAATCGTAGGTGTCACTCCCGGTGATCTCGACGTCCGCCCAGTCACCGGGCCGCAAGCCGTTCGCGGCCGCGATGCGCACCACGCCATCGATTTCCGGCGCGTCCGCCTCGCTGCGCGCGATCGCGCCTTTTTTGTCGACGGTATCGACGAGCACGCGCATCCGCTTGCCGACGCGCGCTTGCAGACGTTGTGCACTGATCGCCGCCGCGCGCTCCATGAAGCGGGAGTAGCGCTCTTCCTGGACTTCCGCTGACACGTGTCCCTCGAGGGCGTTCGCAGTGGCGCCTTCGACCGGCGAGTACTTGAAGCAGCCGACGCGGTCGAGCTGCGCCTCGTCCAGCCAGTCGAGCAGCTCCCCGAATTCGCTCTCGGTCTCCCCCGGGAAGCCGACGATGAAGGTGCTGCGCAGCGTGAGTCCGAGGCACTCTTCACGCCATGCTGCGATGCGCCGCAGCACATCCTCGGAATGCGCGGGCCGCCGCATGCGCTTCAGCACCGATGGGCTGCCGTGTTGGAAGGGGATGTCCAGGTAAGGCAGGACACGCCGCTGCGCCATCAGCGGAATGACTTCGTCGACGTGCGGATATGGATAGACGTAATGCAGCCGGACCCAGATGCCGAGCGTTCCGAGGCCACGAGCCAGGTCGATGAATCGCGTCCGGTACTCTTCCTCGCGCCACGTCGCGGGGGCATAGCGGATGTCCGCTCCGTAGGCGCTGGTGTCCTGAGAGATGACCAGTAACTCGCGCACGCCCGCCGCGGCCAGACGCTCCGCTTCGCGCAGCACATCATCGATCCGGCGGCTCACGAGTTTGCCGCGCAGGGCCGGGATGATGCAGAAGCTGCACTTGTTGTTACAGCCCTCGGAGATCTTCAGATAGGCGTAATGACGCGGCGTCAGCCGCACGCCCTGGGGCGGCACGAGATCGAGGAATGGATCGTGTTGCGGCGGCAGATGCTCGTGAACCGCCGACATCACCTCGGCATAGGTCTGCGGGCCCGTGACCTTGAGCACGCGCGGGTGCCGCTCCAGGATGCGCTCCGGTCTTGCGCCCAGGCACCCGGTCACGATCACCTTGCCATTGCGCTCCAGAGCCTCGCCGATGGTCTGCAGCGATTCGTCGATCGCCGCATCGATGAAGCCGCAGGTGTTGACGACCACGAGGTCGGCCTGCTCATACGTCGGCGCTACTTCATAGCCTTCCGCCCGCAGCGTCGTCAGAATGCGCTCGGAATCCACCAGCGCCTTCGGACAGCCGAGGCTGACGAAGCCGACCTTCGGGATGCGCTCGGGGCGTTTGGCGCGGCGTTTGGCGGTGGCGGGGCGGGGGGGCATGGCGGCAATTCCGGGGGGCGCGAAGCCTACCTGCCGGCCCTCGCCGCCGCAATAGCGGCAGGCCCGGCGGTCGGCTAACGGCTGTAGAGGGCCACGATCTGCGCCTGCGCCAGGGCGTGGGCCTGCACCCTGGCTGCCACCTGGGCCGCGCTGGCGCCGGAATCGAGCCCGAGCTTGGCGACGCGCAGCGCATAGATCATCAAGCGGTAATGATGGGCCGGCCCGGGCGGCGGGCACGGCCCGCCGTAGCCCAGCGAGCCCCAGTCATTGCGCGCCTGGATCGCGCCGAGCGGTAGCAGATGCCGCGCCGGATCACCCGCTCCGGCGCGCAGCGAAGCCACTCCCGCGGGGATGTCGAACACCGCCCAGTGCCACCAGCCGCCGCGCGCGTCCGGATCGAACATCAGCACCGCGAAGCTGCGGGTACCCGCGGGCGGATGACTCCAGTCGAGCGCCGGGGAGGCGTTGCCGCCGTGGCACCCCGATTCGTCATAAACGCAGCCGAGTGCGATTGCACCGCCCGGAACGAAATCGGGGCTGCGCAGCGCGAGCCCCGCCGCCGTGGCGGCCAAAGACAAGGCTCCCGCCCTCGTGGCCACCGGACCCGCCAACGTCACGGGCGGCGCGCCGATGAGCGCCGCCGTCAGCGCCAGCACGGTGCGGGCACAGTTGATCCGCGCAGTTCTCCGCATGATGAGGTCTCTCGCCGTCTGCTGGATGAAGTGT
This sequence comes from Steroidobacteraceae bacterium, assembly GCA_036489335.1. GTDB lineage: Bacteria > Pseudomonadota > Gammaproteobacteria > Steroidobacterales > Steroidobacteraceae > 13-2-20CM-66-19. Next base: position 170,406 of record DASXFY010000023.1, read on the forward strand.
GCAGCGCCGGGCGGCTTCCGGCAAACTGGCCGTGAGCATGAAGGAGAACGCGCAAAAGACCGCCCTGATCACGGGCTCCACCGATGGTCTCGGCCGCGCCGTGGCGAGTTCGCTCGCCGCCGCCGGATTCAAGGTATTGATCCACGGCCGTGATGCGCAGCGTGGTGACGAGCTCATGCGGCAGATTTCTGCGAAGGGTGGCGCGGCGGAGTTTCATCGTGCCGACTTCGCGTCCCTGGCGGAAGTACGTGCCTTGGCGGATACCGTACGGGACGCGCATCCGCGCCTCCAACTGCTGATCAACAATGCCGGTATCGGAACCGGCGACGCCGGCCGGCCGGCACCGCGGCGGACCAGCGCGGATGGGTACGAGCTGCGATTCGCGGTCAACTATCTTGCCGGCTATCTGCTGACGCGCCTGCTGCTGCCGAGCCTCGTGCGCGGCGCGCCCGCGCGCATCGTCAATGTCGCCTCGGTCGGCCAGTATCCGCTCGACTTCGACAACCTGATGCTGGAGCGGGCTTACAGCGGAATGCGTGCATACGCGCAGAGCAAACTGGCACAGGTCATGATGACGCTCGATCTCGCAGTGGAGTTGCGCGATGGCGGCGTGACAGTCAACTGCCTGCACCCGGCGACCTACATGGACACGACGATGGTGCGCGCTGCGGGCGTCGCACCAGCGAGCACGGTCGCGGAAGGGGCGTCGGCAGTGATGCATCTGGCCGTCTCCCCCGAGCTGGAAGGTCAAACGGGCGAGTACTTCGACGGTCTGCGTCGGTCCCGCGCAAACGCCCAGGCCTATGACCCGCAGGCCCGGCGGCGGCTGGCGGAAGTCAGCGCCCGGCTCACCGGACTGGATCATCGCAGCGGCCCAGGACACGCCTGAACTAGAATCGGCTCTTTGCAGGGGGAGACAATGGGACTCGAGAATCCCACCGTGCCGTTCGATCGCGAGTACTACCGACGCTACTACTACGATCCGCGCACCGCGGTGACGACGCGTCGGGAAATGCAAGCTCGCGCGAGCCTCATCGCGGCCTTCACCCAGCACGTCGGCCTGCCGGTGCGCAGGGCCCTCGACGCCGGCTGCGGCACCGGCCTGCTGCGCGCGCCGCTCAAGCGCCAGCTACCGAGGGCCGACTACGTCGGACTGGAGACGAGCGCTTATCTCTGCAGCCGCTACGGCTGGGAGCATGGGCTGATCGAGCAATACCGCGGCACCGCCGCATTCGACCTCGTGATCTGTTATGACGTGCTGCAATACCTCGATGACCGTGCCGCCGCGCGCGCCGTCAGCAACTTCGGCAGACTCTGCCGCGGCGTGCTTTACTTCAGTGCCCTGACGCGTCGCGACTGGGAATGGAATTGCGACCGCAAGCGGACGGATTCCAACGTGCATCTGCGCGCCGCGAGCTGGTACCGGCGGCGTCTGCAGCGCAACTTTCGCGAAATCGGCGCCGGCTTCTGGCTGCGCCGCGGCGCCCCGCTCACGGTCTGGGAGCTGGAATCCCAGTTCTGATGCAGGATTGCGCGTGACCGACACCGAATCCGCTCCTGCGCTCGTAGCTGCCTTCCGCGGCGCGGTCACCTGCAGCCGCACGGCCGAGGCGCTCATCCTCAGCGGCTGCGCCGCGGATAGCGCCGACGACCGACTCATCCTGACACTCATTTCTCCATCGGCTGCCGATCTCCCCGGCTCGCTGACCGCGGCCACCGTCCATGACCTTGGCGCGCATCGCTATCGCATAGGCTCGTCGCATGGTGATTTCGTCGTCGAGGCGTCGTCCGTGCATCTGCATCGCGATATCGGCAAGACTTTCTACCGCGCGGTCCCGCCGCGTCCGGTGCCGCTCGGCAAGCGTGTGTTCTGGCGACTGGTGTTGTGGCTCGCCGGTACCTCCACGGGCAAGCGCCTGCTGACATTCCTGCGCCGTCAGGCTTAGCTCAGCTCCGCGATTTCCCCGACCGGCACCCTGACGCGCGACCGGCCGAGCAGCGCCTTGTAGGTCGCCATCTGCCCCCGAAAAGCCCGATTCCAGGTGTATTTGCGCAGCACCCTGGCTCTTGCGTTGGCGCCGAGCGCCGCGAGATCGCGCTCGTAGAGTGCTGCGATGGCCTCCGCCATCCTGGCACCGCTGCCCGGCTCCGCCAACACACCCACGCTGTCATCGACGAACTCCGGAATCGCTCCGGCGCGCGCCGCTACCACCGGCCGCCCGCAGGCCATTGCCTCCAGGATGACCAGGCCGAATGTCTCCTTGGTCCCCGCGTGTACCAGCGCATCCGCCGATGCCAGCCACTGCGCCAGCTCGATGCTGTCGCGCCGGTACGGCAACATCGTCACGTTGACGGCCGGCCGGCTCTCCCGCTCACCACCGATGAGCAGCAGGTGATACGGCGCCCCGAGTTGCGCGAACGCCTGCAACAGCACCGGCAGGTTCTTCTCGCCCGCGAACCGCCCGGCGTACACCAGGACCCGCGCCGCCGGCGCGAGCCCGAGCCGCTGCCGCAGGCCGTCGCCACGCCGCTGCGGCTGAAACACCTCGGCGTCGACTCCGAGCGGCTGATGCACCGCATGTTGCAAGCCAAGCCCGTGGAGCACGTCGCGCATCAGCTGGCTCGGCGCAAACACCACGTCGAAGCGCTGGTACAGCCATCTTACGTAGCGCTCCAGCGCCCGCTCGGTGACACGGCCGCCGACACGCCGGCTGATGATTTGCGGCAGGTTGGAGTGATAGAACGCGGCGAGCGGGATGCCGCGCTGCTGCGCGAGATGCCAGGCGGCCCATGCCGGATGGAATGCGTCGCCTGCCTCGATCAGATCGGGCTGCAGCGCATCGAGCAGACGCCGCCAGCGGCGCGGATCGAGCGGCAGGCGGTAGTTGAAACTGCCCGGCACCGGGTAACCGGCGAGCGTGCATACCCCACCGCGCTCCGTCCGGTCCCGCTCCCCCGGCACGACCAGGGTGTGCTGCCAGCGGCTGTGCGCCGCCAACCAGGCGTGCTTCGCGGTCAGATAGCGTTTCACGCCGCCGCTGGTCGGCGAGTAGAAAAGCGTCGTATCGACTAGGTGCAGGCGGTCGTTCAAGATCAGGTGTTGCCGCAGCAAACAGCTTGCCCGCATTGCACCTTTCCGGAGCGGGAGTTGTCAAGACCGGGGTGACGCCTTACTGACAAGGCGTCGGCGAAGCCGTCGTCAGGCTGCCGTGGACTCTACCTGGGGCAGGGCCCCGTGGCGCAGGCTCGCCATGGCCTCGATCACCTCATCGGCCGTGTTGAACCGATCATCGCGCCGCTTGGCGAGCAGGCGTGCGAGCACTGGAGTATGACGGGAGAGTGACAACGGCAGCAGCGGCGGCGGAGCGTCCACGTGCTGTTGCAACACCTCCATCGCCGAACCGCCGGTGAAAGGCTTCTTGCCCGTCAACATCTCGTGGTAGATGACGCCGAGGCTGTAGAGGTCGGAGCGCGCGTCCAGCGGCTCGCCGAGGGCCTGCTCCGGGCTCATGTAGTAAGGCGAGCCGCGCAGCACTCCAGTGCGCGTGCTGTGTGCGCCACCATCCAGCATCCGCGCCAGACCGAAATCGATGAGGGCGATCTCGTCGTTTTCGCGCAGCATCACATTGGGCGGTTTCAGGTCGCGATGCAGCAGGCTGGCGCCGTGGATCACGCGCAACGCCGCGGCGATGCGCTCCACGTAGCGCATTGTCTCCGCCTCGGTCACACCGAAGTGCATCCGCGCCTTGAGGTCACCGCGCGGGAAGTATTCCATGGCGAGGTACTCGAGCCCCGTCTCGATGCCGTAGTCGTGTATGCGCACCACCGCCGGGTCGCGGATGGCGAGAATGGCTTTGTATTCGCGCTCCAGCGCCTGGCGCTCGGCGTCACCCTCGTGGAAGGTCCTGCTGACTTTCAGCGCCACATCCGTGCCGAGCGCGGCGCTCGTGGCCAGATAGACGATCGCCTTCTCCGACTCGCCGATCATTTTGCTGATCGTGTAGCCCGGGATGACCGGCGGCGCGTCGCCGTCCAGTGTGCGCGGCGTACCGCCGTCGCCAGCCGGCTCGACAGCCTGCTGCTGCGGGGCCGCGCCAAGCGCAACGGGCTGTGCGGCGTGCGCCAGATCCGCGAGGCGGCGGGCGACGCGCTGCTCGATCCGGCGCAGCGCCACACGCACGGCATTCTTCAGCCGGTCAGGAGTGAGGAGGCGTTTCGGCAGATAATCGGCGGCTCCGAGCTGCAACGCACGGACCGCCGTGAGCTCATTGCCGTCGTCCGCCAGGGCGATCACGGCCGATGCGACGTTCCGCGCGCGCAGGCCGCGCAACAGCTGCAGGCCGTGCGCCTGCGGGTCCTCCGGGCTGTCGCCGAAGTTGGCGGAGAGCAGCAGCACGTCGCACTCGCGGCCCGAGACCAGAGCGCTCCAGGGCTCGAATTCCGCCAGGTCGATCGCGCCGACGGTCGCGTCCGGGCACAAAATGCCCAGGTGCAGCCGTAGCCACTCGCGATATTTCATATCACGATCCACGACCAGCATGCGCGCCGGAGAGCCTGTCCGTCTGGTTTCCACCTGCCACCCGAGAACAGCCGTTCTCTTGAGCAGAAAACGATGGACCAGCCTGGCCTCGGTTGTCGCTAGGCCGCGGGCGATTCTGTGAACCGCGTCGTCCCGCCCGCTAGGACCTGTGACCCAAAGCAAATAACGAACTAATTACGTGGCAGCAGGAACTGGGTACCGCGGTAGCTGAGGACGGCCCCATCCGGCCGGATGGCGTCCACGTGTACGCCGCTCGGCAGAGAATCCCCTTCTCCCAGCCGGTGCATATTGATCATGACGAAGCGATTCTTGGGACGATCGGCGAATACGTGCAGGTCCAGGTGCAGTGCGGGTAGCCCATCGCTGCCGACGATCTGCTGGTAGAGGGGCAAATCCCCGGTCTCTGCCCCCGACCCCGCGGGGCCCGCCGGGGCGGCCGGCTCGACCGCTGGCGCGTAGTCGCTGGGATTGTCGCCGGCGGGTGGCGGGTTGACGGTTTGAGCGCCACCGCCGGCGGCCGGCGGTGGCGCAGTGACTGGGGCTGTCGACTGCGCCGTGCCCTTCGCCGGTCCTGAAGACTCGGGAGCCTGAGCCGGCGGCGGAGTCGTCGCACGATCCGCAGGGGCAGCCTCGATGGTGTCGTGGTGGGGAGCGACCGTTGGGGGCGACGCCTGGGAGAGTGCGGCAGCCGCGGGTTGCGATGCGGCGGGATGCCGCAGCAGCATCCAGGAGATCACGATGACATTGATGCCGAGGAGCACGGCTATCGCCACGGCCCAGATCGGCAGCCGCCGCCGCGGCGGCGCAACCTTGACCTCGAACAGCGACGGCCCGCTCTGCCGCTGCCGGTCACTCTCGGATTTCTTCAATGCATCCAGGATGAACGACATGTTGGTTACTCGTGCGCAGCGGTCAGAAGGGGAGAGCCGGGGCTCGCCAGCGCGCCACCCAAAGCGACCTGGGTGCGGATGCCCGCGATGCCATCCACCGTGAGCCGGTGATTGCGCTGGAACTTGCGGACCAGGCCCGTCAGGCTGGCATCGTATACATCGCTCGCCTTGCCTGGATCGGTAATACCCGCCAGCTTGTTCAGACTGCGCCGCAGCCAGAGGACACCCGTGCCGCTCATGCCCGGGGACAGGGTCTGCACCGGCGCGGCCGCCGGCCGCCACAACATGACATAGTCCCCCATCCAGTAGCTCGACAGCTCGCCGTCACCGACCTGGTGCGTCGCTTTGCCGACATCGATGCTGGCGCGCTCGCCGTCGAGACCGGTCAGGACCACCTCGTGACTGCCGCCGGTGGTGTCGGTCAATATCAGAATCGCGGGACGGTTGTAGAGGCGCAGCTGTCCGAGTGAGCCGCGCTCCGTGAGGCACGCGAGTCCGTGTTGTGTCGCCTGTGTGCAGGGGTCGGTGCCATCCATCGCGTAGTGAATCCTCCAGAGGCCGAAGAGCTTGGTGAAGGCAGCGTCGGTAGTGGTGTCGCTCGGATATTTGGTGAGCAGCGCTGCGAGAGGCTCGATGGCCTGAGAGTCGGGCGCACTGGGCGGGGCTGTCGCCACCGTGGCAGGCTTGATGCTCGGCGGCGCCACGGCAGGCACGGTGCCAGACGCCGCCGTCGCGTGAGCTGGCGCTTGCTGCGTTGGGGACTTCGCTGCCACGCGATGCGCTGTCATCGCCGTCGGCGCATGCACCCAGCTCCACGGCTGCAGACGCCACAACGCTAGGCTTCCAACGGCCAGCATCGCCGCCACGGCCGCCGTCCCCGCCCATGGCAGCCAGGGTGGCGTGAACCGCTTGCCGAAGACTTCGGAAGCGGCATTGCGCACCAGAGGGCCGGTGATGCGGTGACGGTCCTGCGAGTAGCCGCCGAGCAGCGCCCGGTCGCAAATGACGTTGATCACCCGCGGCACGCCGCCCGAGAGGCGGTAGATCTCCTCCAGCGCGAAGCGGTTGCAGATGTCGGCGGTCGCGCCCGCGACCCGCAGGCGGTGGCGGACGTAGGCCGTGGTCTCCTCGCCGCTCAGCGGGCTGAGGTGATACCGGCCGGTGATGCGCTGTGCCAGCTGGCGCAGCTCGTTGCGCGCCAGCAGCTCGCGCAGCTCCGGCTGTCCGATGAGGATGATCTGCAGCAGCTTCTGGGTGTTGGTTTCCAGGTTGGTGAGCAGGCGCACCTGCTCGAGCACCTCGGGCGCGAGGTTCTGCGCCTCGTCGACCACCAGCACCACCCGCCGCCCGCCCGCGTGCGCGCGCAGCAGATATTGGCTCAGGATGTCGACCAGATCCTTCAGGCTCTGCGTCGCCGAGTCCGGGACGCCGATGCCGAGCTCCTCGCATATGGTCAGCAGGAACTCCGGCGCGGTCATCCGCGGATTGAGGATGAGAGCGATCTCGGCGTTCTTTGGCGCCTGTGCCAGCAGCGAGCGCACGATCGTCGTCTTGCCCGTGCCGACCTCGCCGGTGAGCTGCACGAAGCCGCCGGCCTCGTTGATGCCGTAGAGCAGGTGCGCCATGGCCTCGGCGTGCCGCTCGCTCAGAAAGAGGTAGCGCGGGTCCGGGGTGATGGAGAACGGTTTTTCGTTCAGGCCGAAGAACGCGAGATACATGGGCGAATGAAATCTACTCGATCGTATTGCCGCGCCGCAGCGCGCCTGTGCCGAATCGCGCGCGCACCTCATCCAGCGTGGAGTCGAGGCGCGGATCGCGGGCGCTCTCACCGGCTGCGCGCGGCCGCTGGCCGGCATCGAAGAGGCCGAGCTGCGCGGCCGGACTCAAGTCGGTCAAGACCACCCCCAGGAGCCGAAGTTTCGCACCGGCGTGCTCCGCGAGCCAGCGGGAAAGCAGTTCCCGGGCCACATTGCGCACGGTAAGGCCGTCCTGGGTCGGCGGCGCAATCGCCCGTTGACGGGAGAACGTCGCAAAATCGTGACGGCGGATCTTCACGCCTATCCGCCCTGCCATGAGGCCCCGCGCCCGCAGCCGCTCGCTGGCGAGGTCCGCCAGCCGGCAGAGGTGTGAGTCGAGTCGGCGAGGGTCGGCCAGGTCCTGCGCAAACGTATCCTCGGCGCTGAGCGATTTTTCTTCCAGATCAGGCTCCACGGGACGATCGTCCATGCCGGCGGCCCGCTCGCGCATCCGCGCGGCATCGCGGCCAAAGAGCGGCCAGAGGACGGCATCCGTCGCAGTCCGCAGCTCTCCCAGGGTACGCAGCCCCGCGGCTTCTACACGCTCGCCGAGCTTGCGCCCCAGGCCGGGAAGACGTCGGATCGAGAGCGGATCCAGCACTGCCCGAATGCGGCTCTCCGGCACGAGCGTGAGTCCATCCGGCTTGTCGAGGTCGGAAGCGATCTTCGCCACCAGTTTGTTGGTGGCGACGCCGACCGAGGCGGTCAGCCCGGTGCGCGCCCGGATGTCGTTCTTGATCCGCCGGGCGATGGCCGCGGGCTCACCGAGCAGCGCCTGGCTCTTGGTGACATCCAGGAAAGCCTCGTCCAGCGATAACCCCTGTACCAGTGGCGTGATTTCGTGAAACACGCCGAAGACGGTCCCGGATGCCTCGCGATAGCGCTGCATGCGCGGCGGAATGCAAATGGCATGCGGGCAGAGCCGCAGCGCCTGCCCCATCGGCATCGCCGAGCGGACGCCGAACTTGCGGACCGCATAACTCGCCGCCGCCACCACGCCCCGCCCGCCCGGCCAGCCGACGATGACCGGTTTGCCGACGAGATCCGGGTTGTCCCGCTCCTCCACCGACGCGTAGAAGGCGTCCATGTCGACGTGCAAGATGGCGCGGTTCACGATATGGCGGAGGCGAGCCCGGTTGACGAGCTCATAAGGTGATCACGCTGTAGAGCAGAGTGGCGGCTCCCAGCAGGGAGCCCAGCACGCAATAAGCGCACACGAGGCCGCCGAGCTTCACCGCGGTACGGAACCAGTGCTGTCCGTAGACGCGCAGCATCGAGGTGTAGAAATACACCCAGATGTAGAGCCACAGCACGGGGTGCAGAATGGAGCTCGACCACGTCGGTCCAAAGCCCGTCAGCAAAGCGTAGACGCCGAGCACCAGGAAGAGAAACGCATGGTTGTAAACGAAGAAAAGCAGATGCTCCACGTAGTGCAGCGGCGGTCTGCGATATAACGCCTTCATGACGAGCGCGAGCAGCGGCAGCAGGATGAACAGGGCTCGCCCGGCGTTGTGCAGGAAGTTGTCCGTCAGATCGCCGCGGTTGCCGGACAGCGCCTTGACGCAGTTGGCGTTGAACCGCGGCGCGAACGGCCCGGTGTAATGGAACGACGCGCAGATCACACTCGCGCGTGCGGCGCTCACCGCGCCCACGCCGAAGGGCGTCAGGACTATCTGCGAGCCCTTTTGGGCCACGACCGGCCTCTGGATCGTCGCGCCCTGGGGCGTCAGCGCTACGATCAGAAAGAAAAGCACGCTCAGAACGAGGTATAGCGGCACGGGCGGCAGATAACGCGCCCTGCGTCCGTCGAGAAACTCCCGCGTCAGGAATCCGGGGCGAAAGAGCAGCGCGCCGAGGGTTCGCCAGAGACGCGAGTCGGCGTGAGTCAGGTCCTCGGTCACTTCGCGGATGAAGTGCCCGAGGTGATGAATGGGCAGCTCGTGATGCCGCTGGCCGCATTCGCTGCAGAATTTGCCGATGAGCGGCGTGCCGCAGTTTTCGCACAATCTGGCGCCGACGACGGGGCGCGCGGCAGCGGAAGCGCCTGCCACCTCGGTTGCGGCACCCGGTGTGGCTGCGGTGCTCAAACCGCGAACATCGCGTAGAGGGCGATGGTGGCCAGCATCAGGCCACCCAGCACCAGATAGGCCAAGGCAAGCACCGCGAGCTTGCCCGCGGTGGCCAGCCAGCCCTGAGCGTACACCCGTCGCATGGACGCGAAGAAGTACAGGGTCACGTAGATCCACAATGCACCGGCCAGCACTGAGGTCACCGCGGCCGGCAGGATCGCGCCCAGCAGGGCGTAAAACGCGAGCACCAGGAAGATGAACGCATGGTCGTGCACGAAGAACAGCAGGTGCTCGACGTAGTAGCGGCGCGGCCGGCGATACAGGGCCTTCATCACGAGGCCGAGCAACGGCAGGAAGAGGAACATGGCGCGCGGGACGTTATGCAGGACGGACTCGTCGACGCTTCGACCACCGTCCTCAATTGCCGCTACGCAGCCGGCCTGGAATCGCGCTTCGTACGCCCTGATCCAAGGCATCTGCTGCGGCACTTCGGCGCACGCTTCGCGAGCGGTGGCCGGTGTTGGCGCGCTGGCGCGTGAATGGCTCGACAGGATGCCCGCGATCACGAAGAACGCTACGCTCAGCACCAGGTACAGGCGCACCGGCGGCAGGTAGCGACCCCGTCGTCCTTCCAGGAACTCGCGAGTCAGGAATCCGGGGCGAAAGAGCAGGGCGCCGAGAGTTCGCCACAGCCGCGAGTCGGCATGCGTGAAGTCCTCGAATGCCTCGCGCATGAAATGCCGGAAGGAATGCACGGCAGGCTCGTGGCGCTGGCCGCACTGGCTGCAATAGGGGCCCGAAAGTGGCGCACCGCAGTTGGCACAGCGCTCCAGCACGACGGTGGGGGCGTCCGCGGCGCCCGCCGCGGCCCGAGTGCCTTGATCCGCGGCCGACGCGCTCACGGCACTCACACCGCTCTCGCGGCGGTCCGCAGCGTGCTCGGCGTGTCGATCGATGACTCCGGCCGAGTTTGGGCGCCGAGCTCCTCGGGCGCGAAGTCGTCCACGCGCACGAGGCTCATGACCTTGCGGTCGTAGTCGTGCAGCGCCGTGGCCTCCTCGTCGGAGATGATCCCAAGCGCGTGCGCCTGTGATATCTGCCCGGGCAGGTCGAGCGCCGTCACGCGCCCGGTCTTGACGCCCTCGATGCGAATGCGCTTCTCGAGGGGCTCCAGCTTCTCGGCGAGCCGCAGCGCCTCCTCGAGCAAGCCAAGCGGATTGCCGGGCTCGAGCGTCCAATACACGTGCTGGCAGAGCCGCTCGCGTGACTCGCCCGAGCGGGTCACCAGCTCGGCAACTCTGCGTCCGAGGCGATCCGAAGGCGCGGAGTAGGCGCGGCCGCGCGGGAAGACGATGACGCGCATCGCCCAGGCGAGCAGTCGGTTGGGGAAGTTGCGCAGGAAGCCGTGCAGCTGCTCCTGGGCATGGTAGAGGAGATTGCGGCACGCCCACTCGACGATCGGCAGGTCCTCCGCCGGCCTGCCCTGGTTCTCATGGTGCTTCAGCACCATCGAGGCCAGATACATGGCCGACAGCACATCACCCAGGCGCGCCGACAGGCTCTCCTTCTTCTTCAGATAACCGCCGAGTGTCAGCATTGCCACATCGACAGTGAAAGCGAACGAGGCGCTGAATCGCACGATGTGCTGGTAGTAGCGCGCGGTCGGTCCTGGTGTGGGCGCGCGAGTATGGCGCGCGTGCGTCAGTGCCATCACCAGCGAGCGCACCGCGTTGGAGATGGTGAAGCCGACATGCCCGAACAGCGCCCGGTCGAACTCGTCGACACCGCGCGCCCGGTCCGGATTGCGCGCCGCATTCATCTCCCGCAGCACGAACGGGTGGCAGCGCACCGCGCCCTGGCCGAAGATGATGAGGTTGCGCGTGAGCAGGTTGGCACCCTCGACGGTGATGGTGATCGGCACCGACTCGTAGCCGCGGGCCAGATAATTGTGCGGCCCCAGCATGATGCCTTTGCCGCCGTGCACGTCCATCGCGTCATTGGCAACCTGACGGCTCATCTCCGTGACGTGGTACTTGAGCATCGCGGAGGGCACCGACGGCTTCTCGCCCCCGTCGATCGCGCCAGCGGTGACGGAGCGCGCTGCGTCCATGATGTAAGTCAGACCCGCCATCCGTGCGAGCACTGCCTCCACACCCTCGAACCGACCGACCGGCATGTTGAATTGCCGGCGAATGCGGGCGTAGGCGCCCGTCGCCCATACCGCGGCCTTCGCGCCGCCGGTGGCATTCGAGGGCAGCGAGATGCAGCGTCCGACCGACAGCTGCTCGACCAGCATGCGCCAGCCCGCGCCGGCCATCCCCAGTCCGCCGATGATGAATTCCAGCGGCACGAAGACATCCTGGCCTTCTATCGGCCCGTTCTGGAACGGGATGTTGATCGGGAAATGGCGCCGGCCGATGGTCATGCCCGGTGTATCGCGCGGAATGAGGGCGCAGGTGATGCCGATGTCGACGCGCTCGCCGACCAGCTTCTCGGGATCGAACATGCGAAAGGCGAGGCCGATGACCGTCGCAATGGGCGCCAGCGTGATGTACCGCTTGGTGAAATTGAGCCGAATGCCGATGATCTCGCGGCCCTGCCAGGTGCCGCGGCAGACGACGCCGGTATCCGGGATGGAGGCTGCGTCCGATCCAGCGCGCGGACCGGTGAGCGCGAAGCAGGGCACTTCCTCGCCGCGCGCGAGGCGGGGCAGGTAATGGTTCTTCTGCTCCTCGGTGCCGTAATGATTGAGCAGCTCCGCCGGGCCCAGAGAGTTGGGTACCGCGACGGTGGAAGAGCACGTGGCACTGCGGCTCGCCAGCTTGGCGAGCACGCAGGAGTGCGCGTAAGCGGAGAACTCAAGACCGCCGTAGCGCTTGGGGATGATCATCGCGAAGAAGCCGCGCGACTTGAGGAAATCCCACACCCGCGGCGGCATGTCGCCCAGCTGATGAGTGATGGCCCAGTCATCGACCATCCGGCAGAGCTCTTCGCACGGCCCGTCGAGGAATGCCTGCTCCTCGGCGGTCAGCTGCGGTGCGCGGGCCGACAACAGCCGCGACCACTTCGGAGCTCCGGTGAACAGCTCCCCGTCCCACCAGACCGTGCCGGCCTCCAGTGCCTCCCGCTCCGTCTGCGACATCGGCGGCAGCATCTTCAGGTAGGCCTTCATGAACGGCCGGGTGATGATCGCCTTGCGCAGTGGCCGCACATTGAGCAGCCAAAGTCCCGCGAGCAGCAGCCAGAGGAATCCCTTCCACGCCCCCGCCGGCGTGCCCGAGGCGCCGAGGAGGGTATAGGCGATGAGGAGAGCGGTGAAGGTCGCGGTGAACGCGAGCAGCGATAGGCGGCGATAGGCGAGAAAGAGCACCGCCGCCACGAAGACCAGGGTGATTAGGACTCCCATCACCCGCGGGAGTTTACTCCAGTACGATGTCAGGCACAGGGATGTGCCCCGCCGCCGCAGGTGGCGGAGCTGCGAGCAAAAACCACGTTTTTTGATCGCGGCGCGCTGGGCCGGGCAGGAGCCCGGATCCAGCGCTTCGAATCACGTCAACCCAGCAACGCCTTCACGCCTTCCCGCTCCTCTTTGATCTCCGCCAATGAGGCATCCATCCGCTTGCGGCTGAACTCGTCGACTGCGAGCCCCTGGACGATCTGGTAGTCGCCGTTGCGCGTGGTCACCGGGTAGGAATAGATCACTCCCTCCGGAATACCGTAGCTGCCGTCGGAGGGAATCGCCATGCTCACCCAGTCCCCCTCGGCGGTCCCATGGAACCAGGTATGGACATGATCGATGGCGGCGGAGGCGGCCGAGGCCGCCGAGGAGGCGCCGCGCGCCTTGATGATGGCGGCGCCGCGCTGCTGCACGACGGGGATGAAGGTCTGCTCCACCCAGGACGCGTCGACCAGCGAGCGTGCCGGCTTGCCCTTCACCAGCGCGTGGCTGATGTCCGGGTATTGTGTCGGGGAGTGATTGCCCCACATCGTCATGCGGCGGATATCGGTCACGTGGGTACCCGTCTTTTCCGCCAGTTGCGACAGCGCCCGATTGTGGTCGAGCCGCATCATGGCGGAGAAGTTGCGCGGGTTGAGATCCTTCGCATTGGAGCAGGCGATGAGCGCATTGGTGTTGGCGGGGTTGCCGACCACCAGCACTCTGACGTTGCGATTGGCAGCCTCATTGAGTGCCTTGCCCTGGGCGGAAAAGATCTGCGCGTTGGCGAGCAGCAGGTCCTTACGCTCCATGCCCGGGCCGCGTGGCCGCGCGCCGACGAGCAGCGCCACCTGGCAGTCGCGGAAGGCGACTTTGGCATCGTCCGTGGCCACGACCTTGTTGAGCCCTGGGAACGCGCAATCCCACAGCTCCATCACGACGCCGTTGAGCGCCTGCTGCGCCGCTGTGATCTCGAGCAGGTGCAGGTTGACCGGCTGGTCCGGTCCGAGGAGCTGTCCGGAGGCGACACGGAAAGCGAGGGCATAGCCGATCTGGCCGGCGGAGCCGGTGATCGCGACGTTCAAGGCTGGCTTCATGGCGTGGTTCAGCTTGGGAAGGGAAAAGACGATGAATTCTACCAAAGGCGTCCCTGCATCATAAGGACGAGCTGCACCTGTGCGCACCGGACCTTATGATTGGCGCCGCATGGTCCTCGAAGTGCGCAGTACCGAGCTGGGGCTCGCCCTCGATCTGACAGGCGAGTGGCGGGCGCTCTCGTTCGCGCAGATCGATGCGGCGCTCGCCGCCGTGGATCTTGGCGGTGCCGGCCACATCGAGATCACCACCGAGCGGCTCGCCGCGCTCGATCTGACGGGCGCCTGGCGCCTGCGCCAATTCGTGCTGCACGCGCGGCAGATGGGCGCCCAGGTCGCCTTCGCTGGCACGCCGCCCGATCAATTGCGTCTGGTGGAGGAAGTGCTTTCACCGCTCGAATCCGCCAAGGCCGCGCCACAGGCTGTTCATGGCGGCGGGCCCGCCGGCCCCCTCGAGGCCGAGGTCGTGACGCTCGCTTTCATCGGCCGCCGCACGGTGACGCTGTGGGAAGACATGATTGGCGCGCTCGCCTTTGTCGGCAGACTGACCGCCACGGCGGCGCACTTGCTGCCCCATCCCCGGGGTTTGCGCCCGATCTCGATCGCGCGCCATGTCTATGACACCGGCATCACCGCCATCCCCATCGTCGCGCTGATCGCGTTCCTCATCAGCGTCATCATCGCCTACATGAGCGCGCAGCAGCTGCGCAGCTTCGGCGCCGAGATCTTCGTGGTGGATCTGGTCACCATCGGGGTGCTGCGCGAGCTGGGGGTGCTGCTCACCGCCATCATCGTCGCCGGCCGCTCCGGCAGTGCCTTCGCCGCCGAGATCGGCTCCATGAAGCTCAATGAGGAGGTGGACGCTTTGCAGGCTACCGGCGTCGACCCGGTCGAGGCGCTCGTGCTGCCTCGCGTGCTCGGCCTCTTCATCTCCCTGCCACTGCTCACCGTGATCGCCGACCTGATCGGCCTCATCGGTGGCGCCGTGCTGTGCGCCGCGCTGTTGCACATGCCCCTCGACCAATACGTCAACCGGGTGAGCCAGGCCATCTCTCCCACCACTTTCTGGGTCGGCATAATCAAGGCTCCCGTTTTCGCCGTGCTGATCGCGATGGCCGGCACTCACCGGGGAATGCAGGTGCGCGGTTCCTCGCGCGAGCTGGGCCGGCTCACCACCATGGCGGTCGTCCAGGCAATCTTCCTGGTGATCCTGGCTGATGCGCTCTTTGCCGTCCTCTTCATGGAGATCGGCGTTTGATCTCCCCGGTGCTCGAGGTGCGGGGCCTGGTCAACCGCTTCGGCACCCAGGTGGTGCATGATGGGCTCGACATGGAGGTCCACGAGGATGAGGTGTTCGGCATCGTCGGCGGCTCCGGCACCGGCAAATCGGTGCTGCTGAGGAGCGTACTCGGCCTGCAGCGGCCACAGGCCGGCACGATCCGCATCGAAGGACATGACATCACACAGCTCGCTGGCGATGCGCTGCGCGCGGTGAAGGCGCGGTACGGCGTGACCTTCCAGCAGGGAGCGTTGTACTCCTCGCTCAGCTTGCTGCAGAACGTCCAGTTGCCCATGGTCGAGTATCTGCCGGTGCTGTCCCCGTCAGCGCGCGATGAGCTCGCCATGCTCAAAATCCGCCTGGTGGGTCTTCCCGCCGACGCCGCGCGCAAATATCCTGCGGAGCTCTCGGGAGGCATGATCAAACGGGCCGCCCTGGCGCGGGCGCTGGCGCTCGACCCGCGGCTGCTGTTCCTCGATGAGCCGACCTCCGGCCTCGATCCGATCGGCGCGGCGGAGTTCGACGAGTTGATGTTGTACCTGCAGAAGCAATTGCGCTTGACCGTGGTGATGATCACGCATGATCTCGACTCGATCTTTCGAACCTGCAACCGGGTCGGCGTGATCGTGGACCACCGCATGGAGACCGATACGCTGGAGCGCATCGTCGATCATCCCAATCCGTGGATACAGGCGTATTTTCACGGCGAGCGCGCTAGTATTCACCTCGGGGTGACCCATGGAACGTGAAGCCAACTATGCCGCCGTCGGAGCGTTCGTCCTGGCCGTCGCGCTGGGAGCGGCCCTCTTCGTCTACTGGTATTCCGGCACCCGCGTCCATCGGACCTACGATCGCTACGAAATCTATTTCAAGGGCAGCGTCAGCGGCCTGGAGCAGGGCGCCCCGGTCCGCTATCTGGGCGTGCGGGTCGGGCGGGTCACCGAGATGCGCATCGACCCTCGGGATTCCGGCCGCGTGGAGGTGATCGCCGCGATCGAGTCCACGACGCCGATCTCCACCCGTACCCTCGCGGAGCTCGACCTGCAGGGCCTTACCGGCCTGCTTTATATCGACCTGCAGCGTACGGCCAGGGGGCTGCCGCCGTCGGTGCCGAGCCTTCGATACCCGGTGATCCGCGCGGCGCCGTCGCAGTTCGACGTCTTCATGGCGCAATTGCCGCGCTTGTCAGCCGCCGCCGGCGGAGTGATCGAGCGCCTGAACCGGCTGTTGAGCGACCAGAACATCGACAATGTCTCGCGCAGCCTGGACAACCTCTCACAGGCGAGCGTCTCGCTGCCGCAGACGGTGCGCAATGTCAACGCGCTGCTCGTCCAGCTTCGCAGCGCGACGGTGGAGCTGGGCGCCACCGCCCGAAGCGCGCACAACGTCATGAATACCGCCGGCCCGCAGATCGTCTCGACCATGCGGCGCCTGAACGCTGTGGCCGACAACCTGTCGCAGGCCACGGATCAGCTCGACAGGATGGTTGCCGAGAATCGGGGTGACGTCCGCTCGTTCACGCGCGCGAGTCTGCCGGAGATCGAAAGCTTCGTGCGCGAGGGCCGGGCAGCCGCCGATGATATCCGCCGGCTCTCCGAGAGCCTGCGCCAGAATCCGTCGCAGCTCCTCTACCAACCGGCCCCGGCGGGCGTGGAGATTCCGCGGTGAAGGCAACCTGCAGGCTCATGCGATACCCGGCGCTGGCCCTTCTGGGCCTCGCCGCTGCCGGCTGCTCGGGCCTGCTGCACAGCAATGCGCCACCCGTGCAGGTTTACACGCTGCGGGCGGCGTCCGCCGCATCCGACAGCGATGCCGCTTCGGCAGCGCAGGTGGCTGCTGCTTTGCGCGTGGCGCACCCCCTCGCCAGTCCTGGCCTCGGGACATCGGGGATCGTGCTGCTGCAGCCCGACCACCGCTTGAACGTATACGCCGCCAGTGCCTGGGCCGCCGACGCGCCGGCCCTCCTCGAGTCGCTGGCCGTCGAGACGTTGCGTGGCTCCGGTCACTGGCGCTCGGTCGAGGATGCCGAAAGTCCCTTCCCTTCCCACTACCTGCTTCAGATCTCCATCCGCCGTTTCGACGCCGACTACTCCGGCGGCACGGATGTTCCTCCCACCGTGCGCGTGACGCTCGACTGCACGCTGGGCAGCGAGGAGGGCCGTGAGATCGTCGCGACATTCATGGCGAGCGGATCGGCTGTCGCCAGCGCCAACCGCCTGAGCGATGTCGTCGCCGCATTCCAACAGGCGACTGATGCCGCCATGGTGTCGCTGTCGCAACAGGCGTCGGCCGCGACGCGGCCGCACGGGTAAGCGCGTCACCCGACTTGAAGTACCGTCACGAGTATCACGCCGGCAACTTCGCGGACGTCCACAAGCATGTGACGCTGCTGGCTCTGCTTGGCGCGCTGCGGCGCAAGGACAAGGGCTTCTTTTATCTCGAGACGCATGCTGGCCGTGGCGCCTACGATCTATCCGGACCGCCTGGCGAGTCTGCCTCTGGTATCGGGCGGCTGGAGGCGCGCTACCGCGCGCCGGCCACCGAGCCGCCGGCTGAAGAGATTCGACACTACCTGGAGAGGGTCGGGCTGCTGCGACGCGAGCGCAGCGAGCCGCGGCTGTACCCCGGCTCGCCTTTGCTGGCCGCAAGCGAGCTGCGTCCGGTAGACCGCGCGGTGCTGATCGAACAGGTACCTGCCGAGGCGCGAGCCCTGGAGCGGGCTCTGTCCGCTCAGGCAGAGGGAAGTGCCCGGCCGGATCCAGCGCATATCAACGTAGAAACCGGTGATGGGTTCGAGCGCCTGCGCGCCTGGCTGCCGCCGCGCGAGCGCCGCGGGCTGACCTTCATCGATCCGCCTTACGAGGAGAGCCGGCAGGACTTCGAGCGAACCCGGCATGCGGCGGCGGAGGCCCTGCGGCGCTTCCACACCGGCGTCGTGGCGATCTGGTATCCAATCAAAGACCGGCGCGATAGCGAGGCCTGGCACGCCGCTCTTGCCGCCGAGCTCGATTGCGGACTGCTCGCGGCCGAACTCGCGCTCTACCCGCCCGACTCACGCGTCGCACTCAACGGCTCCGGAATGCTCATCCTCAATCCTCCTTATCAGCTCGCCGGACGCATTACCGTCTGGCTGCCTCAGCTGCACGCCAGCCTCGATCAGGGGCACGGCGGCGGGGTAAGCGTCCGGCAGCTCAAGCTCTGAGCCCGGCCGGGATCGTGACGGCGCTGCGCCGCGGGAGCATCATTTAGCCAATGAGCGGACCCGATCAGTATGGGGTCGTTGGCCACCCGGTGGCCCACAGCCTCTCGCCCTTCATCCACGCCATGTTTGCGCGCCAGACGGGGCAGTCGATGAGCTATCGCCTGTTCGACTTCGCGCCCGAGGAGCTCGAGACGCGCATCGCCGCCTTTTTCGCCGCCGGCGGCCGTGGACTCAACATCACTCTGCCCTACAAAGTCGCCGCCGTGCAGCGCGCCGATGAGTTGACCCCCCGGGCGCAGCACGCGGGTGCCGTCAATACGCTGGCGATGCGAAAGGACGGCACCGTGCTCGGCGACAACACCGATGGCGTCGGGTTGACCCAGGACGTTTGCGTCAATCAGCGTGTGGTCGTTACGCGGCGGCGCGTTTTGATCATCGGCGCGGGTGGCGCCGTCCGCGGGGTGCTCGCGCCGCTTCTTGCCCTGGCGCCTGAGCTCGTTGTCATCGCCAACCGCACGGCGGACCGGGCCAAGGCGCTGGCGACCGCCTTCGCACACGTGGGCAACGTGCAGGGAGTCGGCTTTCGCTACGTCGCGGGCGGCCCGTACGATCTCGTCATCAACGCGACCTCCGCCAGTCTCACCGGTGAGATCCCCGACGTGCCGGTGGCCGTGATAGGACCCGAGACGTTCTGTTATGACATGGCCTATGGCAAGGGCGACACGGCTTTCGTCCGTTGGTGCGTCGAGCTTGGCTGCCGAGCGGCCACGTCGGGCTGGGGGATGCTGGTCGAGCAGGCCGCGGAGTCCTTCCGCCTCTGGCGCGGTGTGCGGCCGCTCACGGGGCCGGTGCTGGCGGCGCTTACCGCATCGTGACCAGCTCTTCGGCGCTGGTGGGGTGGATCGCCACCGTGTCGTCGAAATCCTGCTTGGTGGCGCCCATGCGCACCGCGACTGCGAAGCCCTGCAACATTTCATCGGCGCCCGGACCTACGACGTGGACGCCGACGACGCGCTGCTTCGGACCGACCGTCACCAGCTTCATGTCACATCGCGGTTTCGCAGTGGTGAGAGCGTGGTACATCGGGATGAAGCTCGACTTGAAGACTGTGACGTCCTCGTCGCCGTAGTCGTCGCGGGCGGCCTGCTCGGAAAGGCCGACCGTGCCGATGGGCGGGTGCCCGAATATGACCGTCGGGATGTTGTGATAGTCGAGATGCCGCTCGGTCTTGCCGCCGAAGAGGCGATCGCTCAAGCGGCGGCCGGCGGCGATCGCCACCGGCGTGAGCTGTGCCCGGCCGGTCACATCACCGATGGCATACAGGCCGGCGGCGCTGGTCGACTGGTACTTGTCGGTGACGATGAAGCCGTACGCATCCAGCTCCACTCCCGCGCGGTCCAGGCCCAATTCCTCCACCACCGGTGTGCGCCCGATGGCCCACAGCAGACAATCCAACGGCTCGAGCCGTCTGCCGTCGCGCAATGACAGTGCGAGATAACCGCGCGCGTCGGCTTCCAGTGCCGCGGGCCACGCCTGTGTAACGATCTCCACCCCATCGTCGCGCAGGATCTTCAACATCGACTCCCCGATCATGGAGTCGAAATGGTTCAGCATCGTCTCGCCGCGCAGCACGAGCGTGACCCTGGAGCCGAGCGCCGCGAAGATGCCGGTCAGCTCGATGGCGATGTAGCCGCTGCCCGCGATCGCGATCCGCTCCGGCCTGCGCGGCAGCTCGAAAAACCCGTCGGAAGTGATGCCGAGCCCGGCGCCCGGTATGGCCGGCAGCAACGGGCGGCCGCCAGTGGCAATGAGGATGTGCGGGGCGGAGAGGGAGGAGCCTGCCGCCGCCACGGTCCGGGCGTCGATGAGCTGTGCGCGGCCGCGGACCAGCGTCACGCCACGCTTGGCGAGATTGCCTTCGTAGATTCCGTTGAGGCGCAGGATGTAGGCGTCGCGCTTCTCCTTGAGCAGCGCCCAGTCGTGCGCGACGGCCGAGAGCGGGAAGCCGTAATCCGGCGCATCGCGCAGTCCCTCAGCGAGGCTGGCGGCATTCCACATGATCTTCTTGGGCACGCAGCCAACGTTCACGCAGGTGCCGCCCAGCCGGTGCGACTCCACCACTGCAACCCTGGCTCCGTACTCGGCTGCCCGCTGCGCGGCGGCGAGACCCCCGCTGCCGGCACCGATGACAATCAGGTCGAACTCACTCATTATCGGATTGTACATAGCTCGAAAGTAGGTGCGTGATGGACAATCCCCTCCTCGCCCAGGAGCCGCTGCCCCCTTTTCCCCGCATCCGCCCGGAGCATGTCGAGCCGGGAGTCCGCGAGGTACTGTCGCGCGCGCGCACCAGCATCGAGGAGATCGCGGCGACGGATACCCTGACCTTCGCCACCGTCGTCGAGCCGCTGGAAGAGCTGCAGCACCGGGTGGCGCGGATCTGGTCGCCGGTGAGCCACCTGAACGCGGTGCTCAACTCCGAGGCGCTGCGCACCGCCTACAACAGCTGCCTGCCGCTGCTCTCGGCTTATCAGACCGATCTCGCCCAGAGCGAGCCGCTCTACCGCGCTTACCGGGCCATCGAGGAGCGCGAGGGCGCCGCGCTCAATTCCGTGCAGCGCCGGGTGCTCGAGCATGCGCTGCGGGACTTCCGGCTCGCGGGCGTCGGACTGGATGCCGCCGACAAGCAGCGCTTCAAGGAAGTGATGCTGGAGCTCACCGGCCTGCAGGCCAGGTTCGAGGAGAATGTCCTCGATGCCACCAACGGCTGGAGCTACCGTGTCACCGACGAAGCGGTTCTACGCGGCCTCAACGAGATGCTCGTCGAGCAGGCCCACCGTCGCGCCCACGATCAAAAGATCGAAGGATGGGTCCTGACGCTCGACCAACCAACATATGTAGCGGTAGCGACGGACGCTGAATCTGACGTTCTTCGCCGCGCATTTTATGAGGCATGGGCCACGCGTGCTTCCGATCAGGGACCTAACGCCGGCAAATGGAACAACGATGACGTCATGGAGCAGATCCTGCGCAAGCGTTATGACGCGGCGCGCATTCTAGGCTTCGCCAACTACGCCGAATATGCGCTCGCGACGCGAATGGCTCACAGCGTGACCGAGGTCATGCAGTTCCTCGAAGAGCTGTCGCGATCCGCGCGGCCTGCCGCCGTGCGGGAGTTCGAGGAGCTCGAGGCTTTCGCGGGGCGCACGCTCGACGCGTGGGACGTCGGTTTCTACGCGGAGCGGCTGCAGCGCGAGCGCTACTCCGTCTCGCAGGAAGAATTGCGCCCTTATTTCCCGCTGCCACGCGTGCTCGCGGGCCTGTTCGAGGTCGCCGAGAAGCTCTTCGATTTGCGCATCCGCGAGCGCAGCGGCGCTCCGGTGTGGCACCCGGACGTGCGTTTCTTCGAGATCGAGAGCGCGGCGGGCAGGCCGGTCGGCAGCTTCTATCTCGATGCCTACGCGCGGCCCAACAAGCGCAGCGGCGCCTGGATGGACGAGTGCATCGGGCGCAAGCGATTGGCGACGGGCTCGGCTCTTCCCACCGCCTATCTGGTATGCAACGTATTGCCGCCGGGCGAAGGCCGGCCGGCGCTGCTCACGCACGACGACGTGCTGACGCTGTTCCATGAGTTCGGGCATGGCCTGCACCATCTGCTCACCCGTGTCGACTACCCGAGCATCGCGGGCATCAACGGCGTGGCCTGGGACGCCGTCGAGCTACCCAGCCAGTTCATGGAGAACTATGCCTGGCATCCGGACGTGCTCAGCCGCATCTCCAGTCATCATCGGACCGGCGCGGCGCTGCCGGCGCAGACCCAGGATCGGCTGCGGGCGACGCGCAGCTTCCATGCCGGTCTGCAGATGGCTCGGCAGCTCGAATTCGCGCTCTTTGACTTCCGGCTGCATGCCGAGTACTCCCCGGAGCGCGGCGGGCGCGTGCGCGAGGTGCTGCGGGAGGCGCGCCGCGAGGTGGCGGTGGTGCCCGCGCCGGAGTGGAACCGCTTCCCGAACAGCTTTGGACATATTTTTGCCGGCGGCTACGCGGCCGGCTACTACAGCTACAAATGGGCCGAGGTCCTCGCCGCGGACGCCTTCTCGGCCTTCGAGGAGCGGGGCGTCTTCGACCGCGCCACGGCGCAGCGGTTTCTGGAATCCATCCTGTCCCGAGGAGGCAGCCGGGATGCCCTGGACGCCTTCATCGAGTTTCGTGGCCGCCGCCCCGATATCCGCGCCCTCCTGGCCCAGCACGGCATAGCTGGTTGAAGCGGGCACATCCCTGCGCCTGATCCGCATGCTTATGCTGCTCAATGCTGATGAAAGTGTGCGGCAGGTCGCAGTGGAGGCCCGGAACGGCTCCTAGACTGCTCGGATCTCGCTCCCGGGGAGCGGCATCAGGCCGTGCCACAAATCATCAGAATGAGCAGCGCCCGGCGCAGTGACTTCGATGTCACCAATTCCGTCCAGGTGAGCTCCCCTGAGGCGGTGCTGCGCGCTGTCGAGGCGCTCTACCGGCCTACCTGGCCCGATGCCCCCATGGAGCCGCTGCGGCGGTCGTTCGAGCATTTCGAGCGTCTGTTCGCCGGCGAGGTCGCTGGTTTTCACGGGGTCGACACTGTCTATCACGACCGCCAGCACACGCTCGATATCACCCTGGCACTGGCGCGGCTGCTGGTCGGTTACGACCGTCAGGCAGGCGAAGCCGAGCAACTGGGCGGCGAACGGGCGGTCGTCGGTCTCATCACCGGCCTGTTTCACGATGTCGGCTACCTGCGCCGCGCCGACGACCAGGATTCGCACAATGGCGCGGAATTCACCCGCGTCCACGTCTCCCGCGGCGCCCGTTTCCTCGAGGAGTTTCTGCCCGAGGTCGGCCTCGCCTGCTGGGTGCCGGTGGCGCGCGAGATCATCCATTTCACCGGTTACGAGGTGCCGTTCGCCGAGATCGAGGCGCGCGTGCCGGACCCGCGCGACATCGTGGTAGGGCACCTTCTCGGCACGGCCGACATGATCGCCCAAATGGCCGACCGCTGTTACTTGGAGAAATGCCGCGACCGGCTATACGCGGAGTTCGTCCTCGGCGGGGTTGCCCTGCCGATCGCCGCCAACGGCGGTCGCCAGGTCAAGTACGCCTCTGGGCTCGACCTGTTGCGCCAGACACCGGATTTCGTTGCGGAAGTGCGCGACAAGCGCCTCGACGGCGAGTTCGGGGCGGGCTACCGCTATCTGGAGATCCTATACGGCGGTCGGAATCCCTACATGGAGGCCATCGACCGCAATGTCGACTATCTGCGGCAGGTGCTGCGGAGCGAGAATTGGCGGTTGTTACGGCGCAAACCGCCGATATTCGCCGCCGTTTCCGACCCGATGTCGGCCATGCGGGGTCTGATGGTGGGCTATATCAAGAAGGTGTGGTCCGGATTCTAAGGGGTTAATATCCGGGCTAACCGAGTGATTAGCCCCTAGTGACCTCTGCGAACCTCAAGCTGAAGTACGCTGCTGCCGCGTTTGCGGTCGTGCTGGTCGCGACCGCGGCGGTGATCGCCTTTTTCGCCTGGCGGCACCCTCCGGATTCGCTCACGGTGCAGGGCGTCAGCGCTCTGGCGGTGCTCGGCAGCATAGCCGCGGCGGTGCTGGCCTGGCGGGCGGGGCGCGGTATCCAGCGCTCCACCGCGGCGCTCATCCGCAGCGCGGACCGGGTCGGCCAGGGCGACTACACACGGCAGATCGAGGTACGCCGCAGCGACATCATCGGCGAGCTCGAGCAGGCCCTGGAGCGCATGCGTTCCCGGCTACGCCAGTCGACCATCCACAAGAACTACCTCCACAACGTCCTCAACAGCATGACGGACGCCGTCTTTGTCACCTCTCCCGACGGGGTGATCAAGGTGGCCAATTCCGCGGCCTGCAAGCTCCTCGGTTACAGCGAGGAGGAGATCCTGGGGCGCAGCATCATCGCGATCCTGGATGAGCGCGAGCGTGAAGGCTTCGACCTGCTGCAGGCCGCGCAGGAGACGCGCGAGACCGTGGTGCGGACCCGGGGCGGGCAGACCATCCCCGTGGCGCTCACCGGCTCGAGAATCGAGAGCGGCGATCCGCAGTTCCAGGGCAACATCTTCGTCGCGCGCAACATCACCGACCGCAAGCGCGCCGAGCGGCGCATCCGTTATCTCGCCAGGTACGACGCGCTCACCAAGGTTGCCAACCGCATGCAGTTCCATCACGTGCTGCAGCAGACCATCTCGCGGGGGCTGCGCAGCGGGCAGGCGGTGGCGCTCCTCTATCTCGACATGGATCGCTTCAAGGAGGTCAACGACACGTTTGGACACGGGGCCGGCGACCGCGTGCTCGAGGTGCTGGCCGAGAGGCTGACCGGCGCCCTGCCGAAGGGAGCCCTCCTCGGGCGCCTCGCGGGCGACGAGTTTGCGCTGTGCATCGACGGCCTGCCGGCGGAAGGCGACAACCGCGGCCCGATCGCGCACCTGGCGCGCGCCGTGCTCACCGAGGTGAGCCGTGCCTTCCAACTGAACCAGCACGAAGTCTTCCTCACCGCCAGCATCGGCATCGCGTTCTGCCCGCGCGACGCGGAGAACGTCATCGACCTCATCCGCAACGCCGATGCGGCGATGTACTACTCCAAGCAGAACGGCGGCAATACCTTCGCGTTCTACTCCCCCGAAATGAACGCCGCCGCGGTCGAACGGCTCATCCTGAAGAGCAAGCTGCGCCGCGCGCTGGAGCGGGATGAGCTGGTGATCCGCTACCAGCCCAAGGTCGATCTCGCCACCGGCCGCATCATCGGCGCCGAGGCGCTGCTGCGCTGGCGCCTGCCCGGGCACGGCGACATCCCGCCCTCGCAGTTCATCCCGCTCGCGGAGGAAACCAACCTCATCCTCGACATCGGCGAGTGGGTGTTGAATCGCGTCTGCATGGATTACCGGCAGATGCATGGCGAGATCGGCGATCCCGGCCGCATTTCGCTCAACCTGTCGCTGAAGCAGCTGCGCCAGGCGAGCTTCATCCTGCGCTGCCGCTCGGTGTTCCGCCGCCACAACGTCTCGCCGACCGCCTTCGAGCTCGAGATCACCGAGACCACGCTGATGGCGGACGCCAAGCGGACGCTGCGCCTGCTCGATGAGCTCTATGCGATGGGGCTGCACCTCTCGATCGACGACTTCGGCACCGGCTACTCCTCACTCTCCGCCCTGCAGCAGTTCCCGATCGATACGCTCAAGATCGATCAGTCCTTCGTGCGCGATGTCGGCGCGAACGCCGCCAACTCGACGCTCGTGCGCACCATCATCGAGATGGGACGCAACCTGGAGATCGATGTCATCGCCGAGGGCGTCGAATCGGTCGGTCAGCTCGAGTTCCTGCGCCGCAGCGGCTGCCATTACGCGCAGGGCAGGCTGTTTGGCGAACCACTGAAGTCCGAGGAGCTGCTGGCGTTGCTGCAGCGGCAGGCAGCGTCGGGGCCTGCATTCAAGCGGTACGTGCAGGACGTGAGCAGCGTTGCAGTCGGCGACTGAATCGCCGGCAGCGATCTGCCCGACGCATCCTGGCTGACAGCCCATGCTCACTCTTGCCGAGGTTCGCCTGCGGCGCGGGCCGCAGGTTCTCATCGATGGCGCGAGCTGCAGCATCTTCCGCGGCGAGAAGGCGGGAATCGTCGGCCGCAACGGCTGCGGTAAATCGACTCTGTTGGCGTTGATCCGCGGCGAGCTGGCGCCGGATGCGGGCGAGTATCGCGCACCGCCCGGCCTCGCTATCGCCGCAGTCGCGCAGGAGCTGCCCGAGACCCAGGCGACGCTCGTCGAGTACGTCCGCGGCGGTGATCTGGAGCTGGCGGCCCTGGAGGCGCAGATCGCCACGAGCGAAGGCGCGCGCCTGGCCACGCTGCATGCGGAATACGACACACTGGGCGGCTATGTCGCGCGCAGCCGCGCTGCGCGACTCGCCGCCGGCCTGGGATTCGCGCCCGATGACCTCGAGCGTCCGGTGCGCCAATTCTCCGGCGGCCTGCAGATGCGAGCCAACCTCGCACGCGCGCTCATGCGCCGTTCCGACGTGCTGCTGCTCGATGAGCCGACCAACCATCTCGATCTCGATGCGGTGCTGTGGCTGGAGAGCTGGCTGCAGAGTTACGCCGGGACGCTGCTGCTGGTGTCTCACGACCGCGAGTTCCTCGATGGGGTCGTCGGCCGCGTACTGCACATCGAGGGCGGCCGCCTGCGTGGCTATTCCGGCAACTACAGTGCGTTCGAGACGCAGCGCGCGGCGGAAGCCGAGCGCACGCAGGCGATGTTGGCGAGCCAGACACGCGAGCGCGAGCGTGTCGCGAGCTTCGTCAGTCGCTTTCGCGCCCAGGCCACCAAGGCGCGCCAGGTGCAGAGCCGCTTGAAATGGCTGGCCCGCCTGCCCGACATCGCGCCGTTGCACCTCGAGGAGGGTTTTGAATGGGAATTTGCGCCGCCCGCGAAGCTACCCCGGCCGCTGCTGACGCTGGAGCGCATCGCGGCTGGATACGGTAGTCGCCGGGTGTTGGATGAGGTGTCCCTGAGTGTCAGCCCTGGCGATCGCATTGGCATTCTGGGCCGCAACGCTGCCGGCAAATCGACGCTGATGCGGGTACTTGCCGGACAGCTGCGGCCGCTCGCCGGCGGCATGGAGACGGCGCCGGACGTTGCGACAGGTTTCTTTGCGCAACTGGAGCTCGAGCATCTGGATGCCGACGGCACCGCGCTCAGCGAGCTCGAGCGGCGCGGCGGTTCCGAGCAACCACGCTGGACCGAGCTCGAGCGGCGCAATCACCTGGGACGCTTCGGGTTCCGCGGCGAGCGGGTTTTCGAGCCGACCCGCCAGTTCTCCGGCGGCGAGCGCGCTCGCCTGGCGCTCGCCATCCTCGTCGCCCGCAAGCCCAACCTGCTGCTGCTCGATGAGCCCACCAACCATCTGGATCTCGACATGCGCCACGCGCTGCTCGTGGCCCTGCAGGACTTTGCCGGAGCGGTGGTGATCGTCGCGCACGACCGCGCGCTGCTGCGCGGCGCCTGTGATCGGTTTCTGCTGGTGGCCAACGGAGTCGTTGCGCCGTTCGATGGCGATCTCGAGGACTACGCGGGATGGCTGGCGCGAGATGAAGCGATGCCATTGGCCATCCCTGGCGGCGATAAGGGCACCGCCCTTACCCGCCGGGACCAGCGCCGCTTCGAGGCCGAGGCCCGCAACCGTCTCACGCCCCTACGTGCCGAGCAGCGCAAGTTGGAGCGTCTGCTCGAGGACCTGACGACAGAGCGCAACGATATCGAGTCCCATCTCGCCGATCCCGCCACCTACGCTGCCGCGGATGCCGACGCGCAGCGACGCCTGAGTGCCCGCCACGGCGAGCTGTTGCTCGAGATCTCGACTGTCGAGGAGCGCTGGCTTGCAGTCGCGTCGACATTGGAGACTGCCGTCGAATAGCGGCGTTTTTGCACGAAAGCCATCGATTCACCCAGGACCCGGCGCGCGGCATCGGCCCTATGCTTTCGGCGCATGAGCATCGCAACGGTTGCTGCCAAGTTGGTGCGCAGCCCGGGACTCACCGGCGACCATGTCCGGACCCTGGTGGCGCAGGCGGGGGGAGATCTGGAGCGGATCTGCCAGCCGGAGGTGGTGGCGCGGGTCGAGCTGCCGCCCGCGGCCCGTGAGTTTCTGCGCAGGCCGGACGAGCAGGCGCTTCGGACCGATCTCCAGTGGCTGCGCGCGAGCGGCGCTCGCCTGCTGTTGTGGGGCGAGGCGGATTATCCGCAGTCGCTGGCCGCAATCAGCGGTGCACCGGCGGCTCTCTACGTGATAGGGGACGTCGAGGCGTTGAAAGCGCCGCAGCTGGCGATGGTTGGAGCGCGGCGCGCATCTCCCTTGGGAAGAGCGATTGCCCGGGAGTTCGCCGGCGCCCTGGCGAACGCCGGACTGATCATAACCAGTGGGTTGGCGGTCGGTATCGATGCGGCGAGCCATGAAGGCGCACTGGCCGCCGGGTGCCGGACAGTAGCCGTGCTCGGCGCCGGTATCGCGCGAATGTACCCGGCGGAGAACGCGCGGCTGGCGGAACGCATCCGGGCCGCGGGGGCCCTGGTGTCGGAGTTTCCGCCACGGTCAGGACCCAGGCCGCAGAACTTTCCGCAGCGCAATCGGGTCATCAGCGGGCTTGCCCTCGGCACGCTGGTGGTGGAGGCCACGGAGGAGAGCGGCTCACTGATTACTGCCCAGCGGGCCCTGGATCAGGGCAGAGAAGTATTCGCGGTGCCAGGATCCATCCGCAGCCCGCTCTCCTTTGGCTGCCACAAACTGATCCAGGACGGGGCGCACCTCGCCCATAGGCCGGCCGACGTATTGGCAGGGGTCAAATTTTCTCACGAATTTCAGTCACTTGTACCACCGTGGCCGGCCGGCCCCGGCGGCGTCCCATTGGACAAGGAGTATGAAATGCTGTTAGATGCGCTCGGTTTCGAACCCGCGACCATCGATACGCTCGTGGCCCGCTCAGGCTTGTCGGGCGAATCGATCGCCTCGATGTTGCTGATTCTCGAGCTTGAAGGGCGCGTTGCGCCGTATCCCGGCGGCCTGTACGGCCGAATATCCAAATGACCACCGGCAGTGTTCTGAAAGTGCTGATTTACGTTTACGACCACTACATGCTGGCCGAGCCCTCGGACGTCCCTGAGCGCCACCACATGCTCGAGGACCTGCAGCGGCGGGGCTTCTCGGTGAGCGAGGTCGTGTACGCAATGGAGTGGCTCTCGGCGCTGGTGGGTGACCAGTGCGCAGCGCCCGGGTCGGCGGACCTGGAGTCCGGCCGCGAGGCGCTGCGCGTGTTCGCCGATGGCGAGCTGTTGCGGTTGTCGGCCGACTGCCGTGCCTTCCTGCTGCAGCTGGATCGCCAACACGTGCTCACCCCCCGCCAGCGCGAACTCGTCATCGATCGCGCGCTCGCCCTGGACGTCGATGAGATCGACGTCGAGCAGTTGAAGTGGGTGGTACTCCTTGTTCTTTCCAGCCAGCCGGGGCAGGAGCTGGCGTTCGCCCGCTTCGAAAGCGTCATGTCGGCGGCTGGCGGCTCAGTCCGGCACTGATTGCGCCGAGGGACTTCCTGACTCATGGCTGAAAATCTGGTCGTGGTCGAGTCGCCCGCCAAGGCGAAGACCATCAAGAAGTACCTGGGCAAGGATTTCGAGGTGCTCGCTTCGTACGGCCACGTGCGCGACCTGGTGCCGAAGGAAGGCGCGGTCGATCCCGAGCGCGGCTACGCGATGCGCTATCAGGTGCTCGAGAAAAACGAGCGTCACATCGAAAGCATCGCGCGCGGCCTGGCGAAATCGAAGGCGCTCTTCCTGGCGACCGACCCCGATCGCGAGGGTGAGGCCATCGCCTGGCACCTGAAGGAAATCCTCAAGTCGCGCGGCGACCTCGACGGCAAGACGGTGCATCGGGTCGTCTTCTACGAGATCACGCGCAACGCGATCCGCGCGGCGGTGGCTCAGCCCCGCGACCTGTCGCTCGACCTGGTCAATGCGCAGCAGGCCCGCCGGGCGCTCGACTACCTGGTGGGCTTCAATCTTTCGCCGCTGCTGTGGAAGAAAGTGCGCCGCGGCCTCTCGGCGGGCCGGGTGCAGAGTCCGGCGCTGCGCATGATCTGCGAGCGCGAGGAGGAAATCGCCGCCTTCGTCGCTCAGGAATATTGGACGCTCGAGGGCCAAGGGACGCATCGATCGCCGCCTTTCCCGCTCAAGCTCACCGAGTACGCCGGTAATAAAGTCGAGCAGTTCTCTTTTACCAACGAAGCGCAGGCGCGCGAGGTCGAGCGCGCGATCCGCGAAGCGGCCCACCAGGCCGCGACGCAGAGCCAGGCGCAGGACGGCCTGGGACAGTTGCGCGTCATCGCAGTGGACCGCAAGCAGCGGCGGCGTACGCCGGCTCCGCCATTCACGACCTCGACTCTGCAACAGGAAGCGGCGCGCAAGCTCGGCTTCAATGCGCGGCGCACGATGCGGCTCGCGCAGCAGCTCTATGAAGGCCAGGATCTCGGCGAAGGCAGCGTTGGCCTCATCACCTACATGCGTACCGACTCCGTCTCCCTTGCCGCCGAGGCGGTGAGTGAGATTCGCGAGGTCGCCGGGCGTCTCTATGGCGTTGCCGAGGTGGCCGAGGAGCCGCGCATCTACAAGACCAAGTCGAAGAATGCGCAGGAAGCGCACGAGGCGATCCGGCCGACTTCAGCCGCTATTACGCCGGCGGACGTCGAGGGCAAGATCGACGGTGATCTCCACAGACTTTACGCGCTGATCTGGAAGCGCGCTGTCGCTTCGCAGATGGCGCCAGCGGTCTTCGACACGGTAGCGGTCGACATGCTCGCGGGGCCGGACGGTGCGCAACGCCATGTCCTGCGCGCCAACGGTTCGACGATGGTGAAGCCGGGATTCATCGCCGTGTACCAGGAGGGCGCGGACGACGTTAAATCTGACGAAGGCGATCATGTGCTGCCTCCTTTGCAGGAGGGGGATCTCGTCGATCTGGTCACGCTGCATGCGGATCAACACTTTACGGAGCCGCCGCCGCGCTACTCCGAAGCATCGCTGGTGAAAGCGCTGGAGGAGCACGGGATCGGCCGTCCTTCAACTTACGCAGCCATCATCTCCACGCTTCAGGATCGCGAATACGTGGAGATGGATAGTCGCCGCTTCGTGCCGACCGACATCGGCAAGATCGTCAATCGCTTCCTGACAAACCACTTTCACCGCTACGTGGAGTACGGTTTCACGGCGGCAATGGAAGATGAGCTCGACGCGATTTCCCGCGGCGAGGAGGAGTGGACGCAGCCGCTCGACAAATTCTGGAAGCCCTTCATCCGCCAGGTGGAACTCATCGAGAAGAACGTCTCGCGCGAAGAAGTGGCGCAGGCGCGCGAGCTCGGCAAGGACGCCGCGACTGGCAAGCCGGTCACCGTGCGGATGGGACGTTACGGTCCGTTCGTGCAGATCGGCACCAAGGACGATGTCGAGAAGCCGCGCTTCGCCGGGTTGCGGCCCGGGCAGAAGATGGACAAGATCACGCTCGCCGATGCGATGGAACTCTTCAAGCTGCCGCGCACGCTCGGCGAGACCGCCGCGGGCGAGACCGTGGTTACCAACATCGGGCGCTTCGGGCCGTACGTCAAATACGGCAGCAAGTACGTATCGCTCAAGGAGGATGATCCCTACACCGTCACACTGGAGCGGGCGCTCGAAGTCATTCGGTTGAAACAGGAAGCGGACGCCAACCGCATCATCGTCGACTTCGGCGTCGACAATATCCAGGTGTTGAATGGCCGCTACGGCCCGTACATCACCGACGGAAAAAAGAACGCCAAGGTACCGAAAGATCGGGATCCGAAATCCGTGACGCTGGAGGAGTCCCGCGTGCTATTGGCGCAGGCGCCGGAGCGGGGGAAGGGAAGATGGGGAAGAGGCAGGCGGGGCGCCGCGGCACAGAAGCCCGCACCAGCCAAGACCGCCGCACCCAAGGCTGCTGCGCCGGGCGCAGTGCCAGTGCCTGCGCGCGGTCGCGGGAAAACCCCCGCCCGACCGGCGGAGGCTGCTCACGCGGCAGCGCCGCGGCGCGCGAATGCTTCCGCGGAGCGCAGCAACGGCGCGACCGCCGAAGGCGGTCGGCGTCGTCCCGCCAGCGCCGCGAAGAAGCCGTCGAAGAAGAAAGCAGCCGCAGGCAAGACGGCTCGCAAGCCGCTCGCGTCCCGCCCACGCGGCGTCAAATAAGCCAGTTGAATTTACGCGATTGAGGCACAGGACGTGCCCCGCCATCAATCAAGGATTGTGGACGACGTCGCCAACCTGCAGGGTGTTGGAGGCTCCGACGATGAGTCCGAAGCTCAACTGCGGATAAGTCTTGAAGACGAGCAGCGTACCCGCGCGCTCATTCGGCAACCGCACCCGCGGCGCCAAGGCGGAGCCCAGGTCGCCCGTCAGGCGCAGTACGCCACCGTGCGAGCCCTCGGTATCACGCACTACTCCGCCGACCTTGTCCGCCTCCAGAACGTTCCCCGGCTCCAGCCCGGCATCCGACCCTCGGTTGATGACGACGATGTCGTACTGGCCCGCCAGATCACTGACTCCCGTGTCTCCCACGATCCAGACAATCTTGCCGTCGATCTGCGAGGCCGGCGCGCGTGGCACCAGGTTGAGCGGTGCCTGGATGTCCGAGGAAATGAGCTTGTCTCCACGCAATGACTCGCGAGCCGTGTCGATGAGCGCCGCCCGAGTCGCCGGATGGGTCGGTGGCTGAGTGATCAGCGCCGTGGCCGTGTAGATGCCGAGATATCCGAGCAGATGTCCCGTGTCAGGGTCGCGCAGCTTCTCGCTCACGTGAATCACGCTGTAGCGGCTGTGCGGCTCAGGGCCGAGGCCGATGATATAGGCGATGACACCCGATCCTGCGATCTGATGATCGTCGCGGAACGCGACGATGTGCGGCGCGTCCTGCGCCTCCGTCTCAGTCAGCACCGTCGGCCGCGAGAGGAACGAGGCGATCGCGGAGTAAGGAATCGTCGGGATGGCCGCCTCGATCGGCCTACTCCGCAGGCGCGGTTCGAGCCGCAGCGCGCTCGCCTCTACCAGCCGCACCTGCGGCCGGCCGTTGCTGTCGTACGCCAGGGCCAGCTTGTCGCCCGGGTAGATCAGGTGCGGATTGCGGATGTTCGGGTTGATGTACCAGACCTCCGGCCAGTCCCAGGGGTCGCGCAGATACATCGAGGCGATGCCCCACAGGGTATCGCCACGCTTCACCGTATAGGTCAGCGGCGCATTGGGATTGATCTGCGGCACCGGTGCAGCCGCAGCCTGCGGCTGCGTATCGGTGTCCGCGATTGCGGCCTGGGTGGCGGTCTGGCTGTCGCCAGCACCCTGCGCCTGAGCGGCAGCAGGCGGCGCGGTCTCCTCCTGCGGCGCTGGGGCCGCATGGCGGGAACCATGCAATAGCGAACAGCCGGCCAGTGTGACCGACAGGGCGACACCCGCTGCCAAGCGGGCCCGAAGAGCTAGATTCAAGACCATTCCTCCACCCCGCCTGCGACCAGCTTGAATGGGCGGGTTATAATCGCATGCCGGTATCGGGTACAGGGCGACTTAATGTCAAGTTGTGCGCTCTGTCACGGGCCGGACCGGCCGCCGCATCCCCTTGAACCGTCGTCTCCCGCCGCAATCGAACCCCACATGGCGATTAGAACCATTCTCGAATTCCCCGACCCCCGATTGCGGACGCGCGCGCAGCCCGTCACCCGGTTCGACGCGGAGCTCCACCGGACCGTGGACGACATGCTGGAGACCATGTACGCCGCACCCGGAATCGGCCTGGCCGCGACCCAGGTGGACGTCCACCAGCGCCTGCTCGTCATCGATATCTCGGCCGATCGCAGCGATCCCCTGGTCCTCATCAATCCGGAGATCCTCAGCCGCGAAGGGGAGACCACCACGGAGGAAGGCTGCCTCTCGGTGCCAGGGTATTTCGATGAGGTGAAGCGGGCAGCCAGGATCCGCGTCCGCGCGCACGACAGAGACGGCAACGTCTTCGAGCGCGATTGCGACGAAATGCTCGCCGTCTGTGTTCAGCATGAGATGGATCACATCGACGGTAAGCTATTCGTCGATTACCTCTCCAGCCTCAAGCGCGAGCGCGTCCGCAAGAAGCTGGAAAAGGAGCGTAAGGAACGAGCGGCATCGTCCGTGCCCGAACGCCGACGCCGTGCATTGTGACTGTCGCGAGCGCAGGGAACGGCTGCCTTTCAACTTGGCGCAAAGTCGCCTGCGGCGCTTTGCGCGAGACCCTACACGAATACCGCGGACGCAGGGAACGGCCCTGCGCCCGCTACGCTTAATCTAAGAACGCATGCGCGTCGCATTTGCGGGTACGCCGGAGTTTGCGGTGCCGACGCTGCTCGCCCTGATGAGCTCGACGCACCAGCTCGTGGGGGTGTTGACTCAGCCCGATCGGCCCCGAGGGCGTGGTCAGCGGCTGAGTCCCTCGCCGGTGAAGGCGGCGGCTGCCGACGCGGCGCCGATCGCGCAGCCGGCTGCGCTGCGGTCACCTGAGGACCGCGAGCAACTCGCCGCTTGGAATCCCGACGTATTGGTGGTCGCGGCCTATGGGCTCATCCTGCCCAAAGCCGTTCTCGAGATTCCGCGGCTGGGATGCTTGAACGTCCATGCCTCCCTGCTGCCACGGTGGCGCGGCGCGGCACCGGTCGAGCGTGCTCTTCTCGCGGGCGACGAAACCACCGGGGTGACGATCATGCTCATGGATGTGAGCCTCGATACCGGACCCATCCTTCTGGAGCGGGCAGTCGCTATTGAGCCGAACGACACCGGCGCCAGCCTGCGTGCCAGGCTCGCTGCTCGAGGGGCTCCGCTGCTCCTCGAGGCGCTGCGGGGACTGGCGGACGGTACCCTGCAGCCCCGCGCGCAGCCGGCCGAGGGCGTCACCTATGCGCGCAAGCTGGAAAAGCGTGAAGCACCCATCGATTGGAGCCGGCCTGCGCTCGAGATCGAGCGGCAGATCCGCGCCCTCCAACCCTGGCCGGTAGCGGAGACTGTGCTGTCCGATCCTGGCACCGGCAAAGCCGAACGGCTTCTGGTCCACGCTTCCCGGCTGGCACCCGCCGGCCACGTGGTCCCGAAAGGCCGGCCCGGGTACATCGTCGAGACCGACGGCCGCAATGCTGAGGGGTACATCCGCGTGCAATGCGGTGACGGTGCCCTGGACCTGCTGACCTTGCAGCGCCCCGGAGGGCAGCGCATGCCGGCTTCGCTCTTCACCCGCGGACCACGAGCGCTCGGACCGTCCATGGTGCTGGGCGAAGTGGTTTGAGCGGCGGGGCAGGGAATCCGGGCGCGCACGCCCTGGCTGAGGCCGCGCGTGCAGTCGCGGCCGTAGTGCACGGACGATCGGCCGATGATGCGCTGGCCGGCTCGGAGGCCAGCCCACGGCGCTCTGCTGTCCGCGCCATCGCGCTCGGTACCGTGCGCTGGTATTTGCGCTTGCGACCCGCCGTGGATGCGCTGCTCAGCTCGCCCGCGACGCTGGCTCGAGAGGTCCATGCGCTGCTGGTCAGTGCCGCATATCAGATCGAGTATTCGCGTGACGCCCCGGCGCTCGTCGCTAACCTGGCGGTGGACGCGACACGGATATTGGCTCAGCCGCGCGCCACCGGGGTAGTCAATGCCGTCCTGCGGCGCTTCGTGCGGGAGCGCTCAGCACTGCTTTCCGCCGCGGACGCGGATCCTGCTGTCCGCACGGCTCATCCGGACTGGCTCGTCGCGGCGCTGGCTGCCGCCTGGCCTGAGCAGTACGCAAGCATTCTGGCGGCGAACAACGGCCACCCGCCCATGGTGCTCCGCTTGAATACCCGCCGCCGACCGGCCACGGAATACCTCGACGACCTGTCGGCCGCAGATCTGCGCGGTTCGCTCGTGGACTGGACGAGCCAGGCCGGACACGTGGCAGTGGTGCTCGAGCGACCCGTGCCCGTCAGACTCCTGCCCGGCTTCCAGGAGGGTTGGGCCTCCGTGCAGGACGCCGGCGCACAGCTTGCCCCACTCCTGCTGGAGGCGCAGCCGGGCATGCGAGTACTCGATGCCTGTGCGGCCCCCGGGAGCAAGACGAGCCATCTGCTCGAGGCCGCTATGGGCGGGCTCGAGCTGACTGCCGTGGACATCGACGCCGGCCGGCTGGGCCGGGTCGCCGAGAACCTGCAGAGGCTCGGCCTCGAGGCGCGGCTGGTTGCGGCGGACGTGCGCGACCCGCCCGCTTTCTGGGATGGCCGACCCTATGATCGAATCCTGGTGGATGCCCCCTGTTCGGGGACTGGAGTGATTCGTCGGCACCCGGACATCAAGCTTCTACGTCGGGCAGACGACGCTGCAGCCTTTGCCCGCACCCAGCTGGAGATCCTGCGGGCCGCCTTCGGCATGCTCGCCCCTGGAGGGCGGCTGGTGTACGCGACCTGTTCCGTCCTGCCGCCCGAGAATGAGGCTCTGGTCATGCGGTTCCTGGCCGAGGAGCCGCTGGCGAGTCCGGCGGTGATGCCTCGTGGTGAAGCTCTGGCCCCGGGTGGGATCGCCACGGGGGCCGGCACCCAGCTTCTTTGCGGAGGAGCGGCGGGAAGCGACGGGTTCTATTATGCTTGTCTCGAAAAGACAACGCGTTGAACCTGGGCGCATCGTCCCGGGTCCGAGAGACCTAAGCTATCTGCCGTTGCATTCATGCCACGATGGTTCTCACCACTGGGCCGGACCCCCGCGCAGCCGCGCACGGCTAGCTGGTCCAGCCTGATCAGTCTGTGCGGGGCTCTGCTCCTCGTGCTTTCGAGCACGCTGGCGCTGGCAAATGCATTGGACGGGGTGCTGGAGGTCAGCTCCGCCTACGTCAACTTCGATCAAGGCGTCATCCAGCTCTACGCCCGGGTCCAATACCCACTGAACCCGGCGATCCAGAAAGCGCTGCAGGACGGAGTCACGCTGACCTTCGATCTCGAGGCGAGAGTTGATCGGGTCCGTCATCTTTGGTTCGACGCGAACGTGGTCGACCTCACTTTTCAGCGCGAGCTTGCTTATCACGTGGTCACTGACCGGTTCGTGGTCCGCGATGCGCGCAGCGGTGACGAGAAAAGCTTCGATACGCTCAAGGAGGCGCTGGGATACCTCGGCAAAGTCGAAGCGTGGCCCGTTCTCGTGGAGCCGCAGCTCGATGGGGGGCGCTATATCATCAGCGTGCGCGCGGGCGTGCGGCGCGGCAAGCTGCCCGCATCACTTCGCGCGCTGCTCTTCTGGACGGATGACTGGCAACGCGTGAGCAAGTGGTACTCATGGTCCCTGCCGGTGTAAGCGACGATCGCGACGCTACCCCGCGGCTGCGCGTCCGCCGCCGCGGCGCGTGGTCGCTCGCGATCTGGGGTGTCGTCGGCCTGGGCGCACTGCTGCTGCTGCTCGCCAAGAGCGTGCAGAACTCGGCCGAGTTCGGCCGTCTGCAACCCTGGATTCTGCTGCTCAACCTCGCGGGGGTGTTCACCCTCGTCGTGCTGCTGGTGCGCAAGCTCTGGCAGCTGGTGCGTGACTACCGCAACCACGTCCCGGGCTCGCGCCTGACGGCCCGCACCGTCATGATCTTCGGCTCGCTGGTGGTCGCGCCGCTTCTCATCGTCTACCTGTCCTCGCTCCAGTTCCTGAACCGCGGCATCGACAGTTGGTTTCGGGTGGAGATACGCCAGGGCCTCAAGGACGCACTGGTCCTCTCGCGCGCCGCGCTCGATCTGCGCGTGGAGGAGTGCTCGCGGCGCACGGAGCTGCTCGCTCGCTCGCTCATCACGCGCTCGGGCGTCGAGGTCCAGACGCGTCTCGACGAGGAACGGCGCGCAACGGCAGCCTCGGAGATCGTCCTCTTCGGCGGTGACGAGCGCATTCTCGCGGCGAGTCTCGACAACCCGCTGGCCAGCGTACCGCTCGCCCCGCCCACGGACCTCGTCCGCCGCGTCAGCGAGCATCGCCCTTATGTCAGCCTCGAGCCGCAGTCGGGCGGCCAGTACGTCATCCGAATCGGTATACCGCTCAGTGAGTCGCCGGCGAGTCCGGAGGATCGCTACGTCATGGCGCTCTATCCGGTGCCAACACAGCTCTCGGGGCTCGCCGAGGCCGTGCAGCGCTCCTACTCCCAATACGGCAATCTCGCCGCGCTGCGAGAGCCGCTGAAGTACAGCTTCAGCCTGACGCTGACACTGGTGGTGCTGCTCGCCATGTTGGCGGCGTTCTATGGCGCCGTCTTCTCTGCGCAGCGGCTCGCGCGTCCGGTCCAAGATCTCATTGCCGGCACCCGCAAGGTCGGCAAGGGCGACTTTGATACGCGCCTGCCACTGCCCTCGCGCGATGAGATGGGATTCCTGGTGCATTCGTTCAACGACATGACCAAGCGCCTGCGGCGCGCGCACGAGGAGGCGACCCGCAGCCAGCAGGCCGTCGAGCGCGAGCGCGAGCGCCTGGCGATCATCCTGGCCAGGCTCTCCACCGGCGTGCTCGCGGTGGATCGGACGCTCACCGTGCGCATGGCCAACGAGGCGGCGGGCGCCATCCTGGGCACCGACCTCTCAGCGGCGACCGGCCGCTCGCTGCCCGAGCTATCGGCGAGCAACGAGCGTCTGGGGCAGTTCGTCGCGGCGCTTGCCGTGCGCTTCGCACGCGGCCGCGAGGAATGGCGCGAGCAGCTCGATCTCGAGGGTGCCCCGACGCATGGGACCCTGTCGCGGCGTAATCTCATGTGCGCGTGCACGCCACTTCCCGGGGAAGGCGGCGACATGGGTTATGTCATCGTGTTCGACGATATCACCACCCTGCTGCAGGCACAGCGGGACGCCGCCTGGGGCGAGGTCGCGCGCCGGCTGGCGCACGAGATCAAGAATCCCCTCACCCCGATTCAGCTCTCCGCCGAGCGCCTGCGCCGGCGCCTGCTCGCCGGCATGGCGCCGCGCGATGCGGAGATCCTCGAGCGCGCCACGCACACGATCGTGCAGCAGGTGGAGAGCATGCAGCAGATGGTGAACGCGTTCAGCGAGTACGCGCGCGCTCCCGAGATGCGGGTCAGCCGCTTCAGCCTGAACCAGCTCGTCACCGAGGTCGCGGAGCTCTACCGGTCCCAGGACCCGCGCGCGTCCATCCACCTGACCCTCGACCAGCGCCTCGAAGGCATCGAGGCCGACCGCGGTCGAGTGCGCCAGATCCTCAACAACCTGATCACCAACGCCCTCGAGGCGCTCGAGGGCACGCCGCAACCGCGCCTCGAGATCGCGACCCGGCTCGAGGGCGCCGACGACGGCCAATACGCGGCGCTGGCGGTGTGTGACAATGGGCCCGGATTCCAGCGCGAGCTCCTGGGACGGGTCTTCGATCCCTACGTCACGAGCAAGCCCAAGGGCACGGGCCTCGGCCTCGCGATCGTGAAGAAGATCGTCGAAGAGCATGGCGGCCGGATCGATGCCGACAACCGTCCGGAGGGCGGCGCCCGTGTCAGGGTGCTGCTACCTGTCGTCGACAGCACGCGGACGGCGGCCGGCACGCGCGACCGAAGAGAGCAATTGCGGAGAGAGAGGGCATGAGCGCTCCACACATTCTGGTGGTCGATGATGAGGCGGACATCCGCGGCCTGCTGAAGGAGATCCTCTCCGAGGAAGGCTATGAGGTCGACGTCGCTGCCAATGCCGCCCAGGCTCGCGCCTCGCGCGCGCGGCAGACGCCCGACCTCGTGCTGCTCGATATCTGGATGCCAGATGTCGACGGAATCACTCTGCTGCGTGAGTGGTCGACGTCAGTGGCGGATGGGTGTCCTGTCGTCATGATGTCGGGTCACGGTACGGTGGAAACCGCCGTCGAGGCCACGCGCCTGGGCGCTTTCGACTTCGTGGAAAAGCCGCTGTCATTGGCGAAGCTGCTGCGCACGGTGGAGAGGGCGCTCGATGCCGGCAGGCGACGCCGCCAGTCGGGCAAGCTGCTCGTGCCTGCGCTGATGGTGCCGGCGGGCAAGAGCAAGCTGATGCAACAGCTCCGTACCGACCTGCAGCAGATCGCCAGTCACTCCTCCTCCGTGCTGCTCATCGGTGAGCCGGGCTCCGGCCGCGAAGCCTTCGCCAGGTATCTGCACGAGCGGGGGCCGCGCGCCGGCTCGCCCTTCGTAGCGCTGGTCGCCAGCAGTCTGCGCGAGGCCGAAGCGGAGAGCCGGCTATTCGGGCGCATGGAGAGCACGACCCGCCATCCGGGCCTCCTCGAGCAGGCGTCCGACGGCACACTCTTCGTCCAGGAGATCGAGGATCTGCCCGCCGGCGCGCAGCGCCTCCTGGTGGGCGCTCTCGAGTCGGGCCGCTTCGCGCCGATTGGCGCCGCGGAGCCGGTCGAGCTGCGCGCACGCGTGGTGTCCTCCGCGCAGCCAGGTGTCGAGACCAAGGCCGGCGCCGAAGGGTTGCGCCGGGACCTGCTGGCGCACCTCAACACCCTCATCGTCAGGGTGCCGCCGTTGCGCGACTACGCCGAGGACGTCCCGGAGCTGCTGCGCCAACAAGTGGACCGCATCGTCGACACCGAGGGGCTGCCCTTCCGTCGTTTCAGCGTTGCGGCGCAGAACCGGCTGCGCAACTACCCGTGGCCCGACAACGTGCGGGAACTGAAGAATCTGGTCCATCGCCTGTTGATTCAGGGTGGAGGCGAGGAGATCAGCCTCGATGAGATCGAGCGCGAGCTCGCGGTGCAGGCTCCTCCGGGCGAGCCGCTGGTCAAGCAGGACCTGCTGGCGCTGCCGCTGCGCGAAGCCCGGGAGCAGTTCGAGCGCGCCTACCTGCAACAGCAGCTGCTGCTCTGCAACGGCAAGGTGGGGCAGCTGGCGAAGCGCGTTGGGATGGAGCGCACTCACCTTTACCGCAAGCTGCGCTCGCTCGGTCTCGATTTTCGCTCGATCGGCGAAGATTAGTATTGAGCCACCCGCGGTGGCGCAGTTGTTGTATTCTCTCTAAGACAACGTTGTCGGAGCGTGACAACTGACAGCCAAGGCAGTTACTGCCGGTAAGGGATTGCGCCTGCTGCTCGTGGAGGATGTGGCCGCCGAGGCTGAGCTTGCGGTCCGGCACCTCGCTTCCGGCGGCATTGCCTGCATCGCGCGCACCGTGACGGATGAGCGGCAGTTCCGCGCCGCGCTGCAGCGCTTCCGCCCACATCTCATCCTTTCCGACTTCACACTGCCCGCGTTCGACGGGCTAGCCGCGCTCGAAATCGCCCGCGAGGCGGCGCCGGACATTCCCTTCATATTTCTTTCCGGCACCATCGGCGAGGAGCGGGCGATCGAGGCCCTGCAGCGCGGCGCCGTCGATTACGTGCTGAAGAACAATCCCGCGCGGCTCGTGCCGGCCGTGCGCCGCGCGCTGCGCGAGGTGGCGGAGCGCGCCCGGCGGCGCGCGGCGGAGCGCGAGATTGCGCGCCTGACGCGCCGGCTGAAGATGCAGAGCGGGATCAACAGCGCCGTGATCCGCATCCGCGACCGGGACGAGCTGCTGCGCGAAGCCTGCCGGTTGGCCCATGAAGTCGGTGCTTATGACAGTTCGATCGTTTTTCGCGTCGCGAGCGATGGTCGCAGCGCCACTCCCTGGTACTGGCTCGGCACGAACGACTCGGCGGCAATCATCCCGCCGGTGCTCTCGATCGGCGATGGTGCGGAATCCGACTCCAGTCTCACCGGGCGGGCGCTGCGCACGGGTGAAATCGCGCTGTGCGCCGATCTCAGCCGATCGGAGCCGCCGGTGGCGATCCGAGACAAGCTGCTGCAGGCCGGGCTGCGATCGCTGGTGGTGCTGCCGCTCATCGTCGATGGCGCGCCGGTCGGCGCGCTGGCACTCGCATCCCGCGAAGCGCACGTCGTCAGCGACGAAGAGCTGCGACTGTTGCAGGACGTGACCGTGAATCTCTCATTCGCGCTTCGCTACCAGCAACAGGAGCATGCCGCGCAGTATCTCGCCTCCTTCGACCCGCTGACGGGCCTCGCCAAGCGAACACTGTTCTGCCAGCGGCTCGATCAACGCCTGCGCAACCGCGCTACCCTCGAGAGCCCGCCCACGGTAGCCGCATTCGACGTCATGCATCTCAGCAAGGTCAATGACAGCTTCGGGCGGCATGCCGGCGATCTGCTGCTGCAAGCGGTTGCCAAGCGACTCAAGTACCACCTCGCGGACGATGATCGCCTCGGCTACCTCGGTGGCGGCACCTTCGTGTTGGTGTTGCCGCAGGAGGAGACCTCGGCGGAGAGCGTCACGACGCTGCTCGAGAACACGATTTTTCGCGAGCCGTTCCGCATCGAGGGGCGGGTGCTGCGCACCTCCTTCCGCTCCGGCATCGCGCGCTCGCCCGCCGACGGCAAGGATGGCAATACCCTCGCGCAGCGCGCGGAGGCGGCGCTCAAGCAGGCGAAGGAGGCGGGCGAGCAGTACCTGCATTACCAGATCGAGATGCACAGCGATATCGCCGAGCGGCTTGCGCTCGAGCACCGCCTGCGCGCCGCGCTCGATGAGCGACAGTTCGTGCTGCACTACCAGCCGCAGGTGAGCATCGCTACCGGCCAGATCGAGGGCGTGGAGGCGCTGTTGCGCTGGCAGGACCCGGAGCGCGGACTGGTCCTTCCCGGGCAGTTCCTCCCGGTCCTCGAGTCCTCGGGCATGATAGTGGCGGTCGGGGAATGGGTGCTGCGTCAGGCGGCCGAGGACTGTCTGCGCTGGGGACGCGCCGGGCTCGGGCATATGCGCGTCGCCGTCAACGTGTCGGCACATCAGATCCGGCGCCGGATGTTCGCCGAACAGGTGCTCGCGGCGGCGCGGCCGTGCCTCGGCGAAGGATGTGGCCTGGACCTGGAGATCACGGAGTCCGGGCTGTTGCACGACGTCGAAGGCGCGAGCCGCAAGCTGCGGGAGCTGCGCGCGGCGGGGCTGCGCATTGCGCTCGATGACTTCGGCACGGGTTATTCCTCGCTCGGGCTGCTGTCGAAACTGCCGGTGGACCTGGTGAAGGTCGATCGCTCGTTCATCACGGGTCTGCCGGAAGACAAGGCCAGTGTCACGTTGGTATCCAGTGTGATCGGGCTGGCGTCGGCGTTCGGGCTGAAAGTCGTGGCGGAAGGAGTCGAGACGGAGGGCCAGCTCGAGATGCTCAGGCGCCTGGGCTGCGATCAGTCGCAGGGTTACCTGCACTCCCGGCCCGTGCCGGCGGAGCAGCTGGAGAAGCTGTTGCGGGAGCGGGGCAAGGCGAGCCCGCGCCGCTGACGGTCACTTCTTCCTTCTCGGTCCGCTTCGCGCCTTCTTCGATTTGGCGGCGCGTCTGATCGGGGCACGGCGCGCCGTTTTCTTCGTTTTCTTCATTGGCTTTGCGGCCCGCGCACGCGCGGTCGATTTGCTCTTTGCCGGCCGGCGCGGCTTGGCTCTGGCGGTAGATCGGGCCGCCCGCTTTGCCGGGGCCTTCGCCGCCGCGGCTGGCCCATCGACGCCGCGCAGCTGCTCGAGAATCGCCGGGTTCTCCAGCGTGGAGATATCCTGCGTGATCTCCTCGCCGCGCGCGATCGCGCGCAGCAGGCGGCGCATGATCTTGCCGGAGCGGGTCTTGGGCAGGTTGTCGGCGAAGCGGATGTCATCGGGCCTGGCGATGGCCCCCAGGTGCTCGGCCACCCAGGTGCGCAGCTCGCTGACGAGCGCGCTGGTATCACCTGTCGGGCGCGCCCCGCGACAGACGACGTAGGCGAATACCGACTCGCCCTTGATCTCGTGCGGCTTGCCGACCACGGCAGCCTCGGCGACCCGTGGGTTGGAGACCAGCGCGGACTCGATCTCCATGGTGCCGAGCCGGTGACCGGCGACGTTCAATACGTCGTCGATGCGGCCCATGATCCAGAAATAGCCGTCCTTGTCGCGATGGGCGCTGTCGCCCGCGACGTAGAAGCGCTGGTCGAATTTCTCCCAGTAGGCGGCGAGGTAGCGTGCGTTGTCGCCCCAGATGGTGCGCAGCATCGACGGCCACGGTTTCTTGATGACCAGGTAGCCGCCAGCGTCGGGCCGTGTGACGGACTTGCCGCGCTCGTCGACGATGTCCGCATCCACGCCCGGCAGCGGCAGTGTGCACGAGCCCGGCTTGGTGTGAGTTATTCCGGGGAGCGGCGAGATGAGGATGACGCCCGTCTCCGTCTGCCACCACGTGTCGACGATGGGGCACCGGCCGCGGCCGATCACCCGGTGGTACCACATCCATGCCTCGGGATTGATCGGCTCGCCGACGCTGCCGAGCAGGCGCAGGCGCGACAGGTCGTAGCGTGCCGGCATCTCGTCGCCGAGCTTCATCAGGGCACGAATCGCAGTGGGCGCGGTATAGAAGACGCTGATGGCGTGGTCCTGACAGATCTTCCAGAAACGTCCGGCATCGGGGGTCGTGGGGGCACCCTCATACAACACAACGGTCGCGCCGGCGGCGAGCGGTCCGTAGGCCACGTAGCTGTGACCGGTCACCCAGCCTACGTCCGCCGTGCACCAGAAGACATCGTCATCGCGCAGATCGAACACCCACTGCGTCGTCAGCTTCGCACCGAGGAGATAACCGCCACTCGAATGTTGAATTCCCTTGGGCTTGCCCGTCGATCCGGAGGTATAGAGCAGGTAGAGCGGGTGCTCAGCCTCTACCCATTCCGGCTCACAGACGGACCCCTGGCCCGCGAGCGCCTCGTGCCACCAGAGATCCCGCCCGTGACGCATTGCTACCGGCCGGCCGGTGCGCTTCAAGACGATGACGTGCTCGATGGTCCTGCAGCCCTCGGCCAGCGCCTTGTCCGCTGCCGCCTTGAGCTCTATGGGGTGTCCGCCGCGCCAGCCGCCGTCGGCGGTGATCAACATCCTGGCGCCGGTGTCCTCGATGCGGTCCTTCAGGG
The DNA here is from genome assembly GCA_036489335.1 of Steroidobacteraceae bacterium. Lineage (GTDB taxonomy): Bacteria > Pseudomonadota > Gammaproteobacteria > Steroidobacterales > Steroidobacteraceae > 13-2-20CM-66-19. Next base: position 215,216 of record DASXFY010000023.1, read on the forward strand.
CTGGCGCCGAGAAGCCGCCAAACACGACCGAATGGATGGCCCCGATCCGGTTGCAGGCATGCATCGCCACGATCACTTCCGGCACGAGCGGCAGGTAGATAGCGACCCGGTCGCCCTTGCGGATGCCCTGGGCTTTCAGGGCGTTCGCGAACCTGCAGACCTCGGTGTGCAGCTCGCGATAGGAAAGCCTGCGGCTGTCGCCCGGCTCGCCTTCGAAGATGATGGCGGTCTTCTCGCCGCGCCGCTCGAGATGCACGTCGAGGCAGTTGAACGAGACGTTGAGGCGCCCGTCCGTGAACCATCGGTAGTTCGGGGCGGCGGAGTCATCGAGCGCTACCGTGAAGGGCGTCTGCCAGACGATCTCCTGGCGAGCGAGCCGAGCCCAGAAGCCGCTGGAATCTTCGGCCGCCTCCCGGCGCATGCGCTCGAGGTCCGCGGGCTTGACGCGCGCCCGCGCGGCGAATTCGGCGGCTGGGGCGAACGTGCGCTCCTCCTGCAGAACCGACACGATGTTCTTGCTCGCCATGACCCAATCCCCTCGCAGACCGCACCGCCGGCGAGCATAGCCGAATCGCACGCGGTCCTGGGAGTGTCGGCGCTAGCCCCTCACCTCAGCCAGCAGGCGGTCGATACTCGCGCGCGCCTGGCGGGCGTAGCCGCCGCCAAACAGGTTGGCGTGATTCAACACGTGATAGAGATTGTAGAGCTCCGCTCGCACCGCATGCCCGGTGGGCAGCGGCGCGGCCGTCTGGTACGCGTCGTAGAAGGCGCGGCCGAAGCCGCCGAAGAGCCGCGTCATCGCCAGATCAGCCTCGCGGTCACCGTAGTACACCGCCGGGTCGAAGATCACCGGGTCATCCCGCTCGTCCGCCAGCCAGTTGCCGACCCAGAGATCGCCGTGCAGGAGCGAGGCTTGCCGCCGATGGTTCGCAAGCAGTGCGGCCAGCGATTCGAGCAGGCGTGCCCCCGGCAGCTCGAGCAGTGGCGCGAAGCCGTTCTGCGCCGCCAGCGCGAGCTGCGGGCGCAAACGCCGCTCGCGGAAGAACTCGATCCAGTCTCCCAGCCAACCATTGGGCTGGCGCGTCCGGCCGATGAAATTGTCGTCAGCGAAGCCGAATTCCGTCGCCGTCACTCGATGCTGCGCCGCGAGCTGCTCGCCGAGGATGTGCTCCGCGGTGCGGCCCGCCGGCCGCGACTCGATCCATTCGAGGGCGAGAAAGGTGGTGGGTCCGGTGCTGCCGCGCGCCAGTACGCGCGGGACGCGGACCGCTTGCGCGAGCGCAAGCGTGAGCAGGCCCGTGGCTTCAGCGTCGAGTCCGGCGCCGCCGTCGCGATCCGCGACTTTCACGAAGAGCCGCGCGTCGCCACAGCGCCAGCGGTAGCAGCGATGAATGCTGCCGCCGGAGACGGCGCCCTCCGGCTCCGGTGCGCAATCACCGCCCAGTTGGGCGCCGATCTCGCGCGCGATCGACTCGAAGCCGCCGTCCTCGGTCACGTCCCCGCTCAATTGCCGAATCTCCCGCTCGAATGCTCAGCTCGCGATCGCCACGGCGCCGATGCAGCACTGCTCCGCCAGCCGCTCGCCCTGGCGGCGCAGCAGCGGTCCGAAACCGAGGCGATCATAGAGGGAGCGCAGAGCCGCAAGATCCGGAGTCCGCGGCTGCAGATCCGCGGCGCGAACGCCGAGCGACATGTCGCAAACGATCCGCGTCAGGCGCCGCGCCAGGAAAACCGACTCGCGATGCTCGGCGAGACGCTCGCCGAGCGCGCTGCCGCCCCGCAGTCCCAGGGTGGCGACGCGGCCGATATTGGCATAAAGCTCATCGAGCGAGCCGAATTTGCGCATCAGCGTGGCCGCGATCTTCGGCCCGATGCCGGGCACGCCGGGAACGTTGTCCGAGGTATCGCCGGTAAGGGCCAGGAAGTCGGCGAAACGTTCCGGCGCGGCGCCGAAGTAGCGTTCGACGTCCCGATAGCCGATCTGCGTGCGGGCGCCGAAGTCCCACAAGAGGTCGCCGTCACGCACCAGCTGCGCCATATCTTTGTCGCGTGTGATGAAGGCGGAGCGGACTCCCTCGGCACGCATCAGGCAGGAGAGTGTGCCGATGATGTCGTCGGCCTCGAACTCCGGATCGACGAACGACGCCAGGCCGAGATGCCGGCAGAGCTCCCGGCAATATTCGAACTGGCGTGGCAGGCCCGCGGGCGTCGGCGCGCGGTTGGCCTTGTAGGCAGGGTAGATCCTGTTGCGGTAAGACGTGGTCAGTCGCTGGTCGAACGCGACGCCGATGTAGCGCGGGCGGATGCGCTCCAGCAGATCGCCGAGAAAGCGGGCGAACCCAAAGACCGCGTGCACGGGATTGCCGTCCCCGTCCACCATGTCCGGCAGCTGCGAGTGATGCGCGCGGAAGACGTAGACCGAAGCGTCGACCAGGAAAATCAAAGCATGCGCCGCCGGCGCCCCGGTCCCCGGCTCATGAAAGCCAGCGCTGGATGCGGTCGTGCAGCGGACTCGAGCGCGGGAAGTGCGCCAGGAGATACTGCATCTGGTCCGCCAGCACCCGCCGGCCCTTGAGGAAGATGTACTCCGCGTAGGTCGGTGTGAACGGCACCGCGATGAGCTGCATCTTGGCCTGCTCCGGCGTGCGCGATGCCTTCTGATTGTTGCAGCGCCGGCATGCCGTCACTACGTTGGTCCAGACGTCGAGGCCGCCTTGACTGAATGGCCTGATGTGATCGCGCGAGAGCTCACGCGACGGGAAGCGAAGACTGCAGTACATGCAAAGGTAAGCGTCTCTGCGGAAGAGCGTCTGGTTGTTGAGCGGCGGCACATAGTCGTGGCGCGTATTGCCGGGATTGCCCGTGTGACCGACGGTGGCGACAATGGAATTGATTTCCAGCACGGTGCGCCGGCCAGTGCGCGCGTTCACGCCGCCGTAGAGCTCGAAGAGTGGCGAGCCGCAGGTATAGGCCACCTGTTCCTGATGGTAGAGCCGGGCGGCCTCTTTGTAATCGATCCACTCGAGCGGCATGCCGGCGACGTCCGTGCGCAGGACGAGTTGGGAGAGCCCGCGCGCCGTCCCGGCTGGAACGATCCGCAGGTCGTCCGCTAAGCCGCGGTCGGCCCGTTCGAGGTCTATGCCTATCATCGCAGGTGTAAGATACGGCAATTTTGTGCGAATATTCAACATCCCACGCCCGGGACCCCGCCAAATAGGGCCGTAAGATGCCAGTAACCATAGGCGCGCTGCGCGAGAGCGCGCCCCGCGAGACTCGTGTCAGTTTGGTTCCCGAGGTGGCTGAGAAGCTCACCCAGAGCGGTGCGCGCGTGCTCCTCGAGCGAGCTGCGGGCATGAGCGCGCAGTTTCCCGATGCGGCCTACCGCGGCGTGGAATGGGCCGATTCGGCCGCCGCCGTGCTCGAGCAGTCGCAGGTGCTGCTGACGGTCCAGCCGCTCTCGCTGGAGCGGATTCAGGCGCTGAGGCCGGGCACCGTGCTCGTCGGTTTCCTGCAGCCCTACGCGCGTCACGACGAAGTGAAGGCGCTCAAGGAGAGACGGATCACGAGCTTCGCGATGGAGCTGGTGCCGCGCATCTCCCGTGCGCAATCGATGGACGCCCTGTCATCGCAGGCCGCCATTGCGGGCTACAAGGCGGTTCTGATCGCCGCCAGCCACCTGCAGAAGTTTTTTCCAATGCTCACGACGGCGGCAGGGACGATTCGTCCCTCGCAAGTGCTCGTCATCGGTGCCGGCGTTGCCGGATTACAGGCGATCGCGACGGCCAGGCGACTCGGAGCAGTCGTGGAAGCGTATGACGTACGCAGCGCGACGCGTGAGCAGGTGAAGTCGCTGGGCGCCAAGTTCGTAGACACGGGCGTCAGCGCCGATGGCGCGGGTGGCTATGCTCGCGAGCTCACCGATGAGGAAAAACGCAAACAGCAGGAAGTCCTCGACTCCCGCATTGCCGTCGCGGATGCCGTCGTGACGACAGCATCCGTTCCTGGGCGCCCGGCGCCGAAGATCATCCAGCGTAGCGTCGTGGAGCGCATGCGCCCCGGATCTGTGATCGTCGATATCGCCGCGGAGCAGGGCGGTAACTGCGAGCTGACCCGTGCCGGCGAAGTGGTGCTGCACCAGGGCGTCAAGGTAATCGGCGCCGTGGGGCTCGCCGGCGAGCTCGCGTATAACGCCAGCGAGATGTACGCCCGCAACCTGCTCAACTTCCTGAAGCCCGCCATTCAAAAAGGCGAGCTCGCCATCGACTGGAGCGACGAGGTCTTCGACAAGGCCTGCCTGACGCACGCCGGCGAGATCAAACACGAGCCCACACGCAAGGCAATAGAGGGTTGAGCCGATGACCGGAATCGTAGCGCTCTACATCTTCATGCTCGCGGCCTTCACCGGCTACGAGGTCATCTCCCGCGTGCCGGTGATCCTGCACACCCCGCTCATGTCAGGCTCCAACTTCGTGCACGGCATCGTGCTGGTCGGCGCAATGGTGGCGCTCGGCAACGCGCACACGCCTCTGGAAAAGACGATCGGCTTCATCGGTGTGCTGCTCGCGGCCGGCAACGCGATGGGCGGCTACGTCGTCACGGAGCGCATGCTGGAAATGTTCAAGTCGAGCAGGGCGGGCCGCGCTCGCCCGGGAGCGCACTAGATGCCAGGCGCACCGATGGCGGCTTTCCTGGGCACGGACACCCTCATCCAGGCGAGCTACTTCGTCACCGCGGTGCTCTTCATCATTGGACTGAAGCGCATGAGCTCGCCGGTCACGGCGCGCAGCGGCATCCTCTGGGCCGGCGCCGGCATGCTGGTCGCGACGCTCGTCACCTTCGCCTACCCGGGCATGACGAATTTTCCGCTCATCGGCGCCGCAATCGTCCTTGGCGGCGTGCTCGCGTGGTGGAGCGGCAAGCGTGTCGCCGTGACGAACATGCCGCAGATGATCGCCCTCTACAACGGCATGGGCGGCGGCGCCGCCGCGGCCATCGCCGCCGTGGAGCTTTATCAGGGCGGTGCAGGCGGCTACGGCTCGGCGACCCTCGCCGTCATTGGCGGCCTGATTGGCGCGGTATCGTTCAGCGGCAGCGCGATCGCTTTCGGCAAGCTCCAGGGGCTCATCAAGCGAAGCTTCCGTTTCCGCGGGCAACAGGTCTTCAACGTCCTGCTGCTGGCGGCGGCGCTCGTGCAAGCAGGCCTGCTCGCGGGACATTTCAACGACTCGCCGCACGTCGTTACCGCGCTCTTCGTCTTCGCGCTGGTTCTCGGCATCACCATGACGCTCCCGATCGGCGGCGCCGACATGCCGGTGGTGATCTCGCTCTACAACGCCCTTACGGGTCTCGCGGTAGGCCTCGATGGCTTCGTGCTGCACAACGCCGCGATGATCGTCGCAGGCACCGTGGTCGGCTCGGCTGGCACGCTGCTCACGCAACTCATGGCGAGGGCGATGAACCGCTCGCTCGCCAACGTGCTCTTCTCCGGCTTCGGCGACACCGGAGCTGGCCCTTCGGGCACCGTGACGGGAAGCCTCAAACCGATCGAAGCCTCGGATGTCGGCGTCATGCTTGCATTCGCGCAGAAAGTGATCATCGTGCCCGGCTATGGCATGGCGGTCGCCCAGGCGCAGCACAAGATCTGGGAGTTGTGCCAGCTGCTCATCGACCGGGGAGTGACCGTGAAGTTCGCGATCCACCCGGTCGCCGGCCGCATGCCCGGCCACATGAACGTGCTGCTCGCCGAGGCCGGCGTGCCGTACGACCTGATCGCCGACCTCGACGAGATCAACGCGGAGTTCGAGACCGCCGACGCCGCTCTCATCATCGGCGCCAACGATGTCGTCAACCCGGTGGCCCGCACTGACAAGTCGAGCCCGATCTACGGCATGCCGATCCTCAACGCCGATCGGGCGAAGAACGTCATCGTCATCAAGCGGGGCCAGGGCGCAGGATTCTCGGGCATCGAGAACGCGCTCTTTTATCTCGACAACACGCGGATGCTCTACGGTGACGCGCAGAAGGCCGGGGCGGAGCTGATCCAGGCGATCAAGGCGGTCGGTTGAGAGGGAGGTGAGAGGTGCGGAATGCGCTCCGAATCGCCTTGGGTCTAGCCGTTCTCGCCGCCTTTCCCTGTCATGGCCAGGATGCGGCCGATAACACGCCCCCTTCGGTGCAGGCACTGCGCGCCCACGCCGCGCCAACGCCCAACTCGATGCTTGCGGGCGCGCCCGCATCCGCCTGGCGCACGCTCGACCCTGATGACACACTCTACGTGACGCTGCCGCGGGGGCGGGTCGTCATCGAGCTGGCGCCGCAATTCGCGCCCCGCTATGTCGCCAACATCAGGAAGCTCGTGCGGCAGGGGTTCTTCGATGGCCTGCCCATTTTCCGGGTGCAGGACAACGGCGTGGCGGAGTGGGGTGACCCGACCGGCCACAAGTCGGTGGGACTTGCGAGGCGCATGGTGGCCGCGGAGTTCGAACGGCCGTCGCGCGAGCTGCCCTTCGCGGCATTGCCGGATCCTGACACTTACGCCCCCCAGGTTGGATTCTCCGACGGCTTCCCGGCGGCGCGCGATCCCGCGTTCGGGCGAGCGTGGCTGGCCAACTGCTATGGCATGGTCGGGGCGGCGCGCGGCAACAATGTCGACAGCGGCGGCGGTACGGCTCTCTATGCGATCATCGGCGGCCCGCAGAGGCAATGGGATCGCAATACGACGATGGTCGGCCGCGTGGTGGCGGGCATGCCGCTGCTCTCGACACTGCCGCGAGGCAACGGTCCGCTTGGCGTGTACATGGATCGCCGCCACTGGGTGCGCATCGAGTCGGTGCAGATCGCGGCGGACCTGCCGCCCGCCAGACGCATGCCGCTGGAAGTGCTGCGCACCGACACGCCAACCTTCACGCAATACGTGGAAGCTTTGCGCAACCGGCGTGGACCCTGGTTCAAGGTGCCCGCCGGCCGGGTGAGCATCTGCTCGATTCCGATTCCGGTCAGACCGGTCTCTTAACCTCTGGGCCCCCGCGGTCGCATCGCCGGGAATCGCCGCATCGGCATCATCCGGCGCTGACCTCGTTTCTGCCACGCACGCTGCATCATCAGTTCGCGCTGCGCAGGCGTAGCGCGCTGCCACTGTTGGCGCAACATGCGGCGCCGCCAGGGCGGCAGGTGCTGGAATTGACGATAGCTCTGGCGGATCGCCTGTTGCTGTTGCGTGGGCAGGGATTTGAACCGCTGCCATCGCTGCCGCAGCGTCTGCCGCTGCTGCGGCGAGAGCCGCTGCCACTGCTGGAAGCGCTGCCGCGCCATTGACCGCTGCTGGGTGCTCATGTTGAGCCACCGCTGGCTGCCGCGCGCCAGCGCCTGCTGGCGCGCCGCGGGAAGCGATCCCCAACCAGTAGAGACCGATCCGAGCAACTGCCGCTGCCGCGGCGACAGGCTCGACCAGGGAACAGGGGCAGCCGCGGGTGCGACTGAAGCCGGTGGCTGCCCTGCTGCGCCCTGCAGGCTCTGGGGAGGGGCCTGTGCCCGGGCGCAGGCCGGCGCCGCCGCCAGCAGCAGCGCGAGCATCAGCGCCTTGCGCTCATTGATCATGATCTCGAACCCCTTACCCACCCGGCTTGTCGCCGCCGGCCGGCGAGCCCACCGGCTTCGGCTGCGTTGGCGCCTGCTGCGCCTGTGACGCTTTGGCTACCTTGCCGATGTTGATCTGCGATAGATACGCCAGCCAGCTGCCATCGTCGGGCTGCGTCGAATCGGTCGCCGGATCGACGCTGCCCAGAAATTCCAACAGACCCTCATCGGGAGGGTCCGCGCCCTGCTGCGGCGGCTCGGCGGCACGCCCGATGCCCGAAGCGGCGGTGAGCGCCGTCATCACGACCGCGATCCCGATCCCGATGCGGCGCGCAACGCGCATCTCAGCCGCTGTTCTGGTTGGTGCCGGCCCCGGAGGTCTGGCCGCCGCCGGACTTGCCCTGATTCGCAGGCGCCGCGCCGGCCGGCTGAGTTTGATCGTCCTGCGCCATCGCCCACTCGTAGAACTGCCCATCGCCGCTTTGCATGAGATCCATTCCATCGTGATCGGCGAGCAGATCCAGGTCCTCCACGGAGGCGGGATTCGCCCCCACTCCGGTGTACATCTGCGGCGCATGCGGCCAGAGCACGAAGGCAACCAACACCGCGGCGGCCATCGCACCTGCTGCCGGCGTCCACAGACGCAGCCGGATCCACTCCAAAGTCCGCAGCGGCAACTGCCAACGGCTGCTGCGCACTGCTTCGGCGACCGCCGCATGCCGCGCCTGAGTCAGACGCGAGCGCGCGTGACCGCCGACCCGCTGCACGCTCTCTTCCAGAAGAGCTTGCACCTGGCGCTCGAAATCGGTGGTGCCGTTGAGGTCCCGGCTCATACGTAGAGTTCTCCGAGCTGCGCCCGCAAGGTCTGCAGCGCACGAAAATAGTGTGTCTTGACGCTGCCCTCCGAGCAGCCCATCGCCCGCGCCGTCTGCGCAACGTCCAGGCCTTCCATCGTGCGCAGCAGAAACGCCTGCTGCTGCCGCCTGGGCAGAGCCTCGAGCGCCTTCTCCAGCGCCGCCATGGCCTCGGCGATCTCCAGGCGGCGCATCGGCGGGGGCTCCTCGCTGGCCGCTTCCGCGATAGGGTCCGGCTCGTCCTCATCCGATTCCGATCGGAAGGGTAACCAGGACATCACGCGGTTACGCACCGTCCGGCGACGCTGCATGTCGCGGATGCGGTTCTCCAGGATCCGATAGAAGAGCGGCTTCCACTCCTCCGCGGGTCGGCCCGAGTATGCACGCGCCAGCTGCAGCATGGCGTCCTGCACCGCATCCAGGGCGTCATCCTCGTGCCGCAGCGCCGCCTGCGCGATCTTGAATGCGCGCACTTCTACGCCCGCCAGAAACTGGCTGAGCGCTCTGCTCCGGGCTTTGCTGGAAGAATCCGACAGGTCCACGTCGCCGTGAGAGGCAGCCGGCATGCTATAAGGCGGCGCGAGCGTAGCAAACTCTGGCATAACAGGTACAACGCGCCTGTGACCGGTGCGGTTGACGGAGGCTGCTGCGTGCGTAAGTCTCTGATTTATATTTACCCATGAGTTCCGTCCCCGTCGTGCGCGTGGCGTTACCCACGCCTCTGAGGCGCCTTTTCGACTACCGCGCCAGCCATGATGGCGATTATGCGATCGCCGTCGGCACGCGCGTCAGGGTGCCGTTCGGCCAGCGACACCTCATTGGCGTGGCCATGGAGACCGCTGCCAGCTCGGACCTGCCCGATGAGCGGCTGAAGTCCGTACTGGAGAGCCTGGACGCGCAGCCGATCTTCGATTCAGCCACCCTCGGCCTGCTCGGCTGGGCGGCGGAGTACTACCACCATCCGGTCGGGGAGGTGCTCGCTGCCGCCCTACCGAAGGCCCTCCGGCTCGGCGCGGCAATCGATTCTGCCGAGGAGCGCTGGATTGTCACACCCCCAGGCCTGGAAGCATACGCCGGCGGCGAGCCCCGCCGCGCTCCGCGCCAGCGGCAGCTCCTGGGCGCGCTGGCGGATACGAATGGCCTCTCTGCCGCGGAGCTGAACGAAAGGCTGGACTCTTGGCGGGACGCGGCCCGCGCGCTCGTGGCTCGAGGCTGGCTGAGCACGGAGTCGCCAGCCACCGCCGCGGCGCCAAGCCCCCCGGCGCCGGTCGCCGTAAGTGCAGGTCCCACGCCGAATGCGGAGCAGAGCCTCGCCGTCGCCAGGGTCTGCGAGTCACTGGGCGCCTTCGCCGGCTTCGTGCTGCACGGCGTGACGGGCAGCGGCAAGACGGAGGTCTACCTGCGGGTCGTCGAGCGCGCGCTGCGGCTCGGCCGCAATGCGCTCGTGCTGGTGCCGGAGATCGGGCTCACGCCGCAGCTGGTGGATCGGTTCCGCAAGCGGTTCGCGGCGCCGATGGCAGTGCTGCACTCCGCCCTCACCGACCATGAGCGGCTGCTCGCCTGGCGGGAAGCCTTCAGCGGCCGCGCGCGGATCGTGCTCGGCACTCGCTCCGCGGTGTTCGCCCCGGTGCGGGACCTGGGCGTCATCATCGTCGATGAAGAGCACGATCCGTCCTTCAAGCAACACGAAGGCGGCTTTCGCTACTCCGCGCGCGACCTGGCGGTCGTGCGCGCGCAGCGTGCCGGCGTCCCCGTTGTGTTGGGATCGGCGACACCCGCGCTCGAGACGCTGCAGAACGTCGCCACCGGCCGTTATACCCGCCTGATGTTGACTCGCAGGGCCGCGGAGGCGGTGCCACCGAGGCTGTCGCTGATCGACCTTCGCTCCAGCGCCGTGCGTGCCGGCATCGCCACCCAGGCGGTGCAGGCGATCGCGCGACACCTGGAAGCCGGCGGCCAGGTGCTCATGTTCCTCAACCGGCGCGGCTACGCGCCGACACTGCTGTGCACCGCCTGCGGCTGGCTCGCGCCCTGCCGCGACTGCGATGCGCGCCTCACCGTGCATCTTGCGGCGGGGCGGCTGCGCTGCCATCACTGCGGGGCGGACGCCGCGCTGCCCGAGCGATGCCCGCAGTGCGGTTTTGCGGTCAAGGCGGTCGGTCAGGGCACGGAGAGGATCGAGGAGACGCTGGCGACGCTCTTCCCCGGCACGCCGTGCATCCGGTTGGATCGCGATGTGGTACGGCGGCGCGGTGACATGGAGGAGGCGATGCGCCGCATGGCTTCCGGCGAAGCGCGCATCCTCGTAGGCACGCAGATGGTGACCAAAGGACATGATTTTCCCAACGTAACATTGGTCGTCGTGTTGAACGCGGACCAGGGTTTTTTCAGCACCGATTTCCGTGCGCCCGAGCGCCTCGCGCAGACCATCGTGCAGGTCGCCGGCCGGGCGGGCCGCGGCGAAAAAGCCGGCGAGGTGCTGATCCAGACTGAATTCCCGGATCACCCTCTGCTCCTCAGTCTGCTGGCGGAAGGTTATGACGGCTTTGCCCATGCGGCGCTGGCGGAGCGCAGACAGGCCGCCTGGCCGCCGTTCAGCCGACTCGCTGCCGTGCGTGCTTCCGCGCCGACGGCCGAGGCGGCGCTGGCGTTCCTGACCCACGCGCGCAAGACGGCCGAAGACCTGCGTGGGGAACGAGACGCCAGCGGCTCCGGCAGCCGCATGTCGGGGCACGCGATTCGCCTCCTCGGGCCCGCGCCCGCCGCGATGGCTAAGCGGGCCGGGCGGTATCACGCCCAATTGCTGGTGGAGAGCACGGAGCGCACGGCGCTGCATCGCTTCCTCGATGCATGGCTGCCGGCACTGGAGTCTCTGCCCAGTGCGCGCCGCGTTCGCTGGGCGCTCGACGTCGACCCCATCGAGATTTTCTAATTGGTAAGATTCACGTTTCATTCACCCCGCGGATCACGCAACTCTTGAAGCAGGAAATCGAGCAGCTCCTCGCGAGCGCAGTCAATTCGCTCGTCGGCAGCGTGCTGCCCGAGGCGCCGGCACCCGCAGCGCTGACGATCGAGCGCAGCCGCGATCCGCAGCATGGCGATTTTGCGACCAACGCCGCGCTGCGGCTCGCGAAGCCGGCCGGCTGCAAGCCGCGCGAGCTGGCGCAGAAGATCGCCGCCGCACTGCCGGCCAGTCCGCTGCTGGCGCGCACGGAGATCGCCGGCGCCGGGTTCATCAACTTCTTCCTCACGCCCGCGGCTTATGGTCGCGAGCTGGCCGTGATCCACGAGCGCGGCGAGCGTTACGGCCGCAGCGAGGGCGATGGCAGCCTTGGCCGGGGAGAGCGGGTGCTGCTCGAGTTCGTGTCTGCCAACCCGACAGGGCCACTGCACGTCGGCCACGGGCGTCAAGCTGCGTATGGCGCCACGCTGGCCAACATCCTCGCGGCCGTCGGATTCGACGTATGCACCGAGTACTACATCAACGACGCGGGGCGGCAGGTCGACATCCTCACGGTGAGCGCTTGGATACGGTATCTGGAGGCCTGCGGCGAGACACTGCCCTTTCCGGAGAACGGGTATCGCGGCGAATATGTCCGCACATTGGCGCGGGAGCTTCTGACGGCGGATGGAGAGGCGCTGCGACGTCCTGCCGCGACAGTGTTGGCCGGACTGCCGCCGGATGCGCCCGTGGGCGACAAGGAGGACTACATCGATGCGCTCATCGCGCGGGCGCGTGACCTCATCGGGGCGGAGGCCTTCGGCCGCGTGCTCGAGCGCTCGCTCACCGAGATGCTCGCCGACATCCGCGAGGATCTGGGCGAGTTCCGCGTGGCCTTCGACCGCTGGTATTCCGAACGTGCGCTGGAGAAGAGCGGCGCAATCGATCGGGCGCTCGCGCGGCTCGAGCGCGAGTCGCGGCTCTATGCGAAGGATGGGGCGACCTGGTTCCGCGCCACGGACTTCGGCGACGAGAAGGATCGTGTCGTGGTGCGCGAGAACGGCCAGAAAACCTATTTCGCCTCGGACATCGCCTACCACCTGGAGAAGCGTGAGCGCGGATTTCAGCGTCTGATCGATGCTCTCGGCGCTGACCACCACGGTTACGTGGCGCGCGTCCGGGCGGGATTGACCGCCATGGGTGAACCTGGCGATTGCCTCGAGGTCAATCTGATTCAGTTCGTCAGCCTGTTCCGCGGCGGCGAGAAAGTGCCGATGGGCAAGCGCGAGGCGCAGTTCGTGACCCTGCGCCAGTTGCGCGAGGAAGTCGGCAACGATGCCTGCCGGCTCTTCTATCTGATGCGCAGTCACGAGCAGCCGCTCGACTTCGATCTCGAGCTCGCCAAGTCGCGCAGCAACGAGAATCCCGTCTATTACATCCAGTACGCGCACGCTCGCGTCGCGAGTGTCATGAAGCAGCTCGCCGCCCGCGGCCTGTCCTTCGACCGCGGCGAAGGTCTCGCCGGCGCATCGCTCCTGAGCGGCGCGCACGAGCAGGCGGTCCTCGGCTCCCTGGTGCGCTATCCGGAGGTGCTGGAGCAGGCGGCGCTCAATCGCGCGCCCCACACCCTCGTCCACTACCTGCGTGATCTGGCCAACACGCTGCACACCTACTACAACGCGGAGCAATTCATCGTCGGCGATTCCGGGACACGCAATGCGCGTCTGGCGCTGGTGCTCGGGGTCCAGCAGGTAATCCGCAACGGCCTCGGCCTGCTCGGCGTCTCGGCGCCGGAGAGCATGTAGGTCCGCAGCATGCCCAAGCTGACCACGCGCGATTACAAGCGGTCGTCCCGCGGCTCCGGCGCCGCAAAACTCAGGGAGTTCGGCCTCGGTGTCGTGGTCGGCGCCGTGCTTGCCAGTGCCGCCTTCCTGATCGCCGGCGCACACGCGCGACATCGCGCAGCCGCAACCTCGCGCGGGCACGCCGGCGCGGATTCGCAGAGCACAGCGCCGCACGCGCCTGCGCCGGACGATACCTCATCCGACAGCCCGGACCCGGCGGCTCCTTCGGGCTCCCCTTCGTCGGCGCAGTCCGCGTCCGGGCATGCAAAGCCTCCCCAATATGACTTCTACCGCATGCTGCCGAGCTTCAGGGTGCCGGTCACTCGCGACGATGGCTCAGGCCGCGCCGCGCCGCTACCTGCCGCAGGTCGGCCGGAGAGTGTGGGTTCCGGTTCCTCCTATGTCCTGCAGGTGGGCTCCTACCGCAGTTCCGCCGAAGCGGAACAGGTCCGCGGCCGCCTGGCCAGAGCGGGCATAACGGCCCAGGTACAGCACATCGCGGCAGGGTCCGGCACCTTGAATCGGGTGCGGATCGGTCCGCTGAGCGACGCCGAGCTGACCAGGGTGCGTGAGCAACTCCGCACCGCCAACATTCACGCGCTGCTGCTCAGGGCGGACCGGTAGCGGCTCGGCTCAGTCGTCGTCATCAGTCGGGACGTGCGTGCTCACTTCCGCCGCGATACCGGTGGGATCGGCGCCCGCGACGGGATATGACTTCGACCACGACACGGAGCCGTCTTCCGTGCTGACGATCTTGACGCTGAGCTGCTGATCGGGCGCGCTGCCGGCTATGCCGCCATAGACGATGTAGCTCGAGCCGTGGGCTCGCCCCTGTATCAACGCGGCCGACGCATCCAGGCTGGGTAACGGTCGGTCGGCCAGTGCCACATGTCCGTGATGCGCGATGGCGAGTCGTCCGTATACCTGGGTGAACACGGAACCGGCGAGCTTCTGCGCGGCGGTGTCACCCGCCGGAGCGGCAAAGGGAACGGCCAGCACCGCAGCGGAGGCGGAGTCTGCATCGCGCGCGGCGGCGGGGATCTCCTTCGCGATCTGGGTGATGAGCTGCGCCGTGTCGGCTGCCGTCCAATTGCCGGGATGGTTTTTCGCGAGCTCTTTCAGCTTATCCTCCTGGGAGGAGGAAATGCCCGGAGGAGCGTTGTCTCGCGAACGATCATGCGAGTCATCCGATGACACACAGCCGCGCGAGAGCAGCAGGATCGCTGCCCACGCGTAAACGATGATCCTCACCCACCGGGGAAGGCGCTGGAAGGCGATCCACGCTGATTGGAACGCCCATCCCGCAACCCGGAACCAGAAATGGATTCTCTGTCCCGGCTCTTCGCGTGGGAACGGGGGAAACTCGCGGCGGCTGCTGCCATCTGCTTTTTCCGGCGACGAAGGCTGCGAAGGCGGAGGCTCGGGCGAGGATGGGGGCGGGGGCGCAGGTCCGCGCGGCGGGCGCGGACGCTCGCCGCTCAGGGACGTCGTGACTTCACCGCTCACCAGTCTTCTGCAGAGCGCCTCCAGCGCCGGCGTTGAATGGCCGTCCGGCAGCCGCAGCCATTGCACTGCGCGAAACTTGTCGGGAACGCGGGCGCCGGCCTCGGTAGTGTTGTCGAGGACGACCGGCAGCAGAAACACGTGATCGTCGGCCATGTCGAGCGTTCGCTCGACAGCCAGGCGCCACTCCCGGCGGAAATACCCTTCGTGGCGCGCCTCGGTATGGCCCGAGATGACGGGCATGAAATAGTCGCATTCGCGGATCTGGCGGCGGATCTTCTGGTCCCACGCATCGCCGCCGGTAAGGTCGCTCTCGTCGTACCAGACTTCCATGCCGAAGGCCGGCAGGGTGTCGCGGATGAGCTGTGCCGCGCGGCGGTCTTCCGAGGCGTAGCTGAGGAAGACCGTAGGACGCGGAGCTGCGGAGGCATCAGGGGTGTCAGGCGACATCGGATGAAGGATCCAGATTACTTGTGGGAAGTGCGCTCGCCCGTAGGGACGTAGCGCCGCTCACCGCTTGCGCGATCGTAATGGACTTCCATGGTCTCGCCCGTCGCCGGGTCCTCGAAGCGCTCTCCGGTGCGCTCCCAACTCGCTGCGGCGGGGGGCGCCTGGCGGTAGCGCCAGCGCTCGAAGGCCGTGCCGAGAATGATTGCCGCGCCGAGGCAGAGCAGGTAAATGCCCGCGCCCCGGGTGTGCGCCCCGATGAGCATGGTGCCTGCCACGACGGCGATGCCGCCCAGCGCGAGGACCAACATTCGCAACATCAGCCGTTCGCCTTCTCCAGCACCACGGCGGTGCCATACGCCACGATCTCACTCATGGTCTGGCCGATCTCCGCCGAGTCGAAGCGCATCATGACGATGGCATTGGCCTGCATGAGCGTCGCATTCTTGACCATGCGGTCGATCGCGTGCCGCCGCGCCTCCTCGAGAAGTTGCGTGTATTCGGTGATCTCGCCACCGGCGAGCGATCGCAGGCCGGCCATGATGTTGCCACCCAACCCGCGGCTGCGCACCACGACACCGAATACCTGGCCCTTGACGTCCCGCACGAGGTAGCCCGGGACGCTCTCCGTCGTGACGACCAGCATGGCTTGTCCCCTTAATTCACTTTTATGTGGCCCGACCGGCCGTCGGCGAAGTATACCCTCGCGCCGCCCGGCGCCGCTTTGCCTGAGCCTTGGGGGTGAGGAAAAAGGGGCTAGTCCGGCCGGAAAGTCCGCAAAACTGCCCTGAACCCCGCCATATGCCCTCTGGCTCCGCGGCAAAGCGCGGGACTACGCTGCCGCCTGTCGCTACTCGAGGAGTGTCTCAGATGACTCGCAAGAAGAACCGCCCGCCGGCAGCGATGTCGCGGCAGGCACGCTATGAGTTCGCCGTGGCCTATCTCAACGCAATGCTGGACGATGCCGGTCCCGAGGAGTTGGCGGCCGCGCTGGGTCGCATCGCGCACGCCTCCGGCGGTCCGAAGTTGGCGGAGAAAGTGGAGCTCAGCGCGGACTCGCTCTACCGCACGTTATGTCGGCGCGGCAACCCGGAGCTGCGGAGCGCGACAGTCTTGCTGAAAGCCATGGGAATGCAGCTGGTGCTGCAGCCTGCGGGGCACGGAACTTGCGTCCGCTCTGCTGCCGGAAGAGATGCGAGAGGCAGTCATGGGTGAGGTCATACATGTGGCTTTCGGCACGGAGCGCGAATGGGAGCAGACCCGGGCGAAGACGGTCGATGGTCTGGTCGCCATAGGGTCGCTGTTCGGCGACGATGAAGCGCTGATGCGTGCGAAGGCGGACTGTGTCTACACGATATTGCGCCAGATCGTGGAGGAAGTCCCGACCGTGCAGATCACCACCAAGCTGCCCGAGAACCTCTCGGCCGAGCAGCTCGACCTGCTGACCGGCGCGATCAAGGAGGCGGCGCTCAAGGGCATCGAGATCGCCATGACGCATTCAGTGCAGGTGCTGATGGCGTCACTCTACGATCTCTGCACTTCCAAGCTGCACGCCAGACCTTCTTGAGTCGGCTTCGGCCGCTTACCGACTTGCTGTCAACGTCAACGAGTAACGCACCGTAACGTCGCTGCCCACCCATTCCGTCGACTTCCACTGTCCTTGACCGACGCCGAAATCGAGGCGCCGCAGGGTCGCTTGGCCTGAGAGATAACCGACTGCGTGGCCTTGCACTGTTGCCGTGCGCCATGTGAAGGGGATGGTGATGTTGCGTGTCACGCCGCGCAAAGTGAAAGAGCCCGTAGCGACGTAGCCGGTTGCAGTCTTGTCTATGCGGCTGGCGGTGAAGTGTGACTGCGGATACTGCGCGACGTCGAAGAAGTCGCTGCTTCCGAGGACATCGTTGCGTTGTTCGTCGCCCGTATCGAACGAGTGCATGTCGACGGCAACGTCGAGGCGACCGGCAGTCGGGTCGAAGCTGGCCGTAAAGGACTTGAACCGACCCTGGTTCTCGGCCCCGGCCTGGGTGAACGCGTAGGTGAGAGAGCTCTGCGCCCCGATCGCGGTGTAGCTCGGCCCGGCCGCCCTTGCGGCTGCCGGCACCAGCATCGCCGCGGCAGCAATGGCGACGGTGAACGGGCCGAATCGCAGCATCCGCCGCAGAATGTCATCCTTCAATACGAAGTGATGCTTGAGAGCGCCTGCGACATGCAGCGCCACTGTCAGCGCCAGTGCGATCGCCAGCGCAGCGTGAGTCGTCACCATCGCGTCATAGAGGCGCTCGCTCTTCGGCACGAGATCGGGAAGCTGGTAGAGATTGAACCAGCTCACCGGGAAGCCACGCGCCGACGACATGATCCAGCCCGTGAACGGCATGGCGAAGAGCAGCACATAAAGCGCCGCGTGGGTGAATCGGGCAAGCAGGCGCTCGGGAGGCCTCAGGTTCGACGGTAGCGCTGGAGTGGGGTTGAGCCAGCGCCACAGGAGGCGCAGTGCGGCGAGATCGAGGATGGTGAGTCCGATGGACTTGTGACGCGCCAGCACCGCCACCTTCTCCACCCCGAGCGGCAGCGCGCGTCCCATGAGGCCCAGGGTCGCCTGGATGACGATCAGTGCGACGATGAGCCAGTGCAGGAGTTGAGATATCGCGCCCCAGCGATCGGACGTGTTTCGTATGGTCATTCGCATCCCGCGTGCGTGCTCGCCCGCCGGGCGACGGTTCAATTGGCGGCGACAGGATCCTGCAGCAGCAGCAGGCCGGTGCCCTCCGGCGCCCTGAGGAGAGCATTGCCGCGTGGATCGAGTCCTCTGGGCGGCGGCTCGAGTGGATACAGAGCCTGCTCGCGCAGCAGCGCGAGCCTCTCCGTCATGGCAGGGTCGCGAAAAGTGAGCAGGGGCTCGGCGGCGAGCTGCGGGCGGTGCAAGGTCAGCTCGAGGCCTTCCCCCGCCAGCGGCAGATGGGGATAAGGGTGAGCTTCCCGCTCGCCGACGGCGAATCCGAGCGCTTCCCAGAAGCGGCGCACGCGCTCGAAGTCGGCCGCAGGCATGCTCAACCCGCGGAATGCGCCACAGCCGGATGGCTCGAGCGCCGAGCGGTCCGAGGGTGAGTAGGTGCGTGCCTCGAGCAGGCGCACGGCCTGGCCGGCGGGATCGCGAAAGCCGAGCTCATTGAAGACTTCGCCGCCGATGTTGACCGTGGAGGGCTCGATGCCTATGCGCTGGAGCGCGGCCACGTGGCCCGCTATGTCGGGGCGGACGAACGTCAGCGCGGGAGAGTCGAGGCGGCTCTGGTGCAGTCCGATGCACAAGCGGCCATCGGTGAGCACACCATAGGGATGCGCCCAGGTGTCGCCGGTCTGCGCCTGAGTGAACCCCAACCGCTCATAGAACTCGACCGACGCACGGATGTCCGTCGTGGCAATTCCAATCTCGAGAAAACGACCAAGCATCGCGCCGTCCGAAAGCAACGCCAACAGGCGTCTTTCAGCCAGTCACACCGGTCTGGCCACCCGAGGCGCCGTAAGCGACTTCGGGCCAATCCAGCGATGCCCACCCCTGGCAGTGTCTGGCGATGTGGCCGGCGAGGAAGCGCGTGTGCTCCGGCCGGTCGTTGAGCGCCGGCACGTAGTCGAAGCGCTGACCGCCGGCGCGGAGGAACCGGTCGCGG
Source organism: Steroidobacteraceae bacterium (assembly GCA_036489335.1). Lineage (GTDB taxonomy): Bacteria > Pseudomonadota > Gammaproteobacteria > Steroidobacterales > Steroidobacteraceae > 13-2-20CM-66-19. Next base: position 234,045 of record DASXFY010000023.1, read on the forward strand.
TTCTCGATGCCGATCTCCTCCAGCGTCTCCAGGCAGTCGACCGCGAAACCGGGACACGCCACCGTCACGGCGCGCACGCCGCGCTGCGGCAGCTGCGCCAGCACCTCGCTCGTGTAGGGCTTGAGCCAGCCCGCCGGGCCGAAGCGCGACTGGAAGCTGACACTCCACTCGCCATCGCGCAGCATCAGCTCCTCGGCGAGGAGGCGCGCGGTTTTCTGACATTTGCAGAAGTAGGGATCGCCGTTGTGGAAGTAGCGTTCCGGGATGCCGTGGAAGGAAATCAACAGGTGGCGTGTCGGGCCATGCTCCTGCCAGTGTCCGGCGATGCTGGCGCGCAGCGCATCGATGTAACCCGGCTGGTCGTGATACTCCGCGATGAAGCGCAGCTCCGGCAGCCAGCGCCAGCGTCTGAGCTCTGCGGTCACCTGATCGTAGACCGCGCCGGTGGTTGCGCCGCAGTACTGCGGAAAGAGGGGCACCACCAGAATGCGCTGCGCTCCCGACTCCCGCAGCCGGGCGAGCGCCTGCGGCACGCCCGGGTTGCCGTAGAGCATGCCAAGCTCCACCGAGAACGGCGCCAGCATCCGCTGCGCCAACGTCCCGGTGATTTGCGCGCGCAGCCGCTCGGAGAGGTTGCGCAGCGGTGAGCCGGACTGCGACCAGATCGCCCGGTATTTGCGTGCCACCCGCCGCGGCCGTAACGGCAGGATGAGGCCGTGGAGAATCGGCAGCCATAGCGCCCGCGGCATCTCCACGATCCGTGGATCGCTCAGCATCCGGGCGAGAAAGCGGCGCACGGCCCGCGGCTCCGGCGCTTCCGGGGTACCGGAGTTCACCAGCAGGATGCCGATCCGCTCGGCGGAGTCGCGGTGGAAGTCGGGGGAGCTGATGTAGCGCATGGCGGTAGGGCTTTATACCCCGGCTACAAGCCGGTGCACAGGTACTTCAGCTCGGTGTAGTCGAGAATGCCGTATTTCGAGCCCTCGCGGCCGATGCCGGATTCCTTGATACCGCCGAACGGCGCTACCTCGGTGGAGATGATGCCCGTGTTGAGCCCGACGATGCCGTACTCCAGAGCCTCCGCCACCCGCCAGGAGCGGGCCAGGTCGCGCGTGTAGAAATAGGCCGCGAGGCCGAATTCCGTGGCGTTTGCCATGGCTATCGCGTCCGCCTCGGACTGGAAGCGAAAGAGGGGGGCGACCGGACCGAAGGTTTCCTCCCGCGCAACCAACATCTCGGCGGTGACGTCGGTGATCACGGTCGGCTGGAAGAATGTGCCGCCGAGCGCATGGCGTTTGCCGCCATGCACCACGTGCGCGCCTTTCTGCATCGCGTCGGCGATGTGTTGCTCGACCTTGGCGAGCGCCTTGCGGTCGATCAGCGGCCCCTGATCCGTCGGCCCCTCGAGCCCATTGCCGACACGCAGCTTCGCGACCGCGTCCACCAGTTTGCGGGTGAACGCTTCGTATACGCCGCTCTGCACCAGCAGCCGATTGGCGCACACACACGTCTGCCCGGTGTTGCGGTACTTGCTGGCGAGTGCGCCCACCACCGCCGCATCGAGATCGGCATCATCGAACACAATGAAGGGCGCGTTGCCACCGAGCTCCAGGGACAGCTTCTTCAGCGTCCCGGCGCATTGTGTCATCAGGCGCTTGCCGACCGCCGTGGAGCCGGTGAACGTGAGCTTGCGCACCGCCGGGTTGGAAGTCATCTCGCCGCCGATCTCGGCGGCATTGTCGCCCGTCACGAAATTGAGGACACCGGCGGGAATGCCGGCGCGCGCGCCGAGCTCCGCCATCGCGAGCGCGGAGTAAGGAGTCTGCAATGCCGGCTTGCAGACCAAGGTGCAGCCCGCCGCGAGCGCCGGCCCCGCCTTGCGGGTGATCATGGCCGCGGGAAAATTCCACGGCGTGATGGCGGCCACCACGCCCACGGGTTGGCGCAGCACGAGGATGCGCTTGTCGGCCTGATGCCCCGGGATGATGTCGCCATAGAGCCGCTTGCCTTCCTCCGCGAACCACTCGATGAAGGCGGCCGCGTAGGCGATCTCGCCCTTGGATTCGGCGAGCGGCTTGCCCTGTTCCGCCGTCATGAGCAGGGCAAGATCGTCCTGATTCGCCATCATGAGGTCGTACCAGCGCCGCAGCAGCGCGGCGCGCTCCTTGGCCGTCTTCACGGCCCAGGCGGGAAACGCCTTGCCGGCCGCCTCGATGGCGCGCCGGGTCTCGGCCGCTCCCATGTCGGGTACGGTGCCCAGCCGCTCGCCGGTTGCGGGATTCATGACCTCGCGAGTGGCGCGGCTATCGGCATTCACCCAGGTGCCGTCGACATACGCCTGCTGGCGCAGCAGCGTGGGATCTTTCAGTTGCAACATCACTCGCCCTCCGTTCGCGCCGGATCCTCGCCGGCCAGCCGGCGCGCCAGAAAGTCGAGCGTTCGCTGGCGGGCGAGAGCGGCGGCCGCCGCATCGTAGCTTGGCCGCAAATCGCAGTTGAAGCCGTGGCCGGCGCCGTCATAAACGTGGAAGATGCCCTGCGGCTGCGCGGCCTTCAGCCGCTCGACCTGCTCCACAGGGATGCTCTTGTCGGCGCTGCCGAAGTGGTACATGACCGGACACTTGGGTGTCTTGGCGGTATCCCGGGGATTGCCGTAGTAGACCACGGCACAAGCGATAGGCAGCTCGCATGCCGCGCGGTAGGAGAGCGCCCCGCCCCAGCAGTACCCCACCGTGCCCACGCGGCCGGAGTGCCTGACGACCGCGACGGCTGCTGCCACATCCTTCATCGTATCGTCGGGCTTGAGCTGCTGCGCATAGCCCTTGCCCTCATCGCGGCCGGCATCGTCGTAGTCGAGCTCAATGCCGCGGCGGATGCGGTCGAACAGCGAAGGCGCGATCGCAGTGTAGCCCGCTGCCGCGAAGCTGTCGGTGACCGAGCGGATGTGGCGGTTGATGCCGTAGATTTCCTGCAGCACCACGACGGCGCCCCGGGGACGGCCGGCGGGGGCGACGAGATAAGCCTGGAACTCATGGCCGTCGCGGGCCATGAGGGTCGTGAAATCACTCATGGCGGGCAGACCCTTCGCGGTGATGCCGATTGGATCCCGCAGAATACCGCCCGCAGGCGGCATACTGCCACTGCCGTTGTGGCAGCGAATACTTGGCCTCGGCTGCCGGAGCAATGGTAGCGTAGGCGGATCGGGGCAACCCTCCCCTGGGCTTCCGGGGGCATGCACTGGAGGTTCCATGCTCGTCGGCACAACAGTGCGGCGCGTCGCGATCGTGGGCGGTTTGCGCATCCCGTTCGCGCGGGCACATACGGCATATTCCACGGTCGGCAACCAGGAAATGCTCACCGCGGTCTTGCGCTCGCTGGTGGAGCGCTGCGGCCTCGGCGGCGTGCGGCTGGGAGACGTTGCGGCCGGCGCGGTCATCAAGCACGCGCGGGATTACAACCTGACGCGCGAATGCGTCCTGTCGTCCGGTTTGGATCCGCAGACGCCCGGGCTCGACCTGCAGCGCGCGTGCGGCACGAGCCTCGAAGCGGCGATAGCCATCGGCAACAAGATCGCGCTCGGCCAGATCGATTCCGGCATCGCGGGCGGCGTCGACACCATCAGCGATCCGCCCGTGGTGTATCCGCGCGGCTACCAACAGTTGCTGCTCGCGAGCGCGCGCGGCAAGACTCTCGCGCAGCGCCTGGGGCCGTGGCTGCGGTTGCGGCCGCGCCATTTCAAGCCGGTGCTGCCAGCGGTGGTCGAGCCGCGGACCGGGCTTTCCATGGGCCAGAGCACCGAGCTCATGGCACACCGCTGGGGGATCGCCCGCGAGGAGCAGGATCGGCTGGCCTACGAGAGCCACACGAAGGCGGCGGCCGCGTGGCGCGAGGGATTCTACGATGACCTCGTGGTCCCGTATCTGGGCCTGAAGAACGACAACAACGTCCGCGCCGATACCTCGCTGGAGAAACTCGCGCGGCTGCGCGCGAGTTTCGATCCGCGTGACGGGACACTCACCGCAGGCAACAGCACTCCACTGACCGACGGCGCGAGCGCCGTGCTGTTGGCTTCGGAGGAGTGGGCGGCGCGGCGTAATCTTCCGGTGCTCGCCTGGCTGCGCTACGGCAAGGTATGGGCCGTCGACTTCGCGAGCGGCAAGGAGGGGCTGCTCATGGCGCCCGCATACGCCGTGCCGGCGATGCTGCGCGACGCCGGGGTCACCCTGCAGGATTTCGACTATTACGAGATCCACGAAGCATTCGCCGCACAGGTGCTCTGCACCCTCGCCGCCTGGCAGTCAGCGGAGTTTTGCCGTGACGCGTTGGGCCTCGCAACGCCGCTGGGCGCCATCGACCGCACCCGTCTCAACGTCAAGGGCGGCAGCATAGCCATCGGTCATCCCTTCGCGGCCACGGGCACGCGGATCGTGGCGACGCTGGCGAAGCTCCTCGCGGGCAATCCGGCCGCCAAGCGCGGCTTGATCTCCGTGTGCACCGCAGGTGGGATGGGCGTCACGGCCATCGTGGAGCGCTGAGGCAATCCCCGCCGCCCCGAGGCTATACTGGCCTTCACATAACAGGGGGCCCTGCCGGGCGCGATAGAGATCCGTCGAATGGATAACCATCCTTTCGAAGAAACCGCGACGCTGCGCTCCGACGTGGGGACGCTTCTCGGGGAGATGCCGCTCTTCAGCGGCCTCGATGCGGCGTTGGTGCGGGAAATTGCCTCGGCCGTCGAATGGCTGTCGCTGCCGGGCGGCGCCAAGCTGTTTTCGGCCGGCGATCCGTCCGATGCGCTCTACATGGTGCTCAGCGGCTGCCTCGGCGCCTTTTCCCCCGATCCCGCCAGGCGGCGCTTCCTCGCGCGCGTCGCGGCGGGTGACATGGTGGGGGAGATGGGACTGATCTCCGGCCGGCCGCGCAGCGCGGATGTCGTGGCGCTGCGCGACACGGAGCTGGCCCGCATCTCGGCCAAGGCTTTCAACGAGGTGCTTCGCGGTCAACCGGAGGCGATGCTGCGCATTGCGCGCCTCACCGTGGATCGGCTGGCGCAGTCGCAATCTCCCGCGGCAGCGGCGCGCAGCCGGGGCGCATGCACCTTCACCGTTCTGCCGCAAAGCGTGGAGGTCGATTTCGGCGGCTTCGCCAGCAGGCTGGTCAAGGCACTCGCGGAGCTCGGGCGCACGGAGCTCGTCTGGAGCGTGCGTGCCAAGACCCACACCAGCCAGTGGTTCAACAGGATCGAGGCCGCCAACGATTACGTGGTCTACGTCGCCGATCCGACTCCGGACCGCTGGACCAAGCTGTGCGTACGCCAGGCGGATGCGCTGCTCCTGCTCGCGCGCGCCGAGAGTCCCGCGGGCAGCTGGACCGCGCTGCCGCACGATCACAGCATGGCGCCGCAGCGCTCGGAGCTGGTCCTGCTGCACGACACCACGCTCGAGACCGGCGCCGCGGCGCGCTGGCTCGCGGACCTGCCGGACGTGTCGCATCACCACGTGCAGTCTCCTGAAGATTATTCGCGCCTCGCGCGCGTGTTGACGGGGCGCGGTGTTGGATTGGTGCTGTCCGGCGGCGGCGCGCGGGGATTCGCCCACATAGGCGTCGTCAAGGCGTTGCGTGAGGCCGGCGTGCCGGTGGACCTCGTGGGCGGCACGAGCATGGGGGCGATCCTCGGCGCGGGCGTCGCGCTGCGGTGGAGCACCGATGAGCTCAAGGAACGCTTTCGGCGCGCCTTCGTCGCCGCCAGGCCGCTGCGCGACTACACCCTGCCTTTCGTCTCGCTCGTTTCCGGGCGCAAGGTGAGCACGAGCCTCTACGAGGCGTTCGGCGACCTCGCCATCGAAGACCTGCCGATCGACTTCTTCTGCGTCTCATCCAACCTCACTACCGGCCAGACGATGGTGCATCGCCGCGGCACGCTGTGGCGCTGGCTACGCTCCTCGGTTTCGGTTCCCGGCGTCCTGCCGCCCGTGCTGCACAAAGGCGAGGTGTTGGTCGACGGCGCCACGATGAACAACCTGCCGGTCGACGTGATGCGCGAGCTGGGCCGCGGCCCGGTCATCGGCTGCGATGTCGGCGGCGCCGACCGGGCCTTCACCGCCCGCAGCGACGAGATCGACGTGCCGCTGCCGTGGCAGCTCCTGCGTTGGATCAAGGCGCGGCGCAAGTGTCCCAGCATCTTTCAGATCCTGTGGCGCGCGGGCATGGTCAACAGCAACGCGAGCACCGTCGCTCACCGCGCGCAGTCGGACCTCATCCTCCAGCCGCCGCTGGCCGAGGTCGACATGCTCAATTGGGACGCCTTCGACCGCGCGATCCAGGTCGGCTACGAGTACGCCGTACGGCGGCTGGAAGAGCTGCCGGCCGATTCGCCGGTGTTGAAATGCGCGGCGGATTTACCGGGATGATCAGGCGTATTGTGCAACGGGCCGTTGCACAATTGCCGCTGGCATCGCCTGCTCAGTCGACGCGCGCCGGTGCCAGGCGCGGCGACAGCAGGTGTACGACCAGGAGCGCCAGCAGGTAGGCGCAGCCCGCGAAGGCGAACAGCGGCTTGAAACTGCCCAGGCGCTCCAGCACCCAGCCCGCGTACTTGGCGAGGAGCATGCCGCCGATCGCACCGGCGGTGCCGCCGATGCCGACCAGGGAGCCGACAGCGCGGCGCGGAAAGACATCGGAGGGCAGGGTGAAGAGATTGCAGGAGAAGCCCTGGTGCGCCGCGGTCGCAAGGCCGATGATGGCGACCGCCCCCCATAGGCTGTTGACATACGCCGCGCCGAAGACCGGCAGGACCAGCACGGCGCAGACCAGCATGGCGGACTTGCGGGCAGCATTCAGCGAGAAGCCCGCCTGCAACAGTCGTGACGACAGCCAGCCGCCCGCGACGCTGCCGATGTCCGAGAGAACGTAGATCGCGACCAGTGGCGGTCCGAATGTCTTCAGGTCGAGGTGATGGCGCCTGACCAGGAAGTCGGGCAGCCAGAAGAGCCACATCCACCAGACCGGATCGATGAGGAATTTGCCGAGCGCGTAGGCCCAGGTCTCGCGCACCGCGAGCAGTCGCAGCCACGGAATCGACACCATCGGGTCGGGTGGATCGCTCTCTATCAGGGCCAGCTCCGCGGTGCCGAGCCGCGGGTGCCGGCGCGGCGGGCGGTAGACCGCCAGCCACACGACCAACCACACCACGGTGAAGCTGCCCGTGATCAGGAAGGCGGCGCGCCAGCCGAGCGTCAGGGTAATGGCTGGCACGATGAGCGGCGCGATGATCGCGCCGATGTTGGCGCCGGCGTTGAAGATCCCGGTCGCCAGCGCGCGCTCGCGTTTCGGGAACCATTCGGCGACGGCCTTGAGGCCTGCCGGGAAGTTGCCCGATTCGCCGAGACCGATGGCGAACCGTGCCACGAGGAAGTCGCTCAGCGAGCTCGCCCAGGCATGCGCGATGTGCGCCGCCGTCCAGATTGCCACCGCCAGGGCGTAGCCCGTTCGCGCGCCCATCCGGTCGATCAGCTTGCCGAAGATGATGTAGCCGATCGCATAGGCGAGCTGGAAGGCGAACACGATGTTGCTGTAGTCGATCTCGCTCCAATGGTATTCACGCGCGAGCAGCGGCTGCAGAAGAGCGATGATTTGCCGGTCGACGTAGTTGAGCGCCGTGGCCGCGAACAGCAGTGCGCAGATGACCCAGCGGAACCTGCCGACTCTCTCGACCGCCGCGTCGATGCGTGCCACCGGCGCGCCTGTCACGACTGCGCGCCCCCTGCCGCTGCCGTCACGGCCGCGAGAGCGCCCCTGCCGGTGATGAGCTCATAGGCCGCGCTCAGCGCGCGTATGAACTGCGGGTCCTGCGCCAGTAGCGGCGGAAAGACACCGGGCAATGCGAAGAACAATGGCAGATCGTGACTCGCGTTGCCGGTGACTTGTCGGCCCAACGCCGCCAGCTGCGTCGCGAGGGGATCGACGATTGCAACACCATCCTGGGCACGGGTCCGAATGAACTGCATCCACGCGGCGATCGGCACCGCCAGGCGAGTGAGCGATCTGCCGGCGCGCAACGCGTCGCTGAGCGTGCCGAGTATCCTGATGGGCAGCTTCTGCGATCCGTCCCAGGCGATCTGCGCGAGCAGGTGTCGCATGGCCGGGTTCTCGAACCGCCGCAGGATGGACTGGCGGTAGGCGGCGAGCGCGCCGGACTGTGGCATGGTCAGCGTCGGCTCGATGTCCTCGATCATCATGCGCTCGACGAACGTGCGCAGCGCAGGCTGCGCCATGGCTTGCGCGACAGTTTGAAGCCCTGCCAGCAAGCCGAGGTAAGCGAGAGTGGAGTGCGCGCCATTCAACAGCCGGAGCTTCGCGCGCTCGTGCGCCGTCACGTCGCGGCTCACTGTTATGCCGACGGATGCCCAGTCGGGCTGCGCCGGGCTGTCGACCTCCTCTATGACCCATTGCACGAACCGCTCGCGCTGGACCGGCCACGCGTCCACCAGACCGGTCGTTTGTGCGACCCGGTCCCGCAGCGCCTGGTCGGTGGCCGGAGTGATGCTGTCGACCATGGTACGTGGAAACTGCGCCGTCTTCTCGATCCAGGCGGCGAGGCCTGCATCGCAGCGCGCGGCGAAAGCCAACACCGCGCGCCGCAGCGTCGGGCCGTTGCCCGACAGGTTGTCGCACGAGACAACGAGGAAGGGAGCCAGCCCACGCTCGCGGCGCTGCCCGAGGCCGCGTACCAGCCAGCCGATGAGGCTGCGCGGTGTCCGCGGGCGGCCGAGGTCGTGAGTGATGTCCGGATGTGCGAAGTCGAGCCCGCCGGCGCCATCCAGGCAGTAGCCTTTCTCCGTCACGGTCATGGTGACTACCGAGGTGTCAGGATCGCACAGGCGGTTACTGACGGTGGCGGGGCTTTCGGCGGCGACCAGCAGCTCGCTGATGGCGCCGATGACGCGCATGCTCGGCGACTCATCGAGTTCCACCAACGTATAGAGGCCATCCTGCGGTGCGAGAGCCTCGCGCAGCAAGGCGGTCTTGAGCGAGACGGCGCAGATGGCGCGGGCGGAGTCCTTCTCCAGCAGGCGGTCGAAAAAAAACGCCTGATGTGCCCGATGAAATGCGCCTGGGCCGAAATGCACGGCGCCGATGCGTGTTTGCGCCCGGTGGTAGCCGGGGCGGATGAGCTGTTGCAAGCCGCGATTCAGAGTGTGCTCGCCGAGGCGCGCGAGCCCGCTTGCATGGCCCGCTGAGGCCGCCGTCCGGCTTTCTGTCAAAGCGTCACTCCGGGCCCAGTCATCATGCTATGGTAACCGGTAGCAACATGGCGCGCGCTCTCGCTCTGCATCCCGACCGTCTCTTCCCGCCGGAGCCCGGAGTCCGCGCTATCGCGCGCGCGCTCTATGTGCATGTGCGCGATCTGCCGATCATCAGCCCGCACGGCCACACCGACCCCGCCTGGTTCGCCTATGACCAGCCGTTCGGCGATGCCGTGGACCTGTTGCTGGCACCGGATCACTACCTCTATCGCATGCTGCACAGCCAGGGTATCGCGCTCGATTCTCTCGGCGTGCGCGCTCGGCGCGGCGCCCCGGCCTACGAGCCGCGTGAGGCCTGGCGCCAATTCGCCGGCCGCTATTCGCTCTTCCGCGGCACGCCCTCGGCGCTCTGGCTCGATCAGGTGTTCGCGCAGGTTTTTGGCCTGACGGTGCGTCTCGAGGCGCAGACTGCCGATCTTTACTTCGACGCCATCGGCGCGGCGTTGGCCAGCCCGGCATTCCGTCCCCGGGCGCTCTTCGACAGATTCAACATCGAGGTGTTGGCGACCACCGAAAGTCCCACCGATCCGCTGACGGCACACGAGGCGATTCGGCGCAGCGGCTGGCCCGGGCGGGTGATCAGCACTTACCGCCCGGACCCGGTGGTCGATCCGGAGCACGAGCTCTTTCGCGACTCGCTCGCCGAGCTCGGGCGGATGACCGGTCAGGATGTCCACTCCTGGCAAGGCTATCTCGAGGCTCACCGGCGCCGTCGCGCCGCATTCATCGCGCTCGGCACCACCGCGAGCGATCACGGACATCCGAGCGCGGCTACCGCCGACCTTGCGGCGCGCGAGGCGCGGGAACTCTTCGGCCGCATCGTCTCCGGCCGCTTCAGCCCCGAGGAAGCGGAGCTCTTCCGCGCGCAGATGCTGACGGAGATGGCCGCGATGAGCGTCGACGACGGCCTGGTGATGCAAATCCATCCGGGCGCGCTTCGCAACCACGATCGCGCGCTCTTCAGCGAGTACGGCCGCGACAAGGGCGCCGACATCCCGCAGCGCACGGATTACGTGCATGCGCTCAAGCCGCTCCTCGATCGCTTCGGCCACGACCCGCGCCTCACAGTGATCGTCTTCACGCTGGACGAGTCGACCTACAGCCGAGAGCTGGCGCCGCTCGCCGGCCACTACCCGGTGCTGAAGCTGGGTCCGGCCTGGTGGTTTCACGACAGCCCCGAGGGGCTGCGACGCTTTCGCGAGCAGACGACCGAGACGGCGGGCTTCTATAACACGGTCGGCTTCAACGACGACACGCGCGCATTCCTCTCCATCCCGGCGCGGCACGACGTTGCGCGCCGCGTCGATTGCGCCTTTCTGGCGCGCCTCGTCGCCGAGCATCGCCTCGCAGAGGATGAGGCCGCGGAAACCGCGGTCGACCTCGCCTATCGCCTGCCGAAAAAGGCCTATCGGCTCTGAGCGATGGTACCGCAAACTAGCGCGCCGATCCTGAGCTGACCGGGAGAGCCGATCTGATGACGATGCGCTCGAATTGCACGCTGTTGGCCTCGGCCGCTCTGCTCGTGTTCTTCTTCCCGGCGCCGGGCCGGGCCGAGGCGCAGTCGCTCCCGCGCACTCCCATTCGGATTGTGGTCGATGGCAATGCGCCTGCGCATGCGTTTCCTCATTTCTGGGAGCGGATGTTCGGCTCGGGGCGCGCGACGCTCTCATTGCGCGCCAGCTATCGCGACGACATGCGTGCGGTCAAAGGCGCGACCGACTTCGGTTACGTGCGGTTCCACGGCGTCCTCGATCGGGATGTCGGCATCTACACGGTCGACGCCCAGGGCCGGCCGGATTACAACTTCACCTACGTCGATCAGATCTACGACGGTCTGCTGCGGCTGGGAGTCCGCCCGTTCGTGGAGCTGAGCTTCATGCCGCCGGACATGGCCGCGCGGCAGCAGGAAATGGGCTTCTGGTACGACCCCATCGTGGCGCCGCCCAAGGACTGGGCGCTGTGGAGCGAGCTGATGCGGCGTTTCGCGCGGCACTTGGTCGCACGCTATGGCATCGACGAAGTCGCACAATGGTACTTCGAGGTCTGGAACGAGCCGAACGGCACCTTCTGGGGCGGTGATCCGCGGCAGGCGACGTACTTCCAGCTGTATGACCTGACGGCGCGCGCCCTGAAGAGCGTCAGCCCGCGATTGCGTGTCGGTGGTCCGGCCACGGCGCAGGCAGCCTGGGTGCCCGCGTTCATCCGCTATTGTGCGGCTCACCATGTGCCGCTGGATTTCGTTTCGACCCACGTCTATGGCGATGACACCGCCGACAACGTCTTCGGCAACCATGAAAATATAACGCGACGTGACATGGTCATCCGCGCGGTGCAGAAGGCACACCGGCAGGTTGCGGCATCGCCGATGCCCGCTCTGCCCATCATCCTCAGCGAGTTCAACGCCACATATACCGGCACCGAGGTCGATGTGACCGACTCGCCTTACATCGGACCGTGGCTCGCCAACACCATCCGGGCCTGCGACGGCCTGGTGGATTCGATGTCGTACTGGACCTTCTCCGACGTATTCGAGGAGGGCGGCGTTGCGAAGAGCCCCTTCCACGGCGGCTTTGGCCTGATCGCGACCGGCGGCATCCCGAAGGCCTCATTCAACGACTTCAGATTGTTGCATCGGTTGGGCGAGCAGCGGTTGGCTGCTTCATCCGACTCCGCGCTGGTCACGCGCCGCCGCGACGGCATGCTGGCAATCGCCGTCTGGAACTACGCGCCTCCGGGGCCAGGTGGAACAACGCGAACCTACCAGCTCGCATTGCGGAATGCGTCGGGCGCGCATCGCGCCTATATCTGGCTGGTCGACCGCGATCACGGTTCTGCGCTTACGGCCTGGAGGGCCATGGGAGAGCCGAGATTCCCGACTTTCGATCAGCACCGCGTGCTGCTGCGGGCGGCAGAGCTGCCGGGACCGAGCATTGAGATGCTGACGTCCGCCAACCCCCGGCTCACCCTGCAGCTTCGTCCGCATGCGCTGGCTCTGGTAGAGCTCGCGCCTTGACCGGCGAGCGTCTGTTCAGTCGTGGGGTCGTCCGGTTCGTGGGTGCTCGCGGATCGGGCGGATCGGCCGGACTTCGATGCAGCCTACCTCCGCGGGCGGGATCTTCGCGGCAATCTGGATAGCCTCGTTGAGGTCGCGCGCCTCGATCAGATAGAAGCCGGCGAGCTGCTCCTTCGTCTCCGCGAACGGCCCGTCCATCACGGACAAGCGCCCGTTACGCACGCGCACCGTGGTCGCGGTTGCCACAGGTTCCAAGGCCTCCGAGACGATGCATTGGCCCCGCTCCCGCAGGTCGTGGTCACATGCCAGGCATTTGTGGTCGTCCATGTCACCGATCTTTCCCTCCTCGCCATATACCAGACACAGGTATTTCATCGTCGCACCCCCGTTTTCACGTCTGGGACCCCGTCGCGCAGCCACCCCGGGCGGAAGCGCCGCTCACGGGATAGCCGAACCAGGGTGACCGGAATCGACATCATCGCCAGGAATCCTGGCGCCGGCTCAATCTGCCGCCAGCTCCGCCAGCCGGCGTTGCAGGAACTGCCGCTCGGGCTCGAGCTGCGTAAGCGCCAGTGCCCGCTCATAGGAGTCGCGTGCTTCGCTGGGCCTGCTGAGGCGGCGGCACAGGTCTGCCCGCGCGGCATGGGCCAGCCGGTAATCCGCGAGCTCCCCCCTCGAGAGCAGCCCGTCAACCAGCGCGAGTCCCGTCTCCGGTCCGTCGCGCATGGCCACGGCGACCGCGCGGTTGAGCTCCACGATGGCCGTCGACTCGATGCGTAGAAGCAGATCGTAGAGATGGACGATCTCATTCCAGTCTGTGTCTGCGGCGCGCGTGGCATCGCAGTGCACTGCGGCGATCGCCGCCTGCAGGGAGTAGGGGCCAAATCGGCGCGAGGAGAGAGCCCGCGCCACCAGTGCCGATCCCTCGTCGATCTGCGCACGGTTCCAAAGGGTGCGATCCTGATCTTCCAGCACGATCAGGTCGCCGCTGGCCGAGGCGCGTGCGGCACGGCGCGAGTCCTGTAGCAGCATCAGCGCCAGCAACCCGATCGCCTCGGGTTCCGGCAGCATGGCCACCAGCAGCCGCCCGAGGCGAATGGCCTCGCTGGCCAGGTCGAGACGCATCAGCTCCGTGCCACTGCTCGCCGTGTAGCCTTCGTTGAAAACCAGATAGATGACGCGCAGGACGGTCTCGAGGCGTTCCGCCAGGGCTTCCGGCGCGGGGACTTCATATGGAATTCGGGCATCGCGGATCTTGCCCTTGGCGCGCACGATTCGCTGGGCCAGCGTGGGCACTGGTGTCAGAAACGCCTGCGCGATCTGTTCCGTCGTGAGAGCGCAAACCTCCCGCAGAGTCAAAGCGATCTGCGCGTCCGGTGCGATGGCGGGGTGGCAACAGGTGAAGATCAGCCGCAGACGGTCGTCGGCGATGCTTGGGTCGTCTTCGTCCGTGGCCGGGGTGCTTTCCGCGGGCAGATCATGGCTCAAGGGATCGAAGGAATCGAAGCGCGCCTGGCGCCTCAGTTGATCGATGCTGCGAAAGCGTCCTGCCGACACGAGCCAGGCGCGGGGATTTTCCGGCATGCCTTGCTCCGGCCACTTCTCCAGGGCGGCGCGGAACGCGTCGTGCAGCGCTTCCTCGGCACGGTCGAAATCTCCCAACAGACGAATCAGTGTCGCGAGAACGGCACGCGATTCACTCTGATACACGGCCTCGATGCGCCGCTTGAATTCCGCTTCAGGCATCGGACTCAGCCCAGCGGGACGCGTCGCATCCGGTACGCACCGGGCGTCAGTCCCGTTGCGCGCCGGAACTGGCGGTTGAAGGTCGACAGATCATCGAAGCCGGAATCCAACGCGATGGTCGCTACCGCATCACGCGAGCGGCGTAGCTTCACCGCCGCGCGCCTCAGGCGCGTACGCAACATGTACTGCCCGGGCGTAACGCCGACGACCTGCTCGAAGATGCGAAGAAAATGGTAAGGGCTGACCGCCGCTTCGGCCGCGAGCGTATCGACCGAAAGCCGCGCCCCTGCCTGCGCCTCGATGCGACGCAGCGCGACAGCGACCCGGCGCTCATCCCGAGGCGTCGGCGGGCGCCCTGAGAGCGACCGGTCGTCATTGAGCGCCGCGCGCACAGCACCGGCCAGGCGCAGCGCCACTTCGTGGAACTCCTCCGCGCTACTGCTCTCTTCCCGCAGTGCTTGCGCAGCCGCAAGCACCGCAAGTACGGACGGCACGGGTGGCAGGCGGGGTGCCGCCAGCGCGAGTCTCTTGGCTCCCGGCACGCCGGCAACGATCGACTCGAATACCGCCGGCGAGAAATGAAACGCCAGGCAGCGGTCGCCCCGGGTGTGCTGATGCCCGCATTCGAAACACGCCCCCTCGTTACCGAGGAGCAATGATCCCGGCGTCATCAGCGCCGAGCCCTGGGCAGTGCGATATTGGAAGTTGCCGTCCGTCACCAGCGCGATGCTGTACGCACGATGCTGCTCCACATAACAGGGATCACGTGGGCCGGACGTACAGACGAAATCGTTGACGCTCCAACCGGTGCCCGAAGCCAGCAGTTTCGCCGCGATCGACATGCGCCAAGGATAGCAATTTTTCCCAAGCGACTGAGCTTGGGCGGGCCTTACTCTGGCGGCGACGAACAGCATCCATTCCCGCCAACGACCGGAGAGCCGTCAATGATCGACCACGTTTCCATAGGTGTGCGCAATGTCGCCGCCAGCAAGCGCTTCTACGATGCGGCCCTGCGGCCCCTCGGGTATCAGTGCCTCAGCGACTCGCCTGCGTCTCTCGGCTATGGCGCGAAAGCTCCTGTTCTCTGGGTCAGCGCAAGTGAGCGGCCGGTAGCTCCGGACACCGGTTCCGGCCTCCATTTCTGCTTTGCCGCCCCGAGCCGTAAGGCGGTGGACGGATTCCACGCCGCCGGTCTGGCCTCCGGTGGGCGGGATAACGGACCGGCAGGTCTGCGTGCCGACTACGGTGCGGGCTATTACGCCGCCTTTCTCATCGATCCGGACGGCTATCGTCTCGAGGCCTATTTCGCCGGGTAGGTATAGCGGACTGGGCATCCGCGGCAGCCGAAGCGCCGCGGCGCCCTTTTACTTGAGATATCTCATGAAGAAATAGACGACGCCCAACAGGATGGCGGTCTGGCCGGTGATGGCGACGAAGACCCAGCGGACAAGGTCCGCCTTTACAGCCTGCGCCTGGACTCGGAGCTCGTTGATGTCACCTTTCAGCTCCGTGCGGAGCGCGCTGATGTCCTCCTTCAATTCGGCGCGAACGGCGCCAAGCTCAGCCCGCAGTGTCGAGATGCTCCTTTCGGTCTCGACTTTCAGTGCCCCGATTTCATCGCTGAGGGTGCGCCTGCACTCATTCAGATCTTCCCTGGTCGCGGATACATCACGGGATCGCGCGATTTCCAAGTCGATTGCCTCGCCAATTGCGCGAGCAGCCCGAGGGTCGAAGCCGCCCTTCTCGGTGAGGATGTCCAGCGTTGCAACGTACATGACTGACACGGTCTCGCTGACGGGCAGGTGTTTGTTGAACAGAAGTTTGTAGGATATATTCCTCAGCCGCTCTGTCAACTCTGCAGCGAAAGATAACGTCCATCTCGACATGCATCGGAGACGTCAATACCTGAGGCGTTTGACGGCGTGAGCCCCCGACGATCAAACGCTCAGAAAATCCAGGATCCGTCTCTGCTCGGTGGTCATCTGCTCGCGCGGAGTTACGATCGCGGATCTGAGCGCCTGCCGGCAGGGCCGAGACTCATCCTCCACATATGCCGCCACCGCCCCTGCGATGAGCTTCTGCACTCTGCCCAGGCTCTCCTTGAACTGCCCGATCACCTGCTCCACCGATACGTGCTGGGAGATGTCGTCCAGCCAGCAGTCATAGTCGGTCGCCACTGTGATGACGCAGTAGCCCATCTGTGCTTCCAGGGCCAGGAATGCCTCCGGCACGTTGGTCATGCCGACCAGATCGGCCCCCGCCGAGCGCAGCCAGAAGCTCTCAGCCTGAGTGCCGAGCCGGGGCCCCTCCACGCAGGCGTAGGTCTTGTCACGGTGGAGCGTCTGCCCGATCGAATCCGCAACCCGCGCGATGAGCGCCGCCGTATGTGCACAGGTGGGGTGAGCCGTCGACACATGGGCCACCAGCCCCTTGCCGAAGAAGCTCGCGGCGCGCAGTCCCTTGGTGAAATCGAGGTATTGCGACGGCAGTGCCAGGTCACCCGGACGGATCTCCTCCCGCAGGCTACCCACTGCCGATGCACCGATGAGGGTCCGTACCCCCACGGCTTTCAGCGCCCAGATGTTCGCCCGGAAGTTGATCTCGCTCGGCAGCAGGTCGTGATTCAGGCCATGCCGCGCCAGAAAGGCGATCTCCCGCCCGGCCAGCCGGCCCAGCATCACCGGACCCGAGGGTCGGCCGAATGGCGTGTCGATCTCAGCCGAGCGGGTGACCTCGATACCCTCCATCCGATAGAGACCAGTACCGCCGATGACGCCGATCATGTGGAGTCTCCGTTGCGCGGTTGCCCCGCGAGGCGGCAAGATGCCAGATGCGCAGCCCTCGCGGTAGGCTTACAGATTCGCGCTCACCTTTAGCGAGTTACCCCAAATCATGAATCGGAACGACCGAGTAACCCAGGCACAGGGATATGCCCCGCCGCCGCAGGTCGCTTGGATATGAGCAGCCACGGCCTCGATAGCGCCTTCGAGCGGCGCCTGTCCGCGCTCGTCAACAGCGGCCAGCCCGAAATCCTCCAGGGCGGCCGCAAGGGCCTGGAGAAGGAATCCCTGCGCGTGACGCCGGCGGGACGCCTCGTTCATACGCCTCACCCGCGTGGGCTGGGTTCCGCCCTCACCAACGAGCACATCACGACGGACTATTCGGAATCGCTGATCGAGCTCGTTACCCCGACGTTCACCGCCACCTGGGAGCTGCTGCAGTACCTTCTGGACCTGCATCAGTTCGTCTACCGCCATCTCGGCAGCGAGCTGCTGTGGGCAACCAGCATGCCGGGTGCGATCTCCCGTGACGAAGACATCCCGATAGCCGACTACGGCCACTCACACATCGGCTGCATGAAGACTGTGTACCGCCGGGGGCTCGGGCTGCGCTATGGCCGCATGATGCAGGCGATCTCCGGCGTGCACTTCAACTACTCCTTCCCGCTGCCCTTCTGGGACGCCTACGCCGATCTGGTGAAGTCGCGCGACGAGAGCAGCGCCTTCATGTCCGCGCGCTACTTCGATCTCCTGCGCAATTACCGCCGGTACGGCTGGGTGGTGTTGTATCTCTTCGGCGTCTCGCCTGTCGTCTGCAAGTCCTTCCTCAAGGGGCGCGACCATTCATTGCGCGATTTCACGGCCGACACCGCTTACGAGCCCTATGGCACGAGCCTCAGGATGAGCGACATCGGCTATCGCAACCGCAATCAGGCGGATCTCACCGTCTCGGTCAACAGCCTCGATGAGTACATTCGCGACCTGAGTCATGCCATCACGACGCCGCACCCGCCCTACGCTGCGCTCGGCGTCAACGTGAACGGCAGATACCAGCAGCTGAATGCCAACATCCTGCAGATCGAGAACGAGTACTACAGCTTCATTCGCCCGAAGCGCGTCGCCCGCTCGGGCGAGCGGCCGACCAAGGCTCTGCGGCGCGCGGGCGTCGAATACGTGGAAGTGCGGGCGCTCGACGTCAGCGCATTCGACCCGGTCGGCGTGAATCAGAACAAGCTGCGCTTCCTGGAGGCATTCCTCGCGCTCTGTCTGCTGAAGGACAGTCCGCCGATCAGCGCCGACGAGCAGCACTCGCTCGATCAAAACCATCTCACCGTCGCCCGCCGCGGCCGGGAGCCCGGGCTCACCCTGCTGCGGGACGGACACAACGTGCCGATGCGGGAGTGGGCGCGGGAGCTGATCGACTCCCTCACCGGCATCTGCGAGATCCTCGACCGCGGCGATCCTGCCCGGCCTTACTCGGCGGCGCTCGCCACCCAGGCGGCCAAGGTGGAGGACGTGCGGCTGACGCCCTCGGCCAGGATGATGAAGGAGCTCACCGACACCGGCGAGCCCTTTTTCGATCTGGCGCTGCGCATGTCGGCGACTCACAAGGCCTACTTCCTCGATCTCTACCCGCCGAACGAGGCTCGTCTGCAGGAGCTCGCGTCCGAAGCCGAGGAGTCGCTCGCCCGCCAGCAGGCCATCGAGGCGGCCGATCAGGGTACATTCGACGAATTCCTGGCCCGATACTTCAAAGACTGATCCGGCGCCCGCGGCGGTCGGTCTACCGAAATGGGCATTGCGGCAACCCGGCGCCTGAAGGATTCTTGACCCATGAACGCACTCTCGGTCCGCGGACTGACCAAGACCTACAAGAATGGCGTGCAGGCGCTCAAAGGTATCGACCTCGAGGTCGAGCAGGGCGATTTCTTCGCGCTGCTGGGGCCCAACGGCGCCGGCAAGACCACCCTGATCGGCATCATGACCTCCCTCGTCACCAAAACCGCCGGCGATGCCGTGGTCTTCGGCCATGATATCGACCGGGAGCTCGAGGCGGCCAAGGCCTGCATCGGCGTCGTGCCGCAGGAGCTCAATTTCAACATGTTCGAATCGCCCGAGACCATTGTGGTCAATCAGGCGGGCTTCTACGGCATTCCGCGGCCGGAGGCCCGCAGGCGCGCGCAGCAGTATCTGAAGCAGCTGCAGCTATGGGACAAGCGCGACAAGGCTTCGCGCAGCCTGTCCGGCGGCATGAAGCGCCGGCTGATGATCGCGCGCGCCCTGATGCACGAGCCGCGCCTCCTCATCCTGGATGAGCCCACTGCCGGGGTCGATATCGAGATCCGCCGCTCGATGTGGGATTTTCTGCGGGACATCAACCGGCGCGGTACGACCATCATCCTCACGACTCACTACCTCGAGGAAGCCGAGACGCTCTGTCGCAACATAGCCATCATCGACGGCGGACGAATCGTCGAGCGTGACCGCATGAGCAGCCTGCTGCGGCGTCTGCATACTGAGACCTTCGTACTCAATTCGAGCGCGCCCCTGGCGGCCGCCCCCAGCCTGCCCGGCTATCCGGTGCGACTCACCGACGATCATACCCTGGAGGTCGAGATCTCAAACGAGCAGAACCTCAACGATCTCTTCGAGCGGCTGTCGCAGCTGGGGATTCAGATCGTGAGCATGCGCAACAAGGTCAATCGCCTGGAGGAGATATTCATGCGCCTGGTGGACAAGGGAGTCGCGGCATGACCACTCTCGCCGAGAGCGCCCCCACGGAGTCGCTCAACCTCGGCCTGGTCCGTTGGATCGGCTTCCGGACCATCGTCCTGCGCGAGTATCAGCGCATCATCCGCATCTGGACCCAGACCATCCTGCCGTCGGCGGTGACGCAGGCGCTGTACTTCGCGATCTTCGGCAGTCTGCTCGGCAGCCGCGTCGGGCGGATGGGCGGCTTCGACTACATGCAGTACATGGCGCCCGGCCTGATCATGATGGCCGTGAACATCAACTCCTACTCCAACGTCGTCTCCTCCTTCTACGGCGCGAAGTGGGGCAAGCATGTGGAGGAGTTGCTGGTGTCGCCCCTTCCCAGCTGGCTCATCGTCTCGGGATACATGACCGGCGGGCTGGTGCGCGGCCTGCTGGTGGGGATAGCGGTGACGGGTGTGTCGCTGCTGTTCACCAACCTGCACGTCCATCATCCGCTCATCATCGCGGGGGCGGTGCTCCTCACCTCCATGACCTTCGCGCTCGGCGGCTTCCTCAACGCGCTGTTCGCCAAGAATTTCGACCAGGTCAACATCATCCCGGTCTTCGTGCTGACGCCGCTCAACTATTTCGGTGGTGTTTTCTACTCGGTATCGCTGCTGCCGCACTGGGCGCGAGCCATCTCCTACTTCAACCCCATCCTGTACATGATCAACGCCTTCCGCTATGGATTCCTCGGCGTGTCCGACGTCCAGGTTGGCACCGCCTTCGCCATCATGGTGGGCGCGGCGGTGGCGCTCTTCGCGGCGGCGATCGTCCTGATGGACCGGGGCTACGGAATCAGGGAGTGAGGCCGCGGATCGCGCTGGTGAGCGCGCGTGCCGCGCGCCACCTCGATGAGGATCTGCCGCCGCTTCTGGCCGCGCTCGCCGCGGCGGGCCTGGATGCCGCCGTAGCGGATTGGGACGACCCGGAGGTCGCCTGGGCGGACTTCCGGTGGGCGCTGCTGCGCTCGACGTGGGATTACGCCGAGCGCTTCGTGGAGTTTCTCGCCTGGGCCGAGCGGACGGCAAAGCTCACCGCCCTGGTGAATCCCCCGCCCGTCATCCGCTGGAATACCGACAAGCACTATCTGCGCGAGCTCGCACTCGCCGGCGTGCCCACCGTGCCGACGCAGTTCGTCGAGCCGGGAGAGGGCGCCGCCGAGGCGTTACGGAGATTTCTCCGGGAGGGGACAGCGGAATGGGTCGTGAAGCCCGCCGTTGGCGCGGGCTCGAGGGATGCAGCCCGCTATTCGCGCGGCGAGGATCGAGCGGCGGCGGCGCACATCGAGCGCCTGCTCGATGCCGGCCGCAGCGTCCTCCTGCAGCCTTATCTGGCACAGATCGATCTTCACGGCGAGACCGCGCTCATCTACTTCGCCGGCCGATTCAGTCACGCGATCCGCAAAGGGCCGCTGTTGCGCCAGGGTGCGGCGCCAACGGATGCGCTGTTCGCGGAAGAGCAGATCACACCGCGCTCGCCTGGCACCGACGAGTTGCAAGTTGCGGCGCAAGTGCTGACGGCGTTGCCATTCGAGGCGCCGCTCTATGCGCGCGTGGACCTGATCCGGCACGAGGACGGCAGGCCCTGCCTCCTCGAGCTCGAGCTGACCGAGCCCTCGCTCTTCCTCACGCACGCACCGGAAGCCGCCGGGCGGCTCGCCGAGTTATGCTTGCAGGTGCCGCCGCTGGCGCGGTAGTCAGGTCCTGAAGCCCGCAAGGGCGAGGTGCATCCATGAACCGACCTTCGCCTTCCGGGAAGCCCTCAGGCCACCTCGGCGCATACGCCCTGATTGGCGCCATCGTCGCGGCCACCGCGATCGCCTTCGGATACGTCGGCGGCTGGCTGGCTCCGAACCGGCTCACCCCCGCGCGCCTCGTCAGCCAGCTTCAGATCACCAACGGCGGGGTTTACCCCGGATACCGCCGCAATCACGCCAAGGGCGTGTGCGTGCTGGGATATTTCCAAAGCAACGGTCAGGCTTCAGCCTATTCGGTGGCGCAGGTTTTCGCTCCGAACGAGCGCACGCCGGTGGTCGGGCGATTTGCCATACCGGGAGGCAATCCGTACGCGCCGGATAGCAGCATTCCCATCCGCAGCATGGCGTTGCGTTTCGCGCTCGCCAATGGCCAGCAGTGGCGTACCGGCATGAACGACATGCCTGTCTTTCCCGTCTCGACTCCCGAAGCCTTCTATCAAATGCTGCAGGCGCAACAGCCCGACGCGGCGACCGGGAAGCCAGATCCGCTGAGGATGACTGCGTTCTTCGGCGCGCATCCGGAGACTGCCGAGTTCCTCGCCTGGGTGAAGACGGCCAGGCCGTCGGCGAGTTTCGCTGACCAGAACTACTGGAGCCTCGACGCATTCGAGCTCGTAGATGGGCACGGGCGGCGCCATCCGGTGCGTTGGCGCATGGCGCCGGAAACTCCCGTCAGTGACGCCGCGGGTCCGGCGGGTGACCCTGACTACCTGGACGGCGATCTGCGGCAGCGCCTGGCGTAGGCTCCCTTGCGCTGGCACCCTGGCGCGGGCGGGTGATCCGATCGACGACGCGGCCAGGGAATGGCCGGCCGACAGGCCCACCGTCGATGTCGGTACTCTGGTGCTCACCGGCACGGAGCCGCAGCAGAGCGGGCCGTGCCGCGACATCAACTACGACCCGACCGTGTTGCCCAATGGCATCCAGGCGTCCGGCGATCCACTGCTGCCCGCGCGCTCGGCCGCCTATGCCGATTCCTATCTTCGGCGCACGAGTGAGGAAGCCCATTTCCCCGGTTCACCCACCGCAGCGACCAAGCCGTACGGCCGCTCATGAGCAATCCAACTCAGCAATTCTCGCCACTTGCCCGCCTGGTGCACTGGCTGATGGCGGCGATGATCCTGACGATGCTCTTCATCGGCGTCGGCATGGTCGCGACGGTTTCCGAGTGGCATACGTGGCTGCTGCGCATTCACAGGCCGCTCGGCATAGCGATACTCCTGCTCGCAATCGCTCGCCTCGCGCTACGGGCGCGCCGGCCACCGCCGCCGTTGCCGGCAGATCTGCCCGCGCTACAGAAGCTGGCGGCGCATGCCTCTCACTGGCTGCTGTACGTGCTGATGATCGCGTTGCCGCTCATCGGCTGGGCGATGCTGTCGGCGGGCGGATACCCCGTGATGCTCGGCACCGCAGTCCATCTGCCGCCGATATCGCCGGCCAGCCCGCTGGCTTTTGCCATATTGCGCCATCTGCACACCTGGCTTGCGATGCTGCTCTTCGTAACGTTCCTCGCGCATCTGGCAGCGGCCTTGTATCACGGGCTGATCCGGCGTGACGGTGTGCTGGCGAGCATGCTCGGCCGTCCTCTGTAACAAAGCGTTCATATTGCCGTCATCATCCTGACGCTTTCCGCCGGCAATCTACCCTCTCGGGAGAGAACCAATGCCGGAAGCGCCAACCTCTTCGTTGGGTGTCTGGTTCGCAAGGGTGGATGCCGCCGACTACCGCATCTGCCGCAAGCTGAACCACGGGGCCGCTTTCCCCCTTGCGCGTCGACTTTTCCAGATCGCCAGCCGGCTCGGCGATGGCAGCATCTGGTACGTCCTGCTGGTCGCGTTACCCTGCGTCTATGGCCGCCAGGCGCTGCGCCCCGCCGTGGTGATGGCAGTCACGGGCGCGCTCGGCCTGGTCGCCTACAAGGTGCTCAAACGTGCGTTCGTGCGCGAACGCCCGTTCATCACCCACGCCGCCATCGATCTTGCCATGCCGCCTCTCGACCGCTACAGCTTCCCATCCGGACATACGCTGCACGCGGTGTCCTTCGCCCTGCAGGCGAGCATGCATTTTCCCCAGCTGGCGTGGGTGCTCATCCCGCTGGCCCTGACGATTGCCGCGTCGCGCGTCGTGCTGGGCCTTCACTATCCGACCGACGTGCTGGCGGGAGCTGTGCTGGGAGCCTCGCTCGGCGCGCTCGGGCTGTCGCTGAGTTGATACATCGGTAGTACGTGCGCGTCCTCTACATCTCCGACGTCTATTTCCCAAGAGTCAACGGCGTCTCCACCTCCATCAGAACCTTTCGTGAGGATCTGACGCGTCGTGGTGTGGAGACACTGTTGATTGCTCCCGAATACGAGGGGCAACCGCAGCCCGCGGAGCCGGGGCTGATCCGCGTGCAAGCCGGGCGCGTTCCCAAAGACCCTGAAGATCGCCGGTTGCAGTGGGGCGCGCTCGGACACGCGCTCGAGGCTCTGCAATCGATGGATTTCGACCTGATCCACATCCAGACGCCCTTCGTCGCCCACTACGCCGGAATACGGTTTGCCAAACGATGGTGCATACCGTGCATCGAGACGTATCACACATTCTTCGAGGAGTATGTACATCACTACGTTCCCGCACTACCTCGCGTCGTGGGGCGCGCACTTGCGCGCGCAATAACGCGCTCCCAGTGCCGTGACGTGCAAACTCTTGTCGCGCCCTCGGACCCGCTGCGGCAGTCACTGCTGCAATACGGCATCACCACCCCGGTGCACGTCGTCCCGACTGGATTGCCGGCCGATCGCTTCACTCCCGGTGACGGGCGTCGGTTCCGCCAACATGCGGGCCTGCCCGCCGACAGGCCGCTGGTGACCTATATCGGTCGCGTGGCGCATGAGAAAAACATCGAGTTCCTGGTGCGGATGTTCGTCCAGGTGCGCGCGGCGGTCCCGCGGGCAATGCTGGTCATCGCGGGCGAGGGGCCGGCGCGCGACACGCTGCGGCGCCTCGTGGCCAGCCTCGGACTCGAGGGCGACGTTCACTTCGCAGGCTATCTCGATCGCGATACCACGCTTCTCGACTGCTACGCGGCCGCGGCGGTGTTCGTGTTCGCGTCACGCACCGAAACGCAGGGACTGGTGCTCCTCGAGGCAATGGCGCAGGGCGCGCCGGTCGTCTCCACCGCGGAGCTCGGCACGCGCTCGATCCTGCTCCCGGGCTGCGGGGCCCTGGTCGTGGAGGAGAGGTCAGGGCCATTTGCAGCGGCCGTGGTCCGTGTGCTGACCGAGCCGGGCCTGGCGGGCGCCCTGTCGCAGCAGGGAAGGCCGTACGCCCGCGCCTGGTCCTCCGCCGCCATGGCGGGGCGCCTCGCCGATTTGTATCGCGCGGTCACGGAGCCGGCAAATACCGTTGCACGCTGCGCGTAGCGCATGTAAGACTCTCGCGCATGGCGCACAAGCGGGCGTTGATCGTCGACGACTCGAGATCGGCGCGTCTTTTCCTCGCGCGTATCCTCGAGAAGCACGAAATCGACGTCGACAGCGTCGAGAGCGCCGAGGCCGCCATCGGCTACCTGGCGAGCCGGCGGCCCGATGTGATCTTCATGGATCACATGATGCCGGGCATGGATGGCTTTCAGGCGGTGCAGGCCATCAAGAACGACCCGCGTACCGCCACTATTCCGATAATGATGTACACCTCCCAGGAGGGCGAGGTTTACCTCGGACAGGCGCGCGCGCTGGGCGCCGTCGGCGTGTTGCCGAAGCAGATCAAGCACGCCGACGTGTCCAAGGTCCTGTACCAGCTCCATCTGATCGCCGATCGCCGCACCGGTGAGCAGACGACCTTCAAGCCGTTGGAGGCGATCATGCCGCATGCGCACGGCGAGGCGCACGGCGACGGATTCGCCAGCGCCGCGGGCCGGGATGCTGAATCCGTGGATTCACTCGCGGCGCTGCGCCGATGGCTGCATGCCAGCCTGGAGGCGCAGACGGAGCAGATCACGGCCGAAATGCGCGCTCTGGCGCCCTTGCAATCAGGCTCGCACACGTCCGGCTGGCTTGCCGGCAGTGTGGCTATCGTCTGTGCCGCAGCTTTCGTCGCCGTGGGCTTCTGGTGGGGCCATCACAGCCGACTGCAGGCGGATCGTGCCGAGCTGACGCTGCTACAGGAAGCGACGGCTGCACATCCGGCCGCCACGCCCTCGGCCGCACCCGTCCCGGAGGGCGCGCCTGCGCCGCAAACCGCTTCGCCACAGGCAGCGCCGCAGCCGCTGGTGCTGGAGGTGCCGTACGGCGCAGAGGCTCTCGGCGGCTCGCGACTCGGCGTCATCAGACGGCTGCTGGACCGCCTGGTCGCGGATCACGTGACGGGTCTGGTGCAGATACGCACCTTCGCGGCTCGATTTTGCCTGAAGGGCGACCCGGTGAACGGGTACAGCCTGGCGCCCGACAAGACTGCGTTTGCCCAGTGCGATGTCGTCGGCAACCCCGCCGATGATGCGCTGCCGCCCGCGCAGCGCATGTCGCTGGCACTCGCCAACCTGATCGCCGGGATCCGGAACTCGACCCACGGCGCTCTGGACGTTGAGACCTCGGTAGGCGATCCTGCGACACTCAGAACGCCGTACCCTCCAGTTACCGACGAGCTGACAGCGGGCGAATGGAACCGAGCCGGCAAGGCCAACAATCGAG
The DNA here is from genome assembly GCA_036489335.1 of Steroidobacteraceae bacterium. GTDB lineage: Bacteria > Pseudomonadota > Gammaproteobacteria > Steroidobacterales > Steroidobacteraceae > 13-2-20CM-66-19. The sequence continues at coordinate 260,071 of DASXFY010000023.1, forward strand.
TCGAGATCCTGGTGCGCTGAGTGTCGCCGTGAGTGTATCGGACTCGGCCAGCGGCGAGACCCTCTTCGACGTTGACTTCAATCCCCCGGCGTGGCTTCGCAACCGCCATCTGCAATCGATGCTCGCCAGCACAGGCGCAAGGCGCGGACCGATTGCGCGCCGTGCCGCGCCGCTCATTGAGGTGCAACGGGAAATGCTGCTCGATTGTGGTGGCGGTGTACGCCTGCAGTGCTTCCGCTCGACACCACCTCGCGGCCGCGGCCTCCCCGTGGTGCTGCTGCATGGCTGGGAGGGCAGCGCGGAGTCGCTGTACGTCCTGTCGCTCGGCCAGCAGCTCTTCGACCGCGGCTTCGACGTTCTGCGCCTGAATCTGCGCGACCACGGCGACACCCACCACCTGAATCGCGGACTTTTCCACTCCTGCCTGCTGCCGGAGGTGGTCGGCGCGACACACGCGCTGCAGGCGGCTCTCGGCGGCAAGCCGCTGCGGCTCGTCGGATTCTCCCTCGGCGGCAACTTCATGCTGCGCGTCGGCGCCCAGGCCCGTACCGCGAATCTGGATCTGGCGCGCATCATCGCGGTCTCACCGGTGTTGGATCCGAGCGATACTTTGCGCGCACTGGAGGGCGGTTTCGTCGGCTATCCGCTCTATTTCGTGCGTAAGTGGTGGCGCTCGCTGCTGAAGAAGCAGGCGGCATGGCCGGCCCATTACGATTTCGCGCAGCTGCGCCGCGTACGCGATCTGCGGCGCCTGACCGCGGAGCTCATCAGCCGCTTCACGGACTTCGGCAGCCTGGAGGAGTACCTCGACGGCTACTCGATCACCGGCGCGCGCTTGCAGGGACTCGAGGCCCCGGCCACCATCATCACTTCACGCGACGACCCGATCATTCCCGCGGGCGGTCTCGAGCGGCTGGCACATCCGCGGGCGCTGCGCATCGTGGTGACGCGATTCGGCGGCCACTGCGGATTTCTCGACCGGCTCACCGGCCCCACATGGGTGGAGCGGCTCATTCTCGCGGAGCTCGATACCGGCGAGCCGCCGGCGGCTCTCGATCCGGTCCTCACCGGCGCTTAGCTGGCGGTCTTCCTGTGGGAGTGGTGGCGCCTCTCATCGAAGTGCACCACCGGCTCGCCGCCAGTGACTGTCATGTCGCCATCGACCACCGCGCCGCGCGCAATCGCGACGGCATGTGCCACGATGTTCGCGTGGATCACCGCGGACGCGCCGATTTCCAGCTTGCCCTCGATGACCAGGCGCCCGGTGAAGCGCCCGGAAATGACCGCCGCGACGGCATGGACTTCACCTTCCCAATGCGCGCCTGCGGTCAGGCTCAGCGCGCCTCCTACGCGGCCGTCGCCACGGATCGAGCCGCAAAGCAACAACGGGCCGTCGGTCTCGACGTCACCGGTGAAGTGGCAGCTCGCCGCGACGAAAGTCGGCGAGGCTCCCAGCCGGTCCAGCAGTCGGCGCTTGGGTGTTTCGGTCATCGTTTGACCATAATAGGGGGAAGCTTCGCCGGAGGTGTCGATGAGATTCACGTATCGTGCTGCAGGTCCGATTACCGCCGCGGTCATCTTGACTCTGCTTGCCGGTTGCAGCCGCACCCAGCAGGACTGGCGCGCGGCGCAGCAGGCCGGCACACCTCAGGCTTACGAGCTCTTCGTGGCGCGACATTCCGCCAGCGAGCTGGCGGGCGTCGCGCGCCAGCGCATCGCGCAGCTCACCGAGCAGGCCGCGTGGCAGCAGGCGACGCAGGCGGACACGCCCGCCGCGTACCAGAGCTACCTGGCGAAATATCCGAGCGGCTCGTGGTCGCAGGATGCCCGCATCAGGATGGAGAGCAAGTCGCTGGCACCGGCGCCGCAGGCTGCCGCAGCGGTCACGCCCGGTACCAACCAGCCGTATACGGCGGCTCCATCGCCAGCTGCCGCGAGCGCAGCGCCCTCCGACCCTGTCATGTCGATGGCCGGCGACGCCGGCCCCGCCGTGCAGCTCGGCGCTTTCAGCAGCGCCGCCAACGCGCACACGCAATGGCTGCAGCTCACCGTCAGGTTTCAATCGCAGCTGCGCGGACTGACTCCACGGATAGTTCCCGTCACATCGTCGGGGCGGCAGCTCTACAGGCTCGAGGCGAGTGTTGCGAGTCAGTCCGCGGCACACCGGCTCTGCCAACAGCTACAACATCAGGGTTGTCTGCCGCTGCCGTAAGCGGCGGGCGACCGTCACAACCTGACAATTCGCGTCACTGCATCGCGGCACGGGGCGACCAGCTAAGCTATTGTTTTGCAAAGCAAATGTCGTCTGGCACGAGCCTTGCTCTGACACACTCACGGACGCCGCCTTCTGCGAGGCAGCGTCGTGGAATCGCGAACAACTTCCCCGGTGTTCGCTTACTTATGCGCCGCGACGCGCCTTCCCCCGCGCGCGGCGCACATTTTTTTGTCCGCTAAGTACCAGATTTCCTAGGCAAAAAGAGCCTGGGCGGCGTGGTCCGTCTTGGCCGCGGCCTTGTGCGGGGCGGGGCGGCAGGGAACACGGAACAAGGAGTACCTTCCCGCGTCATAATGCGGACATGAGCATATCCGCCACCTCTGCCGATGATCCCGCGGCGCCGCGCGCTCGCGGCGTGTCAGGTCGCGAGGCGGTGCGGTGCGCGACGCTCGCCAACGGGATGCGCGTGATCGTCTGGCCGGTGCGCAACATCCCGAATGTCGCGCTCTACAACTGGGTGCGCGCCGGCAGCCGCAACGAGACGCCCGGAGCCACCGGGCTCGCGCATTTCTTCGAGCACATGATGTTCAACGGCACGAGCCGCCATGCCCCGGGAGAGTTCGACCGGCTGATGGAGGCCGAGGGTGGCGCCAACAACGCCTTCACCAGCGACGATGTCACGGTCTACCAGGACTGGCTGCCGACGCGCGCCCTCGAGCTCGTGCTCGACCTGGAGTCGGATCGCGTGGCCCACCTCGCCTTCACGCCCGAGGTAATCGAGAGCGAGCGCGGCGTGGTCGCCTCGGAGCGGCGGTTGCGGGTGGAGGACAACAGCCATGGCCTGCTCGCGGAGCAGGTGCAGGCGACGGCCTTCGTCGCGCACCCATATCGCTTTCCAACCATAGGCTGGCCGGCGGACATCCAGTCCTGGCGGCTGCAGGACCTGCAGGCCTTCTACCGCACCTACTACGCTCCCAACAATCTGACGCTCGTTCTTGCGGGCGATGTGGATCCGGAGCAAGCGATAGCGCTCGTGCGCCGCTTCTTCGAGCCGATCCCGGCGCAGCCGCCGCCGCCCGCAGTGCGCGCCGTGGAGCCCGAGCAACTCTGTGAGCGCCGCGTGTTGATCCGCCGCAAGGCGCAGACGCCGCTTCTGCAATGCGCCTACAAGGCGCCGGGCGCGGCCGATAGCCGTGGACCGGCGGTGAACCTCCTTCTCTCCGCCCTGGTGGAGGGTGACGCTTCGCGCTTGCACCGCGCACTGGTGGAGGACCGGCAGGTCGCGATCGAGGTGGGTGGCCACTGGCAGGAGGGATTCGATCCCGGGCTGCTGTGGCTGTCACTCGTCTTGCCGGCAGGTGCCGACCCCGAGGAGGCGCGCGAGGCGCTGGATGCGGAACTGGCGGCGGTCGCCGCGGACGGCGTCACCGAAGCGGAGCTCGAGCGGGCGCGCAATCTGGCCACGGTGGGGCTGTGGAAGAAGCTCGCCGCCATCGACGGCAAGGCGCAGCTGCTCGGAGAGTACGAAGTGTTTCACGGCGACTGGTCGCGATTGTTCGATGCGCCGGCGCGGATCGCGGCGGTATCCACCGAGGAGTTGCGTGCCGTCGCCGCCGAGATTCTCGATGTGAGGCGGCGCACGCTCGGTGTCTTGGTGCCAACGGACGAGGTGCAGGAAGCGGCCGTGCAGACCAATCCGGCGAGCGCCGGCCAATGACGGTGCGGGTGCCGGCGCACGAACGGCTGTCGCTCGGCAACGGTGTCGCACTCGTGCTGGTACCGCGCCGCGATGTTCCGCTCGTTGCGTTCAACGTCGTGCTGCGCGGCGGCGGACTCTGCGATCCCGCCTCGAGGCCCGGCGTGGCTTCCCTGGTTGCCGGACTGTTGGAAAAGGGAGCGGGTGAGCGCAGCGCTTACGCGTTCGCCGATGTCGTCGAGGGTGTGGGTGGCAGCTTTGGCGCTGCCGCGGGCCCGGAAGCGATCACCGTCCGCGGACAGTTCCTCGCGCGTGACCAGCAACTGATGCTGGACCTGCTGGCGGACGCGCTGTTGCGGCCGCTGTTGGCGCAGGAGGAGCTCGAGGAGCTGGCGGCCCGCCACGTCGAGCTCATCAAAGCGGCGAAAGACTCCGATCCGGCTGAGCTCATCGGCACCTATGGCCGGGCGTTTCTGTTCGGCGATCATCCCTACGGCCGGCCGGTTTTCGGCAGCGAGGCCTCGCTCATCGCCATCGACCGCGAGGACGTGCTGCGTTACTACGACGGGCAATTCGGTGCTGAGCGCCTGATCCTCGTTCTCGCGGGCGACATCGATGCGGATCTCCTGGCCCGGATGGCCGCCGACAGCTTCTCGCGCTGGCCGCGCACGCCCGCACCGCCTCCGGTCCTCGCGCGTCCGCCCGCACGCGCCGGCCGAAGTGTTTTGCTGGTCGACTTCCCGGGATCGGCGCAAACCTACTTCTGGATCGGCAACGTTGGCGTTGACAGGCGCTACCCGCGCCGAGCGGCGCTCGACCTGGTCAACACTCTGTTCGGTGGGCGCTTCACCTCGCTCCTCAACACCGAGCTGCGCATCAAATCCGGCCTGTCGTACGGGGCGCGCTCGAGCTTCGCGCGCGGCAGCGTGCCCGGAGAGTTCGCGCTCCGCTCCTTCGCCCAGACGGACAACACCGGCAGGGCCATCGATCTGGCACTGCGCACGCTCGAGCGTCTGAGACACGAGGGAGTGACCCGCGAGATGCTCGACTCCGCCCGTGCCTACACGCTCGGCCAGTATCCGCTCGGCCTGGAGACCGCCGCCGACTGGGCCGGCATGCTGGCGGAAATCGAGCTCTACGGGCTCGGTAAGGGTTACGTCGACGACTATCCTGCGCAGCTCGCCGCGGTCGGAGTGGCCGAGGCGCAAGCCGTGATCGAGGAAGCATTTCCGCGCGCCGACTCGGTCGCCGTGGTGGCTATCGGGGACGCGGCGAGAATCAGGGGCGCGGTCGGCGACTACGGGCCGGTAACGCAGATCGCGCTGACGGACCCGGAATTCGCGGCAGTCAGGTGAGGGCGCGGTCCAACCATCGCGACAGGCTGCCGGCGTCTACTGCGCCGGGCTGGCGCGCGAGCTCGCGTCCGCCACGGAAGAGGATCAGTGTCGGGATGCTGCGGATGCCGAAGCGCGCGGCGAGCTGCTGCTGCTCGTCGGTGTTGACTTTCGCCACGCGGAGGCCGGTGGCGCGCTCGGCCGCCGTGCGGTCGAGCACCGGTGCCATCATCCGGCACGGCCCGCACCAGGGCGCCCAGAAATCCACCAGCACCGGCAGCGTGGCGCGCTCGACGTGAGCGGCAAACGCGGGGCCATCCAAAGCAACCGGCTCGCCGGTCAGGAGCTGCGCCTTGCATCGGGGACACCTGGGAGCCTCGGCGGTTCGCGCCTCGGGTACGCGAACGATCGAGTGACACTGCGGGCAGGCCACCAGCATTGTCCCGGCAGGGGTGGCTGCAGACGATTGACTCATGCCTGCTGCGTGGGGGCCGCAGCTGCGCGATTCAAGCGCCGGGGCTTGGCTTTGCCGACCCCGTCCCCATGTCACGACTCACCGTCTCCGTAACTTTTCCACCGGGGCTGCTTCGCTCATGGAATATCGGGATTACTACAAGATTTTGGGTGTCGCCCGCACGGCCGCCGCCGAGGACATCAAGAAGTCCTACCGCCGCATGGCGCGTAAGTACCACCCTGATGTCAGCAAGGAGAAGGACGCCGAGCAGAAGTTCAAGGAAGTGCAGGAAGCCTACGAGGTGCTGAAGGACCCGGAGAAGCGCGCAGCTTATGACCGGCTCGGCAGCGACTGGAAGTCCGGCCAGCAGTTCCGACCGCCGCCGGATTGGGCGAGCGGCTTCGAATTCAGCGGCGGTGGCACTCGTGGCCCCGGTACCGGTGCGGGTGCCGGTGCGCACGTGTTCGAGGACGAGGGGTTCAGCGATTTCTTCTCCTCACTCTTCGGTGGCGCGACCCCATTCGGAGCGGCCGGACGGCGGCGGCAGCAGGCCGGCCGCGACCATCATGCCCGCATCGACCTCGATCTCGAGGAAGCGTTCGGCGGTGGCTCGCGAACGCTCGAGCTGAAGAGGCCCGAGCTGAAACCGGACGGAACGCTCGAGCTGCGCTCGCACGCAGTGCGGGTGACGATCCCCGCTGGTGTCTCCGATGGCCAGCTCATCCGGCTGGCCGGCCAGGGTGAAGCGGCGCCAGGCGGCGGCCGCGCCGGCGACCTGTATCTGGAAGTGCACGTGCGCCCGCATCGTCTGTTTCAGGTGGAGGGGCGCGACATCACCCTGACACTGCCTGTGGCGCCGTGGGAAGCGGCACTGGGGGCGACGATCACGGTGCCCACGCTCGGTGGCGCTGTCGACATGCAGGTTCCCGCTGGCGCGCAGTCCGGCCAGAAGCTGCGCCTGAGGGGCCGCGGCCTGCCCGGTCAGCCACCGGGCGATGAGTACGTGCAGCTCAAAGTCGTTCTACCGCCGGCAAACTCGCCCGAGGCGCGCTCGTTGTACGAGGACATGCGCGCGAAGCTCACCGGATTCGATCCGCGCGCCGATCTCGGCAGGTGACGCAGTGAGCAAATTGACGGAAATACGTGAAGTCCGCCTGGTCGGTGACGCCGATTGGATCGCCGCGGCCGAGGTCTGCCGGCTCTGTCGCCTGGATCTGGACGCGATCATCGAGCTCGCCGATCTCGGCCTCGTATCACCGCGGGGCTACACGCCGCAGGAGTGGCAGCTCCCCGCGGCGGCGGTACCGCGGCTGTCCATGGCGGGTCGCCTCATGCATGATCTCGGTATCAACGTCAGCGGCGCGGTGCTGGTGGTGGAGCTGTTGGAAGTGCAGCACGATCTCGAGCGGCAGATCCGCCGCCTGGAGCCACTGGCGCGCGGCTAGGTCACTGGCCGAAATCGCTCGCGCCCTGGCTCAAGTACACCCCTTCGTCGGCGGAGTTTGTGCGGCCGAGCACTCGGTTGCGATGAGGGAAGCGCCCGAAGCGCGCCACGATCGAGCGGTGCTGCTCCGCTGACTCGAGCGCGCTCGTGAACATCGCTGCGAGCTCGGCAGGCGCCTCGTTGACGAGCCTGCGATACGCCGCCACCGACTCCTCCTGGGCATCGCGCAGCTCCGCGTGCTGCAGCGGCATGTAGAAAAAGATCCTCTCCACCGGCATCAGGGCCGCATCCGCCGCCGATTGCATTCCCGACAGCGTCAGCTGCAGCGCTTCCCGGTCCGTAGCGAAGGCGCGCTTGCTGCCGCGGTAAATGTGGCGTGGGAACTGATCCAACAGGAGAATGAGCGACAGCCGGCGCCGCGGACTGTCGGCCCACGCGGCGAGCTCGCCCGTGGCCGCCCGTTCGACGAGCGAGCCGAACCCGGAGCGGACGAGCTCGTCGGCCTGGTGCTCGTTCTCGCCGCTGCCGAACCAGAGCGAGAGGCGCTCGCTCACACCCTCGGGCTTCAGCGGCAGCCTGCCAAACCAGAACCGGCGGACTTCGAGAGCCTCATCCATGGAGACATTATAGTGGCTGGCTGTTGGTTTTTGAGACCTGGGGTATTGCATTGCGCATCACCTTGCCGCAACATCCGCGCCGCCCGGACCCTTCGGAGGTGTGACGGCTAAATGAAGACGACACAAGCGTCGACTGACAGCGACCCTGGGCCTTCTCTTCGCGGCGTCAATTCGTATCTCGAGAAGAATTTCCCCGACTTTTTCGCCGAAGCGCGCTTTCAGGTCGGGGACGATGATTATTTCCTCTACGCGCGCTTCGGCCAGTACCTCGCCCGCTCGATCGAACAGAACCGGGCCCCCCGAGACAAAATCAACCGCGGCTTCACCGTGCTCAACAAAATGGCGCGGGCGTCGGCGCGGCATCCGCGCATCCGGCAGATGCTGGTCTCCGGCCCGCTCGAATACATCGTCGATGCGCCGAAGGCGCGCGCGCTGGCGCGCAAGCGGCTGTCGCCGGTGGCGCAGGGCTACCTCGAGAGTCTCTGCGAATAAAAAAAGCCCGCGGAGGAGACCTCCGCGGGCCGATTTTTCAGATGAGCTTGTCCCGGTAGTTCGCTGTCAGCTTGCGTCACGGACATCTATTTGATCGGCTGAAACGCTGGAGCTTGCGCTCCGGCCCAATCTCAAAGGCCCGCGTGTCAATCCACGCGCTGATTCGTTCCTGACAGCCGCTGCAAAAGTTGCGGCTGCCATCACCCGTGCCCGCGTCGACCTCCGGATTTCTGCTTCGTTATCCTCGTGCCAAGTATTGGCGTGTGCGCATCACCCGCTGCTCTCTCCTCTAAAATCATACCGATTCCAGCTTGACTTTATCGTTGTAATTGGGCAACAGCGGAACGTCTGCGAGCGGCAGACGCACACCGAAGCGCGCGCCTTCGCCAGCCGGCAGATCGGCTGCCGCGACTCCGCCGCGGTGGTACTCCGCGATCAGCCGCACGATGTAGAGGCCGAGCCCGAAGTGAGGCCGACTGTCACTGCCACTGCGCGACTGCCACAACGACTCGAAGAGTCGCCCGCGAGCCTCGAGTGCGAGCGGTGGCCCGGGGTTGTCGACTTCGAGCACGGCTGCGGCCGGCTCGCGCCGCAGGCGCACGGTGATCGTGGCTCCGGCGGAGCTGAAGTCGACGGCATTGTCGATCAGCTTGTCGAGAAGCTGCACGATCAGATCGGGCGCGCCCTCGATCTCGACCGGCTCCGACGCCAGCTCGGCTGCGAAGTGGCGTTCCGGAAATGCGACTCGGTACGCACTTACAGCCGACGCGATTACCGGCGTCAGGTCGAAGCGGAACCGGTCGGCGTTACCTATTGCCTCTTCGACCCGTGTGGCCGCGCCCATCGCGATCAGGATCGCATTCAGGCGCTCGCTTCCCTGGCGCGCCCGCTCGAGGTACTGCCGCACCGCTGGCGATACTTCTTCGGAGTCCAGGTTCTCGAGCGATGAGCGCACGATCGTCAGCGGTGTGCGGATCTCATGCGCCAGCTTGCCGGCGAGCGAGCGCAGGTAACCCGTGTACTCGTTGAGTTGGCCCATCAGGCGGGAGAAGCTGCGCGCCACGTCGCCGAGCTCATCCGGCGCCGCCGCTTCCGGGAACTGCGTCACGAGCCCCTCGCGGGTCAATGCGGATTCGCTCGCCCGGCGCAGACGCGACAGCCGCACGGCGAGGTGTGCCGCGAATACGAATGTGACAATAACCGCGATCGCACTGGTGAGCAGAGTCACATCGAGCATGCGGGTCAGTGCGCGATCCCGCAGTCCCTCCCAGCGATTTGCCGCTTGCGTGACCTGCAGTTCGCCGATCACGGCATGATGGCCGGAATCGTAGATCGGCGCCGCGGAGGCGATGAACCGCGGCTCCCCACGGCGATCGACGAACCGCCGGTAGACTTGTGTCAGGATGCCGGCCTCCGGCGCCAGCACGCCCGGCACCGCCAGCTCGTCCGCTTGTGCCAGGACCGAGCCACCCGGTGTGGTCACGGACAGCCTCATTCCCGGTTGCATGAACTGCGCGAGGTACGGAGTCAGCGAGGGCGCGGCGACGATCAGCCGTCCCAGCGTATGCAGATCGCTGCCGCGCAGTGTCCCGTAGCTCAGTGGATCCGTACCGCGTCGATCGCGATCGTCGAGCAGCACCCCGAACTGCGTGCCCAGCATCGAGAGCGGCATCGCGATCTCGACGTCATAGCCCCCGGGGTTGGGCTGCAGGGCGCCAACGATGCGCGGGTCCTCCACGGCGGTCTCCTCGCCGTACTCTCCGGCCTCGATGCGGCGCGCAATGATGGGCCCCGACCCGGTCAGCGCGAGAAACACCTGTTCCTGGACCCCCTCCGGATCCTCATAGCCGATCCAGACGCGATCACCGAGCGTGGTGGAGTCGAGCGGATTGGCGCCCAGCGCATCGAAGACGAGCTGAGGATCGTGCACTTGCAGCAGAACGTACAGCATTCGATCATTGACGCCGGTCAGGATGCCGAAATGATGTTTGCCCACGCCGGAGTATCGCCACGCGCTCGGATCACGAGGCCAGTCGTCCGGATAACCATCGATGTACGGCGGCGCCGGCAAGACCAGCGGCGTGAGATCTTCGGCTCCCGTGTTGGCAGGTGCCGGGTCGCCGGGGTTGCGATAGAGCAGATCCATCCGGCCCTGGAGCGAAGCGGCCATGGTTTCCGACACTGCCTGCAGCTCGTGCTGCTCGCTCTGCCGCAACGCGGCTTCCATTTCCCGCGCGTAGCGGATGCCGTCCCAGGGCAGTACGAGGGTCGCGAGGCCGAGAAGCAGCAGCTTCAGTCGCAGTGACATCGCGGGCTCATTCGACCCAGCGGTAACCCATCCCGTAGACGGTCTGCAAGGCGTCGAATGTGGGATCGATGCTCTGGAACTTGCGCCGGATTCGCTTCACGTGCGAGGTGATCGTGTTGTCATCGAGCACAACGTTGGCGGCGTCCATCAGCTGCTGGCGGTTCTTCACGTGGCCGGGGTGCCGCGCCAGCGCATGCACGATCCAGAACTCCGTCAGCGAGAGCAGCACCACCGTCCCATTCCACTCGACGCTCATCCTTTCGGCATCCAGCGTGAGCGGGCCGCGGCGCACCCTCTGCTCCTGTTCATCCGGTGGCTTACGCAGTGCTTCGACGCGGCGGAAAAGGGCGTTCACCCGTGCAATGAGATGGGCCAGACTGAGATCCTTCGTCAGGAAATCGTCCGCCCCGAGGCGTAAGCCCGATACCGCATCGAGTTCCGAGTCGCGGGCCGTGAGGAAGATGATCGGCAGCTCCGCCGACAGGGCCCGTAGCTGCCGACAGAGCTCAAAGCCGCCCTCCGGCTCATCCTCGAGCGAGATGTCGATCACGGCGAGGTCGGGCAGGCGGGCGGCAAAGGCTGCCATCGCCTGTGCGCGGTTGCCGTAGCTGCGCACCAGGTAGCCCTCGCGCGTGAACGCGGCCGCGTAGTTGTCGCGGATGGCTGGCTCATCTTCCACGATCGCAATGAGGCGCTTCATGGGCGCGATTATAGGGGCATGGAAGGCGAGACTTGCGGCCATGGCCGGGGTCGCGCTGCGCTGGTATCGTCGGCCCCCGTATGAAAATACCCGAAATCCTCATCATCGAGACCATCCACCAGCCGGGAAGCCTCGCCAAGGTGCTGCAGGTGATCGCCGAGGCCGGCCTCACCATCGAGCACCTGGTTGCGATTCGCCGCGATCAGGGCCTGACCCAATGGGAGATCACGCTGGAGATGGACGAGGAGGCCGATCGCAGTCTTTATGACCGCATCGACCGGCTGCCGGCGGCCCGCTTCATCGGCAAATCCGACCGCGTCTTCAACCGCCACCGCGGCGGCAAAATCCGCACGATCGCCAGCCTGCCGATCAACACATTGCAGGTGCTCCGCGACATCTACACGCCTGGCGTGGCGCGGGTATGTCTCGCCATCCAGAAAGACAGCCAGGCGGCGCGCGAGTTCACCAGCGTCGACAGCACAGTGGCCGTGGTCACCAACGGCACGGCGGTGCTGGGACTCGGCAACATCGGGCCGCTGGCGGGACTGCCGGTCATGGAAGGCAAGGCGGCGCTGTTCGCCGATCTGGTCGGCCTGTCAGCGGTGCCGATCCTGCTCGAGGAGCGGCGGCCGGAGCGGGTCGCGGACCTCATCGCCAGCATCCATCTGTCCTTCGGCGCCATTCAGCTCGAGGACTTCGCCGCTCCCGAATGCTTCGAGATCGAGCGGCTGCTGCGTGAGCGGCTGCAGAAACCGGTGTTGCACGATGACCAACACGGCACCGCCGTGGTCGCGCTCGCCGCGCTGACGAACGCCGCACGGCGCGCCGGCAGGAGCTGGGAGGAGAGCGTGATCGGACAGGTCGGCCTGGGCGCCGCCGGCCTCGGGATCGCACGGCTGCTGCGCGCCGGAGGCGCCAGGAAACTTCTCGGCGCGGACCGCAACCCCGAGGCCGTGATGCGCCTCGTGGCCCTGGGCGGCGAGGGCGCGACGCTGCAGTCGATCATGGAACGCGCCGACATCGTGATCGCGACCACCGGCGTAAAGGGCCTGATCAAGCCCGAGTGGGTGCGTCAGGGCCAGGTGATCCTCGCGCTCTCGAACCCTGATCCGGAGATCGAGCCGCTGGCGGCACGGGAGCGCGGCGCGGCGTTCGCAGCCGACGGCAAGGGAATCAACAACGTGCTCGCATTCCCTGGGCTCTTCAAGGGGGCGCTGGCAGCGCGGGCTGCACGCTTCACGGATGGAATGCTGATGGCGGCCGCGCGGACGATCGCAGATCAGGCGGACGGCGACGCACTGGTGCCGAACCCGCTCGACAAGGCTATGCACGAGCGGGTCGCGGCAGCAGTGCTGCAGGCCGCGATGGGCCAGGAGTAGACAGCTAGGCCGGCAAGGCCTCCGAACCCATGAAGCCTTTCAGCTTGCCGAGCGCGTTCGACTCGATCTGACGGATCCGCTCCGCGGACACGCCATACTTGTCGGCCAGCTCGTGCAGGGTCGCCTTGTCCTCACTCATCCAGCGCTGCTGCACGATATCCTGGCTGCGGTCGTCCAACTGCTCCAGCGCATCGCGCAGCCGCGCCGAGGAATCGTCTTCCCACTCCGCGCTTTCCACCCGCTCCGCCGGGTCCGCATTGGGCGCCGGCAGATAAGCCGCGGGGCTGTAGGTTTCTTCTTCCTCGGATTCCGGCGTCGGGTCGAACGACATGTCACGCGCCGCCAGGCGCTTTTCCATTTCCGTCACCTCACTCGGGGTGACGCCCAGATCACGCGCGACGGCCGCCGTCTCCTCCGCGGAGAGCCAGGTCAGATTCTTTTTCAGTCGGCGCAGGTTGAAGAAAAGTTTGCGCTGCGCCTTGGTGGTGGCGATCTTGACCAGGCGCCAGTTGCGCAGCACGTACTCGTGGATCTCCGCGCGGATCCAATGCACGGCGAAGGACACCAGTCGCACGTTCAGCGCCGGATCGAAACGCTTCACGGCCTTCATCAGGCCGACGTTGCCTTCCTGGATGAGGTCACCGACCGGCAGACCATAACCGTTGTAGCCGCGCGCAATGTGCACCACGAAGCGCAGGTGCGAGAGCACGAGCTTGCGGGCAGCGTCGAGGTCCTCGTGGAAGCGGAAGCGCTCCGCCAGAGCGCGCTCCTCTTCCCGGGTCAGCACGGGGATGCGGCTCACGCGATCGAGGTACGCCTCCAGGCTCCCGATCGGACCGGCAATCGCCAGATCACCGGCTCGCGCGATCAATGCGGTATTTGCGGTCATGCAGTCTCCGAATATCGTTGGGATGGCATTTTAGCACTCGGCGTATTGGAGTGCTAAGGGCAGGAAAAAGTTCCCAGCCATCACTTTTTCCCCTTCTCGCACAGGAGCTTGCGCCGCAGGAGAAGCTTCCGGCATCCCCCTTAGGAGGGGTCCCTCAGCCCATCTGGAGGACCACCTTGCCCCGGGGCATGGTGCTGCTTGAGCTGAGCCTGAGCCTCCGCGGCGGGGCTGCCGAAGGAGCTAATGCGCACGGCTTTCATGGTCGTCATGACGGATCTTCCCGCAGATTATTGCGAGGGCAGAATCAATCCCTGTACGCAGTGGCGGTTCCCCTCGAATCGCGTACGCTCTGCGGTCCGGTAAAGTTGCAGGTGGAGCCGCCTCATGCAGGCAGAGGGTTCACGGAAGGTCGCGCAGGCAGCGGCCATCACGCAGCGCGCGGCGGTCGAGCCTGCAGTGACTTACGATCGCCCCAGCATCGTGCTGCACTGGCTCACCGCGGGCCTCGTGGCCGTCCTGTGGACGCTCGGGCAGACGATCGATTTCTTTCCGAAGGGCGCGCCGAAGATCGATGCCCGCTCCGTACACATCAGTCTTGGCGCCACGCTCGGCGTGGTGCTGCTGGTCCGCGTGCTGTGGCGTGCGGGTGCCGGCCGCAAACTGCCGCTGGCGAATTCCGGCTGGCTCGGCGTCGCGGCCAGGGTCGTGCACTACGGTCTCTATCTTCTCGTCGCGGCCACGGTGGTGCTCGGGATTCTCAATGCCTGGCAGCGGGGCGACACGCTATTCAACCTCTACACCATCCCGAAGCTCGTCCCCGGCGATCGCGCCTTGAGGAGAGCCCTGCAGGGGCTGCACGGTGATTGCGCGGACGTGGTACTGATCGTGGCGGGCCTGCACGCCACCGCCGCGCTCGCGCACCATTATCTGCTGCGCGACAGAGTGCTGCGCAGAATGCTGCCGTAGGCCGGAGCCATGCCTGAGTTGCCGGAAGTCGAGACGACGCGGCGGGGCCTGGAGCCGCACGTGACCGGACGCCGGATCGTGGCGCTCACGGTGCATGACCGGCGGCTGCGCTGGCCGGTGTCGCATGATCTGCCGGCGAAGGTGGCCGGGCAGCGGGTCACCGCCACCGGGCGGCGCGCCAAGTACCTGCTGCTGCCATTGGAATCGGGCACCCTGCTGCTGCATCTCGGCATGTCTGGAAGCCTGAGGGTGCTGCCCGCCGACACGCCCCGCGTCGCGCACGATCATTACGATCTGCTGCTGGAGTCCGGCAACACCCTGCGATTCAACGATCCGCGCCGCTTCGGCAGCCTGCACTACGTGAGCGGCGATCCGAGCCTGCATCCGCTGCTCGCCCGCCTCGCGCCGGAGCCTTTCTCCGCGGAGTTCACCGCGGACTACCTGTGGCGGATCACCCGGCGCCGACGCGCATCGATCAAGCAGGTGCTCATGAACAGCCGGCTGGTCGTCGGCGTCGGCAACATCTACGCCAGCGAAATCCTCTTTCGCGCACGGATCAGGCCGCGACGGCGGGCACAGAGCCTGACGCGGGACGAAGTGACGCGGCTGACGAAGGCTGTGCGGGCCGTGCTATCCAATGCGATCAAAGTCGGAGGAACGACTCTGCGCAATTATGTGGGAGCGGACGGCGAGCCCGGATACTTCAGGCAGAAGCTGTACGTATATGAGCGTGGGACATGCAGGCGCTGCCGGGCGGCGATCCGGCAGCTGACTCAACAGGGAAGGTCCACGTACTACTGCCCCAACTGTCAGGCGTAGTCCTATTTCACTTTCCGGTGCTTCTTGAGCTCGGCCTCGACGATGGGATGGACGAACTCGTGCACATCGCCTCCCAACACCGCGATTTCCCGCACCAGCGATGACGAGATGAAAGTGAACTGCTCCTGCGGAGTCAGGAATACCGTCTCGATGTCGCGGTCGAGGTGGCGGTTCATATTGGCGAGCTGGAATTCGAACTCGAAATCGGAGACGGCCCGCAGCCCACGGATGATGACCGTGGCGTGGTGCCTGCTGGCGAAGCCGATGGTCAGCTCGGAATAGCCGAGCACGTCCACATTGGGCAGGTCGACGAGCACGCGGCGCGCCAGGTCGATGCGGGCATCGAGCGGGAACATCGGCGCTTTGTTGGGGTTGGAGGCGATCGCGACGATGACTCGGTCGAAGATGCCGGCCGCGCGGCGCACCAGGTCCTGGTGGCCGTTGGTGATCGGGTCGAAGGTACCCGGATAGACGGCGTTGCGGCTCATTCGATTCATGCCCCCCTCTCGTCGCGCGAATAGAGATGATACCCGACCTCGCCCGCCCGCTTGGCCTTCAGCGGCGCCCAGCCGCGCGGGACGGCGGCTTGCGGCGAGCGATCCCCCTCACATTCGATATAGATGCGCGCGTCCTTCGCCAGCCAGCCGTACTGCTCGAGGCGCGCCGCGGTCTCTTCGAGGAGCGTCGAGGCGAACGGTGGATCGAGGAACACGATGTCGACCGGCTCAGCAGGCTTGCGCTCGAGAAAGCGCCGGGCGTCGACGTTCTCGACGCGCGCTCCCTGCGCTCCCCATTCCTCGAGGCGCACCGCGATCTCGCGTGCGGCGCTCGAGTCGTGCTCGACGAAGGTCAGGCGCGCCGCGCCGCGGGACAGCGCCTCGAGGCCGAGGGCGCCGCTGCCCGCGAAGAGATCGAGGCAGCTTGCGCCGGGCACGCGGGCCGCGAGCCAGTTGAAGAGAGTTTCTCGAACGCGGTCAGGTGTGGGCCGGATATCCGGCGCCTCCGGGAAGCGCAGCCGCCGCCCGCGCCAGGCACCGCCGATGATCCGCAGCGTTCGGGCGGAAGCGCCACGCTGAGGAGAGGAGGGCCGGCTCAAGGGACTGCCTTCATTGAATCGCTGGATCCGGGCGGGTGGTACCGCATCTCTACGATACACTACCGACAGATACACCATGTTCGGACGCAAACCCAAAGACGGCGCCGCCGAAGCCGAGGAGCGCCAGGGCTTCTTCAAGCGGCTGCGCAGCCGCTTGAATCGCGGCAACTCCTGGCTCACGTACGATCTTGCCGACCTTTTCAAAGGACGGCAGGTCGACGCCGAGATCCTGGAGGAGCTGGAGACGCGGTTACTCACTGCCGATGTCGGCGTGGAGGCAACGGAGGACATCCTGACGAAGCTTCGGATGCGTGTGGCGCGCAAGGAGCTCGCGGACGTCGAGGCGCTCGTCAGTGCGCTGCAGGATGCGATCGTAGAGATCCTCGAGCCCTGCGCCCGGCCGCTCGTCATCGATGAGAGCAGGAAGCCGTTCGTGATCCTGGTGGTCGGCGTCAACGGTTCCGGCAAGACCACCACCATCGGCAAGCTTGCACGGCGGCTGGCTGACGAGGGGCGCAGCGTCATGCTGGCCGCCGGTGATACGTTCCGCGCCGCCGCCATCGAGCAGTTGCAGGTCTGGGCGGAGCGCTCCGCGGCTGCCTTCGTTGCGCAACGCGCCGGCGCCGATCCGGGCGCCGTGGTTTTCGATGCGGTGCAGTCGGCGCGCTCCCGGGGAACCGACGTGCTGTTGGCGGACACCGCCGGGCGACTGCACAGCCAGTCGCATCTCATGGAAGAGCTGAAGAAGGTCAAGCGGGTCGTGCAGCGCGTCGAGCCTTCCGCCCCGCACGAAGTCCTGCTGGTCCTCGACGCCAACCAGGGCCAGAATGCGCTCTCGCAGGCCATCCAGTTCCACGAGGCGATCGGCGTGACCGGCATTGCGCTCACCAAGCTCGACGGCACCGCCAAGGGCGGCATCGTGATCGCAATCGCACGCCGCCTCGGCCTGCCGATCCGCTTCATCGGCATCGGCGAGCAGCCGCAGGATTTCGGCGAGTTCGACGCCCGCGCGTTCGCCGCAGCGCTCGTCTCAGGGCCGCGCGAGCCGGCGCGATGATCCGGTTCGAGCGCGTCAGCAAGCGCTATCCCAACGGGCGGGAGGCCCTCACCAACGTCAGTTTCGCGATCGAAAGCGGCGAGATGGTTTTCCTGACCGGACGCTCGGGCGCGGGCAAGAGCACCGTTCTGAAGCTCGTTGCGCTCCTCGAGCGTCCCACGCGCGGCACCGTGACGGTGAACGGCAAGAGCACTGGTACGTTGAAGGCGCGCCACATTCCGGCCTTCCGCCGCCAGCTCGGTGTCGTGTTCCAGGATCATAAACTCCTCGCCGACCGGCCGGTGTTCGACAACGTGGCCCTGCCGCTGGTGGTCGCGGGCACGGCGCTGAAGGAGATCGACAAGCGCGTGCGTGCCGCCCTCGACCAGGTGGGCCTGCTCGGCAAGGAGGGAATGCTCCCCGCGGAGCTTTCCGTCGGTGAGCAGCAGCGGGTCGGAATTGCGCGCGCGGTGGTCAGCAAGCCGCCGCTCATCATCGCCGACGAGCCGACCGGTAACCTCGATCCGGATCTCTCACTGGAAGTGATGCGCCTCTTCCGGCGCTTCAGCGACGTCGGCGTCACGGTGCTCGTCGCGACGCACGACCAACATATCGTGCGCGACCTCGCCAAGCGCGAGATCGTGCTCGCGAGCGGCGAGATCCAGAGCCCGACCGAAGGCAATGGCAGCGATCCGCTGCCGCATCTGGTGGCCAAGCGATGAGAGCCGCCATCTTCGGCACGCGCCACGCACAGGCCCTGCTCGGCTCTGTCGGCAGATTGAATCGCAACCCGCTGGCGACCATCCTGACGCTGCTGGTGATCGGACTGGCGCTCGCGCTGCCGGCGGCGCTCGGTCTCTTCGTGACCAATGCGCAGACCGCGACGGGCGGCTTCGGCGATGCCGTCGACATGTCGGTGTATCTCAAATCCGGTGTCACGATTGCCAAGGCGCAGCAGCTCGCGGCCGCCGCGCGCCAGCGGCCAGGCGTCGCGCAGGTGAGCGTGATTCCCGCGCAGGAGGGGCTCGCGGAGTTTCGCAAGTACTCCGGCTTCGGCGCCGCCCTCGATGCGCTCCCATCCAACCCATTGCCCAACGTGCTGCACGTGGTGCCGCAGCGCGGAGCCAGCAGCGCCGCCGACCTCGATTCGCTGCGGCGCTATTTCGCCGCCTGGCCCGAAGTGGATGTGGTGCAGCTCGATACGGAGTGGGTGCTGCGCTTCAACGCCATCGTGGCCGTGCTGCGGCGGCTGATGCTCATCGCCGCGGTGCTGCTCGGCGCCGGGGTGCTCGCCGTCGTCGGCAACACCATCCGACTGGAAATCCTCAACCGCCGCGCGGAGATCGAGGTAACCAAGCTGGTGGGCGGCTCCAACGCCTTCGTGCGCCGGCCATTCCTTTATACGGGGCTGCTCTACGGGCTTGGGGGAGCGGCACTCGCCGCCGCAATCCTGGAGGCGGCGGTGCTGGTGCTGGATCCGGCCGTGGTGACACTGGCACAACTCTACGGCAGCGGTTACACGCTGCGGGGCCCCTCGGGACAGGTGCTCGGCGTGCTTTTCGGCGGTGGCATGGCATTGGGGTGGCTGGGCGCCTGGATTTCCGCCCACCGTCACCTGCGCAGCATCGAGCCGCGGGCGTAGCCGATGACGAGGATCCGTCAGCCGTTACCGAGTCGGCCAGAGGAGTTGCCGCCTCGGTGAGGCGACTTGCCCGCCAGACGACCGATGTGGTCGACTCAACCATCCGCGCCTGCAAGGATTCGAACAACATGCGTACTCTGCCTATCGCTCTCCTGTCCATGCTGTCGCTGACGGCGATGCCTGCGCTCGCGGCGGCCGCCGAGGCACCTGCGGCCGTCGTGCCCGCGAACGAGGCGCCACCGCAGCAGATGCTGCCGCGCTGGGCGGTGCCGCGCTCCTATCTGCTCGCGCTGCAGAGCGATCCGGCCGCCCCGAGCTATCGCGGCCAGGTCACCATTACGATCGACCTGAAGAAGGCATCCGATCATCTGTGGCTGCACGGCAAGGATCTCAGCGTAGCCAGTGCCACGATCACCGATGCGCATGGCCATGCGCGCCCGGTCCGCTACAGCGAGGCCACGCCGGCGGCAGGGGTGGCGCGCGTCGATTTGGGCGAGGTCGTCGAGCCGCAGCGGCTCACGCTGACGCTCAACTTCACTGCTCCTTACAACAATACCTTGCAGGGCTACTACAAGGTTATGTTCGACGGCCGCGCCTATGCGATGACGCAAATGGAGCCGATCAGCGCTCGCCTCGCGTTTCCCTGCTTCGACGAGCCGGGCTTCAAGGCCCCTCTCACCCTGATGCTCACGATCCCCAAGGCCGACAACGGGGTTGCCAACACGTCGCTGGTGAGCGAGAAGAGCGACGCGAGCGGCTGGAAGACGCTGACGTTCGCGCCGACGAAGCCGTTGCCGACTTACCTGTATGCATGGGATGTTGGACCCTGGGATATCGTGCAGGGTCCGACGATCCCGCCGAACCGCTGGCGCTCCCGGCCGGTGCCGGTACGCGGCATTGCTGCGCACGGCAACGGTCCGAAGATGCGGCGCGCGCTGGCGATGGTGCCCGGAATCATCGAGGCAGAGGAGAACTACTACGGCTTCGGCTACCCGTTCGGCAAGATCGATCTGGCCGCCATGCCGGATTTTTCGGCGGGCGCGATGGAGAACGCGGGCCTGGTGACCTACCGCGACTGGTTGTTGCTGCTCGACAAAAACTCCAGTCCGGAAGCAGTGCGCACCACCTTCAACGTCGAGGCCCACGAGCTCGCGCATCAATGGACGGGGGACACCGTGACCCTGCATTGGTGGAATGACATCTGGTTGAACGAGGCGTACGCGACCTGGATGCAGCAGAAGGTCGCCGAAGAGCTGCACCCGGACTACCGAACCGATCTCGACCGCATCACCGCCGGCGAGACGGCGATGGCCAACGACAGTCTGGTCAGCGCGCGGATGATCCGCCAGCCGATATCGGGCAATGGCGATATCGACACGGCGTTCGATGGGATCACCTATCTGAAAGGCGCGGCGACGATCGGCATGTTCGAGCACTTCGTCGGCCCGCGGGCATATCAGCAGGGCATGCGCACGTACATCAGGGCGCACGCATTCGGCAATGCCCAGGCGTCGGATCTGGTCGGCGCGATCGCGGCCGCCGCTCATCAGGACGAGCGTTTCGAGCATGCGTTCGAAAGTTTCCTGAATCAGAACGGCGTTCCGTTGGTGACGACCCGGCTGGACTGCGCGCATGCCGGAGGGGCGGCCCTCGAGCTGACGCAGAGCCGATACCTGCCGCTGGGATCCCAGGGCGATCCGAGCCGCCTGTGGGGAGTCCCGGTATGCGTGCGCTTTCCCGGCGCTACGCAGTGCCAGCTGCTCGATACCCGCACCGCGTGGATGAAGGTCCAGGGCGCCTGCCCGCGATGGTATATGCCCAACGCGGCCGGCGCCGGCTACTACCGCTTCGAGATGGCGAAGCCGGATCGCGTGGCGCTGAGCCAGACGATCGCCCGCCGCAGCGACGCGGAGCAGCTCGCCTATGCCGATTCCACAGGTGCTGCTTTTGCCCGCGGGACCCTCGACGCACATGAGGTGCTGGCGACGATGCGTGAGATCGCCCCATCGAAGGTCAGGGATGTGTCGCTCGCGCCTCTGAAGACGGTCGAGTGGATCTATCGCTACGAGACGCTTTCGGACACGGAGCGTGCGGCAGTTCGTGACGCCGTCGAGAAGGCCTATCTGCCGCGTCTCGAGGCGCTCGGGTACCGCCGACGCGTCGGTGAGTCGCCGGACGATGCAATGACACGTAACTCACTCGCCGATACGCTTGGCCTCACGTTCGAAGTGCCTGCCGTCAGGACAGCGCTCCTGCAGCAGGGGGACGCGGCTCTCGAGCGCGGTTCCAATGGACAACTGAATCTCGATGCAGCCAACCCCGATCTGCTGTCCACCGTGCTTGCGGTCGCCGTGGAGGAGCATGGTGCGGCTGCCGTCAGCGCTCTGATCCGTCAGGTCGGTGTGACCACCGATCCGGTGAAGCGCAACGCGATGCTCGCCGCTTTGAGTTACGCCCCGGGCGCGCAAGCCGACGCTGCGCGCGATTTCGCGCTCACTGACCAGGTCAAGGTCGGCGAGATGGCGATGGTGCTCAGGGGCGGCCGCGAGACTCGCGCGCAGCGCGATCAGCTCTGGCAATGGTTCACCGGGCACTATCAGCGCATCGTCGCCCGCACCGGCATCTTTTCCGGCGGTGACCTGCCGGCCCTGGCCGCCGCTGGCGGCTGCTCTCAGGCTGAAGGGGACAGATTGACGGCATTCTTCGCTGCCAAGGGCGATCAGGTGCCTGGCACGGCGCGCGGGCTTGCGCAGACGCGGGAGTCGATTGCGCTGTGCACTGCGCTGAAGTCCAGGCAGAGCCCGGCCGGCCTGACCAACTGAGGCACGGCCGCCATGAACCCGGAACGTGGCTGGCGGAACCCACGGCCATGAATACGACCCGTGTGATGACCGGGCTCGCCCGGCTTGCGATATTTGCCGCGCTGGCGGTCACCGTGGCCACGGTCTCCACCGCTCGTGCCGGCCCGGCCGTGCCGAGCTACATCGCCGCCGCCGTGGCCAACCCCGAACGGCCTGCGGCCGACACGAAGCGTGATGCAACGCGCAAGCCGGCCGACGTCATCGCCTTCTCGCAGATGCATCGTGGCTGGATTGTGGCCGATGTGATCCCTATCACTGGCTATTACGACCGCATCTTCGCCGGCGTCGTGGGGCCGAAGGGCCACGTCTATGGCTTCTACCCGACCGAGCTGACGAACATCCTCAAAAAAATGCGACTGCCGCGCGATGGCGGGACGCCGGACCCGAAGTTTCCCAACTTCACCGCCATGGTGGGGCCGGTGAACGACTTTGCACCGCCGGTGCCGGTCGACCTGGTCTGGCTTTCAGACAACTATCACGACCTGCATGACCCGTTCTTCGCGCCGGCGGACGTTGCGAAGATCAACGCGGCGATCTTCAAGGCTCTGAAGCCGGGCGGGATCTACCTGATCGTCGACCATGCGGCGGACAAGGGTTCGGGCCTGCGGGACACCAACACGCTGCATCGGATCGACGAGGCGTCCGTCAAGGCGGAGGTCGAGGCCGCTGGATTCCAGCTGATCGGCGAGAGTGAAGTGTTGCGCAACCCCGCCGACGATCACACCAAAAACATCTTCGATCCGGCCATTCGTGGCAGGACCGATCAGTTCGTGCTGCGATTCCGCAAGCCGACTACTTGATCTTCGACTCTTTGTAGGCGACGTGCTTGCGCGCCACCGGGTCGAACTTGCGCACTTCCATCTTGTCGGGGTGCAGGCGCTTGTTCTTGGTGGTCACGTAGAAGTGGCCGGTGCCGGCCGAGGAGAGCAGCTTGATCTTCTCGCGCATGGGGGCTCCTTCAGATCTTCCGGCCCTGGGCTCGCAGCTCGGCAACGACCTTGTCGATGCCCTTCTTCTCGATCGTGCGCATGCCATTGGTCGAGACGCGCAGCGACACCCAGCGCTTCTCGGTCTCCAGCCAGAACCGCTGGGTATGCAGGTTAGGCAGGAAGCGGCGGCGCTTCTTGTTGTTAGCGTGAGAGACGCGGTTTCCGACGGCCGGACCCTTGCCGGTGATCTCGCAGACGCGCGACATATGAATCGCCCTTGAAATTCAGCTACTTGGGCGCGGGGAGGCTCTGGCCACCTCGCGGGAGCCGAGCTTTATACCAGCCGCACGGCGTGGGGACAAGTCGGACTAGAGAATACCGTGCTCGGCAAACGAATAGCAGCGCCTATCGCCGACGATGATGTGGTCGACCAGCCGGACGTCCATTAGCGCCAGCAGGTCCTTCAGGCGGCGGGTAATGAAGTCGTCCGCGGGGCTGGGCTCCAGGCTGCCCGAGGGGTGATTGTGGGCCACGATCAGGGACGTGGCGTTATGCAGCAGGGCCTGGCGCAGCACCTCTCGCGGATGGACCTGGGCGCAGTCGACCGTGCCCCGGAACAGCTCCTCGAAGGCTATGAGGCGGTTGCGGTTGTCGAGGTAGAGACAGCAGAAGATCTCGTACGGTCGATCGCGCAGCTGCGCCAGCAGATAGCGGTAGGTCGCCTGGGGGGTCGTGAGAGGGGAGCCGATGCGCATCTGCTCATGCAGATGTCGCTTCGCCAGCTCCACCGCGGCCTGCACGGCGGCGTAACGCGCAACGCCTATGCCTTTGCGCCGCCAGCGGGCGAGGCGAGCATTGAGCAGGTCCCGCAGGCATCCGAAGTCCTTGAGGAGCGAGCGGGCCATGGCTACAGCCGAGCAGCCGGGGATGCCTGAGCCAAGGAGCAGGGCGAGAAGCTCTGCGTCGGATAGAGCATCGGCGCCGCGGGCGAGCAGCTTCTCGCGCGGCCGCTCCGCTTCCGGCCATTCGCGGATGGTGAGACTGGTGCCGTCCTCGCTCATGCCAGTCATCGTGGCAGACGGGGGCGGCCGGGGCGAGGGGCCAAAAGACGGCGTTTTGTGCAGAAACACCGCATTTCTTACCCGCCGGTTTGCCCCGTGGCAGGCGCCGTCTGATAATCCGCCCATGCAAGGCAAACGCATCCTGCTCGGCGTGACCGGCGGCATCGCCGCCTACAAGGCGGCGGATCTGGTGCGGCGTCTGCTCGAGCGCGGCGCCGAGGTTCAGGTCGTCATGACTCCGGCGGCCCGCGAGTTCGTCGGACCCCTTACCTTCCAGGCGCTTTCCGGCCGCCCCGTGCGGTTGGAGCTCTGGGACGCGGCGGCCGAGGCGGCCATGGGGCACATCGAGCTCGCGCGCTGGGCGGAGCTGGTACTGGTCGCGCCCGCGAGCGCCGATTTCCTGGCTCGTCTGGCGGGCGGTCAGGCGAATGATCTGCTGGCGACCCTTTGCCTCGCGACGCAGGCGCCGATCGCCGTCGTGCCTGCCATGAACCGCATCATGTGGGCCAACGCAGCCACGGCGGCGAACGTCGCCACCCTCCGCCAGAGAGGCGTGCACGTCCTCGGCCCCGCGGAGGGCGATCAGGCGTGCGGCGAAGTCGGCGAGGGGCGGATGCTGGAACCGATCGAGATCGCCGATCGCATCGACATGCTGCTGCCGCGCAGCGGCCCGCTCCAGGGCCGGCGAGTGCTGATCACGGCGGGCCCCACGCGCGAGCGGATCGACCCCGTGCGCTTCATCAGCAACCGCAGCTCAGGGAAGATGGGCTTCGCGGTCGCTCAGGCGGCGCGCGAGGCCGGGGCCGAGGTCGTCCTCGTGGCCGGACCGGTCAACGTCCCAACACCATCAGGCGTGCGCCGGGTGGATGTCGAGAATGCCGAGGGTATGCTGGCCGCCGTGCTGCGCGAAGTGGCGGCGGCCGACATTTTCATCTCGACCGCGGCCGTGGCCGACTACCGGCCCGCGAATCCGCACGGTCAGAAAATCAAGAAGACAGCCAACACTCTCGATCTCAACATGGAGCGCACGCCCGACGTGTTGGCGACCGTTGCTGCTCGTCCCGGGCGGCCGTTCGTCGTGGGCTTCGCCGCGGAGACGGAGTCCGTCGAGCAGAACGCGCGCGGCAAGCTCATGAAGAAGAACCTCGACATGATCGCCGCCAACGAGGTGGGTGATAACAAGGTGTTCGAGTGCGAGGACAATCACCTCATCGTCCTGTGGCGCAACGCCCGCCGCGACCTCGGCCACGGCAGCAAGCTTTCATTGGCGCGCGAGCTGGTCCGCCTCATCGCGGAGTCGTACGCTGCATCGCTCGCCGGCGCCCCGCAACGCGACTCGGCGCAGGCATGACGGGCGTGCGACGGCCGCTCAAGGTCAGGATCCTCGACCGGCGCATCGGTACGGAATTTCCACTGCCCGCCTATGCGACTTCGGGCTCGGCCGGGCTCGATCTGCGCGCCTGTCTCGACGCGCCGCTCATGCTGCAACCCGGCAAGGCCGAGCTCATTGCAACGGGCATTGCCATCCACCTGGAGGACCAGAGCCTCGCGGCGGTGGTCCTGCCGCGTTCGGGTCTCGGCCACAAGCACGGCATCGTGTTAGGCAACCTGGTGGGTCTCATCGACTCCGACTACCAGGGCCAGCTCATGGTTTCCTGTTGGAACCGCGCCCAAGAGCCGTTCACCATCCAGCCCGGCGACCGCATCGCTCAGCTGGTCGTCGTACCGGTCGTCCAGGTGGCGCTCGAAGTCGTGGACTCATTCGAGCACAGCACCCGCGGCGCGGGCGGCTTCGGACACTCGGGCAGAGAGTGACCGGGCATCGCTGCCCGGTCGCTTACTCAGTGGCAGTGCGAGTCGTTGTAGCCGCAGTCGTGCCAACCGTTGTTGTGCCAGTACCGATGATGCGAGTGGTCGTAGTAGCCGTCATGGTAGCCGCCATGCGGGGGGGCGATCACGCAGCCGGCTAGCAGACCGATCAGGGCGATCAGGCAACTGCCGCGGGTGACGTATCTGATTGCTGACATAGTTAAGGGCCTGTCGGCTGCTTGGGTGTAGGCAGGATTCGCAAGGCTCATGCCCGAGAGAAAGCGCAGCCTCGAGCTTTGCCTGTCGGCCCTATTGTGGCCTATTGCAGCAGGTCATGCCGCCCTGGGCAATGTGGATCGCAATTGGATGCCGTCGTGATCGGCTATCCGCGCGGACAGCCAGTCGACGAATACGCGTACCCGGCGCGAGAGATGCCGGCTCTGCGGATAGACCACGTAAAGTGGCGACGGCTCGGGAAGCCAGTCCGCGAGCACCAGGTCGAGCGCTCCGCGCTCCATGCCCTCCTTGAGCACGAAGGCCGGCAACTGCGCTATCCCTAAGCCGGCTTCGGCCGCACCGACATAGCTGTTCTCGTCCTCGAGCGCGAGGTTCCCGGGAAACACCGCCTGCACCCGCTCGCCGTCCTTGGAGAAGGCCCACTCGACGGTTTCTCCCGTTGCCGGAGAGAAGTGGTTGATGCAACGATGGCGCGCGAGCTCGCGGGGGTGTGCCGGAGAGCCGTGTGCCGCGATGTAGGCGGGCGCGGCGCAGGTGGCGAAGTAGAGGAATCCGACACGGCGCGCGACCAGACTCGGGTCGCCCACCTCTCCGATCCACAGTGCGCAGTCGATGCCTTCGGCGATCAGGTCGAAGTGGCGCTCGTTGCAGGCCAGTGCCAGCTCGATATCGGCGTACCTCGCGAAGAACTCCGGCAGCGCAGGCACGATTACGGAGCGGGCGATGAGTGTGGGCGCATCGACCCGCACCCGCCCTCGCGGGCTGGAGCGCTGCGAAAGCGCCTCCTCCGCCTCTCGAACCTCCGCCAGGATGCCGGCTGCGCGCGTGTAGTAGGCGGCGCCATCGGGTGTCACGCTGACCCGTCGAGTGGTGCGGTTCAGCAGCTTCACGCCGAGCGACGCCTCGAGCCTCTGTAGCAGCGTCGTCGCGGTAGCCTTTGGAATCCGAAGGCTCTCAGCGGCGCGGGCGATACCCCCGGTCTCGACGACCCGGACGAATAGCCCCATGGCCTGCAATTTGTCCATATTTATTCAGAAATCGGAACAATGATTTCAAAATAGCATGCTTTATTTCGAACTGGACGGCCAATAAAGTGAAGATCCTTCAGATCAACCGCGGAGAGCTCAGCCGATGAGCGCAGCCACCAAGACCGTTACCGACCAGACCTTTCAGGCGGAAGTACTCGCTTCCTCGAAGCCCGTGCTCGTGGATTACTGGGCGGAGTGGTGCGGCCCCTGCCGCATGATCGGCCCTCTGGTCGAGGAATCCGCAACCGAATACGCCGACCGGCTGACGATCGCGAAGCTGAACATCGACCAGAATCCCGCCATCCCCACGCGCTATGCCGTACGCGGCATTCCAACGCTCATGATCTTCAAGGATGGCCATCCGGTTGCGACACACGTGGGCAGTCTCAGCACATCGCAGCTGCACGCATTTCTCGACGCGCACACCTGAATCGGCGGCCTCCTTGCGCCTTTGCATGACGCCGTGCTGACGGCTTAGGCTAGGGAACCCGGCACTGCGGGCGTCGTTGAACGCCGGGCAACTGCTGCCTGGAGGTGCTGCGATGGCCAAAGTTCTGATTCTTTATTACTCCGCATACGGGCATGTGGAGCGCATGGCGCAGGCGGTGGCGGAGGGCGCCCGTTCCGTCTCCGGGACAGAGGTGGCGGTGAAGCGTGTGCCGGAGCTGGTGCCGGACGATGCCGCCCGCAAAGCCGGCCTGAAGCTCGACCAGAAGGCGCCGATCGCGAGCGTCGATGAGCTCGCGAATTACGATGCGATCATCTTCGGCACGCCCACTCGATTCGGCAACATGGCGGCGCAGATGCGCAACTTTCTGGATCAGACCGGCAGCCTGTGGGTGAAGGGATCGCTGGTCGGGAAAGTGGGCAGTGTGTTTGCTTCGACGGCAACTCAACACGGCGGCCAGGAAACCACCATCACCAGCTTTCACTGCACGCTGCTGCATCAGGGGATGATCATCGTGGGCCTGCCGTACTCCTTCCCCGGGCTGACACGGATGGACGAAATCTCCGGCGGTACGCCGTACGGCGCTACGACGCTGGCGAAGGCCGACGGCTCTCGGCAGCCGAGCGAGAACGAGCTCGAGGGGGCGCGCTTCCAGGGGCGGCACGTCGCCGAGATCGCCGCCAAACTCGAGCGCGGCGCGGGTTAGCCGGTAGCCGGAGCCGTAATCGCGGCCGCTCTCCCGGCTCGCAGGATTCTTGGGGTCTGATGCTGATCCGTGGCAATATCTTTCCCCTGTAGCGCAGGTCGATTTGCTCCCACCAAAATGAGGTATGTCATGAAACGTTCATTGCTGTCGTCGACGGCGCTGCTGGGCGCGGTGCTCCTTTCATCATCCGCCGCGTTGGCCCACGCCGGGGATGCGGCGAAGGAGCTGGCTACGGCCGGCACACACGCACAGCTCTCCGCGGCCTCGCAGAGCAAGGAAGTTGCGACCATGCATCTGCACCACACGATCAACTGCCTGGTCGGCCCACACGGGCGGGGCTTCGACGCCGCGGCCGGGGATCCCTGCAAGGCCATGGGTAATGGAGCGCTGATGGATTCCCCGAAGAAGTCCGATTTGCACGCCAAGGCGCTGCGTGCGCTCATGGCGGCGCGCCGCGGGATCGCCGCGAAGGACTTGTCGGCAATGCACAAGGCGGCGTCCGAAGTCACCACAATTGTGGGCTCGGGCTCGGATATGTAGCTGCCCGTCGGCCGGCTTCGGGCCGGACATGGGGCGGCAGCCGGCTGCCCGTTGTGACCGGACTTTGTCTCGGGCATGCTGTGCCGAACTCCCGAGCGAATTCCGGAGCAGCGCTTGCCTGAGCTGCCACACGACATAATTCGATCCGATGACGGCGCGAAAGGGCCGGATGCCCTATTCGCAACTCTGTACGAGGAGTTGCGGCGGATCGCCCACCGGGAGATGCGCGCCAACGGCGCTCTGACGCTCAGCGCCACAACGCTGCTGCATGAAGCCTACGTCAGCATGCAGCGTGGGTCCGAAAAGGCGTTTGGTGATCACGCGCAATTCCTGGCGTACTCGTCGCGTGTAATGCGCAGCCTCATCATCGACTTCGCGCGCCGCCGTCAGGCGCAGAAGCGTGGTGGCGCGTTCGAGATCACCAGGCTCACCACTGTCGTGCCCGAGCAGGTGATCGATGCAGCCGAGCTCGAGCGTCTCGGCGTCGCCATCGATGCACTCGCGGCTCTCGACCCCAAGCTCGCCGAGCTGGTCGATCTCAAGTTCTTTTGCGGCTTTTCCTTCATCGAAATCGCCGCCATGCGCGGCATCTCCGAGCGGACCGCGCAGCGTGACTGGGGAAAGGCTCGCCTGCTGCTGTTACGAGCGCTCGAAGGCCGCGATCTGCTTTCGGGCTGAGAGCGCAAACCCATGTCGACGCCGAGCGATCAGCAGAGCAGATGGCAGGAAATCAGCCGCTACCTCGATGAGGCGTTCGAGCTCGATGAGCCGGAACTTGCAAACTGGCTCTCACGGCTCGATACGCGTGCACCCGAGACCGCGACCATCGTCCGTTCGCTGCTGGGCGAGAAGCAACGGATCGCCGGTGAACCGCTGCTCAACGACCTCGATGGACCCGCGTGGCGCGCCGCAACGAGTCTCGCCGGCCAGCGACTGGGCGCCTACACGCTCGAGTCGGTTCTCGGCCACGGCGGCATGGGAACGGTGTGGCTCGCGCGGCGCAGCGATGGCCGGTACGAAGGCCGCGCCGCGGTGAAGCTCCTCAACGCCGCGCTGCTGGGCCGGCCCGCGGAACAGCGCTTCGTGCGCGAGGGAACGGTCCTCGCGCGGCTACGCCATCCGCACATCGCACAACTCGTCGATGCTGGAGTTGCCGCCGGCGGCCAGCCATATCTGGTGCTCGAGTACGTCGAAGGCGAGCGCATCGATCAGTACGCGCGGCGATGCGCGCTCGGCGTCGAGGCGCGTGTGCGGTTATTCCTCGACGTGCTCTCCGCGGTTGCCTACGCCCATGTCAACCTGATCGTTCACCGCGACCTCAAACCCTCGAACATCCTCGTCACCGCGGATGGCGTGGTGAAGCTGCTCGACTTCGGGGTCGCCGCACTGCTCGATCCGGCCGGCGGCGAGCTGACTCGCGAAGCAGGCGTCGGTCTGACGCCGGAGTACGCCGCCCCCGAACAGTTGCTGGCTCAGCCGGTCACCACGGCAACGGACGTCTTCGCGCTCGGGTTGGTGCTGTATGTGCTGCTCGCGGACCGGCACCCATTCGACCCCGAGCGCGGGCGCGCGGCCGAGCTCGCCCGGGCAACGATCGAGCAGGACCCGCCGCTGCTCTCGAAGCTCGCCGACACGCGCTTCACGTCCGCGCTGCGTGGGGACCTCGAGAACATCGTAGCCAAGGCGCTGCGCAAGGACCCCGCGCAGCGCTACAGCAACGCCGAAAGCTTCGCGCAGGACTTGAAACGGCTGCTCGCGCACGAACCGGTGGCGGCACGTCCCGACAGTGTTGCCTATCGCGCGGGCAAGTTCGTGCGCCGTCATCGCACCGGCGTCGGCTTCGCGGCGTTGGCGGTGCTGACCCTGGTTGGGGCGAGTATCGTGACTACGCTCGAGATGCTCGAGGCGCACCGCCAGCGCGATCGCGCAGTCCTCGAAACGAAACGCGCCGAGTACGAAACCCAATATGCCTACGAGCTCCTGTCGGACCTCGGCGAGGATGGCAAGCCGGTCACCGTGACGCAGCTTCTCGATCGCGGGATCCACGTGCTCGAGAAGAACTACGGCGCTGACCCACGATTCGTGATCAACTCGCTGGTCAATATCTCCGGCCGCTACATGGATCGCGGCGACAGCCGGGGCGAGCACGCCGCCCTCGTCAAGGCGGAGCGATTGGCGCTGCAGCTCGGCGACGTGGAGACAACCACCAGGGTGCAGTGCGATCTCGTCCCGAACGAGCTCGCGCTCGGTGAAACCACGCGCGCCGCAGCGCTAATGCGCGACGGACTGGCGAATCTCGCCAGACTCCCGGCCGCTGCGCCATCCGTTCGCATCGAGTGCGGGCTGGCACAGGCACGGTTCCTGTGGTCGCAGGCGGATCTCGACGGCGCGATCGCGGCGGCCGAGAACGTCGGACGTGTCCTCGAGGCGGGGCAGCACACCGCCAATCCGAACTACACGACGGTCGCCACCATGCTCGAGCTGATGTTGGGTGAAGACGGTCGCAACAGGGAGGCCCTCGACTGGAGCCATCGTCTCGTCGTGGCACTGCAGGATTCCGGCGACACGGGTTCGCTGCAGATGATGGTAGCCCTGCACAATGAGGCCGGTATCCTCGCCGACTCGGGTGATGTGCTCGGTGCGCTGCAGATCGAGCACAAACTGGTCACTGATGTCTCGGCCCAGCAGGGACCGCAGTCGCTTCCGCCTGCCCTGATGAACAAGCTCGGCTTCTACGAAGTGCGGGTCGAGGAGACGGGTGCCGGGCTCGCATGGATCGATCGCGCGGTCGCAGCGGCACATGCGCAAGGGAACCACCGCGCAGAGATCGGTGCGTTGCTCAGTCGGGGGACAGCTGATGCGGCGCTCAACCATCTCGCGCAGGCTTCGGCCGATCTCACCGCCGCCGAGCGCCTCGCCGCCGTCGACCCCAGGGAGAATCAGTCCGCACTCCGCGGCATCCGCTTGCAGCAAGCGCGCGTGCTGATGAGCGGCAAAGAGCCCGCTGCCGCACTCCAGCTGTTGGATCCTCTGCTCGTGGATCTCGGCTATCCGCAGCGACGCACCGGCAATCGCCTCGCCGCCGTTCTGACACTCAAGGCGAGTGCTCTGTTGGCTCTACAACGTACGGCCGATGCACAGTCGATAGCGCGCGAAGCACTTGTCGTGTCCGAATCTCAGGCAGCGTCAGTGGATCGGAGCGCGGATGTCGGTGCGGCGCTCATGGCGCTTGCGCGTGCGCAGCTTGCCACCGGCGATAGCAACAGCGCGCGCAACTCCGCCCAGCGTGCCGCGCAGGCCCTGTCCGCAAGCCTCGGACCAAACCATTCGGAAACGCGTGCCGCGGCGGAGCTCGTCGCCGCGGTCAGAGTGCCTTGAGGAACTCCACCAGATCGGACTGCTCCCGCGAGCTCAGTCCGATCTTGAAGCGCTTGTCGTAGAACTTCACCACCGTTGCCAGGTCCCGGGCGGAGCCGTTGTGGAAATAGGGTGCTCGCGCCGCGAGCCCGCGCAGGATCGGGCCCTTGGTCTTGCCGATGTCGGTCCATTTGCCGCTGACCATCGCCTTGCCCGGATCGGTCACTCGCACGGTTGCGCCGGTGCTGGCGCTCCTGAGTATGTAAATCGGCAGATTCGCCAGATCCAGCGCGGTGTTGGCGCTGCCGTCATTATTCGCCGGGTGAGCCATCGTTACGCCGATGTTGATGGGGAGCGATGTGGAGTGGTTGCCCACGTTCGGGGTGTTGTGACACAAGCCGCATCCAGCCACCACGTCGTGCCCGGCAAGCGGGTCGGACGAATTGTAGAGGGGATCCGACGGCACGCTGTTGAGCCCGGGAACATCGTGAATCACGAATGTCTTGTCGTTGAAGATCGCCTCGCCGCGTCCGATGGCCTGCTCGATCGGCGTCAGGCGACGGTACCCCGCACTGCCGGGCTCCCAGGCGGAGTAGATCGTAAAGATCTTGTTGGTGAACGGCGGATTCAGCGGATCATTCACCCCGATGAAGAAGCCGGGTGCCAGGGTATCCTGCAGATAATAGGCACCGCCATTCGCCCCCCGCTGATCGAGCAGTGCAATGCCAACCATGGGTAGGAGAGCCTCCTGCGCCGTGGACAGGCCTGCCTCGAACGAGACGGTATCCTGCTGCGCCTGGGTACCGGCGATCGGTGCCCCTTGCGCGTGCCCGGTCGTCGCCGAATTCGCCTGGTCGGCCAGGTCGAACAGCAGCGGGGTGATGTCCTGCGCGCCCGCCTGGGTCGTGATCTTCTGCAATGTCTCGCGCCCATCCCACATCACGGCGGAAAGCAGCACGAGGTTGGTGGCAGGCAGCGGGCGCCTGAAGAGGAACAACTGCTCCGAGATGGCCGGCGAGCCGGGGGCTATCGCACACCTTTTGGGGTTGCTGGCTGAAACGAGGCTGAAATCCGCCGCGGCGGGAATTGCGAGCTGCACGCGGATCACCGAGTACCGGAGCAACATCGAGGACTTGGCGCTGTTGGGCGCCTGATCCGCCGACAGCGGCGGACAGTCCGCGCCATCTACCGGCGAAAAGAGTGGATCATCGTTGGGTAGTCGCCGCGCATGGCGCGGAGTGAGGGACCATCCTTCCGCTTGGACATGACACGTGTTGCAGGTGCGGCCATTACTGCCGAAGTTGGCGAAGAATCCATTGGTCGTGCCCGTATTGAAGCCGTTTGTCGAAAAGCTCTCCAGCACACCGGCTGGATCCAGGCTCTGCGGATTCCCGGGGCCCGAGTTCTGCGCCCGGGCCGGCGCGTTGATGCTCATTGACATAATGCCGGCGAGCAGCGCAAGGGATGGAATGCCGCGCGCGAGGGCCACATGGCGCATGCAAGGTATCGATGGCGATTTCACTGCTGCAATCTCCCGAGATTCATTTTTTGGAGCTGCGCCGCGCGGTTCGGCTTCAGCCGTATCAGGTCCGCACTTCCGCGAATTCCGTCCCTTATCAGGTAAGCGGAAACGGGCGGGGAAAGACGACACGGAAGGGCCGCAAGCCCCTCTGGGCTCGTGAGCCGCGACATTTGTCGCCTACGTGAGGGGCTGACGCGCCGCCGGGGAGGCGACGGCCGATGTCATCGGGATTTTTGGGCTCGCCGGCTCAGCAACTCGGTGGCGTCCTGTTCAGCCCCGGGTTGCTGAACATCCGCGCTGCTCACACCGAACAGCGAGCGCAGGATTTCCGTTCCCTCCGGCGTTACCCATACGGCGCGGCTCCTGGCGTCGCGCCGCAGCCATTTTCTGCTCAGGAATGTCTGCGCCAGCGAGACTCCCAGCGGGCCTGCGATGTGCAGTCTGCGTTCGCTCCAATCCATGCAGGTGCGTCCATCGACAGCATCGATGCCCAATTCGCGCAATGTACGGCCGCCGCTGTCAGTGAGCCGAAACCATGGCTCCGCCTCGACGACCCAACCGGCGCGGATCATGCCCTCGGTAATTGCGATTCCGAGCCGCCCCGCCAGATGGTCGTAGCAGAGTCGTGCGCGGCGCAGGCCGGCGGAGGCGCGCCGCGCGCCCGGGGTATCCGCCCGCCGCTTGGGCGCGAGGCGCGCCAATTGCTCGAGCAGCCGGGCGATCTCCACATTGACGATGCGAAAGTAGCGGTGACGCCCCAGCGGGCTCATGCGTATCAGTTGTCCGGCGACGAGCTTTCGCAGGTGGACGCTGGCGGTCGAGGCGCTCACGCCCGCTACTGCAGCCAGCTCCCTGGCCGTCCAACTGCGCCCATCGAGCAGATGCATCAGGATCGCGCTCCGGGCCGGCTCAGTGATGAGTGCGGCGAGCGCCGCGACGTCAGGCTCCCCTGTCGTTTCGTCCCAAAACGAAGAATGGGCCACTTAAGCTTGCGTCCCGCGGATCTGGAGAGGGTTATGGTTCAACTCGGAATAGCGCTGTTGGCGGCCTCTTTGAATTATAAGCCGACGCTCGAGACGATCAATCTTCCCATCGCCGCAGGGTCGGCACAGCATGTCGCACTCCATTGCGCAGCGCCGCAGCAAGCCACCGACAAGGGCGTGCTGTTCATTCACGGCTCAAGTTTTCCGACGATGCTGGCGGCAGGCTTTGAGTTCCGGGGAAACGACTCCTGGATGGATTTCATGGCCAAACATGGCTTCCTGGCCTGCGGTCTGGACTTTCTGGGCTATGGCGCATCGAGTCGGCCACCCGCCTTGACCGAGTCGCCTGCAGCCAATCCGCCCCAGGTCCGCGCGCCGGAGGCCGCCCGGGAAATCGCGGTTGCGATCACCTACATGCGCAACGAGCGTCGCATCGCCAAAATGCACATCGTCGCCCACTCCTGGGGAACGATACCCGCTGCGCTCTTCGCTGCCGGTCATCCCGGCGTGCTCAGCTCGCTGACTCTGTTTGGTCCCATCGTTCCCAAGCCGGGTTCGGAGCCCGAATCCGAGCATGTCGCCTGGTGGAGCATCACTCCCCCGGAGCGGCTGCGACAGCTCTATTTCAAACAGGCACTGCCGCCGGGCCTCGTGCTGCTGGAGCCCGCCGTTACGAGCAAATGGGCTGCGGCATTCCGGGCCTCCGCTCCTCACGTCGCGGGCGATCCGCCCGGGGCAATCCGAATTCCCGACGGCCCCAGCGCGGACATCGACGCGGCGAACGACGGCATCTATCCGTATGCGCCAAGTCAGGTGACGGCCCCGCTCCTTGCGGTTTATGGCAACTACGACACGGAATCCGCCAGGCCCGTGGCCGCGACCACCGCGTTCCTGGAAAGGTTCACCTCCAGCCCGCTCAAGTGGCAGTTGTGCATCCATGATGGTACGCATGTGATGCATCTCGAGCGGAACCGGATGTCACTTTATGAGAGCGTGCTTGCCTTCATACAAACGGCCGAGCTTGCCGCTCATCGATCTGCTCGCTGAACCCGGCGCTTGCTAGACTGTCCAGCCGCGATCTTCATAGCTCGAGAGCTGGAAATGAATACCGATGAGTTGCGGGCCCTTCAGGGTCCGTTGAAGCAGAAATATCGCACCGAGCCGGGCTCCGCGCTCGTCACTTCGCGGGCCGAAGCGGTGCTCGACCCGCAGCGGCTGGGTGCGAGGCTCGATGGCCAGCAACCGAGAGTTGCCGGCTTGCACCCCGCGACAGGCGGCACCGGGGATCAGGCATGCTCCGCCGACCTCCTGCTCGAATCATTGGCGGCTTGCGCCGGCGTGACGGTGCTCGCGGTTGCGACCTCCATGGGCGCCGGGTTGACCGGTGGCAGGATCATCGCGGAGGGCGTCTGGGATGCGCGCGGTACGCTCGGCGTCGACAAGACTGTACCCATCGGCATCAGCAGGATCACGTTGACGTTCGAGCTCGAGGGTTCACTGGACGAGACGACGCGCCGGCGACTCATCGAAGTGACGGAGCGCTACTGCGTGATCCTCGCGACGCTTCGGAATCCGCCCAACATCGAATTTCGCGCCAAGCCCTGAGCGGCGCCTCTGGTCAGGGCGCTGCGCGCAGTGCCCGATCCAGGTCGGCCCACAGGTCCTCAGCTCCCTCTATGCCCACGCTCAGCCGCAGCAGCGTCGCGGGCAGGTGTTCCTGTCCGGGAATGCCAGCACGCCGTTCGATCGTGGACTCGACCGAGCCCAGGCTGGTGGCGTGTTGGATGAGCCGCAGCCCGGTGCATACAGCATCCGCGGCGCGTGCGTCGCCACGCACGTCGAACGAGATAATGGTGCCAAAACCCTTGAGCTGGCGTCGCGCAGCTTCGTGAGTCGGGTGACTCGCCAGGCCCGGATAGCGGGTCGAGGTGACGTTCGGATGACGCGCAAGGCGCTCGGCCAATGTCATGGCGTTCTGCTGCGCGCGCTCCAGGCGCAGCGCCAGGGTTCTCACCCCGCGGACCGCGAGAAACGTCTCGAGGGTACCCGGGGTTGCGCCCCCGAGATCGCGGACCTGCCGCAGCGCGGCCAGCAGGTTTGGGTCACGCACGGAAACGACGCCACCGAGCAGGTCCGAGTGGCCGCCGATGAACTTCGTTACCGACTGCACGGCGACGTCCGCCCCAAGCGCCAACGGGCGCTGGTTGAGCGGAGTCGCGAAGGTGCTGTCGACACCCAGGATCGCGCCACGCTTGCGCGGCGCAGCGCAAATCATGTCCAGATCGGCAACCGCCAACAGCGGGTTCGAAGGTGACTCGAGCCAGAGCAGGTCGGCCACGCCGGCCATTTGGATCCAACCCGGCGTGTCCGTCACGCCGACGCGGCGCACCGTCCAGCGGCCGCGACTCTGGCCCGCATTGGCGAGTCCCACGACGCCCTGATAGCAGTCGTCGGGCAGGGCCACCACCGACCCGGTAGGGAGCTGCTCGAAAACCGCGGCGACTGCCGCCATGCCGGAGGCAAAGCAAAGCGATGAGCCGCCTTCGAGTCCGCCCACGATCTCTTCCAGCGCCTCCCAGCCGGGCGTGCCGTCGTCGCGGGAGTACGCGCGATCCTGGCCCCGAACGAAGTTCGATGCCGGCCATGGCGGCACGTTCAGCGGCGAGCCCGGTCGCCGGTCCCGTCCCGCCGACACGACCCACGATTCGACGGAGCCCGATTCACCCGCCTTGCCCAATTTTGCATCCCCCGATTTCATTGCCCCATCTTAGCGGATGACGCCTTGCCGGTAGCAACCCCATGGCCCTCGGCGTGGCTAGAATGAGGGGATGCGGGCTAATCCCAATGTAGCCGACACCCGCAGGCTGCGCCCGGCCCGGCTGGCGCGTGCTGCGGCTCTAGCATGTGTCCGTCGTCGCCTCCGGTCATGCGGCGCAGCGCCCGGAGTGGGCGTTCTTTGTGCCTGCTGCTGACTCGGTCCGGCTCATGAAACCCGAGCTTCCCGAATACTGGAGGGCGCCCGGCAGCCGCAGGTCTTATACACGCAGTCAGCTTCAGGATGCCCTCAACCCTCCGGACTGGTATCCGAATGAGCACCCTGCGATGCCGGCCATCGTCGCCCGCGGCTCGCTGCAGCAGGGGAAGGGACCGCCCCTCCTGCCGTGCGCGCTCTGCCATCTTCCAAACGGTGCCGGACATGTGGAGTCGGCGTCTCTCGCGGGTCTTCCCGCCGAATACATCGAGAGGCAGTTCGTCGACTGGCGCAGCGGCGCCCGTAAGCTCGCCGTGGGCGACGCGCAAACCATTGCGCTGTTGACTGCCATGAAGCGCGGCTATTCGAGCGGGCAGGTGCGCGCGGCGGCCCGGTACTTCGCTTCGTTGCAGCCGCGGCGGTGGGTACGGGTCGTCGAGACGCAAACGGTGCCGGCTTCGGCGGTCGACTCTCAAACTCTCATGCGGCTTGCGACCTCGCCCGCGCGGACTGAGCCCCTCGGCGAGCGGATCGTCGAGCTGCCGGAAGAGCCCGTTGGATTGATCAGTCGCGACGCGCACTCCCATCGGCAGCATCGCCAGAGGTCGAGCGCTCGCCAACGCTGCTGCCTGCGGCGCCTGTCATGGGCCGACGCTCACTGGATCCGCGGCGGCGCCGCCCATCGCAGGTCGGCTGCCGACATACCTGGTTCGGCAGCTTTGGGCCTTTCAAAACGGAGGTCGAACAGCAGCCATGGCCGCGCCGATGCGCGTGGTCACGTCAAAGCTCACACCGCACGATATGCTCTGCATTGCAGCTTACGTGGCGACGCTGCCGCCCTGACAGGCCCCCGACGGTTCCTCATTCCTCGGCACGCAGGTTTTGCAGCTGCGCATCACGCAGGTCCAGCTCGCGTTCGATCCGGCGCCGCGCTTCGTCCTTGAGCTGACCGGCACGAGACAACTCGTTGACCCGCTCGCGCTCGGCGGCGAGCAGCAACAATTCGATCTCCTCGTGCGTTTCAGTGAGCTTGCGGTGGCCAAGGTTGCCGTCGCTGCGCTGCTCGAGGTGTCGCAGCCGGTCGCGGTAGCTGCTGCGCAGTGGCGCGACGAGCTCCTCGGTGAGTTTACGCTCGCTGACCAACCGGCCGAGCCGCGCCACCGCCGCCTCGGCCGCCTGGCGACGGGCCACAAACTCCGCCTCGCGGTCGGCATGACGCTCGCGATAGCCTGCGCGAGCCAGCCCCAGCGCGCGCATCGCGGCCGGCATCGCCAAGCCCTGACCCACCAGAGTCACCATGATCACGCAAAAGGTCAGGAATAGGATCAGGTCCCGGTGCGGAAACGGTGCGCCATCGTCGGTCGCCAGCGGCAGCGCGAGAGCCGCAGCGAGCGAGACGATGCCACGTACACCAGTGAACGCCAGTGCGAACGGCCACTGCCACGGCGGCGACGGGTCGCGACGGCGGAGCGAGGCCGACAGCCAGCGCGGTATATAGGTCGCTGGAAACATCCATGCGAAGCGTGCCGCGATCACGACTGCGCTGACGACCGCGGCGGAGATCACCAGCTCGCGCAGCGAATAGCCGCGGATACCCGCCATCAGCGTGCGTGCCTGCAGCCCGGTGATCAGGAAAACGATACCTTCGATCGTATACGTGAGGAAGTCCCAGAAGAACACGCCCTGCAGGCGCGTTGCGGGACTGATCAGCCGCGGGCCGTTCCAGCTGACATACAGCCCGACCGTCACGGTCGCCAGTACTCCGGACCCGCCGAGGTACTCGGGTGGCCAGTAGGCCAGGAAAGGCGTCAACACGGACAGAGTGATTTCGATGGGTGGATCGGCGGCCCAGCGTCGCAGCCGCAGCATTACCCAGCCGACGCCGATCCCCCACAGTATTTCTCCAACGACGATCACGCAGAACAGGCCGGCGGCGTGCCCGAGTGAAAAGGCGCCGAGGCTCACGGCTACGACCGCGAAGCGATAGAGGATCAGTGCGGTCGCATCATTGGCCAGCCCCTCACCCTCGAGGATCGTGAGGATGCGCCGCGGCAGTTGCAGGCGGCGCGCAATGGACAGCGGTGCCAGCGCATCGGGCGGGGAGATGATCGCCCCCAGCACGAATCCCTCCGGCCACGTCAGGCCCAGCAGCCAGTGCGCAGCCGCCGCGGCGGCCGCCGTGGTGAACATCACACAGCCCACGGCCAGCATCGAGATCGGGCGCAGGTTGAAGCGAAATTCGCGCCAGCTCATCGCGACGGCGGACCAGTACACCACGATCGGCAGCACGAGCAGCAACACCAGCTCCGGTGCCAGCTCCAGCGCGGGCAGCCCCGGCACCAGCGCCAGCACGACGCCGGTGATCACGAGCAGGATCGATGGCGGGACCTTCAGGCGCGCAGAGGCCACGCCGACCGCGGCGGTCACGGCCAGCAGCAGGACCAGGATCTGGACAGTGCGAATCAAAGGCGCGGTGCTCGCCGGCTCCCAGGAAGCTGCGATACTACCGCGCAGCGCTTCCCAGCCGCCGATCCATCGGCGCGGCGCGCATCAATAGCCCCTTCCGCGCGCCGACACCGGCCAGACGACCTCGACCTTGCCGTTGCGCACGCCGACATACCAGTCGTGGAGATTGCAGGTCGGGTCGCAGTGTCCCGGAGCAAGCCGCAGCTTTTCATTGATGCGCAGAACTCCGCGCTTGTCCTCGATCACGCCGTGTTCATCCGAAGCGCTGACGTACTTGACGTCGTCACGGCCATGGATGACGGGGAGACCGCTATCGAGTGACTGCGCCTTGAGTCCTGCGTCGCAGACCGCTTGATCGGGCTTCGCATGGCTCATCACCGAGGTCAGGATGAAGAGCGCGTTCTCCCATTCGCCGCGGTCGATGCGGTTCCCATCCTTATCCCTGATTCGCCCATAGTCTGCGTCCATGAAGGCGTAGCTGCCGCATTGCAGCTCGTTATAAACCCCTGAATTCGATTCGAAGTAATACGAGCCCGTGCCGCCGCCCGAGACCAGCTCCGGCTTCAGCCCTGCTTCCTGTAGAGCTGCGACGACGGCCTTCACCAGTACGATGGCGTCGTCGAGCTTGGCCTTGCGGTCCCGGTAGCTCTCCAGGTGTTGCATTGAGCCCTGATACGCCTGCAGGCCGCTGAATTTCAGCCCTGGCGCGGTGTCGATGGCTCGCGCAATCTCGATCGCGGCGCTGGGGGTCTTGACGCCGCAGCGACCCGCACCGCAATCAAGCTCGACGAGGCACTCCAGCGTCGTGCCATGCCGCTCTGCGGCGGCCGAAAGCTCCGCCACGTTCGCCAGGTCATCCACGCAGACGATGATTCGCGCGCCATGCGTCGGAAGTTGGGCGAGCCGATCGATCTTGACCGGATCGCGCACTTCATTGGACACCAGGATGTCCCTGATGCCGCCGCGGGCGAACACTTCGGCCTCGGAAACCTTCTGACAGCAAATGCCGGCCGCGCCCCCCAGGCTTTCCTGCAGCTTCTGCACGTCGACCGACTTGTGCATCTTGCCGTGGCTGCGGTGGCGCATCCCGTGCGCCTTCGCATACTCGCCCATCTTTTTGATGTTGCGCTCGAGCGCATCGAGATCGAGGATCAGGCAGGGCGTCTGGATATCCGCTTCGGCCATGCCGGGCAGAGCGGGGATGTCGTAGCCGACCACGTGGCCCGCGAATCCCGCCTTTGCATTCATTGCGGAAAGAGCTTTCCGATCGCGAGGGCCAGCGGATAAGGCTGAAAGTGGTTGCGGTTGCTGAGGATGATCACGGCAAGGTGCTGCTTTGGCCAGCGGACGATCACATTGCGAAATCCCTGGCTTTCGCCGGAGTGCCATACGGTATCACCGGTGATGCGCCAGCCGAAACCGTAGTCGATGCTGGGGTCGTCGGTCCGCACGTGCGCACTGAAGGCCAGGTGCCGCGAATCCGCGTTCAGCAGCTTGTCGGTGTAGAGAGCCGCGTCCCACCTGGCCAGGTCGTCAATGGACGAGTAGATCCCACCATCGCCGCGAGTGGCGCTGGTGGTGTCCTGGTCGGTTCTGGTCCATTTGCCGTTGATGTCACTGTAGCCATAGGCGCGGTTAGTCACCTGCGGCCCGCGGTGGTGCTCGTAGAGCAGCGTGTGGTCCATGCCGAGCGGCTTGAAGATGCGCTCGTGCATGAAATCCGCCAGATCCATGCCCGAGATGCGCTGCACGATCAGGCCCAGCAGCACGAAGCCGCCATTGCTGTAGCGATAAGCACTGCCAGGCGCGAAGTAGAGGCGGTGCTGTGAAGCGATCAGGCGCAATACGTCGGCATCGTCCAGCTGAGCGGTGCG
The DNA here is from genome assembly GCA_036489335.1 of Steroidobacteraceae bacterium. Lineage (GTDB taxonomy): Bacteria > Pseudomonadota > Gammaproteobacteria > Steroidobacterales > Steroidobacteraceae > 13-2-20CM-66-19. The sequence goes on from DASXFY010000023.1 coordinate 301,950, forward strand.
GCCCGGCGGAATCAGATCCTCGTAATCGATCAGCCCACCCGTGTGGGTCAGCAGCTGGTAGACAGTGATCGCGTCGTCACTGGCTGGCAGCTCGGGCAGCCACTTGCGCACGTGGTCCTGCAGCCGCAGCTTGCCACCCTGTCTCAACAGCAGGATACAGGTTGCGGTGAATTGCTTGGTGACCGACGCCAGGCGATAGTTGGTCTCAGGTCCGGCTTTGACGTGCTCCTCCAGATTCGCGTAGCCATAGCCTCTTCTCACGATCGCCTTGCCGTCGCTGACCACCAGCAGCGAGGCGCCGGGTATGTCACCCGTATAGCGGCTCATCAGCTGGTCGATTTGGGTGCGCCTCGACTGCTGCGCGGATTGTGCCTGTGCGCAGATAGCGGTCGCCAGCCACGCCAACCCCAATACCAGCAGTCGTTTGCGCGTCACCATCACACCCCGCCCGAGGCGATTGCCGCCGCTAGTCACAAGCATGCTCTCTTTCGAACGCCAGGTCCTCGAAGTCGTCGCTGAAGTCCGCATCGGGATCGACCTTTGCCATGTGCAGCACATCGCCCGTCCGTTGCGGAAATTGCAGCCACGCCTCGGAGTTGCCGCTTGCCCAGTGCACCAGATAGCGCTCGCCTACGCGCATGACCTGCCCGGCCAACCTGGGCGATTTTTGCGAGGCGAAGAACACGGTGCCGCCGCGCGCGCAAATCCGCACCTCGCCGAACCACGGATCGCGCCACACGCCCAGTCGATCCCTGAGATCGATAGGCGTCGCGGGCTGGCGCGAGGATGTATCGGGGACGCGCGAGGCACGCTGCTGCTGCTCATTGCGAGCCAGCTCTGCGGCGTAGCTGGCCACGCTACGAGTATTCTGTGGTGCGGTAAAGCGCTTGGTCAGTACCTCATTGAGCACGGTGCGCGCATCGTCGGCATCTGCATCGATGAGGAACACATAGCCACTGTTGCGGAACGGCAGCAGCGTTACGGCCGAGTACATGCCAGACAGCGTGCCGGTGTGCGACACGGTCATCTGTCCATCCGCATCGGCGATCCGCCAGCCATAACCATAGTTGTAAAAGAGGGTGCCATCCCAGGCATGGCGCTGCGCGGATATCGGCATCGGCGTATAGCCGGTCCATTCCTCCCGCCGTTGCTCGGGCGACAGCCAGGCCAGCTGCTTCGGTGTCGGCGTCAGCCAGTTCATGGCCCAGGTCAGCATGTCATTCAGGCTGCAACGCACTCCGCCAGCCGCATCCATCGCGAGAGCGTGCACGATGGGCCCGCCAGCCGGCTCTTCGACGTATCGACCATTCTCCAGGATATGCGGCCGGGCGACATTGCCCACCTCGTCGCGGTTCCAGGTACCGATCTGGCAGCGGCTCATGCCGAGCGGTTGGAATACTTCGCGGCGCATGAGTGTCGGATACGGGGCGCCACCGGCCGCTGCCGCGACCTGCCCGGCCACGATATAGAGCGTATTGTCGTAGGCGTAGCCCGCGCGAAAGCTGTATGCCGGTTTCAGATAACGCAGGCCGTGCACCACGTCCGCGGGAGTGAAATGGTTGGGATCCGGCCACAGCATCAGATCACCGGCGCCTTCGGGCAGGCCACTGTGATGCACCAGTAAATCGCCGACCTGCATATTCGCGGTGACCCAGGGGTCGTACATGCGAAAGGACGGCAGGTATTTCGTCACCGGGTCGTCCCAATGCAGCTTGTCCTCTTCCACCAGGCGGGCCAGGAGCGTAGCGGTCATGGCCTTGCTGTTGGATGCGATCTTGAACAGCGTGTCGGTGTCGATCGGCTTGCCGGACTGCAGCTTTCCCAGTGTGCGTGTATAGATCACTTTGCCGTTGTCGATGACGCCGACGGCAATCCCCGGCAGGCGGTACTGCGCCACTACCGCCGCGACCAGGCGATCGTAGCCCAAGCGCGAGTCGCTTCCGGGCGCGGCCGCGTGGGCATGTGCCGCGGATAGAGTCAGCGCCAACGACATCAACGAGCATCGGGTAAATCGCTTCACGTGCTATCCCAGTTCTGCGCCAGCTGCTCGCCGGCGGTCATTTCTTCGAAAGTCTGACGGCGCCGCACCATCGCATAACGACCACGGTCGATCATTACCTCGGCCGCCAGTGGACGCGAATTGTAATTCGATGCCATGGCGGCGCCATATGCGCCGGTTGTTCTGATCATCAGCAGATCGCCCGCCTCGCATGGCGGAAGCTGGCGATCGACGGCGAAGGTGTCGCCGGTTTCACAGACCGGTCCGACGACGTCGTACACCTGCGGCGGGCCGCGTCGGCGCGATACGGGTACGATCTCGTGCCATGCATCGTAGAGGGCGGGGCGCAGCAGCTCCGTCATGGCTGCGTCCACGACCAGGAAACGCCGTTGCTGCCCCCGCTTGACGCGCAGTACACGCGTCAGCAGCACGCCTGCCTCGGCCACCAGCCAGCGCCCCGGCTCGAGCAGGATGCGGCCGCCGAAGCCATTCAGCGTCTGCCGAATGACGTCAGCGTAGTCCTCAATGGAAACGGGATGGTCGTCGCCGTCGCGATAACACACGCCGAGCCCACCGCCGACATCGATCGTGTCGATCACATGTCCGGCAGAGGCCAGCTCGTGCCAGAAAGCGGCCACGCGGTGCAGCGCCAGCCGGATCGGATCCAGACTGAGCATTTGCGAGCCAATGTGTACGTGCAAGCCATCCAGGCGTACACGCGTCAACCGCGAGCTATCCGCAAACCACTGTCGTGCTTCGTCGATGGCGACGCCGAACTTGTTCTCTGATTTGCCTGTGGAAATCTTCGCGTGCGTTAGCGCATCCACGTCGGGGTTGACGCGTACCGATGCGCGGGCGGTGACGTTTCGCTCCGCCGCTACGCGTTGCAACAGAATCAGCTCGTCTTTCGATTCCACGTTGAAGCGACTGATGCCGACGGCCAGCGCGTCATCGATCTCCTCGGCGCTCTTGGCTACGCCGGAAAATACTATGCGGTTCGCGGGAATGCCCGCTCGCACGCTGCGTTGCAATTCGCCAGCCGACACGATGTCGGCGCCGAGACCGGCATCGGCCATTACTCCCAAAACGGCGAGGTTGGCGTTGGCCTTGACCGCATAGCAAATCATCGTATCGAGCCCGTGCATGGCCGCTTGCAACGCATGGATGCGCTCGCGGATTGCGGTGGCGGAATAGACATGCAGCGGTGTGCCCAGTCGCTGCGCCAGCACTTGCAGGTCGACGCCGTCCAGACGTGCGTCGTCAGCGCACACGGCTTCGGCCGGGGCTCATCGCTTCACCCCAGAATCCCGCTGATGGTGGCATCAGCAGGCCGTCCTGCAGGGTGATGCCGCCCGGGTGGTCGCTCTGCAGCCAAAAGGGACCATCCAGATCGATGAAGTCCGCTTCGCGCGCGATTTCCAACGCCGGCGCAATGCCGAGGGAAGAGCAAACCATGCAACCAACCATGACAATGAACCCGCCGGCGCGTGCGTCGCGGAGCAGGCGCCATGCCTCGGTCAGGCCCCCGGTCTTGTCCAGCTTGATGTTGACGGCCCGATAGCGATTGATCAGCGACGGTAAGTCCGACGAAGTGTGGCAGGACTCGTCGGCACAGACCGGGATACGGCTCGAAAACTCCAGCAGCGCGTCGTCTGCATCGGCCGGAAGCGGTTGTTCCAGGAGGCTCACCGAGGCGCGTTCGAGCCTGGGTTGAATATCGCGCAGGATGTCGATCGTCCAGCTCTCGTTGGGATCCACGATGAGTTTGGCCAAGGGCACCGCGTGCCGCACGGCTTCGATTCGCGCAACCGGGTCGTCGGCATCGACCTTGACCTTGATCAGCTTGGGATTCGCGATGGCGGCAGCAGCCTTCGCCATCTCCTGCGGCGTGTCGATGCTGATCGTCAGCGCAGTCTCGAGCGGTGAAAGGGGCGGGCGAGCCAGCTGTTGCCATACAGGTACGTGGCCAAGCTGCGATTCCAAGTCCCACAATGCCGCGTCCAGCGCGTTGCGCGCTGCCCCCGCAGGAAGGCGCGCCTGCAGCTCGTCCCGTCCCATGCCGGCGCTGATGGCGCTTCGTAAGGTCTCGATTTCGTCCATCACGGATGTCACGGACTCACCGTAGCGAGCGTAGGGAACAGATTCGCCACGCCCGACGCACCCTTCCTGGTCGAGCTCGACGGTCACCACGTCCGCTGCAAGCTTGACTCCACGCGAGATGCGAAAGGGCGATCGCAACGGCAACGTGCGATGCCGGAGGCTCAGTGTGCGCAGCACGAGAGCAGGCTATCCACGATCGATTCGACTCCCATGGTGACCGGGTCTTCACAGGGCAAGCCCAGTCGCGCACCGATCTCGCGGCATGCGGCGCGCGCTTCCTGCTCGGATACGTTGGACGTATTGAGCGCAACACCGACCGCTTCGACCTCGGGGTTGGTGAGGCGGGCAGCGGTGAGATTGGTTTCCAGGCAACGCTCCAGGTCCGGGAGTGGGCTGGCGGGCAGGCCGCGCATGTGCCGTCGCGTCAGCTCATGGCACAACACCAGGGCGTCCGGCTGGGCACCGTGGAGTAAGCCCAGCGACACGCCGGCGTATGACGGATGAAATAGCGACCCCTGGCCTTCGATGAGGTCCCAGCCGCCGTCTTCACGGGCCGGCGAGATCATTTCGACCGCCCCGGAGATGAAGTCGGCGATTACCGCATCCACGGGTATACCGCTGCCCGCGATGAAGATGCCGGTCTGTCCGGTGGCACGGAAATCCGCCTTGAGCCCGCGTTTGCGCATGCTCCGCTCAATGGCGAGCGTGGTGTACATCTTGCCGACCGAGCAGTCGGTGCCCACCGTCAACAGACGCCGCCCGGCCCGCTTGCGGCCGGTGCCGACCGGAATCCTTTTGGTGTATTCGCGGGCATCGAACAATGTCCGGCCATTGCGCCTGGCGGCCGCCACGATGTCGGTGTTCCCACGCAGCTTCTCATGCAGGCCGGAAATCACGTTGAGGTTGGCGTCCAGCGCGGTGATGATGTCGGCGACGGTCTCGCGCGCCATCACCCCGCCGGCACTTGCAGTGCCAATGACCATGGTGTCCACACCAGCGGCCTTGGCCCGCGCCGGCTCCATATCCGGCAAGCCGAGTGTCAGCTGACAGCCGGGACTGCGGTACTGGCCGAGACACCAGTCGGGCCGCCAAAAAGCCAGACCCCGGGCAGTCTTGATCGCCAGATCGTCCGGTGCTCTACCGAGATACAGCAGAAAGGGCGGGCCCCAATGGCCCTGGTCGGCCGCATCGCCATGATTGGACATGAAATCCGAGCTCCAACTGATTCCGTTCAGCGTAATAAGGCCGAAGAAGCATAACCACGGCAGGCGCCAGCCACCAATGAAAAGACGGGGGCATGGCATAACTTGGGGTTGTGGGGGCTCGGCGGGTGACGAGCGGATGCGGGGGACGCGGCGCGGTTTGCCTGACAGTAACGAACTGTGCTGAACTTCGAGCCGTCACCGCTTGACGAAGACGGCTGGACGGGGCGCTATGCGGCTGCGATACATCGAATTGTTTCATGCGATTCTGACCTCCGGCAGCATCACCGGGGCGGCGAAGCTACTCGACATATCGCAACCGGCGGCCAGCAAGGCGCTGCAGCACGCCGAAAATCAGCTTGGCTTCGCCCTGTTCAGCCGGGTACGCGGCCGCGTACAGCCGACCCAGCAGGCGCAGCTGCTGCGCGAGCGGATCGAGAACATCATTCAGGAGGTGCAGGACCTGGAGCGCCTGACCACCAATATGGGCCAGCCGGGAAGCAGCCCGTTGCGTGTGACCTGCACGCCGACACTGGCGCAGGTGCTGCTTCCATCCGCGACGGTACTGTTGCGCAAGGATTTTCCCGACGTGACCGTCGAGTTGTCCACGGAGCATTCGGCGGCGATGTGCGAGTCGCTGACGCTCCGTGAAACGGACATCGGCCTCACGCTGCAGGATACCGGTCACCAGAACCTGCGCCAAAGAGTGCTCTGCCGCGGGCAGGTCATGGTAATCGCTCCTCCTGACCGATGGTCGCCGCCGGAATTGGCGCAGCCATTGCCGATCAGCGCCCTGGCGAGCCAGCCGCTGATCGGCATCACCGTGCGCGACGCCTTGGGGAGCCTCTTGCAAAGCCATCTGGCGAAGGTCGATCCGCCGCCGAAAACCGCTGTCGCGGTGCAGACGTATCAGTTGGCCCGCTCTCTGGTCGCAAAGGGCGAGGGGGTGGCGCTGGTGGATCCCTTCACGGCGCGCTGTGGCGATGCGAGCAGCGTCCAGATGCGTCCGCTGAAGCCATTCCTCGAAGTCGTTTTATATGCGATGCATCGGCCCGACAGCCCATTGAATCGGGTACAGAAGCGCTTCCTCCAAGTGGTTCGAACCCTCGCCCAGGGAATGCTCGCCAAACACTAGGCTGACGCCGCCTCGCGCTTCTTGAGCGCCTGGTATTCATCGAGGACGCGGCGCCAGATCGGGCCGGCCTTGCCGCCGCCGACGGCGCGGCCGTCGAGGAGCGTAACGGGCACCACCTCGCGGGTCGAGCTGGCGATCCAGACCTCGTCGGCGGTGTAAAGCTCATCGCGATGCATTTCGCGCACCCGTAACGGCAGTCCGAGCGCGACGAGCACATCGCCGACGGCGATGCGCGTAATGCTTGGAAGCCGCTCATGACTCGCCGGCGGTGTGGCAATGTGGCCGTCGTTGACCACGAACACGGCGCTGGAGCTTCCCTCGGCAAGGCGCGCATCACGTACCAGGATCGCTTCGTCCGCGCCGCGGCGCTTGGCTTCCATGCGCAGCATCACCGGCGCAAGGAGAGCGATGGACTTGATGTCACAGCGCAGCCAACGGATGTCTTCCAACGTGACGGCCTTGATGCCCTGCTCGAGTTGCTCGGGCCGCACGGCCGCGAGCCGCCAGCAGAAGCCGAAAACCGTGGGAGCCATGCCCGCCTCAGGCAGGAAGTCGCGACCCTCGCCGGCTCCTCGAGTGACCTCGAGATAAATGCCCATGTCGCCACCGCCGTTGGCGGTGATGAGCTGCCCTACGAGCTCGGCCCAGCGCGCGCTTGGGTAGGGGTTGGGGATTGCGAGCGCATCCAGACCTGCCTGAAGGCGGTCGAAATGCGCTTGCAGGCGGAACGGCCTGCCACCGTAGCAGGGTACGACCTCGTATATGCCGTCGCCGAAGAGAAAGCCGCGATCGAGCGGCGAGATTCGCGCCGCGCCGGTGGGCATCAGAGCGCCGTCGAGCAGACAAGTGGGTAGAGCGTTGGCCATACGGGCGAAGTCAGGTTCGTAGTGTGGTTACGGGCAAGCCTTATCGCACATCGACGCCGGCGTCGCGCAGGCGCTGGCGGAGGCTGTCCAGCTTGTCGCCGAAGAGTGCGCTGCGCGCGGTATCGCCGCGCAGAGGTTGGCGCACGAGCGCGGCACTGGGCAGGCTCTGCACCGTGCGCGCCGTCTTGTGAAACTCCAGGCACTCGGGGGCGAACGAGAGGCCGCAGAAGTCCAGCAGGCGACGGATTACAGGCTCCGGCTGGGCCACCAGCGCCTCGTACTGAAGATCGAACACCTGACTCGGGTATTTTTCCAGCCAGAACCGTGTCAGGCGCAGGAAGTCGCCGCAATAGTCGGCCATCTCGTCGAGATCGCAGGCAAAGCCGCTGGCCTCGCTGAAGCACTGGCGGAAGCAGCCCAGGCACGTCTCCACCGGATCGCGTCGCACGACCACGACGCGCGCGGCCGGCAACATGGCCAACGCCGCTCCCACGAGATACCAGGTGACGAGGCTCTTGTCGGTGAACCGCGACTTGACCTGCCGCCAACGCGCGGTTCGGTCGAGATACTCGCGGCCAAGACGTTGCCAATCCGCGGCCGTAGCGTCGGGCACCCATAGCGGAAACGCCGAATTGCGACGCCCGGTTTCCGCATCGATGACCTGCTTCATATCCTTGATCTCATTCGCGCCCTCCACTTCCGGGTGCGAAGCCAGGATCTGCTCGACCAGCGTCGAGCCGGAGCGGGGGATGCTGACGATCAGGATGGCTTCGCGCCCTAGGCTGGCATCGATTGGCGTTGGGGTCTCGCCCACCGAGACGCGCAGGATCGCGTCGACACGCCTGTGCTCCCCCGCCGCATCCCACTTCACCCGCCGCCGTCGCGAGGTGTTGGCAGCCCGGTATTCTTCGAATGCTTGCGCGTAGTCACCCTGGCTCTCCAGTGCCTTGGCGAAAGTGAAACCGAGCAGCTCGCGGTCGCGCGACGACAGACCTTCCCGGGCCAAAGCGCGCTGCAGGGATGCGGCGTCCGCCGCATCGAAGCGGACCACGTTGAGATTCGACAGTCCGAACCAGCCTTCGGCATTGGCCGGATCGCGCCGCAGCACTTCGCGAAACCCGGCCACCGCGGCATCCACCTTGCCCAGGTTGGCCTGGGCCCGGGCCAGCGACAGATGCGCGGACAGGTGTGTCGGGTCGAGCTCGAGCGCCCGCCGCAGCGCGGCGACGGCTTGCTCCGTGTGTGCCTGCCGTGCGAGCGCCTCGCCGAGATTGAACCAGGCCGACGTCGAAGCAGGCTCCAGCTTGCAGGCCTGCCGAAAGTGCGTCAGCGCTTCATCGGCCTCGCCACGCTCGAACAGGGAGATCCCGAGTCCGATCCGCAGATCGGCATCCTCGGGGCACATCGCCAGGACCTGCTTGAAGCAGTCGATCGCCTTGGCGTGGTCGCCGAGGCGCTGAGCCACCATGCCCAGCAGCCGTATGGCGTCCGGCTCGTCCGGCGCCAAGCTCAGCACGCTCGCCAGGGACTGTCCCACGGCTTCGAACTGTCGCTGCGCCCACTCTCTGCGAGCCCTCGCCAGCAGGCGGGCGGCAACCGACGAGAGCGGTCGCCGGACGGCGCCCTGCGCAGACTGCGGCTCGGTACGGGAAGTCATGTCGTCATGAGCTGGCGGCAGCAATTCAGCATGCTACCCGGCCCGCCGGGCTGTCGCAAGAATCCGCCGGGCACGAGCCCGGCGACAGAGGGGTTACCCGAATCGGTCAGAAATCGTACGCAACCGAGAGCCGGACACTGCGCGGCGGCGTGAAATTCTCGACATTGCCGAATTCGGAATTGGGACTGCTGGTCGTGCCGAAGAAGTCATTGATGAACAGCGGCGTTTGATGGTTGAACACGTTGAACACCGCGACGTTGAAGTCGAGCCCGTGGTCAAGATACTTGAGCGTCGGCTTGTAATCCAAGCTGAGGTCCAGCCGGGTGGTCCATGGCAAACGGCCCAGCGAGCCCGGTGGTACCGGCACCCCGCCGCACCAGTAGTACGTATGGGAGCCGTGCAGAGCAATCTGGGTTGGCCCGAATCCGCCACGGCACATCACCGGGGTGCCGGAGGCGGCGTAGAGGTTGGCGCCCACCGACAGTTCGCGCGTGATCCCGTAAGCACCGAAGAGCTTGAACTGGTGCCTGCGGTCGTTCGGCTGTACGCCATACGAATTCTGCATCCTCTCCGGGAAGTCCCACGCGGTCGTGATCGATTCATACGACCCACTCTGCTGCGAGAAGGTACTGACAGGCCCTTCCGTGTTGCCCCAGGTCTTGGAGAGAACATAGTCGAATTTCGCCGACCACTTGCCGTTCCATACGTGCGACAGCGAGAGGTCCAGCGAGTAGTATTGACGCAGAACGCCCCGCGGGAAGCCTTGCGCCGCCGGTGTCAGGTTGACCGGAACGAGGCTCCCATCCGGCGCCTTCATCAGGATGTGGTTGGTTACGCCCGGGTTGATCAGGATGAGGCTCTGGGACCACTGGCTGCAGGTGTCGGGCGTCATCCAGGTATAGCCCTGTGCCAGTCCCGCTGCGCACTCTCTTTGCTCGTCGTCGTAGTCATCGATGATCCGGCTCATCTTCTGGTAGGTGCCCGTTGCTCCGGCAACCCACTTCTCATTCAACATCTCGAACTCGTGCTGCAGGCCGAGCACGAAGTTGTCCGAATACTCGGCCTTGATGTTCTGCGCAGCCGATATCCTCGGATCCTTCGACTGGCCGTATTCGCTGTCGATGGACACGCCCGTTGACGGAAGCTGGTACAGGGGCTTGAAGCCGGTGGGCGCGCCGGTCGCCGGATCGATGCCGGTGTAGGTCCCATACACGGAATAATTGATCACCGGCGCCGCGATCGACAGGGCGGTCGTCAACGGAAGCGCCAGGTAATAGCGACCGGCATTGCCGAATACCTTGAAGCTCGAGTCGCCCTTCACGTCCCAGCTGAAGCCGAGGCGGGGTGCCAACTGGGGCGAGGTCAGCTTGATGTAGGGCACGCCGGAGCCATCGAAGTTGGTGAACTGGTCGTTGCGCAACCCCAGGGACAGCAGCAGGTTTTGCGTAACGTGCCAGTTATCCTCGATGTACTGCGCGCGCTGCTGGACCTTCACCGATGCCGACGATACGGAATAGGACTGCTGGACGAAATAGCAAGACCCGTCGAAGCATTGATTCGACGGGCCGACATACGGCGGGACACCGGGGGTAGTCCCGACAAAAACGTCTTGACCAGGCGTGCTGGAGCCGTAGATCCAGGAATAACCGGGACCGGTGTTCTCGCTGCCATCGTCTATGTCCCAGGAGTCGATGTTGTCGACACCAACCGAGATATCGTGAGTTCGCCACTTGTAATCGAGGCTCACGCGGTAAGACGTGACGTTGACATGGTGCAAAGGGTTGCTTTGCGTCGAGTTCGTGTTGGCGTTCGTGACGCCGCCCGGCGGCACGAATTGCGGGTCCTGCTGCGACGCGCTCTGGATGTTGGGCAATGACGCATTGAACCCCGGGCCTTCGGGCTGCTCCACTAAATAGTCGCCGTGAGTCTTGCCGAACATCGCATCCAGGGTCAGCTGGTCGGTGATGTAGGAGGTGAAATTCGCCACTCCCATCCTGAAAGTAGTCTTGTCCGTTTGACCGTAACCGGAGAAACTGCCGACGCTCGGTGGGTCGTAGTTGACATTGTACTGCGACTGCCACGTCTTGTTCTCGCTCTGCAGCCCGGTCAGGGTGAGCAGGTTGCTGTCGTTGATGTTCCAATTTATCTTGGCATAGTACTTGGGCGCATCCGTGTGGTCGTGGGCAATGACGGGGTTTTCGAACGAGCCCGAGTTGCCGAGCGACAGGCCGTTGGTGGTCTGTCCGGTATCGTCCTCTTCGGCGGCCAGGAAGAAAAACAACTTGTTCTTGATGATCGGGCCGCTGACGTAGGCGTCGTAGATCGTCTCCTGGGAATCCTCGGGCGTGTTGAAGCTATGCAGCAGGCCCGGAGGATATCCCTTCGATGCCGCCAGTGGATTGGCGTAATAGGAATTCTTGAAGTGGTCCTGCAGGGCGGACGGCTGCACCAGGGCGCGCACGCCGAAGTGCCAGTCGTTGCTGCCGCTCTTGCCGATCTGGTTGATCACGCCGCCGATGGACCGGCCATATTTGGCGCCGTAGCCGCTGATGAGGGTCTGTTGCTGCTCGATGGCGCCATACGGCAGCTCGAGGCCGCCCTGCGCGGTGAGCGCATCGGTGACATTCATGCCGTCGATGTAGTAGGCGTTCTCGGCTGTCGAGGCGCCGCCGAACACGTTGATCGGGTTGCCCAGCGGACCGCTGGTCAGTTGGGGAGAGCCCATGCCGACACCCGGCGCGAGCGCCGCGATGTCCGCCGCGTCACGTGCCAACGGCAACCGCTGCAGGTCCTGGGAGGTGATCGTGGTGACCTGATTGGTGGTGGACACGTCGATCGCGGGGATCGACCTGGCCGAGATGACGACGGTGTTCAGAGCCGTCGTCGCCGTCGTGACGGCTGCAGTGGCAAAAACCACGGACACGGCGCCCGCGGCTACCGGACTGACGTCCGTCTTGCTCTGGACGACCTCGCCGTTTTGCAGCAGGGATACCGTGTAGGTGCCGACCGGAACGGTGACCGAGTATGCGCCGGAAGGTCCTACGCCGACGGTGCGGTTGAATCCAGCCGTGTTTGTGATTCGTATGGCTTCGTGGGAAGCCACTGGGACCGTACCCTCGATCGTGCCGGTGACCGCCTGCCCCCAGGCGGCACCCGGGAGACCCATGACGGCTGAGCCGATGGCGAGCGCGACGGCTTTCTGGACGGCGCTGTTGCGATGCAATCGACGCAAAGACGCTCTCTTCATATACGTACTCCCCTATGGTGGGTGAGCGGCAAGGCGCAGCCGCTGCTTGTTTTTTATCGCGTCGGCCCAATGAGCGACCCGATCACCGCCCGCGGTGCAGGCAAACCGCACGCGGCATGGTACCGAGGATACTCACCCGTCGGCGCAAACCACCAATGAAAAGACCGATGTTCGGCATAGCTGCGGGTTATGGTTGTCTTGCCGGCGTGGGCGCCTGAAACCGCGCCGGGAACCGGTGTCCGCCGCGCAATATCGCGTTCTTTCAGTAGCGGACTCGCGCTTCGCGCGCCTCTCGCAAGCGTCTCTACAGGTTGGCGGTGAGCATGTACGATGGTCGGCCATGACCGACTCGTCAGCAACCACGCCGCGCGAGCTGCCGCGCAAACTCGGACTCGTGACCGGGATGGCGGTCGTGGTCGGGGTGATCATCGGCAGCGGGATCTTTCGCGTTCCCGCTCCCATTGCGGGCGCGGCCGGCAGTCTCACCGGAATAGCTCTGGTATGGATCCTGGGGGGCGTGGTCGCGCTCTTCGGCGCGCTTTCGATCGCTGAGCTCGCCGCGATGTATCCCGAGGCCGGCGGGCCCTACGTATATCTGCGCGAAGCCTTCGGCCGGCCGCTCGCGTTCCTCTTCGGTTGGATGTGGCTGCTGACCGAGCCGATCTCGTGGGCTGCGCAGAGCACGATGTTCGCGGAATACCTGGGGTACTTCGTGCCGATCCGCCCCGCCGTGCAGCATGTGGTCGCGGCGGCGCTCATCGTCCTCGTGGCCGCAGCGAACTATCGTTCGGTGAAGCTGGGCGCCGCCATCCAGAACCTCTCGGCCGGCGCGAAAATACTGGCCATGGTGGGCCTCTCCGTGGCGATTTTCGCCTTCGCGCCAGGGGGCCAGGCGAATCCATTGCATGCGGAGGCGGCCGGCGCGGCAAACTGGTCCGGCATCGGCATCGGCCTGATCGGTGCGCTCTGGGCCTATGACGGTTGCGAGAATCTGACCACCCTGTCGGGGGAGGTCAAGAACCCAGGGCGCAATTTGCCGCTGGCCCTGATCGGCGGCATCCTGATCGTGATCGCGGCCTACCTGCTCATCAACGCGGCTTTCCTGCGTGCCTTGCCACTGCAGCAGCTCGCGGCGTCGAAGTCCGTCGCTGCCGACGCCGCCGGGGCAGTGTTCGGCAGGGCGGGTGCATCACTGGCCGCAGCGCTGGTGATGCTATCGGTATTCGGGACTCTGAACGGCAGCATCCTCTCCAGCCCCAGGGTGTTCTTCGCGATGGCCGAGGACGGCCTGTTCTTCCGCACCGTCGGCCGCGTCCACCCGCGGTTCGAGACCCCCTACGTGGCGATCAGCTTCATCGCCGTGCTGGCAGTGGTCTATGTGTTCTTGCGTGACTTCATGCAGCTCGCGGAGGGCTACGTGCTGGGCGTATGGCCGTTCCTCGCGCTTTGCGTGGTCGGGCTCTTCATCCTGCGCCGCCGGCATCCGGACTTTCCCCGCGCATACCGCACGATTGGCTACCCCGTCGTTCCCGCAGTGTTCGCGCTGGCGACCTTCGTCGTCGTTGCGAATGCGTTGTACGCGCAGTTCTGGTCCACCGTGGCCAGCATCCTCATCACGCTCGCCGGCGTGCCCCTGTATGTCCTGTGGACGGGGTGGCAACGACGCCAGGCGGGTATTGCGGCACAATCTCACGGCCGACAGCGCACATAGCGGAGAGCGGAATGACACGACTGAGTTTGCTTCTTGCCACCGCGGCCCTCGCAGGTTCCGCATCCTGCCTGGCGGCAGAGAGTGTCGCCGGGCCGCCGGGTCCAGTCGCGCTGACCGTTCGGCTGCCTGACCCCGGTCAGCGGATCTTCGATGTGCACGAGGTGATGCCGGTCAGGCCCGGGTCGTTGACGCTCTACTATCCGAAATGGCTTCCCGGCGATCACGCACCCGATGGCCCCATCGGAGACATGATGGGCCTGGAGATCACAGCCGGCGGCAAGCCGATCGCCTGGCACCGTGATGAAGTGGACATGTTCACGTTTCACTTGACGGTACCGGCGGGCGCGGATCGGATCGACGTCCGCTTCCAGTTCCCGGCTGACGACCGGATCACACCGCAACTGATGGGTCTCGCGTGGAACGCCGTCGCGCTGTACTACGCCGGCTATCCGACCAAGACGGAGATCTATCAACCGACACTGGAGATCCCAGCCGACTGGGGTTATGCGAGCGCGTTGCGCACCGAAGAGCGCAGCGGCGGGCGCATCACCTTCAAGCCCGTGCCGTTCAACACGCTGGTCGATTCGCCGGTGATCGCGGGGAAATACTTCCGCGAGATCGATGTCACTCCGCCCGCTTCACCGGTCCACCGTTACCTCGACCTGGTGGGTGATAGCGCCGCGGCCATCGCCATTTCCGATGCGCAACTGGCCGGCTATCGCCATCTGGTCGAGCAGGCGCAGGCGCTGTTCCACTCGCATCACTACGACGATTATCACTTCCTGTTGACGGCGAGTGACTACACGTCCAAGGGCGGCCTCGAGCACCACCGCTCGAGCGATGACCGCGCGCGCAGCGGCGCGAAGATATTCGCGGACCCCGATCACTTCATGCTCGATGCCTCGCTGCTGCCGCACGAATACACGCATTCGTGGAACGGCAAGTTCATGCGCCCGGCGCAACTCTGGCAGCCCGACTTCGAGCGTCCCGAACATGGCCGCATGCTGTGGGTATATGAGGGCCTCACGGTCTATCTCGGTGACATGATGACCGTGCGCAGCGGGTTATGGTCGCCGGACACGTGGCGTCAGGCGGTCGCCTATCGTGCGTCGGGCCTGGCGCATCGCCCTGGCCGCGATTGGCGGCCGCTGATCGACACGACCGTCGCCGCGCAGCTGACCTACGGCTCGTCCTCGTCCTGGTCGAATTGGCGCCGGCAAACCGATTTTTATCGTGAGGGCCAATTGCTGTGGCTCACCGTCGACATGAAAATCAAGACACTGAGCCACGATCGGCATTCCATCGCGGATTTCGCGCAGCACTTTTTCGGCGTCGACGACGGCAGTTTCGTTACCCGAACCTACAAGTTCGACGACGTAGTGACGGCGCTGAATGCCGTGCAACCGTATGATTGGGCGGGATTCCTGCACAACTGGCTGGATGGCGTCGGCGCGCAGGTACCGTTGTTGTCCGGTATCGAAGCCAGCGGCTGGCGACTCGTGTACACGGACGAGCCCAACCGCTATCAGACTGCGCTCGAAAACGTCGGCGAGGGGGAGCTCGAAGGCAAAGGCGTCAACGAGATGCTCTCGGTCGGCCTCTTCCTCGACAACGCCGGCAAGGTGGAGGACGTGTTGTGGGGTGGGCCGGCGTTCAAGGCCGGGCTCGCTCCGGACATGAAGCTCGTCTCCGTCGATGGACACGCGTACAGCACGCAGGTCTTGCGGGACGCAATCATCCAGGCGCAGAAGAGCGGGCAGGCTGTGCAGATCCAGGCACAGTACGATGGCGCCATCGAGTCGTATTCGGTCAAGTACACCGGTGGGTTGAAGTATCCGCACCTGGTTCGCATTCCGGGCAAGACCGATTACCTGGAAGAGATCCTTGCGCCAAAGTCCTAGTGGCAGCCGCGGGTGAGTCCGCCGTCAGCCGGACGGGCTGCCCGCGGGTTGCTGCGACGAGAGGATCTTCCAGTCGAAGTGATAGCTCCACTTGTCGTAGTACAGGTTGTCGTCCGATTCGACTTCACCGCGCTGCGAATCGACATTGTCGGAGCGCAAGAAGTGCTTGGACGGGACGAACTCCTGCGAGAAGCCGTCGTTGAAGGCGATGCGGAAGTTGTCCAGTCCGCCCAGGTAAAACCATCTCACCGCCGGATCACCGGCCTGGAGCCGACCGTAAGTGACATCGGCCGGCACCCATCCGTAAGGGGCGAGATAGATCTGCGCCCAGTCGTGGATGTCATTCTCGTCCCCGCGGCTGAAGGTCCAGCCCGATTGCCAGCGCGCAGGGATGCCGTTCATGCGCATGAGCGTGATCAGCAGCATGGTTTGCTCGCCGCAGTCGCCATGGCCTGCATTCAGCGTGTAGGCGCTGAGATCGGGAATGGTGGAGTACTCGCGTGCGCCGGCCCAGGGAATCGCGTCGACCGCCGCGAAAATTCTCTGTGCGATGAGGTAGGGGTTGCTGGCGTCGCCGACCACCTGGCGCGAAAACACCCGCAGCGGCTCAGTGAATACGATGTGCGGCGCGCTTTCCGTCACGTAGGGCGCCAAGTCCGGCGTGATCTTTGCCGGCACCACCTTGCTGGGGTCGATCAGGTGGTACTGCGCGTAGAGAGTGACTTCGTAGGTCACCGAAAAGACAGTCGGCTGGTGGGCCCGCGCGGGTTGTTCGAGGTACGCGGTGCGTTGCAGGGCCGAGCGGGGCGCGATGCGATGTCCGCCCGGCTGGCTCGCCACGAAGCGGATGTCTTCCTGTTGCCCGGGGATTTCGCGCGGATACGGAATCCAGGCGCGAATGGTCTTGCCGGCCGGGACGGCGTCGGCATCCACGGTTACAGATTGCGTCACCTGCACCCGCTGCGGCAAAACATTCGAGCGGCCTGTCGTCCGCGCGTGCCGGATCACGTCACGGTCGAAGTCGGTAACCTGTTCCGTGAAGTCTTTCGACAGACCGCTATCGGTGAACAGTATCGGTGTCCTCGACCGGGCACGGGCCTCCGCGCTCAGGTGGAACAGGTTGGAAGGCGAGCGCGCGAAGTACATCCGCCGGCCGTCGATGTACATGTGCTCGAACAACCCAAGGTCGTCCCAGCGCGCGAAGTCGGCGTCGGTGAGATCGGGGATCTGCTTGCGCACGCGGGTTTCGACCTCGCCGGCGGTGAGGCTGAAGTCTTCGCGCATGCGCTGCATGCGCGCGAGCTGGAATTCAAGCGCCTGGCGTGTCGCCGCGGACAATCCAGGCTGCTTCAGCGCCGCATCGATGCTGGCGGTGCCCTCACGGAATTGACCGGTGGTCACGAGCCCGACGATGGTCGGCAAATCACCGTTGCCCGTGCCCGGCGCAGCGGATGCCGTTGCCGTTACCGCCAGCAGCAGCAACAGCAACAGGGTCGGGACGGTCTCACGATGGCTCGCCATGATCGGTGGAGCTTTACATGCATTCCGGCGCATATCAACAGTCCAATTTGTTTGCGGGTGCCATGAACAAGATCTGGTTGAGCGTTCTGATCGCAACGCTGGGGCTCGCGCCGCTATCAGCATGGCCGAACCCCCGGGGACCGGCCCCTTTGCACGACTTCGATGCCTACGTGCGACATGCCATGAAGATCTGGCGCGTGCCAGGACTGGCGATCGCCATCGTCGACAATGACCACATCGTCATGGAGAAAGGTTTCGGCGTCCGGACCGTCGGCTCGCCGGAGAAAGTGGACGAACATACGCTCTTCGGAATCGCTTCCGACAGCAAGGCCTTCACCACGGTCGCACTCGGCATCCTGAAAGACCGGGGCGAGCTCGATTGGGACGATCACGTCACGCAATACCTGAAGGGATTCCAGCTCTATGATCCCTATCCGACCCGCGAGGTCACGATCCGCGACCTGCTCACCCACCAGACCGGGGACTGCGGCGCCGATTTTCTGTGGTACGGCAACCGCAATACCAGCGCCGAAATCATTCAGAAGCTGCGGCTGCTGAAACCGCGGTATGGCTTCCGGCGGCGGTACTGCTACAGCAACAACATGGTGATGGCGGCCGGCCAGATCATTCCCGCCATCACCGGCGTTCAGTGGGGCACCTTCGTCGAGCAGAATATCTTCAAACCGCTCGCCATGATTGCGAGCAACACGTCGATCACGGAGTTCAAGCCCGATGGTGACATCGCGACACCGCACGCTGAAGTAGACGGCAAAATCGCTGCGATCCACTGGGCAAATGTCGACAACGTCGGGCCGGCGGCGGCGATCAACTCGAATGCTGACGATATGGCCCACTGGATCGAGATGCTGCTGAACGACGGTACTTACGAGGGCCGCCGAGTCGTCAGTGCCGCCGTGATCCGTGAAATGGAATCGCCGCAGGTCGTGATTCCTTCCGATCTGGAGAACGGGGCCGGCGAAATCATCAATTCGTTTCCGCCGGCGCTGTCGCCGGCTTATGGCCTCACGCTGCGAACCGAGGACTTCCGCGGAGTGCGCATCGACTGGCACGCGGGGTCGATCGATGGCATGGGGTCTGTGGTGGGGCTCATCCCGTCGCGCCATCTCGGGGTCGCGATCCTGGCGAACAAGGACGATACCAACCTGCCCATTGCACTAATGGACGTGATCTTCAACGATTACATTGGGGCGCCTCATATCGACTGGGGCGCGCGCCTGCTGGCACTGATGGGGAAGGTGCAGGCGGACAAGAAGCAAGCGGACGCGGAACATCAGATATCGCGCCAACCGAACCCGCAGCCCTCGCTGCCCCTCGCCGATTACGCTGGCACGTATTCCGATCCTCTGTACGGCCACGCGGCCGTCTCGCTCTCAAACGGACACCTCGTACTCACGCGCGGCAGCGAATTCGTCGGCGATCTCGAGCCCTGGAACCATGACACCTTCAGGGTGACCTGGCGCTACCGCTTCCTCGGCCACGACTTCGTGCAGTTCGGCCTCTCCCCGGCGGGAAGCGCGGACATGCTTTATTTCCTGCGCGGGGAGGGTTATCCGCCGGAGATGACCTTGCAGCGTGGCACGGATGGAGGCACCGGATCTTCGAAGGATTGAGGGAGCCGACCCGCCGATGCGCCGGTTCAGGTCGACTTGCTCGCGGGCGCTTCCCCCGGCAAAGGGAGCCCGACCTTGCGGCAGAAGGCGGCGAAGCGCGGATCATGCTTGAAGCGCAGGATGAAGGGGTCGTAGAGCAGGCTCTGGACCCCCGGATCGCGATTTGTCCAGGCGCGATCCAGCCACGCAAAGGTATCGTCCGCTTCATTGCGCAACGCATAGATTTCGGCAATCTGGAAGGGGGCATCCCCGGCATCTTTGTCGATCAACGTCTTGAGTGCCGCATCGGCGGCACGTGGGTCACCACCGATCGACCGCGCGAGGGCGAGCGCAATGTTCTGCCAGATTCCAGGGTGCTCCAGCTGCGCGGCGGCGAGCGCCGCTCGAGCGTTACCGCGCTGGACTTGGATGACCGCAAGCTCCTCGTAGTAGCTTGCCGCGCCGGGCTGCAGCTCGATTGCCCTGCGGATCGCCTGCTCGGCGTCATCGAGCCGGTTGAGTGCCGAGAGATAAACGGCGAGCCAGTTATACCAATCGGCCCGCAGCGGCTCGGTGGCGAGCGCCTCCCGGGTGAGCTCGACCGCCTGCCCCATCTCACCGAAAGTAGTCAGTTGGTTGCCGAAAGCGAATTTCGCATTGGCATCGTTCGGCGCGAGCTGCGATGCAAGGCGGTACTCCGTTTCCGCTCCACGCCAGTTGAAATCGGCGCGTAGAAACAGGTAACCCTGGGCAAGGTGCGCGTCGGAGAACTCAGGCGAGAGGCCGAGCGCGCGCGCGGCTGCCGCACGCGCCTTCGCGTACGCCGCCTGCGCCGGCGCTCCGTCCAGGAACTCCGCGCCAACGCTGGTCCAGGTTGTCGAGAGCCCGCACCAGGCGCGGGTATAGCGCGGATCGAGTTGAGTCGCCCGCGTGAAGAACTCGATCGCCTTGCGGTAGTCGATTTCCGTGTCGCGGGCAGCATAAAACTTACCCTGCAGGTACGCGTTGTAGGCCTCGACGCTGCCGCTCGGGGGGCGGTCGCTTTGCACCGCCTCGTGCTCAGCCGGAAGGAGCTTCGCCTTGAGCGCGCCCGCCACCGCGCGCGTGATCTCATCCTGCAGCGCGAAGAGATCCTTGTACGGTCGATCGTAGCGCTCGGACCACTGCGCGCTGCCGTCCTCGGTGTTGATGAGCTCGGCACTCACCCGCACCACGTCGCCCGAGCGGCGCACGCTGCCTTCCAGCAGGTGCGCCACCCCGAGCTGTGCCCCGATACTGCGACTGTCTTCCTTGGAATCACGGAACAGGAAGGAGGAGGTGCGGCCGATCACTTTGAGTCCCGGAAGCTGCGAGAGCGCCGTGATCAGATCCTCCGAGATCCCATCCGAAAAATACTGCTCCGCCGCATCGCCGCTCTCGTTCGCAAGCGGCAGCACGGCGATCGACTCACTCTGAATGCCAGGCCGCGATGCCCGCAGCCGATCGAGCCCCAAATAGCCGAGAACGAGGAGTAGCGCGACCGCAGTCATCGCGACGGCTGCTAAGGACAGCTTCGATCGTGGCGAGGCCGGCAAGCGCCTGCGGACGGACGATTCTGCTCGGATCGTCTTCGAAGCGTCGGCTGCTAACAGGTGTTGCACACGCTCGACGAACGCCGGGGGCGTCTCCCCAGCCGGCAGGCGCGTCCACTGCCGCGCGCGAAAGCGGTCGGGCACGTCAGCGCGCGACTCATTCGTGTCGTCGATGACGATTGGAACAATGAACGCCACGCGGTCGGACATGTCGCCGGCGCGTTCGATGGCCAGCCTCCACTCCCGACGGAAGTAGCCCTCGTGACGCGCCTCCGTGCGTCCGGAGATGATGGGCATGAAGAGAGCGCAGTCGTGGATCTGCTGGCGGATGGAGCGGTCCCAGGCATCACCGCCCCGGAGCTCATTCTTGTCGAACCAGACTTCGACGCCGCCTGAACGGAGGGCGTCGCAGATCCTCTGGGCCGCCGGGGTGTCCTGCGAGGCGTAACTAAGGAATACCGCCCGCGATGGCTCAGTTACAGCCATTGAGACCCCAGGCCCTTAACTTATGGCAGTCGAATACCGAACTCTGCCGGGGGTGGGCGCCCCTTGGCAAGGCCAGCCCGTCGACCTGGCGTCGGGATTCTTTACAGACCAGCTCCAGATCCATGAGGTACATTATCTAATAGACTGAATGTATTATGTTTATTCGAGCTGGTATAGCCCTTGCTCAGTCATAGGCGTCGCCGCTCAGGGGGAGTACGGACATGTTCAAGAGCTTTTCCAGGTTGGGCCTCATAGGCATCGCTGCCAGCGCGATGATCGCCGGTACGGCATTCGCCGGCCCGATCCAAATGTTCCTCACGAGCGGCGGCCAGACCACCAGCGTGATGATCGGCAGTGCCGGCACCCCATCCTCGTCATCCTTCACCGCGACGCTCAACGGCTGGACCATCAGCGGCATGACCGGAACGAGCTACTCGCCGGGCCTCAACTCATTTGTCGGTCTCGATCTGGGTGGTTACACGGCAACGTGCGTGGGCGTTGGAGGTTGCTCCTCGGACCCACTGACGGTCGCCATCAGCGCGACCGGCTTTACGACGCCCATCTCGACGAACGGGTTCCTGCTCGAATTCAGCGGTAACGTCCATGGCGGCACGGCGACGACGTCCGCCTATTGGGACACCGCCAATACCTATTTCTGCAACAGCGCCGACACCGCTGCGATTGATTGCGGCTCCTCCAATCTCATTGGCTCCCTGACGTTGAACAGTGCGAGCAAGGGCCTCTCGATCGCGGGCGGTCCCGACACCATCAGGTCCTATTCGGTGACCATCATCGATACGTTTGCGGCGGGCCTTGGCCGTGACCCATCGTACAGCGTGGATACCACCGTCACCGCTCCGGAGCCCGGCGTGCTCGCGCTCTTCGGCGCGGGTCTGCTCGGCGTCGCCCTGGTCATCGGCCGCCGGCGTCGCGCCCGGCAATCCTGACCCAACACGCAGGAAAGTGCTGGGACGCCTCATAGGGCGTCCTCAGTCACTGTCAGGGCCTCACGAACCGATAGGCGAAGCGGTCGGTTTGGCCCTTGATCGAAGGATCGAATACATTGAGCGAGTGCGGATCGTCCCTGTTAGCCCGCAGTTTGCTTTCCGCATCCAGCACAAAGCCAGCCGCTTCCACCTCCGCGCGAACGGCCGCGGGCTCGATCCGATGCAGCGGCTCGGCATGACCTGTGCCCGTACCGGCGGCGGCAACGTGGTCAACGATGACGTAAAACCCGCCTGGCTTCAGCCGTTCATAGACGGCTCGATTGAAGGCGGCCGGGGTCGCGCCTCGGGTCTGAAGCAGGGCGGTATGGAGATCGTGGTAGAAGAGGTGCAGCCACACGACATCCGCTGCTTGCGGGCCACCCGGCAGCGCCACCAGGTCCGCTGAGACGACCTGCACATTCTCCCGCCCAGGCTCCTTCGCCAGCGCCCGCATGCGACCGACCGGATCGCTCTTGAAATGAGCGAGCTCGGCCGGCACGAAACTGTAGACCCGTCCCTCGGGACGGACGATGTCGGAAAGGAGGCGGGTCCAGTCTCCATTGCCAGGCCACACATCGATCACGGTAGAGCCCGCATCGGCTCGTGCGAATCGAATCAACTCAGAGTGCGCCGCAGTGTTCATCGAATCTCCGAAGCGATTTCAGATGGCCGAGAAGCCGCCGTCGACAGCCAGATCCACCCCATTCACGAAGCTCGAATCGTCTGAAGCAAGGAACAGCGCGGCCGTCGCAATCTCCTCAGAACGACCCATCTTCCCCCGCGGGATCAGCGATTCGAACATCCGCCTCCCCTCATCGTCGAGCACCTGGTCCTGCATCGGTGTGGCGATCGGCCCCGGGCTCAGCACGTTCACCCGGATATTCCTGCCCTTCAGCTCGTTGAGCCAGGTGCGTGCGAATGAGCGCAACGCCGCCTTGCTCGCCGAATAGACGCCGAAACCAGGAAAACCTTTCACCGAAGCAACCGACCCGGTCATGAAGATCGATCCGCCATCGTTGAACAGCGGCAACGCTTTCTGAACCGTAAACAGCGTGCCGCGTGTATTCAGCCCGAAGGCCGCATCGAAATGCTGCTCGGTAATCTTGCCCAGCGGGACGCTCTCGCCCGTGCCGGCGCTCGCGAACAGAATGTCGATCCTGCCTTTTTCCCGCTTGACCGTAGCGAACAGGCGGTCGAGGTCGTCGAGACTGCTCGCGTCACCGCGCACGCCCGTCACGTTGCGGCCAATCAGCTTGACGGCTTCATCGAGCTTCTCCTGCTTCCGGCCCATGATGAAAACGTAGGCACCCTCTTCGACAAACCGCTGGGCTGTTGCCAGCGCCATGCCGGAGGTCCCGCCGGTGATAACAGCGACTTTCTCTTTCAGCTTACCCATGAATCCGTACTCCTGATCGTTGCTCGGTAGGGCGGTAAGCGCGTCGGCCTGCCGCTAATTATGTATCGATTGGTTCAATATAGGCCGAGGCTGGAGTCGTGTCAAATCTGTATCGATCGGTACATAGTAAGTAGAGAGTATTCTTGCGGATTCACCGCTGGAATCCTGCACGGAATCGCTATGTGTGTACCGAATGGTATATAATCGGCAACGGTCCTGGATCGTCCCGATCGGTATGAAAAATATGGCGAAGAGAGCTTCCGCAGGCCGCCCGCGCGAATTCGATGTGGACAAGGCGCTGGACGGCGCTTTGCGCGTTTTCTGGCTCAAAGGGTATGACGGCGCATCCTTGAGCGACCTCACCAGGGCCATGGGGATCAATCGCCCCAGCATGTATGCGGCCTTTGGCAACAAGGAGCAGCTGTACACCAAGACCCTGGAGCGCTATTCCAGGTCCAGAAACGAGCACCTGAACGAGTTTTCCACCGCGCCGACCGCACGCGAAAGCGTTGAATTGTTATTGCGGGATGCGGTTGAGAAAGTCACGGACCCGAAGAATCCTGGCGCCGGGTGCTTCGGCGTGCAGGGAGCAATGACCTGCTTCAACTTGTCGCGCCAGGTCAAAGAGCATATCGGAGACATGCATGTCGTGTTTGAGCAGCTCTGTATAGAGCGATTCAAGCGCGCCATCGAGGCCGGGGAGCTGCCACGGGGATCGGCGGCCGATCTTGCGCGTTTGTGCGCCGTGATGATCCAGGGAATCGCGCTGCAAGCGAAGGCCGGCAGCTCGCGAAAGGAGCTTCACCGCGTGGTCGATTTGTATTTGCAGAGCGGGCCACCGCGCCCTGTGGGAAGTGGAAAGTCAGGCGGAGTTGACAGTGCTGGTGTCGCCACTCGGGCGTAAGGCATCGAAATGGGCGGCGCTCCCGTCTTGAAGCGGCAACTACCTGATGGCCTTCGCCGGCCTCCCACATTACTTAGCATAGACTGGTCAGCTGGTAAGTGGCGTCTAGTGCTGGCGCAAAAGTATCTGCAGGTCTTTCAGATCGGGCTTATCTCTGCGCAGGCGCGCCGAATTTGAAGCAATAACTGGGCGACTTTCGCCCCAGCCGCACATCACCGAGCGGGTTTCCCTCAGCCGCCGCATCAGGGCGTTACGCCCTCTTGAATAGCCAAGTGCGATCCGCGTGCGGAATTTCGAGGTACGTGGGCAAGTCTGAGGCAACGTAAGGCAATTGATCGGTGCGTCGACCGGCTCAAGTCGACCCTAGGCGGACCATGCGAAACTCCGCCGCCGGGAAGGGCATTGGCTTTCGCTTCCGACACGTATCAGGCACTACCGATCTCTGTCATTCGTAAGCGTGTAGTCCCGGCCGTATTGCCGCCGCGGCTTGCCGGGGCGACGATATGCCGCGATGCGCCTGAGGTTAGCCGGGCCTGCTATCGTCTTTTGCGGACTCGCTGGGGGGCCAATCGGAAGCGGCCGCCATTGACC
>DASXFY010000024.1:0-137288 GCA_036489335.1 Steroidobacteraceae bacterium
AACAAGATCCGCGTCCTGCAGCGTCGCGCCTACGGATTGCGCGATGAAGAGTACCTCCGGTTGAAGGTTCTCACCTGCATGCTGCCTGCGCTGTGACCCCGAAAACGTTCACGAACTACCCACACGTTTCCACGAAGACCCTCAAAAGAAAAGCCGCCTGGCAGGTGCGGGGTGAAACCCGACGTGGCACCTGCAAGGCGGCCGCTTGTATGCTTTGCACTCTGCGCCCCTTCGCAGCTGTTTACAAGTCCAAGGGGCGCGAAATTTGCACTGGTGAGATGTTATATGCCGTCCGTGCGAGACGCTGAGTTCAGACGCTTTTCTTTTTCTCCGCACCATGTAGTCTGTACTGATGGGCGTCATCGAAAAAGAGGGCTTGGCTCGCAAGAGCCAGCGTCTTTCCGCCGGAGTGGTCGTCGTCAGGCGAAGCGCGACCGAGTGGCTCTTCCTCATGCTGCGCGCGTATCGCAACTGGGACTTCCCCAAGGGTGGCGTCGAAGCGGGCGAAGAGCCGTTGGCGGCGGCGCGGCGCGAAGTCCGCGAAGAAACACTCGTCGAGGACCTGGAGTTCAACTGGGGAGAGATCTATCTCGAGACCGGGCCCTATGGCAACAGGAAAATCGCCCGCTACTACCTGGCGGCGACCCGCACGGAAAGGATCGCGCTACCGGTGAGTCCGGAGCTGGGGCGCCCCGAGCATGACGAGTGGCGCTGGGTTGCCCGCGATGAGGCGCGCTCCCTCGCCTCCGCGCGGTTGCAACCCATAGTGCAATGGGCTGCAGAGACGGTGGGCATGGGATGTTGAGTCGGTCGCAGTGCCTCGCGCTGGCGTTCGCTTTCATTCTGCTCGGCTGCGCGCTCACCGTACACGCGGCATCGAGCGTTACCGTAACGGATGACTTCGGCCACGAAGTCACGATTCGCTATCCGCCGCAGCGCATCGTGAGCCTGGCTCCCGGCGCGACGGCGATGCTGCTTGCCGCCGGCGCGAGCAGCCGGCTCGTGGCGACCATCGAATACTCCGGCCAGCCGGCGTCGGAAAACAAACTGCCGAAGGTGGGAAGTGCGGATGCCATAGACATGGAGCGCCTGATCGCCTTGAGGCCGGATGTGGTCATCGTCTGGCCCGATGGCAACAACTCGGCGCAGATCGCCACCATCGAACGCCTGGGAATACCTGTCTACGGGCAGGAGGCCATCGCCCTGGACGGCATTGCGGATTCCCTCCGCCGGCTGGGGAGGCTGGCGGGAACCAGCGGCGTGGCGGATCGGGCGGCGCGCGCGTTGGAGGGGAGGCTTGCCGCGTTGAAGAGAGAATACGCGCACGGCAAACAGCCGCCCACTGTCCTTCTGGAGGTGTGGGATCGGCCGCTGTACACGGTTGGTGGCAAGGAGCTGATGAGCGATGCGCTGCGCATATGCGGTGCCCGCAATGCCTTTGCGGACCTCCCGCAGCGCGCACCCGCCATCGGCATCGAGGCGGTACTCGCGCGCAATCCGGACATAATCATCGCGAATGCCCCGACAGTAGAGGCTGACGCATGGCTGACCGAGTGGAGGCGCTTCCCGTCCCTCGCGGCCGTGAGAACCGGACGTCTGCTGGCCTTCGATGACCAGAGGCTGAGTGGAATGGGGCCCGGCGCCATCGACGCTACAGCGGGAATGTGCCGAAAAATCGCGGCCCTCATGGGGCGGTCTGAGCCCAAGTAGGGTCGCGCGGGCTCGAACTGCGGCACGACCATACGGCCCTCATGAGGGCCGCCCGCATCTACCCCTGTTTTCGTGCGGGTCACTGCGCACGATTGTGAGGTCCCGGGCTCGGCCGGTGGGGGCTTTCGGGCGGACGTCGACAGCCTCCTGGCCGGCGAAATTGGCTTGCGAGGGGCCGATCGGGACCGTCTCAAGGAGGGGTGTTGATTGGTATCGCACCGCCGGGGGCTCTGGTACAGTGCGTTGGCTGGAGAGCGACGAATTACAATGACTTAGGGGCTGGGATTAGATAGGGGCGGCGGCTCGTCGGAAGATGGTCAGGATCAGGTCCCTCGCTGCTTATGTGCTGCTGTATTTGTGGTATACGGCGTCGCTCTCCCTGTTGGTCATGATGGACGCGTCGGCCGCCGATCCGGTCGCGCGCTTCAATCTGCCCGCCGAACCTCTGCCGCAGGCGCTCATAGAGTTCTATCACCAGTCGGGAGTGCAGCCGGGTTTCGCTGCGACTCCGGAGATGGTGCAGGCGAAGAGCAATTCGGTCTCCGGGATGATGGCGAGCTCCAGGGCCCTCGATCTGATGCTGAAGGGAACCGGCTATACGTACAGATTCGACGCCGATAATTCGGTCGACATCCTCCCGGTCGAGGAGCCGAATGGCGGTCGGCAAACGGCAGTTGCGGTTGCGCGCCCCGCCGCTCCGGCGCGCCGAAGGTTCGCGGCTGATGAAAACGGGGGGCAGCTCGAGCAGGTCAACGTAACAGGCAGCCTGATCCGCGGCGTCCAGGACGCCGTCGCGCCGCTCATATACCTGAAGCCGCAGCAGCTGGCCATGGCGCCTTACGCGACGGTGGAGGATGCGCTCTACTCGCAACCCATCATCTCGCTGAACGGGCCGCGCGAGGACCTGGGCATCGACGCCAATTTTCAGTACGGCGCCGGGCTCGACCTGCGCGGTCTGGGTGTGGGCGCGACGCTCGTGCTCGTGAATGGACAACGGCAACCGCTGTCGGGTCTCAACGGCGATTTCGTAGACGTATCGACGATCCCGTTGAGCGCGGTCAAGCGCATAGAGGTGCTGCCCGACGGCGCTTCCGCACTGTATGGTTCCGATGCCATCGCCGGCGTCGTCAATATCATCATGCGGAATGATTTCGATGGTGCGCAGTCACAGCTGAGATATGGAACTGCGATCGGGGGGCGGCGCGAAATGATGGCGTCGCAGCTTCTGGGCACGCATTGGGATGGGGGTCATGCGATGCTCGCATGCCAATACTCCGATGAGTCGTCGCTTGCAGCGGCGAAGCGGGCGTATGCGGCGAACGGCGACAAGACGTCCTACGGCGGAACCAACTACGACAGCTACTACAGCTATCCCGGCAATATCGTAAACCCTGTGACCGGGCTGCCGGCATACGGCCTGCCGGCGGCGCAGACCGGGCAAGCCCCGACCATGGCCGCGCTGTTGCCGAGCTACAATCTGCAGAATCAGTTCGCGGACGCGCAGCTTTTTCCCGAAGTACAGGCAAATGAGCTGTATGCGGCGGCGGCGCAGGATCTGAACGAGAGACTGCAGGTATTCTTCGAGGGACGCTTCACCGAGCGCAACACGCTGGAGAACTACCTGCCGGACACGCAGCTTCTCCAGGTTCCGCCATCCAACCCATTTTATGTGAATCCCTTCAGCAGCATCACTCCCGTCGCCCTGGTCGCGTACAGTTTCTCGAACGATTATGGGCCCTCGATCTTTGCAACACGCAGTCAGGTGTACATGGGGACGCTCGGGACTACGCTGCAGATAGGTCAAACGTGGCAGGCCACGCTGAGCGAATCGTACGGTCGCCAGTCCATGCGCAGCGACGAATATGACCAGACCGATGAGGATACGCTCTACGCCTATCTGGCCGATCCGAACCCCGCAACGGCCTTCAATCCGTTCGGCCCCACCAATCCACAGACCCTGGCGGCGATCGAACGGGATTTCCCTCTGCACGCTGCATCGACCATCGAGTACACGGGCCTGGTCGCGGACGGATCGCTGTTTGCCATGCCGGCTGGCGATGCCAAGCTCGCCGTAGGTATCGAGCGGCGCAAGGAGGGGCTGTTTCACGATGTCGCCGACCCGCTGGACCCCGCGGAGGAAACGATCCCGCAGAGCTACTCTCGTCACATCGAGTCGCTCTTTTCCCAGCTCGTGCTGCCTCTGCTGGGTGACCGCGACAATCCGCGAACCGTGCCGCGATTGGAGCTGAATGTGTCCGGGCGGTACGAGCACTACAGCGATTTCGGCGGTACCTTCAATCCGACCTACCGGATTCAATGGATCCCGATGCAGCCTTTGAAGCTGCGGGCGAGCTGGGGGCGTTCGTTCCGGGCTCCGACGCTCGACAATCTGTATGACACCTCGGCGAATGCGGCCGGCTCGGTTGTGTTGTCTGACCCGCAGTCGCCGACCGGGCGCTCGCTGGTTCTGGTGGAGCAGGGCTCCAACCCCAACCTGCAGGAAGAGACGGCCAGGACGTGGACGGCGGGCTTCGACCTGGCTCCCCCGTTCCTGACAGGCAGCACCTTCTCGCTGACCTATTACTCGATCGACTACGACAACCGTATCGTGACGCCGGGGTCGGACAATCCGTTCGCGATACTGGCGGATGAGGCGGAGTGGGCCGCCGTCATTACCCGCAATCCAACCCCGACGCAGGTGCGGGACATCTGCGAAAGCCCTTACTATCAGCAATCGGTATCCCAATGCCTCGCCAGCTCCCCCGCGGCGATCATCGACGGTCAGCTGGCAAATCTATCGTCGACCACGACGACCGGCGTGGATGCGGAAGCGCACGATTCCCTGAGCGGCCCGTTGGGAATTCTGACTCTCGATCTCACCGGCAACTACGTCTTCAAATTCGATCAGTCAGTCACCAGCACCTCGCCCGCGACCGACATCTCGAACACGGTCGCGAATCCACTGGCGCTGCGCCTGCGCGCAATGATCGGCTGGAGCAAAGAGGGTCCGCAGCGGCCCGGGCCCACCGTCGAAGTCGCGGTGAACTACACTGGAGGCTACAGGAATCCCGGCAGTGTTCTGCTGCCGGCCGTGTCTTCCTGGACCACGGTCGACCTGCGGGTTGCCTATCGGACCCGACAGGATATCGGCTGGCTCAGCGGCATGGAGTTCTCACTGTACGCGACAAACCTGCTCAACCATGATCCGCCGTTCGTCGACGACCAGGACGGTTACGATGTATACAACGTTCAGGCGCTGGGACGCGTAGTGAGCGCCGATATCAGAAAACGGTGGTAAACCCCGCGCCGGCCGTTCAGTAGGTTATAAAGCCGGCGCCCACGTCCAGTTTCACCCCGAGCCATCCGCCCTGGGTATCCGATACCTTCCCCAACTCCAGGAGTGTTGCGTCCGCCACCGGCTCGGCGTCCTGGCGAGCGGATACGAGCTGATCGTGCTCAATGTTCGATCTGGAGTCCGAAGAGGTGTTCATGACTTAGCTCCACGCCAGCACGATGAAGCTGGCAGGCGGGGATGCTATAACAAAGCATTACCCCCCGCGATACGCCCTTGGGAGGGGGCGACGGCTATCTAAACCGACAGGTTACCGGCATCGGGGATGCTGGTCCTGGAGTCGGATGTCAGTAGGGCTGTACGCCCAATCCGGTGTCGAACTTGGAGCCGAGAAATCCGCCACGCGTGTCCGATACTTTCCCCAGTTCAACGATGGCGGTATCCGACACCGCTACCGGCTCCTGACGAACCGGTTCGCTGCGATCCTGCTCTGTGTTCGACAGCTCGTCGGCAAAGGTATTCATGACTTGCTCCTCACCGGCACGGAAGGGCGGGTGATTTCGAGACGTTTTTTTGATCGGGCCCGCTGCGTCGCATATCGTACAACAAAGACGGCCCCGCGGGCGATGGCCACCGGTGGGGCCGGCTTACCTGGTCCGGGCCTTTGACCTACGCAGCCGCCTGTGTTTCGGTGACAGCCCTCCAGCCGCCGTTATCCAGCACCCGGGCGACGGCGTGCACTGTAGCCGCTATCCGGACGGCGCTCTGCACCGCCTCCCGGGGCAGCCCGTGTTGGCGGATCTGGCGCTCATGAGAGGCCACGCAGGTGCCACAGCCATTGATGGCCGAGACCGCCAGTGAGACGAGCTCGAAATCGACTTTGTCGATCCCCGGGTTGCCGATGACATTCATCCGTAAGCGGGCCGGCATGCTTGCGTACTCCGGGTCCTCCACCAGGTGCAGGAAGCGGTAATAGACATTGTTCATGCCCATGATGGCGGCAGCCGCCCGGGCACCGGTCTGATAGGCGGCATCGAGGTGTGCCGCCGCCAGAGCGCCGATGGCCGCGGCAAAAGCCGGGTTGCGTGAGGCCTCGGCTGCGCCGAGGGCTACTGCCCAGATCTGCCGCTCGGTCAGACCCGGTGCGCCCGCGGGGGAGAGCACCGAGCCCAGGTTGAGCTTGAGATCGCGCGCATAGGCCGGCAGCGCATCGCGAAGGGTATCCAAGGTCGTCATGAATGCTCCTTTGTGGTTTCTGCCGGCTCAGGCCGCTTTCAAGGTTTCGTCGCCCTGCTTCCAGTTGCATGGACAAAGCTCGTCCGTCTGCAGCGCATCGAGCACGCGCAGCACTTCCTCGGGATTGCGGCCGACGTTGAGGTCGGTGACGTACACGAAGCGAATCACGCCCTGCGGGTCCACTATGTATGTGGCGCGCTGCGCGACTCCTGCCTCCGGGTCGAGGATGCCGAGGCGAGTCGAGAGCTCCCGTTTGATGTCGGAGAGCATGGGGAAGGGAAGATTCTCGAGCTCTTCCTTCTCCCGCCGCCAGGCGAGGTGCACGAAGTCGCTGTCGGTGCTGACGCCGAGCACCTGCGCGTCGCGGGCGCGGAATTCCTTCTCCAGTCGGCCGAAAGCCGCGATCTCGGTCGGGCAGACGAAGGTGAAGTCCTTCGGCCAGAAGAACACGACCTGCCACTTGCCGGGAAAGCTGTCCTGAGTGAGGGCCTGAAACGCCGTCTTCGGGTCGCTCGAGACCACGCCGGTGAGGGAAAAATCCGGAAAACGCTGACCGATGCCTAACATGTCGTGAGCTCCTGGGTGATCGCTGGTCGTCTTGTCCCATGCGGGAATGGGGCAATCATCGGTGCCGGGGCCTCATTTATCCAATGGATTGACTTTATAATCTCGATAGGTGCCATATATCGGGTGTCCAATGGCCGACATCAAATTGAAAGATCTCCGTTACCTGGTCGCCGTGGCCGATACGCGCCATTTCGGCCGGGCGGCTCAGCGCTGCTTCGTGAGTCAGCCGACGCTCTCGACGCAGCTCAAGAAGCTGGAGCAGTACCTCGGGGCGCAGCTCATCGAGCGTCAGCCGAACAACGTCTCGCTCACGGACGCCGGCGAGCAGATCGTCGCCCGGGCGCGGCGTATCCTCGAGGCGAGCGAGGAGGTCGTGACCTTGGCGCGGGCGCATCGCGACCCGCTGGCCGGACGTCTGCGCCTCGCCCTGCTGCCGACAATCGGACCGTATCTCCTGCCGCGGGTATCGCAGGCGATTCGACGCGCGCTGCCGCGGCTCGAGCTACACCTCTACGAATATCAGACCGCGCCGATGCTGGAGAAGCTGCGGGCGGGCGAGCTCGACCTCGGCATTCTGGCGCTGCCGGTGGAGCTCGAAGGTCTGCAAGCGCGGGAGCTTTTCGCCGAGCCGTTCACCGTGGCGCTGCCGGATCGGCACCGGCTGGCCAAGCGTGAGCGCATCCAGGTGGCCGACCTCGAGGGCGAGACGCTGCTCCTCCTGGAGGAAGGCCATTGCCTGCGCGACCAGGCATTGGAGGTCTGCAGCCGGATCGGGGCCGGCGAGAGCCAGGACTTTCGCGCCACCAGCCTGGAGACCCTGCGGCAGATGGTTGCGACAGGCGCCGGCGTCACGCTGCTGCCGGAGCTCGCCACCAAGGGAGCTTATGGCGATGCACGCGGCGTCGTAGTGTTGCCGTTTACGCGGCCGGCACCGGTGCGGCACATCGGTGCCGTGTGGCGCAAAACCACCGCTCGGCAGCCCGCGATCGATGTCCTGGCCAAGGTCATCGCCGAGCGGGCGGGCTGAGCGCGCCGCTCTGGCATAATCGTGCCGAGTGAGCCGCCCGGGAACAACCACACAGCACATCACCCCGTACGACCGGTTCGCCTGGAGCGACGTCGAGATCGAGCGCATGTTGGTCTCCGGCGAGCACCGCCAGGAGCTCACGGCGTATTTCGGACGAAGCGAGTACCTGGACCTGGCTCGGCTTGCGCGCAAGGCCGCCCGCGTGGGCGTGAACGATGCGCACCCGCACGTCGTGGTGGTGCCGGGAATCCTCGGCTCGCAGCTTGGCATCGCGCGTCAGGGGCCGCTGCCCAACGATGTGCTGTGGGTCGATCCCATCGATATTCAGGTGGGAAGACTCGGGCTGCTCGCCCTGGATGCCGGCGCCCCGATCGTCCCGCTCGGCGCGGTGCTCTATTCCCACCTGAAGCTGCGGCTGCGGCTGCGCGCGGCGGGGTTCGCCGTTACGATCCACGACTACGACTGGCGGCTCGGCATCGAGGACTCCGGCGCTTCCCTCGCTGAACGGCTGCGCCAGTCGAGCTCCCGCCGTGTGGCGATCGTGGCCCATAGCATGGGAGGGCTCCTCAGCCGCACCGCGTTGGCCCTGCCGGGAACCCGCCACGTCGAGCGGGTGGTGCTCCTTGGCACGCCGAACCAGGGATCGTTCGCTCCGGTCCAGGCTCTGCGGGGAACCTACGCCGTAGTCAGAAAGATTGCGCGCCTCGATGGCGCCACGACCGCCGAGCGCCTCACCGAGGAAGTGTTCAACAGTTTCCCCAGCCTCTATCAGATGATCCCGGTATTCAGCGGCCAAAGCGCCGCCGACTTGCTGGATCCGCGCGCCTGGCCCGACTCCGGGCCGGCGCTGCGGCAGCCGCTCCTCGAGCGCGCGCGCCGCTTCCGTGAAGGCCTTCCGCCTGCGGATGAGCGTTTCATCGCAGTCGCCGGTGTGGGGCAGGAGACGGTGACAGGCGTCTCCAAAGGACGGGACGGCTTCGTATATACCGTTACGCGGCACGGAGACGGAACGGTACCCGCCAGCAGCGCCGCGTTGACTGCAAACACCTACTTCGTGAAGGCCGCGCACAGTGATCTGACCCGCGAAGCGCATGTTGCCTCGGCGATCGTCGACCTGCTGCGCAACGGCGTCACGAAACGCTTGCCCACCCGATGGACGAGCAACAGCCGCGCGCAAGCCCGCGTCAGCGACGGGGAGCTGCGGCGTACGCACGCCGACAAAGTCGACTGGGCCAGCCTGACAGCCGCGCAGCGGCAGGACTTCCTCCAGAACCTCAACGAGCCGTTGCGACTGCGGTTGCGCGTGCCCGCGAGCCGGCGCTGAGCCCGGACGCGTGCCGCACGTACAGTCCGAGCGCGAGCAGTGCAGCCAATGCGAGCAGACATATCCCTGCCGCCGCCTGAGTCCGATCGGCGCCGCGCCTGGTCGGCGGCGAGTCGGGCGTAACGGCGGTTCCGGGCCCGAGGACGCCGGGAATCGCCGCGGCCGCAGTCCAGCACGTTAGCCCCTCATGCCAGAGCCGGGTGTCGGGAGTGACCTGCCCGGTGCCGACGAGAGCCCGCAGGGCATCTTCCCCCAGTGGTCCCAGCTCGCGCTCACCCCGAAGGACATACCAGATCATGACTCAAGGTCCTGAGTCGCCTTGCAGCGTGCGGATGAACGTGGCTCCCGTGTCCGGGCTCGCGGCTACTGCTGTGTCGTACATGAGCAGCAGTCGGTCGCAATTGAGCCTCGAGTCAACGTCCGGTACGTCCGGTCCCGTGCCCGTGAGCGTTTGACTCAAGGTCGCGCTGATCGGCGGTAGCGGGTTGCGATGGCCTTCCAGGGCACCGTGCGGCCTCGCCGGTGCATCGAGAAGTCCGACCAGCGCGGGACTGATTGCCGAGAGCGCCGCGGCGGAGCGGACCGGAGTGCCTGCCGATTGCAACCCGAGTATGGCGACG
The DNA here is from genome assembly GCA_036489335.1 of Steroidobacteraceae bacterium. Taxonomy (GTDB): domain Bacteria; phylum Pseudomonadota; class Gammaproteobacteria; order Steroidobacterales; family Steroidobacteraceae; genus 13-2-20CM-66-19. The sequence continues at coordinate 9,777 of DASXFY010000024.1, forward strand.
CACTGGGTCGGATCCGATGACTGGAAGCGCCGCGCAGCGGCGCGTAGCGCCACCAGAAGTCGAAGGGCGCTGGGGTCGTCGACTTCGGCCAGCCGCGTGCGCTCGATGTCGTTTGCCGCCTCGGCGACGGAGCCGTTGAGCTCGGCGGCCGGTGCGCCGCGGCGAAATCCGAGCCGCACGGCGCGGTCCAGCCGCTCGAACCCTGACGGCTCGATTCGCCGCAGCTCGGTGAGGAACGGATAACCACGCTCGAATGCCGACGCCTGCCCTGAAAATGCGGCCGCCGAGTCGCCGGAGGGGCTGGAGCCGGCCGCGCCACCCTCGAGCCAATGGCCGGCGAGCAGCGCGAGCGCGAGCCAGGCGATTGCCGCCGCCAGCAAAAGCGGATGCACGCGACGCCCTGCGGAATTGGCGTTGCGTCCGCTCGAGGCGAACGTTCGCGCTGGAGCCGGCTCGCGGATGAGTGCCGCGAGATCGATGAGATCGACCGCCCGGGACCAGCTTGCGAGTTGCATGCGCCAGACACGGTCCTCTGCGCCGAGCGCCCCGGCCTGCGCAAGCTCGACGAGCACCGTCCAAGCGAACGGCCCGGCCCGGCGACCTGACACCTCGAGATACCACCGCCGATCTGTGCTCATGGTCAACGCGGCGGCAGGAGGTTAGAAGAGGAACGGAATGAGCATCTTCGTGCGGCGCCGGTAGGTGGGGTAAGCGTCGGGAAACTGCGCCTGCATCGTTTTTTCCTCGCTACGCGCGCTGAAGAGGAAGTAGGCGAAGTAAAGCACGAAGACGAGCATCCAACCCAGGCTCTCCGTGAGGGCGGAGCCGATCATCGCCAGCATGATGCCGGCATAGATCGGATGGCGTACGTAGGCGTAGGGGCCAGACGTTACCAGCTCATGGCCTTGCCGCAGGGACATGGGCATGCCCCAGTTGCGGCCGAGGTAGATGCGCGCCCACACGGCGAAGGCGAATCCCGCAAGACACAACCCAACGCCGGCCCACTGTCCTGCAACGCCCAAATGGAGCGGCGGCGAGCGGCTGATGGAGGCGAGGCGAATTGCCACAGCGTGCCGGCGCAACGACACCATGAGGAGCACTCCGACGATGATGGCCACGCGCATGCCCCAGCCGGCCCACAGCGGCGTGGCCGTGCTCGCCTTCTTGTTGGATTGGGCGAGGATCAGCCAGCAGAGAACGAACGCGGCCCACAGCAAACCGATGAGCGAGCGCGGTCCTGCCATGTGCGCCGGCTCAGTCGCGGAAGTTGTTGAACTGCAGTGGCATCTCGACCTTCGAGCCGCGCAGCAACTGGATGGCCGCCTGCAGATCGTCGCGCTGCTTGCCGGTGAGCCGCACTTTCTCGCCCTGGATGCCGGCCTGGACCTTGAGCTTCGAGTCTTTGACGAGGCGCGCGATCTTCCTGCCGGTCTCGGCATCGATGCCCTGCTTGAGCAGAACCTGCTGGCGGGCCGCGGCGAGGTTGACCTCCGGGTCCTTGACGTCGAGGCAGGCGAGGTCGATGCCGCGCTTGCTGAGCCGCAACTTCAGGATCTCGAGCATCTGCTTGAGCTGAAAATCGACCTGCGCGTGCAGGGTCACGGTGGATTCCTCGAGCTCGAAGCGCGACCCCGTGTCCTTGAAATCGAAGCGCTGCAAGAGCTCGCGATTCGCCTGGTCGACCGCGTTCGCCACCTCGTGGGCGTTGAGCTCGGAAACTACGTCGAAAGACGGCACGCAAGCGGTCCTTTCAGTGTCCGGACCAGGCGCATTGCCGGGCCGGCAGGCAGGTATTGTAGCCCAGTACCCGGCGGTGATACTCTCCGGGCATGTCGCAGCAGTTGCTCCGTCCCCAGTGGTGGTGGCGCACCCCTCATCAGGAGTGGGCCCCTGGACGTGGACGCGGCTGCTAGTTTCTCGACACCCTACTAAACACACAACGCCACCAGGACCCGCTCCGGAACACTCCGGAGTGGGTTTTTTGCTGTTATGAACACCGTTTTCGACATCCCTGGAGACCTCGACACACCGGTCTCGGCGTTCATGAAGCTCGCTGCGTTCGCGCCGCGCTTCCTGCTCGAGAGCGTGGAGGGCGGCGAGCGCCTGGCGCGCTATTCCTTCATCGGCTTCGGCGAAGGACTCGAGGTGCGGCTCGACCGGGATGGATTCAACGCCGGCGGGGAGCGGCGGCCTGTCCCGGAAACGACGGCGGAGCTGCTGGCGGCACTGCGCGCTGCGCTCGCCCGGGCGCCCAAGCCCAGTCCGCAAATCGCCGGGGTGCCACTCGCGGGCGGACTGGTGGGTTATGCCGCCTATGACGTGGTGCGGTTCTTCGAGAAGCTGCCTTTCCCTCGTGGACGCGACAGCGGCGTGCCCGCCCTCCACTACATAGCGCCGCGCTCGCTGCTGGTCTTCGATCACCTCACTCGCGGAATCGCGCTGCTTCACGACGGGTCGCCGGAGGACCGGCGCAGTCTGCGACAAGAGGTGATGCGCGCGCTGCGGGGCGGTCTGCCGAATGGGCCTCGCCCTGGCCGCTACGAACGACCTGAGCCGGCGTTCAGCCGAAACGACTATCTCGCGGGAGTCAGGCGGACACAGGAATACATCGCGGCGGGCGATGTCTATCAGCTCGTCCTTTCGACACGATTCCAGGGACGTCATGAGTTGGATCCATTCCAGGCGTACCGCGCGTTGCGTCTGATCAATCCCTCTCCCTACATGTACTACTGCGCGCTGGGTGACGTAACCGTCGTCGGATCTTCGCCGGAGGCTCTGGTGCGACTGAAGGATGGCCACGCGCAGCTGCGACCGATCGCGGGCACGCGGCCGCGCGCGGCCGATCCCGAAGTCGATATGGCGCGGGAAGCGGAGCTGCGCGCCGATCCCAAGGAGAACGCCGAGCACGTCATGCTGGTCGACCTGGCGCGCAACGACCTGGGGCGCGTGGCGCTTGCAGGCAGCATCGGGGTCGAGCCTTATCGCGCGATCGAGCGCTACAGTCATGTCATGCACATGGTGAGCGGCGTCAGCGGGCGGCTCGCACCGGGGCGCGACGCGTTCGATCTGTTCGCGGCGACCTTCCCCGCCGGCACCCTGGTCGGCGCGCCCAAGGTGCGCGCCATGCAGATCATCGACGAGCTGGAGCCCGTCAGCCGCGGACTCTACGGTGGCACGGTCGGCTATTTCGGCGCCCGCGGCGACATGGATCATGCCATCACCATCCGCACACTGGTGTTCCGGGGCGACGAGTACAGCTATCAGGCCGGCGCCGGAATCGTCGCCGACAGCGTACCCGCGACGGAGCACGACGAGGTTCTGGCCAAGAGCGGCGCCATGGCGCGCGCGCTCGAGCTGGCGGAGGAGGGGCTTTGACCAGGCTGCTTCTGATCGACAACTACGATTCCTTCACCTACAACCTGGTGCAGGCATTCCTCGTGTTGGGCGCCGAAGTGCTGGTGTACCGCAACGATGCCATCACCGTGACGGAGGCCCGCGGCCTCGCCCCGACTCACCTCTGCATCTCCCCCGGCCCCGGTACGCCGTATGACGCCGGTGTCTCCATGGAGATGATCCGCGCCTTCGCCGGGCACGTTCCAGTGCTGGGCGTCTGCCTCGGGCATCAGTCGATCGTGGAGGTGTTCGGCGGCAAGGTCGTGCGCGCGGGACGGCTCATGCATGGCAAGACCTCGCTCGTGCACCACGACGGCCTCGGACTGTTCGCGGAGCTGCCGCAACCTTGTGAAGTCGGGCGCTACCACTCGCTGATCGCCGCGCCGGAGACATTGCCGCCGGAATTGATCGTCAGCGCGAGGACGGCGGAAGGCGAGATCATGGGCGTGCGCCACCGCGACCTTGCGGTGGAAGGAGTGCAATTCCACCCGGAGAGCATCCTGACTCCGCAGGGACCGCGGCTGCTCGGGAACTTCCTCGCGCCCGCGGGAGCCGACGATGCCCTCCGCGCGTGAGCTCCTCGACCGTTTGCTCGAGCGGCGCGATCTCACCCAGCCCGAGGCCGAGGTGTTGCTCGGAATTCTGGCCGATCCGGCGACCACCCCCGCCTTTGCCGGTGCCGTACTCGCCGCGATGCGCTCCAAGGGTGTCATCGCCGATGAGGTGCGCGGCTTCGCCCAGGCAATGCGCCGCCTTGCCCGGCGCCCGTCGATTCCGGCCGGCTTGCCCGCTGTCGATATCGTAGGCACGGGAGGTGACTGCTCGGGCAGCCTCAACATCTCCACCGGCACCGCGCTCCTCACTGCCGCCTGCGGCGTGCCGGTGGTCAAGCACGGCAACCGATCCATCTCCAGCCGCGCAGGCAGCGCTGACGTGTTGGAAGCCCTGGGTCTCGTGCTGCCCCTCGATGAGGATCTGGCGGGCAAATATCTGGCGGCCTGCAACTTCACTTTCCTCTTCGCGCCCCACTACCACCCGGCCACCAGGGCGGTCGCGGCGGTGCGCGCGGCGCTCGGAGTGCGCACGATATTCAACATCCTGGGCCCGCTCACCAATCCCGCGGAGCCGCCCTTCCACGTGATCGGCGCCTTCAGCCTGGAGGTCGCCGAGCTCATGGCCCATACGCTCGCCGGTATGCCGATGGAGCGGGCATTCGTCGTTCATGGCGCGCAGGGATGGGACGAGCCCACACCGGTGGGCCCCTTCACCATGTTCGATGTGCGCCCCGGGAGCACGCAGCGGCACACCCGCACGCCGGAGGATTACGGGCTGCCACGCTGCGAGCCGGAGCGGCTCGCCGGCGGCGACGCCCAACATAACGCTGGCGCGCTGCGAGCCGTGCTCGAGGGCGAGGATCGCGGGCCGCATCGCGATTGCCTGCTGTTGGGGGCCGCGCTGGCGCTGGAGGTGGTCGGGAAGGCCTCGCGGCCCCGCGAGGCGGTCGAGCTTGCGGCGCGGGCCATCGACAGCGGTGCCGCCGCTCGTGTGCTCGCGGCCCTCGCGGCGCCGCGCCTGGAGCCGGCATGATGACCGGAGACTTCCTGCAGCAGATGGCCGTTGCCAGTCGCGAGCGCGTGCGCCTCGCGCGTGCTGTCCGCCCGCAGGAGGAGCTGCTCGCGCAGGCCATGTCTACTCCCGCCCCGCCCAGGTTGCGCCTCCAGGCCGGCGGCTTCGATCTCATCGCGGAGCTGAAGCTGCGCTCGCCGGCGGCCGGCCGCCTCAGGGGCCCTGAGGAGGACGTGGCAGCTCGTGTCACGACGTACGCGCGTGCCGGCGCCGCCGCTGTCTCCGTGCTGACGGAGCCGACGCGGTTCGACGGTAGCCTGGATCACCTGCATACAGCGGCGCAGGCCCTGCTGCCGCTCGCCGTGCCCGCCATGCGCAAGGACTTTCTGGTGGATCCCTACCAGGTGATCGAGGCACGCATGGCCGGGGCCGGCGGTGTGCTCGCCATCGTCAGGATGCTGTCCACATCCGAGCTCGAAGCTCTCGTCCAACAGGCACGCGCTTTGGAGCTGTTCGTGCTGCTGGAGGCGTTCGATGAGGAGGATCTGGAACGGCTCGAAGGTGTGCTTCGCCGTCTGGGTCCCGAGGGCTTGCTGGCCGGTGTCAACTCGCGCGATCTGCAGACGCTGCAGGTGGTCCCGAGCCGACTCGAGCAGCTTGCAAGCCGCCTGCCACGGGGAATTCCGCGCGTGGCCGAGAGCGGTGTGGGGACAGCCGAGGATGCGCGCCGGGCAGCCGAAGCCGGCTATGATCTCGCCCTCGTCGGCAGCGCGCTCATGAGTGGCAGCGATCCCGCGGCGTTGGCCGGCGCCATGCTGAGCGCTGCGCGCGCCGCGCGCGCCGGTGCGGTCGTCAGGTGAGCGACACCATGTGGATCAAGATTTGCGGCATCACGACTGCGCTGGCAGTCGAGGCGGCGCTGGCGGCGCGCGTCGATGCGATCGGGTTCGTGTTCGCGGATTCGCCGCGCCACCTGACTCTCCCGGACGCGGTGGCGCTCGCCGCGCCTGCGCGTGGCGTGGTCCGCTGCGTAGCCGTGACGCGCCATCCCAGCCAACGCCACCTCGATGACATTCTCGAAGTGTTCCGTCCGGATGTGCTGCAGACCGACTCGGAGGACCTGCAGCAGTTGCGTGTGCCGGGAGAGCTCGAGCTGCTTCCTGTCTTCCGGGGCTGGGAGCCGTCGCCGGGCAAACTTCCCGCACGCCTCCTTTTCGAGGGGCCGACGAGCGGCAGCGGTACGCCTTGCGACTGGACTGCGGCGCAGCGGGTGGCGCGCCGGACGCAGCTCGTGCTGGCCGGTGGCCTCGATGCCGGCAATGTGGCGATGGCTATCAGCGCTGTTAGGCCCTTCGGCGTCGATGTGTCGAGCGGCGTGGAAGAGCGACTGGGCGTGAAGAGCCCGGAAGAGCTGACGCGATTCGCCGCCGCGGCGCGCAGCGCCTTCGCAATGATCCAACAACAGGAGCATCGATCAGCGTGACCGCAGCCAACGATCCGATCGCTGACCTGATCTCGGGCCGCTACCCCGATACGCGCGGGCGCTTCGGGCCATATGGCGGGCGCTACGTGCCCGAGACGCTGATCCCGGCGCTCGATCGCCTGGACCAGGGCGTACGGCAGCACCTGCAGAGCCCGGCGTTCCAACAGGAGCTGGCGCAGGAGCTGTCGAGCTGGGTGGGCCGCCCCACCGCGCTGACCTATGCCGGCAGGCTTGCCGCGCGCTGGGGCGCGCGTGTCTGGCTGAAGCGCGAGGATCTCGCGCACACGGGCGCGCACAAAATCAACAACGCCATCGGCCAGGCGCTGCTCGCCAGGCGGCTCGGCGCCAAGCGAATCGTCGCGGAAACCGGCGCCGGGCAGCACGGTGTCGCGAGCGCGGCGGCCTGCGCGCGCCTGGGGCTACTTTGCACCGTCTACATGGGCGCCATCGACATGGAGCGGCAGGCGCCGAATGTCGATCGCATGCGGCTCCTCGGCGCGACCGTGGTTTCGGTGACGAGCGGCGATCGGACGCTGCGCGCGGCGATCGATGAGGCGCTGCGCGACTGGGTGTCGGATCCGCTGGGGACCTACTACCTGCTGGGCTCGGCCATGGGGCCGCATCCTTATCCCTACCTCGTGCGCGAGCTGCAGTCGGTCATCGGCCGCGAGGCGCGCGCGCAGATCCTGGAGAAGAACGGCGCTCTGCCCGATGCCGTGATCGCCTGCGTAGGCGGCGGTTCCAACTCCATCGGGGCTTTCCACGCCTTCGTGCCGGACCGCCTCGAGCTGATCGGCATCGAGGCGGGCGGTCGCGGAGCGGGTCTCGGCGACAACGCCGCGACGATCACTTTCGGCCGGCCCGGAGTGTTGCACGGCGCTTATTCGCTGCTGCTGCAGGATGAGAACGGCCAGGTCCAGGAAACCCACTCGGTCTCGGCCGGCCTGGACTATCCGGGTGTCGGGCCCGAGCACGCTCTGCTCGCGGCCGCGGGGCGGGCGCGGTATGAGACCGCGAGCGATGCGGAAGCGCTCGAGATGGTGCGCGAGCTGTGTGAGTGCGAGGGGATTCTGCCCGCGCTCGAGAGTGCCCACGCGCTGGCCGGAGCGCGGCGCTGGGCGCGCAGCCATCCCGGCCGGACGGTGCTCGTATGCCTGTCCGGGCGCGGTGACAAGGACATGCCGACCTTCCAGCAGACCCTGCTGTCGGTGAAGCAATGACGCTCGGGCACGAGGCCATCAGTGCCGCAATCAGGGCGGCCAAGGCGCGCGGTGAGCCGGCGCTGGTCGCATACCTCACCGCCGGCTTTCCCAGCCGTGACAGCTTCAGGGAGCACGTGCAGGCGATCGCCGAGGCCGCGGATGTCCTCGAGATCGGCGTGCCTTTCACCGATCCCATGGCCGACGGCGTCACCATCCAGCGCGCCAGCCATGCCGCCCTCGCGCAGGGCGTCAGCCTGCGTTGGATCCTGGCCCAGCTGCAGACCATGCCGCGCGGCCGGGCGCCTCTGCTCCTCATGAGTTATCTCAACCCGCTGCTCGCAGTCGGGCCGGAAGCGCTCGCCGCCGCAGCGGCGCGCGCAGGCGTGACCGGTTTCATCGTCCCCGACCTGCCATTCGACGAGAGCGCCGAGCTGCGCGCCGCTTTGGAGGCGCAGGGCCTCGCGCTGATCCAGATGGTCACTCCAGTGACCCAACGGCGGCGCCTGGAGCAGATCTGCGCGAGCAGTCGCGGCTTCGTTTACGCGGTGACGATGACCGGCACCACGGGAAAGAGCGTTGCCGTGCCGCGCGAGGTCACGAGCTATCTCGATTCCGTGCGCTCCCTGTCGCCGGTGCCCGTATGCGCCGGCTTCGGCATCCGCGGCCGTGAGCAGCTCGAGCTGCTGCGGGATCACGTCGATGGCGTGGTCATCGGTTCCGCGCTCGTCGAAGTACTGGAGCGGGGCGGAGATCCGGCCCGCTGGCTGCGCGACCTGCGCGGCAAGTGACGAGCGCGCGATGAGTCCCCTCGTCATCGCCAGCCGCTTCAGGGGTCCCGAAGGCTCCGCCAATGGCGGTTACTTTGCCGGTTGCGTTGCGGCCCGCGCCGGCCGCACCGTCACGGTGCGGCTCCTGCGGCCGCCGCCGCTCGACACTCCGCTCGATGCCGTCGAGCTCGCGGACGGCACGCTCGCGATCAGGTCGGGAACGGAGAACATCGGGGAAGCGAGGTCCGCCATATTGGAGTTGGTATCGCCAAGCGCGCCAGGTTACTTCGAGGCCGTGGAAGCCTCGCGCCGCTACGCCGGTTTCAAGCACCATCGATTCCCCACCTGTTTCGTCTGTGGCACGCAGCGGGCCCGTGGTGACGGCATGAGGGTCTTCGCCGGCCCGGTCGCACCGGACGGCGACCTCGTAGCGTCGCCGTGGGTTCCCGATGCGTCGCTCGATCGAGGCGACGGCAAGGTTCGGCCGGAGTTCATGTCAGCGGCGCTGGACTGTCCGGGATACTACGCGGTGAGCCCGGACGATCGGATGATGCTCCTCGGCGAGATCACCGTGCACATCAATCGCCTGGTGCATATCGGTGAGCGTTGCATCGTCACGGGCTGGGCGCTGAAGGCGAGCGGGCGCAAGCACGCCGCGGCAACGGCGATCTTCGATGAGGACGGCGAACTCTGCGGTCTCGCGCGCGCCTTGTGGATCGAGCCGAGAGGGGAATCTCAGTCCGGCTAAATGCTCGGGCTTGCCTCCATGGCGAGCTCTCTTGTCGGCAGCATGTGCGCCCCGCGCCAGTTGCCGAACTTGTAGTACAACGCGGCCAGGAACGCGGCGAGCGCGGATGAGATCGGGAAGCTCCACCAGATGGCGTCCGCGTGGTAGCGGGGCAGCAGAGCGTCGGCCAATGGAAAGCGCACGAGCAGCAGCGAGACCGTCATGATGACGAGCGGCACCATGACCGCGCCGGTGGAGCGCACCGTCGCGAACAGCACCATGGAGATCGCGAAGAACAGGTACGAGGGAGTCGCGATGTGGTTGAGATGCGCCGCGATCGCCAGCCCCGCGGACCCCGCCGGCAGGAACGGCGAGAAGGCCGGCGCACCGAGCAGCTCGAGGACGAGGATGACCGAGCCCGTGATCGCGATGCAGAAGATGACGCCGAGCGCCGCGGTACTGTTGACCCGGTCCCATTTGGCCGCGCCGACGTTCTGCGCGGCCATGGCGGATGCGGCCTGTCCGACGGCGAAGGCAGGCATCTGGATGTAGTTCCAGATCTGCAGCGCCGCGCCGAAAGCGGCCGTGGTGTCGACACCGAAGCGGTTGACCAGCGCGATCATCAGCACTCCGCTCAACGACATCACCGAGATCTGCCCGCTCATCGGCAGGCCTTTGCGCAGCAGCGCGCCGGCCAGCCGCCAGTCGACACGCAGGAATCGCAGCTCCTCGCCCCGCAGACAGAGCAGATTCCCGCGGCGGTAGAGGTAGCACACCATGGCGACGAGGCTGACGGTCTGGGCGATGAAAGTGGCAAAAGCGGAGCCGGCGATGCCGAGTCGCGGCACCGGCCCGAGACCGAAGATGAAGAGCGGATTCAGGCTGATATCGAGCCCGACCGAAAGCAGCATGAAGTAGAACGGCGTCTTCGAGTCACCCGCCGCGCGCAGTACCGCCATCACGAAGGCATACATGTAGAGCGAGGGCAGTGCGCAGAAGATCACGCGCATGTATGCGACCGCGAGCGGGAATGACTGCGGCGGTGTCTTCATGGCCGTGAGCAGCGCCGGCGACAGGGTCAGTCCCGCGATCGCCATCAGCACGGAGATGCCGGCGAAGAACGTGGCGCTGGTCCCGACCGCATGGCGCGCACCGCGGATGTCGCTGGCGCCGATGCGTTGGGCGACGATGATGGTGGCGGCCATCGCGATCCCGAAGGCGATACCGATCAGCAGGAACATCACGACGTTGGCATTGGAGGTGGCAGTGAGCGCCGCCTCGCCCAGAAATCGCCCCACCCAGATGGAATTGACCGAGGCGTTGAGGGACTGCAGCACGTTGGCATAGAGGATGGGCAGCGCGAACAGCACCATTCCCCGGCCGATGGAGCCCTCGGTGAGCGAGCGCATCAGAACACCCGATAGACGATCAGGATCCAGGCCGTGCCGACCCCGGCCAGCGTCCAGCCGGGCCAGGCGGTGCGGCCGACCGCCAGCCAGACGATGCCGCCGAGCAGGGCCGCAGCCCCGAGGATGACCGCATCGCGCCGCCTGTGGCCACGACGCAGCTCCGCGTGCAGCAGGTCGACGGCGGGCGTCTCGACCAGCATCCGCAGCATGCCGCCCTCGGCCCGCTGCAGGGTGCTCTTCAGGATGGCGGGCAGAACGCGCGCCGCCTCGATCAGCTCCGGCAGCTGCTCGCGCAGGTTGTGGAAGATCTGCCGCAGGCCCATGCGCTCGCGCATCCACTCCCGCAGGATCGGCGCCGCGGTGTGCCAGACATCGAGCTGCGGATAGAGCTCGCGGCCGAGCCCCTCGACGTTGACCAGCGTTTTCTGCAGCAGGATGAGCTGCGGCTGCAGCTCCACGTTGAAGCGGCGCGAGATCTCGAACAGCCGTACCAGGAGGGTGGCGAAGGAGATGTCCTCGAGCGGCCGGTCGAAGATCGGCTCGCATACGGTGCGCACCGCCGACTCGATCTGGTCGACGCGCGTGCCCGCGGGCACCCACCCGGACTCCACGTGCAGCTCCGCCACGCGGCGGTAGTCGCGATCGAACACCGCGAGGAAGTTGGCGGCGAGATAGTGCTGGTCGCGCGGGTCGAGCGTGCCGACGATGCCGAAATCGACCGCCGCATAGCGGGGCTTGTGCGGCTCATCCACCATGACGAAGATGTTGCCGGGGTGCATGTCGGCGTGAAAGAAGTTGTGCCGGAACACCTGCGTGAAGAAGATGCGCACGCCGTTCTCGGCCAGCAGCTTGATGTCGGTGCCGGCGGCGCGCAGCCGCTCCATGTCGGCGATCGGGATGCCATGGATGCGCTCCATCACCATGACGTCCAGGCGGCAGTAGTCCCAGTAGACCTCCGGCACGTAGAGCAGATCCGAGCCGGCGAAGTTGCGCTTGAGCTGCGAGGCGTTGGCGGCCTCGCGCATGAGATCCAGCTCGTCGAGGACGGTTTTCTCGTACTCCGCCACGATCTCGCGCGGCCGCAGCCGCCGGCCCTCGCGCCAGTAGTTCTGGGCGAGCTCCGCCAGCGCGTAGAGCACTTCGAGGTCGCGCTCTATGGATTCCCGCATCTCCGGGCGCAGAACCTTCACGACTACTTCGCTGCCATCCGGCAGCCGCGCGGCGTGCACCTGCGCGATCGAGGCGGCGGCGAGCGGCGTCTCCTCGAATTCCGCGAATGCTTCCGACACCGGCCGGCCGTAAGCGCTCTCGACGATGGCGCGCGCCGTCGCGCCCGGGAAGGGCGGCACGCGGTCCTGGAGCTTCGCGAGCTCGTTTGCGACGTCAGTCGGCAGAAGGTCGCGGCGCGTGGAGACCGCCTGGCCAAACTTCACGAAAATGGGCCCCAGCTCCTCGAGCGCAAGCCGCAGGCGCACGGCGGCAGGGGCGTTGCGGTTCGGATTGAGCCAGGTATCGGGTGACAGGTAGAAGAGGAACCGCAGCGGCGCGTAGAGATGCGTCGCCCGCACGAAGTCGTGCAGCCCGTATTTCAACAGCACCCGCTGGATCTGCAGGAGCCGCGCGAGTACGCGCAGCTTCACGGGCGCAACGCGAGCCGCTGCGTCAGCAGCTCGAGACGCGCATCGAAGCGATCGACGTCCTCGCGCAACGCATCCACGCCGCGCAGGAGCTGCTCGCCTTCCTCCCGGGATACCAGGTCACCGCGCTCGTGGCTGAAGTACTCGCCTACGTCCTGCAGCAGCGTCGCCGCCGCGTCGCGGGTCCAACTCAACGCGCCGCGCGCCAATCTGCCGATGCGATGCGCCGCCACATCGCCGACGAAGGTCGACAGCTCCTCCTCCGGATCGGGCCTGAGCAGTCGTGCCAGCTCGTGGAATTTCTGCGCCAGCTCCGCGTCACCGCGTACCTCCACCTCTCCGCGAGGGACCGTGCCCGCGGCGCTGCCGCTGAGCGCAAGCAGGCTCAACGGACCGCCGATCACCTCCGCATCGGCCGGCAGGCTGCCGCGCGTGACGCGCAGCGAGTTGCCTGTCGACTCAACCAGCAAGCGCGCCATCGCCGGTGCCTCGATCGCGATCCGGCGACCGGCGAGCTCCGCGCAGAGCTGCTGGGCTCGCGGCGAGCGCGGCAGCCCCCGGTTGAGAACGTTCTCGATCGTGGTGGTGAGCATGGGCGCCGTCAGTACTTGTAGCCGCGGTGCACCGCGACGATGCCGCCCGAGAGATTGTGATAGCGGCAGCCCTCGAGGCCCGCCGCCCGCATCATCTCGAGCAGCGCCTCCTGGCCGGGGTGCATGCGGATGGATTCCGCGAGATAGCGGTAGCTCGCCTCGTCGCGTGCCACGATGCGCCCGAGAAGCGGCAGCACGCGGAACGAATAGGTGTCATAGAGCGACCCGAGCCCCGGCGCCACGGGATGGGAGAACTCCAGCACCAGAACCTGACCGCCGGGCTTCAATACCCGCCGCATGGCGGCGAGCGCCGCCGGCTTGTCCGTGACGTTGCGCAGGCCAAAGCCGATGGTGATGCAGTCGAAGCTGTCGGCCGGAAAAGGCAGGCGCTCGGCGTCCGCCTGGACATACTGCAGGTTGCCGACCACGCCTCGATCCATGAGACGGTCGCGGCCCTGGCGCAGCATGGCGGAGTTGATGTCGCTCAAAATGACGAGGCCGCGGTCGCCGACCTGCCGCGCCAGGCCCGCCGCGAGATCGCCGGTGCCCCCCGCCACATCGAGCGCCCGCTGGCCGGGCCGCAGCCCCGTGAGCGACAGGGTGAAGCGCTTCCAGAGCCGGTGTGCGCCCCCCGACATCAGGTCGTTCATCAGGTCGTAGTTGCCTGCGACGGAGTCGAAAACGCCGCGCACCCGGCGCGCTTTTTCGCGCCAGGGCACACGCTCGTAGCCGAAGTCGGTGGATCGGGGGTCGGTCATCGCATCGCCGCGTCGGAGGGAGGCCGCATTGTATCGTCTTGCTTTTTGGACCACATGCTGCGCAGAATCCCGCCCCGGTAAGGGGGTCTTGTGAACTAAAGGGCCGGGCGGTGGTCAAACACCGTCCGGCCTTTTATCTTTCCGGGGCATTTTTGCGCGCCAGATAGTGGGCCCACTTGGCTGCGCGGTCATGGCCCAGCTCATAAAGGTATTTCCAGGTGTAGAGGCCGGTATCGTGGCCATCGTCGAAGACGATCTTCACCGCGTACTGCCCCACCGGCTCGACCGCGCGGATCCCGACCGCCTCCTTGCCGAGCACCAGGGTCTCCTGGCCGGGGCCATGCCCCTTGACCTCGGCCGAGGGGGAATAGACCCGCAGGTACTCGAACGGCAGCTCGAAGCGGCTGCCATCCTCGAAAGTGACCTGCAGCAGGCGTGCGGCGCGGCGCACCTTGATCTCCAGGGGCTGGGGGACGGGGTCCATATGCACTATTATGGACATTCCTGCTCCAGCAGCGGTACATCGTGGAAGCTACAGATACCTCCCACCCCGACTACTATCACCGTGTGGTCGATTGCCAGTGGGCCTGTCCGGCCCATACCGACGTCCCCGAGTACATCCGGCTGATCGCCCAGGGCCGATTCACCGAAGCGTACCTCGTCAACCGGCACTCCAACGTCTTTCCGGGCATCCTCGGACGGGTGTGTGACCGGCCGTGCGAGCCAGCCTGTCGCCGCGGCCGGGTAGAGGCCAAGCCCGTTGCGATCTGCCGCCTGAAGCGCGTGGCCGCTGACAATCGCGACGACATCACCGGCAAGCTGCCGCCCATTCCCAGGGTCAAGAACGGCAAGCGCATCGCGTGCGTCGGTGCCGGCTGCGCTTCACTCACGGTCGCCAACGACCTGATGCCGCTCGGCTACGAGGTGACGATCTTCGAGCAGTACGGTGAGCCTGGTGGCCTGATGCGCACCAACATCCCCTCCTTCCGGCTGCCGCATACGGTGCTCGAGGAGGAGATCCGGATGATCGTCGACATGGGCGTCGACCTGAAGCTCGGGCATCCCATCGCCAGCATGAAGAACCTGCTCGCCAGCGGCGGCTTCGATGCGGTGTTCGTCGGCTCGGGAGCGCCGAAAGGCAAGAACCTCGACATCTCCGGCCGCGCCGCGGCGGAAGCCAACATACACATCGGCATCGCCTGGCTGGAGTCGGTGGCCTTCGGTCACATCGGCCGGATCGGCGAGCGCGTTCTCATCATCGGTGTCGGCAACACGGCGATGGACTGCTGCCGTACGAGCCTGCGGCTCGGCGCCAAGTCGGTGAAGGTGATGGCGCGCAAGCCGCGCGGCTTCTTCAAGGCATCCGAATGGGAGCTGGAGGACGCCGAGGAGGAAAGCGTCGAGATCGTCGTCAACCGCTCGCCGAAAGCCTTCGTCATGGAAGCGGGCCGTCTCGTTGGCATGACTTTCGACTGCATGGAATACGAGCTCGACGCGCGCGGGCGCATCACCGCTGAGCGGCTGACCGGAGAGGAATTCCTCCCGGCGGACGATGTCATTCTCGCGATCGGGCAGGAGAACGCCTTCCCCTGGATCGAAGCGGACCTCGGCATAGAGTTCGACAAGTGGCACGTGCCCAAGGTGGATCCGGTCACCTTCCAGTCGACCCGGCCCGGCGTCTTCTTCGGCGGCGATGCGGCGTTCGGCCCGAAGAACATCATCTGGGCGGTGGAGCAAGGCCACCAGGCGGCCATTTCCATTCACAAGCATTGTCAGGGTGAGCTCATCAGCGAGCGCCTGCCGCCTGGCGTGAATCTGCAGAGCCGCAAGATGGGCATGCACGAATGGTCCTATTCCAACGACTACGCGCCGGTGGAGCGGCGGCTGATGCCGCACGTCTCCCTCAAGGAGCGCTTCAAGAAGCTCAACATCGAGGTCGAGCTCGGCTTCACCGCGGAGCAGGCCGCGCAGGAAGTGCAGCGCTGCCTCAACTGCGACGTGCAGACGGTTTTCACCGCGAAGCTCTGCATCGAATGCGATGCCTGCCTCGACATCTGTCCGGTCGACTGCCTCACCATCACGGCCAACGGCCCCGAGCAGGAGCTGCGTGGGCGCCTGAAGGTGCCCGCGCGCAACCTGACGCAGCCGCTCTATGTGTCGGTAGCACTGCCGCAGACCGCGCGCGTGATGGTCAAGGACGAGGATCTCTGCGTCCACTGCGGCCTCTGCGCGGAGCGTTGTCCGACCGCCGCCTGGGACATGCAGAAATCCCTGGTCCACTGGCCGCTGGCCGAGGACGAAGCCGCCGCCGCGGAAGCGCGCAAGCCCAAGATCGCCTGAACCATGAGAGAGGGCGCAGCGCAAAATGGATGTTGGCCGGAAGCTGATCGCCAGGACGGCGATCCGCTAGCCTGCATGGATGTATTGCTCGGCTTCGTCCCTGTGCCGAGCCCCTTCGGGGCCGGCATTCGCCGTCCAAAATCGCTCCTGCGATTTTGTCACGGCGTTCTGGCCGAGATCCATTTTGTGATGCGCCCGGACGCCATACAGTGACCACCAACCGAACCAACGATTTCACGATCAAGATCGCCACGGTGAACGGCACCGGCTCGGCGAGCGCCAACACGCTGCTGATGAAGTCCATCTTCCGCAGTGGCATTCCGGTGATGGGCAAGAATTACTTCCCATCCAACATTCAGGGCCTGCCCACCTGGTACGAGATCAGGGTCTCCCGCGAGGCGCACCTGGCGCGCGCCGGCACCGTCGACCTCATGGTCGCGATGAACGCCGAGACCTATTCGCGCGACGTGAAGGAAGTCACCCCCGGCGGGTATCTGGTGTACGACTCCACCTGGCCCCGTCCGGCGCTCTTCGGCCGCGCCGACGTCACAGTGCTCGGCGCTCCGCTCGCCGAGATGTGCAACGAGGCCTTCAACGGGGTGCGGACCCGCATCCTGATGAAGAACATCTGCTACGCGGGCGTTCTGGCGGCGCTGCTGGATCTCGACCTGGAGCGCATCCGCGAGCTGCTGGCCGAGACCTATGCCAAGAAGCCGCAGCTCGTCGACAGCAACATGAAGGCGATCGCGCTCGGCTACGACCATGCGCGGCAGAATTTCCCGTGCCCGCTGCCGCTCAAGGTCGAGAAGATGGACCGTACCGCCGGTCACATCATGATCGACGGCAACACCGCCGCGGCCCTCGGCTGCGTCTTCGCGGGTGCGACCGTCGCGGCGTGGTACCCGATCACGCCTTCCACCTCGCTCATGGATGCCTTCAAGGGGTTCTGCGACCGCAACCGCATCGACCCGCAGACCGGCGCCAAGCGCTTCGCCTTCATCCAGGCGGAAGATGAGCTGTCCGCCATCGGCATGGTGATCGGCGCATCGTGGAACGGCTGCCGCTCGTTCACCGCCACGTCCGGTCCCGGCATCTCCCTCATGAACGAGTTTCTCGGGCTGGCTTATTACGCCGAAGTGCCGGCGGTCATATTCGACATTCAACGCGTCGGCCCTTCGACGGGCATGCCGACCCGCACCCAGCAATGCGACCTCATGGCCTGTGCCTACGCCTCTCATGGCGATACGCGCCACATCTGTCTCTATCCCGCCAATCCCGAGGAGTGCTTCTACATGGCCGCCCAGGCCTTCGACTTGGCGGAGCGGCTGCAGACACCCGTGATGGTGCTGTCGGACCTGGACATCGGGATGAATGACTGGATGTGCCGCGACCTGAAGTGGGAAGACGCCTACCAACCCGATCGCGGCAAGGTGCTCGACAAGGCGCAGATCGAGAAGCTGGAGAAATTTCACCGCTTCATCGACAAGGACGGCGATGGCATCCCCTACCGCACGCTGCCGGGCGTCCACCCCAAGGGCGCATATTTCGCGCGCGGCTCGGGACATTCACAGTATGGCGCCTACACCGAGGACTCGACCGAATATCAGATCGTGCTCGATCGGCTGGTGAAGAAGTGGAACACGGCGAAGAAGATGGTGCCGCGCGCCATCATCGACGCGACCGCCGGTGGCGATGTCGGGATCGTCTCGCTCGGCAGCTGCGACAGCGCGATTCACGAGGCGCTCGCGATCCTCAAGCAACGCGGTGCCGCCGTGAACTACATGCGCGTGCGCTCCTTCCCCTTCAGTGAAGACGTGGAGCGATTCCTCGCCGCGCATCGGCTGCTGTTCGTCGTCGAGCAGAATCGGGATGCGCAGCTGCGCTCGCTGCTCACCCTGGAGACCGCCGTGGAAAAATCCAAGCTGCGGTCACTCCTGCACTACAGCGGGCTGCCGATCTCCTCGAGCTTCATCGTCGACGGAGTGCTCGCCGAAGTTCTTCCCAAGCCGCAGCAGAAAGATGCCGCGAGCGCCTGACCGAGAGCCGCCAGCCCCACCATGACGTTCATCGCGAAACCCAAGGTCGTCCATCCTTCCTTGCCGCGCAACCCTCTCGGCCTGATCCGCCGCGATTACGAGGGAGCGCTGTCGACGCTGTGCGCCGGCTGCGGACACGACTCCATCACCGCCGCCATCGTGGAGGCCTGCTGGCGTCAGTCGCTCGAGCCGCAGAATGTGGTGAAGCTCTCCGGCATCGGCTGCTCCTCGAAGACGACGGCGTATTTCGTCAGCGGCGGCCACGGATTCAACTCCGTGCACGGCAGGATGCCTTCCATCGCGACCGGAGCCAACGCCGCCAACAGGCAGCTGACCTACATCGGCGTTTCGGGCGATGGCGACACGCTCTCGATCGGCCTGGGCCAGTTCTGCCACGCGATCCGACGCAATCTCGACATGCTGTACATCATCGAGAACAACGGCGTGTACGGGCTCACCAAGGGACAGTTCTCGGCCTCGGCGGACATCGGCACGAAAGCGAAGAAGGGCGAGACCAACTTCCAGCCGCCGATCGATCCGGTGCTGCTCGCGATGACACTCGGTGCATCGTTCGTGGCGCGCAGTTTCTCCGGCGACAAGCAGCAGCTCGTGCCGCTGATCGAGGCCGGGCTCAGGCACCGCGGCTTCGCCCTGCTCGATGTCCTCTCTCCCTGTGTCACCTTCAACGATCACGAGGGCTCGACCAAGAGTTATGCCTACACCCGCGAGCACTACGAGCCCGCGGTGCAGGCCGACTTCGTGCCGCCGGAGCGGGAGATCACCGCGGAATACGGCGCCGGCGAGGCGCTGGCGGTGACGATGCACGACGGCAGCCGGATCATGTTGCGCAAGCTGGACGAGGCCTATGAGCCGACCGACAGGGGAGCGGCACAGGCCAGGGTGCAGGAGCGGCTCAAATCAGGGGAATACCTGACCGGGCTGCTGTACGTTGACCCCGATGGCGGCATGGAGGGCGGCCGGCGGGAGTTCCACCAGATCAACGGTACGCCCGCGGAGCCGCTGAACAGCCTGCCGTATGAGCTGCTGTCGCCGGGCTCCAAGGGCCTGGCCAAGATCCTGGGCCGTTACCGTTAGTCCCGAAAGCAAGTTACCAAGCGGCCCAGGGCCGTTCCCTGGGGGGCCGGATCGAATCCCGTCGAAGGGCTGGCCGCGCAAAGCGCCGTTAGGCGACTTTGCGCCAATGGACATACAGCTTGTATCCCGCCCGTATGATGGAGTATCGTGCGCCCCCGGTCCGTGACCTGCCCTTTCCTGCCGCCTGCCGCCCGCCTTGCACTCGGGACCGGCTTCCGAGTCTGAGAAAAGCCGAAGTCCCGGCCAGACCGTATTGTTTCCTGGAGTTTGATTGCAATGACGAAGATCTACGTCGGAAACCTTCCGTTTTCGGCCACTGAGAGCGAGGTCCGTGAACTGTTTGCGCAGCACGGCACCGTCGAGTCCGTTAGCCTCATCACCGACCGGGACACCGGCCGGCCGCGCGGCTTCGGATTCGTGGAGATGGCGCGAGGCGATGCTTCCAAGGCCATTCAGAGCCTGAACGGCAAGGACCTCGGCGGACGTCCCCTGCGGGTGAACGAGGCGCAGGAGCGCACAGGCGGCGGCGGCGGCGACGGCGGTGGACGGGGCGGCGGCGCTCCGAAGCGCTGGTAAGCAGCCTATCCTGAAGGCCGGCCCTCCGAAGGGCCGGCCTTTTTCATTTGGCGCAAATCGCTCCCGGCGATTTGCGCGGCCACCCGTTTGGCTTGGTAAACGGCTTAGTTAGCGAGGCAGTACATGGGCAAGGGCGACCAACGCTCCCGGCGAGGCAAGATCTATCGGGGCTCCTTCGGCAAGTCACGCGCCAAGGACCCGGCCAAGAAGCGAAAGCGCGCCACGGCCAAGAAATAGGCCGCGTTCGCCAGGGTCTCCTCCTCCGGCTTCCCGTGGAACGCGGCTTGCGACGCCGCGCTTCCGTGTGGCGAGTCCTTTCAGAGGTGACCCTATGAATCGCAGTCTGTTGTTGCTATGCGCTGCCGCGCTCGCGCTGTCCGTGGGCGCGTGCTCGCACCAGCAATCCGATAATCCGGGAGGGTCGGCGAACTCTCCGCCGAGCGATACGACGACGAGTCCGAGTACCGCTCCCCCGCCCGCCAGTTCTCCCAGCTCGCAGCCCGGAGGCGCGCCGGAGCAGAATCCGCCGCCGCCGCCGCCGAGCACCAACCCCAACCCGAACGCGCCGCCTCCGGCCAACGACACCACCCCGCCGCCGGCCAGTCCGCCGTCGCAGTAATGGTCTAGAATTGCTGACCGGCGCTCGGACGAGGAGCGGGCGTTCATCAGCATCGGCGCTTCCGCGTCGCCGCGCGCGATGCGGAGGCGCCGAGTCGATCAGGAAAGAAGAACGAGCATGACTTCCGACTCCCCATTGGGCTATGCCCGTTGGCGCCCGCACCCCTGGCACGGGCTCGATCCTGGCCCCGAATGTCCGCGCGTGGTCAACGCGTTCATCGAGATTACGCCCTTCGATCTCATGAAGTATGAAGTGGACAAGGCCACCGGTTATCTGCGCGTGGACCGCCCGCAGCGCACTTCGTCCCATCCGCCGTCGCTCTACGGCTTCGTGCCACAGACCTACTGTGGGGAGCGGGTGCGGCGTCTGGCACGAGACTGCGATCGCGGTGACGGCGATCCGCTCGACATCTGCGTCATCAGCGAGCGGCCGATCACCCACTCGGAAATCCTGCTGCGCGCGCGGGTCCTCGGCGGCCTCAAAATCATCGACAGGGGTGAAGCCGACGACAAGATCGTCGCGGTGTTGGATGGCGATTACATCTGGGGCGGCGCACAGGACCTGGCGGATATACCGGCAGCGCTGCTCGAGCGGCTGGAGCATTATTTCTCCACCTACAAGCTGGTGCCGGGCGAGCCCGCCAAGATCATGGTCGTCGGCCGCTATGGCTACGAGGATGCCGCCCGGGTGATCACCGCCGCGATCGAGGACTACCGGGAAATGATCGACCGGATGGCCGAAGAGAAGAACGGCTCCGGCAGCCGTTGACCCGGGACGCAGCCGAGGAATGAAGCGCACCGGCGAGTACCCCCCGATAGCGGACTACGCGCTCATAGGCGATTGTCATTCGGCCGCGCTAGTCTCCCGCCAGGGCTCGATCGACTGGTGCTGCCTGCCGCGTTTCGATTCCGACAGCTGCTTCGGGCGGCTGCTCGACTGGCACAACGGCGGTTATTTCCAGATCTGTCCGACCGGACGCTTCAGCTCGCGCCGCGAGTACCTGGAGCGCAGCCTGGTGTTGGTGACGACTTTCCGCTCGTCAAGCGGCGAGGCGCGTCTCATAGACTTCTTCGCCATGCGCAGCGGCGGCCGGCAGCGGCCGCGCCGCGAAATCGTGCGCATCATCGAGGGAGTCAGCGGCACACTGCGGCTCCGTGTCAGATTCGTGCCGCGGCTGGACTTCAGCGAGGTCAAGCCCTGGGTCCGTGCGAGCCACGGAGGCGCCCATGTGGCCGTCGGCAGCAATGCGGCGCTCGCGATCTTCGGCGATGTACCGCTTCACCTCGGCGGCGATCACGACCTCGAAGCGGTGCTCGAGGTGCATGCGAAGTCGCGCCATCACATCGGAGTGCAATTCCTGCAGCCCGAGGAATCCGAGCAGCGGGTCGGCGGTGAAAAGGAAGTCGCGCAGCTCGAGGAGCACTACGGCGAGACGCTGCACTGGTGGCGCCAATGGTCCGCGAAGATCAGATGTCAGGATGGACACGTGCCGCAGGGCAAGGCCAGCGGCACGGCCATTGCGCGCTCCGCCCTGGTGTTGAAGGCGCTCTGTTACGCTCCGACCGGGGCCATCATCGCAGCGCCCACCACCTCGTTGCCGGAAGAGATCGGCGGCGAGCGCAACTGGGATTACCGCTTCTGCTGGCTGCGCGACTCGATCTTCACCGTGCATGCCCTGGGCAATCTCGGCCTGCAGGCCGAGGCGGAGGGAATGCGGCGGTTCATCCAGCGCAGCGCCTCGGGCAATGCGAGTGAGCTGCAGGTGCTCTACGCCGTCGACGGCAAGCGCCGCCTGCCGGAGATCGATCTGCCAAAGCTCGACGGCTGGCGCGGCTCGCGTCCGGTGCGCATAGGCAACGGTGCGGCACAGCAGTTCCAGGCGGATATGTATGGCCTGGTGATGGAGCTGTCGTGGCGCTGGAGCGAGCGCGGCGAGCGGCCGGACGACAACTACTGGGGCTTTCTCACCGAGATCGTGGAGGTGGCGATCGCCCGCCGCCATTTGCCGGATCGCGGCCTGTGGGAGGTCCGCTCGCGGCCCATGCACTTCGTCCATTCGAAGGTCATGTGTTGGGCGGCGGTCGACGGCGGCATCGCTCTCGCGGAGAAGTACGAGTTGCCGGCGCCGCTCGACCGCTGGCGCCAGGAGCTCGACGCTATGCGCAGGGATATCGAGAAGCGAGGCTACGATCGCAAGCGGGGGGTGTTCGTGCGCAGCTACGGCAGCACGGAGCTGGACGCGGCGCTGCTGCTGTTGCCCGCGGTCGATTTCGTGGCCTGGGATGACGAGCGCATGGTCCGCACGACCGAGGCGATCCGCAAGCACCTGGCGCGCGATGGCCTGATCCAGCGCTACCGCGCCAAGGATGGACTGCGGGGCAAGGAGGGTGTGTTCATCGCCTGTACGTTCTGGCTGGCCGAATGTCTGGCGCATCAACGCCGTCATAGAGAGGCGCGCCAGGCTTTCGACCGCGCGTGCCGCTGCGCCAACGATCTCGGCCTCTTCGCCGAGGAGTTCGAGCCGAAGCGCGGCGAGATGGTGGGCAATTTTCCCCAGGGACTGACCCATCTGTCGCACGTATCGGCCGCGTTGGCGCTCGAGCAGCTGGAAAAGAAGCCGAGGCCGCGCTCCCGTTAGGTGTTGCGGCACGAGGGTTGCGCGGCCGACGGTATGCTCAACATTCCGGTCTGGCTTGGCGGCTGCGCACGGGAGATCTGGGCGCTGATGAAGGATGCAGCCATCGGCTGGAGCGACCATCGCGCGTCCCGTATCGGTGCGGCACTCGCTTTCTACACCGTGTTCTCACTCGGGCCCATTCTGCTGCTCGCCGTCGTGGTAGCGGGCTTTTTCTTCGGGCAGAGCGCCGCGAGTGGCGAGATCCATCGAGAGATCAGCAATCTGATCGGCGCGCAGGCGGCGGCCGAGGTGCAGACAGTGCTGCTGCGGGCGCATCGGCCCGAGGCGGGGGTAGTCGCCACCGTGGTCAGTGTCGTGACGCTGTTGTTCAGCGCCGATACGGCCCTCGTGGAGCTGAAGTCAGGCCTGGACGAGATCTGGAGCGTGCCTGCCGAGACCCGCCGCTGGTACTGGGAATACCTGCGCACCCGGCTGTTGTCGATCGCGCTGATCCTGGCGTTGGGCTTCCTGCTGCTGGCATCGCTGCTCTTCAGCGCGGCCCTGGGCGCACTCGAGGCGCTGTCGCGCGGCATCTTCATCGTTGGCGTGGTCCTGCGCTCGACCAATTCCCTCATCTCCTTCGGCCTGGCCGTGCTGCTCTTTGCGACCGTCTACAAGGTGCTGCCGGGCGTGAGGCTCGCCTGGAAAGACGTTGCCGTGGGGGCGCTGATCACCGCGGTACTCTTCGCCGTGGGCAAGTATGCGATCGGGCTCTACCTGGGGAGCAGCACCGTCGCGTCGACCTACGGCGCGGCGGGCTCGCTGATCGTGGTGCTGCTGTGGGTGTACTACTCCGCGCAGGTATTCCTGCTCGGCGCGGAGCTCACGCGTGGATACGCCTGCCGCTTCGGCTCGCGGCGGGGTGTGGGCGCGCCCATGTGCTCCGAGCAATGACCCGCACGCGATGCGTGCGGTGCCCTATCTGCCCTGCGCGCCCCAGACGTTGTTGCTGCGATCCCCGTCCGGCAAGGCCTGGTCGGGATCTATGGTGACACGCGTCACCGGCTGTTTGCTGTCGAGCGCAACATCGACGCTCTTTTGCTGGATCCAGGTCTCCGCCGGCAGATGGATGCGCCGGCTGCTGCCGTCCTGGAAGTCGATCCTGACGGTGGCGGGCAGCACGAGCGGATCGAGGTTGGCAACACTCACGACGGCGCCTTTGCGCCAATCACCTTGCATCGGATGCGCTCCCGTCACCGCCAGGTCGAGCGTCCAGTTGTGGAAGTACCAGCCGCGCCAGAACCAGGAGAGATCCTCGCCCGCGGCGCTGTCCATGGCACGGAAGAAGTCCGAGGGTTTCGGATGGCGGAATGCCCAGTCGCGGATGAACTTGCGGAATGCCCAGTCGAAGCGCTTCGGACCCAGAATCTGCTGCCGCAGCAGCACGAGCCCCAGCGCTGACTTGAAATACGTCACGGGATGGCGGTACTTCTCCCGGACCTGGTCGGCGCGTGTCAGCAGGATCGGGGCAGCGGGATCCTCCAGTAGCGGCACAATCTGATCGGCTGGGGCACCGCCTCCGGGCGCATACTCCGCGTCGCGCTTGGGCGCGAATTCGCCGTGATTGAAATCGTCTGACTCATACACGTCGATGAAGGTGTTGAAACCCTCATCCATCCACTGATCGCGCCGCTCATCGAAGCCCACGATCATCGGGAACCAGGTGTGCCCGATCTCGTGCGCCGTGACCGCGAACAGGTCCTTGCCGGTGTCCCGGTAATCGTCGAACACGATGGCGGGATACTCCATGCCGCCCACGGAGCCGGCGACCGCGACCGCAGCCGGATACGGATATGTGAATCCCCAGCGGCGGGAGAAGTGCTCAGTGGAATCCTTGACGTATTCCGTGGCCCGGTTCCAGGCCTGGGCACCGGCGCTCTCCACCGGATAGAACGACATCGCCAGCGCAGTTTTGCGGGCCGGCAGGTTGATGCGTGCCGCATCCCAGATGAAAGCGCGCGAAGCGGCGAAGGACACATCGCGCGAGTTGTCGATGCGGAAATGCCAGGTGAGCGTGCCGTTCTGCCTCGGGCGGCTGCGCGGATCGGTGATCTCCCGTGCGCTACGGATCATGACCGTCCTGTCGCTGCCGCGCGCCCGCTGCAAACGCTGGCGCTCGAGCGAGGTGAGCACCTCGCCGGAGTTCTGCAGCTCGCCCGAGCCGGCGACCAGCATGTTCCAGGGCACGGTCACGTAGTAGTCGAAATCGCCGTATTCGAGGTAGAACTCCGAGCCGAGATACGGCAGCGTGTCCCAGCCGCGCACGTCGTCATACACGGCCATCCGCGGATACCACTGAGCGACGTCGAATATTTCGCCGTTGCGGGTGGGCATGTGGCCCGTGCGGTTGCCGTACGAGCCGCCAGGCACGGTGAAGTGGTAGCGGATATGGATCTGGACCTTGCCGTGCGGAGCGAGTGGCTGCGGCAGCCTGATCTGCAGCCGCGTGTCCGACACCACATAGTCCGCATTGGCCAGCGGGCCCTGCTGCCCGATCTGCACCGACTCGAGAACGTTCCCGTCCGTGTAACCGCCGCCGGCGGACTGATACCAGTCCTCATGCACGTATCTCTCGCGGGCGTCCTTGAGATAGGCGTTCTGGTCGAGCTGCAGCCAGAGGCACTCGAGCGCCTGCGGGCTGTTGTTGGTGTAGGTGATGAGCTCATCGCCGGCGAGCCGGGCGGTACCCGGGTCGAGGCTGGCGTGAATCACGTAATCGGCGCGGTTCTGCCAGTAACCCGGGCCGGGCGTGCCGTCGCCGGCGCGGTATATGTTGACCGAATCGGGCAGAGTGAGCGGCGCGAAAGTCGCCCGCGGATCGTACGATGATGCGGGCGGTGGCATCGCATGAGCGGTGCCATTGAGCAGTGTGAGCAGCGCGGCGCCCGCGATGGAACCTCTCATAGGCTCTTCGCCGTGCCGAGCTTCTTCATCAGCCGGTAGGTGAACTCGACGGTGGAGTAGAAATCGCCGATTTCCTTGCGCTCATCGCGGCCGTGCATGCGGATGTCGTTGAGGTCGTTCCAGCCGCCGCCGACGCCATAAGAGGGGATGCCACCCGCACGCGTGAAGATGCTGTCGCTGGCGCCCGCATCCATTTCAGGCAGCACCGGCACATCCGGCCACATGGAATGGACGACGTCGGCAATAGCGGCCATCACCTTCGGATCAGGCACGGTCTCCGGCGCGCGCTGCACGGGGTGGAGGAGGCTGACCTCAATCCCCGGGTCGGCCGCAACCTGCCGCAGGGTGGCCAGCGTCTGCGCTTCGGTCTCGCCGGGGAAAACCCGACATTGGACCGTCGCATCCGCGCTGGAGGGCAGCGCATTCTCCTGAACGCCGGCCTGCAGCATGGTGGCGACGCATGTCGTATGGAGGATGGCGTTGATCGCCACATCGTCCGCGGCCACCCGCCGCGCCACCGCCGCGTCCAGCGGCTGCTTCGACAGTGCGATGAAGTCCGCTTGCTTTTGGCCACGGAAAGTCCGCGCGGTCATTGCGAAGTAGGCACGCGTCGTGGCGTTCGTCTTGTATGGAAACTGATAGCGTGCAAGCCTCGTGAGGCCGCTCGAGAGCTCGTAGATGGCGTTGTCCGGGCGCGGCTCCGAGGAATGGCCGCCCTTGTTCGCGGTCTGCCACGCGAAGGTCATATAAGTCTTCTGGACGGTCTCGACACTGAAATCGCGTCGCTTGCCGTTCACGATCTCACCGGACCCGCCGTCGGGATTCATTACCCATCCGGCATCCACCAGATTGCGGTCGTGCTTCACCAACCAGGCTGGGCCGTCCTGCTCGAGGCCGACCTCCTCATCCGCGGTGAATGCCACGATGATGTCGCGGTCGGGGACGAACCCTTCCTTCTTGAGCCGAATGAGCGATGCGGCCGCCGCTGCGTCCTCGTCCTTCATGTCTGATGTGCCGCGGCCGTAAAAGAAGCCGTCCTTTTCGGTGAGCCTGAACGGGGGCACGGACCAGTCCTGGCGCCGCGCATCGACCACATCCATGTGGCAGATCCACATCGCGGGCTTGCCCATCCCCTTGCCCTTGAGGCGCACGACCAGGTTCACCTGGTTGGGCCACGGCCCTTCCGGCACCAGATGCATTTCCTGGTCGGTGAAGCCGGCCGCTTTGAACCGCGCGTAGAGCGCGTCCGCCACGGCTTTGGTGCCGACGTCGTGCACGGAACGGATCTCCACGATCTGCTCGAGGATGTCGTGCGCGAGCCGTTGATTGTCCTGCGGCGGCATGGGTCCGGGGGCCGGCCAGCCCGCGGTGGCCGCGGCCACATGGGAGAGCAGGAGCGCAGCTGCGAGAGTGGCGAGCCTGATGGAATTGTTCATGGCGCGAGGATAAGGGTACGAGAAGCGAGCTTGTGCGCTTTCGTCGCGGTCGGAGCCTCGCATCGGCGATTTATTGGCGCGCCCGACTGGATTGCTCGGCCCATCCTGGGCCTCGGCCCTTCGGGCCCGGCGCTGCGCGCCGTCCAAAATCGCTCCAGGCGATTTTGTCGAACCAGCGATCTCGCGGGTCGGACGAACACGAACTCAATTGGCGCGCCCGACTGGATTCGAACCAGCGACCTGCAGCTTCGGAGGCTGCCACTCTATCCAACTGAGCTACGGGCGCGCTGCCCGGATGGGGACCGGGAATGATACGCGGACGCCGGGCTTGGCGCCATTTACGACGGCGGGAGCCAAACAGCTATACTGCGCGCTTCATATTCGCGAGTCGTGTGCGAGGCGTAGGTGAGCAAGCAGGACACCCATTTCATCAACATGTTCAGCCTGGTGATCGGCGTGCTGGTCGCCTTCGCCGTCGTGCTCTTCGCCGTGGCGCGGCATATCGGCGGCGCTCTGCAGGATAAGGATGTGATGAGCGGGCAGGACTATTACAAGAGCGTCGCGACGCGAGTCGCGCCCCTCGAGCAGGAGGCGGTGGCGGGGCAGAACAATGCCGCCCTCGCGATCAAGGCTCCGGAGGGCGCCACGGCGCAGGCGGGCAGCGGCTCCTCGGGCCTGGCCGTACCGACCAGCGGCAAGGATCTCTTCGACCAGACCTGCAGCGCCTGCCACGGGGCCGGTATCGCTGGCGCGCCGAAGGCGGGTGACAAGGCAGCCTGGGCGTCGCACATCGCCAAGGGCCTGCCCACGCTCTACGACCACGCGCTGCACGGGTTCACCGGGACCACGGGCACCATGCCCGCCAAAGGTGGCCGAACGGACGTGCCGGACGCCATGGTCGAGCAGGCTGTGAACTACATGGTCTCGCTCGTCAGCCCCTCCATGGTCAGCGGCAAGAAGAAGTAGCCATCCGCCGAAGCTCTTAGCGGCAGCGGGTCGCCCGCTCCCGGTCCAGGCATCGCAGCATCACCGCCTCGCCGATGTGGGTATCGGCTATGGCGTCGCGGCCGTCGAGATCCGCGATCGTGCGGGACAGCTTGAGGATGCGCAGGCGCGTGCGGCCGGAGAAGCGCAGATGCCTCATCGTACGATCGAGCAGCGCGCGGGCGCGGGGCTGCATGATGCAACACTGATCCGTCTGGGCGTCGCTCAGTCGTGCGTTGCAGCGGCCCTGGCGCGCCAGCTGCACGGACCGGGCGGTGGCTACCCGAGCCGCGACCGCGGCACTCGACTCCCCTTTGCCGATGCGATCATCGAAATCGTGAACCTCGACGCGCGGCACCTGCACGTGCATGTCGAGACGATCCAGCAGCGGGTCCGAGACGCGAGAGCGGTAGCGTTGGGCTAGTGCCGGCAGGCAGCGGCAGGTTCCGGCCGGATCACCCAGGTAGCCGCAGGGGCAGGGGTTCATCGCCGCAATCAGCTGGAACTCGGCCGGGTAATCCGCATGCGCGGCCGCGCGGGCGATTCTGACGACACCCGTCTCCAGCGGTTCGCGCAATGCCTCCAGCACCTGACGCTCGAACTCCGGCAGCTCGTCGAGGAACAACACGCCGTGATGAGCGAGGCTGATTTCTCCCGGGCGCGCCTGCGCGCCGCCGCCGACCAGAGATACCGCCGACGCCGTGTGGTGCGGCGAACGGAACGGGCGGCGTCCGAAGCTGCGCATGTTGAAGCCTGCGGAGCTCACCGAGGAGATCGCGGCGCAGTCCAGTGCCTCGCTCGCCAGAAGCGGCGGCAGGAGGCCCGGTAGACGTTGTGCCAACATGCTCTTGCCGCATCCCGGCGGCCCTATCAGTAACAGGCTGTGAGATCCTGCGGCCGCGATCAGCAGCGCCCTTTTGGCCTGGACTTGTCCCCTGACGTCGCTCAGGTCGGGAACCGCGGCAAAATCCGGCTGCTGCGATCCGGCGCGCCGCAGCTGCGAATGCAGGCGCAACGGCTCTTCTCCGGTGAGATGACGACAGACCTCCGTCAGATGTGACGCTGCATGCACGGGGGTCGTGGCCGCGACGAGCGCCTCATCCGCATTTGCGGCGGGAACGATCAGCTCGTGTCCGTCCCGGCTGGCATGCGCCGCCGCGAGCAGGATGCCGCGTACCGGTTTGATCTCTCCTCCGAGTCCCAGCTCGCCGTAGAGCTCACAGGTCAGCGCCTGGCGGAGCGGCATCTGCCGGAGCTGACCGGAGGCGATGAGGATGCCGAGCGCGATGGGCAACTCGAAGCGGCCGCCCTCTTTCGGAATCTCCGCGGGCGCGAGATTGACGACGATGCGGCCGGCGGGATATTCGAAGCCGCTACAGAGAAGCGCCGCCTGTACGCGATCACGGCTTTCCCGCACCACGGTCGCCGGCAGGCCCACGAGGTGGAAGGCCGGCAGGCCGCACGTCACGGTGACTTCGACGTGCACCAGCGGCGCCTCGAGGCCTATCTGCGCGCGGCAGGACAGCGAGGCCACGACTGGCGGCGACATACTCGTCCTTGAGCCGATCCGGCCGCGATCAGTTGCCGCCGGCCGTGGGCGCCGAGGCACCCTCCAGAGCCTGTAGCCGCGCTTCCAGCTCTGCCAGTCGCGCGCGCGTGCGCTCGAGCACGCGCGTCTGAGTGTCGAATTCATCCCTTGTGACCAGGTCCAGTTTTCCCAGACTGGAGCGCAGCACGGCGCGGAAGTTGGTTTCCAGATCCTTCTGCATGGTGCGCAGCGCCGGCGGCACGCTGTCGAGTAGCCGGCGGGCGATCTCATCGATCCGGAAGCTGTCCATCCTCTCTCTCCTCTAAATGGGATGCCCCTCGATGGGGCGCCGACTCCGGCGCGCGGCACCAAAAGAGTGCGCGCGGAGGCCTGCGACCGCCCAAGCCCCGGATCTTACGGGCAAATCGCGATGGCATGGATTCTGCACCCCGACTGGCCGCTTCACTAGCTTACGCGCGCGACGACCGGTCGGGCAGCCGCCATTTACGGCCTGATCGTCTCGAAATGCGCACAAAGAATCGAGAACCGTCCGGGAGACCACATGCGCGCTGCTCCGATCCTCTGCAAAGTGATCCGCCGAATGACGGGCGTCGCGGCCCTCGCGACCCTCGTATCAACACTGGCACCCACACTGGCGCGGGCGGCCGACGCGGCCCCGGCCATACCCGACAAGGGCGACATGGCCTGGATGCTGACCTCCACCGCGTTGGTGCTGCTGATGTCGGTGCCGGCGCTGGGCCTCTTCTACGGCGGCCTGGTGCGCACCAAGAACATGCTATCGGTGCTGATGCAGGTGTTCGTCGGCTTCTCGATGATCACCGTCCTGTGGTGCATCTACGGCTACTCGCTCGCCTTTACCGCGGGCAACGAGTTCATCGGCGGTCTCAGCCGGTTGTTTCTCTCAGGCACCTTCAATCCGACGACCGGCGCCTTCTCCACCATCGGCACCTTCGACAAGGGCGTCGTGCTGAACGAGCTGGTGTACGTCGGCTTCCAGGCTACCTTCGCCGCCATCACCTGCTGTCTCATTCTCGGCTCGCTGGTCGAGCGGGTGAAGTTCTCCGGCATCCTGTTGTTCCTGGCGTTCTGGTTCACCTTCTGCTACTGCCCGGTGGCGCACATGGTGTGGTACGTGCCGGGCCTCGATGTCAATCCGGCCGATCACACGGTGGCGGGCCTGTTGGCGAACTGGGGCGCCCTCGACTTTGCCGGCGGCACCGTGGTGCACATCAACTCCGGTGTCGCGGGCCTGGTGGGTGCCGTGGTCCTCGGCAAGCGCATCGGCCTCGGCAAGGAGCCGATGCCGCCGCATAGCCTCACGATGACCATGATCGGCGCCTCGCTGCTGTGGTTCGGATGGTTCGGGTTCAACGCCGGCTCTGCCCTCGAGGCCAACGGCTCCGCGGCCCTCGCCTTCATGAATACCTACCTCGCGACCGCCCTGGCGGTGCTCACCTGGATGGGGACGGAGTGGATCGTGAAGGGCAAGCCTTCGATGCTGGGCGCGGCCTCGGGCGCGGTGGCGGGCCTGGTGGCCATCACGCCGGCGGCCGGCAATGTGGGCATCCCGGGAGCGTTCGTCATCGGTTTCGCCGTCGGCCCGCTCTGCTTCTGGGGCGTGACCGGCCTCAAGAAGATAATCCGTACCGACGATGCGCTGGACGTTTTCGGCGTGCATGCGCTGGGCGGCGTCTTCGGCGCTCTGACCACGGGCATCTTCAACGCCCCGGTGCTGGGCGGCCCGGGCGGCAGCGCCTATCCCGGCATCTGGGCCCAGTTCCTCATCCAGGCGAAGGCAGTGGGCCTGGTGATCGTGTGGACCGCCGTGGTGGCCATCGTCGGCTTCCACCTGGTCAAGTGGACCATCGGGCTGCGTGTCGGCGAGGACGAAGAGCGCGAGGGCCTGGACATCACCGTCCACGGCGAGCGCGCCTACGACATGTGAGGGGTCTCGAGGCTTGCTTATGGGACGGCTTACGAGCACCTGCTGCGTCTTGTGTGACAGAGTTCAAAGGACGGGCGCCTCTGGAGGGTGGAGAATGGCGGTGCTCCGGGGAGTAAGGTCATGCCACGATCCACCGTCATCCTGCTGGCCACCTCTATAGCCGTCCTTCTGGGGGCGGCCGGCGCCGCGCGCGCCGACGTCGTCTACGAATGGACCGATGCGCACGGCCAGGTGCACTACACCGACCAATGGGTACCCGGTGCCAAGGTCGTCAAGACCGCCGACGCGAACAAGGCGGCGGACTCGAGCACCGCGCAGCCCACGCAGAGCCAGAGCGACGCCGCCGGCTCGCAGATCAAGCAGCAGCAGGAGACCCAGGCCGTGCAGGATGATGAGGCCAAGATCCGCGCCGCCCGCTGCACGGTGGAGAAGCAGCAGTACCAGAGCCTGCTCCAATCGCGCCGCATCTATACGACCGACAAGAGCGGCCAGCGCTCGTATCTATCCGATGCCGACGCCGATGCCGCGCGCCTCAAGGCCCGCCAGGCCATGGATGCCGACTGCGGTACAGGCAGCCAGTCGTGAGCCTCGATCTGTTGTGACCTGCTCTTGATCCGTATCCGTTCCGAAACGGACGCTCACGAATTATAGTGGCGCTCTGCGGCCTGTCCGGCCGCCCGTAGAATCGGAGCGATCCCGCATGCGTGTCGGATTCGTTGGACTGGGCGCAATGGGCAATCACATGGCCCGGAATCTCCATCGTGCCGGTTTGCTCACGGCCGTCTGGAACCGCACAGCGGAGAAAGCGCGCCTGCTGGCCGCGGAGCTCGGCGTCACGGCGCCTGAGACGCTGACAGAGATGGCGGCTGCCGTCGACGCAGTCGTCCTCTGCGTTTCAGCGGATGAGGACGTGCTGAGTGTCGTGCGCGCTCTCGCTCCGGGGTTGGCTGCGGGAAGCCTCGTGATCGACTGCTCGACGGTCGCGGCCGATACGGCGCGCAAGGCCGCCGAGCAGCTGAGCAAGCAGGGCGTGGACTTCCTCGACTGTCCGGTGAGCGGCGGGGTGGAAGGGGCGCGCGACGGAACCCTGGCGATCATGGCCGGCGGCACCAACGAGGCTTTCGAGCGCGCCCGGCCGGTGCTTGCGGCCATGGGCCGCACGATCGCGCATTTCGGCCCCGCCGGCAGTGGTCAGGCGGCGAAGGCGACCAACCAGATCATGTGCGCCGGCATCATCGAGACCGTCTCCGAGGCGATGGCATTCGCGCGCGCCCAGGGGTTGCCGCTCGACAAGCTGATCGAGACCCTCGGCAAGGGCGCGGGCTCCAGCTGGTACTTCGTGCATCGCGCACCCAACATGGCCCGGGGCAGCTATCCGGCGGGCTTTCGCGTCCGGCTGCACGCGAAAGACCTGACAATCTGCCGTGACATGGCGGCACGCTTTGGCGTTGCGCTGCCGGTCGTCGAGCGGATGCTCAGCGAGTACGCGGAGCTCATCGCGCGTGGTTACGGTGACGAGGACATCTCAGCCGCGTACCGCCTCAAGGCGGAGCTCTTCGAGCCCTCACGAGGACGCGCTCCATCCGCCTGACGTCAAGCACGACGCTGCGGCAGGCGCTGCGCGGCGGCGCGGAGTCCTTCTACCTTCCCGATTTCTGCGCCTCGCGTGCGGCGCTGGCGATCGTGCTCATCGTCGAGCTGACCGCCGTGGTGCTGGCGTTGGCTCGTGAGGGCACGACTCAAGGCGGAGCGCTCGACTTCTGGGGAGATCTCGCGCGCAGCTCGCTCTTCCTGCTGTGGGTGGGCCTGATATGCGCGGCGCTGCTCTGCTGGATGCGCCGGTGGCTCGAGGGGCTGACCGTCGCGCGCGGCTCGGCAACGGTGCTGGCGCTTCTCATGGCTGCCATCGGTGCGATCTCCGCCGTCGCCTACTTCATCGGACACAGCCAGCTCGCCATCGGCGCGGGCGCGGTCGAGTTCTTTCCGTCCGCGGCGTGGCCATTCTTGCTGCGCAACCTGGCGATCGGCTTCGTCATCATCGCGGTGGCGCTGCGGTACTTTTACGTGACCCACCAGTGGCGGCGTAACATCGAGATGCGCGCCGCGGCGCGCGTGCATGCGTTGCAGGCGCGCATCCGGCCGCATTTCCTTTTCAACAGCATGAACACCATAGCCTCGCTCACCCGCTCCGATCCGGTGCTCGCCGAGCAGGCCGTACAGGACCTGGCCGACCTCTTCCGCGCCTCCCTGAGCGACCAGCGCCAGACGATCACGCTGGCGGAAGAGCTCGAGGTGGCGCGGACCTATCAGCGGATCGAGGAGCTGCGCCTCGGTCCGCGGCTGCAGGTGAGCTGGGACGTCGACCGGCTTCCGACCGACGCGCGTGTGCCGGGCCTGTTGCTGCAGCCGTTGATCGAGAATGCGATCTATCATGGCATCGAGCCGCGCCCGCAGGGCGGTACGGTCAGCGTCGTCGGCGAGGTGGCGGGCGAGCTCATCACCATCGTCGTCCGCAATCCCGTGGCTGAGCGGGGGAGCGAGCGCGAAGGCAATCGGGTGGCTCTCGCCAACATCCGCGAGCGGTTGGCGCTGCTCTACGGCGAGCATGCCTTGGTGAAGTCGGGCCGTTTCGACAACGAGTACATCGTGACTCTGCGCTTCCCGCACGTGAGTGCTCAGAGTCAGTGACGGCAACAGCGAACGATAGCCGCATGCTCAGGGTACTGATCGTGGATGACGAGCCTCCCGCGCGCGAACGCCTGCGGAGCCTGCTTGCGGAGATCGGCGAAGCCGAGATCGTCGGTGAGGCGGGCAGCGGCACCGAGGCTCTGAGCCAGGCGAGCGCGCTCTCGCCCGACGTGGTGCTGCTCGATGTCCGCATGCCCGGGATGGATGGCATCGAGGCCGCCAGGCACCTGAGCACCCTGGATGAGCCGCCCGCGGTGATCTTCACCACCGCTTACGATCAGTATGCCGTCAACGCCTTCGAGACGCGGGCAGTCGGCTATCTGCTCAAGCCCATCCGCAAAGAGAAGCTGGCCGCCGCGCTCGGTCAGGCGGGCCGCCTGACGCGACCGCAGCTGCAGCGCCTCGCGGCGGCAGCGCGAGCCGAGCGCCGCACGCACATCGCAGCGCGTCACCGCGAAGGCCTGCGCCTGATTCCCATCGAGGAGGTGCAGTATTTCTTCGCCGAGCAGAAATACACCACCGTGCGTCACTTGCGGGGCGAGGATCTGATCGAAGACTCGCTGCGCACGCTCGAGGAAGAGCTCGCTCCAGACTTCGTGCGCATCCACCGCAATGCGTTGGTTGCCGTGCGCCATCTCGAAGGCATCGAGCGCAATGCCGAGGGCCAGTACTTCGTGCGGCTGCGCGGCTCCGAGGCGCCGCTGGCGGTCAGCCGGCGCATGGCCGGGGAGCTGCGCGAGCGTTTTCGTTTATGAGTTATGCTCCGCGCTCGTGATGCGCATCGAGTTCACCAAGATGCACGGGGTCGGCAACGACTTCGTCGTGTTCGACGCCCCCGGCACCTCGCCTCTCGATGGCGCGCTCATCCGGCGACTGGCGGACCGCCATACCGGGATCGGCTTCGATCA
This sequence comes from Steroidobacteraceae bacterium, assembly GCA_036489335.1. Classification (GTDB taxonomy): domain Bacteria; phylum Pseudomonadota; class Gammaproteobacteria; order Steroidobacterales; family Steroidobacteraceae; genus 13-2-20CM-66-19. The sequence continues at coordinate 45,069 of DASXFY010000024.1, forward strand.
GGCGCTGGTGCTGGAGGCGCCGAGGCGGGCGGACACCGCCGTCTTCTACCGTATCTTCAACGCGGATGGCTTGGAGGTGGAGCAGTGCGGTAACGGCGCCCGGTGCATCGCGGCACTCCTCGCCGCGCGCGGGCTCGGGCGCTCCGGCGCCGTCGCGATGGATAGCCCCGCGGGCCTGATCCAGGCGCGGCTGCTCGCGGGTGGCCTGGTCGCGGTCGACATGGGACCGGTGCGCTTCGACCCGCGTGCCCTACCTTTCGATGCTCAGACGGAGGCGCAGCGCTACGCGCTCGAAGTGCCGGGTGGCAGCGTCGAGATCGGCGCTGTGTCCATCGGTAACCCGCATGCCGTCCTTGCGGTGGAGTCGGTCGACAGCGCCGCGGTCGAGCGGCTCGGGCCGGCGATCGAGAGCCACCCGCGCTTCCCCAAGCGTGTGAACGCCGGTTTCATGCAGATCGTCGATCGCGCCCATATTCGCCTGCGCGTCTACGAGCGCGGCGCCGGCGAGACGCTCGCCTGCGGCACCGGCGCCTGCGCTGCCGTCGCGGTGGGCCGGCGCTGGGGAGAGCTCGAGCGGGAGGTTCACGTCAGCGTGCGCGGCGGCGAGTTGCGAGTAAACTGGAATGGTCCGGGAGAGAATGTCTGGCTGACGGGGCCCGCGGAGGTATCCTTCGCAGGCCACGTAGAGGTTTGAAGAGCATGACTACAAGAGAAGCGCGAGGGTTGGCCACCAAGGAAAACGAGGAAGACGCGATCGCGGCGTATCTGCAGCACAATCCCGACTTCTTCGAGCGCCACCAGGCGCTGCTGCTGCGGCTGCGCGTGCCGCACGCGCGGGGAGGCTCGACCATCTCGCTGGTGGAGCGGCAGATCGAGGTCCTGCGCGAGAAGCACGCCGGGCTCGAAGACAAGCTTGCGGAGCTGGTGAGCGTCGCCCGCGCCAACGATGCGATTGCCGAGAAGCTCCATCGCTTCACGCGCAAGCTCCTGCGCGCCCGCTCGCGCGGCGAAGCCGTCGCGCTGATCGAGGCCAGCCTGCGGGAGGATTTCGACGCCTTCCACGGCGTGCTCGTGTTGATCGGCGAATACCCCGACCTCGCGCCGCAGCGATTCGTGCGCGCGGTCGCAGCCGACGATGCCGGGCTGAAATCCTTCGACACGCTGTTCGCCAGCGGCAAGCCGCGATGCGGCCAGGTGCGCGACACGCAGCGCGAGTTTCTTTTCGGCCAGGATGCCAACGACATCGGTTCCGTGGCGCTGGTGCCGCTTGGCGAGAAGAGCAGCCCGCTCGGCGTGCTCGCCCTCGGCAGCACCGACCGCGACCGCTTCCATCCCGGCATGAGCACCGAGTTCCTGGCGCGCATGGCGGATCTGATCGCCGACTCGCTGGGCACCAGCCCAAGCGGGTAACGCGGATCGCATGACTCCGGCCGCCATCGCATGGATCGAGCGTTTCCGCGGCTATCTCACCTCGGAGAGACGTTGCTCGCCGCATACGGTGGCCGCCTACACACGCGACCTGCGGTCGTTGGTGTCGTACTGCGAGCGCACCGGACTGGAGAGCTGGACGGCCATCGATAGCGGTCATCTGCGTTCCTTCGCGGCGCGCTTGCATGCCGGCGGCCTCGGGCCGCGCAGCATCCAACGGCGGCTCTCCGCCGTGCGCAGCTTCTACGAGTTCCTGCAGCGCGAGGCGCACGCGCTGCGCCGGTCTGTTGCCGGCAGCGAGCAGGCCGATGTCGCGCGGATTCGCAGCAATCCGGGACAGGACGTGCGGGCACCGAAGGCGGCACGGCGCCTGCCGCAGACGCTGGATGCCGACCAGATGGCGCGCCTGCTCGAGATCCCGGCCGGCGAGCCCTTCGCCACCCGCGACAGGGCCCTCATGGAGCTGCTCTATTCCTCCGGCCTGCGGCTGGCGGAGATCGTCGGGCTCGACCTGATGTCTCTCGATCTGCCTGATCGCACGGTTCACGTGCTCGGCAAGGGCCGCAAGGCGCGCTTGGTACCGGTCGGCCGCGTGGCGCTGCGGATGCTCGAGCAGTGGCTCGGCGAGCGCTCGGGCCTGGCGCGGCCCGGCGAGCAGGCCCTCTTCGTCGGCCGCTCAGGCAGACGGCTCGGACGGCGGGCGGTGGAGCTGCGGGTCGCGTACTGGGCGCGCCGCCAGGGCCTCTCCGCGCACGTGTATCCGCATCTCTTCCGGCACTCCTTCGCCTCACACCTGCTCGAGTCCGGCGCCGGGCTGCGCGGCGTGCAGGAGCTTTTGGGTCACGCCGATATCGCCACGACCCAGATCTATACCCACCTTGACTTCCAGCACCTCGCCCGCATTTACGACGCGACCCACCCCAGGGCGCGGCGGGCCAAGACGCCGGCGAAATAGCGCCAAGTGACGAGGTTTGATGACCGATTCGCAGCGATTCGACCCGCACGGCACGACCATCCTCGGCGTGCGGCGCAACGGCGCCGTGGCGCTGGCCGGCGACGGCCAGGTGACGCTCGGCAACACGGTCATGAAGGGCAACGCGCGCAAGGTGCGCAAGCTCCACAATGACAAGGTGATCGCGGGCTTCGCCGGCGGCACGGCTGACGCGTTCACGCTGTTCGAGCGCTTCGAGGGCAAGCTGGAGAAGTACGGCAATCTGACCCGCGCCGCCATCGAGCTCGCCAAGGACTGGCGCTCGGACCGCTATCTGCGGCGCCTCGAGGCGCTGCTGCTGGTAGGCGACCCGGGCAAGCTGCTCGTGATCTCCGGCAATGGCGATGTCATCGAGCCTGATATCGATGCGGTCGCTATCGGCTCCGGCGGCCAATTCGCGCTCGCCGCCGCGCGGGCGATGCTGGAGACAACCCAGCTCGATGCGCGCAGCATCGCCGAGCGCTCGCTCAACATCGCCGCCGACATCTGCATCTACACCAACCGGAATCTCACCATCGAGGAGCTTGCTTCCTAACGCCATGTCATCACTGACACCCCGCGAGATCGTCCAGGAGCTCGACAAGCACATCATCGGCCAGGACGCCGCCAAGCGCGCGGTGGCGATCGCGCTGCGCAACCGCTGGCGGCGCATGCAGGTGGCGGAGCCGCTGCGACAGGAAATCACCCCGAAGAACATTCTGATGATCGGCCCCACCGGCGTCGGCAAGACGGAAATCGCGCGCCGCCTGGCGCGCCTCGCCAACGCCCCGTTCGTCAAGGTCGAAGCAACCAAGTTCACCGAGGTCGGTTATGTCGGCCGGGATGTCGATTCCATCGTCAAGGAGCTGGCGGACGTCGCGGTGAAGATGACCCGCGAGCAGGAGATGCTGAAGGTGCGCGAGCGCGCTGCCGAGGCCGCGGAGGACCGCGTGCTCGATGCGCTGCTGCCGAAGCCGCGCATGATGGGTTTCTCCACCGACGAGCCGGCCCAGCCGCGCGACGCGGAGACGCGTGAGAAGTTCCGCCGCATGCTGCGCGCCGGCGATCTCGACGAGCGTGAGATCGAGATCGAGGTGCGCTCGATGCCGATGGGTGTCGAGATCATGGCGCCGCCCGGGATGGAGGAGATGCAGCAGCAGCTGCAGTCCATGTTCCAGAACCTGGGTGGCAACCGCACCAAGAGCCGCAAGGTGAAAGTGCGCGAGGCGCAGAAGCTGCTCGTCGAGGAGGAGGCCGGAAAGCTCATCAACGAGGAAGAGCTCAAGGTCAAAGCTGTTGCCAACGCGGAGCAGAACGGCATCGTCTTCATCGACGAGATCGACAAAGTGACGCGCCGCCAGGAGACGATGGGCGCGGATGTCTCGCGCGAGGGCGTGCAACGCGACCTGCTGCCACTGGTGGAGGGCTCCACTGTCGCCACGAAGTACGGACCGGTCAAGACCGATCACGTGCTCTTCATTGCTTCCGGCGCTTTCAGCCTGTCGAAGCCGTCGGACCTGATCCCCGAGCTGCAGGGACGGCTGCCGATCCGCGTCGAGCTCGACTCCCTCAAAGTGGGTGACTTCGTGCGCATCCTGACGGAGCCGGATGCGTCGCTCACCTCGCAATATCAAGCGCTGCTGAGCACCGAAGGCGTGTCAGTGAGTTTTACCGAAGACGGCGTGCGGCACATCGCCGAGATCGCCTTTCAGGTAAACGAGCGCACGGAGAACATCGGTGCCCGACGCCTCCACACGGTGATGGAACGCCTGCTGGAGACTGTCTCCTACGATGCTTCGGAGCATGGCGGCGCGCAGGTGACGATCGACGCGAAGTACGTCGATGACCACCTCGGCAGCCTCGCCAAGGACGAGGACCTCAGCAGATATATTCTCTAACCTCGACCCGCCGCTTCTAGCCCGCACCCTGCTTGTGGTCGTGCTCCCAGGCGGCGAGGAAGTTGATCAGTGAGATCAGCTTGGTCGGATCGTCGTCGCCACTCGCCTTGCCGACGTCGGTGCTGAACTGGCCGCCGACGGCGATGAAGGGCACACCCTGCACCTGATAGTTGCTGGTGATCGCATCCGCCTGCTGCAGCTGCGTGGTGACGTAGAAGGAGTTGTAAGCCTTCGCGAAGGCGTCGGCATCGATGCCGTTCTGCGTAGCCCAGGCCTGCTGCTGCCTGAAGGTGTCTTCCTCGCTGTTGGAGACGAGCACCGATTCGTTACCGGTTTGCTCCTCCGTGTTGTGGATGTAGGTGAAGACCTTCTCCACCAGGGCGTCACCACCCAGCGACTCCAGCGTATAGAAGAGCCGCGCATGCGCGCGATGCATCGGACCCCACATCACCGGCACGCGCACGAATTCGACGTACGACGGCTTGGTCTTCAGCCATTGGCGGATGGAGGGCTCCAGAGCGTAGCAGTGCGGGCAGCCGAGCCAGAACACCTCCAGCACCTCGACCTTGCCGGGCGCGACGGTGCTCGGCTGAGCGGGCGAGATCACATCGTAGTTGACACTGGGCTTCCACTGACTGCTGGTGGGCAGGTCGGTGCTCGCGGGCACGGCCGCCAGATGCTCGAGTGAGGTGCTGTCGGCGTCGGCGGCCTGTGCACTGCTCACCGGTCCGCCCGCTGCGGCAGCAGGCGAAGCCGGGGCTGCGGTGGGCTGGCTCGTCGGCGCGGAGGCCTGGACTGCCTGTTGCGACACATGACTGTGACGCGAGCAGGCCGTGAGGGTCAGCAGGGCCGCGGCGGACAGTGTGAGAACGGCTGGGAGTGATAGCTTGCGGATCATCGTTGGCCCCGGCCTCAGCGCAAGCCCTGAACGTAGGAGGCGACGTCGCGGATCTCCTCGGGCGTCAGGTTCCTGGCGATGTCGAACATAATCACGCTGTTGGGGCTGGCGGTCGTGGCATTCGAGCCGCTGTAACGTGTGCCGTTGGCGTAGTTTTGCAGCTGGGACACCACATAGACGGACTGCTGCGCCTCGAGTGCCGGATAACCCGCCGCGGGGTTGCCGCGTCCGAGGGGACCGTGACAGGCGGCGCACGCCGGGATGCCATGCGACTCATCCCCATGCACGTACAGCGCCTGGCCCGCCTTCCAATAAGACGGGTCGGCCTCGAGACCGACCGGGGTCTGCGCGGCGAAGAACACGGCGAGATTGTCGATGTCCTGATCGCTCAGGCCCGCGGCCATGGGCTGCATCACAGGGTTCTTGCGGATGCCGTCCTTGAAGAGGTGCAACTGCTCCGCGATGTAGACGGCATTCTGGCCGGCGAGGCGCGGCCACACCGGATTCTGGCTGTTGCCATTGGGACCGTGGCAGGAGAAGCAGACCGCGGCTTTGGTGGTGCCCGCCTGCGCGGTGCCGTCCGTATACGGATCGGGCGTGACCGGTGGAGTGGCGGCCAGCGCGGTGCCACAGACGACGGACAACAGGACGGAGGCCGTTGCCAGCTTTGCTCTTTTCGCCATCGTTTAGCTCTTTCCCCGAGTTTCGCAGAGATGCGAAAGCGCCGAATTGTACACTACGGCCGTGTCCGCTTTTCCAAACGCAAAATTTCTCATCAGTGCCGCCGCGCCAGAGCAGTACCCCGCCGATCGGGGCGCGGAAGTCGCGTTCGCCGGGCGCTCGAACGCCGGCAAGTCGAGCGCGCTCAACGCGATCCTCGGGCGGCAGGGGCTGGCACGTACCAGCAAAACGCCGGGACGCACGCGTCTCATCAACTTCTTCGAGCTCTCACCGCACGAGCGGATCGTCGACCTGCCCGGATATGGCTATGCGAGCGCACCCGCGAGCGAGCGCCGCACCTGGCCGCGCCTCCTCGAGGCGCTGCGTGCGCGCGAGGCGCTCAGGGGTCTCTTCGTGATCGTCGATGCGCGCCGCGGGATCGCCGAGGGTGACGAGGCGCTGCTCGCCTGGACATTGCCACGGCAGCGCGTGCATGTCCTGTTATCGAAAGCAGACAAGTTGAGCCGCAACGAGGCTCGGCAGGCATTGGCCGCGGCGGCGGGGATTCTCAACGGCCGTGCCACGGTGCAGCTCTTCTCCGCGCATGCCAGAACGGGGCTGGATGAGGCCCAGGATGTGCTGCGGGCGTGGCTGGCAGGAAAGGAAAAAACCCCGATGACCTCTGATGAGGCCACCGGGGCAGACTAACCCGGCACAGGTCTCGTGTGAACCGGGTTGACCCGCTCAGGGAGGGAAGCGGGGAATGCCGAAGCACTCGACGAATTAGACGAGGGAGGGGGGGCTAAGTTCCGCGGCCCTGGAAAGGAAAATACCCTTTCCGCTCAAGGCTCTGGCTCACATGAAATTGAAGGCCGCGTCGAGGCTGACCACCCGGGCGCCGTCGCTGTTCGTAATGTTCAGGCGCTCGTATTCGAGGCGCACCATGAAGTTGCCGAAATGGTCCTGGGCACCCAGGCCCCAGGCCAGCTTGGTGCCGCTGTCGGAGAACTGAAAGAGGCCCGGGTTCGGCGAGCTGCCGTTCAACTGCCAACGGTCGAGCCCCAGCTTGGCATAGAAATCCAGGATGGGCAGCGGCAGATACCCCACCGCATACGCCGCGAACGCGTGCGCATCGGCGTCTGCGCGGCCAAAGTAGAAGTTGCGCGACTCGCTGCCGAGGCGGTAGTAGTCGAGCTCCGCCCCGAGCAGGCTGAAGCGCACGCCCGCCAGCGCCTTCACCGACGTTTTGTCGATGTTGAACCCCGTGCCGCCCACGTTATCGACGTTCGCGCTCATGATGCCGGCGCCGGCATAGACGTTGACCGGGGCAAGGTCGTCGGCATGAGCCGCGGCGGCCGCGAGCGCCAGAACGGGAATCAGCAGGAACTTACGCATGAAGCCTCCACTGGAGAATTCTGAGCAAAATCAAGACCCTTGGTGTCGTGAAAAGTTCACGCGCAGACTGTTCGACGGGCGACCAGCGTCAGCATCAGCGCGGCAAAATATCAGCTCGCGCCCGGCTGCGCACCCGGTGCCGCCCGCGCGAACTCGGGCAGCGCCTCCAGATGTGCGCAGATCGCGCGCAGGGTGGGAAAAAGCTCTACGTTGCACTTGAAGCGGTGGGCATTGAACATCTGCGGGACGATGCACACATCCGCGAGCGTCACCTGGGTGCCGAACATGTGCCGGCCGTCGCCGCTGGCGCGCTTTGCCTCTTCCTCGAGCCCGCGAAAGCCCTCGGCGATCCAGTGCCGGTACCACGTGTCCACCGCCGCTTGCTCCTGCCCGAGCGGCGCGCGCAGGTAATTCAACACCCGCAGGTTGTTGAGCGGGTGCATATCGCACGCCACGTTGAGCGCCATCGAGCGCACCCGCGCACGATCCAGAGGTGAGCGTGGCAGCAGTGGCGGCTGCGGATGGGTCTCCTCCAGGTATTCGATCACGGCGAGCGACTGCCCGATGACGGCACCGCCGTCCTCGAGCGCGGGGATGAGGCCCTGTGGATTCAAGGCCAGGTAGTCCGGCTGGCGGTGCGCCCCCGGCCGCAGGTCGACCGGCACCAGCTCACAGTCGACTCCCTTGAGATTGAGCGCGATACGCACGCGATACGCCGCGCTGCTGCGGAAATAGGTGTAGAGCTTCACGCCCGCTAGAATACCGCGATGAGCATCTGGCGCACCGAAGTCACCCCCGAACTGCTCGAGCGCCTGTCGCGTGGCACGTTCGCCGACCGGATCGGCATCCGCATCTCCGAGGTCGGCCCGGATTATCTGCGCGCGACCCTGCCCGTCACACCCGAAGTCCATCAACCGTACGGTGTTCTGCACGGCGGCGTCTCGGTCGCCCTGGCGGAGACGGTGGGCAGCGTCGCCGCGAATCTGTGCATCGACCGGGAGCGGCTGGAGTGCTTTGGCCAGGAGATCAACGCCAATCATCTCCGCTCGACAGCGTCGGGCCTCATCACCGCCACGGCCCGCCCGTACCACATCGGCAGCCGCAGCCACGTCTGGGGTATCGAGATCCGCGACGAGCGCGGCAGACTGGTCTGCGTCTCGCGTCTGACGATGGCGGTCGTGCAGCGCCGGGAGGCGGCGGGATGAGCGCGCCGCCAGCCCGGATCTGGATCGCCGGTATCGGCGCTCTGCTCTCTTGTGGCGGCTGCGGCTTCAAAGGGCCGCTTTACCTTCCGGAGCGCAACCCTACGGTGATCACGCACCCGGCGCAGGGTCAAACCCAGACGCCGGCCACGAAGAGCAAGAACAAGACGACACAACCGTCCCAGCCGCCGAGTTTGCCGCCCTCATCCTCCCCGTGATGGATGCCGACGATGAAGCGAGCCGAATCCTGCGCGAGGTTTTCGGCTACCCGCAGTTCCGCGGCGAGCAGCGGGAGATCATTGCGCACCTGATCGGCGGTGACGACGCGCTGGTGCTGATGCCCACCGGCGGCGGCAAGTCGCTCTGCTATCAGATCCCCGCGCTGGCACGGCCCGGCATGGGCGTGATCGTCTCGCCGCTCATCGCACTGATGCAGGACCAGGTGGCGGCGTTGCAGGAGGCGGGCGTGCGCGCGGCGGCCCTCAATTCCGCCATGAGCTGGCCGGAAATGGTCGCCACGGAGCGGCAGGCGCGCGCCGGCGAGCTCGATCTTATCTATGTGGCGCCCGAGCGGCTGCTCACCGAGCGTTGCCTCTCCTTTCTGGACCAGTGCCCGCTGTCGCTCTTCGCCATCGACGAGGCGCATTGCGTCTCGCAGTGGGGACACGACTTCCGGCCGGAGTATCTGCAGCTCGCCGTGCTGGCGGAGCGCTATCCCGGCGTGCCGCGGATTGCCCTCACGGCGACCGCGGACATCGCCACCCGCCGCGAGATGATCCAGCGGCTGCGGCTGCGTGAGCCGCGAGTATTCATCGCCAGCTTCGACCGGCCCAACATCCGGTACCGCATCGGCGAGAAAGACAATCCGCGCCGGCAGCTGCTGCGGTTCATCCGCGACGAGCATCCGGGCGAGGCGGGCATCGTCTATTGCCTGGCGCGCTCCTCGGTCGAGGAGGCCGCGGACTTTCTGGTCGGCCAGGGTGTCAGCGCGCTGCCCTACCACGCCGGCCTCGACAGCGGCACGCGCGAGGACAACCAGCGCCGCTTCATTCGCGACGATGGCATCGTGATGGTGGCGACCATCGCCTTCGGAATGGGCATCGACAAGCCCGATGTGCGCTTCGTTGCGCACCTGGATCTGCCGAAGAGCATCGAGGGCTATTACCAGGAGACCGGCCGTGCCGGCCGCGATGGACTCCCGGCCGATGCGTGGATGGTTTACGGTCTGCAGGACGTCGTCCAGCAACGGCGAATGATCGATCAGTCGGAGGCGAGCGCGGAATACAAGCGCGTCGCCACCGCGAGGCTGGACGCGCTCCTCGGTCTATGCGAGACCACTCACTGCCGGCGAGTGCGCCTGCTCGACTACTTCGGTGAGGCCGCAGCGCCTTGCGGCAACTGCGACAACTGTCTCGACAGGCCCGAGGAGTGGGATGGCACGGTCGCCGCGCAGAAGCTCCTCTCCTGCATCGCGCGCTGCGAGTCGGCCACCGGATTCAGCTTCGGCGCCCAGCACATCATCGACATCCTGCGTGGCAACCGCACCGCGAAAGTCGAGCAGTTCGGCCATGAGCGCCTGAGCACCTTCGGCATCGGTGCGGACCTCGAAGTGGCGCAGTGGCGCTCCGTGCTCCGCCAGCTCGTGATGCTGCGTCTGGTGCAGGTCGATACCGATCGCTACAGCGTGCTGCGCCTGACGGCCGCCTGTCGCGAGGTGCTGCGTGGCGAGCGCACGATACGGTTGCGGCGAACTGTCGATCGTGGCCCGGGCCGACCCGGCAATCGCCGCCCGGTCGATCGCACGCGGGTGTCCGCCTCCGCAAGCCCCGCCGACGACAACACTCACCTGTCGTTGTTCCAGGCTCTGCGGGCCTGGCGCCTGCAGGTTGCACGCGAGCACGGCGTACCCGCCTACACGGTGTTCCACGATTCCACATTGGAGGAAATCGCGCGGCGGCGCCCCGGCTCCATCGGAGAGCTGCGCGACGCGAGTGGCGTGGGCGCGATCAAGCTCGAGCGTTATGGTGCAGCCGTGTTGGAGGTCGTGCAGACGGCGGAATCCGCAGTTGCGTCGCCGGGCGTTACACGCGCAGCAACCCGGTGAGCGGCCGGGCCTGGTCGCTTCCCGGGAAGATCGAGCTCCCGAGCGTCCGTTCCGGCACCCCGAGCTGCTCTGCCAACACTCCCTTCATCACGGAGCGCAGGTCGAGCGTCGGCCTGAGATCGCGATCCTGATATAACTTCCGCGGCGCCAGCCCCGGCCAGTCCGCCACCACGCGCCCGCCCTTCACGGCGCCACCGACGAGGTACGCCGCAGTCGCCGTGCCGTGATCCGTGCCGCGCGTGCCATTCTCCGCCACCGTACGTCCGAACTCCGTCGCCAGCAGCACCGCCGTGTCGTGCCAGGCCGGTCCGAGTCCCACCTTGAGGCCCGCCAACGCCGCATCGAGTGCTGCCAGCCGCGCGGCGAGTTGACCCTTGGCACCGCCTTCGTTGAAGTGGGTGTCCCACCCCGTCGTGTCGAACACGGCCACCTGCGGGCCGTCCTCCTGCCGCAGGAATCGGGCCGCCGCCAGGACCACCTCGGCGTATTGCGCACCCGGCTTGCCGCGCTTGGCCAACTGGCCCATCGTCGATGAGTCGGCAATCGCTTCGGCCGCGAGCGCCTCGGCCAGTTTCTGCCCGAGCACCGGATCGTGTGCGTAGAGGTCCGATATCCGCTGCAGCGTGTCGTCATCGAGTGGTGCAAGGTGCGAAGGTGACCATGACGTCACGGCCGCGGGTCCACGCATCAGTAGTGGTGCCGTCGGCGCAATGCTGATTCCGCGCTCCTTCTCGGGTGCGAGCGGCGCGGGAACCGCGGCCAACGCCCGGTTCAACCACCCGGTTTCCACCGCATGCGGCTGCGGATACCCGGTCTCCAGCACGTTCTGGCCGTCGAAGTGCGATCGGTCACGGTAAGGACTCGCTACCGCGTGGAACACGATGAGCTCACGTGCGGCATACGACTGCTGCATGAACGAGAGCGATGGATGGAGCGCAAACAGCCCGTCGAGCGGAAGTGCGCCGCCGTCAGTGCCCGGTCGTCCTATCGCGAGGCCGCCGCGCAGTTCCGCGTATCCCGGATCGCCGCACGCGGGCACCGCCGCAAGCCCATCCAGCGCGCCGCGCAGAATAATGAATACCAGGCGCGGCTTCCTGCCGTTGGCCATGCCGGCGAAGGTCACCCGCGAGCTCAGCAGTGCACCGCCCGCGGCCAACGCTCCGGTGGTCAGGAATTCACGCCGCTGCATCATCTATCTCCTCATGAATTCCGGCGCGGCCAACAGCAGGACGATCGCCTGCGCCGCGCTCTCGGCGTGCGCGATCCCTTCACGCGTCGTCGCACTCAACACGCCACCCAGCATCTGCGGCGCGAGGTCCATCGCATTGCGCCTCGAGCCGACCTTCTGTCCCACGGCGTCCGCCCACTCGATCCGCTTCAGCAGCTCCGACGCCCCGTCCCAGTCCGCGCTGCGGTCCGGCCAGCCCGCCGGCGAACCCGGCGCCCAGATCCGCTGCCCCAGAAGTTGGAACAGGCCGATCGGCGTTTTGTCCGCCGCGACCGGAAGCTGCAGACCACGGAACGATGAGACGATGAAGTCCGAGGGCGTTTTGAACTTCGCCACCGGGTGCTGCCACGCCTCTGGCGAAGCGATCAATGCCCGATAAACCGTCGGCAGGTCGCCACCGCTTTCCAAGAAAGCCGCGGCCATCCGCTCCACCGCCGGCGGCGGCGGCTCATCCGCGATGAAGTGTCGCGCCAGCTTGGTGGCGATGAACCGGGCCGTGGCCGGACGGCTCGCGAGATCATGCAGCACGGCCACTCCCTGGTCGTAGCCGCTGTCGGCATAGCGCCTGCCCATCACGACCTTCGATCCCGGCTCGTGCATCGGCGCGCGAAAGAGGAATGTGCCCGGTTGCGCCCCGGTTCGCCATCCATCCAGCCCCGCGATCGACCATCCAGTCAACACCTCGGAGAAAACAGTGACATCGGTCTGCGTATAGCCGCCGTCCACGCCGACCGTATGCAGCTCCATCGTTTCCCGCGCGAGGTTCTCGTTGATTCCGCTCTTGCGGTCAGGATTGCGGCGCGCGATGTTGCGTGCCGTGCGCGAGTCCGGTCCCATCGAGAGCTGGTTGTCGAGGTAGAGCAGCATCGCCGGATGCCGCTCCGTCGCGAGCAGCATCTCGTTGAAGTTGCCGAGAACGTAAGGGCGGATTGCTTCGCGCTCGTAGCTGCCCGCGAGCGCGGGCACCACGCTCTTGTCGGCGGAGACGGCGAAGTGGTTGGCCCAGAACTGCGTCAGACGCTCGACGAACGGGCGGGCCGTCGACACTGATTCGCGGAAGCGCGCGCTTGCTTCGGCGACGTAGATCGGACGGACGAGCTGTCCGAGCTTCTCGAACGCCCCGATTGCAGCCGCGGAGGTCGCGACGGCGCCGCCGAGGCGCGCAGCGCGGAGGGCGCGGCGCAGATCGTATACCTGCGTCAGGATGCTCGCGGAGCTCTGCAGCCCGTCGGCGGCGATGTCCGGCGCCGGTCCATCGAGCTGGGCGCGCAACCAGTCGGGCCCCGAGCCGCCGATGGCGGCCAGATCGCCCGGCCGGGCGCCGAGCCCGAACCGATTGGCCGCAATGGCCGAGGTCAGCCCCTTGTCCATGAGCCTCATAGCGCATGGAGTCGGCCGCCGGTTGACTGCGGGCCCGTCCGATATACTGGCCTTATGTCAATCCCCGATGCCCCTGATCTCGTCCTCGTCGACGCGTCCTCCTATCTCTATCGCGCCTTTCACGCTCTGCCGGGGCTCAGCAACTCCCGCGGCGAGCCCACCGGGGCGGTTCTTGGCGTGTTGAACATGCTCGCCAAATTCTTCAAGGAATGCCCGGCGAAGCGCATCGGCCTGGTGTTCGATGCCCCGGGCAGGACCTTTCGCGACGATCTCTTCGCCGAGTACAAGGCGCACCGCACGCCGATGTCGAACGACCTGCGCTCGCAGGTCGAGCCGCTGCTCGCGATCCTGCGCGCCCAGGGACTGCCGCTGCTGCGCGTCGAGGGCGTGGAAGCCGACGATGTCATCGGGACGCTCGCCTGCCGCGCTGCGGACGCCGGCCAGAGCGTGCTCATCTCCACCGGCGACAAGGACATGGCGCAGCTCGTCAATGACTCGATCACGCTCGTCAACACGATGAGCAACACGGTGCTCGACCGCGCCGGGGTCAAGGCGAAGTTCGATGTCTTCCCGGAGCAGATCATCGACTATCTCGCGCTGGTGGGAGACAGTTCCGACAACATTCCGGGCATCGAGAAAGTAGGCCCGAAGACGGCCGCGAAGCTCCTCAACCAGTACGGCACGCTCGACAACCTGATCGAGCACGTCGCGGAAGTCAGCGGCAAGGTCGGCGAGAATCTGCGCGTCGGGCTCGAGACGCTCGAGCTGGCACGCAAGCTTGCAACCATCCATAGCGGGCTCGATCTCCCCGTCACGCTCGAGGAGCTGGCGCCGTCGCCGCCGGACACCGAGCGCCTGCGCGAGCTGTATACGAGATATGAGTTTCGCGCCCTGCTGCGGCAGTTGGACGGCGGATCCGGCGACGCACCGGTGCAAGCAGCCGCCACGGCGGCAGCTGCCGTCGGCGTGCCCCCTGGACAGATCTCCGAGACGCCGCGTGAGATCGCCCGCAACTATGAGACTCTGACCCATTGGGAAGATCTGGAGCGCTGGCTCGCGAAGCTGCGTGACGCGGAGCTGATCGTGATCGATACCGAGACGACGAGTCTCGAGTACATGCGCGCGGAGATCGTAGGCATTTCCTTCTGCATCGAGCCCGGTACGGCGGCCTATCTGCCGCTGACTCACGACTATGCGGGCGCGCCGCCGCAGCTCGATCGCACCCGGGCGCTCGCGGCGCTGAAGCCGATCCTGGAAGACCCGCAGAAGCCGAAGCTCGGCCACCACCTGAAGTACGACGCCCACGTGCTACAGAACCACGGTATCCGGCTAGCCGGCATGCGTTATGACACCATGCTCGAGTCCTACGTCTGGAATAGCGTGGGCACACGGCATGACATGGACGCCGTTGCGCTCTGTTATCTCGGGCGCCGCACCATCACCTATGAGGACGTGACCGGCAAAGGCGCAAAGCAGATCGGCTTCAGTCAGGTGCCAGTGGAGCGCGCCGCGGAGTATGCCGCCGAGGACGCCGATGTGACGCTGTGCCTGCATCGGGCGCTGTGGCCGAAGCTCGAGAGCATTCCGGCGCTCGAGCGTCTGTATGAGGAGATCGAGCAGCCGCTGGTGCCGGTGCTCGAGCGCATGGAGCGCCGGGGTGTGCTGGTCGACCGCGAGCTGCTGCGGGCGCAGAGCTCGAAGTTCGCCGTGCAGCTGCAGGACCTGCTGCAACAGGCGCGGCGCGAGGCCGGACACGACATCAACGTCGACTCGCCGAAGCAGCTGCAGCAGGTGCTGTTCGAGAAGCTCGGGCTGCCGGTGTTGCGCAAGACTCCGACCGGCCAGCCCTCCACGGCGGAGGACGTGCTGGAGGAGCTCGCCGACTCCTACGCGCTGCCGCGGATCGTGCTCGACTATCGCGGACTGGCCAAGCTCAAATCGACTTATACCGACAAGCTGCCGGAGCAGATCAACCCGAACACGGGCCGTATCCATACCTCTTATAACCAGGCGGTGGCGCAGACCGGCAGGCTCTCGTCCGTCGATCCCAACCTGCAGAACATTCCCATCCGCCGTGCCGAGGGGCGGCGCATCCGTCAGGCGTTCATCGCTCCTGCGGGCTACGTTCTGCTGGCGGCGGACTACTCGCAGATCGAGCTGCGCATCATGGCGCACCTGTCGGGCGATGAAGGCCTGCTGGCCGCCTTCGCCGAGGATCGTGACGTCCACCAGGCCACCGCCGCGGAGGTCTTCGGAATTCCACTCGCGGAGGTTACCGCCGACCAGCGACGGGCGGCGAAGACCATCAACTTCGGCCTCATCTACGGCATGTCGCCATTCGGACTGGCGCGCCAGCTCGGCATCGAGCGCAGTGCGGCCAATAGCTACGTGGAGCGCTACTTCCAACGCTACCCGGGTGTGCGGCGCTTCATGGATGACACTCGCAGGCAGGCGCGCGAGAGCGGCTTCGTGGAGACCGTTTATGGTCGCCGCCTGTACCTGCCCGACATCCGCTCCGGCAACGCCGCGACGCGGCAGTACGCAGAGCGCGCCGCCATCAATGCGCCCATGCAAGGCACGGCCGCCGACATCATCAAACGCGCAATGATCGCCGTGGATTCATGGTGCGGTCGCGAAGACGCTCCGGCACGCCTCATCATGCAGGTGCACGATGAGTTGGTGCTCGAGGTGCGAAGCGACGCGGTAGAGCGAGTGAGCGATGCCGTCAGAGAGAGAATGGCCGGTGCCGCGGAGCTACGCGTGCCTCTGCGCGTAGACGTCGGCACCGGCGCCAACTGGGACGAGGCGCACTGAGTGCGCCATCAGGGTGTGACGACTTCTGTCCTCTGTCTCTTGCGGCTGCCAAGCGGCAACAGCATGGGCACCTGGGCGCGGTAGGCCCGATACTGCTCCCCGTGGGCGCGCACCAGGTCGCGCTCCTCGAGGGCGATTCCCACCAGGATGTAGCCCGTGGTCGCGAGCGCGAAGATGCAGTGGCCGAGCGACATGCGTGGCGCTGCCCAGAAGGCGATCACGAAGCCGAGCATGATCGGGTGGCGCACCAGCTTGTAGAGCGCGCGCTGGGCGAATCGCGGCGGCGAGTACTCGATGCCGCGCAGGCGCAGGTAGACCTGACGCAGGCCGAAGAGATCGAAGTGGTTGATCATGAAGGTGGCGAGCAACAGGATCAGCCAGCCGGCCCAGAAGACTGCTGTCAGCAGGCGGGCGCCCGCGGGAGAGGCTGACACATTCCAGATGGTGGCTGGAATCGGCCGCCACTGCCAGCAGATGAGCGCGAGCAGCAGGCTCGATAGGAGGACGTAGGTGCTACGCTCGATGGAGCGAGGCACGATGCGTGTCCATAGCGTCTTGAACCCCGGCCGGGCCATGACACTGTGCTGCACTGCGAACGCACCGAGAAGGAGCAGATCGATCACCAGAGCCACGGCAAATGGTGCGCCCGGACCGGAATCGATGGTCCGTGGCACGATGAAATCGCCCACGAATGCGATCGCATAGAGAAACGAGCACAGGAAGACGACATAGCAGACGACGCCGTATACGGCCGCAATGAGACCCATGGTGATGCACCTCTCTGAAACGTTCAGCCCGCAGAAATTGGTGCTCACAACTGTCGCTTTCCGCAGCCCAAACCGTCCTGCCCGAGCGTCTGCGATCCCTGTCCGATCGTCCGGAAGGACTCTGGCCGCCGGGCGGCAATCCGCGCAGAATGGGGCTCCGGCCCTCCGTTCCCGGAACGCATCCATGGCAGCAGAGCGCATCGCAACGGCACTCGCCCGAATCGAGGCGGCATTGCGCGAGCATCCCGCTTTTGCCCTGCACGATGAGAGCCCCGCCGTGACGCGCTGGCAGGGCGGCACGAAGTTCGTCACCAGCCAGCCCGGGGTGGCTTTGGAGCTGGTGACCGACCTGCCAGCGCAGATGGGCGGCGATGGCGCAGGTGTCGTCACCCCCGGTTGGCCCCTGCGCGCCGGCCTGGCGGCCTGCGTGGGGACCTGCATCGTCCTCAACGCCGCGATCCAGGGGATCGAGCTCCAATCACTCGAGGTCACGGTCGGCGCCCGATCCGATCTGAGGGGACTTCTCGCCATCGCCGACGAGCACGGCAAGGAAGTATCAGCCGGGCCCCTCGAAGTGCGGTTGGAGGTGAAGATCGCGGCTGCAGGCGTCCCCCACGACCGTCTGCGGACACTGATCGAGCAGGCGAATCGCTGCTCACCGGTCTCGAGCGCGCTGCGGCAGGCCGTGCCGCTCGAGTTGCGCATCGAGTTTTGCGGCTGACCCGACAGTAGATCCGCTCTTGGACGCCTTGTCAGAAACGCTGCGTGTCGTGCAGCTCAGCGGCGCGATCTTCATCAACGCTCGCTTTTCAGCTCCCTGGTGCTACCAGTCGCCGCGCGCGGATTTCGCGGCGCCACTGCTCGAGCCCGGCGCCGAGCGGGTGGTCATTTTCCATCTGATCACCGAGGGCGAGTGTCATGTCGAGCTGACCGATGGGCTGCCCGTGCACCTGAAGGCCGGCGATGCAGTCGTCTTCCCGCAGGGTGATGCCCATCGCATGTGCTCGCAGCCCGGCCTGCCCGCGGCGAAGGGAGCGCGGCTGGACCGGGTATTGGCGCGCCGTCCGCGGCACCTGAGCTATGGCGGCGGCGGTCCGGTCACACGCCTGATCTGCGGCTATCTCGCCTGCGATGCCCGGCTCGCCCGCATGCTGCTCGCCGGGCTGCCGTCGTTGGTGAGAGTCAACGTTCGGGGATCGAGCGCCGGCAATTGGCTGGAAGCCTCGGTCCGCTACGCCCTGTCCGAGGCGCGCTCGCCGCGCGCCGGCGGTGCGGGCGTACTGGCCAAGCTCGCCGAGGTACTCTTCATCGAGGTGCTGCGCCTCTACATGGCAGAGCAGGGCGGAAGCTGCACCGGGTGGCTCGCGGGCGTTCGCGATCCGGTCGTCGGGACCGCCCTGCAAGCGCTACACAAGCGGCCCGAGCATCCGTGGACGCTCGAAGAGCTGGCGCATACCGCCGGAACATCGCGCTCGGTGCTGGCCGAGCGCTTCCAGTATCTGGTCGGCAGCTCGCCGATCCAATACCTGACCCAGTGGCGCATGGTGTTGGCTTCCAACCTCCTCGCGCACAGCAGTGCCCCCATGACCCGGATCGCCGAGGCGGTCGGCTACCAGACCGACACAGCCTTCAGTCGCGCGTTTCGGCGCGAGTTCGGCACGCCTCCAGCCGCCTGGCGCCGCGCCCGTGCGATTGCCCAACAGGTGCCTTAGCTGCGCCCTTCGGCTGCAGCCCGTTCAGAGCTTGTTCAACTTCGCGGCGACGCGGCGGTAGGCTTCGCGGAACGGAATGCCTTCGGTCACCACCAGGCGGTTCGCCTCCTCGGCGGCATGGATCGCCGGATCGAGCCGTATGCGCTCCGGGCGGAAGCGCATCGCATCGAGGGCGGCAGGCAGGAGATCGAGAGTCTGTTGCGTCAGGTCGATGCCGCGAAAGAGAGGCACCTTCAGGAGCTGCAGATCGCGTTGGTAGCCGGAGGGAAGCTTGGCGCAAAGTCCGAGCGCTTCGGCGAGACACGCCTGTGCCGTCGCCGAGCGGCCGCGGATCAGCTCGAACACATCCGGGTTGCGCTTCTGCGGCATGATCGAGGAGCCGGTGGTGAAGCCATCGGGGAGCTCGAGGAAGCCGAACTCCTGGGTGTAGAAGAGCAGGATGTCTGCGGCCAGACGGCCGAGGTCCTGCATGAGAAGGGCGGTCTCGAACAGCAGAGTCGCTTCGGCCTTGCCGCGCGAGAGCTGCACCGCCGTCACCGGCTGGTGGACTTCGGCGAAGGCGAGCTTCTCGCGAGTCGAGTTGCGGTCGAGCGGCAATCCCGGTGTGCCGTAGCCCGCGGCCGAGCCCAGCGGCGAGCGGTCGATCCGGCGCCGGGTCTCACTCAAGCCTTGCGCGTCGTCGCGAACTTCCGCCGCAAATCCGCCCGCCCAGAGCGCCACCGAGCTCGGCATCGCCTGCTGCATGTGGGTATATCCCGGCAGGGCCGTATTCTTCTCGCGCTCGGCCAGACGCTCGAGCGCCTCCGCCACGTGGACTGCGCCGTCACTCAACTCCTCGATGGCATCGCGCATGTACAACCGCAAAGCGGTCAGGACCTGATCGTTGCGCGAGCGTCCCAGATGCACGCGCGCGCCCGCGGGCCCGATGCGTTCGGTCAGCCTGCGCTCGAGTGCCGTCTGGCCATCCTCATCGGCGAGCTCGATCTGCCACAGGCCGTGGGCGTGCTCGTCGCCCAGTGCCGTCAGGCCGCCCCGGATCGCCTCGAGATCCACAGCCGACAGAAGCTTTTGCTCGTGCAGCATCTCCGCGTGCGCGATCGATGCGAGCACGTCGTACAGCACCAGCCGCTCATCGAGCGCGAAGTCCTCGCCCGCGGTGTAGCGCAACACGCGATCATCCAGAGGCGCGCCCTTGTCCCACATACGTGTCATGACGGGCGGCGTGAGGTCAGCTTTTCGCGCCCTGCTGCTCCGCAGGGGTCAGCGCCTTGATGTCCGCGACGATCAACGTGCCGGTTCCTTCGTTGGTGAACACCTCGCCCAGGATGCCCTCGGGCGCCTGATAGGACACCACGTGGACGCGGCGCACGCCGCCGCGGATCGCATCCTCGATGGCCTTGGCCTTGGGCAGCATGCCATCGGCAATGCGTCCATCGTCGCGCAGACGCTTCAGCCCCTGCAGGTCGATGTAAGAAATGAGCGACCCCGGGTCGGAAATCTCGCCGAGGATTCCAGGCGCTCCGGTGCAGAGGACCAGCTTCTCCGCGCCGAGCGCGGCGCCGAGGGCCGCGGCCACGGTATCCGCGTTGATGTTGAGCAGCACGCCGTTGTCGTCAGCCGACAACGGGCTCACGACCGGCATCAGCCCGTTGTCGAGCAGCTTGCGCACCGCTGTCGGGTCCACCTCGTCGATGTCGCCCACGAACCCATAGTCCACCATCTCGCCGCTCGAACCGATCTTCACCGGCGGGCGCTTGTGCGCGCGCACCAGTCCGGCATCGACGCCGCTGATGCCGACCGCCTCGATGTCGAGGTCGCGGCAGATGCCGAGGATGCGGGTGTTGATCAACCCGTTCAGCACCATCGCCGACACGTCGATGGACTTCTGGTCGGTCACGCGGCGGCCCTCGATCATGCGTGTCGGCACGCCGAGCGCCATGGAGAGCTCGGTGAGCTGCGGACCGCCGCCGTGCACGAACACCACGCGCACCCCGAAGTAGTGCAGGATGGCGATCTGCTCGATGAGGACTCGCGTGGAGGCGAGGTCGGCGAACACGCCGCCGCCCGCCTTCACGACGAAAGTCTTGCCCTTGTACATGCGGATATACGGGGCGGCGTTCTTCAGCGCCCGGATCGCCAGGGCCTGATCGCCAGGATGCATGATCATCTGCGTGTGTCCCTCAACTGTTGCTCTTCAGCATGCGATAGAGAACCGCCATCTGCGCGGTGAGACGATTGTAGGCTTCCCGCTGCACGATGCTGCGCGCGCTGTCGAGCACCTCGTCCGCCACCGCGACGTTGCGTCTCACCGGCAGGCAGTGCATCAGGCG
This sequence comes from Steroidobacteraceae bacterium, assembly GCA_036489335.1. Lineage (GTDB taxonomy): Bacteria > Pseudomonadota > Gammaproteobacteria > Steroidobacterales > Steroidobacteraceae > 13-2-20CM-66-19. The sequence goes on from DASXFY010000024.1 coordinate 65,855, forward strand.
ACATTCTGCAGCAGTGCGCGTGAACCAGTCGTTACGAATGCACCAGTCCTTGAGCTCGCTGCGCAGGCGCGCATCCGCTGCCGCGTCGCCATAGCACGACGTCGCGCCCCATTCCTTGGCGTAGATGATCTGCGCGCCGCTCAACGCCTCGTCCCGGTCGGCCGTCTCCTGCACGGAGCCGCCGGAGAGCGCCGCCGCGCGCCGTGCTTTCTCCATGATGGGCGGCGGCAGAGCGAAGCCCTCCGGTCGCAGCACGACAACTTCCATGCCCCGCAGCGCCGCCATGTGGACCGCGGTCGCCGGCACGGCCAGCGGCAGCGGGCGCGGATGGTATGCCCACGAGAGCACGAACCGGCCGCTGCGCGGCACACCGAGGTCGTCCATCGTCTTCCAGTCCGCGAGCGCCTGGCAGGGATGGCTGATCGCCGACTCGAGATTGATGAGCGGCTTGTCGACCAGACTCGCCATCGCGCTGAAGGCGGTCTCCGCGAGATCCGCGGCGAGATCCTTGCCGTCCGCGAAGGCCCTCACGCCCAGCGCGTCGCAGTAGGAGGCGAGCACCGGGATTCCCTCGCGCACATGCTCGGCCGCCGCGCCGCTCATGACCGCGCCCAGGCGCGTCTCGAGTTGCCAGGTACCCTGGCCGGGGGTGATCACGAACGAGCTGCCGCCCAACCGTGCCATGCCCGCCTGGAACGAGGCGAGCGTGCGCAGCGAAGGGTTGAGGAAGATGAGTCCGAGGATCTTGCCCGCGAGCGCGCGCGGCTCCGGACGCGTCTCCAGGCGCCTCGCCAGCTCGAGCAGCGCCAGCACCTCCTCGCGCTCGAGGTCGGCCAGGTCGAGAAAGCGATTCACGGCGGCAGGCTCGCGAGTGCATCGCGCAGCATCTCGACATGCTCTTCCTGCAGGATGAAAGGCGGCAGCAGCCGGACGATGTGGCTGTCGCTCGCCGTGCCCGCCAGGATGCCGCCTTCCAACAGCTCGGCCTGGACCTGCTTCGCCGGCCGGCTGGTGCGCAGCCCGAGGAGAAAGCCCTCGCCCTGACTCGCCTGCACCGGTCCGACGATGCAGGTACGGCGGATGCAATCCGATACACGGCGCACGTTCTCGAGCAGATCCTGCGCTTCGATGGCCTCGATCACGGCCTCGATCGCGGCGCAGGCCATCGGGCCGCCGCCGTAAGTGGTGCCGAGGAGGCCGATACCGAGACTCGCCGACACTTTGGCGGAGGTCAGCAGTGCCGCGCACGGAAAGCCGTTCCCCAGCGCCTTTGCCACCGTGATCATGTCGGGCATGACGCCGTAGAGATTGGCGGCGAACGGATGGCCCACGCGGCCGCAGCCGCATTGGACCTCGTCGAAGATGAGTTGCGCGCCGACTTCATCGCAGCGGCGGCGCAGCGCCTCGAGGTAGGGTCTGCCGAGCTCCACCGCGCCGGCGAGGCCCTGAACGGGCTCGACGATGACCGCTGCCGTGCGATCCGTGACCTGCGCGGCGATCGCGCCGAGGTCACCGCGCGGCAGGAAGCTGACATCGAAAGGCTTGCGCGGGAAGCCGTACCAGCTGTCGGAGCCCCAGGTGACCGCACCCGCCGCCGTCGTGCGTCCGTGGAAGCTGCCTTCGAGCGCCGCTACGTGCGGCCGTGAAGTCATGCGAAATGCCAGCCGCAACGCGTTTTCGTTCGCTTCCGCGCCGCTGTTGACGAAGAAGACGCTGGTGAAGTCCAGTTTGGAGAATTGGACCAGACGCTCCGCCGCGCGCACGCGGATGCGCATCGGAATGGCGTTGGTCTGGAAGTTGCACGAACGGGCCTGCGCGGTGAGCGCGTCGGTCCAACCCGGATGACCGTAGCCGAGAGCGGCGACGGCATGGCCGCCGTAGAGATCGAGCACGCGCTCGCCGCGGCTGTTGAGCAGCCACACGCCCTGGGCGGAGGCGACCTCGAAGGGATACTGGGAGAATACCGGCGCGAGGAAGTCTCGGGCGGGGGTGTTCTGGGCGAGTTTGTTAGCTGCGGAGCTCATGTCGGTCTCTCAGGTCCAGCCCGGCGCGCAGGCCGTGAGGCCCGTGGTCTCGGGCAGACCGAATATGCGGTTCATCCACTGCACGGCGCCGCCGGCCGCGCCCTTGTTCAGATTGTCGACCACGCACATCACCGCAACGGTGCGGCCGTTCGCGACCGCGGACAGGTGGGCGTAGTTGGTCGTGGCGATTTCCTTGACCCGCGGGGCGGAGTCCGTCACCCGTACGAAGGGCGCTGCGCGGTAGAACTCGCGCAGCGCCGCCAGCACCTTCGGAGTATCGATCGAGGTCTTGAGCGGCGCCTGCACGGTGACGTGAATGCCGCGGGCGAATGGCCCGGAATGCGGCACGAACGCGAATTCCGCCTCCACGCCCGTTGCCGCTCGCGCGCAGGCCGCGATTTCCGGCGCATGCCGATGCGCCAGCGCGTTGTACGCATAGAGATCGCTGTGCCGCAACGGGTGATGGGTGCCTTCCACGGGCTTGCGTCCGGCGCCGGTGCTGCCGGTGATCCCGCTCACGAACAACATCGGTGGTGTGAGCCCGAGGGACAGAAGCGGCACGCTCGCGAGCAGTGCCGCGGTGGCAAAACAGCCCGGGTGCGCCACGTGTGGGGTGTCGAGCTTGCGCAGGTGCTCCGGCACGGCACAGGTGAACTCCCCCAGGCGCGCCGGAGCATCGTGTGCGTGCTTGTAGACCGCTTGGTACTCCGCCGCGGAGCGGAAGCGAAAGTCCGCCGAGATATCGACGACCCGGGGGCGTCTTCCGGCCTGCGCGGCGGCCCGCAACAGGGAGTCGAGCAGCGCGGCCGAGACGCCGTGGGGCGCCGCCGAGAAGACAGCGCATTCGGGTGCGCCCGCCACCAGCGCTTGCACATCGGCCTGCGACTGGAACCGCGCATCGCCGTAGGCAGCCGCCAGGTGGGGAAACGCTTTCGCGATCGGTTCCCCGGGCTGGCTGTCGGACATCACCGCCGCGAGGTCGAAGCCCGGATGTCCTGCAAGCAGACGCAGCAGCTCTCCGGCGACGTAGCCGGTGCCGCCGAGGACGACCGTCGGGATGGGCGTCACGCTGCCGACTCCCGCATCAGACCCAGCGCTTCCATCACACGATCGCCCAGAGCCGCGCCCGCGCTGAGGGCGTTGAAGGCCGGCACGCCCATCTGTGTCGTGATGATCTCGACGCCCACCTGATTGTCGGTGGAGGGACCGGTGACCGCGCAGGGCTCGACCCCGAAGCGCTCGCGCAGCAGCTTGACGCCGCCCCAGGCCGCGACCGGATCGTTGGCCGAGAGCACGACGCCGGTGAGCGCGGCCCGAATGTCAGGGCACTCCAGGATGGCATCGACGCCGTACGTGCCGAGAATGCCGTCGCCGAGCTCGAACACGATCACGTCGGGCTTGCCGGTCGCTAGCTCAGTCAGCATGGTGCGTGTGAGCGCCGGGCCGTTTGCGCGCGTGGTCGTGATGACGCCCAGGTCGGTGAAGATGGCGGAGCGACGCGCGCCGGCATCCTCCATCGCGTGAACGTCACGACGCAACGACACGCCGGTAGCCTTGAAGGCGTCGATGACCAAGCCGCGGTGGCGCATGCGGCTGATGATTGCGCACGCCGCGGCGGTCTTGCCCGCTTCCATGCAGGTCCCTGCCAGCGCCACCACCGGCACCTGTCGGGCATCGAGCTTGGCCTCGGGATCGAGCCGACGAACACCGGCGCGCGCCGGCACGCCGATGCGCTCGCCGAGGTAGGGGAAATTCAGCGCCACGCCGATCACACGGCAGTCGAAGGGCTTGCCCTTGTCGGGATTGATGGAGTCGCAGATCCCAAGCACGCCGCCGATGTTGAGCATCTGGATGACATCGCCGGCCTGCAGCGCGGGCGGAACGTGCCCCGAGTAGCCGAACAGCGCCTTGCGGTGACCGAGGGCGCCGACCACGATGTCGCCTTTGCCGACCTTGGCCATGCGGCCGCTGGTCAGCTCCAGGGTGTTGTAGGTCGACTTGTTGGTCAGCACCTCGACGACGATCACCACTCCCTCCTCGGAGGGAATCTCGGTCGAGATGCGCACCTCGTGTGACAGGCCACAGGCCTGCGCGACGGAGGCGATCTTGTCGACGACGACGCTTCTCATCCCGCTCACCATGTCACATGTCCTTGGCGCGCTCGCCGGCGCGGCGGTGGAATACACCCGTGAGGGCGACGATCTTGGAGAAGCCGAGCGCATCCGTGGGCGTCCATTCGCCCGCAGCCTCGCCGTACACGCCCTTCGAAGCGGCCATGAGCGAGAAGGGCGACTCGACGCCCTCGACGAAGAGATTGCCGGGCCGGAACTGCACCCGTACCTGGCCGGTCACCCGCTCCTGAGACGACAAGAGCAGGGCCTCGATGTCGCGGCAGACGGGATCGAGGAGCTGGCCCTCATGTACGAGGTCGCCGTACGGCTGAGCGACCGTTTCCTTGATACGCTGCTGACGGCCGGTGAGCACGAGCTTTTCGAGTTCCCGGTGCGCGGTCAGCAGTACCTCGGGCGCCGGAGCCTCGAATGCAACGCGTCCCTTGGTGCCGATGATGGTGTCGCCCAGATGGATGCCGCGTCCGATGCCGAATGGTGCCGCGAGCGCTTCGAGCGCTTCGAGCAGCGCCACGGGCGAGAGAGCGCGGCCGTCGAGACCCGCGGGCCGCCCCTGTTTGAACTCGATGAGGTGCGACTCGGCGGGGCGCGGATGAGTAAAGGCATCACGCGTCAGCACCCACGCATGGTCCGGAATGCCGGTCGACGATGTCAGCGTCTCCTTGCCGCCGATCGTGACACCCCAGAGGCCGCGGTTGACGGAATAAGCCGCACCGAAGGGCGGGACCGGAAGGCCGCGGCTCTGCAGGTACTCGAGCTCCTCCTGGCGCTTGAATGCCCGGTCACGCACCGGTGCCAGCACGTCGAGCTCGGGCGCCAGCGTGCGCATCGCGACTTCGAAGCGCACCTGATCGTTGCCCGCGGCGGTGCAGCCGTGGGCGATGATGTTGGTGCCGAGCCTGCGTGCCATGTGTGCGATGGTCTGCGCCTGCATGACGCGCTCCGCGCCGACGCACAGGGGATACATCTGGCCGCGCTTCACGTTACCCATGATGAGGAAGCGCAGCACCTGCTCGAAATAGTCCGCGCGCGCATCGATCTGATGATGTGCCACGGCGCCGAGCGCGCGAGAGCGGTCCGCCAGCGTGCGCGCCGCGGCTTCATCGATTCCGCCGGTGTCGACCGTGACGGTGATGATGGGGCGGCCGTAGTTCTCCTTCAGCCAGGGCACCAGAAAGGAGGTGTCGAGACCGCCGGAGTAAGCGAGAACGATGGGCTGGTCGCCCTTCATGGGGACGGGGTTGGGCATGCTCAGACTCGAAAAATGGCCCGCAACCGGGCTACGAGGGTTTCCTGCGCGCGGTCGTGGGCGGTTGCGATGAAGATGGTGTCGTCGCCGGAGATGGTGCCCGCGACCTCGGGCCATTCCGCCCGGTCGATCGCGACGGCAACGCTTTGCGCCGCGCCGATCGTGGTCCTGAGTACCGTCAGCGACGGACCGGCGCGCTTCAGGCCACGCACGAACTGCGCCAGCATGGCGAAGTCGCCGTTGGTGCGCGACACCTCATCGGGTGGCAGCACGTAGCGGCCGCTCGCCTTGAGGACGCCGAGGTCGCGCAGGTCGCGGCTGACCGAGGACTGTGTCACCTCGTAGCCCGCGGTCTTCAGCAGACGCGCCAGATCCTCCTGCCGGCGCACATGTCCGTCGCGCAGGATGCGCACGATGGCCTGGCGGCGCTCGAGCTGCTGGGCGTCCATGGGAGGCTCAAATGGCGAAGAAATGCATATGCATAAACTTGCATCAAGTATGCATATTCATGCGCGAGCATGTCAAGTCCGCTCTTGGCGAGCCTGTGGCCACGGCGATCGGCCCTCCGCGACCCGGGTGGGTCTCCATCGGCGATGGCGCGGAAAATACTCTCTCGACCCGGCTCTTCCCAGGTGAGGTCGTTCGCGTCCACATTGAACGTCGTTTGTTGGACGCAGGGCATTGCGTCGCCGCATCCGGTCGAAGAGCACCCGCGATATCTTCGTCTGCACGCAGCCCTTTCTATACAAACGCACAGGCAAATCGCATGGACGTCATACCGGTGTTGGCGCAACATGCGCCCCGACGATTCGTTGGAAACCAAGCCCGGTCAGGCGCCCTTTGCGATAAGCTGGTCGGATCGAGAGCAAGCATGATTGCCGCAGTGCAAGACGATCTCGTCCGCCGCCATCGACTTACGGTGCAGGACTATTACCGCATGGCGGAAGTCGGTCTGCTCGCGCCCGACGCGCGCGTCGAGCTGATCGAAGGAGAGATCATCGACATGGCGCCGTCAGGATCAGCTCATGCGGGAATCTTGAGCCGACTCTATGAGAGGCTGTTTCTCGCGGTCAAGGGCGGAGCGACCGTGCGTCCGCAACTGCCGTTGCGTGTCGATGACTTTTCCGAGCCGGAGCCGGACTTCGCCCTCGTCACGCGAAGGTCGGACGACTACACGAGCTCGCACCCCCTACCTGCCGATGTCTTGCTGCTGGTCGAAGTGAGCCAGAGCTCGTTGAGATTTGATCGCGAGCGCAAGCTGCCCCTATACGCTCGCCACGGAATCCCCGAGTACTGGATTGTGGATGTGGTCACGCCTGCACTGCACGTGTTCCATACGCCTCAGGCAGAGCGGTATGTACACGCCTCGTCGACACCGCTACCCGGACTTTTGACTCTCAGCATGCAACCAGAGTTAGAGGTGGACCTGACGGGGTTGTTCGAGGGCCTATGATGGCTACTTCTCGACGCTGAACACCAGGTCGGCGCCCTTGATCTGGCCAGCCGTGGTGCGGATCGTCCAATGGTCGCCCAGGCTGTAGCGCAGGCGAATGGCGTTCAACTCCTCCGTCAGGCCGACGCCGTAGCTCACGTAGAGGCGGGGCGAAAGATACTTGCCGAGGACGAGCGAAGTCTCGTTGTTGAGATCGGTCTCGACGCTGATGTCGGGCAGGCCGATTCGCGAGCCGAGCTGCTGCGCCAGGATGGCGCCACCCTGGGTGAGCAACTCGCTGGTGGCGGTCGCCTGCTGGTTCTGTGCCGCCGAGTTCGCCTGCATCATCTGCAGAGTGCCGCCGCCGCCGCCGCCGGAGAGGATGAGAGAGACGATCTGCGACTGCGGCAATGAAGGGCTGGAGAAGAAGGACAGCCGCGGCTCCTGCAGGGTGCCGCGGACGTTGATTCCGGCGATGACATCGGGATACCGTTTGACCGCGCGGATCTCTATGCCCGGATCCTCGATCGGGCCGCCCGTGAAAATCAGACGGCCGCTCTGGATATCGAGCTTGCGTGCGTACGCGGAATACTCACCCTTCTGAACCGACAACTCGCCGGTGGCCCGAGTGATGGCATCGTAGCCGCTGCTCACGGTGATGCTGCCGGCGAGCTGGCCCGTCAGCCCCAGGGTGTCGATGTTCACGTTGGGGCCGAGTGTCATCGTGATCCGAGTCTTCACCTGGAACTGATCGGCGGGATTCTGCGACTCCTTGCCGACGATCACCTCATCGGAGGAGGACGATACCGCGCCAGTGAGGTCGGCCGGAACGATCTTCGCGTAAGGCACGGCGACCTTGCCCGTGATATCGATCTCGTGCGCGGCCACCTTGAAGTCGAGGCTCGGTGAGGCATCGATCTGCGCTTCCGGAATATCCACCACTCGCAGGTTGGCACCATCGAGGTGCAGCTGCCCATAAGGCAGCGTATCGCGCCAATGTACCTCACCGTCTGCGCGCACCCTCCCTTTGCCGGCCTGCGCGCTGCCGCCGAACACGACCCCGTCATCCGTCAGGTGCGCCGTCAGGCCGATCTGACGCAGCCGCAGATTGGTCTGGTAGAGGTCGACTTCGCCGTCGGAGACGCTGAGCGAGCCGCTGAGCCGGGGCTGGGCCACGGTACCGGCGATCCGCGCATCCGCCGTCAGATTGCCCTCGACGCGATCGATGTCGGGGACATAGAGCGACAGCAGGTCGAGCTTCGCAGTCTGGGCCCGCAGCTCGCCGTCGATGGGCATATCCTGCCAGCGAGAGGTGTCACGGCTCACCTTGAGGTTCCCCGCCAGCGTGCCGATCTGCCCGGACGTGAGAGAGGCTTCAGCCGTGATGGAGTCCGGCGTCGCCGTCGCGGTGAGCAAGCCCGATCCTATGGCGGTGTGCTCCATGCGACCACTCACCAGTCGCCGCGAGAGTGTGGCGTCGCTCAGCTCTATGCGCAGCGTTCCCTGTGTTGGGACACCGCCGCCGCCGAACAGCCGCGCGCCGACATTGATGGCGCCCAGATATTCGACCGTCGGTGTGCGCCCGGCCGTCAGCGTGGCAAGGGGTAGTTGAGTCGCCGTCAGCGTGGAAGACCATGCCGTCGGAGTCCAATTCGCCTGCGCGCATAGATTGCCCGGCGTGCCAATCAGACACAGCCGATCGACCCTGCCGGCCGAAGGGGACAACGTCAGTGCATCGGGCTGCTCCAGATGCAGGCGTAACGATTCATCGCCAGACAGCCCCAGGGACTCCAGGTTACCGGTGAAGATGCCATGGCTGACGCCGCCGCTGGCCATTGCGGTCAGATGCAGCCCTGGTGCCTGCGCGTCCAGATGGGCTACCGCCGCGGATGCCGGCCCCTCGAGGGTGAAATCCACGCTGCGCAGGGTGCGGCGACGGAATCGGAGCTGGCGCAGGTGCGCCGCGATCGCGGAATGCCTCTGTGACGTCGGATCAAAGTCGACTTTGGCGTCGAATCCGGCGAGCGAGACGCCATCGTAGAGAATATCGGTACCGCGCGCTATCGCGACGACGTCAGGGTCGTTGATAGGTCCACGGATCCTGCCGTCTGCCTGCAGTCGGCCACGGGTGCTCTCCGATATCAGACTCAGATCCTGCGCCGTCACCGCGAATCGCAGATCGGCCGCGCGATCGATCCGCCCATCGAGCGCGAGGTGCGTGCCGCCCAGGCCGACGCGAACCTGTTGGAACTCCCACGTGTCGCCGGCGTGCGTCAGCTTGCCGGCACCGCTGGCCGCCACGCCCCGGAGCCGCCCGCCGAGGTTGTCCACGGTCACGCTCAGCGGGCTGGCCGCCTCGAACCCGCGACCGTCGACGGCGACGCCGAAGTTTAGGCTGCCGGGCAGGTCGGGCCGCAACTGACCCGGATCGATCCCGGTTGCGCGGCCGCTCACCTGCCAGCGTTGCGTGGGCGCCCAGGTCACTTCGCCGTGCAGATCGGCGTGACCACCGAAGAGATCGACGCTGCCGCGGCTGAAGCTGACTCCGCTATCGCCCAACTTGCCGGTGACATCGGCGGGCATCGGGGCAAGTCCCGCGATCTGCGCCATTCCCTTGGTCCGGAAATCGTACGGCCGCAGGCCCGACAACTCGAAGGAACCGCTGCTGCTGCGAAACGGCGCCGACTTGCCGACGAGCGGCCAGCGAAGGTTGCTCCAGCCGCCGCGCAGGTCGAGGCGCGGCCCGCCCGGGACGATGCCTATCGCGCCGGAGCCTATCGCCCGCGTCCCCGAAGAGAGATTCGTGACGTCGATGCGGCGTGCAGCGAGTACGTGCTTCGAATAGCCACCGTCGAACAGTACGTCGAAGGAGCCTGCTTTGAGCCCCGCCGGATCCAGCGTACCGCTCGCGGTGAAACTCTGCCCTTCTCCGCTCAGCGCCAGCTTGCCGCTGATGGCGCCCAGTGCGCCCGAGAGATGCCAGGCTCGCAGGTCGAAGTCGCGGATCCCGGCCTCACCCTGCCAGTGCCAGTGGTGAGTCAGGTCGAGCATCCCGCCGCTCACCTCGGCCTGGAAGGGCGCGAAGAACTGTCCGTTGAGCGCCAGCTTGTCGAGGTCGCCCGCTGCATCGGCGGTGAGCCGCCACACCGGCTGGCCGTTCGGGTGCCAGGTGATGCGGCCGCTGGCCGCGAGCTGCAGCGGATCGCCGGCGTGCAGAGTGCCCGCCACGTCGAAACCCACTTCGCCCAGCCGCAGCTGCGCCTGATAGAAGCGGATGTCGCGATGATGCAGCAGCGCGGAGCCGGCAATTCCGCTTCCCTCCAGCCGGGTGCCGTCCGGAAGCAGCAGCACCGCCTTGCCGAGGGCGGCGTGTCCAATGTAGATCGTCAGCCAGCGCGGCAGGAATTGGGGCGCACCGCCATGGCCCGACGATGGCGGCCCCGTTGGTCGCTTGATCACGATGGAGACGCTGTCGACGGTCGTGTCGGGTGTGCGGATGGTCTGAAAGAGGAGCGGCTCCAACCACACACGACTGTAGATATTGCGGATGTCGAGGCGAACCCGCTCCTGGTCGACCTCCACCAATGTCGCGCGCGCGCCGCCGGCAATGGTGCCGCTGACACCCTCTATCCGCACACCGACCTTGCCGAACCGCTGCGGCAGATGGCGGACGACGAATTGCAAGCCGCTCTGCGTGTAGACGACGGCATAGAGCGCCGCGCACGGCACGCCGATCGCGATCAGAACGAATATTGCGGTGGCGAGCAGCAGAAAGCGACGCATGACGGCTACCGCGCGCTCACAGCTTCGGCGAGAAGTTGATGTAGAGCCGGGGGCTCCCCGGCTGCGACAGCGGCTGTCCGATGTCGATGCCGAGCGTCAGGACCGGCAGGCGGAACAGGAGCCCGATGCCGGCACCATACTGCAGGAACGGCTCCCTGATCTGCACGATCTGCTGCTCATTGTTGTAGACATTCTGTTCCTGCGAGCCGAAGTGATTGAACGCATTGCCATAGTCGAAGAAGAATGCGATGCCGAAATTCCGCGGCAAGTCACGATCGAACTCCACCGTCCCGGTGATCACGTCTTTGCCGCCGGCCTGCGCCTCGGCGCAGATCTGACTGCCCGACAGGCAGTACTTCTGCGTCGGTGACAGGCCATCGTATTCGAAACCACGCACGCTTCCCTCGCCTCCCGCGTAGAAGCGCATTGCGGGGGGCATCTCGCCGAAGTGCGAGGCTGCGGTCGCGCCGAACTCGTCGCGCAGCAGCAAATGCCACTTTGGCGCCAGCTGGAACACCCGCTCGAGCTGGATGTGGACCTGCAGGAAGTTCGCTTTCGAGCCGAAGGCGCCCTGCGAGCCGCGGATCTCGGCGAAGAAGCCGTGTTGGAACATGGGCTCGCCGAGATAGCCCTTGGGCACGGAGGCGAGGTCGACGCCCGGGACCAGCATGTCGTTGGTCGGGATGCCGATGGTCACGTTGGCGTTACACTTCGTACCCGTTACGCCGTCCGCGATACACTCTTTGTTGGCGGGATCCACGGTCCCGGGCCAGGAGGTGCCCACGGTCCCGGTGCTCTGCACCCCGTTCACGAACCACACCGTCTGCCAGTTGCCCATGACTCTCGTGATGCTGGGTCCGATCGACATCGTGCGGGCATCGACGTCGGCGAGCTGTTGCTGCACCACGGTACCGGAGAGAGTCAGGTTTTCCACGGCCGGATCGCCGATCGGAATGACGTAGCGGCTCTGCAGGCTGTACTTGGTCACCTGCGCGGCTTCCAGGTCGACGCTCATCCTGTGACCGTAGGAGTTGACCCTGCGGTCCTCCCAGCTGAGGATGCCGCGTGCGCCGGTGTCGTTCTCGTATCCCGCCGCGACGGAGTAGACGTTCGGTCGGCTGGGCTCGGCACGGATGCCGATCGGAACCGTGTGCGCAGTGTGATCCGGGTCTCCCGGCAACACCTCGAGGTTGGTGAAGTACTGCGAGTCATCGAGCGCGAACTGAGTGCGCAGGACCTCCGTCAGGTCGAACGGCTCGCCTTGCCGATACCGCAGATATTTGCGTACCAGCTTCTCATTCACGGCGTGCTGTACGATCGTCGTGGCGCCAAAGCGGTAGCGCTCTCCGGTCTGCAGCTCCAGGGCGATGCTCGCCGTATGCGCCCCCGGATTGACCAGCAGCTGGTGGCGGGTCAGGTTCGCGTCCAGGTAGCCATAGGTGGCCGCGGTGCGCAACAGGTCGCCCCTGACACTGTCGTACTGCGCCTGATCGAGCCGCTGACCGGTGTGAAAGGGCAGCTTATCGGTGATGCGCTCGAAGAGCGGGCTGGTGGCTCCCGGGCCGACCACCCGCACGTCCACGTGCTCCAGGATCACCGGTGGCCCGGGATGGATGGTGATCGCGACCTTCCAGTTGCCTGGGCCGGCGGCCGTCACGCTCGTACTCACCGTCGGCTGGAAGTATCCGAACGGCTGCAGAGCCGAGCGCACCTCCGGGCCGATCCGGCTCTCGAGTCGCTCGGCGGTATCGGAGGTCAGGTTCTTGGTCCGCCGGTAGCGGGCGAAGCTCAGATATGCCAGCACGTTGCTGCGCAGCGGGGCAGCCACGCCCTTGACGGTGATGGTCACATCCGCCCACGCCAGCGGACAGGCGAAGAGCAATACCAGAACGCCCGAGGCTCGCCTGCGCGACCGAGCCCCGTGTGACGAAGTGCACTGCGCCATTGATACGTGCGACCGAACCCGGGCGGAAAAACGATGAATTGTAACGTGACCCCTGCGGCGTGCCGGGGTTCCTTGCGGCCCTGGGCCGCTCACCTACTGGCTTCTGAACGTCGCACCGTTTGAGGCGCTTACCGGGTTGGGGGCGGAGCGGGCCATTCTCCGGGGTCCAACCGGTACTCGCTCTGGCCGCTGCAGGTACCGCTCGGGTCGAAGCGGCGCTCGGCCAGGTAACAGGCGCCCGAGGGCTCGATGGCCACGAGGGTGGTGCTGCGCGTACCGAAGGTCTGGTTCAGGACGAAGGGGGAGGACAGGGTCCGCTCCCACTCCGGCGAGACGCCGGTGCCCGTCAGGCCTTCCTCCTCGGTGGCTGGCGCACGGTCCGCGAGCAGGGCAAGGAGTTCGCCATCGTCGACGCTGCCGCCCCCGCTCAGCCAGGCTTCGAAGCCACGCCGCACCCGGCGCAGTTTTGGCCACGGGGTGTCGAGCCGCTCGTTCGACAGGCCGTGGATCCCCGGCGATAGAGCGCGCGCGAAGGGCGCGCAGCGATTCGAGCCGTACCAGAGGGATTCGCCGTCGGCGAGCAGGAGGTTGAATCCGCCGTAACTCCCGGCCTCGTGCTCCAATCCGGCAAGATAGTCGCCAGGGCTCGTCGTTGCGGCGAGATACCGCGGAATCAGGCCGCCACGCGAGGGCGCATGCACTGGCGCCCGTACCAGATCGCGGAAATTGGTCACGATGCCGAAGCGGCGCCGGCGGTCGATGCCGACCCAGGTACCGCCGGCGCGCAGGTCCCTGCCGGCGAGGATCTCAGCGGGAGTGAGCCAGCGGCCGAGCGGCGCACTCGCTCGGTCGTGGTACTCGTCGCGATTGGCGGCGACGACCAGCCGGTAACGCGGATGCGTGTTCCACGCGAGTACGAGCAGGCACACGTTGAGTCCCTACCTTTCGTCCAGCCAGGTTGCGATCAGGCGATAGGAGATCGAGTACGCGGTCGGCAGCAGGGCGGCGCCGGCGCGGATCTCCTCGCGCGAGAACCAGCGGGCATCCTCCAGCTCGCCGCTGCACCGTACTTCGCTGCCCGGGCGCCCCCAGGCACGAAAGCCGAGCATGATCGAGGCCGGGAAGGGCCAGGGCTGTGACGAATCGTAGCGGGCGCCGGTCACCGCCACGCAGGTCTCCTCCATCACTTCGCGGGCGACGGCATCCTCCAGACTCTCGCCCGGCTCCACGAAGCCGGCGATGGTCGAATAGCGTCCCGCCGGCCAGCTCGCCTGCCGGCCGAGGAGCGCCCGCTCCCCATCGGTGACCAGGACGATGATCGCAGGATCGATCCGGGGGAAGAATTCCTGCGCGCAGCCTTCTTTGGAGCAGCGCATGGAATGCCCCGCGCGTTGCGGCAGCATCGGCGCGCCACACGCGCCGCAGTACTTCTGCCGCGCGCGCCAGATCGAGAGCGCCCGCGCGTAGGCGAGGAGACCGGCCTCATCGCCGCCAATGATCGGTGACAGCGGCCGCAGCTCCTCGAAGGAGGCATTCGGCGGCAATTCCGCGGGCGCCTGGTCCCCCACCTCTACCAGGACACAGCGCCGCTCCCGAAACCAGCCGAGGAGCACGAATCGGCTCTCGTCGGCGGATGCGAGGTTCCTGGCTGCCGCGCCCTCGAGGAAGGCGATGCGCGGCTCCGGCCTGGTGTGGATGAGGTGCCGCGTGCCGCTGGCCAGAAGATAAAGAGTCCGCGGATCCTCGAGCGCCGCCCGCACCCAGTCCGCCTGGTCACGCTCCTCCGCGCGGCGATCGATGTAGGGACCTGCAAAAAAATTCGGCTGTCCGGAGTCCATGAGCGGCATTGTATTCTGTCGGCGCCTGCGTGCCGGAACGGCTAACCCCCCATCTGGGCGCGAAACGCAACCCGTCTTTAGACGGGCATCTCACCGGTCGGTCTCGCTGAGCGCGGAGCGCAGTGCTGGCATCGCTTGTCCCGGATGGGGAAGCGCTCGACGACGATGAGCCCGCCGCACTCGCAGCACCTGCCGAGCCGCAGCTGATCGCCCCGCGCCAGGCACTCCGCGAGGAACACGGCGTATTCGAACGAGATCACGGCCGTGGGGACCAGGGTGGCATAAGACTCGAACGCGGCGCAGAGCGAATTGCCGCGGCAGATATCCGGCAGCGCCGTGGCGGCGGCGGGTGAAGGCTCTGCCGGTACCAGCCCGATGAGTGTGAAAAAGCTCGCCAGGACGGCGGTTTCCTGTTGGATCCTCAGCGAGCGTGTGAAGTAGGCGGACTGATGCGGCGACTTGCCGCGACGGCGGGGAACATAACAGGCGGCGCGACCGAGATGTGACCGGCAGAGCTTGCGGATGTGTTCAGGTTGTCAGAAGCATCCAGGGATTGCCCGGGTGCGGGCGCTCATACCGGGTCTCGATTAGGCGTCAATCCGTCGCGCTCCGCCTTCAATGGGCTCGGCTCTCGCCTGCCGTCAAGGATGGTTTGCCGTGCGAGGTGGCTTTCCAATAGACATCAGGAACCGCAATCGGGGTAGAGCAGCCGGTGCCGGGGCGTTGCGAACATGTCTCGGCGCCGAGTACGAACCAGGTCGTTGGTCTGTCGAACACCATGCGGTTGTAAGGGTACTTGAGCTCGGCGACTCGATACAGCATCGTTCCTGTCGGAAGGGTGAGATGACCCGCGACCGTGATGCCTTGTGTAATGACGGCGTCGGCATCGGCGCTGGCTGCTTCGACAGGAGTTTGAGTGGCGGTAACCGATCTCTTTGGCCGACGTGCTCTTCGGTGAAGACTCACACCTGAGTAGGAAGTGGATGCATGTGCTGCAGCGATTGCGGACCGGTGGCCATTCACTCCGGGTCCCGCCAGTTCCACCGCGACGATAAGTGCGCTCAGGAGCACGCCGCCCGCGAAACTGAACATGAATATGCGCCGCAAGTTGAACGTGCGGGGCCTGCCGCCCCGGCGCTTGCGGAATTCGTCCACCGCTATTACAAGGAGCGCAAGGACGACGAGTGCGCCCACCATGGCTTCGGCGAAGGCCGGGGGCTCAACGTGGAAAAGCTGCTTCCAGGCCCAGCGGAAGTACCCCACTACACCGAGAGGAGTGAGGATCGCGACCATTGCCCAGAAGCAGGAACACAAACGGGTGAGTTTCGGTTACGTTCTTCCCGTATGCCGTCTTGACGGCCCAATTCGTATGAAAACCAACCCATGAGCCAGCCTGTAGTTGAGGGTTAGGCGACCGTCTTGCGCGTTTTTACCCGATCCCTACTATTGTTTGCATCGATAATAGTCCCGGCAGAGCATGCGGTAAAGAGAAGCTCCTCTACAAAATCCCGAGATCAGATGCAACCCGTCTTTAGACGGGAATCTCACCGGTCGGTCTCGCTGCGCGCGGAGCGCAGTGCTGGCAGCGCTTCTCGCGGATGGGAAAGCGCTCGACGACGATCATGCCACCGCATTCGCAGCACCTACCGAGCCGAAGCTGATCGCCCCGCGCCAGGCAGTCCGCGAGGAAGACTGCGTATTCGAACGAGATCGCGGCGGTTGGGACCAGGGTGGCGTAGGACTCGAACGCGGCGCAGAGCGAATTGCCACGGGAGATATCCGGCAGCGCCGTGGCGGCGGCGGGGGAGGGCTCTGTCGGTACCAGCCCGGTGAGTGCGAAAAAGCTCGCCAGGACGGCGGTTTCCTGTTGGATCCTCAGCGAGCGTGTGAAGTAGGCGGACTGATGCGGCGACTTGCCGCGATGGCGGGGAACATAACAGGCGGCGCGACCGAGATACGACCGATAGAGCTTGCGGATGCGGTCGTCGCTGAGCCCCGTCCAGATGCGTATCGTCTGGGTGCGCGCCTCGTGTGTCAGGAAACGCAGTGCCAGCTCCAGCCGTTGCCGGTCGCGGTCGTAGCGGTCTTCCGAGATGCGCATGGCCGGTTCCCCCCGCCGTCTATGAGTTGCCGGGACGCGGCCCGGTCCGATATTGTTGGGAAATATTTCCCAAAACACAATCCGTCCATTTTGGGTGAAAAAGCCCAATTTCACCCGTTGCCTTCGGCGGCCGCGCGGGTACCATGGGGGGAGGGTGTCGGAGGAGGGAGTTGTCGTCATGTTGCGTAATGAAGCGATCGTGGCGTTGGAACCGCGCTCTCTCAGGCGCGCCTGCTGGCTGCGGCGGGACATGCTCGAGGCGCTGGCGGAGGTCAATCACACCTGTCTCGGGCTGCTCGCGGAGCAGGCTCTCGCCCTGGGCTCCCAGGCGCAGCTGGCGCTGCGGCAGGTGGGGGAGCTCTGGCGGGCGCTCGATGAGCGTTCCCGTTGGCAGGCGGCCGCCTGCCCCTATCTGCTGGTCGACGCCTGCTTCGGGGAGCCTCAACGCTGGCAGTGGCTGAGCGGCCCGCGCGTCAACGACATGCCGCGCACCCCATACGCCTCATTCTTCACGGTGCCGCAGACCGCGGCGGTGGCGCGTACAGTCTTCGTCTACGCCTGGTCGATGGTCGTCAACCACTGGGAGGGTGCGCCGGCGATTCTCGGCATTCACCCGCAGTGCGCAAGCCTGCTCGGCGCGTGCTCCGTGACCCAGGTGCACGAGCTGGCTGAGCGCGGCTGCGGTTGGCTGCGGCCACGGTGGCACAAACAGGTGCCGCTCTGGCGCCGGATGCTGCTGGCAGCGGCGGAAGATGACGCGGGGACCCTGCAACGTGCCCGCATGCATGGGATGCAGATGCTGGCGGCAGAGGCTTGGGATGCTGCCCGCAACGGCCGGCTCCCGGCCGGACGCCACCCCTCAATGCAGTTGCAGTGAGTCGATCAGATTGCGCAGCGCATCGGGCGCGACCGGCTTAACCAGATGGTGATCGATCCCCGCCCGCTGGGAGCGCATGCGATCGTCCGCCTGGCCGTAGCCGGTGATGGCGATGAGCACGGCGTCCTTGGCTTGCGGCAGCTCGCGCAGCCGCTCGGCCACCTGATAGCCATCCATCCTCGGCAGTCCGATGTCGAGGAATACCGCTTCGGGCCGCCACTGCTCCGCGGTTTCGATGGCGCTCGGACCGTCATAGGCGAAGACCACCTCGTGACCCCACATCTCGAGCAGCATCGACATGCTCTCCGCCGCGTCCTTGTTGTCGTCAACGACCAGCAAGCGGCGCTTCACGGCCGAGTCTCCAGTTGCCGTGCGGGTGCCATACCGTCTCTCCGTTTCTCAATAGATGTCGATCCGCCGTAGCCCGCTCGAGTCACGGGCGCCACGAAACATGCCTTCTGTACTGAAGTCCGTGACGATGCGGCCGCCGTGATCGATCGCGATGACGCCGCCGCTGCCGCCGAGCTCACGGAGTTTCTCATGCAGCAATTCGCGTACCGCCGCCGGCAGGGTGAGGCCGCGAAATTCCACGGCGGCGCAGATATGATGCGCGGCGACCGTGCGGATGAAGTACTCGCCGTGGCCGGTTGCGGAGACGGCACAGACCCCATTCTTGGCGTAGGTTCCGGCGCCGATGATCGGCGAATCGCCCACGCGACCCTGGCGCTTGTTCGTCATGCCGCCGGTGGACGTAGCGGCGGCGAGATCGCCGGCCGCATCGAGCGCGACCGCGCCGACTGTGCCCTGCGAGGTGGGGAAGAGATCCGAGACCGAGCGGCCATTGCGCTCGCTCTCGAGCTGTGCCCGCCGCTCATCGGTGCGGAAGTAGGTGTTCGGCACCAGCGCCAGCCCTTCCTCGAGGGCGAACTCTTCCGCCCCGGCGCCGACCAGCAGCACGTGCCGTGATTTCTCCATCACCCGCCGTGCCAGCTCGACTGGATTTTTCACGTGCTGCACCGCGGCCACGGCGCCCGCCCGCTGTTGCCGCCCTTCCATGATGGCGGCATCGAGCTCCGCGGTTCCCTCACGGGTGAGCGCCGCGCCCCGCCCCGCATTGAAGAGTGAGTTGTCCTCCAGCGTCCGCACCGCGACCGTCACCGCATCGAGGCTCGAACCGCCTTTCTCCAGCGTGGTGTAGCCCGCATCGAGAGCAACCGCGAGGCCGTCGCGGTAAAGCCGCTCGCGCTCCGCCGTGAGAGTGTTGCGCGGCACCGCACCGGCGCCGCCATGAATGGCAATAGAAAGCATGGAAGAGTCCGCTATGATCTCAGTGGATATTACCGGTAAAGGCTCGCATGTCGCAGGAGATCCACAGCATTCTGGTCGCCAACCGTGGCGAGATCGCCATCCGTGTGATGCGGGCCGCGAGCGAGCTCGGCCTGCGCACCGTGGCCGTCTACTCGCAGGAAGACCGCTTCTCGCTGCATCGCACCAAAGCGGATGAGAGCTACCTGGTGGGCCAGGGCAAAGGACCTATCGAGGCCTACCTCGACATCGAGGACATCCTGCGCATCGCGCGCGAGGCCCGGGCCGACGCCGTTCATCCGGGCTACGGCTTCCTCTCCGAGAACCCGGAGTTTGCCCATGCCTGCGCGACGGCCGGGATCGTGTTCGTGGGCCCGCGTTCCGAGACCATGCGCACCCTGGGCAACAAGGTGGCGGCGCGCAATCTCGCGACCGCCGCCGGCGTGCCGGTCATGCCGGCGACCCCGCCGCTGCCGGTGAGCCTCGAGGACTGTGTCCGCCTCGCGCACCGGATAGGTTACCCGGTCATGCTCAAGGCGAGCTGGGGCGGCGGTGGCCGGGGCATGCGCGTAGTCGAGAGCGACGCGCAACTCGCCGAGCTGCTGCCGGTAGCGCGTAGGGAAGCGAAAGGGGCCTTCGGCAACGATGAGGTGTATCTCGAGAAACTGGTGCGCCGTGCGTGCCACGTCGAAGTGCAGATCCTCGGCGACGAGCATGGCGGTCTGGTGCATCTCTATGAGCGCGACTGCACGGTGCAGCGGCGCAATCAGAAGGTGGTGGAGCGCGCGCCCGCGGTATTTCTGAACGACGCGCAGCGCGCGGAGCTGTGCGCCGCCGCCCTCGCCATCGGTCGCGCTGCGAACTATGTCAATGCCGGCACGGTGGAGTTCCTGCAGGACGCCGACTCCGGCGGCTTTTACTTCATCGAGGTCAATCCACGCATCCAGGTCGAGCATACGGTCACCGAGTGCGTGACCGGTATCGATATCGTCAAGGCGCAGATTCGCATCGCCGGGGGCGCGCGGCTCGGCACGGCCGAGAGCGGCGTGCCGCCGCAGAGTGACATCCGGATCGGGGCGCACGCGCTGCAATGCCGGGTGACCACGGAAGACCCCGAAAATAACTTCATTCCCGATTACGGCAAGATCACCGCCTACCGCAGCCCCGCGGGCTTCGGCATCCGCCTGGATGCGGGCACGGCCTATACCGGCGCAATCATCACCCGGTCATATGATTCGCTATTGGTGAAAGTGACCGCCTGGGCGCCGACGCCGGAGGAGACCAACGCCCGCATGCACCGCGCGCTGTGGGAGTTCCGCATCCGCGGTGTGGTCACCAACCTGCGCTTCCTCGACCAGTTGATCACGCACCCGCGGTTCGCGCGCGGCGAGTACACCACACGCTTCATCGACGAGACACCGGAGCTCTTCCGCTGGCCGCCGAAGCGTGACCGCGCCACCCGCATCCTGACCTATATCGCCGAAACGATCGTCAACGGCAATCCGGAAACCCGCGACCGCGCGCGCCCGCCGAGACTCGAGACGCCAAAGGTGCCGCAGGTGGCCCTCGCCGAGCCGCCGCCCGGCACGCGTCAGCGGCTGCAGGAGTTGGGACCGGAGCGCTTCGCCAAATGGATGCTGGCGCAGGAACGGGTGCTGCTCACCGACACCACGCTGCGCGATGCGCACCAGTCACTCCTCGCCACGCGCATGCGCAGCATCGACATGACTGCGATCGCCCCCTGCTACGCGAGCCTGCTGCCGCAGCTCTTTTCGCTGGAATGCTGGGGCGGCGCCACCTTCGACGTGGCGATGAGATTTCTCAAGGAGGATCCGTGGCAGCGTCTGACGATGCTGCGCGAACGGGTGCCGAACCTGCTGCTGCAGATGCTGCTGCGTTCCGCCAATGCCGTCGGCTATGCCAACTACCCCGACAACGTGGTGCGGTTTTTCATCGCGCGCGCCGCCGAGCGCGGTATCGACCTGTTCCGCATCTTCGACTCGCTCAACTGGGTCGAGAATATGCGCATGCCGATCGAGGCGGTGCTGGAATCGGGCAAGCTCTGCGAGGCCGCGATCTGCTACAGCGGAAATCTGAGCGACCCACAGGAAAAGAAATACACGCTCGATTATTACCTGCAGCTCGCGCGTGAGCTGAAGGCCGCCGGGACGCACGTGCTCGGCATCAAGGACATGGCGGGACTATGCCGGCCGCGCGCCGCCCACATGCTGGTGAAGGCGCTGAAGGAGGAGATCGGGCTGCCGGTGCATTTCCATACTCATGACACCAGCGGCATCGCTGCCGCCAGCGTGCTCGCGGCGATCGATGCAGGCGCCGACGCGGTCGACGGCGCGATCGATGCGATGAGCGGCCTGACATCGCAACCCAACCTGGGCTCGATCGTCGAAGCGCTGCGCCATGGACCGCGAGACTCCGGCGTCGATCCGGCGAGGCTGCGCCTGCTGTCCTCCTATTGGGAGCAGGTGCGCAGGCTCTACGTCGCATTCGAGAGCGATATCCGTTCCGGCGCATCCGAGGTCTACGTGCATGGCATGCCCGGCGGCCAGTACACCAACCTGCGCGAGCAGGCCCGCTCGTTGGGGATAGACAATGCGCACTGGCCGGATGTCGCTCAGGCGTATGCCGATGTCAACGCGATGTTTGGTGACATCGTGAAGGTGACACCGACATCAAAGGTCGTCGGCGACCTGGCTCTCCTCATGGTGACGAGTGGCCTGACCCCGAAGCAGGTGCTCGATCCGCAGGTGGACGTGCCATTCCCCGAGTCCGTCGTGCAGCTCTTTCGCGGCGACCTTGGGCAACCACACGGGGGCTTTCCGGAGGCGCTGCAGCGCAAAGTGCTGAAGGGCGCGGTGCCGCTCAAGGGGCGTCCGGGGGCGCAGATGCCGCTTACCGACCTTGCGGCGGAGCGCGTCAAGATGCAACAGAAGGTGCCCACACGTCAGGTGACGGACGATGACCTCGCGTCATACCTCATGTACCCGCGAGTGTGGCTGGACTATGCCGCCGAGCGCGCGCAATACGGCGATGTCGGTATTCTGCCGAGCGCGGTGTTCTTCTATGGCATGGAGCCGGGGCAGGAGGTCAGCGTCGAGTTGGAGCGGGGCAAGACGCTCATCGTGCGCTATGTCGCTGCCAGCGAGGCTCACGAGGACGGCACTCGTACGGTTTTCTTCGAGCTCAACGGACAACCGCGCTCCGTACGCGTTCCCGATCGCAGCCAGGTTGCCAAGCGACCGCCGCAGCGCAAAGCCGAGCCGGGGAATCCCAAGCAGGTCGGTGCTCCGATGCCCGGTACCATCGCGACGATCGCCGTGGCTGCCGGCCGCAAGGTCGCGCGCGGCGATCTGCTCGCGACGCTCGAGGCGATGAAGATGGAAACCGCGGTGCGCGCGGAAGCCGACGGAGAGGTGGCCGAAGTGGTGGTGAGCCCAGGTCAGCAGGTGGATGCGAAGGACCTGCTCGTAGTCCTGAGCTGATCAAACCTCGACTCCAACCGGCACGGCGTAATTGCGTTATTGTGATCCTCGAGGCAAGTACATGAATGACCGAAGAATCCGCAGCCTGGCGATCGTGGGGGGTGGCACGGCCGGGTGGATGGCCGCAGCCGCTCTCTCCAAGTCGTTGGCTGGGATGGGAGTCCAGCTTCGGCTGATCGAGTCCGGGCAGGTGCAGCCGATCGGTGTGGGGGAAGCGACCATTCCGCCGATCATGGACTTCATTCGCCAGCTCGGCCTCGATGAGGCCGATTTGGTCCGGGATATCAAGGCGACCTATAAGCTCGGGATCGGCTATCGCGACTGGACCAGGCCCGGCCATTCCTACTTCCACCCCTTTGGGCCTGCTGGTCCCGGGATTGGCAACGTCCCCTTCCAGGCTTACTGGCTGAAGATGCTCCTGGAGGGCAAGTCCGAGCGGCTGGAGGACTATTCCATTCAATCGGTGGCCGCACTGCGCGGGCGCTTCGCGCGTCCCGTGCACGCCCCCAACCATCCGCTCAACAAGCTGACTTACGCGCTGCACTTCGACGCCGGGGCCTTCGCGCGCTATCTGCGTGGCTATGCCGAAGCGCGCGGTGTACTGCGTACCGAAGGTCACGTCCAACACGTTTCGATGCGCGGCGCGGACGGATTCGTCGACTCGTTGACTCTCGAGAGCGGTGAGCGCGTCGACGCCGATCTTTTCATCGACTGCAGCGGCTTCCAGGGCTTGCTCATCGAGGGGGCGCTGCACACCGGCTATCAGGACTGGAGTCATTGGCTGCCCTGCGATCGAGCCGTCATCGTACACAGCGAGCGCTCCGCCCCTCCCGATCCGTACACTCTGGTTACCGCCCGCGACGCGGGCTGGCAGTGGCAGATTCCGCTGCGGCATCGCGATGGCAACGGCTACGTCTTCAGCAGCGAGTTCTGCGGTGATGACGCCGCACGAGCGCTGCTCGGCGGTAATCTCGCCGAGCGCGCATTGGGCGAGCCCGTCGCGGTGTGCTTCCGGCCTGGGCGGCGCAAGGCGGCGTGGAACAGAAACGTGGTTGCGCTCGGCCTTGCCGCCGGGTTTCTCGAGCCGCTCGAGGCCACATCGATCCACCTCATTCAGCGTGGCATCGCCATGCTGCTCAAATTCTTTCCGGACCGGGATTTCGCGGCCGCAGATGTCGAGCGGTACAACAGGATGCTGGAGTCGGAATTCGGCCGGGTGCGCGACTTCCTGCTGCTGCACTACAGCCAGACCGAGCGGGCCGATCCATTCTGGGCGCACTGCCGCCATATGCCGCTGACCGACACTCTACGCGAGAAGATCGAGCTCTTTCGCAGCCACGGCCGCATCCTGCGCGAGGAGACTGAGCTCTTCCCCGTGCTCAGCTGGCTATCCGTCATGATTGGCCAGAACATCGTTCCGCGCAGCTACGACCCCCTGGTCGATGCGGTCGATCCGCACAGGATAGAGGCGCGGCTGAGGGAGCTGCGCTCGGCGGTGAGGGATTGCGTCGAAGCCATGCCGCCGCACTGGGATTTCATCCAACACGGCCGGCCTGAAGGCCGCCGCCCGGGCCCATAGGCTCAGCGATTGCGATCGCCGTCGTGCGTGTTCAGCCACGGCGCCAGCGACACCGACCAGATGTTCGCGTTGCCATTGTTCCAGCTTCCCGCATTCGCCATCGCCACCTTGCGAGTGCTGTAAAAGTAGAGCGTGCGATGGTCGGGGCCGAGTTGACTGCCCATGGCTCCATCCGGACCGTTCACGCTGTCACCCATGTCAACTGGCCGGCTCCAGAGCGCGCCGTGGTGGAATGCGATGGCCAGTCGCGGAATCCGCTTGTTGCTGGCTGCGGGAATAATGCTGAACACGATGAATGATTGGTCGGGAGCGATCGCCGGGTCGCGTATCCAGTCTCCCGGGGCGCCGATGGCGACCGGCTGCGGCTGCTGGTAATGGCCGTCGCGGTACCGTGCGCTCAACAAACGGCGTTGACCGTCTGATGTTTGGCCAATGTAGTACAGGGTGTCGTCGGCCGCGACGTTCGGCGCAAAAGTGAAGGCACTCGTATTGATGACGGGCGGCAGGCGCACCGGCTCGCTCCAGCCGTCCCCCTGCCGATCGACCCGCCAGATGTTCATGCCGCCGCCCGCGTAGACCTTTCCCTGGTTGACGAGGTCCAGCGGCTTGCCGCGCAGTGTAATTGGCCGGTTCGAGACGAAAAGCAGGTAGGAGCCGTCGGGCGCCATCGCCGGATCCAGGTCATGCCAGTGGCCCGAAAACGGCGCCGGTCGTGGGGCCGACCATTTGTCGGCCTCGAGATGCGATTCCATCAACATGGGGTTCTGATCGCCGCGCACGAAGTAGACGGTCCGGCCGTCCGGCGTGAAGACCGCGGACCAATCAGCGAGCGGCCCCGAGATGACCCCTGGCGCGAAGACAGTGGGTTGCGCGCGCAGCCAGGGAGTGAGGTCCACGGACCAGATGTGGTTCACGCCGTTCGCTGTCGGGCCGCTGCTGGTGAAGTACAGCATGTGGCCATCAGGTCCGAGGTGTGAGCCCCACGGCTGATAGCGGTCCACCACAGCGCCAACGTCGATCGGACGGGTCCAGTGAGCACCATCAGCGAATGCGAGGTAGAGATGGTCGGGCTCACCTTTGCCTGCATAGTTGGCATCGAACACGATGAAGGCCTCGTCAGGCGCGACCGCGGGATCGAGCTCATGGGCTCCTTCCGGGCCCAGTTGCAATTGCGCTGGCTTGGAGTAGCGCCCGCCACGCCACGCCGAGCGATAAAGCTTGAACTCGCGCGCCGCGTTGTCCCTGCTCAGGAAGAAGAGGTCGCCGTTCGCCGCGATGCTCGGCGCATAGACGTGCTCGCCAAAGTTCACCACGTCTGGAAGGCGGGTCGGGGTGCCCCAGCCGCGGCCGGCGCGGTCCACGCGCCACAAATGGCCGCCCTTGAGCGGCCGTCCGCCGGCGACATCCGGGCGGTTCGAGGTAAAGATCAGGTATGAGCCGTCCGGAGCGATCGCCGGATCGTGGTCCACCCAGTGGCCGGAAAACGGTGCCGTGCGCGGTGGCGACCAGCGGCCGGCAGTCCGGTACGAGATCGCGATGGTGCTTTGATTCTTTCCTTCTTCATCCAGCACGGCCGTGTTGCCGTCCGGCATGAAACTCAGGCAGTCCACCCCGCCGGGGCCCGATATCACCTCTGGCGCAAACGGATGTGGCAACGGCATGGAACCCCACGCTGTGCCGATCCCCCCAGTGAGCATCACAACTGCAGGCCAGCTTGAAAATCGCTTCACGTGCTTACTCCCGACATGCGCGACCGACGTAGTGGGCCCTTCGGGACCGTACGCGCCGCGGAAACACGCCGCCCGGCGTTTGTGACGAAAGGTTGAGTTACGTGACGAGCGGCGGGCGCGCTGTGATAAACGGCAGACTGCTCAGGACCCGAGAAACATCCGATAGGCCGGGTTGTCAGTCTCCTCCGCGTAGGCGTAATGCAGCTCGTTGAGATGCTGCAGGAAATCCGTGCGCTCCGCGGGAGGAACCTGGATGCCGGCGAGGACGCGGCCGTAATCCGATCCGTGATTGCGGTAGTGGAACAGGCTGATGTTCCAGCGGCCGCCGACAGCCTGGAGGAACTTCAGCAGCGCCCCGGGCCGCTCGGGAAACTCGAACCGGTAGAGCAGCTCGTCACGGATGCCGCGCGCGCGGCCGCCGACCATGTAGCGCACGTGGAGCTTCGCCATCTCGTTGTCGGTCATGTCGGTGACGGTGTAGCCCGCATCGCGCATGGCGCGAATGACCGCATCCTTCTCCGCGCGCCCCTGGGAGAGCCCGAAGCTGACGAAGATCTGCGCGGCCTGCTCGCTCTCGTAGCGGTAGTTGAACTCGGTGACGCTGCGGTTACCCAGCAGCTCGCAGAAGCGCAGGAAGCTGCCGGGGCGCTCCGGGATCGTGACCGCGAGCAGCGCTTCGCGCTCACCGCCGAGATCGGCGCGCTCCGCTACGTGTCGCAGGCGGTCGAAGTTGATGTTGGCGCCGCTATTGATCGCAACGACGCGCTTGTCCCGCCAACCCTCGCGAGCGACGTATTTCTTCAGACCCGCGACAGCGAGCGCGCCGGCGGGCTCCACGATGGAGCGGGTGTCTTCGAACACATCCTGGATGGCCGCGCAGATCTCATCCGTGTCGAGCAGCACGACCTCATCGACGTGCCCGCGGCACAACGAGAAGGTTTCCTCTCCCACCCGCTTGACCGCGACACCGTCGGCGAAGATTCCGACTCTGTCCAGCGTGACCCGCCGCCCTGCCTTCAGCGACTCGTACATGCCGGCGGCATCCGCCGGCTCCACCCCGATGATGCGGATGTTGGGATATAGATACTTCACGTAGACGGCGATGCCGGCGATGAGGCCGCCACCGCCGACCGGGACGAAGATCGCATCGAGGTGACCGTCGGTCTGGCGCAGCAGCTCCACCGCGATCGTGCCCTGTCCGGCGATGACATCCGGGTCGTCGAACGGATGAACGAAGACGAGATTGCGCTCGCGCGCGAGCTCGAGCGCCCGCTCCAGCGCGGTGTCGTAGTCGTCACCGTGCAGCACGATCTCGCCGCCGAGGTCGATGACCGCCTGCACTTTGATCCGCGGCGTGGTGCGCGGCATGACGATCGCGGCCGGGATGCCCCGCCGCCGTGCCGCCAGCGCCACACCCTGCGCATGATTGCCCGCCGAAGCGCAGACCACGCCGCGCTTCGCCGCCCCATCCGACAGGTGCGCAATGCGGTTGTAGGCGCCACGCAGCTTGAAGGAAAACACGGGCTGCAGGTCCTCGCGCTTGAGGAGCACGTGGTTGCCCAGCCGTCGTGAGAGCCGCGGCGCCTCCTCCAGAGGCGACTCGATCGCGACGTCATAAACGCGAGCCTTGAGAATCCGCTCGATGTATGGGCTGGCCATGCCGCCAGCTTAGCGAATTCCCGCCAACAGCGGGGCGTCAGCGGCGATCGGTCCCGGGCCTCTCCACGATCGGCGGTCGCTTGCTGCCCGCGGTTTGCCGCGCGTTCTGCAGGGCGGCCTCCGTCTCCGACGGCGGCGCCTCCGGCAGCTCCACCACGCGAAACGGCGGCCGGTCCGGATATTTCTGCAGCAGGAGCGGCATGGCCACGTTGTAGACGGGTATGCCGGTGCTCGTTTTTCCTTCGGGTGTGCCGTGATGCGCGTGTCCGTGAAAGACGACATCGACCGGGTGTCTATTGAGCGGCTCCTCCAGCCTGCTCGTGCCGAGGTACGGGAAGATCTCGAGCGGCTCGCCTTCCACCGTGCCGCGGATGGGCGAGTAGTGCAGCAGTGCGATCCGCTGCCGCGTGCGCAGCCGCGCCAGCGCGCCTTCGAGCTTCAGCGCCTCGTCGATCGCCTCCTGCACGTAGCGCTTGCTTGCCTGCTCGCCCCAGGCGCCGAGCGTCGCGCGGCCGAAGCCGCCAGCGAAACCCTTGGCGCCCGCGATCCCGACGCCGCCGAGCTCGTAAGCCTCGCCGTCCAGGATTTTGACGCCAGCTTCCGTGAGGATGCGACAGACGTCTTCTTCCTGACCGGACTCGAAGTCATGATTGCCGAGCACCGCGACCACCGGAATCCGCACGGCGGCGTTGAGCTCCTTCGCGAGGACCGCCGCCTCCTCGCGCAAGCCATAGTCGGTGAGGTCGCCGCAAAGGAGCAGCACGTCCGCATGGTCGTTGACCGGCGCAAGCAGTGGCTGCAGCACCCCTTGCGAGGTCCGCTTCACATGCAGGTCGGCGGCCGCGGCCAGGCGCATCGCTTGCTTGCTCTCCTTCGTAGTGCCGCCATGATGGAGCAAGCCGCATGCCGAATCACGAGCGCCAGGGTCAGCTCGACGACCGTGCCCATGCCTTCTACGTGCGTACGCTCGGCCTGCTCGCCGATGCCGACATCCTGCTCGTAGTGGGTGGTGCATACGCTCTCAACCATTACACGGGGATAGAGAGGCATACCAAGGACTTCGATATCTTCGTGCGCCGGGAGCACTATGGAGATGTCACGCAAGCGCTCGCGCCGCGGGCATCGGCACGGAGCTGACATTTCCGCACTGGCTCGGCAAAGCGAGCTGCGAGCACGGCGACGTCGATGTGATCTTCAGCTCCGGCAACGGGTTGTCGCAGGTCGATGACGCGTGGTTCGAGCATGCTGTCGGCGGACAGGTGCTCGGGGTCGAGGTGCGGATCTGCCCGCCGGAGGAAATGATCTGGTCGAAGGCGTTCATCACCGAGCGCGAGCGCTACGACGGCGCCGATATCATGCATCTGCTGCTCGCACGCGCGGAACAGCTCAACTGGCGGCGGCTGCTCGCGCGCTTCGACGGCCACTGGCGCGTGCTCCTCTCGTACCTCGGCCTGTTCGGCTTCGTATATCCCTCCGAGCGGGCACGCATTCCAACGTGGGTGATGGCGGAGCTGATCGAGCGATTGAGCCGCGAACTGTGCGAGCCGCCGCCGCCGCGCCGGGTCTGCCAAGGCACGCTGCTCTCGCGGCAACAGTACCTGACCGACGTCGGTGTGTGGGGTTTCGAGGACGCGCGGCTGACGGTGGCAGGATCGATGACGGTGGAGGAGGTGGCGCACTGGACGCACGCGATCGAGGACTAACGCAGGAACGACTCCAGAGCTTGTGCGGCAGCCTCGGGCGCGGTCTCGAAAAGGGAGGCTCCCTGTTGGGGCAGGTCGACGACCCGTGCGCGGGCGGGCACATCGTGTGCCTGTCCCCTGTTAGCTTCGTCGCCGACACGCAGGACCAGCAGCGGAGTCGCGAGCGGCGCCAGTCGGGCACGCAGCGGGTAGGTCCGCTCCGCGGCAGCGGCCGCCGCTGCTGCTGCAGCGCCATTGCGCAGTCGGTCCGCCAGTGCCGAGGTGGTGGCCCGCGGGCTGGCGGCCCGCCCGCAATAGGCCACAGCCCGCCGCCACTCTTCGAGCAGGTGGCTGCCGTCAGTTGCCGGGGCGATCGACTCTGGCCCCACGATTTCCGCGGCTACCGGTGGTGAGACCAGTGCCAGCCGCCGCACCTGGGTGGCACGCGTCGCCGCTAACTCGGCGGCTACCAGGGCGCCATAGCAATGGCCCAGAAGATCGACCTGCCGCAGGCGCATGGTATCCAGAAAGTCGCCCATGGCGGCTGCATGCTCGGTCACGCCCGCTTGTCCCGGTGGGGGATCTGATTCCCCGAAGCCAGGCAGATCTGGGGCAAAAACAGAGCGTCCAACGCCGGCGACTGCCAGAAAGCGCATGAAAACCCGCCCGGAGTGGGGGACAGGATGCAAGCAGAGGAGGGGAATACCTTCCTCGAAGCCACCTCCGGAGGGAATGGAGTTGTGGACGTGCAGCTGGCCGTAGCGGCAATCGAAATAGCCGCGGCGGACCCGCGGTTGCGACGTCGCCGCGGGGCGAGAGGTGGGAGCTTTGGGCATGGTGGCAGGAGTGATTGTGCCGCAGCCGCCGTTCGGGTTTAAGCTATTCGTATGATGAAGTCCCTCATCCATTCCTTGGCCGTGCTCAGCCTCATCGCGCTTGCCGGCTGCGGCCTCGCCGCGACCAGCGTCACGACGGCCGCCGGCGGCGCTTCCGCCGCACAGAATGCCAAGCAGGCGAAGGAGACCGAGGCGAAGGTGCAGCAACAGATCAACGCCGCCTATCAGCAGGATGCAGCCCAGCGCAAGGCGGCGGAGGCCCAAGCTCAGTAGCGAGGCGGATCGATGCGCAACCTCGAGGTCAGGATCAGGCGGACACCGGCGGCGCCCGGTGACTTCGAGGTAGTGTCGGGCGAGATACCCCGGCTCACCAACGGCGGCATTCTTTGCCGCGCGCGCTGGCTTGCGGTCGATGCGTTCACGTGCCTTCCCGCCGGTACCGTTGGCCATTCAAACAGTGGCCCTCGAGCCGGTGATGTCGTTCCGGCGTTGGGCGTCTGCGAAATTCTGGAGTCCCGGCACGACGTTTTCGGCGTCGGGCAACACGTTGTGCTCGAATGCGGCATGCGCGAACTCTGCGTCTCCGACGGCCACCATGTCCGCGCGTTGCACCCCGGTCAGTCCCCCGTATCGACCGCACTCGGACTCCTCGGCCCATCGGGCATGGCGGCATATTTCGGCTTGCTGGACCTCGGCCGGCTGCGCGCGGGCGAGACCGTCCTGGTCTCCGCGGCGGCGAACGTGACCGGGGCGATGGCCGGTCAGGTGGCGAGGATCAAGGGGGCCCGCGCGATCGGGCTCGGCAGCTCGCGCGAGAAGTGTGACTGGGCGACCCGGCATGCGCGGTTCTCGGCGTGCGTCAACTTTCAGGGGGAGAACCTGGGCAGCCGCCTGCGGCAGCTGGCGCCGCACGGGTTCGATGTCTACTTCGATGACACTGGCGGCGAGCTGCTGGAGGCCGTGCTCTGCGGACACCACATCGCTCCGGGCGGCCGGGTGATTCTCAACAGCGCGCGTCACGACGATCCGGCTGAGCTGCTGCAGCGAGCGGGCTACGCTCCCGGTGAGATCATCATGCTGCGCCTGCACCCCGCGCAGTACGCGGATCGGCGAGGTGAGTTCCTGAAGGACGCGATCGCCTGGTACGGCGCGGACCGGCTGGTGTGCCGCGAGGATGTGGCCGAAGGACTGGAGAGTGCCCCCGCGCACCTGATCAAGGCCATGCGCGGCGAAAACTTCGGACGACCGCTGATAAAGGTATGAAGCGGATGGCCCGCCGCATTGGCGGCGGGCCACCATCGACTTACTTGTGTCGTGCCGGCTTGCGTGATGCGCGCTTGGCCGACTTCTTCCTGCCCGCAGATTTGCGCGTCACGGCCTTCTTTCCGGCCGCTTTCCTTGCCGGCGCCTTCTTGGCAGCGCGCTTCGCCGCGGGGCGCTTTTTCGCCTTGGCGGTCGCCTTTTTCCTGGCGGGCTTGGCCGGTGCTTTCGCCGCCTTTGCGGGGGCGGCCTTCTTCGCCGCAGCCTTGGGCGCGCTGGCTGTCGCAGGCTGCTTGGCCAGCTCGTGAACGGCGAAAGCGCCGCCCTGCGGATCGAGGATCTGCGCGATGCGACTGCCGCCCGGTACCTCCATGGGCTCCTGCGTCACTCGGCCGCCCGCGGCTTTGGCCGCAGCCGCCGCCTTGTCGACGCTCTTCACGCGGATGTAGGTCAGCCAGTGCGGTGGCTTGGAAGCGTCCATCAGCTTGTAGGCACCGCCGACCTGCGTGCCGCCGTGATCGATCAGCTGATAAATGCCCCCGGGGCCCATGTCATGGGCGGGTCCGCGGCTCCAGCCGAAGAGCTCGGCGTAGAAGGTGAGCGCAGCCTGCTGATCGCTGGTGGCGAGCTCGTGCCAGGAGAAGTCGCTGCCTGGAGTACCGCCGGCGGGCGGGGCCCCCGGCTTGAACACCGCGAATGCGGCGCCCTGCGGATCCGCCAGCACCGCAAAGCGCCCTACGCCGGGAATGTCGGCGGGCGACTTCAGTATCTTGCCGCCCAGGCGCTCGGCCGCCGCCGCGGTGGCATCGACATCGGGCGTGCCGATGTATACCAGCCAGCTCGGCGGGGCGCCGGACTGGCGCGCGGATTCCGGCTGGGCCATGAGCCCGCCGGTCTGTATCTTGCCGGACACCCAAAGTGTGTAATCGGGCATGCCGGAGGGCTGGGTCTTCCACGGCAGGACTTTGGAATAGAAGGCGCCTGCGGCCTGCGGGTCGGTCGTCATCAGCTCGTGCCAGACGAATCGCCCCCTGATCTCAGCGTTGCTCATGTGAGGTTGCCTCTTCTTGACGAGCGGCGTTGTTTCCAACTCCCTACATTTTGCACTGATGCGCGTTGCAGTTCCATGTCGGCGTGACGCGACCGGTCGCAAATCAAACGATCCCGACGAAGTCGCCCTCGAAGGTCGCCATCCGCTTGCCGTCGTGGACCAGCTCCGCCGCAAGAGTCAGCCGCGCGCGGCCGCGGCGCACCAGGGTGGCCCGGAAGCGCTCCCAGGCGGGCTCGTCGGAGAAGTCGCAGACGGCATCGAAGTCGCCGGGAATGGGCTGCTCGTACTCCATGCTGCTACGCTGGATGACCAGCCGCGCCTCCAGGCCCGCGCGCGCGACCCGAAGGTGCAGCAGCGTCCAGGCGGCAAGAGTGGCCAGCGCGGCGGCGCTGCCGCCGAAGATCGTCTCGTTGTGATTGACGTTCGGGGCCAGAGGGGCGGTGAGCCGCACTCGCTGCAGGCTCGCCATCAGCACTCGCGCGCCCATCGCGGCCGAAAGCGGTATCTGCTGGTGCAGGTAGCGCTCGAGGAGGATCTCCCCCGGGAGAGTGGACGACATTCCGTTCACACGACCTCGGACCCGGTTGCGTGCGACCAGCCGGTGCCGGACGTTCCCGCTTCCCGTGCTACCAGCTGCCCGTATTCGGCATCGACGCCCACGGCTCCGCGGGCGCAAGCGCGCCGCCGCGCTGCAGCAGCTCGATCGAGACCTGATCGGGAGAGCGCACGAAAGCCATTCGTCCATCCCGCGGCGGCCGATTGATGGTCACGCCGCGCTCTCGCAGGCGCTGGCAGGTGGCGTAGATATCGTCGACCTCGTAGGCAAGGTGACCGAAATTGCGCCCGCCGGAGTAGGTCTCGGGGTCCCAGTTGAAGGTCAGCTCGACCTGCGCCGAGTCATCGCCGGGCGCGGCCAGGAACACCAGCGTGTAACGGCCCTGCGGATAGTCCTTGCGCCGCATCTCCACCAGGCCGAGCGCATCGCGATAGAAGCGCAGCGAACCGTCGAGATCGGTCACCCGGACCATGGTGTGCAGATATTTCACGGTGCTCTCCTCAGAACATCTCCGAGGGACCCGGCGGCTTGATGTCCACCTTGTGGCGCGAAGTGATGAACTCGCCGGTGATCATCTCCTCGTAGCTCTGGCCCGGGCCCACCATGGGATAGACGCCCGCGTCCGGGTCGATCATGACCTCGAGGAACGCCGGTCCTGCGAAGCGGATGAATTCCTCGACCACGCGCGGCACGTCTTCCTTGCGGTCGAGCCGCACGGCGTAGTGGAAGCCATCGGCCTGAGCGGTGCGGATGAAGTCCTTCTTATGGAGCGACTTGTCGCTCGCCGACAGGCGTCCCTTGAAAAAGAGTTTCTGCCACTGCTTGACCATGCCGTCGCCGAAGTTATTGAGCACGACGATCTTGATGGGCAGATCGTAGGTAGTCACCGTCTCGAGCTCGCCGATGTTCATGCGGATGCTGGAGTCGCCGTCGATGTCGACAACCAGCCGCCGTGGATGGGCGAGCTGTGCGCCGATCGCCGCGGGGAGGCCGAAGCCCATGGTGCCCATACTGCCCGAGCTGAGCCAGAGCCGCGGACGGCGGAAGTCGCAGTACTGCGCTGCCCACATCTGATGCTGGCCGACGCCGGTGGTGATGATCGCCTCGCCGCGGGTGTGTCTGTTGATCTCCTCGAGCACATAGTAGGGCTGAATGAGCGGGCTCTCGCGGTCATAGCCCATGGCGTGGACGCGCTTCAGCTCGCCCAGAGCCTGGTGCCACTCCCGATAGTCGCGCTTGAATCCACTGCGGCGGCCGTGCTCCGTGAGAGCGCTCAGAGCCTCGGCGAGAAGGCCAACGTGACTCCACTGCACGTGCTTGACCTTGTTGATTTCCGCGCGGTCGATATCCAGGTGCGCGATGCGTTTCGCGCCGCGCGCGAACTTCGCCGGAACGCCGGCAACTCTATCGTCGAACCGTGCCCCGGCGGCGATGAGGAAGTCGCAGTCTTCGACGGCGTAGTTGGCGAAGGCGGTGCCATGCATTCCGAGCATGCGCATCGACAGACGGCTCATCGTGTCGATGGCGCCGATGCCCATCAGCGTGGTCACGACTGGAACACCGAATGCCGTAGCAAACTCAGTGAGTGCGTCGGCGGCGTCCGCATTGATCACGCCACCTCCCGCATAGATCAGCGGACGACGCGACTCCCCGAGCATTTCGAAGAACCGGTCTGCGGCGCTTGCCTCCACGATCTGATCGGCAAGCTCCTTCATCCGGCGGCGATAGCCGGGAAGCGGCAGGGTGCCAGCGCCCTGGAAGACCCCTTCCCAGTTCTGCACGTCCTTCGGAATGTCGATGACCACCGGGCCGGGCCGGCCGGTACGTGCCAGCTCGAAAGCCGAGCGTACCGTCGCCTCCAGCCGCGACGGGTCGGTGACCAGGAAAACATGCTTTGTGATGGAGCCCATCAGGGCGGCGACAGGCGCTTCCTGAAAGGCGTCCGTGCCGATCGAGGCGCGTGCGACCTGGCCGCAGATCACCACGATCGGCACCGAGTCCGCCATGCAATCGCGGATGGGCGTGACCGTATTGGTGGCGCCTGGCCCCGAGGTCACGAGACACACGCCGACGCGGCCGGTGGCGCGCGCGAACCCCGCCGCCATGAATCCCGCGCCTTGCTCGTTCGCCGGCACGATCAGCGGAATCTGCGCGCCGCCCTGCGCGGTCTGCTCCGCGTTATGCAGAAACACCGCATCGTAGGTCGGCAGAATGGCGCCGCCGCTGTAGCCGAAGATGGCCTCGACGCCCTCGTCAGCCAGCACCTGCACGATCATCCGTGCACCGGACATGGTCTGGCCGGCAAGCGGATGCCCGATCGGCCGGGGCTGGATGACGGTGTCGCTCATGGGTGACCTTGGAGCCTAGCAGGTCGATCCGCGGCACGAAAGCTGCCCCAATGGCCGCCTGGCGCTCGATCCATTATTCTGCCCCGGTACCGCCCCATTTGGCCCAGCCGGGCTCATCCGAGCGAGCATGCGTCATATCATCGCCATTCTGCTGCAGAACGAAGCCGGCGCGCTGAGCCGCGTCGCCGGGCTCTTTTCCACCCGCGGCTACAACATCGAGTCGCTCTCGGTCGCGCCGACCGACGATCCGACAGTCTCGCGCCTCACGCTGGTCACCACCGGCTCGGACGCTGTCATCCAACAGATCGTCAATCAGCTCAACAAGCTCGTGGACGTGGTCAACGTCGAGGACATGACGACCGGCGAGCACCTCGAGCGCGAGCTCATCCTGCTCAAGCTGCGGGTGCGGGCGGCGGATACCGATGCGGTTCGAGGTTATGTGGTGCGCACGGGCGGCCGCGTGCTCGATCCGGCGCCGGATGGGTTCATCGTGGAGCTCACCGCGAGCGAAGCGGAGATCGATACCTTCTCGGCCGATCTCGC
Organism: Steroidobacteraceae bacterium; assembly: GCA_036489335.1. Lineage (GTDB taxonomy): Bacteria > Pseudomonadota > Gammaproteobacteria > Steroidobacterales > Steroidobacteraceae > 13-2-20CM-66-19. The sequence goes on from DASXFY010000024.1 coordinate 101,282, forward strand.
GCGCAGCGCCGAGCTGCTCGAGGTCGTGCGCAGCGGCGCCCTCGGGATCGGGCGCAACGCGCGGCCGTTGCGCGTCGTGCGCTGACCGGGACGAACAAGGAGCGGCGTGTCACCCAGCAGCGATACGGGCGCCGGCGCGGAGCCAGGTGCTGTCTCCGCACCGCTCGCACGGATCCTGATCGTCGACGATCTCGCCGACAAACGCCTTGCCTATAGCGCGATTCTGCACGGCCTCGATGCTGAGGTCGTCATGGCCAGCTCCGGCGAGGAGGCGCTGAAGCGCGTGCTCGACGGCGAGTTCGCCACGATCCTGCTCGATGTCAACATGCCGAGGATGGACGGGTTGGAGACCGCGGAGCTTCTCCGCCAACACCGCAACGCGCGGCACACGCCCATCATTCTGGTGACGGCGCATGCGGACGACGTACAGCGCGCACGCGGCTACGAGCTCGGCGTCGTCGATTACATCCAGGTGCCTGTCATTGCGCCTGTACTGCGCGCCAAGGTTGGCGTATTCCTCGACCTCTTCCTGACACGCGCCGCGCTCGCGCGGGCGAACCTGGACCTGGAATCACGCGTCGCGGAGCGCACCGCCGAGCTCCTGCGCAGCAACGAGCGGCTGCAGGCCGAAATCGAGGAGCGCCTGCGCGCGGAGAACGAGCGCGAGGAGCTGCTGGTGCGCGAGAGATTGCTGCGCGGGCAGGCCGAGGAGCTCAGCCATCTGAAGGACCAGTTTCTCGCCACCATGTCGCACGAACTGCGCACTCCCCTCAATGCCATCTTCGGCTGGACTACGCTGCTGCGCTCCCGCCGCCTGGATGAAGAGACTCAGGCGCGAGCGCTCGAAACCATCGAGCGCAACGCACGGACGCAGAAGCGCCTGATCGAGGACCTGCTCGATGTGTCGCGCATCGTGACCGGCAAGATCGCCCTCGAGCTGATGGACGTCACGCCGCGGCGCGTGGTCGAAGGTGCGATCGCCACGATGCAGCCCGCGGCGCAGGCCAAGGAGGTCAGCATCGTGCCGGTGATAGGCGAAGTAACCGGGGTGCTACGGGGTGATGCCGCGCGGTTGCAGCAGGTCGTCTGCAACCTGCTTTCCAACGCCATCAAGTTCACTCCGTCGGGCGGGCGCGTCGATGTGGAGCTCGCGATGAGCGGCGATCACGTGCAGATCAGCGTCGCGGATACGGGCCAGGGCATCAAGCGGGAGTTCCTGCCGCATGTCTTCGAGCGCTTCCGGCAGCAGGACGGATCGATCAGCCGGCGGCACGGCGGACTAGGGCTGGGGCTCGCGATCGTGCGCCACCTGGTCGATCTGCATTCCGGAACGGTCGAAGCCCAGAGCGAGGGCGAGGGGCAGGGAGCGCGCTTCATCATACGGCTCCCGATGCGCTGAGCCTTACGGGATCAACACCGTCGCGCCCGTCGTGCGGCGGCCCTCCAGGTCCCGATGAGCCTGTGCCGCGTCCGCGAGCGGATATCGCTGGCCGATCCTGACGCGCACGGCGCGGCTCTTGACCGCGGCGAAGAGCTCACGCGCCGCTGCATCCAGCGCCGGCCGTGTTGCGATGTAGTTGAACAGCGTGGGGCGCGTGAGAAACAGCGAGCCGCGCTTGCTGAGCTCGAGCGGGCTGACCGCTGGAGGCGGACCCGACGCGTTGCCGTAGGTAACCATCATGCCGAGCGGGCGCAGGCAGTCGAGCGAGTCCATGAAGGTATCCTTGCCCACGGAGTCGTAGACGACCGCCACACCTTCCTCCCTGGTGAGTTTTTTGACTGCCGCCGCGAGCGGCTCGCGCCCGAGAATCAACACGTGCTTGCAGCCGTTGCGGCGCGCCAGCTCCGCTTTGGCATCACTGCCCACGACACCGATCACCTTGGCGCCGAGCGCCTTTGCCCATTGACAGAGCAGGAGCCCGACGCCGCCTGCCGCCGCGTGTACCAGGATGCTTTCGCCGCGGGACACGCGATAGGTGCGGCGCAACAGGTAATGGGCGGTCAGGCCCTTCAGCATCAGCGCGGCCGCCTCCTCGTCCGAGATCCCACGGGGTACCTTCACAAGGCGATCCGCGGGCACGTTGCGGACCTCGCTGTAGGCGCCCGGTCGTGTGAAAACGTAGGCGATGCGGTCACCTACTTTGAAGCCGCGGACCTTGCGACCGAGCGCCGTGATGACACCCGCCGCCTCGCGGCCCAGGCCGCTCGGCAGCTCGCCGGCATAGAGCCCGGTCCGGTCATAGACATCTATATAGTTGAGACCGATGGCGGTGTGGCGCACCTGCGCTTCGCCCGGCGCCGGCTTACCGGGATCGACTTCCTCGATCCGCAGAACCTCAGGTCCGCCGTGCTCGTAGAATCGAATTGCTTTCGCCATACGGCAATCTACAGGGCAGCGTCGTCGGTTTCGCCCGTGCGGATACGGATGACGCGCTGGATATCGGTGATGAAGATCTTGCCGTCGCCCACCTTGCCGGTCTTGGCCGACTTCAGGATGGCCTCGACCACCTGATCGACCAGGTCGGCGCGTACTGCTACCTCGATCCGCGTCTTCGGCACGAAGTCCACGACGTACTCCGCACCACGATACAACTCAGTGTGTCCGCGCTGGCGTCCGAAGCCCTTGACCTCCGTCACCGTCATTCCCGAGACGCCGATGTCGGACAGCGCCGAGCGCACGTCGTCGAGCTTGAACGGTTTGATGATGGCGGTGACCAGTTTCATGTGCGGGCTCTCCGTCGGCTATCTGTGCTGTGTCTTTGGAAGGCGGGCTGTCTCGTTCGCGGCAGGTGCGATTTTGCAGCTTTCATGCCATGCAGGGGAATACGTGTAAATGGCGCTGATCGCGCCTGCTCCCTCTCGCGGCCGCAAGCTGCAATGCACCATTATGGCGCAAAACTCCCGGCTCAATGCTCGGGACCAGTGCATCGAAGACCCCGTGCTAAGCTCAGGATCCAATGTATGGGCGCGTTGTCATCGTAGGTGGCGGTCAGGCGGCCGTCCAAGCCATTGATACGCTTCGCCGTAAAGGCTTCACCGGCGAGCTCGTATTGATCGGCGACGAGCCCTGGCTGCCCTATCAAAGACCGCCGCTGTCCAAGAAATATCTTGCCGGCGCGCTGGAGCGAGAGCGCCTGCTGCTACGGCCGCAGCACTTCTACGAGTCCCACTCCGTCGAGACCCGGCTGGGGCGACGCGTAGAGGAGATCGCGTCGCGTGAGCAACGTCTGAGGCTCGACGACGGCTCGACGGTCGCTTACGACGCTCTATTGATTGCGACAGGCAGCCGGCCGCGGCCGCTCGCGGCGCCCGGGGATGACCTCGATGGCGTTTACTTCCTGCGAACCATCGCCGATGTCGAACGGATCCGTGCTCACTTTCTCCCTGGCAAGCGCCTGGTGATCGTCGGTGGTGGATATATAGGACTGGAGGTGGCCGCCACTGCCCGGGAGGCCGGTCTCGAGGTCACGGTGCTGGAGATGGCGGACCGGGTGATGAACCGAGTGGTCTGTCCGCAACTCTCCACGTTCTTCGAGGCCGAGCACGCCCGGCATGGTGTCAGGATTCTATGCAACTCGAGGGTGCGGGCACTGACGGCGGCGCCGGGTTCGAGACACGTCCGAGGCGTGCTGACCGACGACGGGCTGGAGCACAGCGCCGATGTGGTGGTGGTGGGCTGCGGAGTCCTTCCGGCCGACGAGCTCGCAGTGGCCGCGGGACTGGTGTGCGAGAACGGTGTGGTCGTAGATGACCGCTGCCGGACTTCTGACCCGGTGATCTATGCGGCTGGGGACTGCACCAGCCACCCGAGCCTGCATTACGGCCGGCGGCTGCGGCTGGAGTCGGTCGATAACGCGTTCGAGCAGGGGGCCAGCGCGGCACTGAGTCTGTTGGGCCTCGAGATGATCCATGACAAGGTTCCGTGGTTCTGGTCGGATCAGTACGACCTGAAGATGATCATCATTGGCATCAGCCAGGGATATGACACCGTGGTCATGCGCGGCGACCCTGGCGGCCGCACCTTCAGCGCGTGTTATATGCGCGCGGGCGAGCTGATCGCCGTCGATACGATCAATAGCCCCAAGGATCAGATGGCCGCGCGCCGGCTGATCGCGGCACGCGCGCGGCCGAACCCAGACCGACTTGCCGATCACACCGTGCCGATGAAAGACACGGTCTAGCGCCCCGCCGAGGCGCGACTACTGCACCAGACGCAGCGTCAAGCGGTGCCGGAAGCGTAGACCTTCCGACGCTTTGACCGCGCCCAGGATGGTGCCGATGAGCCAAAAGATGCCGAGCACTATACTGAGCAGTATCCCGATCCCGACGACGAACAGGATCGCGCAGGCGATACCGAACAGAAACACGGTGAGATTGAAGTTGAGGGCCTCCAGCGCCTGGTCCGCGACGAACGCCGACTTCTCCCGCTGAGTGAGCCATACGATCAGCGGCGCGATCACGTTACCGCCGGCGGGAAAGATCAGCCCGGCCAGGGCGGACAGATGCGCGAACATCGCCAGGTTGCGCTCGTCTTTGCTCACGGCGCCGCCGTAGCCCGTCGGATCCCCTGAGTCGCTCATGTTCTTCCTCCCCGCGGGATCGCCCCCGCGCTTGCGGCCATTATCGCACTTTACCGTCTACCTGGATGGATGTACAGTATCCAGTCATGGCCCCACCGCGCGAAAGGAACCAGCCGCTCAAAGGTCGGGGCGCGCTGTCGAACCCCACCGGCCGCTTCGAGCGCCATCAGCGCGAAGCTGTCGATGACGGTTGGTATCAGGAGGAGGTCCCCGACTTCATCCCGATTTCCATCGCACCGGACCGCGCCCGCACCGTCATCGCCAGAAACGATTCACCCGACATTCCGTTCGAGCAATCGATCAATCCCTACAGGGGATGCAGTCATGCGTGTGTTTATTGTGTGTCAGGTAACACGCCTGTACTGATGGGTGATGGAAGCGCCAGGAGTATAGCAAGGATAGATGTTGGAAGTGAAATCTACGGAAGCGTCCGGCGAGGCTCGTACAGACGCTATACCAAGACCAGAGTGCTTGCGCATTGGAGCGTCATCAAACCTGCCTACCGCGTCTTGCTCGAGGATGGAACGGAGTTGGTCGCCGGAGGCGATCATAGATTTCTGACCGAACGAGGCTGGAAGTTCGTTACCGGTACGATGGGAGGCGAGCTGCAGAGGCCGTACTTGACGACGAATAACAAGTTGATCGGCACTGGAAAGTTTGCCGAGGAAGTGGCGAAGGATTCGGACTACAAACGAGGGTATCTCTGCGGAATGATTCGCGGAGACGCGCATTTGGGTGCATATCCTTATCAGCAAAATAACGGCAACTGGAATACGCTTTACCAATTTCGGCTTGCTCTCTGCGATGATGAGGCGTTGTATCGTGCGCAGAGTTACCTGCTCGATTTCTATGTTGCGGCCCGCGAGTTTTCATTTCAGGCGGCGCTCGGAGCGCGCAGGGCATTGACGGGTATTCGCGCCTCCGGGCGCGCGAGCTTCGAGCAGATCTACCTCCTCATCGCCTGGCCGCCGGCGCCTTCGCGCACTTGGTGTGCGGGCTTTCTCGCGGGAATCTTCGATGCGGATGGCTCATTCAGTATCGGGGTCCTGCGAATCAGCAATACGGACCCCCAAATCATCGACTGGATTTCCCGCGCGCTGCGCGAGTTTGGATTTCGCTTCGCGATCGAGGAGCCTGCGGTAGGTCAGCGCAACAAGCCGATCAAAGTAGTGCGTCTCGTTGGAGGTCTCGCGGAGCACTTGCGCTTTTTTCATTTGCTGGACCCGGCCATCAGTCGAAAGCTGAACATCGAAGGAAGAGCGGTCAAGAGCGAGGCGCCTCTGCGCATCGTCTCCATCGAGTCGGTGGGCACGATGCGACTCTACGACATCACGACTGGAACGGGCGATTTCATCGCCAATGGCGTGGTGAGCCACAACTGTTATGCGCGCCCGAGTCACGCTTACATGGGATTGTCGACGGGCTTGGATTTCGAGACCCGGTTGTTCTACAAGAAGGACGCCGGCAAGGTGTTGGAGGAGGAGCTGGCGAAACCGGGCTATGTCTGCAAGCCGATCACTCTCGGTGCCAACACGGATCCGTATCAGCCGATCGAGCGGAAGATGCGGGTAACGCGCGACATCCTCGGGGTGTTGGCTCGCTGCCGGCATCCCGTCACGGTCATCACCAAGAGCGCACTCGTGCTGCGCGATCTCGACCTGCTGGCCGATCTCGCCAGGGACGGGCTCGCCGGGGTGGGAGTCAGCATCACGACGCTGGACGTGGAGCTCAAGCGTGTCATGGAGCCGCAGGCGGCCTCGCCGCACGCCAGGCTCGAGGCCCTGCGGCGCTTGAGCGAGGCGGGCGTTCCCGCGGGGGTCATGGTCGCGCCCGTCATCCCCGCGCTCACCGACCATGAAATGGAGGCCATTCTCGAAGCGTCAGCGGCGGCGGGAGCGCGGTGGGCGGGCTACGTGCTACTGCGTCTACCTCACGAGGTTAAGGATCTCTTTCGCGAGTGGCTGGCAGCACACTATCCGGACCGGGCAGAGCACGTGATGTCGCTCGTGCAGCAGATGCGGGGCGGCAAGGATTACGACTCGACCTTCGGCACACGCATGAAGGGCACCGGGCCCTTGGCGGAGCTGCTGCGCCGCCGCTTCCAGGTGGCTTGCCGGCGGCTGAGCCTCGGCACCGGCAGGCATCAGCCACCGAACACGGCGCTCTTCCGGCCACCCCGTTCGGGACCCCAGCTGGCGCTCGATCTCTAGCGCCTGATTCTCAGCGTGGCCGGGCAGGATTCTTGCTCGGAATCCGCAACCTGCTCTCGAGACCGTGTTCAAGTTGCGACAAGAGGAAACGGAGCGGGCACTGCCGTATCGTGCTCGGGTCCGAGTACAGTAACGTTCCCGAAAGATCGAGCGAGATCAGCTAAGGTGGAGGTCATGCCACAGCTTCGTGCAGCCGCTCAGCCAACCGCGCTAGGCCATTACACCCTCATCGAGCGTATCGGTGCGGGAGGGCAGGGCGAGGTGTGGAAGGCGCACGACGAGTCACGAGGCGTCGACGTCGCCCTGAAGGTGCTGCCCCGCGCTGCCGCGCGTAATCCGGCGGCCTGGGAGTCGCTCGAGCGTGAGCACGACATCTCCGGCCGCCTGCAGCATCCCGGGATCCTCCAGGTCCTGGCCCCGGAGAGACTGGATGATGTCGTGGTGCTGCCGATGGAGCTCGCCACGGGTGGCGACCTCAGCCGGCTTCGCGGCGCCGGCTATCTGGAGATCGTGCCGGTGCTGCTCGAGGTGGCCGAGGCCCTCGAATATGCGCACGCGCGCGGCGTCGTACACCGGGATCTGAAGCCCGGGAATGTCCTGTTCGACGGCCGCGGCCGGGCTAAGCTCGCCGACTTCGGCATCGCCGGGCTCCTGCCGGGGACGGGCGACAGTGTGGACGCGCACGGCGGCGGTCATTCGCCGTTCTCCTCCAGCCCCGCGCAGCTTCGCGGCGAGCCGCCGAGCGCCGCGGACGACGTCTACGGCCTCGGAGCGCTCGCGTATGAGCTGCTTTCGGGCCATCCGCCGTACTATCCCAACTTCGACCTCAAGCGGGTCCTGACCCAGCCCGTGCCGGAGCTGGTGCCCACGCGGCAGGTCCCGCCCGAGCTTAGCGCGATCGTCATGCGCATGCTCGCCAAGAGCGCCGCGGAGCGGCCCGCCACGATGCAACAGGTCATGGACGAGCTCGACGGAACGTTGAACGCGACATTGTCCTTCGCGCCGGAAGGGGTGGAATCGGACGATGACGAAGAAGCCGACAGCCCGCCCTCAGGTGCAAGCCAGCCTGCGGTCCGAAAGGCGCCAGCATCGACGGTCAGCGTAGCGCCTCCCGCGGTCGCCGAAGCGGACCCAAAGGCGGCAAAGATCGAGAAGCCGGCGCGACCCGTGGCCCCGGCAGCCGGCATCGTTGCGGCAGCGGCCCCGACCAAGGCGCCCCCTCGTCCGGCCGCATCGCCCCGGCCCGCGCAATCTGCGGCCCTTCAGTCCCCGCACGAGGTACGTCGGCGGCCCGTGCACCCTGTGCCACCCCGGGCAGTGGATCGCGCGCCGGTTCAGCCCACGCACGCTGAGCGGCCTGAGCCCGCGCATCCTGTGCCGCTGCGCACTACGCATTTCCAGGCAGCGCCCAGCCAAGTCACCTACACCCCACAGCCGGAGCCGATACCTCCTGCCTCGCCGTGGCCTCCGCATCCGCTGCAACGGCAGGAGCCTACGCAGCCCGGGACGCACAGCTTCTCTCCGCCCTTGGAAATCGACTCGTCGGACGACCTTTTCGATGATCTGGATGCCGGGCAGCCGCGGCTCCGCGCAGTTCCTCCGCCTGGCCGCCGGTTGGGACCAGGCTACGGCGCCAGGAAGACTCGCCGCTGGCCCTATCTTCTTTTTGGACTGCTCTGCGGCGCGGTGCTGATCTGTGCCGCCACCGCCGCCGCGCTTTTCTGGCTGCCGCAGCAGGATGTCGCCGGCCTGCAGTCGCTGTTGGCCAACATCAGCCCCGCTATCTCCTCCCGCCTGATCACCGGTCAGACTGAGAAGCCGCGGCCCATTGCGGCGCCGGTTGCGGCGCCGTCGAAGCCGAAAGCCGATCCTGAGGCGCTCGCTCAACTCGATACCGAACGCGCAGCCTTCCAGAAGCAGGCGACTGCGCTTGCGGCGCGCGATGCCGCGGCCTGGGATAGGACGGACTACGCTGCGGCGCAGATGCAGGCTGCCGAGGCGAACGGAGCCGCGGCCGCCGGCGGTACCGCGCTCGCGCTGCAGCACTTCGACCAGGCGGAGCAGCTTTTGGCGACCATCGCGCAGAAGGCGCCGGCCGCGGCCGCCGCGCAGCTCAAAGCCGGGGATGCGGCGCTCGCGGCGGGCCACCAGGATGCAGCAACCGCGGCATATGCTCTCGCGCGGCGCATCGATCCCAACAGCCAACGCGCCATCGAGGGCGGACAGCGGGCGCGCATGCTGACCGGCGTGCTGCCGCTGCTCAACGACGCGCAAAGAGCGGAGTCGGCGCGCAACTACTCGCGCGCGGCGCAGGACTTCAGTCAGGCGCTGGCGCTCGATCCGGGCAACGCCACGGCCAAGGCCGGACTGGCCCGCGCCAATGCCACCTTCGGCAATGACGGCTACGCGCGCGCGGTGGGCGCCGGATTCGCGGCGCTCGGCGCCGGACGGCTCACCGACGCGCAGACGGATTTCCAACAGGCGCTGAGCTTCCAGCCCAAGGGCAAGGAGGCGACCGAAGGGCTGCAGCGGGTCAGCCTGGCCATGGAGGCGAGCCAGATCGCGACTCTGCGCCGGCAGGCCGCGAGCCTCGAGGCGCAGGAGCGGTGGAGCCAGGCCATCGCGGTCTACAACACCGCCTTGCAGGTGGATCCCGCCCTTGCCTTCGCCAAGCACGGCAAGGCGCAGGATGAGGCGCGGGCGCAGCTTTCCTACTCGCTGCAGCAGATCATCGATCATCCGGACCGGCTCGATTTCCCGGCCGTGCGCGATGAGGCGGTGACGCTGTTGCAGCAGGCGCGCGCGCAGACACACACCGGCCCGATGCTGCAAGCGCAAGTCGAGCGCATCACGCGACTCGTGCCGCAGCTCGATCGGCCGGTGACGCTCAACGTGATTTCCGACAGCGCGACGGACATCAGCATCCCGAGCCTCGGCGACCTCGGTTCATTCGGGCGCAGGGAGATACGGCTGAAGCCGGGCACCTACACGGTCGTTGGCACGCGTGACGGCTACCGCGCGGTGCACCAGGAATTCACCGTGGAGCCCGGTCAGCAAAGTGTCACGATCACTGTGACTTGCTCCCAGCCTCTTTGATGGCGGGGCACATCTGTGCCTGGTTCACGATTCGTCGACCGCTGTCCGTGACCGGCCTCACGCTGTTGGAATGAAGCCGGGGCGGGAGCTTGTGTGTCCGGGGCGCCGGCGCTAATAAGCTTCCATGGCCGATACCGACCCTGTCATAGCGTTGCTCGCCGGCGCGAGCGGTTTCGTGGGCGCCCGCGTCCTCGATGCTCTGCTCGATGCGCCCGAAGTCGTACGAGTGCTCGCTGTTACGCGCCGTCCCCTGGGACGGGAGCATCCGCGGCTCGCCAACCGGATCGTGCAGTTCGATCACCTGGAGCGGCAGTTGACCGGGCTGAAGTGTCAGGTCGCCTTCTGCTGCCTCGGCGCGCGGCTGGGCGAGGGGGACAAGGACGAGGAGCAGGCGATTCGTCGCGTCGATCTCGGCTATACGCTGGCCTTCGCACGCGTTGCAAAGGCGGCCGGCGTCTCGCGGTTCGTCGTGATTTCGGCCGCTGGGGCGGACCGGTCAGCGAAGAGCGCATATCTGCGCGTCAAAGGAGAGGTCGAGGAGAAGTTGGCCGGCGTCGGCTTCAGCGCGCTGGATATTCTGCAGCCTGCGATAGTACTCGGCTGGCCACGCGAGATGCGCGCTGCCGACCTGGTGAAGCGCGCCGTGATGCCGCTGGCCAATCCGTTTCTGAAGGGTGCGCGTGAGGCGCAGCGCGGCATTCCAATGGCGACCGCAGCGGCGGCGATGCTCGGCACCCTGCGGTCCGGCCGCCGCGGTCCGCAGCGTTACACGTATGCGGGGATATGCGCGCTTGCGGAGCTGAGGCCGCGAAGGCCTGCAATGGTCGTATCGGCGGCAGCCCAGAAGGCCTGAGAGCAGCAAGCGGCGACCTCCGCGACCCGTCGAAGATTACATATCACCCCCGGCGCTCTACATAAGCGGGAGCGCGGCAAGCCTCGGGATCACCGCTCTTTATCTTTGAGAGCCGCGCCACACTCACGGCCCTTGACTCCATTCCGTGGGACTTCGACACTTGCCGACAGTGACAAGGGCAAACCCGTCGAAAGGCGGGGACGCAAAGCCACCGGTCTAAAGGACGGTTCCTATGACGGCGGGGCTGCCATATGGTCGCGCGATGTGCGACCGATTGCATTCCCCTCGGTATTCCGAGCCGTGTCCGATTGCTTGTGGCTGTTGGACTGTCCGGGGAATTTATGACACCAACGGCAAATCTGGCGTCCACTGACGTGGACGTCGACCATTCGGCGGCGCCTGCCGCAGACGCAGGGCCGTTCGTGCTCAATTTGTGTTCGTCCACGACACCGATGGCGCTCGCGCAGACCGAGCTGCCTGAGCTCAAGCGCTTCACCTTCTTCGTCAGCCGCCGTTTCGAGGAGGGCCGCGAGCGCTTCCGTCTTCACATGGGATTCTTCGCGAGCCAGGCGGAAGCCGAGGAGTGGCTGAGCGTGGTGCGGGATATCTATCCCGGTGCGTGGGCTGGCGAAGCACCCGGCAAGAAGTTGCGCGCGCGCGCGGCCGAAGCCGCCGCGGTGCAGGCCGGGCACGCCGTCGGGCCGCAAACGACCGCCGCCCGCCCTGCCGCCCCACCGCCAATACAGCCGACCCCGCCTGCCCCAAGGCCGCAGAGCGCCAAGCCTGCGGCGTCGGCACCCAAAGTCCCGACACTGGTGCCCACACTTCATCCTCCGGCCGCTGCTCCTGGCGCCGCTCGTGCCTCCGCGGTGCCGGCTGCCGCGGCACGGGCCGCCGCCGTAGCACGCGCCGCCGTTGCACAGCCCGCCAAGGCCGCGCCACAGCCGCCGCCGAAGCGATCCGCAACGGCTGCTCCAGCGTCCCGTCCCGTGCCGCCTGCCGCGCCCCGCGCGCCGGCACAAGGCCAGGCGGCTCCCCGATCCCCTCCGCCTGCAGCCCCTCGATTGCCGCAGCAGGCGCGCACCGGCGCCGGCCCGGCAGGCGCCCCTCGGCCGGGTGCCCGTCCGGGGCCCGTCAAGCCCGCGGTACCCGCGCCTGCAATCGCAGCCAGCGCGCCGGCGAGACCGGCAGCGAAGCCGCCGGCTCCGAAACCGATCCCGCAGACCGCCGCGCGAGCGGCGCAACCGACGCAACCCGCGCAACCGGCGACGAAGACAGTCTTCGCCAACTCGAACGTCAAGGAAGTGATGGCGGCGCTGGATCGTGGTGCGACCGGCGAAACGCGTGTCATGCCGTCGCACCTCGCTGAGGCCGATACGACGGATGACAGCTCGCTGACCGATACTCAGGTGTTGAGATTTCTCGAAACGAGGCGCGAGGCCGACGACCCCGTCCGGGTACAAGCCGGGTTGCAGGTCGACGCCGCGGCCGAGTCCGGCATCTCGCTGCTCAAGCCGGACGACACCGGCACGCGGCGCGCTCTGAAGGAAGCCGTTTCCCACAACGAGCCGGTTGCCTTCGCGGTACAGCTGCAGTGGTCTGTCCAGCCCGTAGAGCTCGACAAGGTCCCGCCGCTGGCGATCTTCAGCGCCTACACACTCTATTCCGTCGAGGGCAGCCGCGAAGGCCGCAGGTGGTACGGATTGCGCCTGGGCTTCTTCAACGATGCGATCTCCGCCAAGCAGGTCGCCTACTACGTACGCTCGGAGTTCACCGCGGTCGCCGTCGTGCCCGTCAGCCCGCAGGAGCGCGCCCGCGCCACCGAAGACAATCGGCGATTTGCCGGCACGGGCGCGCCGCGCAAGAAACGCGACAGTGAGGACGCTGAGTTCAAGCTGATCGATTCGGACGAGGCTCCCGCTGCGGCGCGGACGGCTCCGGCCGCATCCGCGCCAGCCACAGCCCAATCCGCACCGGTCGCAGTGAAACCTGCGTCGGCGAAACAACCAGCGGCGGAACGCAGCGATCGCAAGAGCGCGGGAACCGTCAACGCGCGCGAGCGGCGTACTCCGCAGACTCTGGAGGAGACGCTGGAGATCCTCGGCGCGAACGAGCTTGCCATCGACAATGGCAGTCGTGAAACGCTGAGCGACACCGGCGTCCGGCATCTGCGAGTCGAGGTACAGAAGAACACGCCGTTCTCGCGGCTGCTGGAGCGGCTGAGCGAGCGCGTCAGGAAGGCTTAGTTATTTTCCAAACAGTTTATCCAGCGCGGCGCGCGCGCGCTCGCCCTCGGCTACGTTGGGAGCGGCGTAAGCGCCCGGCCGGGGCTTGAAGAAATCGCAGAAGTTGGCCCGCGTCTTGTCCTGGACTTCCTCGGCAATCGGCTCGCGGCAGTGCTTGGCGACACCGGTGTCGTAATCGACGCACATCCGGCAGGCGTGCAGCTCCGAGCGGCACTTCGGGCATTCCTCGAGGCGACGCAGGGGCAGCGTCAGCGCGGCGAGTGAGGCGCCGCATTTCCAGCAGACGAGCTCTTTGGCCTCTGAGGATGCCATGGCGCAGGATTATGCGCCGTTCACACGATCTTTCAAAAACGCCGCCAACGCTCGCCCCGTATGGGAGTCGCGCTTGCGCCGTGCGACTTCGGCGGGGGCGCCCTGCGCGACGATGCGGCCGCCGCCCTCGCCAGCCTCAGGGCCCATGTCCACGATCCAATCCGCCTCCGCCATGATGTCGAGGTTGTGCTCGACCACCACCGCCGTATTTCCAGCGGCCACCAGCCGGTGCAGCACGTGGATCAGCTTCTCCACGTCAGCCATGTGCAGGCCCACCGTCGGCTCATCGAGCACGTACAGCGTATGCCTCGCCACTTGTCGCGGCCCTGGCCGTGGTCCTGCCGGGAACATGTCGCCGCTCGCCTCAGGCGCGTCCGTGCGCACTTTGGCCAACTCCGCCACCAACTTGATGCGCTGAGCCTCGCCGCCCGAGAGCGTGGGGCTCTGCTGTCCCAGGGTGAGATAGCCCAATCCCACGTCCTGAAGCAACTTCAGCGCGTGGTGCACACGCGAATGCGCGCGAAAGAACCCGACCGCCTCGTCGACATCCATAGCCAGGACATCGCCGATGCTCTTCTCCCGCCAGAGAACCGACAGCGTCTCACTGTTGAATCGCCGGCCGCCGCACACGTCGCAGAGCACCTTCACGTCCGGCAGGAAGCTCATCTCGATGGTCTTGACTCCCTGGCCCTCGCAGGCCTCGCAGCGGCCGCCGGCGGTGTTGAAGGAGAAGCGGCTGGCGGTGTAGCCGCGCAGGCGCGCTTCGGTGGTGGCGGCGAAGATGCGCCGGATATCGTCCCACAGTCCGATGTAGGTGGCGGGACAGGAGCGTGGAGTCTTGCCGATCGGTGTCTGGTCGACCTCCAGCACGCGGTCCACCTGCTCCAGGCCGCGCATGCCGGCGCAGCCGACGAGCTGCGGGCCGGTTGTCCGGCGCCGGGGCCGCGTGCCGTTGGCGGCACCGCGGCCGACTTCGCCGAGCAGACGGCGCAGGTTGGCGTAGAGCACATCGCGCGCCACCGTCGACTTGCCGGAGCCGGAGACTCCGGTGATCACCACCAGCCTGCCGAGCGGAACGCGCACATCGGCGCCCCTGACATTGTGCAGCGATACGCGCTCGAGCTTCAGGTACGGGGTGCGCCCGTTGACCGGCCGGTAGGGCTGTGCCGGGTGCCGCAGAGGCTGCCGCAGGAAGCGGCCGGTGGTCGATCGCGGGTTGCCGATGAGATCCTTCACGGTGCCTTCGCCGACCACCTCGCCGCCGAGCACGCCCGCACCCGGGCCGAGATCGAGCACGTGGTCGGCGCGGCGGATGGTCTCCTCGTCGTGCTCGACGACGACGAGCGTATTGCGATGGCTCGAAAGCTCGGCGAGCGAGTCGAGCAGTACCGCGTTGTCGCGCGGGTGGAGGCCGATCGTCGGCTCGTCCAGGACGTAACACACTCCCTGCAGGTTGGAGCCGAGCTGCGCGGCGAGGCGGATGCGCTGCGCCTCGCCGCCGGAAAGTGTGGGTGCCGAGCGGTCGAGCTGCAGGTAGCCGAGCCCCACCCGGTCGAGGAACTTGAGCCGCGCCCGGATCTCCGCCAGCAGGTCGCGCGCGATCTGCTGCTCCCGCGGAGCGAGCTTGAGCCGCCGGAAGAACTCCGCCGACAGCGCGACGGAATCCGCCGCCAGATCGGCGATGGAGCGCTCGCGGAAGCGCACGGCGAGCGCGATGGGATTCAGCCGTTTGCCGGCGCAGGCGGCGCAGATCTGTGGGGCCTCATCGTCGGCGACGTCGGCCTCCGCCTCGTCCTCCGCCGGAATCTCCAGGCCGGTCCCGAAACAGCTCTCGCACCAGCCGTGCTTGGAGTTGTAGGAGAAAAGACGCGGATCGAGCTCGGCGAAGCTGCGCCCGCAGGAGGGGCAGGCGCGCTTCGTCGAGAAGACCGTTGCCTTGTCGCTCTTCGGACCCAACACGTGGACCAGGCCCTTGCCGAAGTCGAGAGCGCGGGCCAGCGCCTGATGCAAAGCCGTGTCGGTCTTGGCACCGACATCGATCTCCGCCACGGGGAGCTCGATCGTGTGCTCCTTGAAGCGCGACAGCCGCGGCCATTGCGCCGTGGAGAGGTGCGCGCCGTCGACGCGCAGGGTTTTGAAGCCCTTCTTCGCGGCCCACTTGGCGAGATCCGTGTAGTAGCCCTTGCGCGCCACGACGAGGGGCGCCAACAGCGCGATGCGCGAGCCCCGATGCTCGCGCAGCAGCCGCGCCGCGATCGAGGCGGCGCTCTGCGACTCGATCGCGAGGTCGCAATCGGGGCAGTGCTGGGTCGCAAGCTTCACGTAGAGCAACCGGAGGAAGTGATGGATCTCTGTCAGGGTGGCGACGGTGCTCTTGCGTCCGCCGCGACTGGTACGCTGCTCGATGGCGACCGTTGGCGGGATGCCGAATATCGCATCCACGTCCGGCCGGGCGGCAGGCTGGACAAACTGCCGCGCATAGGCGTTGAGGGACTCGAGGTACCGGCGCTGACCCTCATTGAAGAGGATGTCGAAGGCCAGCGTCGATTTGCCGGAGCCCGACACCCCGGTGATGACCGTGAGCCGATCCCTTGGGATCTGCACGTCGATGCTCTTGAGGTTGTGCTCGCGCGCGTTGTGGATGACCACCGAGTTGCGGGCTTGCCCGTTTGCTTTGATTGCGGCGGCTCCATAGGTCGCGCCCGGCTCCTTGACCGCGGCGCGTGGCACGGGCCCGGCGGCAGTGGGCTCGCCGGCCAGCGCACGCTCATAGTCCGCGAGCGCGCGGCCGGTGTGCGATTCCGGGCGGGCGCGCACTTCGCTCACCGTGCCGGCGCAGACGACGCGGCCGCCGCGGTCGCCGCCCTCCGGACCGAGATCGATGATCCAGTCGGCGGCGCGGATCACATCGAGGTTGTGCTCGATCACGAGCAGGGAATGTCCCGCGGCGAGCAGCTTGCGGAATGCGGTGAGGAGCTTCGCCACGTCCTGGAAGTGCAGGCCGGTGGTCGGCTCGTCGAAGAGGAAGAGCTTCCCCTTGTGGGTGGTGCTCGAGAGCACCGAGCCCGCCTCGGCGAGATGGCCGGCGAGCTTCAGGCGCTGTGCTTCGCCGCCCGAGAGTGTCGGCACCGGCTGTCCGAGTGTCACGTACTCGAGCCCTACGTCCGACAGCGGTGCAAGGCGCGCGGCGACTTCACGCGAGTCGCGGAAGAACTCGAGTGCCTCCGTGACGGTCATTGCCAGAACTTCGGCGATGTTGGCGCGGCGGCCGTTGGCTCCTTCGCGCTTGATCTCGAGCACCTCGTCGCGATAACGGCGGCCGTCGCAATCGGGACAGCGCAGATAGACGTCGGAGAGGAACTGCATCTCGACGTGCTCGAAGCCGTTGCCGTTGCAGGTTGGGCAGCGGCCGTTGCCGGAGTTGAAGCTGAACGTGCCGGCGGTGTACTTGCGCTCCTGCGCGGCGGGCTCCCCCGCGAAGAGGTTGCGGATGGCATCGAAGGCGCCGACATAGCTCGCCGGGTTGGAGCGGGTAGTACGGCCGATGGCACTCTGATCGACCATCACCACATCGTCGATGAGCTCCGCGCCGGCGAGGCCGGAGAAGCTCCCGGGAGCTTCGGTCGGCTTGCCGTGGTATTTCAGCAGCGCGGGATAAAGGACATCCTCGATCAGTGTGGATTTGCCTGAGCCGGAGACGCCGGTGACACAAACGAGACGCTTCAGCGGAATTCGGACATCGACCTCCTTGAGGTTGTGCTGGCTGGCGCCACGCAATTCCAGCCAGCGGTTGGAACGCGCCTCGGCGACCACCTCCCTACCTGCCCGCGGTGGCGGCACGCTGACCGCTCTCTCGCCGCCGACGCGCTTTTTCCCGCTCAGATACTCTCCCGTGAGCGAGCGGCCGTCGCGGCGGATCTCCCCCGGGGTGCCGAAGAACACGATCTCGCCGCCACGCTCGCCGGCTCCCGGCCCGAGGTCGAGGATGCGGTCCGCCTCCAGCATGATCTGCGGATCGTGCTCCACGACGAGCAGTGAATTGCCGGCATCGCGCAGCCGCTTCATCACCGTGATGACGCGCTGCATGTCGCGCGGATGCAGCCCGATGGAGGGCTCATCGAGCACGAACAGGGTGTTGACGAGCGAAGTGCCGAGCGCGGTGGTCAGGTTGATCCGCTGGACCTCACCGCCGGACAGGGTGCGCGACTGGCGATCGAGCGTGAGGTATCCGAGGCCGACCTCGGCGAGGTAGCCGAAGCGGCCGCGAATCTCCCCGAGCAACAGGTCCGTCGCCTCATCGAGCGGTGGCGCCAGCACCAGGCGGCGGAAGAACTCGCAGGCGCGCTCCACGGGCAGCAGCATCAGATCGTGAATGGAAAGACCGGGGAGACAGCGCAGGGTCTCCTCGCTCCATGCGGCGCCGCGCGGCCGGAACCGCGGGGTTGCGCCGAGCGCCGCATCGGCGAGCGCGCGATCGCCGACGCGCCAGAGAAGCGCTTGAGTCTTCAGGCGAGCGCCGCCGCAGACCTCACAGGGTGTGTAGGCGCGATAGCGGGAGAGGAGGACCCGCACGTGCATCTTGTAGGACCGGCTCTCGAGCCAGGCGAAGAAGCGCTTCGCGCCGTACCAGACACCCTTGTTCCAGTCCCCTTCGCCCTCGATCACCCACAGACGGTGCTCGGGCTTGAGCTCGCGCCAGGGGACATCGAGCGGTATGCCGCGCTTTTTCGCGAACTTCTCCATGTCCTGTTGGCATTCCGCGTAGGACTTGGTCTGCCAGGGCTTCACGGCGCCACCGCGCAGCGAGCGGGTTTCGTCGGGGACGACCAGCCCGTAATCGATCCCGATCGTGCGGCCGAAACCGCGACAGGTGTCGCAGGCGCCGACGGGCGAATTGAAGGAGAAGAGGCTGGGCGTCGGCTCCTGGTAGGAGCGGTCGCACTCCGCGCAGTGCAGCGTGCTCGAATAGCGCCAGGTCGCGAGCGGCCGCGGCGGGTCGCTGTCGTCGACCACCTGCAGGTTGACGCGACCGCGGCCAACACGCAGCGCGGTCTCCAGCGACTCGAGCACACGGCCGCGCTCCGCCTGCCCGGCGCGGAAACGATCCTGCACGACCTCGAGTATCGTTGCGACCCGCCCCGCGGGGCGGCCGGGCCGGGCTCGTTTGCCGCGCGCCCCGGAGGCGGCGCGCTTTGCCACCACCGCCTGCACATCAACCTGCGTCGCGGCCGGCACCTGGCCGGCGGCCGCGGGCCGCTCGAAATACCTCGTGTAGCCCTGCTTCTCGAGCAGCGCGCGGACCTCCGCCTCCTGGAAGCTGTCGGGTACAGGCACGGGAAAGGTCAGCAGCAGGCGCGGGTCGCCCGCGCCCGCCGCGCGCTGGCGCAGATCCGTGTAGATGCTCTCGGAAGTGTCGTGTCGCACCGGCCGGCCGCAGCACTCGCAATAGAGCGTCCCCGCACGCGCAAACAACAGCTTCAGATGATCGTTGAGTTCCGTCATCGTGCCGACGGTTGACCGTGACGTGCGCACAGGGTTGGTTTGGTCGATGGCGATGGCCGGAGGGATGCCCGCGATCGAATCGACCTGCGGCTTGTCCATCCGGTCGAGAAACTGGCGCGCGTAGGGTGAGAAAGTCTCGACGTAGCGCCGCTGACCTTCGGCGTACAGGGTGTCGAAAACGAGCGATGACTTACCGGAGCCGGACACGCCCGTCACCACGACGAGCTGGTTGAGCGGCACGTCGAGGTCGAGGTTCTTCAGATTGTTCTGGCGCGCGCCGCGCACGAGAATGGAATCGTGATGGGCGTCGGTCATTCCGTCACCGGTGTCGGCATCGAGTCTGGAAAGAAGTGGTAAGGGCGGGCGGGATCCGCTCGCGGACCCGCCGATTTTACCGTAAATATGGCCTGTGCGGCGATGCACAAGGGCGGCTTCGCCGATACAGTAGCTGCAGCTGACGATCACTGGATAGCTGCGGACTTCCGTAGCGTACAATTACAGGTTTCGGCACTTCGGCAGCGAGGAGTCCCCATGTCGCCGCAGTCCTACAGCAATATCCTGCAGATGATCGGCAATACGCCGCTCGTCGCCACCACGCGGCTCGATACCGGTCCGTGCCGGCTTTTTCTCAAGCTCGAGAATCAGAACCCCGGCGGCTCGATCAAGGATCGCATCGGGCTCTACCTCATCGAGGCGGCGGAGCGCGAGGGGCGGCTGGCGCCCGGCGGCACGCTGATTGAGGCCACGGCCGGAAATACCGGCATCGGCCTCGCGCTGGTGGCGGCGCAGAAGGGTTACCGGCTGCTGCTCGTCATCCCCGACAAGATGAGCCAGGAGAAGATCTTTCACCTCAAGGCCATGGGCGCGGCGGTGGTGCTGACCCGCTCGGACGTCACCAAGGGCCACCCCGAGTACTACCGCGACCTGGCGGAGCGCCTCGCGCGCGAGACGCCCAACTCCTACCTCGTCAACCAGTTCGGCAACCCCGCCAATCCGCGCGCGCACGAGGAGACCACCGCGCCGGAGGTCTGGGAGCAGATGGAGCACAACCTCGATGCCGTCATCTGCGGCGTTGGCACGGGTGGCACCATCACCGGCTTCTCGCGATACCTCGAGCGTGTGGCGCCCAACGTCGAAGTCGTGTTGGCCGACCCGGCAGGATCGGTGCTAGCGGAGTACGTCAGGACCGGCAAGATGCCGCAGGAGCATGGCAGCTGGCTGGTCGAGGGTATCGGCGGCGATTACGTCCCGCCGGTCGCTGACCTCGGCCGCGTCAAATCGGCCTACACCATCACCGATGCGGAATCCTTCAAGACCTGCCGCGAGCTTTTGGCGAAGGAGGGGATCATCGCGGGAACCTCCAGCGGCACGCTGATCGCGGCGGCGCTGCGCTATTGCCGCGAGCAGACGCAGCCGAAGCGCGTCGTCACGCTGGTCTGCGACAGCGGCAACAAGTACCTCTCCAAAGCCTACAACGATTACTGGATGTTGGATCAGGGATTCCTGGAGCGCGAGCACTTCGGCGATCTTCGAGACCTGATCGCGCGCCGTGCCTGGGAGCGCGCCGCGGTGACCGTGAACGCTTCGGAGCCCGTCATGGCCGCGTACCGGCGCATGAAGCTTTACGACGTCTCGCAACTGCCCGTGATGCAGAACGGCCGCATCGTCGGCATAGTCGACGAGGAGGACATTCTTCTCGAGGTGTTCGCCAACCCGAAGCACTTCAACGAGCCGGTCACCGCCGCCATGCAGAGCCACCTGGTCACGGTCCCGATCGATGCTCCGGTGCAGCAGCTCATGGAGATCTTCAACCGCGGCATGGTGGCGATCGTGATGAACGGCAACGAATTCATGGGACTCGTTACCCGTATCGACCTGCTCAACTACCTGCGCCGCCGAATGTGAGAGCCTGATGAGCGACAAGCCATTGCGTTTCGCCACCCGTGTCATTCATGGGGGGCAGCATCCCGATCCGCTGACCGGCGCCGTGATGCCACCGATCTACGCTACCTCGACGTATGTGCAGTCGAGTCCCGGCGTGCACAAGGGCTACGATTACTCGCGCTCCCGCAATCCCACCCGCGATGCGCTCCAGGCCGCGCTCTGCGACCTGGAGGGTGGCGGTGCGGCGTTTGCGTTCGCCAGCGGCATGGCGGCCAGCTCCACCGTCCTCGAGCTGCTCGATGCCGGCTCGCACATCGTCGCGATGCACGATCTCTACGGTGGCACTTACCGGCTGTTTGAGAACGTGCGCAAGCGCTCCGCGGGGCACGAAGTGACGTTCGTCGATCTGACCCGGCCCGAGGCGCTGGAAGCCGCGCTTCGTCCCAACACACGTCTCGTCTGGGTGGAGACGCCCAGCAATCCGTTGCTGCAGCTGGTGGATCTTGCCTCGTTGGCCGCGGTTGCAAGCTCCAAGGGACTGATCAGCGTCTGCGACAACACCTTTGCCACGCCTTTCGTGCAACGACCCCTCGAGCACGGCTTCGATATCGTCGTGCACTCGACCACCAAGTACCTGAACGGACATTCCGATTGTGTGGGCGGAGCGGCCATCGTTCGGGCAGAGAGCCCATTGGCGGAGCGGCTGGGTTACCTGCAGAATGCGGTGGGCGGCGTGTCCGGGCCGTTCGACTCATTCCTGACATTGCGTGGCATCAAGACCCTGGCGCTGCGCATGGAGCGGCACTGCGCCAACGCCCTGGCCGTTGCGCAGTTCCTCGCGAGCCACCCGAGGGTCGAGCGCGTTATCTATCCCGGCCTGCCCAACCACCCGCAGCATGCGCTCGCGCGCCGGCAGATGACGGGCGGCTATGGAGGGATCGTGACCGCGATTTTGAAAGGGACCCTCGACGATACGCGCCGGATGCTCGAGCGCTGTCATCTCTTCTCGCTGGCCGAGAGTCTGGGCGGCGTCGAGAGCCTCATCGAGCATCCCGCGATCATGACGCACGCCTCGTTACCCGCGGCGAAGCGGGCGGCGCTCGGCATCGGCGACGGGCTCATCCGGCTGTCGGTCGGGGTCGAGGACGCGCAGGATCTGATCGGGGATCTGAAGGAAGCGCTCGGCTGAGGCGTGGCGCTTGCCCATGCTCAAGGCGGGGCGTTCGTCACGGTGCGCGCCACGGTGCGCGCCACGTAGTCACTGCCGCCATACAGACCGGAAGTGGCCGTGGATGTGAGCGCGAATACGGCATAGGTCTGCCAGGCGCCGCTGCTGACGGAATAGATCTGATGCGTCGTCCGCGTGCATCCCACCGTGACGATGAAGCCTTTGAGCGCCTCCTGAGTCAGGGTGAGGGTTTTGCTTACTGGCGCAACGCCCGTGCAGAAGGTGCCCGCGTGCAGCGCCAGATTGGCCGCCCACTCGATCCCAGCGTCGGCGGACGCTTGCGCACGGGCCTCGAGCAACTCGGTGTTTGCCGCCTGATATTGCGTCATCGCGATCTGCACGGCGAAAGCGGCGAGCGCCGCGAGGATGACAATGAGAAAGATCGCCATGACCAGCGAGAAACCGGCCTGTTGCGAGGCGCAGCCGCGTGACCCTGCGCAATGCCGGCTCACCGGCTGTACTCCGTGGGCATTTCGAAGAACACCTGCAGCGTTTCGCCATTGCTCGTAAGGGTGACATCGAGAATGGCGAGCTGGCCATACGCGTAGCCTGCGGGGGCGGCAACTATCGAAATCGTGCACGCCGAGACGTCGTGGGCGATGAGCGCGCTGCTGCCGCCGGCTGGCGGCACGGGCTGGGCGGCGCGGACGGCATAACCCGAATACCGCATGACGGTTCCCGCCGACGGATTCCGCGGATTCGAATTGCAGACGTAACTTACTGGCCCGGACACGAGGTAGGCGTTGTGCACCGACGGCTGCGTGGCTGGCGCGCCCGCTGCCTTGAACGTCATCTGGGCGCTCAAGGTCACCTGATTCTCCGCCGCTACGAATGGCGGCGGCGGCGCCAGGCTCGGGTTGGGACCTACGGTGACCACGGTGGTCGCTGGCGTCATGACACCATTCGCGCTGTTGTAGGCGTTGTATGGGGTGGCGCCGAGGTTTCCAATGGAGAGGTAGGGCGCCTGATACGAACGCGCCTGGGCGGTGAATGACTCGAGGGTGCCAAAGGTCGATGCCGGGGTTCCGATGGTCAACTCCTCTCCGGCCTGAGGCGGCGGCGGCGCAGGAGGACTCTTGTCTCCCTGCCCGTAGTAACGCGCCACCCCTGTCGTCGAGAGCAATTCCAGGGCTGTGCGAGCCGCGTTGACCCGCATGCTGTTCGGCAGCGCGGTACGGGCGTCGGCGGTGACGGCGCGGGTGATCCGATTTGCGGAATCGACCAGGTCCGAGCGGCGCGTCTGAGCGAAATACGACTGCACCGGCGCATCGAGAAACAGCACCATGAACGAGGCGACGATCGCCGTCACGACGATCACCACGATGAGCTCGACGAGAGTGAAGCCCGCGGCGCGAGGAGGTCGCCTGCTCATGGATACAGCGTCCGATATCCGCTGAGCGCGATACTCCGGCCATTGGGTGCGGTCACCGTCACAGTGACCAGTTCAGATTGCGCGGCGGGTACCGCGGGTCCCGCGCCCAGGGCGCTGTTGGCGACGGTCACCTGCACGGTGTAGTTGGCGAGATTTGCCACCGGGGCGCCGGTCGCATCCTGCACGCCGGCATCCACGAGGCCGTTGTAGTCGCCAACCTTGTCCATCTGCAGCCGCGTGCAGGGGCCGCAATCGGACCCGAAGGGCTTCTGCAGGATCTCGTTCAGATATGATTCGCCGACCACCACCGCCTGAACCTCCACCATGGTGTCGGCGCTGCGCGTGGCGGTCGCAGATGTCAGGGCAATCGCCCCGAACACGGCCGCGGCGATCACGACGATGGTCACGATCAGCTCGACCAGGGTGGCGCCGCGGCAGCGCGCTGGTGATGACATGGCCGACCCTCAGGGCACCGTCACGAAGCCGCTCAGCGCATCGATCTGCAGCGTGAGCGGCTGCGACCCGCCCGATGGCGAGCCGACCACGGTGATGCTGGGGTTCGCGACTGGCGCGGTGCCGGCTATCGAGCCGTCAGGATTGAAATCGAGGGTGACGGGCGCCGATATATCGGCGTCTGATGGCGGGGTCCCAGCCAAGGGTGTGCCATCGACTTGTGATATCGCGACACTGAATGGACCGGAGCACGTCGCGGCTGTCGCGGGCAGCTCAGCGTTGTAGCCCGTGCCGGGCGTGATGGTGAGTTGCACCGGGCAACCACTCGCCGCCGCGACGGATTCGGAGGCCCTGATGGCAGAGGCCAACTGATCGGTGTAACCCCGCATGTCGAACGCGGGGGTATCGAGGAATTTCGGACCGGCGACCGCGGCCAGGATGCCTAGGATGACGATGACGCAGCACGTCTCGAGGAGTGTGAACCCTCTGGCCGAGTCCCGGCGCCGCATGGATCGACCCGCACCCGCGGCCCGGCGATCCGTTGGTCGGCGGCCTGCTCTAGTTACAGTTGGCGGTCGTCAGGGTCACGACCGGAGCCATGACCTGTGTGCCGGTCGGCGCCGCAAAAGTGGCTGCATTGGCGTATCGAGCCCTGCACTGCGCGGGAGTGGTCACTCCATTGGGCACGAACTCGCCGTTGGCCGGATTCGAGTATCCGGAAGAGGTGCTCGGATCGAGCAACAGGCCGATGCTGGCAGCGTTGGGATAGGTGTTGACGAAGGTGATCGACTGCCCTTCTATGATGAGCGGGTTGGTGGGATTGGCGGTTGCCTCCCAGATTCCATGTGCCATCGCACCTGCGCTCTCCATGCTGCCCCCGATTGCCTTTACCGCGGCGATTCGCGCCTGGCCTTCCATTCCCATGAATCTCGGCACGGCGAATGCCGCGAGAATCCCCAGGATGACGATCACGACGACCAGCTCGATGAGCGTGAAGCCGCGCTGTGAGAAACGGTTCATGTACTTGGCTCCGAAGGAGGACTGGAAAGGTGTCATATGACTGACATGATAGGTGTCGCGGCCGCAACTTGTTGAAAACCATCGACAAACTGTGACACGGGTCGTAGACGGTTATGCGGGATGTGATCGGGCTCACGTGTCGCGGGCCGCAACCGGTCAGTGGCCGGTGGCGGCCTTGGCGATCATGTTCCACATGGGCAGGAAGACCCCGAGGGCGAGGATCAGCACCATTGCGCCGACTACCACGATCAGGATGGGCTCGATGGCCGAAGTCAGCGTACTCAGGGCGAACTCGACCTCGCGCTCGTAGAATCCCGCGACCTCGTCGAGCAGCTCCGGCAGCTCACCGGTTTCCTCGCCGACGGCGATCATCTGCAGCACCAGCGGAGGAAACATGCCGACGCCGGTTGCCGCGCGGCTGAGCGGTTCGCCGCGCTCCACACGATCCCGCAGGCGCAGCATCCGCTGACCCATGAAGTCGTTGCCGCAGACGCGCGCAATGATGGCGAGCGTGTCCAGCATGGGCATGCCTGCAGTAATAGCAATGGACAGCGTGCGGCTCAGGCGCGCCAGGATGGCCTGGTGGGCCAGCGGCCCTATCACCGGCAACCGGAGGAGGAACGTGTGCCACCGCAGGCGCCCGTCCGGGGTACGCACGTAGGAACGCGCCGCGAGGAAGAGAGCGGCCGCCACGGCGATCACCCAGTACCAATCCTTACGGGCGATCGCGGATATGCCAATGATGATGCGGGTCGGCAGAGGAATGTCGTTCCCCAACGCGCGAAAGAGCGGCGCAAAGCGCGGAATCACGAAAGTCGTGATGACGCCGATTGCCACGGCAATGGTCAGGATGACAATGAGCGGGTAGCGCAAGGCGCTCTTGACCCGGTCCTCGAGATCCCGCTCCTGGCCCAGGTACGCGCTGAGCCGCATGAATGCGGCCTCGAGTGTGCCTGTGGCCTCGCCTACCGAGATGATGCCGAGATAGATCTCAGGGAAGATCTCGGGGTGACGTCCGAGACTCGTCGCCAGATCCCGGCCGGCCTCGAGGCTGCGCAACACATCCTCCAGGGCCTGCCGGAGCACGACGTTGTGAGTGGAGCTGACCAGCCCGCGCAAGCCGCGCAGCAGCGGAATGCCCGATTTGACGATGGTGTACATCTGGCGCGTGAAGAGCACCAGGTCCGCCGTCTTGGGTTTGCCCACGCCCATGCGGCGCGCAAGCTCGGATAAAGGCGCGGAGGCCACCGACACCGCGGTGCTTGCTGCAATGCTGATCGGTGTTACGCCGTCCTGCTGCAGCCGGGCTGCAACCGCGTCCTCGGACTCGCCCTCGAGGCTGCCGCTCACTGGCTCTCCGCGGGCCGATCGTCCGCTATAGAGGTACTGACTCACGGCAGATCAACTGCAAGCGCGCGGCCGCGCTACTTGCCTGCGCTCATCGCATCCGCCTGGAGAACTTCCTCCAGCAGCGGATCGGTGGCCCGGGCGGCAGTGGGCGAACCATCGTCTGCGTCCGCGCCTGTAATAACGCTCAGCGCTTCCGAGACGGTCGTAACTCCACGGATCGCGAGGTCCAGGGCGCCTTGCGCCAACGACGCGAAATTCGCGCGCGCGCGCGCGGCTTCCTCCAAACGGCCAAGATCGCCACGCTGAATCGCTTCCGTGAGTGTTCGATCAATCTCGAGCAGCTCGTACACGGCGATGCGGCCGCGATAACCTGTCAGGTTGCAATACGTGCAGCCGGGGCCGGCTCGGAAAGAGGCGGCCGCCGCCTCGGGGCCGAACCGCGCCTTCAGCAGCGCCGCCTCGTGCGGCCCTGGCTGCACCGGGCGAGCGCAGTTCTCGCACGCGCGTCGCAACAGTCGTTGGGCCACGATGCCGTGAACCGCCGCGGCGATCATGTAGCCGGGAGCTCCCATGTCGAGCAGCCGATGCACGGTGGCCAGCGCGCTCATGGTGTGCAGCGTCGAGAAGACCAGGTGGCCGGTGATCGCCGCGCGCAGCCCGATCTCCGCCGTCTCGCTGTCGCGCATCTCGCCGACCAGGATGATGTCGGGATCCTGCCGCAGTGTCGTGCGCAGGACGCGCGCGAAATCCAGCCCGATCTTGGCGTTGATCTGTACCTGATTCACGCGATCGAGGCGGTATTCGACCGGGTCCTCGACCGTGATGATCTTGGTGTCGGGCTGATTCAGGTGCTGCAGCGCCGAGTAGAGGGTCGTGGTCTTGCCGCTGCCCGTGGGACCCGTCACGAGTACCATGCCGGCGTTGCGCTCGATGAGTACGCGAAAGCGCTCGAGCAGCGCCGGCGGCATCCCGAGCGCATCGAGGCGCATCAGGCTGGAGGACTGGTCGAGCAGCCGCATCACCACGGACTCGCCGTGTTGGGTGGGCATGGTCGACAGGCGCACGTCAATGGCCTTGCGACCGATCTTCACGGAGAAGCGTCCGTCCTGCGGCAGGCGCTTCTCGGCGATGTCGAGGCCGCTCATCAGCTTCAGGCGTGTGGTGAGCGCACCGGCCACGCGGCGTCCCCCTTCTATCACCTGCTCCTGCAGATGGCCGTCGACGCGCTGGCGCACCCGCAGAGCACTGTCGCCGGGCTCGATGTGCACGTCCGATGCGCCAACCTGCATCGCATCGTGAAACATGGTCTGGATGAGTCGGATGACGGGCGCATCGGGCGAGCCTTCCTCGGCAACCAGCCGCTCGATATCGATATCCGCCTCGCGCAGCTCCTCACCCACTTCCTGCGCGATCGAAGCGATCTCGTCGGTGCGCCGGTAGATCGCATCCATGGTCCGCAGCAGATCCGACTCCTTGACCAGCGCGAGCCGGATCGGGCGCTTCAGGGCCGCTGCCAGCTCATCGTAGGCAAAAAGGTCGGTGGGATCCGCCATGGCGACCAGTGCGCCGGCCTCGTCCGCCTGCAGAACCAGCGCGCGGGAGCGTCGGGCCTGCGCTTCGGGCAGCATCCGTACCGCCTCAGGTGTCAGTTGCACCTGCCGCAGGTCCATGAAAGGGATGCGCAGGTGCTTGGCCAGCGCCTCGTGAAAGGCCTGTTCGGTCACCATGCCGAGGTCGGTCAACACCCGGCCGAGCCGCCGGCCGCTGCGGGCCTGCTCGGCGAGCGCGGTCTTCAGTTGCTGCTCGCTGATGAGCTTCTGCTCGAGCAGCAGCTCTCCGACCCGAACCCGCTTGCGCCGCGGCTGGTCGCTCACGGCGACTTCGCCTTCTTCCCGGCCGATCCGTCCACCATTGCGGATGAGTCCTTGACGAGCTTCGGCCAGTCGCCGCCGTTCACTACCACCGCGCGCAACAGGATCACCAGCTCCACCTTGCTCTTCGTGTCCTGCTCGCTGCGAAAGAGGCGCCCGACTCCCGGAATGTCACCCAGAAGCGGCGTCTTGTACTGTTGCTTGTTCACCGTCTCCTGCATCAGGCCGCCGATCACGATGACCTGGCCGCTGTGCGCCCGCACCATGCTGTCGGATTCCCGTACGGCGCTCTGGGCCATGGGCAGCACGTCGGGACTGCCCTGGACCTCGATGGTCAGGGTCTGAGTGGTCACCTGACTGACGATCGGGTGGATGTGCAGCAGCACATCCCCATGGGTCCCGATCTGCGGCGTCACATCGAGCGCCACACCGGAGAAGAATGGAGTCAGGCTCACATTGTTCGAGATCGTCGGCGTGCTGCCGCTGCTGACCACGGTGTTGCTCTGCACCCCGGTCACGTAGAACTGGTCGGTTCCGGCCTTGATGATCGCCTTCTGGTTGTTGAGCGTGGCCACCCTCGGGCTCGACAGAACATGGGTGTTGCCCTCGGTGCTCAGGAGCTGGATGAAGGCGTCGAAGTTGGTGAAGTCGGCCGCCAGCGTGAACGCGCCGCCGAGACTGTTGGTGGTGAGGCTGGTGATCGGGTTCCCGGGCCCGACAGTCACCGGCGAGTTGGTGGGTGGAGTGAGGGCGTTGGCGGTGCCGAAGCCGTTTTGCGGGCTGCTCTGGCCAATGAGGTAGTGACTGCTGCCCAGCGCCATGACCTGGGCCCAGTTGATGCCCGCCTGGTAGGCGTGGTCGAGGTCCACTTCCACGATCTTCGCCTCGAGCAGTACCTGCCGGGTGACTGTCGCCTCGGTGCTGTCGAGATAATCGCTCACCTCGGCAAGCTGCTCCGGCAGCGCCCGTACGACGATTATCCCGGACTGCGGGTCGATGATAACTTTGCGTCCGGGCCCCGTGCCGATCATGGCGTGCAGGTTCGCCTCGAGATTACCCCAGAAGTCCGAGTCGTCGCGCGTCATCACCGACGTACCCGTCGTGTCGATCGTCGCCTTGTCATCGCCGCTGCCCACCGTGGCGGTGGTCGGAGACTGACTGGGGGCCGCCTGCGTGCCGCCGTACTGGGTGTTGAAATTGCCCTGGGTCACCTGACCGGAGCTGATGAGGGTGTTCGACACTCCGTAGCGCCGCAGGTCGAGATAGTTGATGTGGAAAATGCGCGTCTGGAGGGCGGCGGGCAGGATCAGGTAGCCGGCGGCGGTGTGTCGGTAGTCTAGACCATACAAGTCTCGTGCGGCATCCAACAGCTGCTGCAGGGTCACGTTCTTGAGAGATAGGGTGACGCGGCCTGTTACATCGGGATGCACGAGGACGTTGTATGGCGTGTTCTCTACCAGACCCTCGAAGAACACGCTCGCGGGAGCGCCGGCCACATCCACGCCGAAGAGCGGCTCGCCGCCGGGTTGCGCGGCCGAGGCGGCGCCCGCACAACCCTCGAGCTGTGGCGCGGGAGCGCTCGCGAATCGCTCATGCCTGCCGCGGGAATAGCTGATGCCCGCCGCTGAGATGCCGCGAATCAGCGCGCCGTCCACACGGTCGCCGACATGAACGAGCCGATCGTCCGCGATGGCCACGAACACTCCAGCGTGGCACAACACTCCTTCGAGCTGCAGGCCGCCTCCCGGCAGGTGTGCCCACGGCGTGGGTGGCCGGGTCGGATCGGTGAGAGAGTCGGCGTGGGAGCTGTAGGAGGCGGCGCACGCCAGTAACAGGCCCAATACGGTGATCGCGAATCTGCGGCTCATAGATCAATCCAGTCGCGGCTCATGCTCACGGTGCCGAGCCTTACGGTCACTCGGGTCGTCGGATAGCGAGTCGCATCGAGCTCGAGGCTCTGCCAGTAGAAGTGCCATTGCAGCCCCTCGAGAGCCTGCAGGTATGTCAGCACGTCGAGATAAGGTCCCTGCAGCACCATCTCCACGGAGTGGACATAGGGACCCTGGGAGTTGCTGCTGAAGGCCGTGGGGTCCTTGTTATCCGGGCCGTCGAGCAGCGCATAGGGCGCAAGGCCTCGCAGGCTGATCAGCGTCACTGCCTGCTGCCGGCTCAACACGTCGTGGATCACCTGCGTCATGCGTTGCGGTGGAATCAGGCCGGCGGAGCGGGAGTTGAGGCGGGCGGTCGCCTGGCTGAGCTCTTCGGTGAGCGCGATGGTGCGCTGCAAGGTCGCGCCGGTTGCGTCGGAGCCATCGACGGCCGCGGCCGTGTCGGTGATGGTCGCGGCTGTTTGCGTCAACTGCTGGGAGAGTTGGGTTCTTCGTGTCTCGAGCCGCTTGAACACGAGGACATTGAACAGGGCGATCAGCACGATCAGCGTCGCGCCGCTGGTGAGGACACGCTCCCGCAGGCTCAATCGGTCGAACCGCGCCGCCAGATCCGTGATGCGCTGCATGTTCACGGCCGCTGCCCCTGCGTGTTCGCGAGCTGCTGTGAAGCGCCGGCTGTGCCGCCCGCACGGAATTTGAACGCCGCCCGGGGTCGGGGCTGCGCGAGCCCGGAAGTCGCATGGTCCGCATCCGGCCGCTCGATCACGAGACTGTCGAAGCGCACGCTCGCGAGCGCGGGCTCGGTCGCAAGAACATGCAGGTAGCGCGGCAGCCAGTCAGGATCCACGACCTGGCCCGCGAGGCTCGTCGAGCCGGTCAGGTCCGAGAGAGTGATCTGCCGCAGCCACAGGCCTTGCATGGGGTGTCGCGCCAGGGCCGCGAGTGGCGCGGAGAAGCCGCTGGTGTTGCCGGCAGCGCCAGCCTGCAGCAGTGCAAGCGCACGCTCGGCTGCCGCAAGCTGCGCACTGAGCGCCTGGACGCGGGATTTCAAGTCCGCCGCGTCGCCGCTGGCGGCCGTCAGCGAGCCGAGCGAGCTCAGCATCGTCTGTTGCGCGGCCTGCTGCCGCTGCAGATCGTCGACCGAGCGCTGCAGACGATCCACCTGCCAGGTTCCGAAGCCCCAGATGGCCACGAAGCCGCAGCACACGGCAATCGCGGCCAGGGCGAGAGTGGCGGATCCGAACGGGCGCCACGCCGGCGCCGTCTCCTGGTAGAGATTGATCTGCTGACGGGGCTGTTTCACGGCCGGCTGCGCTCGCTGCGTAGCGCCGCCCCGAGCGCGAGCAGTCCCGGCCAGCGCGTATCGGGCTCGACGCTGTCGGCGATAGCGAAGTGATCCTGCACCTCGAGCAGCGTGACCGAGTGTCCGGTCGCCGTGGCCAGGTCGCCGAGCAGACGCGCGGCACGGTCATCGCCGGAGACAAGCACGACCTCGGATATCGCGGGACGGTCGAAGTGACTTTCGTAGTAGTCGAGTGAGCGCTGCAGCTCCAGGGCCAGGGAAGGCACATCGACCTCCGCTGCAGCCTCACCGGACGATCCTGGCGCGCGGCGGCCGAGATCGATGCGCCGCGCGAGATAGAGAATGCCGCGGCAGGTCAATGTCAGCTGCGCGAAGGTGTCGCTGAGCGCGATCAGGGCGACGCCCTGCTCGTCCTGCGGCAAAAGGGCGGCGACGTTGCGCAGGCACATCTCCGGGATGTCCACGCAATCGAAGCCACGGACCCGCGGCTTGACCAGGCTCACGATGCGCCGCACGGCCTCGGCGCGCGCCGCGACCGCATAGATCATCCGGGACTCGACGTAACGCGCCTGCTCGGGGATGTCGAACACATCGACGATCGCTTCGCTCGGCGGGAAGTTGATGATGTCCTTGAGCTTCCATCGCACTGCTCCGCGCAGCTCGTCCGCTTGCACCTCAGGCGCCTCGACCTGTACGAGCTGGTAAGCGTCGGTGCTCAACACCGCGCTCACGGCGGCCTGCGACAGCTCGCGATTGTGGGCGAGGGGGGCGAGGACGTGCTCCGCGCGAATCTCCAGCGACGGATGGACCGCGCAGTGGCGCAGCAGCGGCCGCGCGGATTTCGTGGTACGCACGATGGCGAGCGCGGTCTCGCGGTCTGCCGGCATGACCCCGACCCGCCAACCGTTGGCCTGCGCTCTACTGAATAGCGACAAGAACTTACCCCCAGAGGCGCGACTGCGGCGAACAGCGTGCAGCCGTGCGATTACCGGGCGAGCCTACGGGCTAACCCATGGTGTTTTGTCTCATCGGGAGCCGGGAGCCGGCCGTGCGAGACTTAACAGAATCAGCAGGCGGCTTGGGCAAAGGGGGGTGAAGTGAGCAATGGCTCACACGGCACGGCCGTTGCGGCCGGCCAACACACGGCCGGCACGCCTGATTGGTGGGTGGCATGGAGAAATCGCCATATCAGCCCAGGAACCGGCAGAAATGGCCTTCGATCGCTGGATTTGGAGCCTTCCGCCCATCGTTGGCGCTGACTAACGCACCGAATCGTCCCTAACGCACAGCGGCGCTCGGCACGGCTGCGATCGTGCCGCGCCGCGTCCCAAACCTTGCTGACTACTGATTACCCGTAGTACCATGTCCATGGAGTTCGAGTGGGGCGCATGTGTGCCGGTGTTCTCGTCCACGTGACATATACGGCGCGCGCCGATCGCATTCGGGTTATCTCGGCCCGTCGGGCAGAGCGACATGAGCAAGACCACTATTACCGCGAGAATTCGAGCTGACGGCAAAATCGTCAGAGTGGCCAGGAGCGGTAGGGAGGCCCCCTTTCCACATGCGCCCATGCGCCCCATGACGGCGGAGCAGGCGCGAACGGCAGCCTCTGTCGATCCCGATGCCCGGCCCATGACGGCGGACGAGCTCCGCACCTCGCGGCGAGTACCGCGGGTGAGGTCGCTGCGTCGCGCGCTGGGATTCACTCAAGAAGAGTTCGCCGCGCGTTATCAAATTCCGTTGGGCACCTTGCGTGACTGGGAGCAGGGCAGGAGCGAGCCTGACCGGCCGGCGCGCGCATATCTAAAGGTCATCGCTCGCGATCCCGAGCGTGTGCACTGGCTGCTGACCGCGCGATGAGCGCGGCGGCCGCTCAGAGGCGGCTCAACCGGTCATGGTCAGCGGCCGCGCCCGTTCGCGCTCCAGACGGGCGACATGGGCGCGGACGCGCAGCAGGTCGCGTCTGGCCAGAAGGCCGGCGAGCTTGCCGGTAGCGCGGTCGACGACCGGTACGCGGCCGACATCGGCTGACGCCATGCGATCGGCAAGGTGGCCCACCAACTCGTCCGTGTAGCCGATGAAAGACTCGTCGGCGTCCGTGCTCTCCTCCAGCGTCTGGCCCTCGGGCCAGCCTTCCCGCGACCAGCGCAGCACGTCGGCGCGTGAAACCATGCCGACGACCTGCCCGGCATCGTTGACGACAGGGTAGCTCTTGTGGCGCTTGGTCTCATTCTCGGTGTCAAAGAACGCGAGCGCCTCCTCCGTCGACATGCGTGCCGGGAGTGTTTGTACAGGATAGGTCATGATCTCACTCACCCGCATCACCTCGAACGGATCGACGGTATATTCATAGGTGAGATGGCGGCCGCGCCGCGCGAGCCGCTCCGTAAGAATGGAGCGGCGCATGATCAGCACCGTCACGGCAAATGAGGCGACGCATGCCACGAGTACCTCGGGCATCACGCTCATGTCGCCCGTGAGCTCGATGGCGAACACTGTCGCGGTCAGCGGGCAGCGCAGCGTTCCGCCGAGCACCGCCGCCATGGCGATGAGTGCCCAGAAGCCGCTGTCGCCGAACGGCAGGATGTGAGCCTCCAGCACGCCTACGGCACCACCCATCAT
Source organism: Steroidobacteraceae bacterium (assembly GCA_036489335.1). Classification (GTDB taxonomy): domain Bacteria; phylum Pseudomonadota; class Gammaproteobacteria; order Steroidobacterales; family Steroidobacteraceae; genus 13-2-20CM-66-19. Next base: position 135,073 of record DASXFY010000024.1, read on the forward strand.
GAGTAGCGGCGCCAGCGTGCCGCCCGAGGTTCCGGAGGCGAGCGCGATGACCCAGATGATGCCTTTGACGACCAACAGCGCTATGGCGGCATGGATCAGTACCGAGCCGTTGATCAGCGCCTGGATGTTGTCGTAGCCGACGCCGAGGGCCGCCGGATCGAACAGGCCGCCGATACCGACGACGATGCCGGCGAGGGCCGGCCACCACATCCAGTGAATCGGCAGCTTCTCGAACAACTCCTCGACCCAGTAGAGGCCGGCGGTGGTGATCGCCGACTGCAGCCCTGCCACGATGCCGACTCCGGCGCAGAGCGCGAGCCCCCACCACGGCATCGCCGGAATGCCGGTGTGTGGAAAGAGGGGCCAGGCACCCACCAGCCAAGGCCGCCAGGCCATGGCGACGATGGCGGAGACGACCACCGGTACGAAGCTGCGCGGCTTCCACTCGAAGAGCATCACTTCGATGGCGAGCAGGACCGCGGCCACGGGAGTGCCGAAGATGGCCGTCATGCCGGCGGCGGCGCCCGCGACCAACAGCGTTTTGCGTTCCGCGGAGCTCAGATGGAAGAACTGGGCGAACAGCGACCCGAGCGCGCCGCCCGTCATGATGATGGGGCCCTCGGCGCCGAACGGGCCGCCGCTGCCGATGGCAATGGCCGACGACAGCGGTTTCAACACTGCGACCTTGGGCTCGATCCGGCTCTGTCCGATGAGAATGGCCTCGAGCGCCTCGGGAATGCCGTGTCCGCGAATCTTCTGCGAGCCGAAGCGGGCCATGAGCCCGACGATCAGGCCGCCGATGACCGGTATGAGGATCGAGCTCGGCCCGAGCTTGGCGTGACTCAGGTAAGAGGTCGCCGTCGAGTAGACATGAAAGTAGGCGAAGTTGGTGACCAGGGCGATCAGCTTCAGCAGCACCCACGCCGCGCCGGCGCCGAAGCTGCCGGTGGCCACGGCCATCGCGGACAGCACGAGCAGGCGCCGGTCGGCGGTGAAGTCGCGCAGGGTGTCGAGCACCCCGAGGGTGGAAACAGAGCTCTTCATGGTTCTCCAGGGATTGCGGCGCCCGGCGAGGCGCGCGCTTTATATCGCAATGCGATATTATTCTCCATGAGAAATCCGATGTGCGCCACCCCCAAAAGGCAGAGCCCGCGTGCCGCGCCGCCCCCCGAGCTGGCGCCGCACGACTACGAGATCCTAGCGGAATTTCGCTATTTGTTGATGCGCTTCGCGGCGTTCAGCGAGCAGGCGGCGCATGCGGCGGGCCTCGCTCCCCGCCAGCACCAGGCGCTGCTCGCCATCAAGGGCTATCCCGGCGGCGGCGAGGCGACTGTCGGCGATCTGGCCGCGCGGCTCGGCATCCGCCATCACAGCACCGTCGGCCTGGTCGATCGGCTGGTGAGCCGCGGATACCTGGCTCGCCGCGGGGACCCGCACGACCGGCGCCGCACCTTTCTGGCGCTCACCGCCTCGGGCGAGCAGGCGCTCGCTGGACTCTCGGCGGCGCACCAGAGTGAGCTGCGGCGCGTCGCGCCGCTGTTGAAATCGCTGCTCGGCCGGTTGGGCCCCGCGGAACGGCACCCGGGCATGACCTGACAGGTCTCCTGAGTCGAGCCGAGACGGCGCAGCGGACCTCGACGTCAGAGTAAGACGTCGTTGCTTAGATGGAGGCAAAAAATTGACTTCTGATGTTACGCATGCGTCGGGTCATGCGTCACGAGATATATGTCTGAAGCTTCTACTGTGTCGCCCGGCTTAGCCCCAGCGCGAGGGAGTTCGAAGTGCCGGGCTGCAACCGGATTCCCAGTGACTTTTGTCATGCTTAAGTCTTTGTCAGAATGAATGTTTTCTATTTTGTCAATATGTCGCTATTGATATTCGGAATTTCGGGGTTATTATTCTCGACAATTCCCCCGTGGGTTTCGGTCCACGGGTGGCGGGGCCCCGCAAGGGGCCCTAGCCTTTTAAGGGGTCAGCAATGGAAGCAAAACAACAAATGCGAACGGCCCCCTACATTGACGGGTTCAATTTTTAGGGTCTTCGTGGAAACGTGTGGGTAGTTCGTGAACGTTTTCGGGTCACAGCGCAGGCAGCATGCAGGTGAGAACCTTCAACCGGAGGTACTCTTCATCGCGCAATCCGTAGGCGCGACGCTGCAGGACGCGGATCTTGTTGTTGAGACCCTCAACGAAGCCGAGGGCGACCTTGTTCTCGGG
>DASXFY010000050.1:0-2144 GCA_036489335.1 Steroidobacteraceae bacterium
AGATAGCGCGCGGCCCACACCGTGGGCAAGCCGACATCGCACGTGAAGACGGCATCATCCGCCGCCCGGTCGTTGACCGCTCGTGCGATCTGTTGCGGATGGATCAGGCCGCCTCCCGGCCTTGCGGCGGCGAGCTCATTCAAGTCTCGCCGCGTCTTCGCATAATGACGCTGCGCTTGCGTCAGGTGGGAGTCGTCGCTCTTCTGTTTCAGCAGAGACAGCAAAGCCTGTAGGGTCGAACGGACGTTGCCTACCACGCCGATGTCGACTGCGGTGCGGCGTCCAATCTGCTCCGCTCGAAGATCGACCTGCGCGATGCGCACGCCAGATCCTTGCGGATAGAACTGCCGGTACGGGAAATCGGAGCCGAGCATCAGCAGAGAGTCACAGTCGAGCATGGCAAAGTACCCGGAGGAAAAGCCGATCAGTCCGGTCATCCCTACGTCGTAGGGGTTCTCCCACTCGACGTGTTCCTTGCCGCGCATCGAGTTAACCACAGGCGCTTTCAGACGCTCGGCGAGCGTCAAGAGCTCCGCATGCGCGCCCTGACAGCCCGAGCCGCACAGAATCGTCACCCGGCGCGCGTCATTCAGCAGGGATGCCAATCGGTCGAGGTCTGCTTGCGCGGGTGTGACGATCGGCGTCGGCGGAAGCAGGCTGCTCACTTTGGGTGACTCAGAGCCGGCCGCCGTGCGCAGCGCAACGTCTCCCGGAAGCACGACGACGGATACGCCCCGCTTGCCGACGGCCTCGCGGATCGCGACTTCCACCGTGCGCGGCATCTGGCTCGCGCTCGAGACCAGCTCGCAGTAGTGACTGCACTCCTTGAACAGATTCTCGGGATGTGTTTCCTGGAAATAACCGCTGCCGATCTCGGCGGAGGGAATGTGCGCGGCGATCGCGAGCACGGGGACGCGTGAGCGGTGACAGTCGAAGAGACCGTTGATGAGATGGAGATTGCCGGGCCCGCAGCTACCGGCGCAGACGGCCAGCTCGCCAGTCAGATGCGCCTCGGCGCCTGCAGCGAAGGCGGCTACCTCCTCATGCCGCACATGGACCCAGTCGATTTTCTCCTGGCGGCGGATCGCGTCCGTGAGGCCGTTGAGGCTGTCGCCGACGATACCGTAGACCCGTTTGACTCCCCCTGCGGCCAGGACCTCCGCGAACTGATCGGCGACGGTACTCATTGATGCGGTACTCCGGTGACTTCGGCGATTCATCGCCCAGCCGGACAAGCGTACTAGCGGCGGTCACGCCCCATCAAGCGCCTGGCGCCGCCACCCTCCGTCGCCCGCGGTATGCAGGCATTTTCCCCCTAATATGAACGGTGTGCCGACCGATCGACAGCGGCCCGTCACGGGATTAATCTAGCGCGTCCCAATGGGAACGCTACCATGGTTCTCCACGACCGAATCACCGCCGGGCGGGTCTGGCTTGCGCTCGCTGATTTCCACCGCCGCAGCGATGCCAGCCCAGGCGGGGAACGCGCCATGAGACGCATGCCGTGGACCATCATCCTATTTGCTGCCGGGATGGTGAGCGCATACGGGGCGGCACCCGAGCGCCCGCCGATCACCGGCCTGTCGCACATTGCGGTCTACGCGTCGAACCCGGTGAAGAGCGAGCGTTTCTACGTCCACGATCTCGGTGCGGTGAAGGGCGCGGACCCTCAACAGGCGTCCGGACGGCGCTACTACTTCGCGCCTACTCAGTTCGTAGAGGTTCTACCCCTGCCGCAGGGATGGACGTCGTTCAGCCGGCTCGATCACGTTGCATTTGTTACGACTGATGCGAACGGCCTGCGCCGGTATCTGATCTACAGGCGGGTTACCGTCATTTCGCGCGTCGGACATGCGAGCGATGGCAGCCGCTGGTTTGACGTGAAGGATCCGGAGGGTAACGACATTCAACTCGTACAGCCGCCGGCGCATCCGCCTGATATTCCAGTCAATCCGCTCTCGCGGCACATCATCCATGTGGGATTCATCATTCATGACCGCACGCTCGAGGATACCTTCTACCGCGGGGTGCTGGGCTTCAGGCCCTACTGGTACGGCGGCATGACCGACACCAGCTCTCAGTGGGTGGCGCAGCAGGTGCCCAATGGCACCGACTGGCTGGAATACATGGTGGTCGGCTCGCCG